>PLUE01000056.1 GCA_003164785.1 Gammaproteobacteria bacterium | reverse complement strand
AATTCCTTGACTAGTCATTGCAAGTGTACATTGCATATCACTCGGACGTGTTTCTAGCGGAAGAGAATGCAGGCGGGGGACGCAACTCCTACATATTCATTAGTGGGATACAGATCTCCATCCTCGGTATCGACCTTGAAAATGGTTATGGTGTTCGTCGTTGTATTACTTGCATATAGGAACCGGCCATCCGGAGACAAGGTGAACTGGCGTGGAGTTTCCCCTCGTGTCCACGTCCATTTTGGCTCTGCACCGCGCAAATCAAGCCCGTAACGTGTTGTCGAGAATGCAACTATACTATCAAAGCTCCGGTTGGAGCCATACACGAAATTGCCGTCGTTCGATACTGCGATTTCGGCCGCCGTGTTCACTCCATGAGCTGCCACGTAGCCATGCGGTAGAGTCGAGAGCGTGTTTTGGAGGCGCAGAGTCCCGTTCCGCGATGACCAAAGGTACACGTTGATGATCGACTCGACTTCATTGACCGAGTACATGTGAGTGCCATCCGGGTGAAAAGCGAAATGCCGCGGACCTGCTCCGGGTTGCGCTGCCACAAACGGTACGGGGCCGGGACGGAAAATCCCGGTGCTCAGATCAAGCGTATAGACGTAGGTCCGATCCTGGCCGAGGTCTTGTACGATGATGAACTTTCCGGAAGGGTCGGCCTTGATCATATGGGGGTGAGCTTGAGTTTGGTTTGGGCCCAGATTGCCGGTGTGTAGCACGGTGTCAGTGAGCAGACCAAGCGAGCCATCCGACAGGATTTGAACAGCTGAGATATAAGCGCCCCCCCATGACGCCGCCAGCAGGTATTTCCCGCTGGGATGCACGCTGACGTACGCAGGACCCGGCGCTGGGAAATTTGAAGAATTAACCGTATTGAGCAAGGTTAACGACCCGTCTGCGTTAATCTGGTACGCACTGACGGTTCCAGCCTTCGGATAAACTTCATCAGCGGCGTAAAGAACATTCTTCGATCGATGGGTGGCCAGAAAAGACGGGTTGTTCGGGTTGGGAGTAAAAGCCAAGAACGTTAGGGCGCCTGTTATGGGGTCCTGGGTATAGGTGGAAATCCCGTTGGCGGACGCGGTCGTGTCGTAGGCACCGCCGACAAACACATAGCTGACATTTGACCAAGCGGAAACCGGACGCGCGAGTGACGTAACAACAAGCGCGGCCACGGAACTCTTCAACAAGTCGCGTCGCGATAACCCGGGATCGCGGACGCGATTAAGGTGAATTTGATCATTCATTGCGGTCTCCTTGGATGGTTTTTTTCTCTGGGTGCGCGCAAGTATAGGCAGGGCCGGAATATCGATGATGGCGTCCCTGTCTGGGAGGTTCCTGCCGACATAAGATTGAGTGATGGCTGCAGTTATGGTCGTTTCCCCGCTAACGCCACAAACGCCGACTTATGGATATGCAGCGTTGTCAGCAGGGGTATCAGGGGGTGTCAAAACTTCTTTGATAGGTCGGCCGCGAAGTTGGAGAATTAGGAATTCATGACAGACGGGCAGCCGGTGCGGGCCCAAGGCGGCGATAGTCTCGCGGGGCGATACCAAAATGGCGGCTGAAGCAGCGGGAGAAATATGCCGAGTCAGAGAAGCCGCAATCATACGCGAGTTTGGTAATCGATAGCCGTCCCGGCTCGCGAATCAAACGCTCGCTGGCGCGCGCCAGCCTTTGTTGGAGAATGAAACCACTCGTCGTGGTGGCACGACCTTCGAACACTTTTTGAACTGAGCGAGAGCTGACATTCAGCGCACACGCGATCGATGAAGTTCTCAATTCGGAATCCACGAGATTCCGGCGGATATACTCGATCACGGCGCGGCGCAGTTCCGCACACGCGCCGACCGCCTCATGCCCGCCCGCCTTGCTGATGGCGCGCATGGCGAGATCGAGACCGGTTCGGCTCACGCAATCGCGCCAATCGGGATCGTTTCCGAGGCAGTCTCGTTGCAACCACGCGGTACGCAGAAAAGCCAACAGCAGTTGCGAACGTCGGTTCTCCACCTTCTGGCCTGCGAAGCGCTCGAGATCGAAACCGGGCTCGCGGGCGAGAACGCTGTTAGCGGGCAATTCGACGACGAACATCTCATAGGTGGTCGGAAATTCTACGGTGTAGCTATGATCGGGATCGCACAGCACTCCCTCGCCTGGATCTGCCATTGCGCTTCGCCCGCACTGCCGATTGATGCTGCATCCCGCGGACTGCAGATGGAGCAGAACCGAGCCGGAACTATGTCGCGGCGCGCCGTTGAGCCAGCGCCCGACCATGGAAGGCTGCGCTCGAATACGCACCAGGTTCATCTCGTCGATCCGGCAGCAGCAGAGCTCACCATCGAACCGGCGTTCCGTGGCGTCCACGACGCATCCGGGGAAGGCCTCGCCGACGATGTCATTCCATTCCCCAAGACCTTTGCTGGCCTTTAAAATCGGGTCGACGACATTTATGTATTGGTCCAACAGCCCACACTCCAATTCAGCCCCGAAAAGGACGGCCCGGCGTCGAGATTCACATTCGGCGCTGACGCCGTCAGACGTTCGAACGCGTCCCGCGTGCCCGCGCTGTCAATCGCCTGGCGCGGCGTCGTTCCCGAGGAGGGCAGGGAAATCGCCTGCCCTCCTCGCAACCCGCATGGATCTTGTTATTGTCACGGTCGCCCCCGTTCGAATCCACGATGCCTATTCTCTTATGATGTTTTATGCAGCTCGTGCTGCATGCTTCGCTCGCATCGGATACATATCATATGAATGTTGCGTCAAAACATACGGCGAAGGAATCACTTCTTGACAGCTTTTCACAGAGTGAAAATTTATCGCATCGCTGGAACGGCTGCATCTTTCGGCGACCGGCCTCGCGCCGCTGGCTCGTTGCAAAGAATCGTGGTAGGAGCAAAACAAGATCAAGGGCTTAGGAGAACAACCGCCCGCATTTCTGGTAATGGCACTCGCGAGTTCTAAAAATGCGGCTACACGTCTCTAGCAACGATCTCCTGCGCCAATTCCGGACGTCGGCGGAGGCGAGGTTCGCGCCTTCTTGTTGTTTTCGTACGTCAGTCGCAGACACCAGGATGCGAGCGGGCGGCGTTACGCGATCGCGCCCGCTGCGAGCTGGACCAGGGGTTGTCATCATGATGGGGGTTTTTGACTAAAAACCGCAAAAAATCAATTTGTCAGGTCTCCGCAGCCTGTTTGAGTCGCGCCAACCAGCGCTTATCGCTCTCAAGCAGTTCGCGTGATGAATAAAAACGGGATATCAGCCAGCCATCCATTGATTCCCGTGTCTTCACTAAGATCCGGCCGTCGGGTAACGCGCTCAATGTCCAACAGTGAATAGCATGGATGTGCCACACGCGCCCCGTCCAGCAGATCGCTCTTTTGGGATCGAGAAGCTGTATGGTTGAGTGGATGTCCATTCCACCGGTAGACGAAGAAAATTGGCTACCTATTGCGGGATCGCTTTGGATCGATGATTTGGAAATCTCAGGCTGCCATTTAGGCCAGTCCTTGATGTCCGTCAGAAGGTTCCAGACCTTGGCTTCCGGCGCGGTGATGATGATCTCTGCTGCCGCTTTAACGGGAGCGCTTTCCTTGGTCAATCCTTGAGCGGCGAGTTTATCTCGATCCGCAGCTGAACCAGCGCACCCAGTCAGCCCGATCATCAGTGCATACCAAAGAGCAAATGGTTTCACCGGGCAAAAACCTCTATTGTCTGTAGCTTCGAGAGACCAAAAAGTTGGCGCGCTAAGCTTGAGCGCGCCGACGTCGACCTTGCGACGCGCCGCGGAGTATCGGAAGCATCCGGCGTACCGATGCGCGGCTGATGCTGAGGCGAGCTGCGATTTGCCGCTTGCTAACGCCGCGGGCGAACAGCACTTTGATCTCGGCCGCATGCTGACGCACAGTCGGGGGTCGGCCGTGGGGTCGGCCTTCCTTGCGCGCCTGGACGATGCCAGCCTTCACCCGATCGCGGAGGATGTCACGTTCGAACTCGGTCTGACAATGATGTTTGGCGGCGGTGTTCGCGCGGACTTAGCCCGGTCCGGCGTTTGAAGAATCGGCAAAAGTAGGCTGGGTCCTTGAAGCCGAGTTCGAATGCCAGCTTGGAAATCGGCGCTGCGATGTAGGTCAGTCGCCGACAGGCCTCACGAGTAAGCCTCTCCTGGATCAGATCCAGCGCGCCCTGGCCGGTTTCCGCGCGCGTCAGCCGATTCAACCGTTCGGGCGTCAATCCCAAACAATTCGCATATCGCGAAACCGGCCAGTGATGGCGGTAATGAGCCTCAACTAACACCACGAAGCGCGTGAACACCGAATGTCCACCGCATCCTACGTCCCGCACCTGACGCCATCCGTACCGCGCCAGGCGCCAAAGCAGGGCTCGGGCGAGCCATAGCGTAACGGGTGATCCCACAGCGTCGGGCGAGGCGAACTCCTCGGCAAGATCAATCAACAGTCCAGCGACTCCTCTAGTTGCGCGGGTGCCGGGATCGAAGTGCAGCACGCGGGGCGCGGCGAACAATGTGCGCAGCGATTCACCCGCAGCCGCGCCCTCACCCTCGATAATTGCCCGCGGGTTGAACGTCAGCACGTGCCCGTCAGTTTCGCGCGAAAACCTAAATGCGTGCACAGTGTTCGGTGGGACGACGATCGCTACTGGTCCCTGGCATTCCTCACGCGTGTCGTCCAAGAAAATCTCGGCGGGTCCCGATGCCACCCAGAGAATCTGATGCAGGCCGTGGTGGGTATGAGGGGCAATCTCCCAGTGATGCAACCGACTGCGTGACTGAATCGGCTCGGTGTGCAGCGAGTCAAGCATCGGCCGCTTTAGCTCACCATACAAGGCGAACGCCGGAATCGATGAGCGACGCGAGTGGCGGTTCATGTTCCCTCGACGGCAGGATCGTCGGAAAAGTGCAAGTTTATACTGTCCTTCGCACACAACACAGCGGTATTCGAGACTTAATATGCGATCCGTGGGTACCGTAAGCGGATCGTGAAAAACTTACCAATGGAGTCCGTTGCTATGTTCAGTTTCGACCCCTATTCTCCGTCGGTCGACGCCGACCCATTTCCCGCCTACAAAGTGCTGCGGGATGAATATCCCTGCTTCTGGAGTTCGGACGCCCAGACTTGGATGCTTTCTCGTTATGCGGATATTTTCTCGGCAGGCCTTGACTGGAAGACGTATTCGTCAGCGAAGGGCAACCTGATGACCGAACTGCCAAACCGCGCCGGAGCGACGCTGGGTACGACCGACCCCCCGCGTCACGATCGATTGCGGGGGTTGATCCAGCACGCGTTCATGAAGCGCAATCTGGAAGGCATGATGGAACCGATTGGCAATATTGCGCGAACCGCAGCAGAACAATTGCGTGGCAATCGGCGATTCGACTTCATCACAGAGTTTTCGTCCAAGTTTACGGTACGCGTGCTCTTCGCGGCGCTCGGCTTGCCCCTCGGCGACGAGCAAACAGTGCGCGACAAGGCGGTGTTGATGGTGCAGAGCGATCCGCTTACGCGCGCCAAAGGAACGGAACACATCGCAGCCTACAACTGGATGCAGGATTATGCGGCCAGGGTGATTGCGCAACGGCGTGAGAACCCACAGAACGATTTGATTTCTCACTTCAGTACGGCCGAAATCGACGGCGATCGGCTTGATGAACGAGAGGTGCTACTCACCACGACCACGTTAATCATGGCCGGTATCGAATCGCTCGGCGGTTTCATGAGCATGTTTGCGCTTAACATGGCCGACCACGGCGAGGCACGGCGCGCGGTGGCGGAAAATCCTGCGCTACTACCCGACGCCATCGAAGAATCACTGCGCTTCAATACCTCCGCACAGCGCTTTCGGCGCTGCCTGCAGAAGGATGTGACGCTGCACGGTCAGACCATGCGCGCTGGGGATTTCGTCTGCCTTGCATACGGCTCAGGTAATCGCGACGAACGCCAATTCCAGAACCCGGATGCTTATGACATCAGGCGCAAGCCGCGCGGTCATCTCGGCTTCGGCGGCGGCGTGCACGCCTGTCTCGGTTCGGCGTTCGCGCGCATCGCGACAAAAATTGCTTTCGAGGAATTCCACAAAGTGATTCCGGATTACGCGCGCGCCCACGAGCAACTGTCGTGGATGCCGTCCTCGACATTCCGTAGCCCGTTGAAAATGGAATTGTTGGTTAATTGACTGGCAGGCAGATTTCCCTATATTCGTGCCAAAAGCGGTGATGGAAAGCATCCTGGGCAATGATGGGTGCCGCGCGACGGTCGGCTCGATCACCATCGCCACCCTGCGGGAGGCCGCCCCGCGTGACACGCCGTGCCTAGGAGTCTGCGCGGCAGAAGCCAGCTATTTCGAGGAGAAGATGAGGGCTTGGGAGCTGATTATGGCTGTAAAATTGGGGGATGCCGACCAGCTATTTGCCGTACGAACCGACCCAGGACCTGCTGCTGCCCCACTCGCTGCAAGAGTGGCTGCCGGAGGATCACCTGGCGCATTACATCAGCGAGACGATTGACGCGCTGGATCTGCAAGCCTTCTATGAGCGCTATGAGGGGGGCGGAGCGCGCAACCAGCCGTTTCACCCGGCGATGATGGTGAAGGTACTGGTGTATGGGTACGCGACGGGGGTGTTCTCCTCGCGCAAGATTGCCAAGAAGCTGCACGAGGACGTGGCGTTTCGGCTGTTGGCGGCGGGTAATTTTCCGAAGCACCGCACGATTTGCGACTTTCGGGCGCTGCACCTGCAGGAACTGGCGGCGCTGTTCGTGCAGGTGGTGAAGTTAGCGCGCGAGTGCGGCCTGGTGCGGTTGGGCATGATCGCGGTGGACGGCACGAAGCTGAAGGCCAATGCGAGCAAGCACAAGGCGATGAGCTACCAGCGGATGCAGGCGAGCGAGGTGGAGCTGCAGAGCCAGATCAAGGCGCTATTGGGGCGAGCAGCGCAAGCCGATCAAGCCGAAGCGAATGAACCGGAGTTGGATCTTCCCGCCGAGATCGGGCGACGCGAGCAGCGTCTGGCGGTGATCCGAGCGGCGCAAGCGCGGCTGCAGCAGCGCCAGCGCGAGGCGGATGCGGCGCGCGGGCGCAAGCCCGATGACGATGACACGGGGGCCGGTGGCGGCCCGCGCAAGCCCGGACCTGCCTTTCAGCGCCCCTTCGGCGAACCGCTACCGAAGGCGCAGGATAATTTTACTGACCCTGACAGCCGGATCATGAAGAGCAGCGCTGGTTTTGAGCAGTGCTACAACGGCCAGACCGCGGTCGATGCCCACGCGCAAATCATTATCGTGGCTGAGTTGACCCAGCGCGCCAACGACTCGGGCGAGTTAGCGCCGATGATCACCGCGATCAACCGCAACACGGGTGCGCCCGCTGCGGTGGTGTTGGCCGATGCGGGCTACCGCAACGAAGCGGCGTTCGCCGAGCTGGCCGAGTCTGCACCGGCGACGGAGTTGATCGTCGCCCTGGGTCGGGAGGGCAAGCGGCGCGTGAGTCTCGATGCGGGCAGGCTGCCGCATACCATGGCGATGGCCATCAAACTCGACAGCCCCGCCGCTCGCAGCCGTTACCGGCGGCGCAAGGCGATCGTCGAGCCGGTCAACGCGTGGATCAAACAGGTGCTGGGGTTCCGCCAGTTCAGCTTGCGCGGGGTCGAGAAGGTGCGCTGCGAGTTCAAGCTCGTGTGTGCGGCGCTGAACATGCGGCGCATGGCCACGATGGCCGTCTGAACGATGCAAAACTGGCCAGCAACCACCTCAGCCGCATCGCTCAGACCGTGCCCCAGGGCAACCGCGCGAAACCGCCGCTTGCCGTCCGCCCGAGCGGCCCGAGCGGCCCGAGCGGCCCGAGAAAGTCATTTCAATCAGACACGCGCTGCTTTGCAATCCGTCTGCCGCGCAGACTCCTAGCGAAAGCCAGCCCCAACCGAGCACGTGCCTGAGCGGCACTGCACTAGCGGGAACCTCGGCGATGGGCTGCTGGGGGCTTGATTTTGCGGGGGTCACTTTAAATGGCATGGGCAATTGCACTTGGTCGTCGGTAGGGACAATGGCCGCCAGCAACACTTATTAACGCCGCCGTTGATTTTCTGGACCGGAATGTGGCAGAGGGGCGCGGCCCGAAGCTAGCAGTGTGTGACCCGCAGCGGTCGCTGACCTATTCCGAGCTGCTGGAAGCCTCTGCCCGCGTGGGTAGCGTGCTCAGCCCGTTCGGCGTTCAGCCCGAGAACCGCATCGCCCTCGTGCTGTTCGATTCGGTCGAATTCCCGATCCTGTTCTGGGGTGCCGTCCGTGTCGGCATCGTTCCGGTGCTCCTCAATACCCGGCTGATGGCGGACCAGTACCGCTTCATGCTCGAGGACTCCAGGGCCCGGGTGGTGGTGGTCTCCCCGCTCCTGCTGCCCGTCATTGAGGAAGCTGCCCGGAGCCTCAATTCGGTCAGGGCCATCCTTGTGGCCGGACCGGGCCCCACGGCATTACCAAATTTCAACGAACTGCTGGCCGCCGCCGCACCCGCGCCGGCCGCACGGACCAGCCCCGATGAGGTAGCCTACTGGCTGTACTCCTCTGGGACCACGGGCTACCCGAAGGGCGTCATGCACGTGCATTCGACGCCCCGGTATATCTCCCAGTTCTGCGGGCAGGGGCGCATTGGCCTGCGCGAGACCGATGTGACCTTTTCGGCGGCCAAACTGTACTTTGCCTACGGACTGTCCAATTCGCTATCATCCGCACACGAAGGGAAGTCTACGATTTTTTCGGGGCAATGAGTCGTCGCATTGGACGCTGTCATGCTAAACCCAGCGCGTGGAGCCAAGCACGAACCTGTCGGAACGCATCTGTGCGCAGTTGATCGACAGTCATGTCGTCGAACCCGCCCGATTCGCCGAGAAATCGGCTGACGGTATGGGGTCCGTAGTCGTCGTCCGAACGAAACTTAGCCGCAATCTTCATGAATCCGTCGCGGGCGACAGGGTCCGTCAGTAGAGGCGCGCCTTGCGCAGCCAGGGCTTCGGGCCCACCAGGAAAACTCCGAACGCAGAAATAGATGTCATAGGCATCCTTCGCCTTGTCGCGCCCGTCTAGTGCATAGCCCTTCATGACGAGCAGCGCAGATATCGAGGCGACCAGTAGCTCGACGCAGTTGGGTCGCCCGTCCGGCATCACGCCTTCGATCGGCAGACGCACGTTGCTCGTCAGGGCAATCTCGCCGCCGTCGGCACCCTGGACCCGAAGGCCGGCCACGAGTGGCGGTCGGTTCGACGTCGTCTTGGCATTGCGTGGCATAAGCAGATCCAGGAGCACCAGAATCGGCATGCCGCCGTCCCGCGGATCCACCGTTCTGCGAAGCTGGAATGGCTTAAGGTCATCAACATCTCGCTCATAACCCGCGCGCTCCAGCGTCTCCACTAAGTCGGCGTACGCTCCGTCGGCCAGTCGGTCGGGGTTGAGGTCAAGATCGATATCGAGCGTGCCAATATGGGCGGGATCTGCATCGCGCAGCATGAGGTACGGAACTGCACCGCCGACGACCACGATGGCATCGCGAAACGGGCCTAGAATCTGTCCAAGTTCGATCAAAACAGCGTGCATGGCGTGCACACCGGGATCGTCCGTCAGCCGCCCGGCTGGGCTCAACTACGGGAGGTTGTGCCATACCGCGTCCAGTGTCTCGCGTCGAAGATGATCGGCGGCCTCTCGGCCACGCTCACCGGCGATCGCGAGGTCGAGATACGTCTGCACGGGTCCGGTCGTCCAGAGGCCTTGCGCGGGCTGCCGACGATCGATGAATACGCCGTCGTCCTTCGGATGAGTGACGATAATGTTGGCGCCTCGAGGAGCGGGTTCGAGTTTTAGGGCAGTCCTTAGAAGCGTGTCGCCCATCCTGTCGGCGTAGAAGAACTGGCCTGAGACGCGGGCGAACGGCGCGAGCCAGCGCGCGGCGGAAAACGAGGAGAGCAACAAGTGCTGATCGGCGGCAGGCGTCGCGAACGCGGCGCGAATGGCACTGTCGAGCGGCTCGCCATGCAACAGCGTGTGGTAGTGAATTACATGGAAATCGGGCGCTTTGTACTCGCGGCGCCACGCGTCGAGAATCGCGATCGGACTCTTCAGGCGAACGCCCGAGGCGTCCGCTTGCGCCCATTCTCGGTCAAGGAGCGCCCGCCGCACATTGCTCGCTTGTCCGAGGCTGACGCCGGCAGACTGCGCGAGATTGGTCACACGCCACGGACGATCGGGATCTGTTAGAAGAACGCGTAGGACACGCGAGGCCTTCGGCGCGAAGATTTCGCGCAATGCCCGGCGGCGAACGGAGGGATTGGGTGCGCCACGCCGTTCGATGAATACGGAGCCGAATGACAGACAGCAATTCCCTGCAAAATCCAGATACCCGAATGACTCTTCACGAAGCACGGCGATGGATTCTTCGGACAAATACGGCGCGATAAAAATGCCATAAACTCTCGGGTTCCGCATCGAAATCAACTGATGCCGTAGTTGGTATACGGCTTCACGAACATGCCTTGGTTGACCGAGGCGTTTAACCTTACAGACCAAGGTCCACTGAGCGCCCGCCGCCTCAAGCGATACTGTGAAGTCAGCTGCTAGAGCCGGATTCGGTGCCTCCAATCCCGGTGGGGCGAGAGTCACGAATGGGATACCGCCGAGCACGTCGAGAAGGCGAGCTTGGGCCGTTTTCTCGAGTTGCTGCTCTGAGACCGCCGGAGAAATGGGCACTTTCAGCATCTGCTGAAAATACCACATTTAGTGGAATCGCGTGAGAATTACACGGAATAACCGAGTTTCAGCGGACGCTGAAATATCGAATGTGAGCGAAAGGCATATGCTTCATTATTTACCATAATGTATATTATGCGAAGTGTGCGCCGTGAAGCGCAAGGAGGACCGAGAAGCTAAGGACTTCTCACGGCTCAAGTCGGGTTGAGCCAGTAAGGGCGCCGTGAACCTCGTCGAGGTTGGAACGACGAGCTACAAAAGCCGAACGGCGTTAAGTGCTTGCAAGCAAAGATGCAATCTCTGATTGGCAAGCTACCACAGGTGCCAAGGTGAAGCACGCGCGTCTATTGGCGCGCAGTTGAAGTCAGCGTCGGACGTCTCTGTATGGAGAATAAACCACGATGAGTGGAGCTAGCAGCGTGATCGGGATTGTCTGCTTCGAATGGTCTCGTACACCGGAATATCCGGTGTGTCGTGTTCGTGTCCCGAATCGAGCGCGATCAGAACTGCCAGGGATAAAGCTGACCACCTACAGCACCCAGGGTTCTCCTTGGGAACACGGGAACCTGCAGTTGAGCGCCGGAACGAAAACAACCGGCAAGCCGCCAAGCCCGGCGATGTCTCAACGTAGGGGCAGAGTCCTCGTAGTAGTCGGAGCGCGGGAAAGCCGCGTACAGGGCGAAGGGGGACAGTCGATGAGTACAGCGGCGCGGTCGCTGGGGTAAACGATGTATATCGTATCTGCGGACGATCGTCTGTGGCTCCAGAGCGTGCAACGCAAGCTGTATGCGCGTAGTCAAGAAAATCCGGACTATCGGTTCGAAGAGTTGTGGGGTCTTGTAACCGACCCACGAAATCTTCGGATCGCCTTCAATCGTGTGTCGCGAAATCGCGGGGCGCGAACTGCGGGAATAGACCGGATCACGGTGCGAAGAATCGTGCAAGAAGGAGCAGAAGAATTTATCGTCGCGATCCGCGAGGAACTTCGGAGCGGGTCGTTTCACCCGAGTCCGGTGCGGCGTGTTCTGATCCCCAAAGCTGGTAAACCGGGCGTCTTTCGGCCGCTCGGCATTCCCACCGTGAAGGACCGGGTGGTCCAAGCTGCAATGAAGCAGATCATGGAGCCGATCTTCGAAGCAGGGTTCTACCCTACTTCGTATGGCTTCAGACCGGGTCGTTCCGTGCGGGGTGCATTGGCGCATTTAAAAACGCTTTTGCTCCCGCGCGGAATGAAGCGCTGGAAGTCGGCCGAAACGCCGCCGTTCCAGTGGGCAATAGAAGGCGATATCAAAGGTTGCTTTGACCACATCGAGCACCATCCCTTGATGGTGCGAATACGCCGACGCATCGGCGACGGTAAGCTCAATCGATTGGTCCTTGCGTTCCTGAAGGCGGGCGTCATGAGCGAAGCACAGTTCATCCGCAGCGATAGCGGAAGTCCTCAGGGTGGAATCCTGTCGCCCTTACTTAGCAACGTGGCCTTGAGCATCATCGACGAACGGTACGAGCGACAGGTGTGGCCGCGTGGAGGAACCTCTGGTTCCAAGCGCGGGCGCCCTACTCGACCTCTGACCGATCCGACGTTGATTACTCGACGCGCGTTCATGAACCGTGCAAGCGACCGACGTCGCGGCCTTCCCGTCTTTATGCCCATCCGCTATGCCGACGACTTCGTCATCTTGGTGGCCTCGCCTGATAATGACCCTGAAAGAAGTCGGTTACTGGCCGAGCAGGAAAAGTCTGCCTTGGCGGAAATGCTCAGTGCCCAAATGGGTCTGACACTCTCGCCGGAAAAGACGTTGGTCACCCCGGTGACCAACACGCTGCGGTTCCTCGGACATCACCTACGCGTGCGACGGCATCCGAGTCGTCGGACCTTAGTACCGCGCCTGGTGATCCCAAAAGACCGTTCGCAACGACTGCGCCGGAGCATCGAACTGATCTTCGATCGGAGCACGATCACCGAGACGCTGGAGAGCCGACTGAAACGGGTGAATCCAATCTTACGTGGCTGGGGTAACTTCTATCGTCACGCGTGGGGAGCGAAACGTGTGTTCGCCGGGATAGACAACTATCTTTGGTGGACTATCAAACGCTGGCTCCACAAGAAGCACCCAGGCTCTCGGATGGATGCACTCGCTGCTCAGTACGGTTGGCACAAGCCGCGCCAACGGGCGCTGCGTTGGCGAGATGGCGCTACGGTCCCCGTACCGTTGTCATCAATCCGCGTGGCGCCTTATAACTCGGGTTGGGACCCCGGTCCTCATTATGCGTAAACATCGAGGGAGAGCCCGGTGCGTAACGAAAGGCGCACGCCGGGTTCGGCGAGGGGCATCCGGAAACCTCTGGGGTTCACACCCTAGGGGCGCCGGATGCCCACTCTCTAACGATGTGATAGCTATATAGACATGTCCGCTTTCCGCTAAGTAGAAATGTCTGCTTTTGGGTTTATGAGCCCACTCTCCGAGTCTGTTCTGAACGCTCTGGAGGGCTGGTCATGATCCGCACACCAAAGGTGACAATGACGATGCGCGAACTGGATCGGCTTAAATGTATTCAAGGGCTTATCGACGGTCAATACAAGCAGCACGCCGTCGCTGCACGACTCGGTTTGACGACGCGTCAGGTTCGCCGCATGGTGCGGCGGTACGAACAGCACGGTCCAGTTGGCCTCATCTCGAGGCTCCGCGATCGGCCCAGTACCCCCATATTGCCTCACGTAATTTTGTTATCGGATGCCTCACCAGGGATGTTACCCGCAGAGCTCGATCATTTGGGATCTGCGAGCTCTTTCGAATTACAAGACGAAGCGCAGTCTGACGCCGAAGGCGGCAGAAGCCGGGCTTGAGTTTGTCATGGTCATCACGCTGTCGCTCCGGAGCCGACGTCTTGGGTATGGTCCTTCATCTTGCTGATCAGCCGCTGAATGGCTTGGCGGCGCCAAACCTGCACACGACGCCGCAAAGTACGCAGATGACTGGCGCGATAAAATCCAGGATAACGCGCTTGGAATTCTGTGAGGAACTCTGCAGCCGTCAGATCCGGCCGCTCTTCCAGGCATTGAAGCATCTCCGGCCAGTGATCCACGAAGCGCTGAGGGCCCGGGCCGCGTCCCCGCGGTTTTGTGCTTACGCGGCGCTGTTTGAGCCGGCCGATCACGACACCTCGAGCACGCGCATCCTGACGCCAGACTTTCACGCGCTTCATCAGGCGTCTCACCTGCCATGCGTGAAAGCGTCCCGGGAACTGAATGCAGAGCTCCTCGAACAGTTGCGTGGAAGTGATGTTCGGAAATCCCTCGAGGCGGCGACAAACCAGTGGCCAAACCATCGTCAGCGCGTGAAATGCAGGCGTACCCGGTTCGGCATAGATCAGCTGCGGTCGTTCTGGTGTCTTTTCCGCGGTCATAGCCGGCGGAGTCGGCGCAACTGGCTGCGTAACAACCGCCTTCGCCGCGACGTTCTTCGAACGCTCGTGCGCGACAGCTTGCAGACTGCGCAAGTAGCGCGGTTTGGCGTCGACGGAAAACGTTGGACGGATCTCGCCGGCCCGCCAAGCGCTCGAAAGACCGGAGATAAAGGCCGAGAGATCCGGTGGTTCGGCCATGACGCTGGGAGGCGTTTCGCCATCGGCGAGCATTGCCAGGTGCGCCTGAACAGCACGTATCTCTTCCAGAAGCTTCAGGGGATCCAAGGCGCTGGCCACCTCGCGCAGCTTGGCTTTGGCGGCGTCCGGAAGGCTCTCAGCCTGCAGCAGCCGTTCGCAGGGAGTTTGTGGTGGATGGTAGCGCTTGGACACGTGAGCGCCTTCACGGTGCTTCTCCGCGAGCTTGAAGGAGGGTTGGAAGAAGTTCACGAACAGACGCGACGTGCCGTACAGTCGCGTGATGGCCTGGGCAGCAACAATACCTTGGAAACGACGGTAACCCAGCAGCTTGCGCACGACCGCACCGTATTTTTGCTCGATCCAGGCTTGATCGTTCTTGCGGTAGGGCCGAGAGCGAGTGAGTTCGATCCCATGGCTGAGACAGTAGTTGATCAAGGACTCGTTCACAAACTCGCTGCCGTTATCGACATCCAACGCACGAAGCGCGAAGGGCAATCCCAGGCGAACACGTTCGAGCGTCTCAACGAGGAGGCCGCTCTCTCGAACCACCAGGGGCGCCGCCTCCGTCCAACCGCTCGCGATGTCGGTCAGGACCAAACTGTTGACGTAGCTGCCGCGGTTGGCGTCCCCGCAATGCGCGACACAGTCCATCTCCATGCTTCCCGGCGGCGGCTCGTTCCAGTCCGCGAAGGTGCGTACCGGCACACGTCGGCGCGCCTCAGGCATCGCGCGGCGACGCTTCTTCAAATGAGTCGCGCTGCGTGGCACTCGCAGCAATCGGTCGATTGTCGAGGCGCTCATAGCCAGGATCATTTGGCGCATCGGCGCAAGAAGATGCAAATGCCCATTGCGCTCCAGGGCTGGCAACAGAATCGGCAGCAGTGCCCGCCGCCGCTTGCCGCATACCCTGTCGGAGGCCTCCCAGAGCACGATCAGAGCAGCCTGTACCGCCTCGTCGTAGAGCGAAGGTCGGGCGCGGGTCTGTCGCTTTTTGGTGATTGGTTCGGCGTTCAGCGCGCGAATCGCAGACTTATGGTGATAGCCGGTGACGGCAATGAACTCGTCGAGGATCTTGCGCTTCTCGGCGCCGGCCGCCGCGCAATAGCGCTTACGGACTTCGTTGGTCAGTTCTACCCGCGCCGCGTGCGTCATCTTGGTCACGATATCCCCTCCAAATTAGTGGAGGCACCATGGTGACAGGCGCAGTCGCCGGTAACATCTCACCTGAGGCAACTAGCCCACCCGGTAACATTTTTACTGAGGCAATGCGGGGGGGCAAGTTCGGGCATCTGCCGCCGAGCCAGATCGTGCCGCGGCTGGCCAATCAGCAGCGCTATGTCGGTTCCGAGTCGACCTTCTACCGCGTGTTGAGGGCAGAGAACCAGTTGGCCCACCGGCGCTCGGAACGTGTGGCCCACAAGCGCAGCAAACCGCGGGCGGTGTGCGCGACCGAACCAGACCAGCTGTTTTCTTGGGACATCACGTATCTGCCGACAACGGTGGCTCGATGAAGGGTGCCACGATGTTGGCGACGCTGCAAAAGCTGGGCGTCATGGCATCGTTGAGTCGTCCGGCCGTCAGCAACGACAATCCCTACTCGGAGTCCTTGTTTAAAACGCTCAAGTATCGTCCCGCGTACCCCTGCACCCGTTTGCGGACATCGCGGCCGCCCGGACGTGGGCAACCACTCTGATCCAGTGGCACAGCCACGAGCACCGCCATAGCGCGATCCGCTTCGTCACCCCGTCACAGCGCGCCATGCCGGGCTCGACCAATCGATCCTGGGCCGCCGTAGCGCCTTGTACGCCATCGCTCGAGCGAAGAATCCGCGGCGCTGGACCCGCACCACCAGAAACTGGCGGCGAGTAGATATCGTCTATCTGAATCCCGACAAAATCGAAACAAAAGGAGAATCAAACACCACGGCGACAACGACACTCAAAAAGGCTGCGTAAGAAAATCAATTTATGCGACAACTATATTGACAGCGTCCGTGTCGGTGTATGTGTTGGTGGCGATCGTCAAAAAACGTCTGAACATCTCAGCGAGCCTCTACGAAATGCTACAGATTTTGAGCTTGACCATGTTTGAGAAAACGCCGTTAAACACGCCGCTTGCAGCCGTCGGAGCTGAGCAAAATGACATCGATTTCTCTAACCAACTGAATCTATACAATTAACGTCCGGACACTACTGACTTGCAATGACTAGTCAAGGAATT
>PLUE01000073.1 GCA_003164785.1 Gammaproteobacteria bacterium | reverse complement strand
CGCTGCCGCGCGCGAAGGCGACCGCGGTCGCTCCCGTGGCCACGGCGCCGCCCCAGAAGACAAGCCCCCGCAGCCATGGGCCCGGCCGCAGCCAGCGTCGCAGCCTCTGCACAGTTCTAGGAGCGTTTTCAGTCGCGGGCATATTCTGGGCGCTACTCATCGATTCTCGCAGGAGTGCCCGAGACAACGACCATCCAGGCGCTGTCTCAATCGCCGGCCGATTCGCATCCCGATGAATGTAAGTTCAGCCTCACGCCAGACTGCAATCTCGTCACTTTATCCGAGGATTTCTATGTACAGATACAATGGCATCCATTATATTTACACGACTGGATCCCATACGGAAGTAAAGCTTGCGAAACGCCACGGAGCGCAGAGCAGTCGCGTCCCAATTGGACGGGCAGCGGCATAAACAGCTGACGCTCGATGTGCTGAAGCAATTTCGGCTGATTTATGGCTCCGTACGGCACCATTTCCGGCAAATAGAGGAGACGTGCGGAGTGTCCGGGTCGCAATTATGGATGCTGCACGAGTTGCGGGTGGCACCCGGAATCGGCGTATCCGATTTAGCCCATCGCCTGTCGATCCATCAAACAACCTGCAGCCAGTTGGTCGAGAAGCTCGTGACGCGGGGATATGTCGTCAAGGCGCGGTCGGAGCAGGATCAGCGTCGTGTGGGTCTGACGATTACGAAGGCTGCGCTTAAGGTTCTCAAAGATGCGCCAGGTCCCGCGGAGGGTTTGATTCCTGAGGCCCTGCTCGGTCTTTCGGAGGCGACCCTGCAGTCGCTCATGAGAGATCTCGGCAAACTCATCGACGGACTTCATTTACAGGACGAGCAGGCCGCTGACCGGCCGCTGTCGGATCTATGACGTGCCCGTCGACACATACGCCACCCCATCATCAACGAGCGACCAAGGTATCCCGCGGTTCGATCATGAGTGATTTCGGCGCACCAGTGACTGTGCCGGACAACGAGCAAACGAAAAACTAGGAGTGATTTATAGAAGCCCGATTCTCACCATCGGTGCGGCGACGCTCTGCGTACTCTTCGCATCGGGCTGCACCGACTTGAAGCCCGTTCAGGCGCAACTCGATGATCTGAAGGCTCAATTGAGCAAAATTCCGCCGCAGACGGCAAGCGCGGAGAGCGGCGCACAAGGTGCCCTGAGCACTGCGCATTCTGCAGCGGCAACGGCCAAGGCCGCACAAAGCACTGCCGATTCGGCGAAGTCAACGGCGAACAAGAATCAACAGGCCATCGAGGCAATCAACGAAAAGATCGACCGCATGTTCAAGAAATCGGTTTCGAAGTAGGACGGTCATAGCTCTAGGAGATATCGACAGCTCGGCGTCGCGCCCGGAGATGGCGCCGAGTTTACTGGTCTTCGCTCTAGCTAATACCTCGCGCTCAGTGGCGCCGATCTCCTGCCGCTCCAGCCGCTCGAATGCCAGGATTTCCGCCATATTCCGGAGTGTCGAAGCATTCAGGTTGGCCGAAGCACCCGCCTTGTGTTCATGGGGGCTAAAGAGCGTCTTGAGGTACGTCTCTATGAGATCGGTTCGGCTGGTGGGGATTTGTCCTGGAGTTCCCGTCAACGCAATTAGCATCGAGAGAAACAGAGGAATCCGCGCCAAACGTGCCAGGTCTGGATAAGCGTCGAGCCGGCGCAGGATTTCCCGACTGCCCACGCCGGGCACGCGGCTGCCGAGAACGTCAACAAAGCGAACAACGTCGTTGCGCTCAAGGGGCGGAATCTCGACGACCCGCGCGCGAAGAGCTCGCTGCTAGGACCAGACACACTCGTCCCGGGGATTTCAATGCGGGCAAGGCGTTCGACAGTTTCACGATACGCGGATAGTCCCCATTCGACGGGCGCGGCCACTTTAATCTTGAATTCTGTCGAAAGACGCTGACGCAGCGGAGCGGCAAAGAAGAGCGCACACCGTCGGGCGCCGCCACCCGCTATGTCGCGCAAGTGTGGACAGGAACGACTCAGGCACCGAGAGCGCCGTTCCAAGGCGCCTGCGCTCGAAGGTGCGCTCCATTTCCTCGAGCGGCGCTATGTCGATCGTCGTGCGACGCAGAAGCTCGAGTACGTTAGTCGACGAACCGAGCGCACGCTCAATCGCGGTTAGGAGCGTGCACTGTGCTTTCGTCAAACGGCTCTTCCATTCGCTAGCATCCTGAATGGAAAAAGTCCGTTGGCATAAGTCGCGAAGGGTTCGTGCTGTATTATCGAACTCTCCGAGAACGACAACCAGCCGATCCTCCAAACCGAATTCAGGCTTGTCCCGCTGCGCAGCAAGATCAGCCCAAAGACCAGTCCAGGGGTCACCGGACGACTTAAGACGAGACTTGGCCTGCAGCCAGTCGCGATGCCCGTCGGCAAACCGGACTACGATATCATCGACGTCGCTGGGAGCCTCGACGCGCACCTCGACCACGCGTTCACGCGGAGGCAACTGCGATAGGTCCAGCAGGTCGATCAGGTATCGTGCCGCAACGGTATTCTGATAGTAAATGCCTCCTGTGTTGTCGGACCACCGCGCTCAGACAATCCTCTAGTACTCCTCACATTGAAACGTGGAACCGCGTCCGCACCCAAGCCAGCCAATGCGCAGCCGGTGCAATTGATCGACGGGCCGCTCGTTTTCAGCGGAACTTATGGGCTCAATTTTCAGACGATAAAGCGTCGTAAGGCCGTTCAAGCGAGTAGCTGTGCCGGTGTAATAAAACTGTTCTGCTCCACGTACTGCTCACCGTGCCGTAGGACTGTAGCTCGGTGGCCAGCAGCTCCTGAGGTAATCAAGCGGCCAACTTTAGTGTAGGTTGTAATCCCACTCGGGAAGCCAACACCAGCAGCATGTCCGCGCTGAAATCCCGCCAAGCACCTTTCATCAGTGCCGATACACGGGGCTGAGTGATGCCGAGTTCTTTAGCGGCCTTACTTTGCGTCCAGCCCCGCCCTTTGATGTGTTCGCGCAGGGCGGCCATAAGATCGGCACGCATGGCGAGAACTCGCGCTTCGGCCTCATCGAACCCCAGGTCATAGAACACACTGCGATTGGCAGGCGTCGTATGTTGAATATTGCGTTTGCGCATGTTTCTACTCTCCTATCTGAGCGAAGCGGCGCGCAGCTAATTCGACATCCGCCTTGCGAGTCTTCTGGGTTTTCTTTTGGAAGCAATGCAGCACATAAACCGCTTCCGAACGTATGGCCAAATAGATTACGCGATAGGCGCCGGTTGCGTCCCGCACACGAATCTCTTTCACGCCAGGACCCACAGTTTTCATCGGCTTCCAGCTTTCCGGTTCGAGGCCTCGCTGCACAAAATCCAAATTGAAACCGGCATCCCGCCGCGCCTCATCGGGGAAAGCCTTCAAATCATCATGGCTGGAACCCACAAACTGCAGCGGTTTACGTGTAGCTTCCACGTTGACTAGTATATAGATACTTGTATAGTTATACAACTACCTGTATATAACCGGATATGGGCCGGAAGTGGGGCAGTGCGGCGCACATTTAAGACCCGATAACACGTCGATTGTCATGGACGCGAAAGAAGTTGTGATTACGAGGCTCGGACGCGTGAGTAAAAACTCGGCGAAACCGTGGCATGCTCAGTGAAATGGAAAATGTGCACGTGTTGCGCGAGGGGGAGGGGTTGCGGCGTTTTCGCGACACCTACGCGTTAGCCGCACCGTACGGTGGGAATACCTAACAGCCGATTCACGCCGCGAATGATAAAAAGCAAACCTGATGGGCTTCTCCGTGGTTGGCTGCATTGATGGGAACCGTACTTGTCCGAGGACATAACCAAGCCCGCCATCATTGGGCCCGATCATCAGCTCACGGGTCCTGTGCCGTGGTTTTCCCGGCACAGGATTCTATGGATCGTCTCGGGCAGCCTATTGCTGCTCGTCTTGGCAATTGCTGCGTACGCGCTGGTATTGCACCGCCGAAACGCGGAGCGAGCCGCCGCGTTGGCGCGCGCCAAGCCGGCAGCGATCACCGTAACCGCTGCGACGGCCCTCAAGGGCGACATCGGCGTTTATCTTGACTCGATCGGTACAGTAACGCCGGTCTACACTGCGTCGATCACGAGCGAGGTCACGGGGCTGATCGTCGTCGTGCATTACCGGGAGGGTCAAACCGTCGCGAAGGGCGATCCGCTCGTGGACATCGATCCGCGTCCCTATCGCGCAACGCTCCTGCAAGCGCAGGGGACCTTGGCGAGAGACGAGAATCTGCTTGCGCAGGCAGTGATGGACCTCGGGCGCTACCGCGCCGCCTGGGCCCGCAATGCCATCGCCCAGCAGATCCTGCAAGACCAGGAGAAGCTCGTGCTGCAGGACCAGGGCACGGTCATGAACGACCGGGGAACCCTGCAATACGACCAGGTCCAGCTCGACTTCTGCCACATCACCGCGCCGATCGCCGGACGTGTGGGCCTGCGGCTGGTGGACCCCGGCAACGTGGTGCAATCCAGCGGCGCCGTGACGCTCGCCGTCATCACGCAGCTCAAGCCCATCACCGTGATCTTCACCATCGCGGAGGACAGCGTGGCCGCGGTCGAAGCGCGGTTGCAAGCCGGAGCGAAGCTCGCGGTGGATTCCTTCGATCGCACGGCACAGAAGAAGATCGCCACCGGAGAGCTGTTGACCCTCGACAACCAGATCGACACCACCACCGGGACGGTGAAGGGTCGCGCGCTCTTCGACAACAAAAATGGCGCCTTCTTTCCGAACCAGTTCGTCAACACGCGACTGCTGGTCGATACCCTGCGGGGCGTGTCTCTGATTCCATCCTCGGCGATTCAGCAGAACGGCCGCGCCTCGTTCGTGTACGTGATCCAGGGCGGCGTGGCGCACGAGCGCAGCATCAAGGCCGGTGTCACGGACGGCGGCAACACCCAGGTGGACGGCGTGGAGCCGGGGGAGGTCGTGGCCACGAGCAGTTTCGACAAGTTGCAGGACAAGGCCGCGGTCGCCGTGTCGAACCGCTCCGCGCGGCGCGGCGCGGGCTCGAGCGCCGCGCGTTGAATCCGTCGCGTCCATTCATACAGCGGCCGGTCGCCACCGCGTTGCTGATGGCCGCCATTCTCCTGATCGGCATCGTCGGCTATTCCCAACTGCCCGTCTCCGCGCTGCCCGAAGTCGACTATCCGACCATTCAGGTGCTGACGTTCTATCCGGGCGCGAGCCCCATCGTCATGGCGACGACGGTGACCGCGCCGCTGGAGCGGCAGTTCGGCGAGCTGCAGGGTTTGAGCCAGATGACATCGACGAGCTCCGGGGGCACCTCGGTCATCGTCCTGCGGTTCAATCTCAGCGTCGCCCTCGACGTCGCCGAGGAAGAGGTGCAGGCCGCGATCAGCGCGGCGCAGAGCCTGCTGCCTTCGGTGCTGCCCGCTCCGCCGGTCTACAGCAAGACCAATCCGGCCGATGCTCCCGTGCTCACGCTGGCGATAACCTCCGATTCGATGCCGCTCTTCCAGGTGGAAGACCTCGTCGATACGCGGTTCTCGCCGAAGATCGCGCAGCTCAACGGAGTGGGCCTGGTCAGCATCAGCGGGGGCCAGAAGCCCGCCGTACGCATTCAGGTCAACCCTACGGCGCTCGCGTCCTACGGCATCGATCTGGAAGCCGTGCGGACGGCGCTCACCAACACCAGTCTCAACGCCGCGAAGGGAAATTTCGACGGACCGAGCCAGGATTGGCAGATCGACGCCAATGACCAGCTGGCCACCAGCGAGGACTACCGGGACGTGGTCGTTGCCTACCGCAACGGCGCACCCGTCATGCTCAGCGACGTTGCGCGTGTCGTCAACGGCGTGGAGAACAACAATCAGGCGGCGTGGATGAACGAAACCCCCGCGGTGATCGTCAACGTGCGGCGGCAGACCGGGGCGAACACGATCAGCGTGGTCAAGAGCATCAAGCAACTGGTGCCGCAGCTCGAGGCCAACCTGCCCACCGGCATTCACGTCACCTTCCTCACCGACCTGACCACCGCGATCAATGCCTCGGTCTCGGACGTCGAATTCGAGCTGCTGCTGTCGGTCGCGCTGGTCGTGCTCGTCATCTTCCTGTTCCTGCGAAGCCTCAAGGCGACGATCATCCCGAGCGTGGCCGTGCCGCTGTCCCTGGTGGGGACCTTCGGCGCGATGTACATCCTCGGTTACAGCCTGGACAACCTGTCGATGATGGCCCTGACGATCTCCACCGGCTTCGTCGTGGACGATGCCATCGTGATGATCGAGAACATCTCACGCTACATCGAAGCGGGCGACACACCCATGGTCGCGGCGCTCAAAGGCGCGGAACAGATCGGCTTCACCATTCTCTCCCTGTCCGTCTCGCTCGTCGCGGTGCTGATTCCGCTGCTGTTCATGGGCGACGTGGTCGGGCGCTTGTTCCGCGAATTTGCCGTGACGCTCGCCGTCACCATCGTCCTCTCGGCGGTGGTCTCCCTGACGCTCACGCCCATGATGAGCGCGCGCCTCCTGAAATATCGGCCCAAGGAACAGCAGGGCCGCCTGTACCAGGCCTCGGAGCGCGCTTTCGACGGGATGATCGCGTTCTATGGCCGCACCCTCAAGTTCGTCCTTCGATACCAGGGGGCGACCTTGCTGGTCGCCGTGGCCACGCTGCTGCTGACGATGTACCTCTACACCATCATCCCCAAGGGATTCTTCCCGCCGCAGGACACGGGCGTCATCCAAGGCATCTCGCAGGCATCGCCGACGATCGCGAGGACCGCCATGGCCGAGAAACAGCTGGAACTGACGCGGGCCCTCCTCGCCGACCCCGCGGTGGCAAGCCTGTCCTCGTTCATCGGTGCGGACGGCACGAATACGACGCTGAACAGCGGCCGCATGTCCATCAACCTGAAGCCGCTCGATGAGCGCAACATCAGCGCTGCGGACCTGATCCGCAGGCTCGATTCGCGCATCGGCCGGATCCAGGGAATCCAGCTCTTCATGGAACCGGTGCAGGACATCTCGGTGGACGACCGGGTGAGCCGCACGCAGTACCAATACACCCTCGAAGACCCCGATGCCGAGGAATTGAACCGCTGGACCGGCCGCTTCGTCGACCGGCTGAAGAGCTTGCCGGAGCTGGAAAACGTGGCGACCGATCAGCAGGCCGGCGGCCTCGCCGTAGCCCTCGTGATCGACCGGGTCACCGCGTCGCGATTGGGCATCGCCCCGTCGACCATCGACAACACGCTGTACGATGCCTTCGGCCAGCGCGAAATCAACACCATGTACACGCAGGTGAACCAGTACCACGTCGTGCTGGAGACCGACCCGCACTTTCAGCAGGATCCGGAGATGCTGAATCACCTCTACATACAATACAACGCTTCCTCGGGAGCGGCCGGTGTCAGTCCCTTCTCGTCGTTCGCCGCCTCCGGATCGGCCGCGGCGGGATCGAACGCGCTGACGGCCTCCGCCCTATACACGCCCTCGGCCAATACCCTGACGCCGCCGTCGAATGCGCTGTCGGCGGCCGCGTCCACCGCCACCTCCAGCAAGGGCGCCACGTCGGCCGGCGCCACGAGCTCGGCGACGAGCAGCGCCGTGCCGCTCAGCGCCTTCGCGCATTTCGAGAAGACGACCGAACGGCTGGCCATCACCCACCAGGGTCAGTTTCCGGCGGTCACCGTGTCCTTCGATCTCGCCGGCGATGCCGCGCTGGGCCGCGCCATCGCGGACGTCGACGCGGTGCAGAAAGACCTGCACATGCCCCCCAGTCTGCAGGCCGGCTTCGAGGGCACCGCCGCCTCGTTCACGAACTCGCTCACCAATGTGCCGCTGCTCATTCTTGCGGCGCTGGTTACCGTGTACCTGGTGCTCGGCATTCTGTACGAGAGCTTCGTCCATCCGATCACCATCCTGTCGACGCTGCCGTCGGCGGGAGTCGGCGCCTTCCTGTCGCTGATGCTCTTTCACCAGCAGCTGACCATGGTGGCGATCATCGGCATCATCCTGCTGATCGGCATCGTGAAGAAGAACGGCATCATGATGGTGGACTTCGCGCTGGAGGGTGAGCGCAAGCACGGCAAGAACGCGACCGACGCCATCTATGATGCCTGCCTGCTGCGTTTCCGCCCCATCATGATGACCACGATGGCGGCGCTGCTGTCCGGATTGCCGCTGGCGCTCGGCACGGGCTTCGGCTCCGAGTTGCGCAAGCCCCTCGGCATCACCATCGTGGGCGGACTGCTGGTGAGCCAGGTACTGACCCTCTACACCACGCCCGTGATCTACATCTTCTTCGACAACTCCGCCAAGCGGCTGCGGCGCTTGTTCAACCGGCCCGCCACGGGCGGCGCCCAGCCGGCGGGACCCGCATGAACGTCTCCGCGTCCTTCATCCGTCGGCCGGTGGGCACGATCCTGCTGACGTTGGCCATCGCGCTTGCCGGGGCGCTGGCATTCGAGGTGCTGCCCATATCGCCGCTGCCGGAAGTCGACTTTCCGACCATTCTGGTCAGTACGACATTCCCGGGAGCCAGCGCCAACATCATGGCGTCCTCGGTCGCCACGCCGCTCGAGCGGCAGTTCGGGCAAATCGCGGGGGTGACCGAAATGACCTCCGCGAGCGCGCTCGGCAGCACCTCGATCACGATCCAGTTCGATCTCAGCCGCAACATCGACGGCGCGGCGCGCGACGTCGAGGCCGCCATCAACGCGGCTCGCAGCTACCTGCCCACCAACCTGCCCTCCAATCCGACCTACCGCAAGGTCAACCCCTCCGATGCGCCGATCATGATCCTCGCCCTGACATCGGACAAATACGGAGCCGCCAAGCTGTATGACGAGGCGTCCACCGTCATCGAGCAGAAATTGTCGCAGATCCGGGGCGTCGGGCAGGTAACCACGGGCGGCAGCGCACTGCCGTCCGTACGGGTCGACGCGAATCCCACGCAACTCGCCGGCTACGGCCTGACGCTCGCTGACGTGCAGAAGGTGCTGTCGGTGCAGAACGCCGACCTCGCCAAAGGCCAGATTTCCGACGGCATCGTGACGGCGGACATCATCGCCAACGACCAGATCTCGGCGGCGGCCGACTACAAACCGCTGGTGGTCGGTTACAGCAACGGCGCGGCGGTTCGCTTGTCCGACGTCGCGGACGTGACCGACTCGGTGCAAAATGTCCGCACTGCCGGCTATTTGAACGGCAAGCCGGCGGTGTTCGTCATCATCTACCGGCAGCCGGGCGCCAACATCATCGGCACGGTCGACCGCATCGTCGGTCAACTGCCGTTTCTCAAGGCGTCCATCCCCTCAGGCATCGATACCACCGTCGTTCTCGACCGCACCACCACCATTCGCGCCTCGGTCACCGACGTCGAGAGGACGCTGCTCATCTCCGTGGTGCTGGTCGTCGCCGTCGTGTTCGTCTTCCTGCGCAACGGCCGCGCCGCGCTGGTTCCCGCCGTCGCGGTGCCCGTGTCGCTGATCGGCACGCTGGGCGTGATGTATCTGTTCGACTACAGCCTCGACAACCTGTCGCTGATGGCCCTGACCATCTCGTCGGGATTCGTCGTCGACGATGCCATCGTGGTCATGGAGAACATCACGCGCCACCTGGAGCAGGGCATGAAGCCCTTCGCCGCCGCCCTGAAAGGCGCCGAGGAGATCGGTTCCACGGTCTTCACCATCAGCATTTCGCTCATCGCCGTCTTCATCCCGCTGCTCCTGATGGGCGGCATCGTCGGCCGTCTCTTCCGCGAATTCGCCGTGACGCTCTCGACGACCATTGTCGTCTCGATGGTGATCTCGCTGACCACCACTCCCATGATGTGCGCCTATCT
>PLUE01000033.1 GCA_003164785.1 Gammaproteobacteria bacterium | reverse complement strand
TACCCATACGAAATCACGAAGACCCTTTATTACTATGGGTCCGATCCATACCCTCTCGGCGAAGTCCCGGTTCAGACCAATCCCTGTATCAGTGGGCGACGACGTCGAACAAGCATTCAGCCAAATTGTAGATCGTTTCGTGGGTCATTCCCTTTCGGTTCGTAAACGGAGGAAGTCGTTCGAGTTTTCGGCAATCAAGCTTTTAGAGGCACGCGTCCAACTAGCAGTAATTGCAGAAATAATTGACGTTTGCAGAGTCCTGACGGAAATCGACTTTAAGGATTTGCTCACCCAATTTTTTGCACCCTACGATATCCACACGGTTAGACGCCAACTCGCGATTCTAGTGGCGATGGGAGTAATCAAGAGGTCACCTGACGCCCACATTGTTGCCGTTCGCGACTCCTATCGCCTCCTTACATTCGATCCAGACGCTCGAGTCCGATTGAAGGCTAGGTGGCATAGCGCCTACTCAGAGCATATGCCTCCAATTCTCAGGGTGGCGGACGAGTATGAATAGGGCAGCAATCGTTCAGCAACTCGCTCGTGAGATCGGGGTAACTCCGGCAGAGATGGAACGCGTAATTATATCCGCGCCATATCGATATAAGTTCTACAAGATCTCGAAGCGTTCCGGTGGCACGCGCGAAATTCGCCAGCCGAGCCCTGAGATCAAGGCGGTGCAAGCTTGGTTGGTAAAAAATGTCATTTCGAGGTTACCGGTTCATAAAGGTGTTTATTCGTATCGTCGAGGAGTAGGAATTCGCATCACGCGACCGCTCATTTGCAAGGGCGCTATTTTTTGAAATTCGATTTTGTTGATTTCTTCCCTTCAATTACTTACGCAGACATAGCGTCCTTGTTGCAAAGGGCCACTACTGCCGGCTATGTGTCCCTTGATGAATCTGGCATCGAGGTTGTGACTCGTCTTGTTTGCTGCGCCCCCCGAAAGACGCCGTCTACAGCGCCCGCCGAACTTGCTCTAAGCATAGGCGCACCGTCGTCGCCCGCAACTTCGAATGCGATATTGTTTGACTTCGACATAGCCATGGAATCCGTTGCTCTTGTATACAGCGCAACGTACTCGCGGTACGCCGACGACATATTTTTCTCTACGCGAGTACCCCACATGCTACAAAGAATTCGATCCGCAGTTGTCGCATACGTTGGTAGTATGCTTTCTCCAAGGTTGCGATTGAATGAGAAAAAGACATCCAGCGTGTCGCGAAAGCACCGGGTCCAGATTACAGGCGTAACCATCACCCCACAGCGGCAACTTTCCATCGGACGGGATCGGAAGCGCGCTATTAAGTCGCAGCTACACTCCCTCGTCTGTGGGCGACTTGCTGCGACTGACCTATCGTCGTTGCGAGGAATGTTGGCCTTCGTGCATTCCATCGAACCGACATTCATTGCCTCACTCAGACAGAAATACGGGAACGAAGTGATGGATAAATTGGTAAAGCGGACGCCGTCAAGCTAGTTGTCGCATAAATGGATTTTTCTACGCAGCCTTTTTCATGGTGATTTCTGGTTCGATGTTGAGATCTCCTTTTGTGGGGATTTGATCGGGATTCAGATGCACGATATCGATGCGCTGCCAGTTTCGCGTCGCGCCTTTCCAGCGTAGCGGGTGCTTGGCTCGAGCGACCTCGTAGACGGCGCTGCGCCGTTGCAGGATTGCCCGATCGAGCCCAGCATGGCGCTGCGCCGGGGTGACGAAGCGGATCGCACTGTGACGATGCTCGTGGTTGTACCACTGCACGAGAGTCGTGGCCCAGGCGCGGGCGGCGGCGATGTCCACAAACGGGTCGAGCGGATACTCGGGACGATATTTGAGTGTCTTGAACAACGACTCCGAGTACGGATTGTCGTTGCTGACGGCCGGACGACTCAATGAGGCCATCACGCCGAGAGATCGCAGCGTCGCCAGCATCGTCGCGCCCTTCATCGAGCCGCCGTTGTCGGAGTGCAGAACCAGTTGGCCGGGTGCGATCTGCTCGCGCCGGCATAGATCCCGCATCACCTCGCTCGCGTTGGCGCCGTTCTCCTCCGCATAGATCTGCCAGGCGACGATCTTGCGGCTGAACACGTCCAGAAAAATATACAGATACAGGTATAGGCCGTGAATCGTGGTGGGCAGATAGCTGATGTCCCAAGTGAACAACTGATTCGGCTCGGTCGCACACAGCGCCCGCGGCTTGCTGCGTTTGCGGCCGCGCCGCTCCACGCGCCGGTGGGCCAACTGACCTTCGTCCCTCAGTATTCGGTAGATGGTCGATTCCGAGCCAATGTAGCGGTTCTGATCGGCCAAGCGCGGCACGATCTGGCTCGGCGGCAGATGGCCAAACTCAGCCGAGTTGGCCACCGCCAGCAGCGTCATACGCTCGGCCACGGAGAACTTATGGGCCGGTGCCTCGTGGCGCAACGTGCGCCCGTCGGGACTGTCATTGGCCGCCACCCCCAACGCTGGAAGGTCCTCTCACTGAAGCCCAGCAGCTCGCACGCCGGCGCCAATCGAGCACCGCCCAAGACCGCCTCCTCGATGAGCCCCGTGATCGCCAGCCGCTCAGGCAGCGTGTTCATACGTCCTCGGCCGCCCACAGCGCCCGATATTTTTTTTGGTAGCGCCAGGATAAACCTGGGAATGGAGGAAGTTCGATGTAACGGACGGAAACTTTTCGATGGAGTCCAGTGGGTTCGACTCCCACCCGGCAAAGGCTAACCACCGACCGGAAGCGAGCCTTGCATGCGGATGCGGTAACGCATCACTTGAAGCGTAGGCAGCGGATATCGAAGCCGCGTGATTGAGTCTCGACATAATCCTTGCTGGTGTCTTCAGGGTCCAAAATTTGGGGACAGCATCATCGTACCGGAAAGGTGAGGGGCGATGAACCGGCCGAGATCTGAGAACGGGGCAGAGGTATGGGATGGATTCTCCAGGAACCTGGGAGATCCTGTGTTCGACCTGCCGATAGTAGCCAGCGGTACCGGGCTTGAGCGGGACCAGGCCCGAGCGGAAGTCTCCACCGCACGGGAGCGAACGCGGAGAGGATCGGTGGGAGCGAGGAAGCGAAGGATATAAGCGACCTCGTCTTCGGCGCAGGAAGTCGTAGTGCTCTGATTGTACCGATAAAGCTGGGGAACGCCGCTCGGGTGGACCCAGCCGAGGGAAGCGGAGCATCGTAGTACAGAATCGCTTTTGAGAAACACGGAGGGGGCTTTGAAACCCGATAGCGTGTCAACGAAACAGGAGCGGATAGCCAAGCTGGCGGCAGAGAATCCAGCGATGGCGTTCACGTCTCTGAACCATTACCTCGACGCCGAATGGTTGAGGTACGCTTACGAGTGCACGCGCAAAGACGGTGCGGTTGGGGTTGATGGTCAGACGGGGCAGGATTATGCGGCCAATTTGGAGCAGAACCTGCAAAGTCTGATGGATCGACTGAAATCGGGCCGTTATCGCGCGCTGCCAGTCCGACGTCATTACATAGACAAGTCGGATGGCGGCAAGCGTGCGCTCGGCATCCCGTCTTTCGAGGAAAAAGTGGCGCAGCGTGCGATTGCCCTGCTGCTGGAGCCGATCTACGAGCAAGATTTTAGAAATTGTTCGTTCGGCTTTCGCACTGGTCGCAACGCGCATCAAGCGCTGCAAGTCATACGTCGCGGGATCATGGTACAGAGGGGTCGATGGGTGTTAGAAGTTGACGTTCGAAAATACTTCGACAGCATCGATCACGCCAAACTTCGAGAACTGCTAGCCAGGCGAGTCACGGATGGTGTAGTGCGAAGATTGATCGACAAGTGGCTGAAAGCAGGTGTGATGGACCGGGGACAATTATCTTTTCCCGGCGCCGGTACGCCTCAGGGTGGTGTGATCACTCCCCGAACGCATAAGGTAATTTCCTCCGTTTGGCATTTCCCGGCCGCCGCCGGGAGTATGTGAGCCGCCGGTCGGTGGGCTCGAAAGCCCAACCGGAATGCAGTGCCGTATGACGATGCCGTCGTCGCCGATCAGGATTTCCTTGACAATCAGCCGTACGATTCGCTGTCGTTCGAGAACATCGAGCGTATCGGCGGCGCCACGCAAGCGATCGAGGAAAGCGGTGAGCGTTTCGGCGAGGCGCATGAAGTTCGCGCGATCGTTTGCCTGATCTGCAATCGCTTCTAATTCGCTGCGCAAAGTCTTCTCACGTTGTCGTAGCGCCGGCATGCGTTCGCGTAGCTGCTCGAGTGACAACAGATCTTCCTGATAAGCGGTGAGAACGCGTTCGATACTTTTACCTACTCGAGTCAATTCACGCTGTAAAGTGAATTCGCGTTTTTTCGTCGGATCAGAAGATCGAGCGGCGGCAAGCCGTCGATCGAGCTCTTGCTGTATCAACGTAGGATCTTCGAGCAAGCGAATAACTTCGGTCCATACGATGTGGTCGAGCAAATCCTGCCGCACAAAACGCCCATTGTCGCACACGGGTCCGCCAAGCTTGCGCCAACTATCGGAGCCGATACATTTGTAATAGTGGATTTTGCGTGCGGACGTATAGGTTGATGTTCTCGAGAACGCATACCCGCATTTCTGGCAGCTGACTAACCCTTGCGCAATACTGGGGGTGATCGTTCGGCGCCGCGCACGTATTTTGTTTTCGTGAAGCAACTCTTGCGCTCGAGCGAAGTTCTCCTCGGTCACGAGCGCAGGCACTGGGATTTCGATCCAGTCCTCGCGCGGGCGTTCATGCGTGGCGCTATCGCGAGATACCATACCGCCGCGAACGCGCAGCGCGCGCGTTATGTGGACTCGGCGAGCCACGCGCGTTTTGCCGAACGATGCCGCCCCGCGATAGGCCGGATTGCGTAGCATCGCCCAAACGGTCGAACGCTCCCAGCGGGAGCCTTGTTTGCGTGTTGGGATTTTTTGCGCATTGAGTCTACGCGTGATCTCCCCGATGCTGAGATTACTCACGGTGTACATTTCGTAGACTCGTTGCACGACTTGAGATTCTGCGTCAATTACTTGATAAAATGCCGGTGTTTCCTGGGTCTTGCGCACATACCGGTAGCCATAGGGCGCGCCGCTGAGTACGCTCACTTCCCCCGATCGCGCGCGGTGTCGCTTACCGCGCCGAGATCGCTCTAGGATCTGCGCCCGCTCATACTCCGCGATCATGCCTTGGAATTGCACAAGCAATTGATCCTCCGGGCTCGTACCTTGTGGTGCATTGACGAACATCGTCTCGACGCCATGCTTGGCAAGCTCTTCCATCAGCAAGATCTGGTAGGCGTACTTGCGGCTCAGTCGATCCGGTGAATACGCCAACACAACTTGGATTTGGCCTTCCGCAGCGAGATCGCGTACGCGCTCAAGCCCGGGACGCTCGAGCGTGGCGCCGCTATATCCTTCGTCTTCGAACACCCATTCGGTCGGCACCTCCAGGCTGTGAGCCTTCGAAAATTCGATCAGCGCTGCCGTCTGACTCGCAATTGTCTTTTCCTCGCGTTGCTGTTCCGAGGATACTCGCGCGTAGATCGCCGCCATTTTCATGTTCGAACTCCTTTGTGGGACGGCCGCCGATCAGGCGTTCACGTCCGGGTACCAGAATAGCGTAGACCTGGGCGAGCTTCGACTCGAGCAGTCGATCAAACGTAGTCGAAGGAGACTTGGAGGGCGGCGCGTCTTGGGCGCCGCTCAGCCATGCCCTTTTAACGCGTTTATAAACGCGTCCAGCGCCCGCGTGACGAGCGCACCAATGGTCATGCCACTGCGTGCCGCCTGGATGCGCAGGAGGCGCACTGTATCGGGCGGAAGTTTGAGGGTGATGGGTATTGTGGCCTCGGTCACCTCGACCGGGCCATCGAGCTGTGCGGCTTCCTCGAGATATCGATATGCTTGCCGTTCCGACAGATCGAACTTGCACGACAGTCTCTGTGCTGCTTCCGGGAGGGCCACGCCGCGCTGGAGTAGACGATGCGCGGCGTTTAGCTGTTTCGCTTTGTCTACTTTTGTCGATCGTGTCATATGTCATAAACATATTACTTCTTACGACGATAATCAAGTAGCGGTGTAGATCTCCAGCCCGTGACTACGCGGTCAAATTGGAAATTACCTTTTGCGTACGTGGCGTGATCTCACCCTTGCTTTCCAACGTATTTCTGCATTACGTGCTCGACGAGTGGTTTGCCGAGCAGGTGCACCCGCGCCTGCGAGGCGTCAGTACCCTGGTCCGCTACTGCGACGACTTTGTCATGCTTTTTACGTGCAAAGACGACGCCGATCGCGTACACGAGGTGCTGGGCAAGCGGCTGGGGAAGTTCGGGCTGGAGCTCCACCCGGACAAGACACGGCTGATTGACTTCCGACCACCAGCCGAGCGCGTCGGTGCAGAAACGATGTTGCCCACGACGTTCGTCTTTCTCGGCTTTCTCCACGTATGGGGCAAGTCGCGGAAGGGCAATGCGACGATGTGGCAGCGTACCGCCAAAGATCGTTTGGCACGGACGCTAACGCGGATCAATGACCAATGCCGCCGGATGCGGACATGGCCATTGTCCGAACAACATCGCCGCCTTTGCCAGATGCTGACTGGGCACTTCTCCTACTTCGGCATTAGTGGCAACTCCCAACGTCTAGCCTCCGTGGTCCATCAGACTCGGCGGATATGGCGCAAATGGTTGTCACGGCGATCGTGGAAGAGTTACGTCACTTGGGAGGAGTTCTCGCGGTTGGTGGAACGTTATCCTCTGCCCGCTCCTCGGATCGTCCATCGCTATACTAGACGGAACGTGTCAATGGGTCTGAAACACCTTTGTTCATTAGTTTAACGAGCAATGCGGTGTGATGGCCCGCGGGGCGGTCTCCTTTTTGGGTGGATTGATCCAGACAGCGATGGGAACGGTCGCCGGCCGCGGTGCGATGCCTTTGAAGCGAGCTGGATGGGCTGCAAAGGCAGCATCGAGGGTGACGCCGCGCTGCGCGATGAGCGCGGTCGAGCGGCCATAGTGCACCGTATCGGGCGGCATCAGCGCGATACCGGAATGGCGGTGTTCGGTGTTGTACCACCGGAAGAACTCTTGGCAATGCACCCGGGCATCCTCGATCGAACCGAAGCGTGCCGGGAAGTCAGGTCGGTACTTGAGAGTTTTGAACTGCGCCTCCGAGTACGGGTTGTCGTCCGAGACGTGCGGTCGGCTGTGAGTTTTGGTAACGTCGAGATCGACGAGTAGTTGCGCGACGGACTTGGAGCGCATGCTGGTGCCGCGGTCGGCGTGCAGGGTCAGCGTGCCGGGCACGATCTGCTGTTTGGCGATGGTATCGGCGATGAACTGCTCGGCGAGTTCCGCGGTCTCGCGATGAGCGATCATCCAACCGACGACGTAGCGGCTGAAAATATCCATCACGACATACAAATGGAAGCAGGTCCATTTGGCCGGCCCCTTCAATTTTGATATGTCCCAACTCCAAACCTCGTTCGGCCGAACCGCGAGTAACTCCGGCTTGGTGTACACCGGATGACGCCGTTGTTGGCGCCGGTCGCCGACCTGGCCCTCGGTAGCCAACAATCGATACATTGTGCGCACGGAACCGTAATACTGGCCTTCATCGAGCAACGTGGCATAGACCGCGGCCGGCGCCGTGTCGGCAAACCGTTCGCTGTCGAGCACGCCGAGCAGCCGGTTCTGCTCGGCGATGGAGAAGGCCAAGGGCGGCCGCGGCCGTACCGTGACCGGATGTCGGGAGAAGCCTCGCCGGCGACGTGCGCGATCGCGATACACGTATCCTGGGTTGAAGGCGAAAGCCCGGCAGGCAGCCTCCACGCCAACGTGGGTAGCCAGATCGTTGACGGCGAGCATCACTCGTCCTCGCTCGTCTCGTCCGCGGTCGGCAGGCCGAGCGCTACGCACAGTTTTTTTTGGGCGTCGATAATCAGCTCCGCCCGTTCGAGCTTGAGGCGAAGGCGCGCGTTATCGCGGTTCAAATGTTTGATCTGCCGAGCCGAAGCGTCCGGCTTCGGTCCTCGCTTCTGCGGTGCCAGAGCGGCGCTGTCTGCGGCTCCGAGTTGTTTGCGCCAACTCGACAGCATCGAGGAATAAATACGCTTGCGACGCAGGAACGCGCCGAGCTCACCGCGCTCCTTGCAGCGATCGGCTTCAGCCAAAAGCATCCGCTTCTCGCTTGCAGAGAATTGACGACGTGTCGCGATCTCGATCACCTCAGGGTCGGGGCTTCGATCCTCTGATGAATGCGCTATGGTAGATCGTAATACATTTGAACTGACGGAATCGCTTGCAGAAGCAGAAAGATTGATCATAGAAGACTTCGATGCTTGGGACATGACTGGATACTACCTGTACTCTAAATATTGGAGGACAGGTGCCTCAGCTCACATTGGCACATGGGGAGATCGTGAGCGAACCTGTGCCATGAAGAACCGCATGCGTTAGTTGCGCACGTGCGGGTCTGTGAGGGGTGAGGGCCGCGAGGCCCTCACCTACTCGGAAGTACCAGCAGCGCCGCGGCCTCGGCCAACGCTTTGTCCTTGCGGTTCAGATCGCGCTGCAGTTGCTGGTTTGTCTGGCGCAACTGGCGCAGCTCCTGCGACTCCTCGCGACTCGTCGCAGCAGGGGATGCGCAAAAGTCGCTGCGCCACTTCGTCAGGTCATGCGCAAATAATCCGCGCTCTCGGCACCACGCGTTCAGTGCCTCGTCCTTCAGATCGTGGCTCTCGTGCAGCGCCAATAGTCTCTGCGCCGCCGTCCAGTCGGTTGCGTGCGCCGACTTCGGCGGTGGATTCTTCTCGTCACGCGATGCGTTCTTCATCCAACCTCTTAAGGTGCCGACGTTCATGTTCAAATCGATAGCAATCGCTTCAACCGTTTGATCGCTCGAACGCGCGAACACCTTCCGCAACGCTTGCTCTTTGAAACCAGACTGATACTTTGTCTTCATAGCCCATTGTCCTCGCTCTCTATCATCTATGATGATTATTTAGAGGCGACAACTAGCCTGACACAGGGGGCTGTCACCGAATGGCAGCACGTAACAAACGTTGGCCCCGAACGGACGACACTGATCGGCTTCTCTCAGGGGTCCATCATGGCCTTGGCATCGACCCAGCAAACCCCCGAGACCGCCAGATGTGTCGTGTCGATTGCGGGTCGCTTCGCGCATACGCCCCTGCGGCCATCACGCACAACGATCCACCTGCTTCACGGCCAAGCGGATGCCGTGATCCCGTATCAATATTCGGTGACGGCGAGTCAGCAGCTTGCCGCCGTTGGCACCAATGCCACCCTCGATCTTATTCCCACCGCAAGACATGAAATCAATGGAGAAATCGCCGATCTATTGATTAGCCGACTGAAAACTCACGCCGCTCAACGCCACGATCATGTACCCATATAGAACACCCGGTAATAGGCGTTCTAAACAAGCCGCACGCTCCCGGCACCACGAGCCCTGCACTTTGTAGTCCTTTCGACGGCCACCACCAAAGCACACAGGAATCTCCGCGTGTCTAAAGGAACCTCTCGCGCACGCCGTGCCGTTGCCATGGCGGCCGTTCTCGCTTCGCCGTGATTGCTGCCGTACCGGCCCGCATGGCAGACACCGGACCCACTCGATACCAGACGGCTGAAAAGATAGCAAAGTCGCAAATCGCAACGTTCGACACGTTGGACCTTGAAATCTTCACCATTCAAACTAAGCTCTGATGACCGCCTCACAAGACCCAGCCCAAGCTTCGAAGGAAGCGCTTACTCATCAGGCTCCAAGGAGTCGTCGGAAACAATCTGTATTGCGGCGAGCAACTCGGTAAGCCGCTTGTTCAAGTCTTCGATCCGATCGATTCCAAAGCGCGACTCGATCTCGCTGTAGACCGGATTAAAGGACGGCGATACTTCATCAATCAAACAGCGCCCCTTTGCCGTAAGTGCATGAAAAAACCGCCGTGCGTCGGTGCTGGAGGTGCGGCGAACGATCAATTCACGCGCCGCCAAGTCTCGAAGTATCCGCGATAGGCTTGTTCTCATGAGATAAGAGCGATGCGCCAGATTGGAAACATCGATCTCGTCGGCCTGCGCGAGAAGTCGCAGCACGCGCCATTGAGGGTCAGTCAAGTCATACGCAAGAAAAATTTTACGGAAGTGTACGGCCAACGCCTCACGCGTCCGATGCAGCAGAACGGGCAGCTGTCGACTCGCCGCGGACGCGTCCCTTCTTTTACTCTGTACAGAATGACGGGTTCTTATTTTTTCTCGCTTTCCTGGCCTCTTCATGCCCTCTCCTCCCCCGCTGACTTCATTATCGCTACTCTAGTATTGCGCGAATTGCGCGCGCCGGTCGCTTTGCGCATCGTTCCATCTCTTGACTATCGACCATGCGCCAATTGAGGGCTGCAAACATGGAATTTGCCCCACAATCGCGCATCCCGGATTCTAGCAAACGTTTGATTCGCCGGGTGCTTGCGCGCACAATAGGTAACACGTTACACTTCTTTTCGTCGAGCACGCATGTGTCTCTGACCAGCTCGTCGCAAACAAAAAAGCCAAGCGTCATTGCGGTCTAAGCGCCAAGTGCGCGGAGGGATGAAACGATGAACCGGAAGAGACGAAATCAATCGATATTTCTGTACTACACCAGCACAGCAGGATTAGTCGCGCTCTTTGCAGGTGCTCCGCCGGTTGGCGCCCAGACATCTGGCGGCGTATCGACCCCGGGCACGGACAACGGCAGTCTTCAAGAGGTCGTTGTCACCGCATTCAAGCAAGGCGTCCAATCGGTCCAAGATGTTCCTAGCAGTTTACTGGTGCTAGGTTCTGATCGCCTTGAGGCGATGGGCGTGACCAACTTCGCGGACTTCGCACGCTCCGTTCCGGGCCTGAATTTCGTCGATAGTGGGCCGGGCGATAAGCGCTACGTCATTCGCGGCATCAACTCGGCGGGCGAAGCGCAAACCGCCCTGTACATAGACAACGTGCCGCTCACGGGCATCGGCGCCTCCGCCACCGACTTCGGTGGCAGTCAGGCCGATCTGGACCTGTATGACGTGCATCAGATCGAAGTTCTTCGCGGTCCTCAAGGCACTCTCTACGGAGCCAATTCCCAGGCTGGCGTCATCCGTTTCGTCACCAATCAACCCGACCCAAATCACTTCGAGGCGTCCGCCCTGGCCGATCTTTCGGGCACCGAAAGCGGTGGCAGCAACTACCAGGTCAAGGGGATGGTCAACCTGCCCGTGATCGATGGCAAACTCGCCGTTCGCCTCGTTGGCTACGATGACTACACCTCCGGGTTCATCGATAATCCGTTACGCGATCAGAACAACTACAACGAGGCGCGCCAGGCGGGCGGCCGCATCGGCATCAAATGGCAGATCGATGAGGATACCTCCCTGCTTGCCCAGGTGTTTTATCAGCACCTCTATTCCGGCGGCCAGCCGCTCGAACGGCCGTTCGGGTTCACCATCGGTGATAATTATTTCGCACCCAACGGTGAGCGCCAGTACGCACAATACTCGGAAACTCCTCGATATGACGACGTTCGGATCTACGCCCTTACAGGCGAACATGACTTCCATTGGTCGGATCTGACGGTGGCCACGTCCTATTTCGACCGGGATATCACGGTCTATCAGGATGACACCACATCATTCCGCTTCTTCGAATACCTACAATCGCTTGGCGAATTCCCGCCGTTTGCGGTACCCGCGGGTGGGGTCTCCATCTCCCCCGAGAAGACCGGCTTATTCAGCACCGAAATACGCCTGAACACGAAGTTCGACTCCCCGATCAATGGGGTAGTCGGGGTTTATTACGACGACCGGGTAAACCGGTTTTCCACCAACGTCTTCGCAACCGACCCTGCGACCGGCTACGCCGATGCGGCGACCCAGATCGATGAACGGAGCTTCAAGGACACGACCCAGGACTTTGCGGTGTTTGGTGAGGCGACGTGGCGGATCACGTCCAAGCTATCGCTCCTGGGCGGCCTGAGATACTACAACGATACCCGCGATTTGCTGTCCGCGACTCAGATCCCCTTTTTCGGGCTCGGTGTCGCCGGGGTCGATCCGCCGGAACATGCGCAGAATGTAGGCACCATCCCGAAGGTCGATCTTTCCTACCGGCTCACCGACCGGGCGCTCGTCTACGCGCAGTACTCTGAGGGGTTTCGCGCCGGCGGAACGAATGCGGCACCCGTTGCGACGGTTCCTGGCCAATACAATCCCGACACGACGAAGAACTACGAAATAGGCGCGAAAACGAGCTGGCTTGACAATCATTTGACCGCCAATATCGCGGTCTACGTCATCGATATCTACAACATGCAAGTCGCCGAATTATTCGGTGCCGGCGGCGCGTTTAGCGGCGTGGGTAACGCGGCCGGGAAGGATGCCGAATCGAAGGGCGTCGAATTGGACGTCACCGCTCGGCCGGTCAGCGGTCTGGTACTGGAGTTTGGTGCCAACTACACCAATGCAAAGCTGACAAAGGATCTTTCCGGGGTATCCGATGCCTCCATCGACGTCGGCACATTGGCGGTGAAAGGCGCGCCGCTGCTAAACGTACCGCAATGGAATGCTAGCTTTTCAGCCGATTACGGTTTCAATGTGACGCCCGACTATCGAGTCTCGATAGGTGGGGATGTTGATTACACCGGTTCCGTTGCCCAAACCTCCTATGACGATGAGCCATACGCTAACTTCAACGTGCGCCTTCCTGCTTACACCTTGGTCAATTTGAGAGCAAGTGTGAACTGGCACAGCTATCAGGCGCAGTTTTATGCCAACAACGTGTTCGACAAGAACGCGGAGCTCAATGCGCTCAATGACGTCGACGACGCCTATACGATCTTGACGAACCGACCGCGTACCGTTGGCATTCGTCTCTCCGCGCATTTCTAACCGTGCCAAACATTTACATTGATCGTCTGGCTGTCAAGTGACTTACGTCAATGCTCATGCCCGCCCCGAACCGACCTTTCGCAGGGAACTTGCCTGCGTCGGTCGCGGCACGCCCATGGGAGAACTGCTGCGACGCTATTGGCATCCGATAGGTCGCGTGTCGGATGCGTCTGAGATTCCGCGAATGGTCCGGGCGCTCGGGGAAGATCTGGTGCTGTTTCGCGATAAGATGGGTCGTGCGGGCCTGGTTTACCCGCGATGCGTGCATCGAGGCGCGTCCTTGTTCTATGGGCGGACCGAGGATCGTGGGATCCGCTGTTGCTATCACGGCTGGCTGTTCGATGTCGAGGGTCGGTGCCTGGAACAACCCGGCAATCCGAATCCGGGCATCCCATCAAGTGTGCGACAGCCCGTTTATCCCTTGCAGGAACGTTATGGACTGGTCTTCGCGTACATGGGACCTCCAGAAAGACGACCTCTGCTGCCCCGATACAACATTCTGGAGACCCTGTTGCCGGGAGAGCACATCGAAGCGGACGACTCGAGCATCGGCAGCGGCGGCCCCACCATCGTTCCGTGCAATTGGCTCCAGCACTTCGAGAACGTGATGGATCCCATGCACGTACCGGTGTTACACGGCTCGTTCAGCGGCACGCAATTTACGGAGCGCATGAATCTGATGCCCGATGTCCGCTTCGAGGGATCGACCGACCGGGTGAGCAGCGTGCAGTTGCGAAAGTTGCCGTCAGGCCACACTCATCGGCGTATCACCGAGGCGCTGATCCCGACGGTTCGCGCAGTCGCGAACCCTCAGTCGACGAACGACGGCCCCTGTTCGCTTTTAGGCTGGGTTCTACCGCTCGATGATACGAGCTTTCGAATCTATTCGGCCGGTAGAGTCACGTCGCACGGCGCCTTGAAGCAGATTCGCTCGCGATTCAACGGCAAGCCATGGTCGGAGTTGACCGAGACTGAGCATCAACGGTTCCCAGGTGACTATGAAGCGCAGGTGGGTCAAGGCCCGATCACCTTTCATTCCGAAGAACACTTGGTCAGCGCCGATCGAGGCGTCGTCCTGCTGCGCTCGTTGCTGAAACGCCAAGTCGACGCAGTCGGCCGAGGGGAAGATCCCAGCGGTCTTGTTTTTGAGGGCGCCAGCGATCTCATTGAACTGACCGCCGGGACCACGACGATGGCCGAGGCGCCCACTCCTCCCGATGATCGGCTAGACAGGAAGCTGACATGAATCCAGAGAGTCTTGCGCTCGATCGAGTGCTTTCGATCCCGCCCTATCCACCAGGGCGGCCGATTGCCGCAGTCGCGCGAGAGTTCGGCCTGGACCCCAAGAAGATAGTCAAGCTGGCCTCGAACGAGAATCCGCTGGGGCCGTCGCCGCGGGCACAACAAGCCATCACCGCGGGCGCCGGAGGAGCTAGCTTATACCCAGACTTCGAAACGTTCGCGCTGCGCGAAGCGCTCTCGCGGCAACTCGGCATTACTCCCGACCGAATACTGTCCGGCGCAGGTTCCAGCGACCACATCATACTCGTTGCCCGGGCCTTTCTGGAGCCCGGTACATCTGCCCTCATCCCGCAATACTCGTTCGCGTCCTATCGCGGCGCCATCGATTCCGTGGGAGCAGGGACCATCGTGGTGCCGGCGAGAGACTTCGGTATCGACGTCGACCGACTGCTCGAGGCAATCGACGACTCCGTACGCGTGATCTATGTCGCCACTCCCAACAATCCGACCGGCACGAGACTCGATCGGAACTCCCTGCAACACCTTCTGGCACGGATACCCGAGAGAATCATCGTGGTCCTGGACGAAGCCTATCGCGACTATCTGGATCCCAGCGATCGTCCGGACACCGATCACCTGCCGGAGTCACGCCCGAATGTCATCGTCCTGCGAACATTCTCAAAGATCTACGGCCTGGCCGGCCTGCGTGTGGGCTACGCCATAGCCGACCCCGCGATTGTGCGAGTTTTGCGCCGGCTTCAAGCTCCGTTCAGTGTCGGCGCACTCGCCGAGGCCGCGGCCACCGCCGCGATCGGTGACGTCGATTTTTTGCATAAGACGCGCTCGCTGAATGCGCTGGAACGTGAACGGGTCGCAGGGGCGCTGGGCGCCGCCGCCATCGACTATGTTCCTTCTCATGGAAACTTTATTTTGCTTCGTGTGGGCGATGGCCGCTCGACATTCCAGTCCCTGTTACGCCGAGGCATCATCGTGCGGCCGGTCGACAACTACCAACTGCCGGCGTGGATACGAGTGTCCATTGGTTTGCCGGCGGAAAACGATCTTTTCCTGAGTCACTTGCTCGAGGTGGTCTCGTCCGCCTCGAACGCGGTCGGCATCTGATGGCGGCCATGATGCTGACCCCGGATCGGCTCGAAGCACTGAGTGCCTTCCCGACAACCGCCTGCAGCTTGATCCACGCGCGAGGCTCCAAATGGTATTGACCGGCGGACAGCTCTTGATAGCACAACTCAGACGCGAGGGCGTCCGACATGTGTTCGGGATTCCTGGGGTCCAATTGGATTGGGCCGTTGAAGCGTTGCGCGAATCGGTCGGCGCGGTCGACTTCGTCGTACCCCGCCACGAACAGACCGCCACCTACATGGCGGATGGCTATGCCCGCACCACGGGGCGTGAGGGAGTGTCGATGGTGGTGCCGGGTCCCGGCGTGCTCAATGCGCTGTCGGGTCTTGCCACAGCCTATGCCACGAGTTCACGGACCCTCTTCATTGCCGGTCAGATTCCATCATCCGCCATCGGCCGCGGCCACGGCATGCTGCACGAGATCCCGGATCAGACCGCAATCCTCAAATCCTTGACGAAATGGCATGCGATCGCGCGCACCCCTGGCGATGTCGCGGGTCTGGTCAACGAAGCCTTCGCCGAATTGCGTTCCGGCCACCCGCGACCTGTCGCGCTTGAAGTGCCGCCTGACGTCCTCCAAGGCCAAAGCGATGTGTCCCTGCACGAACGGGCCGGCTTTCATGCCGTCATGCCCGAACGGAACGAGATCGAAAAGGCCGTCGCCCTGTTGCGAAGCGCGCGTTTCCCAGTCATTCAGGCCGGCGGGGGCGCCGCGGCGGCGCACGCCGGACAGGCGTTATTGGAGATTGCAGAGCGGCTTCAGGCGCCGGTCATCCTGACCGACGGCGCGCGCGGCTTATTGCCCAGCCTTCATCCGCTCGTGCTGACAGGGCTGGGTGGACGTGCCGTATTTCCACACGCCGACGTCGTTCTCGCCATCGGCACTCGATTTCTGGATGCCGAGGCCAAGCCGGTTCATTCCGATCCGAAGTGTCGCTTCATCTATGCCAACCTTGATCCTCTTCACTTCGGGCCGCCGCGCCAGGAAGGCATCGCGGTGATGGGAGATGCGCGGTTGACGGCCCAAGCTCTGGCGGCGGCGCTGCTAGATCTTCCATCCCGCACGTCCCGCCGCAAAGATATCGCACGCGTCAAAAATTGGTGCGATGTACAAATTCGGCGCGTCCAACCCCAGTCCGATTATGTCGACGCACTTCGGCACGCGCTGCCCGCGGACGCCATCGTCGTAAGCGAGTTGACGCAAATTGGGTACTTCGCCAATGTCGCGTTTCCCGTGCAACAGCCCAGCAGCTATCTGACACCGGGTTATCAGGGAACGCTGGGCTATGGGTTTCCAACCTCCCTTGGCGCCGCCATCGGGAACCCGCAGCGCCGGGTGGTCTCGCTCAACGGCGATGGCGGCTTTGGATGGAGCATGCAAGAGTTGTCCACCGCGGTGCGTTATCGACTAAATCTTACCGTCGTGGTATTCGCGGATGGCCGGTTCGGGAACGTGCAGCGTATCCAGCGAAGGACATTTGGTCATGAGTTTTGCACCGAGGTTTTCAATCCCGATTTTCGGGCATTGGCAGCTGCATTTGGCGTGCCCTTTCGTCGGGCTGCCTCCGCCACGGAGTTCGGGGAGATCATGGCCACCACACCTGACCAAGGTCCCCTGTTGATCGAAGTTCAAGTCGGGGAGATGCCGAGTCCATGGGCGCTCATTCATCCCTTCGTCCCACCGCTGACGCCACCACCGCCGAACCCCTTGGGCGCACCCCAGGCGGTCGATTGAGCGGCCCGCGGCTGCACTACGCCTGGTACGCCACCGTGGTGCTGATGGTCGCGTACACTTTTTCATTTCTCGACCGCCAGATCCTCAATTTGATGGTGGGTCCCATTGAGCACGATTTACGGATCGGCGATTCACAGTTTGCATTTCTGACGGGCGGAGCCTTTGGCATCTTCTATACGCTCATGGGCTTGCCGCTCGGCTGGATGGCGGACCGGCTGCCTCGTAAATGGATCGTCGCGGCCGGCATTGCGTGCTGGAGCGTGATGACAGCCGCCTGCGGTTTGGCAGGTACCTTTACGCAACTGCTGCTGACGAGAATCGGGGTGGGCGTCGGGGAGGCGACGCTGTCGCCCTCCGCTTATTCGATGCTCGCTGATTATTTCGACCGCAGGCGCTTGCCGCGCGCCATGAGCATTTACACCTGTGGCATCTTCATTGGTGCGGGCACCGCAATGATGCTTGGAGGCGCCGTCGTCAGTTCGCTGCAGCATGCGCCTCTGTTCAGCCTGAGCGCCATAGGGATCACCCGAGCGTGGCAGGCGGTCTTCGTGGTCGTTGGGGTTCCCGGCATTGCCATGGCACTTTGGCTGGCCACGTTGCGCGAGCCGATACGCCGCGATCACGGCGTCGAGTCTGCCCCTGCCGAGCAGGCATCGGCAGGACTCGTCCAAGGGCTGCGTGAACTCGCCGCTTTCCTAATTCGATACCCGCGCATGTGCACCTCCTTGTTTCTGGGCTCCGCCCTCTTTTCAATACTGGGTTACACGGATGCGTGGTACCCGGAGCTGTTTATTCGTACCTGGGGCTGGACGCCGTCCCAATCGGGCCTGGTGAACGGCGCTTCCTCCTTGATCGCAGGTCCGCTCGGGTTGGTGTTCGCCGGGTGGTACTCCAGCCGGCTCATTGCCGCGGGCCGCCTCGATGCATGCCTGCGGCTGACCGCCTTCGGAGCGCTCGGTATTACGGTGCCGGCAGTACTCATGCCTCTCGCCCCGAACGCAACCGCGATGGCCCTATGTCTGTTGCCGCTCAAATTCTTCGTCGGCTTCCCTCCCGTTCTCATTCCCTCCGCCATCCAAATGGTCGCCCCCAACCGACTGCGCGGCCAGCTAGGCGCGTTGTTTCTATTCACCGTCGGCATCATCGGCGTCTCGTGCGGTCCGATTCTGCCCGCGATTTTCACCGACTACGTATTCAGGAATCACGATTCACTACGCTACTCCCTTGCCTGGTCGACCGGCATCGTGGGACCGCTGGCGTTCGCCGCTTTGTGGTTTGGCACCCGTCAGTACCGGACGAGATATCTGGAAATGGAGGGAGTTTGAACGCGCTTGATCGCTCGGCGGCATTGAGACCTCACGGCAGTACGTCGAGGCTGCACGCGCTGATAGTCTGCTTGGCCGCGGCGTACAACTTCTCGGTCATGTCCCCTTGCACGGCAGCCGCCCCGAACCCGCCTCAAGAACCGGCGGATTTGCTCGTGGAGACGCAGGTCGCCACTTCGCATACCGTGCGGATCGCTGGCCATGACATGACCTACAAGGCGACGGCCGGCACTCTCGTCATCCGCGATCAAGACGGCCACCCTGAGGCGAGCTTCTTTTACACCGCTTATACTCGGCCAACTTCCGTCGTCACGGAACGCCCGGTCACCTTTCTATTTAACGGCGGCCCCGGCTCCGCGTCTCTATGGTTGCACATGGGGTCCTTTGGCCCCCAACGGCTGGTGACGACAATACCCGACGCGACCGGAGGAGCCCCCTACCTGATCGTGCCGAATGAGGAAACGCTACTCGATCGCAGCGATCTCGTCTTCATCGACGCGATCGGCACCGGCTACTCACGCGCACTCGCCGGAACGACGCAAGAACATTTCTTTAGCGTCGACCAGGACCTTGATGCCTTTGCACGCGCCATCCGGCGCTATATCGCCAAAAACGGCAATGGCAACGCGCCGAAGTTCATTTTGGGTGAGTCCTATGGGGCCACACGAGCTGCAGGGATTACCCGCACATTGCAAAGCATGGGCACGGAATTGAATGGCGTCATTCTGATGTCCTCCATACTCAATACGGCCAGTTATGAACCTGGGCTCGATCAAGGGTATGTCAACTTCCTGCCGAGCCTCGCCGCGGCTGCCTGGCATCATCACCGCGCGGCTACAACTCAGGAACTCGCGGCATTCGTTCAGGACGCACGTGTATTCGCCGCAGGCCCCTATGCGCAGGCCCTCGCGCAAGGCGACAGCATGGATCCCGACGAGATGCACCGTGTGGCTCAACGCTTATCGGAGTTCATCGGTCTCGACGCGACGGATATCATCCGTCACAACCTGCGGATCGGAACCGGCTACTTCCGAAGAACCCTGTTGATCGGCTCGGGAAAGGTGCTCGGCGGATTGGATTCTCGGGTGACAGGCGATTCGATTGACGCCGCAGGCATGCCACGGGCTGTCGATCCTGCCTTTGCGGGCATATCAGGGGCGTTTATCACCGCATTCGAAAACTACGTGCGAAAAGACCTTGCCTACCCGAGCGAATTGGACTATCGCGCTGACGTCGAAGGCCTCGACCATCGATGGGACTGGCATCACCGTGCGCCGAGCGGCCGACGGCTGACGACCGTCGATGTCGCACTCGACCTCGCCACCGCGATGCAGGCCAATCCTCGTCTCAAGATCTACTCCTTGAATGGTTACTTCGATCTCTCGACGCCGTTCTTTGCCACCGAATACGACCTCGCGCACATGCTGTTGCCGCGTGCGTTGAAGAAGAATGTCGAGTTTGGCTACTATGCCGGCGGCCACATGATTTATCTCGACGCTGCCGCCCGACTCTCGCTGAAGCGCGATCTAGATCGGTTCTATGCCGCTGCATTGGGTTCTGGCTCGAATCTCGATCATCACTGATATGTCACTCGACCGTTCATACTCCTCTTCCGCTCATCTAGGATCAAACATGTTGCGACAGATGCTGAGTTTCAACTCCCGGCGGATCGCCGCTCTGGTGATTCTATCTCTCACCACTTGCCTGGGCGCGCAGGCACTGCCCGCACCGCCGCACGCTACAGCCGAGGACACAGAGCCGGGTGCGGATGGCGGCGCCCGCCCGCCGGTGACCGAATTGACCCGAACCACGGACCACGTTCTGAGACTCGCCGGCCAGTCGATCGCCTACAAGGCGACTGCAGGAACATTGACCTTGCGCGCGGACGATGGCGAGCCAACAGCCAGTATGTTTTATGTCGCATACACGGCCGAAGCAGCGAAGGGTGGACCACCCCGACCTGTGACATTCTTCTTCAATGGAGGGCCTGGCTCCGCCAGTCTGTGGCTCAACATCGGCGGCTTCGGACCTTTGCGGGCGCCAACGGCAACCCCGCATGCCACACCACCTGCCCCCTACACCTTCGAAGCGAACAATGGCAGCCTGCTCGACAAGAGCGATCTCGTGTTTCTCGATGCGATTGGCACCGGCTATTCTCGCGTGCTGGGCAAGGCTCAATATGCCCAATTCTGGAGCGTCGATGGCGACGTCGATGCTTTCACCCGCGCCATCGTCCGCTATGTCGAAATCAACAAACGCTGGAACGCACCGAAGTTTCTATTCGGGGAGTCTTATGGGACGACGCGAGCTGCGGCCGTCGCCTACAAGTTGCACGTCCAGGACATCGACCTGAACGGCGTCATCCTGCAATCCTGCATCCTGAATTTCGCCCGCCTGCAGCCGGGGATGGACGAATACTACATCGATTCCCTCCCGACGTATGCGGCGGCGGCATGGGCACACGGCCGCGCCAAAAATGCGCCAAACGACGAGAATGCATTCTTGGAGCAAGTGCGACAATTCGCCCGTGGTCCATATGCTTCTGCACTCGCCAAGGGCGACAATATCTCCGAGGCTGAGGAAGATGCGATCGCGCAACAGACGAGTGGTTTCATTGGGGTATCTGTCGAGTACCTCAAGCGGGTGCACGAGCGCGTCGAGATGGAAAGCTTTCGCAAGGAGTTGCTGCACGACCAGGGACTGATAATCGGTCGCTTCGACGCACGCTTCAGTGGGCCCGACCCCGGCACGACGGGTCAATACGACCCCGCCACCGATGACCCCGCAACCGCCGGCGTCAATGGCGCCTATCTTGCGGCTTTCCGAAACCAGCTCGCCGTTGATCTTGGGTACACGACCTCATTGAGCTACCGGGCACTCTACAACGCCGCGATCGAGCCGCAGTGGGACATGCACCACAAGGCGCCTGGCATCGATGACCCACTGACCACGCCGGATACCGCACTGGATCTAGCCGCTGTCATGGCCGCGAACCCTCGCTTACGGGTCTTGTCGCTGAACGGTCTGTACGATATGTCGACGCCATTCTTCGGGACCGAATTCGATATTTCGCACATGTTGTTGCCGCCCGAGCTACGCAGGAACATCTTCATTAAATACTACCAGTCCGGCCACCAAACCTACGCCGACCCGGACGCCTTGCGCCACATGAAGACCGACCTCGACCAGTTCTACGGCGACGCGCTGCACCGATGAGGCGATTGCGGATTGCGGTAATGGCGGCGGCCTTTGCGAGTTGCTTGGCTCCTTTTGCCAGCACCCTGTCGGCCACGATTCCTGCCGACGTTTACGCGCGAGCTGAACGGTTTTGGACGCGATCCCACCGCCGGATTATGAGATCAAGGCCGCCGGTCAGTAATGAATGACACCGTGCGGCCGGAGGTCACCGGTCTCATCGAGCAACATTCAACACTTGAACCGTGGTGTATTCTTTAAGTCCATCGAGGCCGAACTCCACGCCAATTCCGGAACCTTTGATTCCTCCAAAGGGCGCCATCGGATTGAGGCCTCCATGCTGATTGACCCACGTGGTACCGCACTCGAGGTGAGTGGCCCATCGCGCCGCCTCGTCGACGTCGTCGCCCCAAATCGAGCCGCCCAGCCCCACATCGAGCGAATTTGCTCGCGTGATCGCCTCTTCGATCGTCCGGTACTTCAGGATGGGGATGGCGGGCCCGAATTGCTCCTCCCTTACCAGAAGCATCTCGTCGGTCGCATCGGCCACCACCGTCAACGGATAGAAATACCCGGGACCCTCTGCACGCTCTCCGCCGATGACGATTCGCGCTCCCCGTTCACGGGCCTCCTCCACATAGGAAGCCACCTTGTCGAGCTGCATTTTGTTGGTGAGCGGACCTATGAGCGTATCCGCGTCCATTCCGTTACCCACCCGGATCTTTGACGCATAGTCCGAAAATTTATCGACAACCGCCTCATATTGATCTTCGTGGACGTAGAGGCGCTTCAAAGCGGCGCATGTCTGACCGCCGTTGATGAAGCATCCCCAAAACAACTTCTCGAGAAGTGGCTCCAGCGTTGTATTTGGAAGTATGACTCCCGCATCGTTTCCACCTAGCTCCAGCGTCAGCCGCTTGAGAGTATCGGCTCCCTGGCGCATAACGCCCTTGCCCGTGGCGGTTGACCCCGTGAACACGATTTTGGCGATATCGGGATGTGCCACCATCCGGCCACCGACGTCAGCATCCCCGGTAACTACATTGATCACCCCCGGAGGCAGGACCCCGTTCATCAGTTCGACCAATCGCAAGGTTGACAGCGGAGTGTACGGCGACGGTTTGATCACCACGGTACACCCCACGCGCAAGGCAGGCATGATGTGCCAGGTCGCGATCATGAGCGGCCAATTCCACGGCGTGATGGAGCCGACGACGCCGACGGGCTTACGACGCAAGACGATGTGGCCCCGAGCATCGTCTTGGATGGTTTCCTCAGATAATGAAAGATTGGCGGTTGCTCGGGTCCATCCGAGGCACCCGCCTGCCTCGAGATTCGCGCCTGGGCCGCTCTGAGGCTTGCCCTGCTCGCTCGTTACAAGTCGGGAAAGCTCGGAGACATGTTGCTCGATGACATCGCCAACACGATTGAGGTAGTCAGCCCGCTCGGCATCCGATAAGCGAGACCAGCCGAATAGCGCTGTCCGAGCCTCCCGAACCGCCTCGTCGAGCAATGCAACCGAGCCCAAGGGGCACTCCGCGACCGTCTCCCCCGTCGCCGGATTTATGACGCAATACGTCTGGTCGGTCGTTACCGCACGCCCACCTATGGTCAGTGAAAACAACTGCAAGGGGCATTCTCCATCGGTTGGTTGGTCTTTCTGGATCGACTTGATTCACACCTCGAGTGTAACCGCCAGATTGAGAAATTCCCAATGTTACGTGTCCTTCCGGTGCGTATGCTTGACGCCGGTGACCCGGGCCGGTACGTAAGGCCGTAGCCACCGTATCAAGCAAATGCGCCGGCCGCGTACGGCCGGATAGCGGGCGTTTCAGGCGCCGTCATATCGCAACGCTCGATTGATCGCGTTCAGATCGAACCCTTCCGGATCGAACGCGCCGCCGATTCAGGTGAGCATGCTTTCATGCTCATCGTGCTTCGGATCTTGGATGGCGGACAGGAACTCCGGGTAGCCCATGACTCCACCGACATCATCAGGTGGCGCGGCTCGTTGCCCAGCAATGCACAGGGGATAAAACCAGTCCGTATTCGGCTGGGCAACGGGCTTGGCCTTGATTCGATGACGCCAGCCGTCTCCGAAGTCGTATTCGTAAACGAACTCACGAACGGTGTCGCCAAGAGCGCTCTCGAGGGTGCATTTCTTTTCGTCCAGCATATCCAGCATATCCAGCTCGTCCAGGTCGGCATCCGCAGCACTGAAGACTTTTTTTGCCGAACTCGAAACTGTGCAAGTGAGAGTCGGTCCAGCCCATCAGGAGCTGCAGCAGATCATGCAGTTTCGGCAGTTTGATCGAGCCTGGCACGACGATCCGCCGCCAGATAGCCGGTTTGATATTCCGGGTCTTCGTGAAAGGTAGTGGGTAAAAGATGCTCATTTATTGTTCAAATGGCCGGCAGCGTACAGGTGAGCACTTTGAGTTTGAGGTATTTCCTCGTCGTGCAAACCGTAGGCTCTGCGCTGGATGACGCGGATTTTGTTGTTGAGGCCCTCGACGAAGCCAAGTGCGACTTTGTTTTCAGGTTTGCAGTAAGCCGCGATGCCGTCCCAATGTCGCTCTACCATCTCGGCGAACTTCTCGTAGGGATTGAGCCTCTGCCACTTCAGTTGTTCGCGCCAGCTATCGAAAAACTTCCGTGCCCACGCCTCGCTGTTGTAGTCCCACAGCTGGCCGAAGGTCTCCTTGAGCAGATACGCGGTATTGAGGCGTTTGTTGGCGCTGAGCAGCAGTTTGAGGGTCTTGCGCGCCGGCCCTTTGAGGTTCTCCGGATGCGAGAGCAGTGCATACTTTTGACCCTTAGAGATATCTTTCTCTA
>PLUE01000008.1 GCA_003164785.1 Gammaproteobacteria bacterium | reverse complement strand
GGCCGCCGCCACCCGGGCGGCCGCCGCCACCACGCGACTGGCCGGGGCGCGGGGCGCGTTCGCGCCATTCGGCCGGCGGGGGCGCGGTGACGGCCGCGAGGTCGAGGGTGTCGATGGACGCGCGCGGGATCTGATGCCCGATATAGCGTTCGATATCCGGCAGGGAGATGGCGTATTCCTCACAGCCGAAGCTGATGGCATCGCCTTCGGCACCCGCGCGCGCGGTGCGCCCGATGCGGTGGACGTAGTCTTCGGCGTCGTTCGGGAGATCGAAATTAAAGACATGGCTGACGTCGGGAATGTGCAAGCCGCGCGACGCCACGTCGGTTGCGATCAGGACGGCGATTCCACCATTGTGAAAGTCCTGCATCATCTTCAGCCGCTTGTTCTGCGGCACATCGCCGGACAAGGCTTGTGCGACGAAACCGTTGGCGGTCAGGGTGCGCTCCAGCACCTCGGCGATGCGCTTGGTGTTCACGAACACCATGGTCCGGCGCGCATCGATGCGGCGCAGAAGTCCCATCAGCAGCGGAATCTTTTCCTCCGTTGCGGGGAAGTACAGCACCTGCTTCACGCGATCGACCGTCATCTTGTCGGGCTCGATGCGGATCAGCTCGGGATTGTTCATGTGCTCGTACGCGAGTTCCATCACGCGGTGTGACAGGGTGGCCGAGAACATCATGGTGAGGCGCAGCGCCGGGTGGGGCAAACGCCTTAAAATGAAGCGGATATCCTTGATAAAGCCCAAATCGAACATACGATCGGCTTCATCCATCACGGCGACCTGAATGTGCCGCAGGTCGAACACGCCTTGCTTGAAGTAATCGATGATGCGGCCGGGCGTGCCGATCAGGACGTCGACTCCCTCTTCGAGGATGCGACGTTGCTTCTCGTAGTCCACGCCGCCGAAGACGATGGCGAGCTTCAGGCCGGTGTACTTGGCGATGCCCTCGGCGTCCGAGTGAATCTGCACCGCGAGTTCACGCGTGGGTGCGATCACGATCGCGCGTGGCGCATTCAGCGGCTTGTCAGGCGATCCGGGAACGGTCAACAGGCGATTGAAGAGGGCGATGAGGAACGCCGCCGTCTTGCCGGTGCCGGTTTGCGCCTGCCCTGCGACATCGCGTCCGGTGAGCGCCACCGGCAGGGTTTGTGCCTGAATCGGTGTGCAGCGCGTATAGCCGAGTTCGGCGATACCTCGCTTCAACGATTCCGGAATATTTAGGGATTCGAACGTAAGCTGACTGAGATGGGCGTCTGACATTTTCGCTTTTTGGTTTGCAGAAACTTGCAAAATGGTTGAGGACCGGTTAACAATACGGCCATTCCGGAGCTGGTCTATCCGCTCCCCTCAACCGTATCATCGGTACCCTTTTAAGGTAATCAAGACTTCTATAGCCGCTGTATTGTGCCCGAACGGCCGCGCATCGTCATCTTCGCGCCGGTTTAGGCGTCGCTTTTCATAAAACACCCCGCTAAAAAACTTCAAAGCATCTCCAAAAGGAGGTATATCCGCAGTGAGTAACCCAAGTATCGTCCATACCAGTGACGCCACGTTCGACAAAGACGTGCTTAAGTCAGATAAACCCGTTTTGCTCGACTTCTGGGCCGAATGGTGTGGTCCCTGCAAGATGATCGCGCCGATCCTCGACGAAATCGCAGACCAGTACAAAGACAAGATCCGGATCGCCAAGCTCAACATCGATGACAACCCGGCGACCCCCCCCAAATTCAACATCCGCGGCATTCCGACGTTGATTTTGTTCAAGAATGGCACCGTGGAGGCCCAAAAAGTCGGCGCAGTCACGAAGTCGCAGCTGGCCGCCTTTTTGGACAGCAACCTGTGAGAGGCTACCTAGGAAATCAGTCGCGCGGCGGCGGCCAGGGTGGTCAGGGCGGCCAAGGCAGCAACCAGAGCAACCAGGGCGGCCAGGGTGGCCAGGGTGGTGGTGGCGGACGCTCCAATCGGTCGAATCGCGGACCCCGCAACGACAACCGTAACGGCAACACCAACAGTGGCCGGCCGCCGCAAGAGGACTACGGCGATCTGCCGGAGGGCGGCGACGATTTAGAGATCATTGCGCCGAACGACCTCGCCCGCAGCCGCAGTTCGATGAACCTGACGGAGCTGAAGAAGCGTCCGATCAGCGATCTCGTCAAGCTGGCCGAGACCATGGGCCTGGAGAACATGGGGCGGTCGCGCAAGCAGGACATCATATTCGGTGTGTTGAAGGCGCATGCCCGAAAAGGCGAGGACATCTACGGCGACGGCGTCCTGGAAATCCTGCAGGACGGCTTCGGCTTCCTGCGGTCCTCGGACTCGAGCTACCTGGCGGGCCCGGACGACATCTATGTGTCCCCGAGCCAGATCCGCCGCTTCAACCTGCGCACCGGCGATTCGATCTCCGGCTTGATCCGTCCGCCGAAGGACGGCGAGCGTTATTTCGCGCTGCTCAAGGTTGGCGAGATCAACTACGATTCGCCGGAGAGTTCGCGCGGCAAGGTGCTGTTCGAGAACTTGACGCCGTTGCATCCCACCGAGCGGTTGAAGCTCGAGCGCGGCAACGGCTCGACCGAGGATTTGACGGCACGCGCCATCGATCTGGTGTCGCCGATCGGCAAGGGTCAGCGCGGTCTCATCGTCTCGCCGCCGAAAGCCGGCAAGACCATGTTGCTGCAGAACATCGCCACCGCGATCACGGCAAACCACCCTGAGGTGTATCTCATCGTTCTGCTGATCGATGAGCGGCCCGAGGAAGTCACGGAGATGGCGCGCACCGTGAAGGGCGAAGTGGTGTCGTCGACGTTCGACGAACCGGCCAGCCGTCACGTGCAGGTCGCCGAGATGGTGATCGAGAAGGCNNCAGGTGGCCGAGATGGTGATCGAAAAGGCGAAGCGCCTGGTCGAGCACAAGAAAGACGTGGTCATCCTGCTCGACTCGATCACGCGTCTGGCGCGAGCCTACAACACGGTCGTGCCGAGCTCGGGCAAGGTGCTCACCGGCGGTGTGGACGCGAACGCCCTGCAGCGGCCGAAGCGGTTTTTCGGTGCGGCACGCAACATCGAGGAAGGCGGCAGCTTGACCATTCTGGCCACCGCGCTGGTCGACACGGGCTCGAAGATGGACGATGTGATTTTCGAGGAGTTCAAGGGCACGGGTAATTCGGAAATCCATCTGGATCGACGCATCGCCGAAAAGCGCACCTTCCCCTCGATCAACATCAATCGCTCGGGCACGCGCAAGGAAGAACTCATCACGGATCCGGCAGAGTTGTCCAAGATGTGGATTCTGCGCAAGCTCCTGCATCCGATGGACGAGCTGGCGGCGATCGAGTTCTTGCTGGACAAGATGAAAGACACCAAGACGAATGCCGACTTCTTCGACGCCATGAAGAGGTAAGTCGTGGAGTGGTGGGCCTGGATCGCTGTCGGTACGATCCTTCTAGGATCGGAATTGGCCTTCGTCGATGCGCAGTTCTACCTGGTGTTCGTCGGCTCCGCGGCGCTCGTTGTCGGATTTCTGGCCTTGTGCGGCCTGACCCTCGCGGTCTGGTCGCAGTGGCTGATCTTCATGACGCTCGCTGCGGTGTCGATGGTGTTTTTTCGGCGGCGAATTTACGCGCGCTTGCGGCGCAATCTGCCGAGCATGCACCAGGGTCCCGCGGGCGGGACCGTGATTCTGCCGGCGGCGCTGCCGCCCGGCGAAACCTGCCGGGTCGAGTTTCACGGCAGTTCTTGGAATGCGATGAACCGCGGTCCCTTCGTCATCGAAGCGGGCGGACGCGCCCGTATCGAGCGCGTCGACGGACTCACGCTCATCATTCATGGCGACGCGTGATCGGTCGCCGGACAAGGTCTTAGCAGGGAGACGCTGTTGGAAATTCCCTTGGGTTACGGCGCCATCGCATTGGCGATCGTCGTCGTCATCATTCTGGCAAAGACGGCCACCGTGGTGCCTCAGCAGAGCGCCTTCGTGGTCGAATACCTGGGCAAGTACAGCCGTACTCTCCAGGCCGGCTTTCACATATTGATCCCATTCGTCGAGAAAGTGGCCTATCGGCACAGCCTCAAGGAAATCGCGGTCGATATCGCGGAACAGATCTGCATCACGCGGGACAACGTTCAGGTGGGCGTCGACGGCGTGCTCTACATGCAGGTGCTCGATCCGCATCTGGCCTCCTACGGCATCACCAATTTCGGTTTCGCCATCTCGCAACTTGCCCAAACCACGCTGCGCAGCGAGATCGGCAAGATCGAACTGGACCGGACCTTCGAGGCGCGCGGCACCATCAATGCCAACGTCGTGAGCGAGCTGGACAAGGCATCTGCGCCCTGGGGGGTCAAGGTGCTGCGCTACGAGATCAAGAACATCACGCCGCCGCGCGACGTGCTGCAGGCCATGGAGAAGCAGATGCGGGCGGAGCGCGAAAAGCGCGCCGTGGTGCTGACCTCCGAGGGTGAGCGCGACGCGAAGATCAACTCCGCGGAAGGCGACAAGCAGCGGGTCATCAAGCAATCCGAGGCCAACAAGCAGCAGCAGATCAACGAGGCCGAGGGGCAGGCGCAGGCCATTCTGGCGGTCGCGACCGCGACGGCGGAAGGTTTGCGGCAGGTCGGCATCGCGCTGTCGGATCGGGGCGGAATCGAAGCGATGCAGTTGCGGATCGGGGAAGAATACGTGAAACAGTTCGGCAAGCTTGCCCAGGCGGGAACCACTCTCGTGGTGCCGGCCAACCTGACCGACCTGGCGTCCATCGTGACCATGGCGACCAGCATCGCGCGCAAGCCGACCATCCCGCCGCAGGCTTGAGGCTCGTGTCGACGTCCAGCGATCAGGCCAACCGACGGGTCTCGATCGGATTTACCGAATTCGTGGTGTTGGTCGCGGCCATGATGGCGTGCCAGGCCATTGCCATCGATGCGATGTTGCCGGCGTTCCCGATCATCGTGCGTGCCCTGCATGTGGCGAACGAGAACCATGGACAGTGGATCCTGACGGCCTACATGTCCGGGCTGGGTTGCGGGCAGCTCTTCTGGGGCATGATGTCCGACCGCTTCGGCCGGCGGCCGGTGCTGCTGGGTGGTCTGGCGTTGTACGTCATCGCGGCCCTGTTGTGCGGACTGACGACGAGCTTTCATGCCTTGCTGATCTGGCGTTTCATTCACGGCACCGCCGCGGCCAGCGTGACGGTGTCGCGGTCGGTGATTCGCGACCTGTACTCCGGACGCGCCATGGCACGGGTGATGTCGCTGACCTTCGTGGTGTTTTTGATGGTGCCCGTCATCGCGCCGAGCCTCGGGCAGCTGATATTGCTGGTGGCGCCGTGGCGGTTCATCTTCATCGTGTGCAGCGTGTTCGCGTCGGTGGTTTTCCTCTGGGCATGGCTGCGGTTACGTGAGACGTTGCATCCAGAATATCGCATGACGTTGTCGCGTCGACACATCGTGGGGGCGCTCAAGCTGGTGGTGGGGAATCGCACGTCGCTGTGCTACACGCTGGCGCTGACCGTCATGTTCGGCTCGATCATGGCCTACGTGGGCATGGTGCAGCAGATATTCGCCGATGTATTCGATCGGCCGAAGCTGATGCCGACCATGTTTGCGTTGTGCGCCGTGACCATGGGGTGCGCCGCATTCCTGAATTCACGCTTCGTCGAACGCCTCGGCATGCGGCTCATCTCTCACACGGCGTTGTTGTGCTTCATCGGCATCACCGTGCTACACGTGGTCATCGCCGTGCTGGGATGGGAGGAGCTGTGGACCTTCGTGGCGTTTCAGGCGGCGTCGATGGCCTGCTTCAGCTTGTCCGTGTCCAACTTCGGCGCCATGGCCATGGAACCGATCGGGGCCGTCGCCGGGATCGGCGCCTCGCTGCAGGGGTTCGCATCGACGTTCGGCGGCGCGTTGGTCGGTGCGGCGATCGGGCGGCAGTTCAACGCCACCACCGTGCCGCTGGCGGCGGGCTCGCTCGGCTGTGGTCTGGTGGCGTTGGTGTTCGTTCTATTGGCGGAGAAAGGCCGGCTGTTCGCGCGCCATCATGCGGCGACGGCGATGGGTGCGAACGATGACGCACCGGCCGACAGTTACGGGATGCATTAGCGGGGCGATCGGGCCGCGCCTCAGCCGGCCGCGCCGACGACGACGGCGGCCACTCGAGGGTTCGCATCGAGGCCAAGAGCGGCGACGTCGGGTTATGCACCCGCGGTGCAAAGGATGGCTGGCCATCCCGGGAGCGACGGGGTCCGAACGGCTGAGCGACATGACCGTGCTATTCCTCTTCATGCATCTAACCTAAACTGGTTCGATGACGCTTACGCTGGAACAGATCGTCGAAAGTGGGCTTTGCATCGGATGCGGCCTGTGTCAGGCCATTGCGGGCCCGGATCACGTCCAAGTGGTCATGACGCCGGAAGGCCGGGAACGGCCGATCGTGCGTGCGCCGCTGGCTCCCGCCACGCTCGAGCGCATCAATGCCGTGTGTCCCGGCACGGTGGTCGAAGGGCCTGATCGCGGCTCTCGTGGTGCCGATGCGCAGGTCGATACGGTATGGGGCTCGGCGGAGCGATTGGCCATCGGATATGCGGGCGACCCTGATGTGCGGCATCGGGCGTCTTCCGGCGGCTTGTTGACCGCGTTGGGCCAGTTTTTGCTGTCGAGCGGGCGGGTCAATTTCGTTCTGCAGGTGGCCGCGTCGGCGAGCGCGCCCATGCGCACCGAACGCCGCTTGAGCTTCGACGCGGCGTCGGTGCTGGACAATGCGGGCTCGCGCTATGGGCCCGCGGCACCCTTGCTCGATTTCACCTCGATCCTCGAGCGCGAGGAACCGTTCGCCTTGATCGCGAAGCCGTGCGACCTCTCGGCGGTGCGGAATCTCGCGAAACTCGACCCGCGTGTCGATCGCCTCATGCGCTATGGATTGACCTTCGTCTGCGGCGGCGCCTCGGAGCTGACCAAGTCCGAGGAGGTGCTGGAGTCGTTCGGTGTCGCGGAGCGGGAGCTCTCGTTGTTCAGGTACCGGGGCCACGGTTACCCGGGCCCGACCCGCGTGGAAACCCACGACGGCCGTGCGTTCGAGCTGACCTATCAGGCGATGTGGGAAGTCGAATCGACGTGGAAAATTCAGGCTCGATGCAAGATCTGTCCCGATGCGCTCGGGGAAAGCGCGGATCTCGTCGCCTCGGACACCTGGCCCGGCGGCGGTCCGCAGGGAGAGGGCGAGGGATTCAACGGCATCATCGTTCGGACGTCGCGCGGGCTCGAGCTGTATGAGGCAGCGCTGGCTGCGGGCGCGATCAAAATCGCTTCCGACGAGGTCACCTTTCGCGACTTCGATGCGTTTCAGCCGCATCAGGTGCGCAAGAAGCGCGCGGTCTGGGCGCGCCTGGCGGGCATTGCCGCAGCCGGGCACCCCGTGCCCGCCACGCGCGAGCTGCGTCTGCGCGAATGCGCACGATTCAATACGGTGGCGGAGAACCTGGCCGAAGCCCGCGGTGCGCGGCGCCGCGCGGAGAATGGCCGATTGGGCGAGGTTCCCGCCGTCGAACGGTGACCCCATCGGCTCGACAACCTGCGCGCCGCGAGAAAAAAGACTCAAGGGCCGGCGGTTTCGCGCTCGATCGCCCGGAATCCAATGTCGCGCCGGTACTGCACCAGATTCCAGTGGATGGCATGGACCAACTCATAAGCGTGCTGTTGCGCGGAACTCACCGTGTCGCCCAACCCCACGGCGCACAACACGCGGCCCCCCGAGGTAACGACGCGTCCGTCGATGAGCGCGGTGCCGGCGTGGAATACCTTGCCGGGCAGACGAGCGGCGACCTCGAGTCCGTCGATCGGATCGCCCTTGCGATAGTGGTCCGGATAACCACCGGCGGCCATGACCACGCCGACGGCGGCGCGCGCATCCCACCGCGGTTCGATGCGATCGAGTGTTCCTTCGAGGGCGGCCTCGCACAAGTCCACGAGGTCGCTCCGCAGCCGCATCAAGATCGGCTGAGTTTCGGGGTCGCCGAAACGACAATTGAATTCGAGCACATTGGGGGTGCCGTCCTCGGCGATCATCAGGCCGGCATACAGGAATCCGACATAGGGGTTTCCGTCGGCGCGCAAGCCCGCGAGCGTGGGCTCGATGACCTCGCTCATGATTCGTGCGTGCAATGCCGGTGTGACGACGGGCGCGGGTGAATAGGCGCCCATACCGCCCGTGTTCGGTCCCCGATCCCCATCGTCGCGCCGCTTGTGATCCTGCGAGGTCGCGAGCGGGATCACCTGTCCGTCGTGCGCGATCACGATGAAGCTGACTTCCTCGCCGTCGAGAAACTCCTCGATCACCACCGTGTTGCCGGCGGCGCCGAAGCTGCCGCCAAGCATGGCGGTGACGGTCGCAATCGTCGACTCGTGGGTGTCACAGATCACGACGCCCTTGCCGGCGGCGAGCCCATCCGCCTTCACCACCAGCGGCAGGCGTTGGCTGCGGACGTACATGGGATCGAAGTTGGCCGCCGTGAACGTGGCGTAGCTGGCGGTCGGAATTCGGTGGCGCTGCAAGAAGTCCTTGGTGAACGCCTTCGACCCCTCCAGACGGGCGGCCGCCCGGCTCGGACCGAAACACGGACGGCCGGCGGCCATGAAGCGGTCGACGATGCCGGCCACCAACGGGCCCTCGGGGCCGATGATGGTCAGGGCGACGTCTTCGCGAATCGCGAATGCGAGCAGGCCTTCGATGTCATCCGCGGCGATGTCGACATTGCTGACATTCGGCTCGGCGGCGGTGCCGGCATTGCCGGGTGCGACGAACACGTGACGCACGCGCGGCGACTGCGCGCACTTCCAAGCGAGCGCGTGCTCCCGGCCCCCGCCGCCGACGATCAACACCTTGCCCAACGCGCGCACCTGCAGGCTAGTGGCGGAAATGCCGCATCCCCGTGAACAGCATGGCAATGCCGTGTTCGTCCGCGGCGGCGATGACGTCGGCATCGCGCTTCGATCCGCCGGGCTGGATCACCGACTTGATGCCGAACTCGGCGACGACATCCAAACCGTCGCGAAACGGGAAAAAGGCGTCGGAGGCCATCGCGGCCGAGTCCAGCGACAATCCTTCATCCTTCGCCTTCATGGCCGCAATCTTGCTGCTGACCACGCGGCTCATCTGTCCGGCGCCGATCCCCACGGTGGCGCGGTCCTTCACGCAGACGATGGCGTTGGACTTGACGTATTTTGCGATGCGCCAGGCGAACAGCAGATCCTCGAGCTCGGCGGCAGTCGGCGTGCGTCGCGTGACCACCCGCAGCTCGTGCGGTTGGATCATGCCTTCGTCGCGCGTCTGCACCAGCAAGCCTCCGGCGACGCTCTTGTACTCGAGCAGCTGGGCGACCGGCTTGGTCAGATCACCGACTTCGAGGACGCGGATGTTGTCCTTGGCGGACAGCAGAGCACGTGCGTCCGCGGAGACGGTCGGCGCGAGGATGACCTCGACGAATTGGCGCTCCAGAATTTCCCGCGTGGTCGCGGCGTCCAATTCCCGGTTGAATGCGATGATGCCGCCGAAGGCCGACGTCGGGTCGGTGCGGTATGCTTGAAGATAGCTGTAAGTGATCGACTCGCCCAACGCGACGCCGCAGGGATTCGCGTGTTTGACGATGACGCAGGCGGGGGCGCGAAAACCGCGCACGCACTCGAGCGCCGTGTCGCTGTCCGCGATGTTGTTGTACGAGAGTTCCTTGCCCTGGATCTGACCCGCCGTCGTGACGGACGCGCCGATGGCGCGCGGGTCCTTGTAGAACGCCGCCTGCTGGTGCGGGTTCTCGCCGTAACGCAGGTCGAGGTGCTTGCGGAACGAGAGGTTGAGATCGTCCGGAAAAGTCGGTGCTTCACCGCCGATGGCGCCGGTAAAGTAGGCGGACACCATGGCGTCGTATTGCGCGGTGTGTGCGAATGCCTTCGCGGCAAGCTTTTGCCGCATCACGACGTGTGTGGACCCCTGATGGGCGGCCAGCTCGTCGAGGATGCTGCGGTAATCGCCTGGATCGACCACCACCGTGACCGAGGCGTGATTCTTCGCTGCGGCGCGCACCATGGCCGGGCCGCCGATATCGATGTTCTCGACGGCATCATCGTACGTGCAGTCGGCGCGCGCGACGGTCGCCGCGAAAGGGTAGAGGTTGACGGCCAACAGATCGATCGGTTCGATGTCGTGGTCGCGCATGACGTCTTCATCGGTGCCGCGCCGCCCCAACAAGCCGCCGTGAATCTTCGGATGCAACGTCTTGACCCGGCCGCCCATGATTTCCGGAAAGCCCGTGTGCTCGGCGACTTCCTTGACCGCGATGCCGTGGCTGATCAGGAGCTTGGCGGTCCCGCCGGTGGACAACAGTTCGATGCCGCGTTCCTTCAGCGCGCGCGCAAACTCGACGATCCCGGTCTTGTCGGACACGCTGAGCAATGCGCGACGTACTATGTTTGGCAAGGCATTACTCGCTGAGACCGAACTCTTTGAGTTTCTTGCGCAAAGTGCCCCGGTTGATGCCGAGGATGATGGCCGCGCGGCTCTGATTGCCCTGCACGTGTCCCATCACGACCTTGAACAGCGGCTCCTCGACCTCACGCATCACCAGATCGTACAGGTGGGCGGGCTTGTGTCCGTTCAGCGTTTCGAAGTAGCACTGCAACGCTTCCTCGGCCTGAGATCGCAAAGGCACCCCTTTGCCGTTGACCTTCAGGTCGCGGCCGTTGAACGGTGGCGACAGCTCTTTGCGTGACCTAGATTTTTTCTTTGCGACCATAGCCCCGTCCATACCCTGCAGATCGTTATTTTTTTATTATGTACGCCTACGCTGCGCGATGTACACCGATGTCGAAATATTCCAACAGCGCGGATAGTTGCTCGCGAGGCGTCTCGATGGTGACGAGACGGTTTCGCAACGCCTCCTGTCCAGGATGCTGACGAAAATACCAACTCAAGTGTTTACGTGCCACCCGTACACCCGTCTCATCGCCGTAGAGGGCGTACAGGTCTTCGAGGTGGGCGCGCATAATATCACGGACTTTTTCCAGCGCCAGCGCTCCGCGTAATTCACCCGTAGCAAGGAAAAAATTGACTTCGTCGAAGATCCATGGCCGGCCCTGCGCGGCCCTGCCGATCATGATTCCGTCGCAGCCCGTCTGCGCCAAAATATGGCGCGCGCGCTGCGGCGAGTCGATGTCGCCATTCGCGAATACGGGAATTCTGATGTTTGCCTTAATGGCGGCCACGGTTTCGTGTTCAGCTTCACCCTGATACATGTCGACCCGCGTACGGCCATGAATTGCAAGCGCTTGAATGCCGGAGTCTTCGGCGATTCGTGCGATCGCCAGACCGTTCTTATTCTCGCGGTTCCAACCGGTGCGTGTCTTCAGCATGACGGGCACCGGGACGGCGGCGACGACGGTGTGCAAAATCCGGGCAACGAGCGCTTCGTCCTGCAGCAGGGCGGAGCCCGCGAGCCGGTTGCAAACTTTTTTTGCGGGGCATCCCATGTTGATGTCGATGATTTCCGCGCCTGCGTCCACATTGCGGCGAGCGGCGTCGGCCATCATGTTTGGATCGAAGCCGGCGATCTGTACCACGCGGGGGCTCGGTTCGCCGGTATGGTCCATGCGACGCCGCGATTTGGGCGTGTTCCAGAGGCTTACATCGGCGGTGAGCATCTCCGAGGCGGCGAGGCCCGCGCCGAAACGACGACATAACAATCTAAAGGGGCGGTCGGTCACTCCGGCCATCGGCGCGAGGATCACGTTGGAAGGCAACGTGTAGGGACCGATCGTGACGGGCATTATCGGGTCTGCGACGCAGCATCGCCGGCGCAAATGATGGTTTTATCGATATGGCGTATGCAGACGTCGATTTCGAATCCTTCGGCGTCCTGGCCTGGATCGAGAATGTCCAGCGTGGCCTCTTCGAGGTCTCCGGGCGCCATCATTCGGGAGATGGGTTTGCCCATGTATTCAGAAGGTTCGAATTCGCGGGCACCGACCCGCGTACCGAAACGATTCACCAATGAGACGCGCAGCAACGGATAACGCTGCATCTGGGATGCCGTATTCAAGATGCTGGCGCGAACCCGCAGCATGCCCTTGGCGCCGGGATCACCGGTGACTCCCCATTGGCGCAACTGATACGACGAGAGATTAGCAGCGGCCGTGGTCGCATACCCGGTCAACAACTGCGGGACGTGGGTGGCCAGCCACTCGTGGTTCGCGCGGATGATCTGCGCCGACAATGCCAGTGCGAGCAGGAAGGCGGCGACCAGCCACAAGGTCGTGGACAACCTTCCTGGTTTCGCACGGGGAGTGGAGATTCCGAGGGCGACGTCCTCCGCGACTTCGAGGCTCTCCCGAGTCAGCGGTCCCACGCCACCGCTGGGTCGCGCTACGGCCATGCTGGCGGTGTTGCCGACGGAAATCGCTTCGGGATGCGGCGGCAAGGCCGCCGCGGGCGGAGCCTCGGGGGCCATCGGCGCGACGGCAGCCACGGTCGTGGACATGCCCGCCGCCGCGGACGTCGGCGCGCCCGTCGGCACGATGTGCAGGTGCACCTTGCCGCGCTCGCCTTGTGGACCGTCGGCGCCGAGCTGTTGCAGTGAGTTCGCGCGAGTTTCGATGAATATGCGATCCAACTCACCGGGCGGCAGTGTGAATTCGAGCGACGTTTCCGCGACCATGTCGTCGTCGATGGGATCCAGAAAGTGCAGCTGCGCCATTTCCACGCCGGGCGGCACTTCCTCATCGACCCGCGCGCTTTCGGCCTGTAGTGGCGCGTGCTGAGGTTCGTCGCGGCCGCTCATCTGCTCGAGCACCAGGGACTCGAGAATTTCGTCGGCGCGTGTTTCGAGATCGAGCGGCGACGAGTCGCCCTTGGTGAATCCCGCCGCGTCCTCGGCTATGCGCGCCAGAGCATCGAAGACCTCGCCGCATCGCCCGCAGCGAACCTGGCCGCCGGCGGCGCGCAGCGCCTCCGCCGACAAGCGGAAAACCGTCTCGCATTTGGAACACTGCGTGAACACGCTATCCCGGACTCCGCTCGCCGAAGCGGCGAGCATGAATGCAACACCAATCGTCGCGCCCGACGACCTGCACGATATCAAAATCGGACGTGTAAGCGGCCTTGACTGCGTAGGCCTGGGTCTTGAGCAATCCCGATAGGAGCAGATCCCCGCCGGCCTCGCAATATCGTGTCAACAACGGAGCCAATTCGATCAAGGGTCCCGCAAGAATGTTCGCCACGACGACGCTCGCGGGGCGCAACGCGGCGGGTACGCCCTGAACTTCGATATCCGACGCGACCCCGTTGCGCAATGCATTGTCGCGCGTGGCCATCAATGCCTGTGGGTCGAGATCGACCGCAATCACGTGCGCGGCCTCAAGCTTCAATGCCGCTATGCCCAGAATGCCGGAGCCGCAACCGTAATCGATCATCGTCCGGCCGCGCAAGGGCAACGAGTCGAGGATCTGCAGGCACAGCGCCGTGGTTGGATGCGTGCCCGTGCCGAACGCGAGTCCCGGGTCCAGCCGCACGATCACGGCATTCGGGTCAGCGGGCGCTTCGGCGGCGGTAGGTACGACCCACAACCGGCGTCCGAAGCGCATCGACTTCCAGTCGGCGAGCCAGACGCGTTCCCAGTCCTTGTCCTCGACGCCGCGCACGCGCGCGGTCCCGGTGATCTGCGGACCGAGGCGCAGCGAGAGCTGCTGAATATTCCGCACCGCATCGGATGAGCGTTCGAACAGGGCACGCACCAAGGTGTCGCTCCACAGCCTGACCTCGCCGGGCTGCGGTTCCAGGACGGGTTCGTCGCCCCGGTCGACGAATGTGATCGAAACGGCGCCCGTCTCGAACAGCGCGTCCTCGACCGCCTCCGTCTCGAGACCGGTCAGCGGAAATTCGATCTCATAAAATGTCCGGCGCGGTCCGGGCGTGCTCACTTCAATCCCAAACGCCGCTCTAGATAGTGGATATCGGTGCCGCCCTGTCGAAAAGCCGAGTGGTTGAATATTTCCTGATGCAACGGGATGTTCGTCTTGATGCCTTCGACCACCATTTCCGCGAGCGCGTTGCGCATGCGCGCGATGGCGGTTTCGCGCGTATCACCGTAGGCGATGACCTTGCCGATCATGGAGTCGTAGAACGGCGGCACGTTGTAACCGGTGTACACGTGGCTGTCGACGCGAATTCCCGGGCCGCCCGGCGCGTGCCACAGCCGCACGGGGCCCGGCGAGGGTACGAACGTCTTCGGGTCCTCGGCGTTGATGCGGCATTCCACGGCGTGGCCGCGGATCTCGATGTCCTTCTGTTCGTATGGCAACGGTTCGCCCGCGGCAATGAGCAGCTGTGCCTTGACGATGTCGATGCCGGTGACCAATTCGGTGACGGGATGCTCGACTTGGACGCGTGTATTCATCTCGATGAAGAAGAACTCGTTGTCCTGATACAGGAACTCGAGTGTCCCGGCATTGCGATAGCCGACTTCGCGGCAGGCTCGCGCGCAACGCTCTCCCATGACCCTGCGTTGCTTCGGCGTGAGGCCCGGAGCGGGCGCCTCCTCGATCACTTTCTGGTGCCTGCGCTGCATCGAGCAGTCGCGCTCGCCCAGATGGACCACGTTGCCGTAGTTGTCGGCGAGCACCTGGAATTCGATATGCCGCGGCTTCTCCAGGAACTTTTCCATGTAGACCTGGGGATTGCCGAACGCAGCCAGTGCTTCGGTCTGCGTGACGCTGATGGCGTTGAGCAGCGAGGCGTCGGTATGCACGACGCGCATGCCGCGACCGCCGCCGCCGCCCGAGGCCTTGATGATGACGGGATAGCCGATTTCCTTGGCAATGCGAAAATTCTCATCGACGTCGGTGCCCAGGGGGCCGTCGGACCCGGGAACGCAGGGAACTCCCGCAGCCTTCATCACCTTGATCGCGGAGACCTTGTCGCCCATCATGCGAATAGTCTCGGCACGGGGCCCCACGAAAATGAAGCCGCTCTTTTCGACGCGTTCGGCGAAGTCGGCGTTCTCCGACAGAAACCCGTAGCCCGGATGGATCGCGACCGAGTCGGTGACTTCGGCGGCGCTGATGATGGCGGGCATGTTGAGGTAGGACAGGGCCGATTGCGGCGGCCCGATGCAGACGGTCTCGTCCGCCAGCAGCACGTGCTTGGTGTTGAAGTCGGCGGTGGAATGGACGGCGACTGTTTTGATGCCTAATTCGCGGCAGGCTCGCAAGATGCGGAGCGCGATCTCGCCGCGATTGGCGATGACGACTTTTTCGATCATCGTGCTTATTCGATGATGAACAAGGGTTGGCCGAATTCGACGGGCTCGCCGTTCTTCGCCAGGATCGCGGTGAGGCGTCCTGACTTGTCCGATTCGATCTGGTTCATCATCTTCATGGCTTCGATGATGCAGAGAATCTGGCCGATCTTGATCTCCTGGCCGATCTCGACGAAGGTCTTGGCCCCGGGCGCGGATGCCGAATAATAGGTTCCGACCATGGGCGAGGTCACCGTGGATTCGTCATTCTTGGGTTTGTGCTCGCCCGCGGCGGTGGCCGGGGTGGCCGGCGCCGCGACTTGCGGCGCCGCGGCGATTTGGATCGGCGCCGCCATGGGCGCCTGCATGGCCATCCGTGGATGGCGGCTGATGCGCACGGATTCCTCACCCTCGGATATCTCGAGTTCCGAGATTCCCGACTCCTCCAGCAGCTCGATCAACTTTTTTACTTTGCGAATATCCACCGTAAACCCCTTGAAGAAATCTTTGTTAAGTGGCGGCGAGACGCGCGCACACGGCTTCGAGCGCCAGCTCGTAACCATGGACGCCCAAACCAACGATGCACCCGACCGCGATGTCAGACAGATATGAGTGGTGTCTGAACGTCTCGCGGGCGAATACGTTGGTGATGTGAATTTCGATGAACGGCACCGATACCGCCAGGAATGCATCGCGCATGGCGATGCTGGTATGGGTGTAGGCGCCCGGATTGATGATGACGAACGCGATGCCCGCGGGCTTGGTGCCGTGAATCTGGCCGATCAATTCGTGCTCGGCATTGCTTTGAAACGCGATCAGCTCATGGCCGCGGGCTCTTGCACGGCTCCCCAGTGCGTCTTCCACATTGGCCAGCGACGCCGATCCGTAGATTCCGGGCTCGCGAGTGCCGAGAAGGTTGAGGTTCGGGCCATTTAGCAGCAGAATTCGCGCCATTTCCCGGCTGGTCCAGCGTCGTCGCGTTGAAAAGGTCCGCGATAATAACCAGAAACGGAGTTGAAATGGCAAGCTTCGGCGGCGAACGTCGCCGGAATACGGCTATCCCGTCAAATTGGGGCCCAGTGCGTGCAAACCGTCCGCGATGGCGCGCTTCGCTTCCGGCAATTCGACGCGCTTGTCGTTGAGCTTCTGCACCACGGACAAGATCAGGTCGGCCTGGGGTTGGTGCAATTCCCCCACGTAGAGCGCCACCACGTCGCCGCGCTTGTCGGTGAATACGGTGAAGGGAAAGACCGGCGAGGCGACGCCGAACTGCGTCGCCACATCCAAGGCGTCCTGCTCCCCGATCAAGAGCGGGTAGGGTATTTTGAGTGCGTCGGCGTAGGCCACCACTTTGTCGCGATAATCCACTGCAATTCCAACGACTTCGACGTCCCGCGCTGCCCATTGGCCGCTCAGGGCCTTCAGCAGCGGGATTTCCCGGCGGCAGGGGGCGCACCAAGTTGCCCAGAAATTCAAGATCAAGGATTTGCCCGCCCAGCGGGACACCGGCGTGCGGCTGCCGGTCCGGTCCGCCAGCGAAAACTCGGGCAGGTGCTCCGGCACCGTGGCCGCGGGCCCCGGCGTGGCGTCGAAGGACGCGTCGAAGTCGCTGGGTATGGGAGGACTGGCCTCTCCCGCCGGCGTACGCACGGCAAACGGCGGGCCATCGGCGCGGTGCGGCTCGTGGTTCGAATACACCCGCGCACCGGCCCATACGCCGAAGATCGCGACGAGAATGGCTGCGGCGATCTGTAAGGGCCGGCTGTTCCGCATGGGCGAAGTCAGGCCGGCGTGTCGAGCCGGCGGCCATTGCGCAGCACCACGCCCGCCAGCAGAAATGCGCAGAAACCACCCACGATCGTGTACCCCTCCCACGGGCGCTGCTGAGGCCGCACCACCCCGATGAGGCCCCCCGGGGAAATGACCTTCGAGATCGGCGGGTAACATAAGCCGGCCTCGGCGCAGCCCTGATAAGTCAGTTTGACCTGCATCGGATGCGTCCCGGCGTCGAGCCGCCGATACGCGACCGTGGCCTCGACCTGCTGCGTGTAGATCTCCTGGGTGCCGAGATAGGGGTCGGTCTTCATCCGCCCGCCGGGGAATTGGGGCGCGGAGAGCTCGAGCCCCGGGCTTTCCGCCACGACTTCCATTTTCTCCCGATACAAGTAGTAGCCATCGGCGATGACGTAACGAATGTGCAGGACGTTCCCGTCCACGCGCGATGTGACGCGGAATGCCACGTCCGGCGGCAGAAAATCGCCCTCGTTGGACTCGACGCCGCGGATCCACCAGGGTCTTGCCACGGCAGGGACCGGGAGCGTCAGGACGGCGGCGAAGAGGAGCGTCAGGGACGGGCACGACACGATGCGTAACGATAGCTTCATTGAGTCACTTTATCGTACTTGGGAGGCGGTGGCTTTCAAGCCAGAGCACCATTGTGGTGCGGCGCGGTAAAAATTACCGTGACGCCCCCTTGAAGTGGCAGATTTCGCCGCTATGATTAGCAGCCTCGAGCAGAGAGTGCTAACAACGCGTCTGCTCATTTTAAAACCGTATTAGCATCAGGAGTCTTGTCTTATGAAGATTCGTCCCCTTCATGACCGCGTGATCGTGAAACGAGAAGAGGAAGAGCGTAAGTCCATAGGCGGCATCATCATTCCGGATACGGCGACCGAAAAGCCTGTGTTTGGAAAAGTCGTTGCTGTCGGCAAGGGCAAGATTTTGGAGAACGGCGAGATTCGCCCGCTCGACCTCAAGGTCGGCGACAAGATTCTCTTCGGCAAGTACAGCGGTACCGAAGTGAAGATGGATGGCGATGAGTTGGTAGTCATGCGTGAAGAAGACGTCATGGCCGTGGTCGAAGGCAAGTAACAGCTCCTTCGGTCTTTCGTTTTTTCACAAATTCAATTTAGAGGTATCTGACAATGGCAGCAAAAGACGTACGCTTTAGCGACGACGCACGAGCCCGCATGTTCAAGGGTGTCAACATCCTGGCAAACGCGGTCAAGGTGACGCTGGGTCCGAAGGGCCGCAACGCGGTTCTGGACAAGAGCTTCGGCGCACCGACGGTCACCAAAGACGGTGTCTCGGTCGCCAAGGAAATCGAACTGAAGGACAAGTTCGAGAACATGGGTGCGCAGATGGTGAAGGAAGTCGCTTCCAACACCTCCGACGAAGCCGGCGACGGCACCACCACCGCCACCGTGTTGGCGCAGGCCATCATCCGCGAGGGTCTGAAGTCGGTCGCCGCCGGTGCGAACCCGATGGACCTCAAGCGCGGCATCGACCAGGCGGTCGTTGCGGCCACCGAAGAACTCAAGAAGCTGTCGAAGCCCTGCAAGGATCCGAAGGCGATCGCGCAGGTCGGCACGATTTCGGCGAACTCCGATGAGAGCATCGGCAAGACGATTGCGGATGCGATGGCGAAGGTCGGCAAGGAAGGCGTGATCACGGTCGAGGAAGGTTCGGGCCTCGAGAACGAGCTCGAAGTGGTCGAAGGCATGCAGTTCGATCGCGGCTACCTGTCGCCGTATTTCATCAACAATCAGCAGAGCCAGAGCGCCGAGCTCGAGAAGCCCCTGATCCTTCTTGTCGACAAGAAGATCTCCAACATTCGTGAATTGCTGCCCCTCTTGGAAGCGATTGCGAAGGGCGGCCGTCAGCTGTTGATCGTGGCGGAAGACGTGGAAGGCGAAGCGCTCGCCACGTTGGTCGTGAACACGATCCGTGGCATCGTCAAGGTCGCGGCCGTCAAGGCGCCGGGCTTCGGCGACCGTCGCAAGGCCATGTTGCAGGACATCGCGATCCTGACGGGCGGCACGGTCATCTCCGACGAAGTCGGCTTGTCGCTGGAGAAGGCGACGTTGAACGACCTGGGCGAAGCGAAGAAGATTCTGGTGGAGAAAGAGAACACCACGATCATCGACGGCGCCGGCAAGGCGTCGGACATCAAGGGCCGCGTCGACAGCATTCGTCAGCAGATCGAAGAGGCGACCAGCGACTATGACAAGGAAAAACTGCAGGAGCGCGTTGCCAAGCTCTCCGGCGGTGTGGCCGTGATCAAAGTCGGTGCCGCGACCGAGATCGAAATGAAAGAGAAGAAGGCCCGCGTCGAAGATGCGCTGCACGCGACCCGTGCCGCCGTCGAAGAAGGCGTGGTTCCGGGCGGCGGCGTGGCGCTGGTGCGCGCGTTGAAGGCCATCGAGAAGCTGGTGGGCAAGAACGAGGATCAGACGACTGGCATCAAGATTCTGGCCCGTTCGATCGAAGAGCCGCTGCGTCAGATCGTCACCAATGCCGGTGAAGATGCGGCGGTGGTTCTGAACCGGGTCCGCGAGGGCAAGGGCACGTTCGGCTACAACGCAGCCACCGGTGACTACGGCGACATGATCGAGATGGGCATTTTGGATCCCACCAAGGTCACGCGTCTGGCTCTGCAGAACGCCGCCTCGGTGTCGGGACTCCTGCTCACGACGGAAGTCATGATCGCCGAGTCGCCGAAGGAAGAAGAGCATGCACACGGCGGCGGCGGCGGTGGTGGCATGGGCGGAATGGGCGGTATGGACATGTAATACCCCCAAAAGGGTATTTGGTCTTGAAAGAGAGCGGACTTCGGTCCGCTCTTTTTTTTGGCACGCTTAGGCTGGCGCGCACTCATCGAGTTTCGGATCTGGGCCGCCGCCGGGGCACTCTTGCGCGACGGCAGCGACGATCGCACTCCTCAATACTTCCGGTGCGATGGGCTTTTGGAGCAGGGTGTAGTTCTTCTCGTTGGCTTGCAGCAACGCATCCGAGGACGTTTCGCCCGTGATGATGAGGATCGGGAAGGTGCCGTAAACCTGCTGCAGGCGCCAGGCCAGATCGGCGCCATGCTCCTGCGCGCCGAGCCTGAGGTCGACGATCATCAGGTTGGGCGGCCCCTGCGTGTCGAAGAGCCGGGTTGCCTCGTCCGGTGTTCCGGCGGTGGCGACGTCGATGCCCCACAGGGTGAGCAACGTGCGCATGCTGGTGAGAATGTCGCGTTCGTCATCGACGACATACACCCGCTTCGATATCAACGAGGACTCCGCCGCGGCCACCGCTGCCTCCTTGTGCGGGGCCGCGACCGGCGCGACCACGGGCAGTGCCAGCCGAAAGCAGGTGCCATCGCCGACCTTCGATTCCAGCGTCACGTCGGCGCCGATCAACTCGCAAAGGCGCTGGACGATTGCCAGGCCCAGTCCGACGCCCTTGCTGCGATCCCGCCCTGGATTGTCGAGTTGATAGAATTCCTCGAATACGCGCCGTTGTTCGGCGGCGGGTATGCCCCTGCCGGTATCGCACACGCTGATCGCCGCCCACGTGTCCCCGCCACGAAGCTGCACTTGAATCCCGACCCGTATGGCGCCGGCGTCGGTGTATTTGACCGCGTTGTCCATGAGATTCCGGATGATGCGGCCGATGGCCACGGGATCGCCCATCAGGCGCACGGGGGTCAGTTCCTCGGTGATGACGAGTCCCTTTTGCGCGGCGGGACTTCGATATTCCGCGCAGACGCCCGAGACCAGGGTGTCGAGACTTACGGCGTGCCGCTCTGGAACGTAATAGCCCGCGGACAGCCGGGATAGGTCGAGCAATCCGTTCAACAAATTGCCCAGCGCGCGCACGATCTGGTCGATGTTGTGGCTGACCTCGCTCAGCGTGTCGGGGGAGGGTCGGGCGGCGAGCACCGCGCTGTACACGGACAGGGCATGCAGCGGCTGGCGCAGGTCATGACTGGCGGCTGCCAGCACCCGCGCTCGTGCCTGGGCCGATTGCTCTGCGAGCTCCATGGCGGCGCGGACATCGGCATTGCGTTGTTCCAGGTCGCGTACCAGGCGGTCGCGGTCGTGGCGGATGAGTATCGAGCGCAACAATAACTTGTCGCCGTCCGCCGCGACCAGGATCAGTACGGTGCACAGGAGGGTCGTCAGCACCGTTACACCGAGGAACTGACTCGCATGCAGGAACCCCCACGTCAGTGAGCCTGGCAGCAGGATCGCCACCGCATAGGCGCCCACCATGTAGCGCGAGGACTGTGCCACGGCGACGCCGGCGGCCGGAATTGCCATCAGGATCGCGCCGAACAGTGCCTGAGACTGGGCCGGCAACAGCGGCAAAAAAATGACCGAGCCTGTCCCGATGAACGCCCCCGAGATGCCGGCGAGCGTCACGAAAACCGTGTGCGCGTGGTTGGGATCGACTTCGGGTCCCAGCCTGAGCAGCCGGGCTGCATAGCGGGCGCGAAAGACCTCCATTCCGATCGTCAGCGCGCCCCAGCCCAGGAAAATATCCGGCCGAACGTGCGAGCGGATGACCAGGCCGATCCCTAAGACCAGGACGGTCTGGACCCATGGCATCCGCAGCAGAGCGTGCGCATGCAGGCGGACGAGTTCGACCAATATCTCGCGTTTCGCCACCGCCGGCGACTCGAGGTCGGCGGGCAGCAGGCTCATCGGCGCGCCGCGGGCTCTTGGAGTCGGAGTTGGCTGGCCTTTATCACGGCTTCGGTACGATTTCGCACGCCGAGCGACTGAAACACCAGGGCAATGTATTCCTTGACCGTATGTTCCGATAACTCGAGTTCACGGGAAATCATCTTCGTGGGAAGGCCCCGGCTCAAACATTGCAGTACCTGCAGCTGGCGCGGAGACAGCAGGGGCCGCGGCTGGATCGTGCTCATGGCGTTGACGATCTGCTCAGGAAGGTACACCACGCCGTTCAAAACATGCTGAAGCGCCAGGGTGAGAACCTCCGGCGCCACGCTCTTCGGGATGAAGCTCATGGCGCCGGCATCGATGCAGCGGCGAATCATCGAGCTTTCCTCGACGCCCGAGACGACCACCACGGCGACCTGAGGTGCGCTCGCCTTGATGGCGTGAATCGCGTCCAGACCATGCTCGCCCTTCAACGCGAGGTCGAGGAGGCAGATATGCAGGTCGGGGTGCAATGCGATCAACGTCTCGGCGTCGGCGATATTCGAGGCTTCCAGGCAGGTGACATCGTGACCGATGGTCGACAACAGCATGCGTAATCCGGCACGGAACAGGGCATGATCGTCGATGACGAGGATTTTCATTGCATCGTGGTGGTCGGCGCGGGCGCCATCCCGATGAACTGCTTGCGATAGCCGGTGACGCGGACCACGTATTGACGTGTCTCCTCGAAGGGCAATTTGGTGCGCAACTCCTCGTACAACGCCGGGGGTTCGAGACCATTGATGCTGGCGATGGCTTGGCGTTTGTCGCCGCCAAATGTCCGGGTCACGTTGTGCGCCCCCGTGTTGTAGGCCGCAATGACGCAATAATCGCGCGAGTCCTGCTTGTCGACGGAGCGAAATTCGTTGTCGCCGAGATCACCCAGATAGGCGGCGCCCAACTCGATGTTGTGGTCGGGGTCGAGCAAATACTCGGGCGACGGCGTCTGTTCCACTCCCTGCACGCGTTTCAGCGCGGCGCGGCCTCCACTGGTGGGGACCAGCTGCATCAGGCCGTAGGCCGGCGCGCCACTCACCGCAAAGGGATTGAAATTGCTCTCGGTGCGCATGATGGCGAGCACGAGGCTGGGGCTGACATGGTATTGCGCCGAGTATTTCTCGACGGCGGCACGGTAATGCTCCGCACCCTTCGCTTCGAAGTTCTTGACCATCGTCAGCTTCACGAACCGGGCCGTCTTGCCGCCCTGCTCCGACGTGACGAGACGGGTTTGGACCTTCTCGGCGATCAAGTACTGCGCGAACTGCTCGGCTTGTTTGCGCGTTCGAATGGGCTTTCCCTGATTGTCGTGCACGAGCCCATATAGATAGGGTCTGCGGTTGTCGTCGACCGCGACGTCCTTGTCCGTGAACAGATCCACGGACGCGGGATCGTTCGAGGTCATCAGCGCGGACACGATGGCGATCTTCAGGCTTCCTTTGGGGTCCTTCTGGTCCAGCGTTTCGATCGTCAGGGATCCGTGGTCAAAGTCCGTCACGACGCGACTGTCATAGTCCTGGGTATATTTCACATACACCGTCCGGTCCGCGACTTTGGTGTCGCTCTGTCCCCAGCGCTTCTGAACGTTTCCCTTCAACTGCGCGAGCGCCTCCGCGAACTTGCGCCGCATCTGCTGCAGGCTCGCCTCGATGACCTTCGTGTCGGACGCCATCGCGTCGGAAAGGCCCGTCTGATCCACGGGCTGGCCGTTGACGACCCGTTGAACGTTCTTGCCGACGATTTTCGACGTGGCGCAGCTCGCGCTGACGGTCGCGGCCGTGACGATGACAAAGGCCCGAAAAATTGCCGTGCGCATGTTGCGACTATGCGCAAGCGCGAACGTCACCACAACCCCCCCAGAATAGGGGATGGGATGGGAAACCTTGCCGCATCGCAACATTCGTATCGCGTCGTCGCGGCGAGCCTGCTGCTAACATCCGCAGCTGTCCTCGGCTGCTCAGGGATTTTCATGCGCACGATGTCAATCGAGGGAATCGGGACGCTCCGTACGGCGGCTGTGCACCCGTGAATTGGTCGGCGGCCCAGTACGTAACCTTCGAAGATCAGCGGACGCGACCGGTGCGCGATCACCCGGCCATGGTCGGGGCCGTGTTGTTGCCGTTTCCACGACTTTTCATCGCGGCGGTGCGATGAGTTCGGCCGCCGAAACGATTCCGGTGCTGCCGCTCGGACTCGTGCCTGCGCCGTTGCAGGAGCCGCTGCTGCGTTGGTGGGAGCGCGCCAGCAGCGTGCCCGTGCTGGTGGCCGGTTACCGGTTGCTCCCGCCTTTGCTGCGGGGCGAGTTGCCGTCGGTCGCGGCGGCCAGCGAATTCGTGGCATCTGCACTCATGCAGGACCCGGGGTGTCTCGGATGGGTCGCTCGACACGATGACACCACGGCTGCACGAGCCGCCAGCGACGCGTATGAGCGGCGCGCATCGTCCGGCGCCACCCCTGCGGACGTGCAACACGTGCTGCGGGAGTGGCGTCGGCGCGAGATGGTGCGCATTGCGTGGCGCGACATCGCGGGACACGCAGATGTGATCGAGACGCTGCACTCGGTGTCGGATCTGGCGGAGGGGTGCATTCGAGCAGCCAGTGCGGCGGCACGATGCCATCTCCAAGCGCCATTCGGCAAGCCGCGTAATGCAGCCGGCGGGGAGGTGCCCTTCATCGTGGTGGCCATGGGCAAGCTCGGTGGTCGGGAATTGAATTTCTCCTCGGACATCGATCTGGTCCTGCTCTACGGGGAAGGTGGAGATACCGACGGCGCGAGTTCGATCGACAACGCGGAATATTTCAACCGGCTGGGCCGGGAAACGATCCGGCTGCTCGACGCGAGAACGGAGGACGGTTTCGTGTTCCGGGTCGACATGCGATTGCGTCCCTTCGGAGACAGCGGGGCTCTGGTCGTGAGCCTCGCGTCGTTGGAGAATTATCTGCAGGAGCATGGGCGCGACTGGGAGCGCTACGCCTGGATCAAGGCGCGGCCCGTCGTCGGCATCGACGCCTACTTGGCCGCGAACCGGGAGTTCGTGCGGCCGTTCGTCTATCGCCGGTACCTGGATTTCGGTGTGTTCGACTCGTTGCGGGAGATGAAGGCGCTGATTGCGCGTGACGTGGCCCGGCGGGAACTCGACCAGCATCTGAAGCTGGGCGCGGGCGGCATTCGAGAAATCGAGTTCATCGTGCAATCGTTGCAGTTGGTGCGCGGCGGCAGCGATCAGCGGCTGCAGAACGCTTCGTTGCTGAGCGTGTTGCCGTTGCTGGCGGGGTCCAAGCTCTTGCCGAAGAGCACCGTCGCCCAGTTGCACGAGGCCTACCTCGTGTTGCGCAAGGCCGAAAACGCGGTACAGATGCTGCGCGACGAGCAGACGCATTCGCTTCCCGAGGATCCCGTGGATTGCGCCCGGGTGGCATTGAACATGGGCCTGCCGGACTGGCGGGCAGCGGCGGCGCGCATCGATGCGGCCCGCCGCCAGGTTGCCGGTAATTTCGAGGCGCTCGTCTTCGGCGGCCCGGACGCGCAGCGCAGGGATGGGGACGGCGCGTTGGAATGGCTTGCATCGGAGGGAGTCAAGATCGACGACGAACTGGCCGCGATCGGGTTTCCCGCCCAAGATATTGCGGCGGTCACCGCGCTGCTCGACGGCTACCGGCACGCGGCGCCCTACCGGCGCCTGGATGAAGCAGCGCGTCGGCGTGTGCACGTGATATTGGGCCGCCTGTTGAGGGCGGCAGCCCTGCATTCCGTGCCCGCGACGGTGGTGCAACGAGTGCTGCGGGTGCTGGAGGCGATCGGCGCGCGATCCTCGTATCTGGCGTTGCTGAAAGAGCAGCCGCCGGCGCTCGACCGTCTCATCGATTTGTGCGCGGTCAGCGGTTTTCTGGCGGGTCAGGTGGCCGATTTTCCACTGTTGCTCGATGAATTGATCGATCCCCATGCATTTGACGAACTGCCGTCGCGGGACAGCTTCCTGCGCGAACTCGAGGCGCGGACCGAGCGGTTGCCCGCCGAGGACGTCGAGAGGCAGGTGGAGGCACTGCGTCAGTTTCAGAAAGTCGCCGTCTTCTGTGTCGCCTATGCGGACCTCACCGGACGTCTGCCATTGATGCGGGTGAGCGACCGTCTGACCGACATCGCCGAGTTGATCATCGAGCGCTGCGTGGCGCTCGCTTGGGACCAGATGACCGCCATGTATGGGATACCGGTCTGCGGCGCGGAGTCGCGCGTCGTCCGGGTTGCGGTTGCGGGTTACGGCAAACTGGGCGGACTGGAGTTGGGCTACGGATCCGATCTCGACCTCGTGTTTCTGCACGATTCGAGCGGCGAGAATCAACAAACCCAGGGTGAGCGACCGCTGGACAACACGGTGTTCTTCCTCCGTCTCGGGCAGCGCATCGTGCATTTGCTCACCATGCATTCGGCCGCCGGACGATTGTACGAGGTCGACATGCGATTGCGCCCGAACGGCAAGGGCGGGTTTCTGATGACGGGCATCGATAGTTTCGAACGGTATCAATTGCAGGACGCGTGGACGTGGGAGCATCAGGCCTTGCTGCGTGCACGGGCAGTCGCGGGCGATGCCGGCCTGCGTCGACGATTCGAGGAGGCTCGTGAGCGGACGCTGCGCGGCGCCGTCCATCGGGACACGTTGCGCGCCGATGTGGCGGACATGCGCATGCGCATGCGCCGTGAGCTTTCGCGTGCCGGCGCGGGACAGTTCGACATCAAGCAGGATGCTGGCGGCATGGCTGATATAGAATTCCTGGTGCAATATTGGGTTCTGGCATCGGCCGCCGACCATCCGGAACTGCTCGTGCATTCGGATAATATTCGCCAGCTCGAAGGTCTGGCTGGGGCCGGCATCTTGGACGCCGCCACCGCGCAATGGTTGACGGACGCCTACATTGGTTATCGGTCGGTCCTGCATCATCTATCGCTGGAAGGTGGCGAGCGGGTGGTGGAGGCGGGCCCGTACGAAACGACGAGGACACGAGTGAAGTCCATTTGGAAGAGTACATTCGAGGCCAGCGCATTGCTTGCGCCGTGGGCCGGCCCGTATGGCGGCGTTCCGCCGTTCGATCACGTGCGCGTGTCGGACTTCAAGCCCGCGCTCGAGGCGGCGATGGCGCAGAAGCTTGCCGAGGTCGACGAGATCGCCAGCGACGTGTCGGCACCGACTTTCGACAACACGCTGGTCGCATTGGAGCGGGCGGGACACGCTTTCAATCGAGTGAACACAATCTACGACATCTGGTCGTCGAGCATGAACACCGGGGACTTTCAGGCGGTCGAACGGGAGATGGGGCCGAAAATCGCGGCGTTTCACGACGCCGTCACGCAGAACGGCAAATTGTTCGCACGCATCGTGTCGGTGTATCGCCAGAGTCTCGAGGTGGACTCGGGATTGTCGGCCGTGCAGCAGCGCCTGTGTTGGCATTACCACACGAGCTTCGTGCGCGCCGGTGCGAAGCTGAATTCCACCGCCAAGGCTCAGGTGGGTGAGATCAACGAGCGGCTCGCCGGCTTGTTCGCCAACTTCGGTCAGAACCTGTTGGCGGATGAGGCGGGCCATGCCTTGTACGTCACCGATCGGGCGGATCTGGCAGGGCTGCCTGAGGCGCAGTGTGCGGCTGCAGCCTCGGCGGCGACGGCATTGGGGCGGCCCGGACAATGGGCGATTTTGAATACGCGCTCGGCCATGGAGCCGTTCCTGACCCATGCGGAGCGTCGCGATTTGCGCGAGCGGGTGTGGCGCGCGTATTACAACCGCGGCAACAACGGCGGCGAGCACGACAACAAAAAGATCATCACGGAGATTCTGGCCCTGCGCAGGGCGCGCGCGACATTGCTCGGCTACCCGACCCATGCGCATTGGCGGCTCGCGGACAGCATGGCGGGAACCCCGGAGAGCGCCTTGGCGTTGTTGACGAGGGTGTGGCCCGCAGCGGTGGCCCGGGTGCGCGAAGAGGTGGCGGACATGCAGACCATCGCGGATGCGACCGGGAGCGGCATCAAGATCGAAGCGTGGGATTATCGGTTCTACGCCGAAAAGGTCCGCCAGGAAAAATTCGATCTGGACATGAATGAGGTCAAGCCCTACCTGCAGCTCGAGAAGCTGCGCGAGGGGATGTTTTGGGTCGCACGGCGGCTCTACGGCTTCACGTTTTCACTCGTCGATGGGCTGCCGGTGCATACGCCGGATGTGCGGGTGTGGGAGGTCAGGTCCGAGGCGGGAGGCCACGTGGGATTATGGTATTTCGATCCCTATGCGCGTCCGGGCAAGAACTCCGGTGCATGGATGAGCGAGTACCGGGATCAGGATGGATTGGCGGGCGTCTCGCCGATCGTGTCCAACAACACGAATTTCGTGACGACCGATGGCGCGGATCCCATTCTCATCAGCTGGGATGATGCGGTCACGTTGTTCCACGAGTTCGGCCATGCCTTGCATAGCCTGAACTCGAGCGTCCCGTTCCCGTCACTGTCCGGCACGCGGGTGGTGCGCGATTTCGTCGAGTTTCCCTCGCAGCTTCACGAGAACTGGTTGGCGACGCCGGAACTGCTGTCGCGTTTCGCGGTGCACTACGCGACAGGCGCTTCGATGCCTCCTGATCTGGTGGCGAAGGTCAAATCCGCCAGGACATTCAACCAAGGATTTGCCACGGTCGAATACCTGGCGGCGGCTCTGGTCGATATGAGCCTGCACCTGGCGACGGATCCCGTGCCCGATCCGGAGGCGTTCGAACGCGAGACCCTCGCGGCGCTCGGGATGCCCGAGGAAGTGGTCATGCGCCATCGGACGCCGCAGTTCGCCCACATATTCGCCAGCGATGCCTACTCCGCGGGCTATTACAGCTATCTGTGGGCGGAGGTGCTCGACCATGACGCGTTCGATGCCTTCGTGGAGGCGGGCGATCCTTTCGATAAAAGCATTGCAAAGCGGCTGCGCGATGACATCATGCGCACGGGCAACAGCGTGGATCCGGCTCGGGCGTACCGCAATTTTCGCGGCAGAGATCCGGAAATCGACGCGTTGTTGCGCGCACGCGGCTTTGCGCCGACCTTGACAGATCCAGTGGAGTGACGACGATGCCGGCGATGGTTCAAGACGATTCGAAGCACAATTTGATCCAGCCCAACGCGCTGCATCAATACACGGTGACACCCGCGGATTTGCCGTTGTCGTGCCCCATGCCGGGCATGTTCCTGTGGAACTCGCATCCCAAGGTGTACTTGGCGATCGAGGCGGCCGGCTGGGCGAAGTGCAGTTACTGCGGCGCCGAATACACCCTTCACCGCACCCCGCACGAGGTCATCCAGCCCGGCCAATAACCCCGCCCCGCCTTCCTGTCTTTATCCGACCGGATATCTCGGACGGGGTCGCCCCGACCCCGTTAATGTCGCGCGTAGCGCGTCAATAAGCCTAGTAACTCTGGTAGGACTTCTCTTCGATGATGCTCGAGCCGAGCTTCACGTTGATGCGGCGCTTGATGGCCGCCCGCTCATCGTTCTCGATGTACACGGCACGGGCGAGCCGGATGAACTCTGCGTCGAATGTCTGTGCCCGCTCCTTGTCGCGAATGTCGTCCTCGATCACCCACAGGCGCTCGTTGACCGCCATCAAGGCGCTGATCTCGGCGTCGACACCCATGGCGGCGGCGCCCGCAGCGGCGGGGTCGCTGGCAGCGGCCCAGGTGGCCTGCAGGGCGGTCAGTTCGAACCGTACGTTGGCCACCTTCGCGGGGTTGCTCATGCGCTGCGCCTTGATGCGCAGAATGGTGATCTTATCCAGCAATTCGCCGGGTGAGACTGGAACCTTGATCTCTTTCATGCCGGCATCTTAGCGAACTTTCAAGGTGCCGAGCAGGGCATCGAGCTTGGCCGTCACCTCGGCCACGCTGATCAATTCCATGACGCCGGGACGTTCGATTTTCTCGGTCCACGGAATCTCGCTCGCGGGCTTGTGGAATATCATCCGCGCCGCCTCGTCGTATTTGTCCACGCACCATTGCCGGCTGTAATAGGGGCCCGCCCTGGCGGTGCGGGTGGCCGCATAGAGTCCGATGACCGGCGTGGCCACCATTGTCGCCATATGTGCGGGTCCGGAGTCCGGTGTGAGCAGCGCGGTGGCGCTGGCCAGCAGCCCGAGCATCTCGGGCAGCGTGTCCCGAGCCACTTGGTTGACGATCCGCGTGCCGGGCGCCGCAGCGGCTTCGATGGCTGCTCCCATGTTGCGTTCGAGCGGGCTGCGGCCGCCGGCCACGATGACGCGCATGCCATGGACACGGGCCGCGTGGTCGGCCACCGCGGCGTAGCGCTCCGCCGACCAGTTCCGGAGGGTGTGACTGGAGCAGGGGCTGATCACCAGAGTCGGGCGATCATCGGGAATCAGGCGCTCTGCGTAGCGCTTCGCGTCATCGGGAAGCACGAGGTTCCACGACGGCGGCCCCGGTTCGACATCACACCACCGGACGAAACCCAGGAACGAATCCAGAACGTGTTCCGAGGCCGCGGGCGCGATCCGGGCATTGGTGAAGAGCCATTGCAGTTCGCGCGCGCGCGCCCGGTCGAAGCCAAGTTTGAGAGGCGAGCGCAACAGCAGGGAGACCATGCTCGCGCGCAGCGAGAGCTGCAGATCCAGCACGAGGTCGAAACGCCTCGGCTTCAGCACCTTGCGCAAGCGCATGAGTTCGCCGGCCGTTGAGCTCTTGTCGAAGATGATAAACTCGACGTCAAGAAGTATCGCCGACATGAGCTTGGCTTCGAGTTTACCGATGATCCAAGTGAACCGGGTTTGCGGCCATGCCATCTGCAACGCGTGCAGGGCCGCCGCGGCGTGGCAGGCATCACCGATGGCCGAGAGGCGCAGCACACAGACGCTGCGCGGCGGTGAATCGGACTGCTTTGGCATAAGGATGCGCTCAGAATAATGACGAACGACGGCGGCCAACGCATTGCCACTGCCAGCGGCGCCATGCTGGCTGATCCGGCCAGCCTTGGCAATGTGGCGGGCACGGGCGGGTCAGGGTTCGCCGCGACGATGAGCGTGTTCGAGCCGACGTTCTGGGCGGAGCGGGGCGAACTCTCCGATGTGACGCGCGGGCGCGGTTCGGCGTGGTTCATCGCGTCGACGCCGCATCAGTGGGCGCTGCGGCATTATCGCCGCGGCGGCTTCATCGCGCGAATTTCCCGGGATCGCTATGTCTGGGCGGGCGAAACCCGGGTGCGCGCGTTCTTGGAATGGCGCTTGCTCGCGGCGCTCGTGCGGCGTGGGTTGCCGGTGCCGACGCCGGTCGCCGCGCGCTATACGCGGCACGGGCTTTGGTATCGATGCGACCTCATCACCCAGCGAATCGTGGGTGCCGAGCCGTTGAGCTCGATACTGGCGCGAACGGTCGTGGACGAGCGTACATGGCGTGAGATCGGCGCAACCGTTGCGCGCTTTCACGCCGCACGCGTGGATCATGCGGATCTGAATGCGCACAACGTCCTCCTCGACGAGAAGGGCACGGTGAGCGTGATCGATTTCGATCGCGGAAGACTTCGTGCGCCAGGGCCCTGGGCGCGACGGAATCTGTCGCGGTTGCAGCGCTCGCTGGTCAAGGTGGCGCGGCACCTGCCCGCCGACCGGTTCCCAAGCGCGGCGTGGGGGTGGCTGCTCGCGGGCTACGCGTCTTGAGAACCATTTATACGTTGCTGACCTATCTGCTGCGGCCTGTCGCATTGGCGGCGGTTGTGTGGCGGAGCGTGGAGAATCCCGCCTATCGTGTCGGCATGCGCGAGCGGTTCGGCTTCGGGCCGCGCTTGCCTGCGACTGAAGTCCTGTGGGTCCACGCGGTGTCTCTGGGAGAGGTCACGGCGGCAGCGCCGCTGATCCGGGCGTTGCGGATCCAGTATCCGGATATGTCGTTGATCTTGACGACCGCGACGCCGACGGGGCGCGCGCGCGCCGCCGCGCTCTTCGGTGCTTCCGTCGTCGTGCGCTTTCTCCCCTACGACACGCCCGGTTCCATGCGTCGATTCCTGGCGCGCGCGCATCCGCGGCTGGCGATCGTCATGGAAACGGAGCTCTGGCCGAATCTATTCCATCGGTGCCGTCAGCTCGGGATTCCCGTCGTCCTCGCCAATGCTCGGCTGTCCGAGAAGTCCGTGGCGCGCTATCGCCGGTTCGGTGGCCTGTTCCGCGATGTGTTTGCGGGGGACACCGTCGTGGCGGCGCAAAGCGCCGAGGATGCGGAGCGCTTCATCGCCATCGGAGCGCAACGCACCCGCACTCATGTGGTCGGCAATCTGAAGTTCGACATCGAGTTCGACGGGGGCGTCCTCGAGCTCGGGCGCAAATTGAGGGCGGCCTATTGGCCGGATCGGCCCGTTTGGATTGCGGGGAGTACGCACCACGGGGAGGAGGAACTGGCGTTGGCCGCGCATTCCTCAGTGCAGGCTGCCCTGCCCGGCGCGCTGCTGTTGCTGGTGCCGCGCCATCCGGAGCGCTTCCAGGCCGTCGCCGACCTGCTGAACCGATGCGGCGTTCGCTTCGAACGTCGCAGCAGCGACAATGCGGTGCGCCCCGATGTTCAGGTGCTGTTGGTCGATACGGTGGGCGAGCTTGCCAGCCTGTATGCGTCCGTGGATGTGGCCTTCGTGGGCGGCAGTCTGGTGCCCGTGGGCGGACACAATCTGCTCGAACCGGCCGCCCTGGGCGTGCCCGTCATCACCGGGCCGTATCAGGCGAATGCCAGGGAAATTGCGGCCCTCCTATTGCGCGAGGGCGCGGCATTGCAGGTCGGGGACTCGGCCGATCTGGCGCTCAAGGTGATGGAGCTCCTGAGCGACGGGGCAAGGCGTGCGACCGTGGGCGGGCGCGGGCTTCACGTCGTCGGCGTGAATCGAGGAAGCTTGCGGCGACTCGTCGAGCTCATCGAGCCGCTGTTGGCGGCTCGTCGGCCGGGCGCCCCTCAGCCGGGCGCCCCTCGACCGGGCGCGGCTGATCCTTGAGGAGGGTGTTGATGCGATTCAGGCTTTCCTCCGAGAGGATCCCCGCAGCCTGTTCGAGTTTGAGCATGTTGATCATATAGTCGTAGCGGCTGCGCGAATAATCGGTCTGGGCCTGGATCCATAGTCTGCGGGACTCGAGCACGTCCACCGCGGTGCGTGTGCCGGCTTCATAGCCGGATTGCGTGGCATTGAGCGCGGTGGCATTCGACTCGACCGCGCGGCGCAGAGCCTTGACGCGTGAAATTTCCGAAAGCACCCCGAGGTACGAGTCGCGTGCATCGTGTTCGGTCTGGCGCGCCACGCGCTCCACGCGTTCCTTCGCCGCGCGTTGCTGGTAGACGGCCTGCCGCACCTGGGACGACACCATGCCGCCCGAATACAGGGGAAATGTCAGCTGCAGGCCGATCGTGCGTTGCGTCTGGTCGAGGGTTTGGCTGCCGTAGGGCGTGCCGTCCGTGTTGATGCTGCTGCCATTGCTGGTGACCTTCGAGCCGTTGGCCACCAGGTCGAGCGACGGGTAGTGTCCGCCGCGCGCGGCGCTCACGGCCTCGCGCGCGATATCGGCCGCCAAACGACTGGATACCAGGGATAGATTCTGTTGCAAGGCCATGTCGACCCACCGGTCCTCACTGATGGGGTCGGGGTTGCTCAGTTCGAAGGGTTCGATCGGCCGCGCCAGGGTGTCGAACAGGTCGCCGGTGATTTCACGCAGACCTTCCTGGGCGGACGCCACCTGCCGCTTGGCGTCGATGACGGCGGCGGCGCTGCTGTCGTGTGAGGCACGCGCTTCCTGCACGTCGGTGATCGCGATCAATCCCACCGCGTAACGCGTCTCGGCCTGTTCCAACTGGCGACTGACGGAGGATAGGGCTCCTTCCTGAGCCTCGAGGACGTCCTCCGCGGACAGCACGTCGAAATAGCGCTGCGCAACGCGCGACATCAGGTCTTGCTGGGCGGCCTGGTAATCCGCTTCGGCCTGAGCCACCTGGGAATCGGCTCTTTCCAGCGCGACCCAGTTCTCCCAGCGAAACAAGTTCTGTTTGAGGTCGACGCCATATTTGTGATTGTAGGTGGTGGTGCGCCCCTCGAACGGGAAGCTCTCGAGGAACGAGGGACCGCCGGGAACACTGACCGATTCGGTGGTGTTCGATGAGCCCCGATCCCGCTCCCGACTGACCAAGCCGCTGCCGGTCAACTGCGGCAGCATGGCGGCGAGAGCCTGGGGTTTCGCTTCCAGCGCCGCCAGGCGTGTGGCTTCGGCTTCCCGCAGCTGGGGATCGTTTTGCAGCGCCCGCTGATACACGCCGACCAGATCCGCTGCCGACGCGACATGGAAGCTGACGAGACATGCGACCAACGTCAATGAACGCTTCATTCCCTGTCCGTTACCATCGGCATACCCGGTGTTATATGCAACTATAACACCTTGAGAAGTTGATTTAGTACTGTGGGATCTGCGGGTCCAGATCACGGGACCACTTTAGGATTCCGCCGGTGACATTAAAAACGGTTCCGAAGCCGTGTGCGGCCAGGAATCGGGCAACTTCCATGCTGCGGCCTCCCGAACGGCAGATCACGACCGTCTCTTTACCGGGGTCGAGCTCGCCCAGTCGGTCGGCGATTTCACCCATGGGAATGTGCGTGAGCGCGGACGGAACCGGAGCGAGCTGAATCTCCCAGTCCTCCCGTACGTCCACCAATTGCATGTCGACGCCTTCGCCACGGCGTTCCAGGAATTCCTGCGGGGTGATTTCCTTGATCATCAGAACACGAATCCTTGCGGGGCCGGCGCGTTCGTCAGCGGCTCGATGACCGTCTCGAACAGGCTTTCGCGAATCCATTCCGTATTGTCCACGCGCCGTACCAGCACGGCGTCCATCACCGGCGCAACGCCGACGACGGCGAACAGCCGGCCGCCGACACGCAAGGCCTTTTCGAAGCAGGTGGCGTAAACCGGCATCGAACCGGTGACCGCGATGGCGTCATATTCGCCGAATTCGGCGCCGTCGAAGGCGTCGCGGGTTTCGAGCTGCACCCGTGCCTTCGGTACGGCCCGAAGGTTCTCCGTGGCTGCCGCCGTGAACTCGCTGCGAATGTCGATCGAGTGGGTGGTGCGTCCGAGCAGGCTCAAACATGCGCTCAGGTAACCCGTGCCGGTGCCGATCTCGAGCACGCTGTCCGAGGCGCCGACGTTGAGGGCCTGCAGAATCCGACCCTGCAGCACCGGAGTCAACATCGATTGGCCGAATCCGATGGGAATGGGAGTGTCGGCAAACGCGAGTTCGCGATATGCGGGCGGCACGAAGGCTTCACGCGGGACCGCGCAAAGCACGTCGAGCACGCGCGGATCGAGCACCTCCCAGGTGCGAATTTGCTGATCGACCATCTGCTGCCGAGCTGCCAACGTGTCCATAAATTCTCGCGCGTGATTTAGACCGCTGATTATGGTCAATTTCCACAGGGTACGCGAGTCCCTTGCGCTATTCTCCAACACACGGCGCGCCGCAATGCATTCAACCCGCAGGGGACCCAAATTTTACGCGTTGCCAGAGTTCGTCGTCACCGAGGTTCGCGTTGCTCCTGCCTTCCGCTGTTGCCTGGTTTTCCATTTTTGCTGCGTTGGCCGTGGGCGTCGGTGTGCTTTTCGTTTGGAAGAGGCGCCAGGAGCAGGCCGTAACCGAATTTTCGGAGCAGATTCGCCGGTTGACTTTTGAGTCCGGAACGGCGGGTCGCCTCGGGCTCGAGGGCAAGCAGAAATCGCTGGAGCAACTCGGCGCGGCGGTCAACAGGCTCCTGGAGAGCCTCGAACAGCGCGGCGCGAGCATGCAAGGCCGCGAACAACTGTTCCAACATTTGGTCGAGACCGTGCATGACGCGGTGCTGGTGCATCGGAACCAGATTCTTTTCGCCAATTCGCGGTTCTTGACCTTGTTGGGCCTGCCTGCGAACCAGGTCATCGGCAGGCCATTGAGCGATTTCGTCGGCAAAGAATATGTCGAGTTGGTCGAGCATAATCTGCGCCGACGTCTGAGCGGCGAACCCGCCGCCGAGCGCTACGAAGTGGATCTCGCGGGCGCGCACGGCCTGGTCACGCGGGTCGAATTGTCCAGCACATTGATCGACAGCTCGGGCGAGCCAGCCTTGTTGCTTACGGCACTGGAGATGATGCCGGAGGCATCGCTCTCGGGGCTGACGTCGCCTGCTCGGCCAAGATCCATGGTCACGTTGGATGCCATGGGTGAAAGCGTCATCACGGTCAATACGGAAGGCCGGATCGACTACATCAATCTCTCCGCGGAGACGCTGTTGAGTCAACGCGTGGATCAGGTCATCGGCAAGTTCTTTGCCGAGGTCGCCTCCCTGGTCGACGAATCCGACCGACGCTCGCTCGGCGATCCGGTCCGCATGGCGCTCGCCGCCGGCGGGCGGGTTTCCATGGGCAGACGCGCCGTGCTGGTGCCGGTCAACGGCGCCGCGGAACGTTCGGTGGAACTGAGCGTATCGCCGCTCACCTCGGATACCAAGGAGCCCATGGGATTGGTTCTGGTCCTGCACGACACCAGCGAGCTGCGCGGCCTCACGCGGCAGATGACCTATCAAGCGAGCCACGACGCGCTCACCGGCTTGGTGAATCGGCGCGATTTCGAACGGCGGCTGCAGGAGGCCATGGAGTCGGCGCAGACCGGGAATGCGGCGCATGCACTGTGCTACCTGGATCTCGACCGGTTCAAGGTGGTGAACGACACGTGCGGGCATACCGCCGGCGACAACATGCTGCGCGAGGTGGCTTCGATCATCAAAGAGGCGGTGCGCGACTCCGATACGGTGGCGCGCATCGGCGGCGATGAATTCGCGCTGCTGCTGGTCGGCTGTCCGCTCGAGAAGGCACGGCAGATCGCCGACGACGTCGTGCGGTCGGTCAGCGATTATCGCTTCGTCTGGAGGGACAAGATATTCAACATCGGCGTGAGCATCGGGCTCGTGGAAATCGGCCAGGGCGGCTGCACCATCGAAGACCTGATGAGCTCGGCGGACTCCGCGTGCTATGTCGCCAAGAAGCAGGGTGGGGTGCACGTGCACGTGTATTCCGCGCGAGAAGAGGCGAGTGCGCGGCAAAGCGGAGAGATCCAGTGGCTGCAGAAATTACAGAGCGCCCTGCGCGAGAACAAGTTCGAGCTCTACTACCAACAGATCGTGCCCGCCCGGGGGGCGCTGCGCGGACCGGCCATCGAGGTGTTCCTGCGAATGATCGGCGAGAACGGGCAGCCCGGCGCACCGCCGTCGGAATTCATTCGCGCCGCCGAACGTTACCGGCTGATGCCGCATGTCGATCGGTGGGTGGTGCAAGCCGTGTTGTCCGCGCTGGGACGCGGCGGCATGAAGCTGCCCCCCGGCCGCAGCGTCGCGATCAACATCGCCGGACAGACCTTGGGCGATCCGGAATTTCTGGAATTCGTGGTCGATTGCTTCGATCACACGGGCGCGAGCCCTGCTGACATTTGTTTCGAACTCACCGAGAGCTCCGTGATCGCCAATCTCGACCACGCGCGGCGCTTCATCGGTGTGCTGCGCGGAATGGGTTGCGAGTTCGCGTTGGACGATTTCGGCAGCGGCTTGAGTTCCTTCGCAACCTTGAAGACGTTGCCCATGGATTACTTGAAAATCGACGGATCCTTCATCCGCAGTCTCGCCGTGGATACCGTCAACCAAGCCATGGTCGCCGCCATGGTCGAATTGTCGCGAACCCTGAATTTTCGCATCGTCGCCGAGCAGGTGGAGGACCAGCTGTCGTTGGACACCGTGAAGAGGATGGGGATCGATTTCGTTCAGGGATATATCATCGGGCATCCGCAGCCCCTGTCGGTCACCCCTTAGGTTGCAGGGCGCCCGTAGCCCAAGTGAGTCGGCCGTCATCCGGACACCACCGGTCGCTTATAACCGCCAGGCAGGGCCTCATAACAAACTTCTATGGTATTTACCCCTCGCTTAGGAGGAAAATCGTCGAAGCTTGAGAGTCAACGAGGTGCTGCATGCCGATTTACGAAGACAATACGAAGTCCATCGGGCGCACGCCCTTGGTGCGAATCAACCGCTTGGATGCCGCCAGTGGCGCGACCATCCTCGCCAAGATCGAGGGCCGTAATCCTGCCTATTCGGTCAAATGCCGTATCGGTTCGGCCATGGTGTGGGACGCCGAAGAGCGCGGCACGCTGAAACCGGGCATGTCCATCGTCGAGGCCACCAGCGGCAATACGGGGATCGCCCTGGCTTTTGCCGCCGCGTCTCGCGGCTACGGATGCGTCCTGACCATGCCCGACACGATGAGCATGGAGCGCCGCAAGGTGCTGGTGGCGTTCGGTGCCAAACTGGTGTTGACGCCAGGGTCGAAGGGCATGAAGGGGGCCATCGCCAAGGCAGAGGAGCTGGCCGCCACAGACCCGTCCAGGTACGTGTTGATGAAGCAATTCGAGAATCCGGCGAATCCGGCGATCCACGAGACGACCACGGGACCGGAGATTTGGGACGATACCGAGGGCAAGGTCGATGTATTCGTGGCCGGTGTGGGCACGGGCGGCACGCTAACCGGTGTTTCCCGGTACCTCAAGAACACCCGTGCAAGGAAAATCCTCACGGTCGCGGTCGAACCTGCGAACTCTCCCGTCATCAGCCAGACGCTGGCCGGTCAACCGCTGGTGCCGACGCCGCACAAGATCCAGGGCATCGGTGCGGGTTTCATTCCGAAGAATCTCGACATCTCGCTGATCGATCGCGTGGAGTTGGTGAGCAACGAGGAGGCCATCGCCACTGCGCGCAAGCTGGCGCGCGAGGAAGGCATCCTATGCGGCATTTCCTGCGGAGCGGCGATGGCTGCCGCGCTGCGGCTCGCCCGCGAACCGGCATTCAAGGGCAAGACCATCGTGGTGATCCTGCCGGATGCGGGCGAGCGGTACCTGTCGGGTGCGCTGTTCGAAGGTCTGTTCGAGGACGTCGAAAAGATGCAGGCAGTCGCCTGAGTCATGCCCGTGGTTGCCAACCCTGAGCCAACATTCATTGCCGATGCGGCATCTCAGGTCGCCGATGAACTGCTCGCGAGCTATCTGGGCGACGAACGTGCGCGCCGCATCTCGCATCGATACCTGCCCTCACGCGGGGCCATCGTCGAGATACTCGAGTCCGTGCTGGATCTGATGTACCCGGGGTATTTTGGCCGAACCGATCTCAACGATGAGAATCTCGGTGCGCACATCGCTCAATCGGTCGCGGCACTGGCGCCGAAGATCGAGCACGAAATGGAGCATTGCCTGTGTTACGGGCGCGAACGCGAACCGTCTCGCCCGGAGTTCGGCGACTGCGCGCCTCAGGCACGCGAGCTGACGCAGGTCTTTCTGCGGAGGCTTCCCGAGATTCGCGGTTTGCTGGTGCGTGACGTTCAAGCGGCGTTCGACGGCGATCCGGCGGCAAGCAATCTCGACGAGGTGGTGCTGGCGTACCCGGGCTTGTTGGCGGTGAGCGTGTACCGCATCGCGCACGCGCTCTACGACCTGGGTGTTCCGATGATGGCGCGCATCATGACGGAATGGGCGCATTCCAAAACCGGTTGCGACATCCATCCGGGCGCGAAAATCGGCGCTGCATTCTTCATCGACCACGCCACCGGCGTGGTCATCGGAGAGACCACGCAGATCGGCGAGGGCGTCAAGTTGTACCAGGGCGTGACCTTGGGCGCGCTGTCGTTCCCGCGCGATGCGAGTGGACAGATCATTCGTGGCCGGAAACGGCATCCCACGGTCGAGAGCGGATCGACGCTGTATGCGAACGCAACCGTACTGGGCGGCCAGACCGTCGTCGGTGCGGACAGCGTCATCGGTGGATCGGTGTTCCTCACCCACAGCGTGCCGGCACGATCCCGGGTGTCGCTGAAGGAGCCGGAACTGCGGGTGGGCACGCGCGACGGCACGGTCGAGCCGGACGCGATCTATTTCGACATTTGAGCGGGCGCCAATTCCTCACGAGGGCGGCTCGAGTCGGCGGCGTCCCATGTCGAGGACACCGCCGACCCCAAGTGGTAGGACCTTCCCCGGGCCTTAGACCATCTTACCCAGCACCGGCACCATCAGCAGTGCCACGATGTTGATGATCTTGATGAGCGGGTTGATTGCGGGCCCGGCGGTGTCCTTGTACGGGTCGCCCACCGTGTCGCCGGTGACCGCCGCCTTGTGCGCCTCCGAACCCTTGCCACCGAAGTGTCCTTCCTCGATGTATTTCTTGGCGTTGTCCCAGGCGCCGCCGCCCGTGGTCATGGAAATGGCCAAGAACAATCCGGTGATGATGGTGCCGATGAGCAGACCGCCGAGCGCCTGAATGCCGGCGCCGGGCCCCATCAGAAAGTTCATGATGAAGACCAGCAAGATGGGAGCGAGGATCGGCAGCAGCGACGGGATGATCATTTCCTTGATGGCGGCTTTGGTCAGCATATCCACGGCGCGAGAGTAGTCAGGCTTCGCCGTGCCTTCCATGATCCCCTTGATCTCGCGGAACTGGCGCCGCACCTCGACCACCACGGCGCCGGCCGCTCGGCCCACGGCTTCCATCGCCATGGCCGCGAACATATACGGGATCAATCCACCGATGAACAATCCAATGATGACGGCAGGGTTCGACAGATCGAAACTGGTGGCGTGCCCCAGCACTTCTTCGAGTTTGTGCGTGTAATCGGCAAACAGCACGAGCGCCGCCAGACCGGCGGACCCGATGGCATATCCCTTGGTCACGGCCTTGGTGGTGTTGCCCACGGCATCCAGCGGGTCCGTGACGTCGCGTACCTTCTTGTCGAGGCCCGCCATCTCGGCGATGCCGCCGGCATTGTCGGTGATCGGGCCGTAGGCGTCGAGTGCGACGATCATGCCCGTCATTGACAGCATGGCAGTGGCGGCGATCGCGATGCCGTACAGACCTTGGAGCTGATATGACGCCCAGATGCTCAATGTCACGGCGATGACCGGCAAAGCGCATGCCTTCATCGAAACGCCGAGTCCGGCGATGACATTGGTGCCATGTCCGGTTTGCGAGGCCGCCGCCACGTGCTGCACCGGACCGTACTCGGTTGCGGTGTAATACTCGGTGATCACGATCATCGCGGCGGTCAGGGCGAGACCTACCAGCGTGCACAGCCACATGGCCATCGCCCGGTCTCCCATGACCGCCTTGGAGACGAAATAAAAGGCGATCGCGGAGATCACCCCGGACACGATGACGCCCTTGTAGAGCGCATTCATGATCTTCCCGCCGTTGGTCGACACGAAGAAGGTGCCCACGATGGAGGAAATGATGGAGATCGCCCCGAGCACCAGCGGAAACAACACGGCGCGGTCACCCAGGTCGACCATCACCAACCCGCCGAGCAACATGGTCGCCACCAGCGTCACCGCGTAGGTCTCGAACAAGTCGGCGGCCATGCCGGCGCAATCGCCCACGTTGTCACCGACGTTGTCGGCGATGACCGCCGGATTGCGCGGATCGTCCTCGGGGATGCCAGCCTCGACCTTGCCGACGAGGTCGGCGCCGACGTCCGCGCCCTTCGTGAAGATGCCGCCGCCGAGACGCGCGAAGATGGAGATCAACGACCCGCCGAACGCCAGACCGACCAGCGAGCGCAGCGCCGCTTCGGCGTCGCCCAAGACCTGCCGCATGACGACATAGTAGCCAGCCACGCCCAGGAGGCCGAGGCCGACGACGAGCATGCCGGTGATGGCGCCGCCCCGGAATGCGACCTTGAGAGCGGCGTTGATGCCGTTATGCGCCGCCTGGGCCGTGCGGACGTTGGCGCGTACGGAAATGAACATGCCGATGTAGCCGGCCAGGCCGGAGAGCAACGCCCCGACGGCGAAGCCGCCGGCGGTGGCCCACCCGAGCGTGGGTCCAAGAATGACGAAGAGGATGATGCCGACGACCGCGATGGTCGCGTATTGGCGATTGAGATAGGCCTGGGCGCCCGCCTGGATGGCGGCGCCGATCTCCTGCATGCGCGCATTGCCAGCCGGCTGCGCGAGAATCCATCGAACCGAAACCAAACCGTAGAGAATCGCTATTACACCAGAACCTATCGCCAGCCAAAGCGCGTTATCGAGCGTCATCGAGTGTCTCCGTATCGTCGGGCACGATTTATGTTATTGAAATAATTACACTTTTATTGAACCAACTCTAAACTTCGAATTTGGAACGGAGGCGCTTCGCGACGGCGGCTCCTTTGAGGGTGACGTAGGCGGGCACTCCCCGCCGGTACGGGGGGTAGTCTTCGCCGCTGATGAGAGGGAGCAGGTACCGGCGGCAGGCCGCCGTGATGCCGAAGCCATCCGCGGTGATGAAGCTGCGCGGCACTTGCTTCTCTTTGTTGGCCACTGCCGCCAGCGGCGCTTCGCCGATGGTCCAGCGATACGGCTTGGATGATTTGCGCACGATGACGGGCATGACGGCGTTCTTGCCCTTCAGCGCCATCTCGACGGCGGCCTTGCCGACCGCATAGGCGTGCTCGACATCGACCTTCGAGGCGATGTGCCGAGCCGATCGTTGCAGATAGTCGGCGACCGCCCAATGAAACTTGTACCCGAATGCTTCCTGGGTCATTTGCGCGACGATGGGGCCGACGCCGCCGAGTTGCGAATGTCCGAACGCGTCCTTGGTGCCGCCCTCCGCGAGGAACTTGCCGGTGTCGTCCCGTACGCCTTCGGACACGACGATGACGCAGTAGCCGTATTTCTCGACCGACTTTTTGACCTTGGCGAGAAATTGGGGCTTATCGAAGGCGATTTCGGGAAACAGGATGATATGGGGCGAGTCGCCGGCCTTCTCGCCGGCCATTCCGCCGGCGGCCGCCATCCAGCCGGCGTGGCGACCCATGACTTCGAGCACGAACACCTTGGTGGACGTCCGAGCCATCGACATCACATCGAGCGCGGCTTCGCGGGTGGACACGGCGATGTACTTGGCGGCTGAACCGAAGCCGGGGCAGCAATCGGTGATGGGCAGGTCGTTGTCGACGGTCTTGGGGACGCCGATACAGGTGATCGGGTATCCCAACTGCACGCCGATCTCCGACACCTTGTGTGCCGTGTCCATGGAGTCGTTGCCGCCGTTATAGAAGAAATAGCCGATGTCGTGCGCCTGAAATACTTCGATCAGGCGCTCGTACTGCGTGCGGTTCTTGTCCAGGCCGGCCAGCTTGTAACGCGCCGAGCCGAACGCGCCGCCCGGCGTGTAGCGCAGGCCGCTGATCGTCGCACGGCTTTCCTTGCTGGTGTCGATCAGGTCCTCGGTGAGCGCCCCGATGATGCCGTGCCGACCGGCATAAACCTTGCCGATACGCTTCGGGTACCGACGGGCGGTTTCGATCACGCCGCAGGCGGATGCATTGATGACGGCGGTGACCCCGCCGGATTGCGCGTAAAGCGCGTTTTTGGGTGCTGTGCGCTGCATGAAGCGCGGAGAATAGCCGATCGGCGCACCTTCGGCACGACTTGCGGAAGGGTAGTTTGACGATGGCTTGCCGCAAAGGTACGGTAGCGCGCTTTCATAAGAAACGAGAATCATGCGAATAGTCCTGTTAGGCGCGCCTGGGTCGGGGAAGGGCACCCAGTCGCAACTGCTAGTCAAAACCTATGGCGTCCCGCAAATATCGACCGGCGATCTGCTGCGCGAAGCCGTGTCCAAGGGGACCGAGCTGGGCGTGCGCGCGAAGTCCGCCATGGATGCCGGGAAGCTGGTCGACGACGTGATCGTGCTCGGCATGATCCGTGAGCGCCTGGCCCAGAGCGACGCAGCCAAGGGCTTCATTTTGGACGGTTTTCCGCGCAATATCGCCCAGGCGGAAGCCCTGGAAAGCATGCTCTTGGGCCTGTCCAAGCCGCTCGAGGCAGTGGTGCTGCTCAATCTCGACCTGGGCATCTTGTTCAAGCGGCTGACGGGGCGGCGGACCTGCCAGGTGTGCGGCCAGGTATTCAACATATTCACGTCGCCGCCGGATACTGCGGCGCACCGCGCGAAATGCGGTCACGATCCGGTGCTGATTCAGCGGCCGGACGACAAGGAAGAGGTCATCGGCAAGCGTCTTGAGGTGTATGACGCCCAGACCAAGCCGCTCATCAAGTACTACACCACCGCGGGCTTGTTGCGGGTGGTGGACGCGGACGCCCCGATGGCGACCGTATTCGAGAGCATCCAGCGGGCCGTGGAGCCCCAGATCGCCTAGCGACCCGCCGGGTTGCAGCCCTGGATTGGAGGTCGGTCTAGAGATGTCGGTCTAGGAGAGACGGCTCAGCAGCCGGTCGCCGATTTCGCTGCGCCGCCAACCCGTCAACGCGTGCGTGTCGCGTTTTCCCATGGCCAGCGCCTTGAGTTCGCCCCGGGGCGCCAGCAGTTCAGCGCCCACGCCCAACTCCGCCGCTCGGGCGTCGACAATCTTGGCCAGCCGCTCGATCATGGCCTTCTGTTCGGGCGTCGGTCGCGCGTCCTGACTCGGGTTCATGTCGGTCACGGGCACCGTGGATTCCTCGTGCAGGGTGCGCAGCAGACTGGTCGCGAACGCTTCGTTGAAATTCATGGGCATGGCGTGCAGAGCGTTCAGCTCGGCGCGCGAAGTGGGGTTTTCCTGCGCGACCGCGAAGATGGCTGCATCGGGGATGATCCACGAGCGGGGCAGATCGCGCTCGCGCGCCAGCCGCTCGCGCCAGATGGCAACGGTTTTGGCGCGGGCGCGCGGGGTGGGACTCAACTGGTCGATGCCGCGCAGCCGCTCCCACGCAGCGGCGGGGTCGGGCTCGTAGAGGCGCGGATCCTCCAATGCGGCGCAGTCCTCCGCGGCCCAGTGTTCCCGCCCCAACTCCTTCAGGCTCGCGATGAGGCGTGTCGCGATCTCACCGAGATAGAGCACGTCGTCCGCGGCGTACTCGAGCTGTTCGCGCGTCAGCGGCCGTTTCGACCAGTCGGTGCGGGTCTGGCCCTTCGGGATGGTGACGTCCAGCAAGGTCTTGACCAGTTCCGCGTAACCCACCTGGGGTTTGAGCCCGATGCAACCGGCCGCGATCTGGGTGTCGAAGACCGGGGAGATGACGCGCTTGGTGGTCAGGTAAAAGGCTTCGAGATCCTGTCGCGCAGCATGAATGACCTTGCTGGTGTGCGGCGAGGTCAGCGCCGGCACCAGGGATTCGAGGCCGCCGCCATGCAGCGTGTCCACGTACCAGATGTCGCCGCCGGCGGCGAGTTGCAACAGACAGAGTTTCGGAAAGAATGTGCGTTCTCGCAGGAATTCCGTGTCGAGCCCGATAAAGGACTGTGATTCGAGCGCGCGACCCAGCGCCGGCAACTCGTCGTGTCGATCGACCCAAATCGCGTCGGGCATACCTTTGATCCGCGTGTACAATTTAAAGACGAATTATGACTGATCGAACGATGCTCCGACTCGCTAAAGCATTCTGGGAAATTGCCATCTGGCGTCGATCGCCGGCTCAATTGCCGTCGTCGTTGCTCTTGTTGGGCCTCGTGGCCGCCGCCGTGGCGCTGCTCGAGGTCGTCGGGGCGCTGTTGCCGCCCGGCCCCAGTGATCGAATCTTGTCCCGGGTGCTATTGAGCGTCGGGTTGCCGCTGCTGTTCGCATGGGCGGTTTTGGCCGTCGCGAAGCATGGGCAGCGTTTCCTGCAGACCGCCAGCGCGCTGCTCGGCGTCGCCGTGCTCGCCGAGGTGGTGTTGTATCCACTGGCCTCGCTGCTCGACGTCGTCGGGTCGGATCGACCCATGGCGGTTCCGATCGGCGCGTTGCTGTGCCTGGGGCTCATCTGGTATCTGCTCGCCTGCGCCAATATCTGGCGTGCCGCGCTGGATTCGGGCGTTGCCGTGGGCATCGCCGTGAGCGTGGGGTACTTCTTGTTGTCCCTGGTGCTGGAGCAGCAATTGCTGCCGGACGCCTGAATGCACATTCATATTTTGGGAATTGCCGGCACTTTCATGGGCGGGATCGCGGCGATCGCGAAGGCGGCGGGGTTTCGCGTCACGGGCTCGGACTTGAACGTGTATCCGCCGATGAGCACGCAGCTCACGGCCTTAGGTGTCGAGTTCGTTCAGGGCTACGGGGCCGACCAGTTGGACCTGAAGCCCGACATCGTCGTGGTCGGCAATGCGCTGAGTCGCGGCAGCCCGGTCATCGAGGCCATGCTGGATCGAGGCATGCCCTATACGTCGGGGCCGCTGTGGCTCGCGGAACAGGTGTTGAAAGATCGGCATGTGCTGGCGGTGGCCGGTACGCATGGCAAGACCACGACCAGCAGCATGTTGACCTGGATATTGGAGCATGCGGGGTTGCGTCCGGGCTTCTTGATCGGTGGCGTGCCGACGAATTTCGAGTCCACGGCGCGCCTCGGGTCGTCGCCGTATTTCGTGATCGAGGCGGACGAGTACGACACGGCATTCTTCGACAAGCGGGCGAAGTTCGTGCATTACCGGCCCCGCACGGTGATCCTCAACAATTTGGAATATGACCACGCGGATATCTATCCGGACGTGGCCTCCATTCGCCGCCAATTCAATCAATTGCTGCGTACCGTGCCGTCGGTCGGACGTCTGATCGTCAACGGCGACGACGCGGAGCTGGCCACCACGCTCGCGATGGGTTGCTGGACGCCGTGCGAGACCTTCGGCGCGCACGCAGCCGGCGATTGGACGGCGCGCGACGACGCCGGCGCATCGGCGCAGTTCCTGGTGCAATTGCACGGCAAAGTGGTCGCCGAGGTCAAATGGGAGCTGCTCGGCAAGCACAATGTGACGAACGCGTTGGCGGCGATCGCGGCGGCGGCGCACGTGGGGGTGAGTCCCGAGCGCGCCGCGCAGGCGCTCGGCGAGTTTCGGGGCGTCAAGCGTCGCATGGAGATTCGCGGTGTGGTGGGTGGGGTGACGATCTATGACGATTTCGCCCACCATCCCACCGCGATCGAGACCACGCTGCGGGGCCTGCGTGCGCGCGTCGGCAATGCGCGCATCATCGCCGTGGTCGAGCCCCGCTCCAACACCATGAAGCTCGGCGTGCATCGCGATCTGTTGGCGGCGTCATTGGCGTTGGCCGACCGTGCTTGGTTTCTCGATGCACCGGATCTGGGCTGGAATTTGCCCGCGGCGTTGGCTCCGCTCGGGGAGCGCGTAGGTTTTGCCGCGACCGTCGATGCACTGGTCCAGCGGCTGGCCGATGAGTCCCATCCCGGCGACCAGGTGCTCGTGATGAGCAACGGGGGGTTCGGCGGCTTGCACGACAAGTTGCTGGCAGCGCTGCGCGCGCGGGGTGCGGGGGCCGTGACGGCGCGCGGCGCCGGGGCCGTCGCGGCGCAGGGTGCGACGTGAAATCGATCCCGTTGTTCCCGCTCAACATCGTCTTGTTCCCGGACGGGCCGCTGCCGCTGCGCATCTTCGAGACCCGCTATGTGGACATGGTCAAACGCTGCATGCGCGAGGATGCGGCCTTCGGGGTGGTGTTGATCCGCGAGGGCAACGAGGTCGGGCCTGCAGCGACTTTCGATGTGGGAACGATGGCCAAGATCACCGATTTCGATCAGCTGCCGGATGGCTTCCTCGGACTGTCCTGCGTGGGGCAACAGAGGTTTCGCATCCTCGGCCGGAGCAAGCAGCCGGACGGCCTGCACTTGGGCGAGGTCGAGTTCGTGACGGCCGAGCCGGTGATGGCGGTGCCGGAGCGCCACGCCCGGTTGGCGACGCTGCTCGAGACGGTGTTGCCGCAATTGGGCGGCGTATACGCCGACATTGTCATGCGACTCGCCGATGCTGCGTGGGTGGGGCATCGTCTGGCGGAAATCTTGCCGATTCCATTGTTCGAAAAGCAGCGCTTACTCGAAATGAACGACCCGATTCAGCGACTCGACGCGTTGGCGCCCCTGGCCTAGGCGCGGCCGGCATGGGCGGGGGGGACCCACGCCGCGCGCGTCAGCCACAACGCCAACGCGATGGCGGCCGCCCAGGGCAACATCCAGTAGCCCAGGAGACCGTCCAGCTTGCCGACCCAGGCGTCGTAGGTCGGCGCCGAGCTCCTGGCCGTGGCTTCCTGGAGCATGCGTAAAATCACGACCCAGCCGGCATGCAGTCCGATCGCGACCGCGATGTTGCCGGTGAGCACACGGGTGAGGCTCAGGATCAGGCCCACCGCGAGCCAGGACAGAAACGAGTCGAGCACCAGCGAGAAATGGGCCAGGGGCTCGAACGAACGCGCCAGCAAATCGAAACCGCTGTGCCACGCGATCTCGTCGGGCGGAATGCGGACCTTGGCAAAGAAATGCGTGACCGCGAACAAGGGCGCCGTCAGCAGCGCCGCCGCCCATGAGCCGGACTCGCGTTCGATCGCGGTATGCATGGCACCGCGCATGACGGTCTCCTCGATGAGTGCAACGGCGATGCCGGAGGAAATCCCCAGCATCAGCAGGTGCAACGCGCTCGACACCGACAGGATGAAGTCCGGGTTCATGACGCGCAGGCCGGTGCCCAGCAGAAATGCGGCGCCCAGCCCCGCAGTGGCCACGCCGACGACACCCCACACCACGCCTTGACCGATGAACCGGCGCCACGGCAATCCGTAGCCGAAGTCCCGTTTGGTCCGCACGTGCATGTGCCGGCAGAACCACACCAGCTCCAGCGCCAGTGCCAGCATGGCGATGCGGCCGGCCACCCGATGAAAGGGCCAGCCCGCGAACGTCGATGTCAGCTCATAGGCGGGATAGGCGACGCAGGCGGCGAGGACGCCGGCCAGGACGAACAGGCCGACGAACAGGGCAAACGCGCGCATGGGCGCCTACGCGGCGTGCAAGGTGGGAAATATCCTCGCGGCGGCATCGATCGTGGCGTCGATGTCCGCCGCTGAATGCGCCGCCGACAGGAAGCCTGCCTCGAAGGCCGACGGCGCCAGATAAACACCCTCGTCGAGCATGGCATGGAAGAATCGACGGAAGCGGTCGACGTTGCTCGCCATGACCTTCGCAAAGGTATCCACCTGGGTCTCTTCGGTGAAGAAGAAGCCGAACATGCCGCACACATGGTTGGTCGCCAGGGGAATGCCGGCGTCGGCGGCGGCCGCGGCCAGGCGCTGCATCAGCAGATCGGTGTTCGCCGCGAGCTGTTGGTGGAAGCCCGGCGCGGCGATGAGCTCGAGTGTGGTCAGGCCGGCCGTCATCGCGACGGGATTCCCGGACAGCGTGCCCGCCTGATAAACGGGGCCGAGCGGGGCAAGGTGCTCCATGATGTCGCGCCGGCCGCCGAAGGCGCCCACGGGCATGCCGCCGCCGATGATCTTGCCGAGAGTCGTGATATCCGGCCGCACGCCGTAGAGTTCCTGAGCGCCTCCCAATGCCACCCGAAAGCCGGTCATGACCTCGTCGAATATCAACAACGCCCCGGAGCGGTCGCATTCTTCGCGCAGCGTCCGCAGAAAGCCGGCGGTCGGCACCACGCAGTTCATGTTGCCGGCGACCGGTTCGACGATCACGCAGGCGATCGTGTCGCCGAGCTGGCGGAACGCGTCGCGCACACTCTGCGCATCGTTGTAGTCGAGCGTCACCGTATGGGCCGCCAGAGCCTTGGGGACGCCGGGCGAGGTCGGCACCCCAAGGGTCAATGCGCCCGAGCCGGCTTTGATGAGCAGAGAGTCGGAGTGCCCGTGATAGCAGCCTTCGAACTTGATGATGGTGTCGCGGCCGGTGAAGCCGCGCGCCAGGCGAATCGCGCTCATCGTGGCTTCGGTGCCGGAACTGACGAATCGCACCAGTTCGATGGATGGCATGAGTTCGATCACGCGCCGTGCGAGGGCGGTTTCGAGTTCGGTGGGTGCGCCGAAGCTCAAGCCGTCGGCGGCGACGGCCTGCACGGCCGCGATCACCCGGGGGTGCGCGTGGCCCAGGATCATGGGCCCCCATGAACCCACGTAGTCGAGGAATCGACGGCCGTCGGCGGCGGTGACATGAGATCCGGCGGCCTTCTGGAAGAAGATCGGCTCGCCGCCCACGCTGCGAAAGGCGCGGACGGGGGAATTGACGCCGCCCGGAATATACTTACAGGCCTCTTGGTACAGGCTCATCGTCGAACTCAACATAGCGCTCCGTTCAGGCGGCGAGTGCAGCCCGCGGTAGCGTGAGCTTCACGACGAGACCGCCGCTTTCATGATTCGTTGCCGTGGCCGAGCCCCCATGGGTCTTCATGACCTGGGAGGTGATCGCGAGGCCGATGCCTTCGCCCCCGCTGTCCCGGTCGCGCGACTCGGCGACGCGGTAGAAAGGTTCGAATATACGCTCCAACTCGTTCGCCGGCACGCCCGGCCCGCGATCACGGATCAGAATCGACACGTCCGAGGTGTCCGGCCGCTCGATGGACACCTCGACCGGCGCGCCGTTCGGACTGTAGCGTATCGCATTGCGCAGCACGTTTTCGATGGCGCTGCTCAGCAACTCGCGATTGCCCTGCAGCGTGGCGTCGGCGGTCCCCTCCAACCGCACCTGGCAATTCTTGACGGCGCCTTCGAAGTTGGCGTCCCGCACGACTTCCTCGATCACATCGTCGATCGCGACCGCTTCCCGCTCGAACGGCGCGTCATTGCCGTGCAAGCGGGCGAGCTTCAGCACCTGGCTGATGAGGCTGTCGAGGCGCTCGATTTCGCGCTCCAATCGATCCAGTTGACGCGTCAGATCGGCCGTGGGCTGGCGCGCCAGGCCCACCGCCACGCGCATGCGCGCCAGCGGCGAGCGAAGCTCGTGGGAGATGTCCCGCAGCAGCTGGGTGACGCCTGAGCGCTTGGCGCGCAACTGATCGGCCATGGCGTCGAAGTCGCGGGCCAGCACCGCGAGTTCATCCTTGCGCCCTTCGAGACCTGCGCTCACCCGCAGGTCGCCCACGCGCAGGTCCAGCTTCTCCGATGCCAATGTCCGGGCGCCGGCTTGAATGCGGCGGATGGGTGCGCTCAAATGTTGGGCCAGCCACCAACTCGTGAGCGCGCTGACCACCAGCGCGATGCCGAGAATGGTCAGGGAGATGCCGGGCAGGCTCAGGGCGCCAAACACGCTTGGCCGGCGCGGAAACCACAACACCGTGTACGTGGAGCCGTCCGGACCGACGATCTGCGGCACGAATCGCGGCGGTCGGAAATTGCCTGGCGCCCGCCCGTCGCGGGGGCGCGCGCCGGCGCCTGCCATGGTATCCCGGTTCAGAAATTCCAGACGTCGTGCGGCGCCCTCGGACAGGCGACGGCCGATGATGTCCTTGCCGTCCGGACCGATGATGAACAGATCATGATCCCCGGTCGCGTTCTTGTTCGCATTCATCCAGGTTTTCAAGGCGGGCAGGCCGCCGGCATCGAGCACCTCCGAGGCCTCGATCGCGAGATTCGGCCGCCGCTGCATTTCCGGCGATTCGTACTCGCGGGCCGCCACCGCGAAGGTGATCGCGATACTGCCGCCGACGATCAGCGCCATCGCGATCCAGAACAACACGAAAATGCGGACGAACAGGCTGTGCATGCGGTTCCCTAGGAGCGTGCCCATGTGAGCGTGTAGCCGGAGCCGCGGACGTTCTTGATCTCCGGATTCCTGCCGGCCTCGAGATCGAGCTTGCGTCGCAGGTTGCTGATGTGCGTGTCGATGCTGCGATCATAGGCCACGAGCCTGCGGCCCAGCGCCTGTTCGGTCATCGCTTCCCGGGAGATGACCTGTCCTGCGGCACGCATCAGCAGCTCCAGGACACGGAATTCGGCGCCGGTGAGTGCGACCGGTACGCCGGCAACGCGAACCTGATGAGTCCCCGTGTTGAGCACGATGGGACCCACGCCGAGTTCGTCGGGTACGTTGCCCCGCGCCGCTCGATTGCTCGCACGCCGCAGGATGGCGCGAATTCGCGCCACGAGCTCGCGCGGGTTGAAGGGCTTGCTCAGATAGTCGTCGGCACCGAGCTCGAGTCCCACGATCCGATCGACGTCATCACCACGCGCGGTAAGCATCAAGATCGGCGTCTCATACGACGCGCCGAGCTTGCGCAGCACGTCGAATCCGCCGACGCTCGGCAGCATGACATCGAGTATCACGATTTCGAACGTGCCGGCGTGGAGTTCGGCCAACGCGTCGCCGCCGTCGTGCACGCTCTTGACCTCGAAATGCTCCGCGTTCAAGTATTCGGTCAGCATCTGACACAGTTCGCGATCGTCATCGACCAGCAGAACCCGCGCCTCGCCGGGGGCCGGTGTTTCCGAGGACGATGGGATCTGGGATGTCATTGGGCACCTACTTTCGCACAATGGCCGGTCATCCACGCCGACATGGCGAAAATTGACACTTCTTGGCAGACAGGGGGACGCTTCGCCCACACATCTTTGCATGGTCTTTAGTCGGTTTTGACACTCGGCCATCCGTTGTCAGCTTAGGATGTCGATGTTGAACAACTTACTCGAAACCGTTGGAGCAATGAACATGAAATCGATTCGCAATGGACTGGCCGGAGCTCTCCTGGCGGGTGGCGCGATGCTTGCCGCCGGGGCGAGCCTTTCGATCGCGAGTGCAGCGGATGGTGCGACCGCGGCCACGCCGCCATCCGGCACTCATGGACCGGGACATCACGGCTTCGGCCCGTGGCGCATTCTCAGCAAGCTGAACCTGACGACCGAGCAGCAGGCGTCCATCAAAGCCATTTTTGTGGCAGCGAAGCCGCAATTGCAGAGCTTGCATGAACAGATGAAGGCCAATCACCTGAAACTGTCGCAGACCACGCCGGACGATCCGAACTACGCCAACATCGTCGCCGAGGTGGCGCAGACGAACGCGACGCTGGCATCGCAGCGCACGACGCAGAGTTCGCAGATCAAGGCGCAATGGTATGCGGTGCTGACGGCGCCGCAAAAGACGCAGCTGGCGACGTTGGAGGCCCAGTGGGCGGCCAACCCGCACCAGGGTCATTGGGGACATCGCGGTCCTCAGGGCGGCGCGGCGCCCGCCACCGCACCGGCGACCTAGGAGCCCGTTGCGAATCGGGGTCGGCCCGCTCAGCGTTGAGTGGCGCCGACCCCGTCCTTCTTGAGGAGTTCGATGACGCTGTCGCGCCCGACCAGGTGGCCGGTGCCGACGATGACCAGATAATTCTTGTCGTCGTCGAGCAGCGCCTCGATGCGTGGAATCCATTTGCGGTTGCGTGACGCGAGCAGCGACTGGTAGAGCGCCGGATCCTTGCCGAATTCGGACGCCATCTCGGTGGCGAACCAGGCGATGTCGCCGCGTTGCCAGGCGTGCACCATGTCATCCACTTCCTGCGGCAATTCGTGCGCTTGTTCCAGGCTGGAGACCAGATATTCGGCCTGGGCATCCATCGACAGGTTCTCGAACAGGGCGATCTGGTCGTGCACGGTTTCGAGTCCGCCGATGGTCTTGCCGTCCGTCTTGGCGCGCTCCAGAAAGTACATCTCGACGCCGGATTGCGCTTGAAATCCCAGCTGGGTCAATTGCATCTGCGAAATGGCCTCGGCGGCAAACCAGGGCGCGAATTGGTCGAATGTCGACAGTTCCACCCCGAGGTCATGCGCCAACGTCTCGGCGCGGGAGTAGCGTTTTTGGCCGAGGACATCCGGCAGCGTTTTGCCCTGCGGAAGCATGGCGCTGCGGAGCATCTCGGACTGAACGTCGCCCGAGTCGATTTCTTCCAGATTGATCTCCATGACCAGCGACTTGGCGTTGGCGTAAGCGTCGAGCACCGCCGGCGCGAGCGGGTAGTCCTGAGGGCGCAGGACGTGGATCGACCCCAGCAGGTAGACCGTGTTGTGCTTGCCGTGCAGTTCCCACAGGCAGTGCAGCGCCGCGTCCGCGCGGCCCGGGAAAGCGAGGACCAGACACAACGAGGCCAGCGCGAGCAGCGTGCGCATGGGGGTCAGCGGGTCGCGACTTGTAGCAAGGGCATGGTGTCCACCCATCGGACCTCGGAGTCGATGGTGCCATTGGCGCGCAACTCGAATCTGCGATAGGCGGGCGGTCGGGAGTCGAGGGCGTACCGGTCGCTCTGCGGCAGAAACTGCGCGCAGGTGGACGGCGTTGCGAAGAGACGGACTCCCTTGCGTTGGCCTTCATAGGCCTGGTGCACGTGGCCCCACGCGATGCCGCGCACGTGGGGATGCGCGTCGATGACACCCCAGAACTCCTCCGCGTTGGCGAGACCGACGTCGTCGAGCCAGCGACTACCCATGGCGATCGGATGGTGATGCATGCAGACGAACGCGTGAGCCGGCGACGCGGCGAGGGTGGCGTCGAGTCGAGCCAACTCGCCGGGCGTCATCCGTCCGCCGACGTGCCCCGGGTTGCAAGTGTCCAGCATGATGAACTGCCAGTCGCCGATGGGGTGCGTGCCGCAGTACTCGAATGGCGCGCCCCTCAGGCTGTGGCGCATGGCGTCTGGTTCATCATGGTTGCCGGGTATGCACAGCACCTGGGTCTGCAGCCGACCCAGGATGCTCTTGAAGCGCAGGTAGCCCGACGGGTCGTCCTGGACCACGTCACCGGTGACCAAGATGGCGGAGTAGCGGCACGGGTGGATGGCCTCGTGTTCGGCTTGCGGCCCCAGCGCGTCGTCGAGCACATGGCGCAGGCTCGAGTCCGTTTCCACACCACGCAAATTCCCGCTGGCCTTCCCATACAGGTGGGGGTCCGTGAGTTGTAAAATTTGCATCGATCAAATGGTAGCAAACTGCAGCGCAAGCATCGGTGAACCAGGTCATGTCATGTGAGCCGGGTCTCGGTTGCTGGCAACGGTCGCATCGAGGACAATACGCCGCCTCAACACTATAAGAAGCGTTCCATGCCCTCACGCCGCGAGCTTGCCAATGCCATCCGTGCCCTAGCGATGGATGCGGTCCAGAAGGCCAATTCCGGGCATCCCGGGGCTCCCATGGGCATGGCGGACATCGCCGAGGTGCTGTGGCGGGACGTGCTTAAGTTCAATCCGGCGAATCCCGCGTGGATCGACCGTGACCGGTTCGTGCTGTCGAACGGCCACGCGTCCATGTTGCTGTATTCGGTGCTGCATCTGACCGGCTACCCGCTGTCGCTGGACGAAATCAGCAATTTCCGCCAGTTTGGCTCGAAAACCGCCGGTCACCCGGAGCGCGAACTGCATCTGGGAATCGAGACCACCACGGGGCCGCTGGGGCAGGGCTTTGCCAATGCCGTGGGCATGGCGCTCGCGGAGCGCACGTTGGCGGCCACCTTCAACCGCCCGGGCCACACCATCGTCGACCACCATACCTACGTATTCCTGGGCGACGGCTGCATGATGGAAGGGATTTCGCACGAAGTCGGGTCGTTCGCCGGCACACAGAAGCTCGGCAAGCTCATCTTGGTCTATGACGACAACGGCATTTCCATCGACGGGAAAGTCGTGGGTTGGTTCGGCGACAACACCGCAGAGCGGTTCGAGGCCTATGGCTGGCACGTGCAGCCGCATGTCGACGGCCAGGATAGCGAGGCAATCGCCGCCGCGCTTGCTGCAGCGCGTGCGGAGACCGGGCGACCGTCGCTGATCTGCGCCAAGACCGTGATCGGCTGGGGCGCGCCCAACAAGCAGGGAAGCCCATCCATGCATGGCGAGGCCATGGGCAATGACGAAATCGCGGCCACCCGCGCGCACCTGGGCTGGACGGCGCCGCCATTCGAGATTCCGGCCGACATCGCGGCGGCCTGGGATCACCGCGAGAAGGGCGCCAACGCCGAGCGCGAGTGGAACGCCCGTTTCGCGGCCTATCGGACGGCGTTCCCGGACCTGGCGGCCGAACTCGAGCGCCGGATGAGCGGTGATCTGCCGCTGGATTTTGCCGGCTTCATGGACGGCTACGTGGCGCGCATCCAGGGCGAAGCCAAGTCGCTCGCCACCCGCCAGTCGTCGCAGGCCACCTTGAATGCCATCGGGCCGAAGTTGCCGGAACTGCTGGGCGGCTCGGCCGATCTGACGCCGTCGAACGGCACGCTGCGCAAGGACTCGGTGGCCCTCACCCCCGATTCGCCGGGCGGCAACTACATTCATTTCGGGGTGCGCGAGTTCGGCATGTCCGCCATCCTGAACGGCGTCACCGGGCACGGTGGCTTCGTCCCCTACGGCGGCACGTTCTTGACGTTCTCGGACTACGCGCGGAATGCCGTGCGCATGGCCTGCCTCATGCAGCTGCGCGTGATTTATGTCTACACGCACGATTCCATCGGACTGGGCGAGGACGGCCCCACTCACCAGCCCATCGAGCACGTGGCGAGCTTGCGGGTGATCCCGCACATGGATCTCTGGCGTCCCTGCGACGCCGTCGAGACGGCCACCGCGTGGGGCGTCGCCGTCGAGAATCGCCATGGTCCGACCTGTCTGATATTCACGCGCCAGTCCGTGGCACACGAGCCGCGCGACGCGCAGCAAGTGGCCGCGATCAAGCGGGGCGGCTATGTGTTGATCGACTCCGACGGTCCGCCCGAGATCATCGTCATCGCCACCGGTTCGGAAGTCGGGATCGCCGCCGAGGCGGTTCGCGCCTCGACGGCCAAAGGCCGGAAGATCCGCCTGGTATCCATGCCCAGCACCAACACGTTCGACCGCCAGGACGAGGCGTATCGACACCGCGTACTGCCGCCCGGCGTGACCAGGCGCGTGGCGGTCGAGGCCGGGGCCACGCAGCCGTGGTGGCATTACGTCGGGTTGCAGGGCGAGATCGTGGGCATCGATCATTTCGGCGCGTCGGCGCCCGCCAAGGATCTGTTCAAGGCCTACGGCTTCACGGCGGAACGGGTGATTCAGGCGATCGACAAGGTATCGGCGATATAGCAGTTTCAGCACAATATAAAGATCAACGAGGTTCGAAGCACGATGGCAATCAAAGTCGGCATCAATGGTTACGGGCGTATCGGTCGAAATGTTCTGCGCGCGTTGTACGAGGGGAACTTGAAGGAACAGATCAAGATCGTCGCGATCAACGATCTGGGCGACGCCAACACGAACGCGCATCTGACGCACTACGACACGGTGCACGGCAAGTTCCGCGGCGACGTGCATGTCGACGGCGATTTCATGGTCGTGAACGGCGACCGCATCCGCGTCGTTGCGCAGCGCGATCCGTCCAAGCTGCCGTGGGCGGAGCTCGGCGTCGACGTGGTGCTCGAATGCACCGGCTTCTTCACGAGCAAGGCCAAGGCGTCGGCGCACATCGCGGCCGGCGCGAAGAAAGTCGTGATCTCGGCGCCGGGCGGCGACGACGTCGACGCCACCATCGTGTACGGCGTGAACCACAAGGTGTTGAAATCGAGCTTCACCGTCATTTCGAACGCGTCCTGCACGACCAACTGTCTGGCGCCGCTCGCGAAGGTGTTGCACGACGAGGTCGGTATTTTGGCCGGCGTCATGACCACCATCCATTCCTACACCAACGATCAGGTGCTCACCGACGTGTATCACTCGGATCTGCGGCGTGCCCGTTCGGCGACCATGTCGATGATCCCAACCAAGACCGGCGCCGCCGCCGCGGTGGGACTGGTGCTCCCGGAATTGAAGGGCAAGATCGACGGATTCGCCATCCGCGTGCCGACCATCAACGTCTCGCTGGTCGATCTGAGCTTCATCGCGGGACGCAAAACCAGCGTCGAAGAGATCGACGCGGCGCTCAAGAAGGCGGCCAACGGCGAGATGAAGGGCATTCTTGCCTACAACGATGCGCCGCTGGTGTCGGTGGACTTCAATCATGACCCCGCATCATCGACCTACGACGCCACGCTCACCAAGGTCATCCAGGGGACCATGGTCAAGGTGTGTGCGTGGTACGACAACGAGTGGGGTTTCTCGAATCGAATGCTGGATACGACCTTGGCGTGGTCGAAGGCGGTTTGAGCTGCCCTGGGTTCAAGCGGCCATGATTCAAGCGGAAATGATTCAAGCGGGTTTGTCGTGGAGTGGCTGGACGGTTACACGGCTGGATGAAGAAAAATGAAAATCATAAAAATGTCGGACTTGGATTTGGCTGGAAAACGGGTGTTGATTCGTGAGGATCTGAACGTGCCGATCAAGGAGGGTGCAGTGACGAGTGATGCACGGATACGAGCCGCGCTGCCCACGATCCAGGCGGCGCTGGCGGCGAAGGCGCACGTGTTGTTGATGTCGCATCTCGGGCGGCCCGAAGAGGGCCGCTTCGCCGAGGAGTTCTCGCTGGCGCCGGTGGCCAAGCGGTTGACGCAGCTGCTCGGCGTGCCGGTTGCGTTGAAGCGCGATTGGGTCGACGGCGTGACGGTGGGCGCGGGCGAGGTGGCGCTGCTGGAAAACGTGCGGTTCAACAAGGGCGAGAAGAAGAACGCGGACGAACTGGCGAGGAAGATGGCCGCTCTGTGCGACATCTACGTGATGGATGCCTTCGGCACGGCGCATCGTGCCGAAGCGAGCACTCACGGCGTCGCCAAGTACGCGCCCGTGGCCTGCGCGGGACCGCTCCTGGTCAGCGAACTGTCGGCGCTCGAGACGGCGCTGGAAAACCCGGCGCGGCCGTTGCTGGCGATCGTCGCCGGCTCGAAGGTGTCGACCAAGCTCACCGTGCTCGAGTCGCTGTTGTCCAAGGTGGACCAGCTCATCGTCGGCGGCGGCATCACCAACACGTTCCTGGCCGCGCTGGGCTACAACGTGGGCAAGTCGCTGCACGAGCCGGAGATGCTGGACATTTGCAAACGCTTGCTGGAGCAGTCGAAGCAGCGCGGCATCGTGATTCCGATGCCGACGGATGTGGTCGTCGCCACCGAGTTTTCCGCCAAGGCCGAAGCGGACGTGAAGCCGGTGGGCAAGGTCGCCGACAACGAGATGATCCTGGACATCGGCCCTGATTCCGCGGAGGAGATGGCCAAACTGATCGCCTCGGCCGGCACCGTGCTCTGGAACGGACCCGTGGGCGTGTTCGAATTCGAGCAGTTCGGCGAGGGCACGCGGACGCTGGCGAACGCCATTGCGCGGAGCAAGGCCTTTTCACTGGCGGGCGGCGGCGATACGCTGGCTGCCATCGAAAAGTACGGCATCGAGGACAGCATCAGCTACATATCCACCGGCGGCGGCGCATTTCTGGAATTCGTCGAGGGCAAGACGCTGCCCGCCGTCGAGATCCTGGAGCAGCGGGCCATATGAGTTTTCAACTGCGTCGCACCAAAATCGTCGCGACATTGGGACCCGCCACCGACGATCCGAAGGTGTTGACCGACATGGTTCGTGCCGGCCTGGATGTGGTTCGGCTGAATTTCTCGCATGGCGCGGTGGCCGATCATGCGCGCCGCCTCGATTTGGTGCGGGCCGCGGCGAAGGCCGCCGGGCGTTACGTCGGCGTATTGGGCGACCTGCAGGGGCCGAAGATCCGCATCGACCGCTTCGTGGCGGGCAAGGTGATGTTGGAGGACGGAGCCGAGTTCACGCTGGACGCGAGTCTTGCCGTCGACGCCGGCACCAATCGCGCGGTCGGGATCGCCTACAAGAAACTCCCGGCCGACGTGTTTGCAGGCGACGTGCTGTTGCTGAACGACGGCCAGATCAGCCTGCAGGTGCTGGGCATCGATGGTCCGCGCATCAACACCCGGGTGCTCGTGGGTGGCGAGCTGGGCAACAACAAAGGCATCAACCGCCAGGGCGGAGGCTTGTCGGCCGGCGCGCTGACGGACAAGGATCGCTCGGACATCCTGGCCGCGGCATCCCTGAAGGTGGACTACCTGGCGGTCTCCTTCGCGCGGGACGCGGCGGACATGAACGAGGCGCGTGCCTTGCTGCGCAAGGCCGGCGGTCATGCGCTGCTGATCGCGAAGATCGAGCGCGCCGAGGCCATTCAAAATCTCGCCGAAGTCGTGACCGCCAGCGACGGCGTGATGGTCGCGCGCGGCGACCTCGGTGTCGAGATGGGTTTCGCGGAACTGGCCGGGCTGCAGAAGCTCATCATTCACGAGGCGCGGCACCAGAATCGTCTGGTCATCACGGCGACGCAGATGATGGAGTCGATGATCGTTGCCACGATTCCGACGCGCGCCGAGGTGTCGGATGTCGCCAATGCCGTCATGGACGGCAGCGACGCGGTGATGCTGTCCGCCGAGACGGCGGCCGGCAAGCATCCGACCAAGGTGGTCGAGGCCATGGCACAGATCATCGTGGGCGCGGAGAAGTACCAGGGCGCCCACGTGCGCATCCGGCAGCGCACCACCGGGCACTTCGAGCATACCAACGAGGCGATTGCTGCGGCGGTGATGTATACCGCGAATCACCTGCACGTGAAGGCCATCGTGGCGCTCACGGAGTCGGGCGAGACGGCCTTGTGGATGTCGAGGGTGCGTTCGGACATTCCGATCTACGCGTTCACGCGCCAGGAGGCGACCCGTTCGCGCGTGACCTTGTATCGCGGCGTCTATCCGGTGGCCTACGACGTCACCGACAAGGACCGCGAGGCGTTCTATTTCTCGATCTTTCGGCAGCTTCTGGATCTGACCCTGGTCAAGGACGATGACCTCATCATCCTCACGAAGGGCGAATTGTCGGGTGTCGCGGGCGGGACGAATTCCATGCAGATTCTGAAAGTGGCGCGCAAGTAGACGATGCCGGCCGCACGCCCATGACAACTGAATTCCGCGGCACCGATCGCTACATCGCGACGGAAGAGTTGATGGCCGCGGTCAATGCGGCCGTGGTGCTGTCCCGACCGCTGCTCATCAAGGGCGAGCCGGGCACCGGCAAGACGTTGCTGGCGTTGGAGATCGCGCGTTCGTTGTCGAGGCCGCTGTACGAGTGGCACATCAAGTCGACCACGAAGGCGCAGCAGGGCCTGTACGAGTACGATGCCGTGTCGCGCCTGCGCGATTCGCAGTTGGGCGACCCGCGTGTGAAGGACATCCACAACTACATCGTCAAGGGCAATCTCTGGGAAGCCTTCGAATGCGAGGTGCAGCCGGTGCTGTTGATCGACGAGATCGACAAGGCGGACATCGAGTTCCCGAACGACCTGCTCCGCGAACTCGATCGCATGGAGTTCTACGTCTATGAGACGCGCGAGACCGTTCGTGCCAGGCATCGACCGGTGATCATCATCACCAGCAACAACGAGAAGGAGCTGCCCGACGCGTTCCTGCGCCGCTGCTTCTTTCATTACATCCGGTTTCCCGACGAAGCCACGATGACGAAGATCGTCGATGTGCATTTTCCGAATCTGAAGCGCGAGTTGCTGCACGAGGCGCTCACCACCTTTTTCAAGATTCGCGAGACGCCGGGTTTGAAAAAGAAACCCACCACCTCGGAGCTGCTCGACTGGATCAAACTGTTGGTCAGCGAGGACATCCCGGCGGAGGTGCTGCGCAGCGACGACGCGAAGAAATTGATCCCGCCTCTGTATGGCGCGCTCCTCAAGAACGAGCAGGACGTGCATCTGTTCGAACAACTGCTGTTTCTCAACCGCCGGAATGCTCGTTAGGTTTTTCTTTCTGCTGAAGAGCGCCGGGGTTCCGGTGTCCATCACGGAGTTGTTGACCCTGCTCGAGGCATTGAAGGCGGGCTTGAGCGATGCCAGCGCCGAGCGCTTCTACCATCTGGCGCGCACGTGCCTGGTCAAGGACGAGCGCCACTATGATCGCTTCGACCAGGTGTTCGCGGCTCATTTCAAGGGTGCACAGGATTTGTTCGCGCTCCTGCAGCGGGAATTGCCGGCGGATTGGCTGGCCAGGATGGCGGAGCGCCAATTGAGCGATGCGGAGAAGGCGAAGATCGACGCCTTGGGCGGCTGGGATGCGCTGATGGAGACGCTGCAGAAGCGGCTCGAGGAGCAGCGGGAGCGCCACCAGGGCGGCAATAAATGGATCGGCACGGCGGGTACATCGCCGTTCGGCGCCCATGGCTACAACCCGGAGGGTGTGCGCATCGGCCACGCCGAATCGCGCAATCGCAGCGCGGTCAAGGTGTGGGACAAGCGGGAGTTCGCCAACCTCGATGATGGCGTGGAACTGGGAACACGCAACATGAAACTCGCGCTGCGCAAGCTGCGGCGCTTCGCGCGCCGCGGGGCGCCGGATGAGTTCGCGTTGTCCGAGACCATCGACGCCACGGCGCGGTCCGGTGGGTGGCTCGACATCAAAATGGTGCCGGAGCGTCACAATGTGATCAAAGTGCTGTTGCTGCTCGACGTTGGCGGATCGATGGACGACCACGTGCAGACGTGCGAAGAATTATTCTCGGCCGCGCGCAGTGAGTTCAAGCATCTCGAGCACTTCTACTTCCACAACTTCACCTACGAGGCGATGTGGCGGGACAACGGGCTGCGCGGTCTGGGCCGCCTCGGCGGCGATCTGATGGGGACCGTCGATATCATGCGCACCTATGGCCCGGACTGGAAGCTCATCCTGGTGGGCGATGCCACCATGAGCCCGTACGAGATCACGTATCCAGGCGGCAGCGTCGAGCATTGGAACGCCGAGCCGGGCAACGTGTGGCTGCAGCGCTTGATGAAGGCCTACCCCAAATTCGTCTGGTTGAACCCGCAGCCGCAGGCCCGCTGGCGGCAGACGCAATCCGTCGAAATCATCCGCGAGTTGTTGGATGGTCGCATGTATCCGCTGACCTTGTCGGGGCTGGACGATGCGATCGGCGCACTGAGCTAGGATCCGACGCGCAACCGCGCGGCGCGCTCACCGCCCGGGTCGGGTTGGTTCGACGTAGATCGCCATTGCGCGGCCGGCCACGAGGGTAGGAACCTCATGCCGGCAGTGTACGATTATCAGTGAACCCCGAGCACCCGCAGCACAAAGAACAGCGCGGCGCCGAACAGGGCAGCGCCCAGCAGTACGCACACCGGCAGCGTCAGAACCCAGGCGAGCACGATGTTGCGCACGGTCTCTTTCTGGATGCCGGAGCCATTGGCCACCATCGTGCCGGCGATACCCGATGACAGAATGTGGGTCGTGCTGACCGGGAGCCCGAGAATGTCGGCGGCTTCGATGGTCGCGAACGCCACCAATTCGGCCGACGCGCCCTGCGCATAGGTCAGGTGCGCCTTGCCAATCTTCTCGCCGACGGTCACGACGATGCGCTTCCAGCCGATCATGGTGCCCAGGCCGAGCGCCAGGGAGACGGCGAGCTTCACCCACAGCGGTATGAAGTTGGTCAGGCCCTTCAAGGACTTCTGATAGCTCGCCGTGGCGGCGGGATCGAGCCCGGCGGGCAACTGCTTGGCCTTCTGCATGCGTGCAAGGGTCTCGGAAACCAGATAAACGTCCATGCGCAAGGCGACGCGATCCGCCGGCGCCAAGGCTTTCAGGTCGTCCAGCGGCGCGAGGCGGGAGGCGGCGCGCGAATTCGCGACGGCCAGTGCGGGCAGCGTTTCGGGCACGATCTGGCCCGAACGCAGATAGTGGGTCAATTGCTTGTGGGCAGCATCGCCGTCGGCGTTCGCGCCCTTGGTGCTCGGCAATGCCTCCAATGACCGTGAGAACCGACTCGACGTGGCGGCGAGATCATGGACCGCGTCCGGCGAGGTGGCGAGATCGAGCGCGAACGTGGTGGGGATGATGCCCACCAGGATCAACACGATCAAACCCATGCCCTTCTGCCCGTCGTTCGAGCCGTGGGCGAAGCTGACTCCGGTGCAGGTGAGCACCAGCAAGGCGCGAATGCCCAGCGGCGGCGGCTTGTCGCCCTCCGGCGCCTTGTAAAGTGCCGGATTGCGCAGCAGCGCTTTCATGGCCAACAATAGCAGTGCGGCCGCGGCGAAGCCGAGCAGCGGTGAAAAAATGAGCGCCTTCACCGTATCCTCGACCTTGGACCAGTTGACCCCGTCGCCGAACGCGCTGTCGGGACTCATCAACGAGTTCATCAGACCGACTCCGACGATCGACCCGATCAGCGTATGCGAGCTCGACGCCGGAAGCCCGAGATACCAGGTGCCGAGATTCCAGACGATGGAGGAGATCAACAGGGCGAACACCATCGCGAAACCGGCGCCCGACCCCACGTTGATGACCAGTTCGACCGGCAACAAGGCCACGATGCCGAAGGCGACGGCGCCACTGGAGGTCAAGACCCCGATCAGATTCCACATGCCGGACCACACCACCGCCTGGGAGGGTTTGAGCGCGTGCGTATAGATGACCGTCGCAACCGCGTTCGCGGTGTCATGGAAGCCGTTGACGAACTCGAAGCTCAAAGCGAGGAGGATTGCGAGGCACAGCAATATCGCCGTGGGCATGTCGATGCCGAGATTTGCAAGCATTGGTGACCCCGTTTGATCGAATTGTCGGCGGATCCAGGGCACACTAGGGTGGCAATGTGACAATCTCGTGACGGACCCCGGTCACAGTCCGGCATTGCTGCGCGGCACGCGCTGGTCCTTCTGGTGGGCATGAAACGGTAGAGTGCGACGATGGAACTTCAACGGACGGAGCGAATGGAATTGGCCGGCCTCGATCGGGCACGATATTTCCTGCCGACCGCGATCTGCGTCTACCTGGCGGGCCTGTGCCTCGTGCTGATGATCACGTCGGCATTCCTGGTCAGCCTGCAAAACGCCGTCGCAGTGACGGCCGCCGGTTTGTTCGGACTGGTGCTGACCGGTGGCCTGGGTTACTCGTTCTGGCGGGCACAGCGCCAAGATTTACGCTACACGCGGGTGCAGACGCAGTCGGACGCGCCGGAGAATTTCGCGGCGGTCAGATCTGCCGCGGTGCTCGCGGGTTGGCGCATTGCGAGCGAAGAGCCGGCAAGCCGGCTCGTGGCCCAGACGACGGTCACTCTGCTGGATGTGGGTGAGCGGGTCGCGGTTCGGTTTCGGGGCAGTGATGTGCTGGTGGCCAGCATCTGCGATCCGAGCGTCGGATTCTCGCTGGTCGGCCGACGGCATTGCGAAGAACACCGCGAACTCGTGCGCCAGGCTGTATTGGCGCCGCGTCCCCGTCCTGATGCCGCTTCGCCGCGTCCTGACGCCGCGCCTGCGTCGGCGCCCGGCTCAGCCAGCTAGCTTAAGCCTCAGTCCGCAGCGTTATCGGCCGGCGGTCGGGGAGGCGGCTGCGCACCGCTGCCGGTCTGTGTGTGGCGACGGGAGCGTGGATCAGGGAGATGCTGATCCAGACGGCCACACTGAAATACAGGGACATCCACGCGACCTCGTTCTTCCAGTCGTCCCAGCGATGGGAAACCACGCGGCGATGGGCGACATCGAGCAGTCCTTGGCCGATGGTCATGTAATGACGCCCGCCGACCGTGTCAGCGATCCAGCGCGCCCAGTAAAGCGGCACATCCACCGTGAACATGAACGCGACATACGCCAGGCCCGCGAGGCACCAGGCGGCGAGAACGGGCCGACGTGCAGGCGCGGATCGCGGCAGGATCACCGCCACGCTTGCCACCAACATCGCGGCACACAGACCCCACAGCGACTCTTCGGCGACGTGGCCGATATTCGAGGTCGTGAGGACGGAATACCAGGAGCAGGTCTCCGCGACCGCGATGAGCGGCACCAGCGCGAGCGATACGACTCCGCCCACGACGCTGCCGGTCGCGCGCGAACTCTCACGCAGCAACAGGGCCCACTGGCCGACGAAGCACAACTCCGCGACCGTCGCGACCGTGCGGCCGACGATGGCGCTCGACAGCACGCTGTCGAACAGGCAGATGCGCGGCACGTCGTAAACGAGAAACACTGAGCGATAGGCGCATCCGAACACGTAGACTGCCGACAGGAGCAACTGCAGGCGCCGCGCGGAAAACGCCTGGGCCGACAGGCTGCTCTGGCGTCGGTTGAGGGCAACGGTGGAGAGCGACCAAGCCGCCACGTTGATCGCGGCCATCACGCAAAGAAGGTTGGACCACATGGGAACTGTCATCATTTGGTCATGATGCCATGCTATTGCGCCAGCGTCGCGTGTCACAAAATTGTCACATTAGTGTCATAAATCACCGGCGAGTCAGTGCTCTCTGACCTCCATGCGAGGCTGCGGCATCTCGTGCCGCGATCGCGCCTCATCCACCATGACACGTTCGTTCGTGCACTCATCCATCGAAGCAGGAGAAGTAATGCTAAATCACCTGGATCCGACCTCTACGCTCGCCATGGGCCTGCTGATCTTCGCCCTCATCATGGTGATGATGTTCGAGGCGACGAACGGATTTCACGACGCCGCCAACGCGGTGGCCACGGTGATCTATACGAAGTCGCTGCAGCCGGCTCAAGCCATCGTGCTGTCCGGCGTGATGAACTTTGCCGGCGTGATGATCGGCGGCATTGCGGTCGCCTATGCGCTGGTCGAGCTGCTGCCGGCCGAGGTGCTGTCGCCGCCCGACGGCGGCCCGGCGGTGGCGATGCTGGTGTCGCTGTTCGTGGCTGCATTGACGTGGAATATCGGCACGTGGTGGCTCGGGCTGCCGAACTCGAGTTCGCATTGCCTGATCGGTTCCCTGATCGGCGTCGCGCTGGGCAACGCCTTCGCGCGTTCGCGCAGCGTCGTCGATGGCGTGCATTGGCCGCAGCTGTGGAAGGTGCTCGAAGCGCTGGCGTTGTCGCCGTTGCTCGGCTTCGTGCTGGCCGGCGCGTTGTACTTTCTGTGCCGAAAAACGTTGCACGACAAACACCTGTACGCACCGGTCAAGGACAAGCCGCCGATCTGGTGGTTGCGCGGGATTCTGATCCTGACCTGCAGCGGCGTGAGTTTTGCGCATGGAACCAACGATGGGCAGAAAAGCATCGGTCTCATCATGCTGACGATCATTGGCATCTTTCCCGCGACCTATGCGTTGAATCCGACCGCGGGAATGTCGATACCCGCGATCTCGGCGGTGATGCAGCAGGCTCTGCCGCTCGTCGAACGTTATGGGGATGACGAGAAGGCCGATGCGCACGCGGCGGTCGAATCCATGAGGGGTCGCGCGGTGGCCGCTGAGTCGGGCGCCGATGGCGGAACGGAGGGGGGCTTGCGCGTAGGCCGGAGAGCTCTCGAATTGGGTTCCGAGTCGCCGACGGCCAAAAGGCGCTCCTCCATCCGGGACGATGTATACCAAGTGGTGTCGGAATTGAGGCATGCGGAGGATGCCAAGGGGATCTCCCCTCACGACAAGAAGCAGGCACAGGGGCTGGCCAAGCAGTTGGGCAAGGCAGTCGAATACGCGCCGCTCTGGGTACGCATCTTGAGCGCCTTATGCCTGGGTGTCGGGACGATGTTCGGTTACACGCGAATCGTGAAAACCCTGGGAGAACGGCTCGGCAATGTGCATTTGACCCCCGCTCAAGGCGCGGCCGCCGAGGTGGTGTCGGCGGTGCTCATCGGCACGGCCGGGTTCACCGGCGCACCGGTCAGCACGACGCATATCATGACTTCCGGCATTGCCGGTACCATGGTGACCTCGGGCGCCGGACTCAAGTACGGCATGATTTCGCGCATCGTCATCGCATGGGTGTTCACCCTGCCGGTGACGATCCTGATTGCCGGTGGCCTGTATTACTTGCTGGCCAGCCCCCGTATCTGAGCGCGTGGTATGCGGCGCGCCGACGGCGGCGTCGGCAATGCCGGATTCAGCTGCCCATGGTATTCGGGTCGCGCCAACCGCGCTCGAAGGGCAGGCGCCACGCATGCGGTGCGATGAGTTGGTGAATGGCGTTCGGCCCCCAGGATCCGGGGGCATAGAAGCGAACGGGCGGCGGTGCCTGCAACAGCGGGATGGAGACTTCCCACAGCCGCTCGATGCCCTCGGCGGTCGTAAACAGGGTGTGATCGCCCCGCATGGCGTCGAGGATCAGGCGCTCGTAGGCCTCGAGCACGTCGCCGTAATGTCCCGAGTCGTGCATCGCGAACTGCAGGCTCAACTTGTCGAGGCGCATGCCCGGACCCGGGCGCTTGCCATAGAAGGACAGCGAGACCTTGGAGGCATCGGCCAGATCGAACGTGAGGTGATCGGGTCCATGGGCGCCAATGCCGGAGTCCGCCGGAAACATGCTCTTCGGGGGCTCGCGAAAAGCGATGGAGATGATGCGCTGGCCTTCCCCGAGGCGCTTGCCGGTTCGGAGGTGGAAGGGCACGCCCGCCCAACGCCAATTGTCGATGAAACACTTCAGGGCGATGAACGTCTCCGTGTCGGAGTCGCTATATACGCCTTCCTCGCTGCGGTAGCCTGTGTACTGTCCGCGGACGACATCCGTTGGTTTGACCGGCAGCATGCTGCGAAAGACCTTGTTCTTCTCCTCGCTGATGGGCTTCGGCTCCAGCGAGGTAGGCGCCTCCATGGCCATGAACGCGAGGATTTGAAACAGGTGGGTGACCACCATGTCCCGATAGGCGCCGGTTTGCTCGTAGAAGCCGGACCGTTTCCCCAACCCCAGCGTTTCCGGCACATCGATCTGCACGTGGTCGATGAAGTTGCGGTTCCAAATGGGTTCGAACAAACCGTTCGCGAAACGAAAGGCGAGAATGTTCTGCGCCGGCTCCTTGCCCAGGAAGTGATCGATGCGGAAAATCTTGTCCTCGCTGAACACTTCGTGCAGGCGGGTGTTGAGTATGACCGCGCTTTCCAGGTCGGTGCCGAAGGGCTTTTCCATGATGATGCGCGATCGGTCGACGAGATCGGCCTCCCCGAGCAGCCGGACGGCGGAAAGCGCGGCGCTGGGCGGCACGCTCAGATAGTGCAGTCGACGGCTCTCGCCGTCGAAGCTCGCTTCCGCCGCCAGCACCGCCGCCCGCAATGCGGCGGCGCCCTTGGCCTGCGGCACGTAGTCCAGACTCTGGGAGAATTTGCTCCAATCCGCATCGCTGACCTTGCGCGTCGAAAACTCCGTGAGCGCCTCGCGCGCGATCTTGCGGAAGGCGTCGGCGTCGATGTCCTCCAGCGACGAGCCGACGATCCGGCAGGCGGGAAGGAAGCCCGCACTCGACAGGTGAAACAATCCTGGCAGCAGCTTGCGGCGGGCCAGGTCGCCGGTCGCGCCGACCAGGACGACGACGTGGGGGTATTTCGGACCAACACCGGAAGGAGCGATTGCCATCAGTCATGCCTCGTGCGCAGGGGAGTGCTCGGTTCGATGTTAGCGGAGAAGCGCGAGATTGATACAGCGATCTCGGCGGTGCGGCGGCAACCCCGGCCGGCGGGCTCAGGGGTGCTCCGAGGGCCCGGGACCGGTCCAAGGGTCAGGATCGTTCGGCATCGTATTGGGGCAGGCCGTCGTCGGGCCTGTCCCAGGCGACGGCGCTAACCAGAGCGTCGCGTTACAGCTTCGGAATGTGAATGCGGCTGATCATGAGTGAGCCGGACAGGGCGAAGATGAGCGTGAAGGGGTGCAGCACATAGCCCGACAACATGAGTTCGCCAAGCCATAGGTGCTGGCCTATCGCGCCCATCGACGCCGCCGTCGTGAGCACGCAGACGACGAGGAATGACGTCGGTATGGGCGTTCCCTCGAAATGCTTCACCTTGCCGCTTTCCTCCGCCATCGCTTCCGCGGTCACGTTGTATCGCGCGAGCCGCGACACGCCGCACGCGACGAAGAAAGCCAGGATGATGCGATCGTAGAGACCTTGCATGCCGCAGGCGTAGCCCAGCATGGCGGGCGTGACGCCGAACGAAATGACGTCGGCAAGAGAGTCCAGTTCCCGCCCCATCGCCGACGCCTTTTGACGCCATCTTGCGATCCGTCCATCCAACACGTCGAATACCAACGCGGCAAACACCAGCGCGCAGGCGAAATAGACATGGCCGACGCGGTCGGTCTGGACATAGGACATGGTCGAGAACAAGGCTGCCGTTCCGCAGACGGCATTGCCGAGGGTGAACCAGTCCGCCAGATGGAACTCGCGAATCATGGCGAAGGGCTTTCGTACGCTACGATCGTTCATAGGGGCGCCATCATGGCATGCATCCGGCGAGCGGATGCTGGATTTGGTTATCGTCAAGGCCTGCCGCTGTTTCAATGTCTTAGGAGGTCCATGGCGCGCTCGAGTTGCGCTCCTCGAAGCCGATGGCGTCTGTGTCGTAGACGGGCAACGGTGGCCGCGGACAGCACGGATAACCCGTCAATGGATGGGTCATCGATAAACCGGTGCCATGCGGTCGGGCCAGTTTATACTCGAGCATTGCGTGTAAAACTCAAAACGGAGTTGATCGTGACCGACTTCCTCCTCTCGAAATGGACGCGGCGCGAGGCGCTGACGTTTGCGCTGGCCGCGGGTGCGGGCACGGTCTGGGCGCCACATGCGTTCTCGGCCGATCAATTACCGCTGATCACCAAACCGATCCCCTCGACCGGGGAGCGGCTACCGGTCATCGGTATTGGCACCAACTCGTTCAGCGAAGCGAAGCGCGAGGAACTGCGCGCGGTGCTCAAACGGTTGTCCGAGCTCGGCGGTTCTGTGGTCGATACCGCCGCCAGCTATGGCGAGAGCGAACAGGTCATCGGCGAACTCGTGGCGGAGTTGGGGATTCGCGATACGGTGTTTTTGGCGACCAAACTCGTCGGCGGGGCCGACGCCAAGGCGAGCTTCGAGCGCTCGCTGGAGCGGCTGAAGACCCAGCGGTTGGATCTGCTCCAGGTTCATAATCTGAACGGTTTCGAGGAACTTTGGCCGCAACTCCTCGAATGGAAAAAGGCGAAGAGAATCCGCTACATCGGCGCCACCACCTCGTTTCAAGCCGATCATTCGAGGATGGCCGAGCTGATGCGAAAATATCCGTTGGACTTCGTCCAGGTGGATTACTCGATAGCCAATCGCGGCGCGGCGCAGACGGTGTTCCCGATGGCGCTCGAGCGCAAGATCGCCGTGATCGTGAACGTTCCCCTGGGCGGCCGTGGCGGGGTCAACCTCGCGGCCAGCAGCGAGCGTCCGTTGCCGCCCTTTGCTGAAAAACTCGGCGTGTCGGACTGGGCGCAGCTCATGTTGAAATATGTGGTATCTCATCCCGCCGTCACCTGCACGATCGCCGGCAGCACCAAGGTCGAACACCTCGAGGACAATCAAGCAGCCGGTCGCGGCTCGTTGCCGGACGCCGCACTACGTGCCCGAATAGAGCAGTATTGGGATAGTCCTGGCTGAAGGCGTTTCCGTCAGCGTCGTCCGCGGAATACGCTTCGCCGGAGGCATGCGAGCATCACGGTCGGTCAGGGTCCCTAGAAACGCCAACACATCGGTTACTTCGGCTTCTGAGAGCGCGGCTGGACTACCGTCACCACGGTTGAAGGGCGCATTGAAGTGATCGACGTTGGCGCGCAACTCGCGCGGTAGGTCGTTGTAGCGCCGGCTCGAATCGGCCCCTTGCGGGTACCAGTGACCGGCATCCCGGTCTCGCGTCACATAAAAGCGTATGGCTTCCCGCAAGCTGTGGATGCTGCCGTTGTGGAAGAAGACGCGCCGCGTCGCGACATTCCGAAGCGACGGAGTCTTGAACATCCCGCAGTACGCTTGCTGGGTGGACAGGTCCTTGCGCTGCGGGCCGCAGAGCCCCATGTCGAAATACCCCGGCACTCGGGTTTGAGGGATGGCTGGATTTCGCGGGACCCCGAGTATCTGAAACCCAAAGTCCGTAAACAGGGGATGCGAACCGTCAGCGCCTTTGGTGGCGATATGACAGGAAGCGCAGTTGCCCTTGTCGGGGTCGACAAACAACGCCAGGCCGCGTTTTTCCCGCGGCGTGAGCGAGGGCTTGCCATCCAGAAACTCGTCGAAGCGGCTGGTGTACGGATAGAAACTTGGATCATCCAATTCGAATCGTTCAACTGCCAGGGCAGCCATCGCGAACGCCCGCCCGGGATCGTTCAATATGGCGGTACCGAAGATCGCACGAAAATCCGCAGCATAGGCTGCTTTCGCAAGACGCGCGACGAAGTCGGCGGGGCTCTGATCGGCCATCTGATTTGCGGCAAGAAAGGCGGCCTGCGCTTGTTCGTGCAAGGTATCGAATCGCCCGTCCCAATCGAAGCCGCCGGCGGGCGCGCGGTCCCGATCGAGCATTTGCTCGATCGGGTCGGCTTGGAATTCGTTCGACCAGATGGGCGTGCGTCGAAGCGTGTAGCGCAGGGACGGGGCCGCCCTCGTACCGGGTTGGCGCATGTCGGCGCCTCCCAGTTGCACCGCTCGTCGATTCGGCGCCGCGTAGGCATACCTCGGATCGTGACAACTCGCGCAGGACAGCGCTCCGGACGCCGAAAGCGACGGATCGAAAAAGATGTTCCTACCGATTTGACTCGTCTGCGTCGGAGTTTGTGCCGGGGAGCGCGTCACTCCCAAGCACACAAACAGCATCGCGATGATGCAAAGTGATCTAACGAAGCTGATTGAAAATGTCATCGCCAAACGCGACCAGCCCCTGCTGGCCGGCATAGCCAAGATAACCGAGCCCATAAGCATCTTCCAGAGACTTCAGCAGGGCGTAGTGGTTGTACGGCGTGTTGGATATCGTGCCCGGCTTGATGAAGGGTGATAGCAGCACCGCACCGACCCGATCGCCACCATAACCTTCGTCGTTGACGACGTAATCGAGCATTGGAGAAATGGCGAATCGATAAGTGGACGGACGGACGATATTCGGTCCAATCTGTTGATTGCAACAAAATTCGCCGCTGAAGGTGACGGTGATGGTCTTTTTCTTGGTCGCGGGGTCGGTCACCGTCACCGATCTGCGTACGTTACTTTCATCGAAAGTGATGATCAGCAGGCCGTCCTTCTTGAAAGCGGGAGAGGCCATGATTTTTGGCACCCACGCTTGGAGAAACGCGTCGGACGACGCGAGGCCGCCGGGTTTTCCGTCGGCGCAACGCTCGCCGGCCGCTCCGGTTCCGGCCCCGTCGTGGCCGTCATTGCACAGGTTGGGGGTGATGAAAGCCAGGTTGGGCGTCGTGGCCACCGAAGTCAAATCTGCATCCAGAGCATCCAAATTCACGATGTTTGAATTGCAGGTTGGCAGGTCGATGACCGAATGAAAGTAAACGAACGGGTCGTGGCGCGCCGCATATTGATCGCCTTTAGGCGTTGCTGCGCTGGGCGCTTCCGGCTCCTGCGTCAAATCCTTGGAGTTGATCGGCGGGTGGCCGCAGGTCGCGTTCTCGCGCGCCGGGTCATTGCCCATATCCTCCATGTAGCCTTTCCAGCGTAGTCCCGCGGCCTGCATCTGGTCGGCGAGTGTCTTGATGTTGGATGGGTAGACGCAACCTTTGCCGATCGCCTGGCCCTGTGCATCGACGCGGCTCAGTTTGAAATCATCGAATTGCTCGCAATCGCTCTCGGTCGCGAGCGATGAGCCTTGTCCGCTGATCATCGAAATGTAATTGTCCAAGCTGTTGTGACCCGTTCCGAAATATTCGGTCAACAGCGCTCCTTTGGCAGGCAGAGTCTTCTGCAGATAGGGGTCTTGAGTGCTCTTGCGAAAGGTGTCATCGAAGTTCTTGTTTTCGAGGACGATGAGGAACACGTGATGTATCTGCCTGCGGGCGTCCTCGGGGCCAGTGCCCGTCGCGCCAAATGCCAGGCTTGCGGTCCCAAATGCCAGGCTTGCGGTCAACGTTACAACCCCCAATGTCATTCCAAGCTTTTTGCGGAGTTGACGCATCGTTCCTCTTTCCGTGTGTGATTCAGGGCGCCTGCCAGGGCCAAAAGACACAGCCCGGTGGCCCATGCTCGGATATCGCTCAGCTGCCGCTTCACCATCGACGGTCCTTACGTGACGTATCGCCACAAAGCCGCTGCGGCGCGGTGGCATACTAGCTCGTGTTGCATTCATATGACAGGGGCACTCACAGTGCATGACGATGCTCCCGAACTCGGGTTGGTACTGACCGGCGGTGGTGCGCGCGCGGCGTACCAAGCCGGCGTGCTCAAGGGTATTGCCGAACTGCTGCCACGCGGCGCGGCATGCCCCTTTCCGGTGATCACCGGCACCTCGGCGGGTGCCGTCAGCGCGATTGCCCTGGCGTCTGATCCTGCCCACTTTCGCGAGGCGGTGCATGCCATCGAGCGGGTCTGGCGGGCGTTTCGGGTGCATCATGTGTTCAAGGCGGATGCGCTCAGCGTATTCCGGTCGGGGCTGCACTGGATGCTGGCGCTCACCACCGGCGGGTGGCTGGTGCGTTCACCGAAGTCGCTGTTCGACAACACGCCGCTGTGGGATCTGCTGCGCGTGAAGCTCAATTTCGACGGCATACCGCGCGGCCTCTACAAAAGGCACCTGTCCGCCATCGGTGTCTGCGCCACCGGTTACGCGGATGCGCACTCCGTGACCTTCTACGCCTGCGCGTCGTCCATCGACCCCTGGCAGCGGGCGTTCCGCAAGGGTGCACGCGTTCAGCTGACCTTGGAACACCTGATGGCGAGTCTGGCCATTCCGTTCCTGTTCAGGCCCATTTACGTGCACGATGGGTTTTACGGCGACGGCGCCATGCGTCAGACATCGCCCTTGAGCCCGGCGATTCATCTGGGCGCGAATCGGCTGCTCGTCATCGGTGTCGGCGACACCGAAACCGACGGTCTCGGCCTGCGCAATCCGAAGGCAGAACCCACCTTCGGGCAGATGTTCGGCTTCATGCTGGATTCGCTGTTCATGGACCAGCTGCATTCTGATCTGGAGTTGATCAACAGCCAGAACGAGACCCCCGGGGTGCGGCGCATCGAGGCATTGGTGATCACGCCATCGCAGGATCTGAGCGAGATCGCGCGTCGGCATCGGCATGAGCTGCCGCCGGCGTTGCGCATACTGCTGCACACCATCGGCGCCAGCAACGCGGCCGGTCTGCAGCTGCTGAGCTACCTGCTGTTCGAGCGGGGCTACACGCGCGAGTTGATCGCCTTGGGACATGCGGATGCGAGGGCGAGAGCCGAGGAGATCCGGGCGTTCTTGGCGCTCGACCGTGTGCCGACACGGCGCGTGGCGCGGGCCCGTCGCATGGCGCCGGGCTGAGGCCGACCGCGGCTGCCAGGCTCGCCAGGATCTGGAGGATCTCCAGGCACTCCAGTCCCTCAAGGCTTTCCAGGCCTAGGATTTCTGCAGCGAGTCGTGACGCGTCAGGACTTGCGGGTAGGTGAGGCGGAAATGCTCGGCGAGGCGCTCGGCAACGTACACCGAGCGGTGCTGGCCGCCGGTGCAGCCGATGGCGATGGTCAGATAGCTGCGATTGGCATGCGCGAATTCGGTGATCCGCTCGGCCAGGAATTCGCTGAGACTGGCGACCATCCTGCTCACACCGGGATGAGCTGCCAGGTAGTCCGCCACGGCGGGGTCGCGGCCCGTCAGATGCCGCAGGGAGCTCTCCCAGTACGGATTTGGCAGGCTGCGCACGTCGAAGACGAAGTCGGCGTCGCCAGGTATGCCGTGTTTGTAGCCGAACGATTCGAACATCAGCGCAAGGCGTCCATCATGACGGCTGTCGATGCGTTCGCGGATGCGTTCGCGCAGCGCGTGGACGCCCATGTTGGAGGTGTCGATCACCATATCGGCGGCGTTCGTGATCGGCTCGAGCAACCGGCGCTCGGAGGCGATGGCCTCGCGCAGGCTCACATCGGCGCCGACCAACGGATGCTTGCGACGGGTCTCCGCGTAGCGCTTGAGCAGCACCTCGTCGCTGGCATGCAGATACAGGACTTCACAGTCGATCCCGATGCGCCGCAGTTCCGCGACCAGCGCGGGGATGGTTTCGATTTCGTTGGGGCGATTGCGCGCGTCGAGTCCCACGGCGGTCCGGGGGTAGGTGTCGTCCGTGCCCCGGATCGTGTGGGAGATGAAGGGTTTCAACAACGCCGCTGGGATGTTGTCGACGCAGTAGAAGTCGATGTCCTCGAGCAGGTGAAGGGCGACGCTCTTGCCGGAACCTGACAAGCCGCTGACGATTATCAAACGCATGGTGGTGGGTTTGAGAGCGCGCCCTGGTTGGTCACGACGCCGTGCGGGCCTTGATCACTTCCTCGGCGTGATGGTCCGAGACTTTTTCTTTGTGTTTCTTGACGCTTCGATCCAGCTTGTCGGCGAGCGAATCGATGGCGGCATACATGTTGGGCTCCGTGGCGTCCGCGTAAACCTTGTTTCCCCGCATCATCAACGTGGCTTCGGCCTTATGGCGCAGCTTCTCCACGGTGAGAACGCAATGGACGTCGATGACCTGTTCGAAGTGGCGGGAAATCCTCTCGAATTTTTTCAGAACGTAAGCACGCATGCTGTCCGTAATTTCCACATGATGACCGCTGAGATCGAGATGCATAATGCTCCTCCTAAGGTCGGCCGGGGCCGACTCGTTTTACGACGCGCGGGCAGCGGCACGTTTGCGCTCGTTTGACGGAGCGATTTGCATGCCCTCGCGATATTTGGCAACCGTGCGCCGGGCCACTGGTATGCCTTCCTTCGAGAGAATTTCCGCGAGCTTGCTGTCGCTCCACGGATTCTCCTGATTCTCCTGCGAGATGAGTTTCTTGATCTTGGCGCGAATGGCGGTGGAGGACATTTCGGTGCCGTCCGCCGCCTCGACGTGGCTCGAGAAAAAATAACGAAATTCGAACACGCCGCGCGGCGTGTGCATGTATTTGGCCGTGGTCACGCGGGAAATCGTGGACTCGTGCATCTCGACCGCCTCGGCGACGTCCTTCAAGATCAACGGCTCCATGGCTTCCTCGCCAAGTTCGAAGAAGCTGGTCTGCCGCTGCACGATGCAGCGCGCGACCTTGATCAGGGTCTCGTTGCGGATCTCGAGGCTGCGCATCAGCCAGCGCGCTTCCTGCAGCTGGGTGCGCAGCATGGCGTGATCGGGGGCGCGCGAGATCAGGTTGGCGTAGCTCTGGTTGACCCGAACCCGCGGCACGGTGGCCTGGTTGATCTCGACGATCCAGCCATGATCGGTGCGCCGCACGAACACATCGGGAATGACGTACTCGGCCTGGGACGGATTGACCGCCGCGCCGGGGCGCGGGTGGCACGAGCGCACCAGCGCCAACGCCATTTCCAGGTCGCTTTCGTTGCAGCGCAGCTGGCGGCGCAGCAGCACGTGCTGCTGGCTCGCGACGAGGTCCAGATGGTCGAGGGCGACACGAATGGCGATGTCCCGGGCGGGCGTCGTGTGATGCAGCTGACGCAGCTGCAGTGCGATGCACTCGCCGAGATTGCGTGCGCCGACGCCGGCCGGCTCCAGCGATTGAACGGCGGCCAGCACGCGCTCGACATCGGCCGGGGTCGCGTCGATCTCGGGCAGCAGGCTCAAGCGGATATCCTCGAGGTCGTCCTTCAGATATCCGTCATCCGTGATGGCGTCGGTGATGACACGGGCGATCGCCCGGTCGACGGGCGAGAGCTTGGCGAGTTCGAGCTGTTCGATGAGCTGTTCCTGGAGCGTCTGCCCGTGCTGATCGCTGAAGTCGCCGCTGCGATCATCGTCGCCCGACCAGGAGGAGTCGGAGACCCCGCTGGTCTGCTCGCCCCACGCCTCATCGGCGATTTCGACCTCGGGTTCCTCGCGCTGGTCGCCGGTGGTGCTGTGGCCGTCGAGCTCGGTGTATTTCTCCTCGGCGGGCGCCGCCGCTTCCTCCCGCTCGCGCAGCACGTCGGGCGATGCGTCCAGGGCGAGTTCGTCCTCGGCTTCGAGCATCACATTGGTTTCGAGCGTTTCACGAACGTGCGCCTGCAGATCCAACGATGGCAGCTGCAGCAGGCGGATAGCCTGCTGCAGCTGAGGCGTCATCGTCAGCTGTTGGCCGATGCGAAGCTGCAGACTTGGCTTCAACATAGTTCTTTCAGATCCAAGCCTACAGTTTGAAATCCTGACCCAAGTACACCTCACGAACCTGCGGGTTGGCAAGAATCTGCTCAGCAGAACCGGATGCGAGCACCGTTCCCTGACTGACAATATAGGCGCGGCCGCAGATACCGAGCGTCTCCCGTACATTATGATCCGTTATGAGGACGCCGATGCCCTTGTCTGATAAGTGCTTGATTATTCGTTGAATATCGGCGACCGAGAGCGGGTCGACTCCGGCAAATGGCTCGTCCAGGAGAATGAACTGAGGATCGGCCGCCAGGGCGCGGGCAATCTCGACGCGCCGCCGCTCGCCACCGGACAGGCTCATTCCGAGGCTGTCCCGTACGTGCCCGATATGCAGCTCGGCCAGCAATTCCTTCAGGCGAGCCGCCCGTTGCGCAGAATCCATGCCGGGCCGCGTCTCCAGAATCGCCAGGATGTTGTTGGAGACCGACAGCCGGCGGAAGACAGAGGGCTCCTGGGGCAGATATCCCAGGCCCAACTGGGCGCGCCGATGCATCGGCAGGCGGGTGATGTCGCGGTTGTCGAGAAAAATCTCGCCGTGTTCGCATTTGGTCAGGCCGACCACCATGTAAAAGGCGGTGGTCTTGCCGGCTCCATTCGGGCCGAGCAGTCCCACGACCTCGCCGCTCTCGACCTCCAGCGACAGGTCGCGCAATACTTGCCGTGACTTGTAGCTTTTGGCGAGGTTCAGTGCGCGCAGCAGGCTCATGGTTTGGACGGCGGCGCGATCACGATGTGCACGCGCTGCGATCCCTGTTCCGACGCTTCCGCCACGATGCTCTGCGCCACCATGTTGTACTTCAAGGATTCTCCGTGTATTTCGGTCTGGCCGTCGCTGAGCCATGCATTCTTGTTGAGCCGGACCAAGCCTTTACCCGCGTCGTAGTCGATATTGTCCGCGTGGCCCTGTGCGAGCTTGCCGGTCTTCGCCACGCGCTGTTCGAAGGCCGCAGGCTTGCCGTTGACGACCACCTTGGACAATTCTTGTTTGACGAAATTGATCTGCGCGTCGTCGGAGGTCAGCTGGGCGTGATCCATCATGATTTTGACGTTGCCGCGAAAAATCCACAGGCTGTTGTCGAAATCCACCCGCACCTTCTGTTGCGTTCCCTGGCCCATGTCGGCGGCAATGGACATGTCCCCCTGGGTGATGCGCACCTTGCGGAAGATTTCGTTGTTATTGGCCAGATCCGCGTCCGCAGATTGTGCGTCCAGCACGATTTCCTGCTGCACCCTGGGTTGTGCGGCGACCACGCGGTCGGTCCGACCCGCACCGAATACAGCAAGGCCGACGAGCGCGAGGGTCTTAGCGTTTGAAACGGCCATTTACCTTCGATTCCAAGTGCATCGTGCGCTCCTTTAGATTAGCGATGAGTCCGTGCGCCGTCAGTGTGCGCGGGCCGAACTCGACCCGCACATCATCCTTGGTGCTTGCGATGGCATCGGGCACGTTGTAACTCAACGTGTCGGTGCGCACGACGGCGGTCCCCGCATGTGCGGTGGCGGCTCCCTGCAGGCGCACATTTCCGGTGACATCGATGATGTGTCCACCGGGCTGGACGCGTCCGCTGTCGCCGAACAGCACCCAGTTTTGTCCGTTTGGCGCCTGATAGTCAACGCGTACATTCGTCAGCGCCACTTCGCTGCCGTGCGCTATCTGGTCGATGCGGTCGGCCTTCAGCCGGATGTTCTCCTTGCCCGCCGCGTCGAAATCGGTCAGAACCGCGTCCTTCAAGTAGTAACCCGGCAGATCGGCGGCGTTGGTGTTGGATGTGAGCGCCGGCCGATGCGCGGGCGAACTCAAGATCCACGTGCTCACCGCCAGGGCGATCACGGCCAGGATGGTAAAAAATCGGAATGCCATTTACGCGCGCGCCTTGCGTCGGGGGCGGGCATCCGCCCGGGCGCCCGCCGCGGCGCGCGCCCGCAGCACGGCGTCGCAGAGTTCCCGCACCGCGCCCCGGCCGCCGGGAGCGGCACTGACCCAATGCGCGGCCGCTTGCACGATGGGATGGGCGTCCGCGACCGCCGCCGCAAAGCCCACGGCCGACATCAACGGCAGGTCCGGCGTGTCGTCGACGATGCACGCGCAGGCGAGCGGCTCGATGCCGAGGCGTGCCGACAAGGTGAGCAGCGCCGCCACCTTGTCCTTGCACCCCTGCAGCACATGGCGAACCTCGAGTTCGCGCATGCGTGCCGTCACGGCCGCCGAGCGGCGCCCGCTGATCGCCGCAATCTCGACGCCGCAGTGCATCAGCAGTTTGATGCCGTGGCCATCATGTACGTGGAACACCTTGAGGGCTTCGCCCCGGGCCCCGAAATACAGACGTCCATCGGTGAGCACGCCGTCGACGTCCAGGATCAGCATCTCGATGCTGGCGAGCGGGGCAGCTCTGCGCGCGTTCAAGCCCTTGCGGACGCGCGCGGTCAAACGACACCCGCACGCAGTAAATCGTGCACGTTGAGGGCACCCACGATGATGTCGTCGGCGTCCACGACCACGAGCGATGTGATGCTGTGCGTTTCCATCAAATGAACCGCCTCGGCCGCGAGGGTGTTGGCGCGAACCGTTTTGGCGTGGCGGGTCATGACCTCGTCCATGCGCGTGGTGTGAAGATCCGCGGCACGGTCCAGCGCGCGACGCAAATCGCCGTCGGTGAACACGCCCAGCACTCGATCGTCGGCGTCGACGATCGCCGTCATGCCGAGGCCCTTGCGCGTGACCTCCAGCAGGCCATCCGCCAGCGGCGTGTCGCGCGATACCTTGGGCACATCCTTGCCGGTTCTCATGACGTCTTTGACGTGCAGCAGCAGGCGTCGTCCCAGGCTGCCCGCCGGATGGGAGCGGGCAAAGTCTTCCTCCGTGAATCCGCGCGCCTTCAACAGCGTGACGGCCAGGGCATCGCCCACCGCGAGCGCGGCCGTGGTGCTGGCGGTGGGCGCCAGGTTGTGGGGACACGCCTCTGCCGGCACGCCGATGTTGAGGTGCACGCTCGCGGTTTGCGCGAGCGTGGAGCGGTCGTTGCCCGTAAAGGCGATCAGCGGGACCCCTAGGCGCTTGATGACCGGCACGATGGTGAGGATCTCGTCGGTTTCGCCGGAGTTCGACAGGGCCAGTACCACATCCTCGCGCGTGATCATGCCGATGTCGCCGTGACTGGCCTCGCCGGGGTGCACGAAGAAGGCGGGCGCGCCGGTGCTCGCCAGCGTGGCGGCTATCTTGCCGGCGATGTGGCCCGATTTGCCCATGCCGGTGACGACGATCCTCCCGCGGCAGTCCAGACAAATCCTGCAGGCGCGTGCAAACTGCGCCCCCAGACGCGGCAATTGGGCTTGCAACCCCTCGATTTCTATCTCCAAGGCCTGCCGGCCAAGAGCGACGAGTGCTTCGTCCGAGAGATCAATGGTCGCAGCCGCGAGGTTCATCCGTGAATGATACCGCGTATGCTTGAAACTTTAAGGAGAGGGCATGAACCCACAAGAAATTGCCGCGCAGATTCAGTCCGGACTGGCCGGCGCCAAAGCCCTGGTGACCAGTCCCGACAACGTTCATTTCGAGGCGGTGGTCATCGCGCCGGCGTTCGCCGGCAAACGCGCCATCCAACGCCACCAGATGGTATATGCCACGTTGGGCAGCGCCGTGGGCAACGAGATCCATGCGCTGGCATTGCAGGTGTTCACTCCCGAAGAATATGCGGGCCAAAACCGTGGATAAATTGCAGATTCACGGCGGCATCCCGCTCGAGGGCGAGATCCGCATTTCCGGGGCCAAGAATGCGACGCTGCCGATCCTCGCCGGCTGCCTGTTGGCGGATGGGCCCGTGACGGTGTCGAACGTCCCGCATCTGCAGGATGTCACCACGATGATCGAACTGCTGGGCCGCATGGGCGTCTCGGTGACGATCGACGAGAAGATGCGGATCGAAGTCGACGCCTCGACGATCAAGGAATATTTCGCGCCTTATCAGCTCGTGAAGACCATGCGTGCGTCGATTCTCGTGCTGGGGCCGCTGATCGCGCGCTATGGGTCCGCGGATGTGTCGCTGCCCGGCGGCTGCGCGATCGGCGCCCGTCCCGTCAATATCCACGTTGCCGGTTTGCAGGCCATGGGTGCGGACATTCACATCGAAAATGGCTATATCAAGGCGCGTGCGAGCCGTTTGAGGGGCGCGCGTTTGGTGCTGGAAACCGTCACGGTCACCGGCACGGAAAATCTCATGATGGCGGCCACGCTGGCCGAGGGCGAGACCATCCTGGAGAACGCCGCCCGCGAGCCGGAGGTGGTCGATCTGGCCAACTTCTTGATCTCGATGGGTGCGAAGATCAAGGGCGCGGGTACGGATACCATCATCATCGAGGGCGTCGAGCAGCTCAGCGGGACGTCCTACGAAGTGCTGCCCGACCGCATCGAAGCGGGCACCTACCTGGTTGCCGGCGCCATCACCAGCGGCCACGTGCGGGTCAAGAACACGCGCCCGGAGCATCTGGACTCGGTCATCGGCAAATTGAAGGAGGCGGGCGCCAAAGTCGATGTCGGCGATTCCTGGATCGAGGTCGACATGCGCGGACGGCGTCCCACCTCAGTGGATATCCGCACCGCGCCGTACCCGGCGTTTCCCACCGACATGCAGGCGCAGTTCGCGGCGCTCAACACCGTGGCGAACGGCGTCGGCACCATCGTCGAGACCATCTTCGAGAATCGCTTCATGCACATGCTCGAGATGCGGCGTCTCGGCGCGGAGATTCGCCTCGAGGGCAACACCGCCATCATTAAAGGAGTGGAGCGCTTGACCGCGGCACCGGTCATGGCCACCGACCTGCGCGCCTCGGCCAGCCTGGTGCTGGCGGGCCTCGTCGCCGATGGCCGTACCGAGATCGAGCGCATTTACCATATCGACCGCGGCTATGAGGCGATCGAAGAGAAATTCCAACAATTGGGCGCCCGGATCCGACGCACGCCGGGCTGAATTGGCGCTGCGGCGCGGGCCGACTCGCTGGGCGGTCGTTCAACTGACCACGGCTGGCCGCATCGGCCGCTCGATCAGTTGGATGGTGACCTTGTACGGCAGCCGTCCGTGGCGTCCTTCGAGTTCGACGCTCTCCCCGGGCTTCCTGGCGGCCACGAGGCTCACGAGTTCCTGGGCGTTCTTCACGGGCTCGCCATCGAGGCTCGTGACCAAGTCTCCGGCACGCACGCCTGCGTGGAAGGCAGGGCTCTGGACCCAGATGTTGTCCACCGTGACCGCGCCATCCGACTCGATGCCGGGCTGGTCGGTCTGGCGCGACGGCATGTTCTGGGGCGCGAAGCCCAGCCAGCCGCGCACCACGTGGCCATGCACGAGGATTTGTTCCATGACGCCGCGCACCAGGTTGACGGGAATGGCGAAGCCGATGCCCTCCGGGCCTCCGGACGAGCGGTTCAACACCGCGGTGTTGATGCCCACGAGATCGCCATTGGCGTCGATCAGCGCGCCGCCCGAATTGCCGAGATTGATGGCGGCGTCCGTTTGGATGAAATTCTCGAATGTGGCGAGCCCCAGTTGGCCGCGCCCCGTGGCGCTCACGATTCCCTGGGTCACGGTTTGGCTCAAACCATAGGGATTGCCGATGGCCAGCACGATATCGCCGACGCGCAACGTATCCGATCGGCCCATGGGCATGACGGGCAGATTGCCGATCGACAGTTCGAGCACGGCGATGTCGGTGTCGGGATCCTGGCCCGTGATGGTTGCATCGGCGACGCGGCCGTCCGCGAGCTGCACACGGATCGAGTCGGCGCCATCGATCACGTGTTGATTGGTGATGATGGTGCCCATGGCATCGACGATGACGCCGGAACCCAGGCTGCGCTCGATTCTCTGACGATAGCTCGGCCAGTAATCGCCGAACAGTTGATCGAGCGGCGTGGGCCGTTTGCGCTCGGTGATCACGCGCGCCGTATAGATGTTGACGACCGCCGGGGCGGACCGAGCGACCGCATCGGCGAAGCTCGGCAGCGCGACCATGCGGCCGGCGCCGGGTCCCGCCGGGCCGGAGGAAGCGCTTGCGGGAGCGGAAATGCCGGCGGAATTGGCCGCCGCGCTCTGCGACGGTGCAGTGAGGGTGCCGCCGCGCGATGCCGCGACACCCAATAGTGCAGGCTTCCACCAGACCAATAAGAATGCCGCCGCGAGGCCGATGATCACCGCTTTGAGCAGAAAGCTCATGATAGTTTGTGCGCGGTGCAATTAATATCGCTCCTCATGCCAGCAGGGACAATCACTTATCTGTGTATAATGCGCTCCCAATATTCATTGGGAAACACTGCTGCCATAGGGGTTTGCGTGAAGATTTGTCAACATTGCTTAGGGGCGATCGAATGAATGATCTGGTTGACCAAAGCCGGCGCCGCTTGTTGACGGCGGCTACCGTCGGCACCGGCGCGATCGGCGTGGCGTTTGCCGCAGTGCCATTTTTAGCTTCTTGGAAGCCCAGCGCCCGTGCAAAAGCGCTCGGCGCACCGGTGGAAGTCGATGCATCGAAGCTCGAGGTGGGCCAGATGTTGAAGGTCGTGTGGCGCGGCCAGCCGGTGTTCATCGTGCGTCGGACCAAGGCGGTGATCGACGGGCTCGGCGGTCACGATGATCTGCTGGCCGACCCGAAGTCGGTCGATTCGGAGCAGCCGACGTACATCGGGTCGACCGGCGCGGCGCGTGCGCTCAACCCGGAATACTGGGTCGGGCTCGCCGTGTGCACGCACCTCGGATGCTCGCCGCTCGGCGCATTCGAGCCGGACAATTCCATGCAATTGGCGGGTACGGATCTCGGTCAGGGCTGGCCCGGCGGCTTCTACTGCCCGTGTCACGGCTCGAAATACGACATTTCCGGCCGGGTATTCAAGGGCATGCCGGCGCCCAAGAACCTCACGGTTCCTTCCTACACGTTCTCGGGAGACGCGCGAATCTCCATTGGCGTGGACGAAGCCCCCAAAACAGCTTAAATGACGAACGAGAGGTTGAGCGATGGCTGCAGCACCTGAATCCGCCGATCCCAGCAAATCAACCGGTTTGATTGGCTGGATCGATCAGCGCTTTCCCCTGACCAAGTTGTGGAAGGAGCAAGTCGCCGAGTATTACGCGCCGAAGAATTTCAACTTCTGGTATTACTTCGGATCGCTCGCGCTCCTGGTTCTCGTGAACCAGCTGATCACGGGCATTTTCCTCACGATGAACTACAAGCCGTCGTCCGCCGAGGCGTTCTCCTCGGTCGAATACATCATGCGTGATGTGGACTGGGGCTGGCTCATCCGTTACATGCATTCGACGGGCGCCTCGTTCTTCTTCATCGTGGTGTACCTCCACATGTTCCGCGCACTGCTGTACGGATCGGCACGCAAGCCGCGCGAATTGCTCTGGATATTCGGTTGCCTCATCTTTCTGCTGCTGATGGCCGAAGCCTTCATGGGCTATGTGCTGCCGTGGGGTAACATGAGTTTCTGGGGGGCGCAGGTGATCGTGTCCTTGTTCGGCAGCCTGCCCGTGATCGGCGGGGGGTTGGTGGAGTGGATTCGCGGCGACTACGTCATCGCCGATGCCACGTTGAACCGGTTCTTCGCATTGCACGTTGCAGCCTTGCCGCTCGCGCTGATTTTCCTGGTGATCGCGCATCTGATGGCGCTGCATGAGGTCGGCTCGAACAACCCCGACGGCGTCGACATCCACAAATACAAGGACGCCAAGGGCCACTACCTCGACGGCATCCCTTTTCACCCGTATTACACGGTGAAGGACGTCATGGGAGTCGCCGCATTCCTGCTGGTCTTCTGCGGAGTGATTTTCTTCGCGCCGACCTTCGGCGGGCTGTTTCTGGAGGGCCCGAACTTCGAGCCCGCCAATCCCTTGCAAACGCCCCCGCATATCGCGCCGGTGTGGTATTTCACGCCGTTCTACGCGATGTTGCGCGCGGTGCCGTCGTTTGCCGGCACGCAGGTCTGGGGTGTGCTGGTGATGGGGGCCGCCGTCTTGATCCTGTTCTTCGTGCCATGGCTCGACCGCTCGCCGGCGCTGTCCATCCGGTACAAGGGACCGATCTATAAAGTCGCCCTGGCAATTTTCGTGGTGACATTCATCACGTTGGGAGTGTGCGGAGTGAAGCCGCCATCCGGCATCTACCCGATGTTGGCGAAGATCGGCACGGCTCTATATTTTGCGTTCTTTTTGCTGATGCCCTGGTACACGAAGATCGACAGCGTGAAGCCGGTGCCGGAGAGGGTCACGGGACATGCATAAGCGACTGGTCTTGATTGCGTTCGCACTTCTGACATCGGCAAGCGTCAGCGGGGTGGCGATGGCGGAGGAAGGCGAGGGCTCGCTGCCGCATTCCGGGGCCGATATCACCAATATCGAGTCGCTGCAGCGTGGTTCGCGTAACTTCATGAACTACTGTTCCGGCTGTCACTCGCTGAAGTATCTGCGCTATAACCGCCTGGCGACCGATCTGAACCTACCGGAGTCCGAACTTCCGGGTAATCTGATCTTCGGGGATGCGAAGGCGTTCGACACCATCGGGACGGCCATGCCGGCGGACGCGGAAGGTTGGTTCGGCAAGCAGCCGCCCGACCTGTCGCTGATCGCCCGCGCGAGGAGCGTCGATTATATCTACGCCTTCCTCAAGGGCTTTTACGTCGACAAGGCGCGTCCGTGGGGCACGAACAACCTAGTCCTGCCGAGCACCGCCATGCCGGATGTTCTTGCCAGCCTTCAGGGTTTGCAGAAGCCCGTCTACAAGAACGAGAAGGACGAGCACGGCAGCTCGAACATGGTTCTCGTGGGCGTCGAGGCAATGACGGCGGGCGCGTTGAAGCCGGAGGAGTATGATCAGTTCGTCAGGGACACGGCGAATTTTCTGGATTACGCGGCTGAACCGGTCAAGGCAAAGCGTCAATCGATGGGTATTTTTGTGACGCTGTTCCTGCTGGTGTTCCTCGCCTTCGCATACATGCTGAAGAAAGAGTATTGGAAGGACGTCCATTGACGCAGCACCGGGGGTGCGGCTCGTGGGGTTCCCGTTTGTCCTAAGGAACTAGGAGATCGCGTTAGTGGCACGTCGCTCGGTGATGACTTTGTTTTCCGGGCCGACTGACCCTTGGAGTCACCGGACGCGTTTGGTCCTTGCCGAGAAGGGAATTGCGATCGAGCTGGTGAACGTCGATCCACTCAAATTGCCCGAGGACTTGCTCGACCTGAATCCCTACCACAGCGTGCCGACGCTCGTGGACCGGGACCTCGTGCTGTATGACTCACGGGTCATCATCGAGTACTTGGACGAGCGCTTCCCGCATCCGCCGTTGATGCCGATCGATCCGGTGACCCGAGCCCAGTTCAGGGTTGCGTTGTACCGGGTCGAGCGGGATTGGTATGCGTTGGCCGCCGACATCGAGGCCGGTGCGCACAGCAAAACGGCGGGCAATAGCCGCAAGGTGTTGGGCGAAGCCATCTGCGCCAGCGCCGATGTGTTCAAGGCGAAGCCGTTCTTCCTGAGCGACGAGTTCTCCCTGGTGGATGCCAGTATTGCGCCGATCTTGTGGCGTCTGCCCTCTTACGGCATAGAATTGCCGGCACAAGCCCAGCCGATCGTGAAGTACATGAATTCGATATTTTCCCGTTCGACTTTCCGCTCCTGCCTGAGCCCCGCCGAAAGGGACATGCGCCATTGAAGCCGCGCCGTCCCTATCTGCTGCGGGCCTTGCACGAATGGATCACCGACAGCGGTGAGACGCCCCACATCGTGGTGGATGCGGCGGCGGAGAATGTCACCGTGCCGCGTCAATATGTCAAGGACGGCAAGATCGTCCTGAATGTGAGCTTTTCGGCGACCCAGATGTTGAAATTGGGCAACGATTTCGTCAGCTTCGAGGCCCGCTTCGGCGGTGTCGGCTTCGCGGTACTCGTCCCGGTGCGGGCCATCCTCGGCATTTATGCGCGGGAAACCGGCCAGGGCATGATTTTCCCCGAGGGGGACGCCGATCCCGATCCCACGGACGGGCCGCCGGCAGCGCCGCCCAGTGGAACGCCGACGCCCCCAGTGTCCAAGCGACCGAAACTACAAGTCGTCAAGTAGCCCGGGACGGTCAGGTCGTCCCGGAAGGTCAAGTCGCCCAGGAAGGTCAGGTCGCGCCACGGGCGGTCATGTCGCGCGGAAGGCGTCCTTGATCCACTCGATGTCGTGCGCTCCAACGTCGCCCTGCAGTGCAACGATGTCGAAGCGGATGATGCGATTGCGCCAAGCCGGCTGACGTTGCCAGTGAAATTGGGTGGCGCGGATCAGTTTTCGCTGCTTGTGCCAGGTCACCGAGGCGAGCGCACCGCCATAATCGGTTCGGGAGCGCAGCCGCACTTCGACGATGACCAGCACGTTGCCATCCAGGCAGACGATGTCGAGTTCTCCCGCCTTGCAGCGCAAATTCCGCGCCACGACCTCGAGTCCCTGACGGGCCAGGTAATCGGCTGCGAGAGCTTCCGCCGCGGCGCCAAGTTGCAGGTGGATTGGCCGGTCCATCCCGGCAGAGTGCCGCGGACGGGGCCGCGCGTCGTCACCGATATCGACGGCGTTCGCCTTGAAATATCGGACGAGACGAGCCGGCGCTCACGCCCGACGAGCTCGCTAGCGCTCACGCCCGAGGATGCGAACCGTGCGATTCCGGGACGTGGTGCTGCCGAAGTCATGCGAGGTGGCTCCCAGTCCCTCGACCGAGGAAATAGTCTCCACCCGATTGCGCCCGTCGCTCTTGGCCCGGTAGAGCGCGGCGTCGGCGAGCTGGATCAGGCGTGGCTGGCCGTCGCTGTGCGTGGGCGTCAGCGACGAGTAGCCGATCGATACGGTCACGTGCTTCCACGAATTACCGATGTGCTCGATGCCGAGCTCGGAGATCGCCGCCCGCATGCGCTCCACCATCTTGAGGGCGCCCTCGGCGGAGGTGTGCGGGAGCAGCAACGCAAACTCCTCGCCGCCGAAGCGCGCGACCAGGTCCTCGGGACGCTGGACTTGCCGCGCCAGCGCATCCGCCACCGCGCACAGGCACTTGTCGCCGGCGAGATGACCGTACAGGTCGTTGAACTGCTTGAAATTATCCAAATCGATCATGGCCAGGGCCAGCGGTTTGCGATGCCGTATGGCGCGGTTCCACTCGTGCGTGAAGCGCTCGTCGAACGAGCGCCGATTCGCAATGCCGGTGAGGCCGTCCAGCGCAGCCAGGACTGTCAACCGTGCATTGGTGTCATGCAATTCGGCGGTCATGCGCCTGCGCTCCATGAACATGAGCGATGCCGGGAACAACGCCAGCAGCTGGAAGCCGAAGAACAACTGCATGGCCTGATCGCGCCGGATGCCGAGATCCGCGGGCCAATTTCCGAATGGTCCCATCGAATCGGAGGTGAAGCAGACGGAAATGAACAGCACGCCGACGACGGCAATCGCCGATCCGGCGAAAGAAAGCAGGGCTTCGACCAGCAGCAGCAGGGGAAACAATAAAAACAGCAACGGGTAACGGCTGACGGAGAAGATCAATTCGGCGCCTGCGAACGCGAGAATCAGGGCGCCCATGGTCTTGGGGAGTGCCGGGCGTTGAAACAACGCCAGCATCTGCGGTGTTCGGAGCGACAGCACGAGCGGCATAATGGCCGCCATGCCCAGCGCGTCGGCGATGGCCCAATTGTTGAAGGCGAGGAGAAAGGATTGGCCCTGGGTGTAGTGGAACAGCACCGCCGCCATCAGGCCTGAAATGGCCGGACCCAAGACCAGGGCCGCGGCAAAGCGGAAGAAAATCCCCGGGTTGCGCAGCCAGCGATCGAGGGTGATGAATGGTGGCAGCAGCGCGGCGCTGATGAGAATTTCCGTGGCGGAGCAGAGCCGCTGACCGACTTCCATCCAAACCACGTGGTCGTCGAACAGTTCGCCGATGCCGGTGCCAATTTCGATGCCGAGCACCATCCATGGCCATCGCGATCGTGGGTTCATGAGCAACAGCGCGACATTGACGCCATTCAGCGGCCAGACGATCGTCCACGCATCGGTGAACGCAGAGCGATTGAGCGCGACATCGATCACCAGATACAGCAGAGTGTAGGTGAGCACGGTCTTGGCGCCACGCGCCCATGTCTGACTGTTCGGTTGCCAGTGCACGATCTGTTTTATATAAAGAACCGGTGGATGACGCCTCCTAGTGTGCATCGAGTGCGATGCGGCATGGGCGCTGCAAGACGCCTTTTTTGGGGTTCCAGGGTGATGGACGTCGCAGAATCCGTGATTCGGCGGGTGGTGTGGCACATTGGCGTGGACCATGACGAAGACCCGGCATCATCCCAATGCGACGCGCAGAAACCTGGCGTCGACATAAGTACGCTACCGCACATAGACGTGGTGCTCGTCTCGCACAATCACTACGATCATCTGGACCGGCTCAGCATCCTCATGCTCAAGCGTCCCGCGGCGAGAGCGTCCCGCGGTTAGAGCTGCGCTGGCTTAGAGCTGCGCCGGGACTCCGTCCTTGATCTGCGCCCAGTCGAGGTCGCGGCGGATGCGATTGTGGTCGTCCAATCGTAGTTTGCCCGTGACGCCGGAGATTTCGCTGGAGCCGGGGTTCAATGAATTTGATTTGAGCGCAGGCACCAGGCGATAGGCATCGAAGCCGAATGCGTACAGTCGGTCGCGTCGCGCGGTGCGTGCCGGCCACGCGCCGCGCACGGAATCGCGAATCTGGCTGGTGACGGGATCGGCCGAGACCATCCAGGGCATGTCAGGAAAGGTGAGGCCGTCCAAGTCGTTGTTGGCGGTGGGATCCGGCTCGTAGCTGTCCGACGTGGAATACACCGGGACATCGCCGGCATAGTGAAATTTCAACTGCGACACGATCAGGCGCGAGGCGGCGGGCGTGCCGTCGGCGAACACGAAGGTGGCATCGACGCGATGCGTGGCGGGCTCGCCCTTGGCGCCGCGGATCTGCAGGGTTTGCTTGATGACCTCCGAGAAATCCGGCCGGCCGGACTGGTAGCGGCCGCTGTCGAGCACTTGGCCGCCCAGTTGGTTCATCTCGTCGGCGAACGCAGCGCCGACCCGGGTGCCGAGTTCGCCGTCCGGGAGGATCGCGACGCCTTTGAGCTTGCCCTCGGCGACGAGACGGCGCGCCACGATGCGAGCTTCGTCCTCGGGCAGCAAGGCGAATTGATAGAAATTGCGCGACGCGCTGATCGAGTCGGCGAGAAAATTGAGCGCCAACACCGGCCCGCGACCGGCGCTCAACGGTGCAATGGCGGCCACGTCCTCCTTGGTGAGCGGCCCCACCACGAAGCCTGCGCCGTCCTGCATCGCATGTTGGTAGGCACCGGCCACCGTCTCCGTGGCGACGTCATAGATCTTGAGCCGGGGCCGCGACGCCGCCGGCTGTTCCAGATACGCGGCGATGAAACCATCGCGCACGGCCACGCCAACGGCTTCGGCGCGCCCCGTCAGCGGCAGCAGCAGGGCGATTTGATCGGGAAATTCCGTGGCGACCGCGAGTTTGCTCTGCGCGCCGACCACCACGCCATCGAAGGCGGGGTGTGCGGGAAACCGGTGTTTCCAGTTGTCGAGTGCGCTGGCGGCGTGCATCGGGTCGCGCGCCAATTCGACGGCAACCGGGCCCAATGCCAGCCAGCCGGTGAGGATGGGGTCGGCGTTGGCCGGGGCTTTCAGTGATTGACCGTGTTCGGAGGCGGTGCGGATCTTGTTGAACAGCTCCTCGCGGCTGGCTTTCAGGGCCGCCGTGTCGGTCAAATAGCGCTCGCGCTCGATGAAGGCCCGGGCCCCTTCCACGGGGTTCGCGGTCAGAAACGCGCTCTCGCCGCGGATGTACCAATAATTCTGTGCAAGCTCCGCAGCGGTGGGCACCGGAATGGAGTCGAGTTCCTTCAGGGCCGCGGTGCCGTCGTTGGCGGCCAGGGCGATTTCGGCTGCCACCAACGCGCGTGATGTGGGCAATCTCGTGCGAGCATCGGCCGAAACGGTGGCATAGATCTGCTTCGCCTGAGCGACGTTGCCGGCGGCAACCCACTGCTCGGCACTCAGCAGCGCGTAGTTGTCGCGATCGGCGGGCGAGGCGGCTGCGGCGAGTTCGGCATAGGTCTGCGCGGCCTCGGCATGCTTGCCGGCGCCTGCGAGTTTGGCGGCCTGGGCTTGCTGATCGAGGGGGGGCTCGACGGGCTTGACCAAGCTACAGGCTGCGGCGATGAGCGAAACCGTCAAAACCGTACAGAGCGTCAGTCGTGGACGTCGAGAGATCACTGCCATACGCTGCGTTCCTTGAACCTCAAATACAGGCGCGGATTATAGTGACAAACACGGCTGCCGGGCGCCTCTACGTGGTTGCGACCCCGATTGGCAATTTGGGCGACATGAGCGCCCGGGCGCGAACGACCCTCGAGACGTGTGCGTTGATCGCGGCCGAGGACACGCGCCATACCGGCACCTTGCTCAAGGCATTCGGGGTCAGGACCCCCATGGTGTCGTTGCACGATCATAACGAAGAGCAGCGCGCGCCGGAGCTGGTGGCGCGCATGCAGGGTGGCGCGTCGATCGCGCTGGTGAGCGATGCGGGAACCCCTGCCATCAGCGATCCCGGTTTTGCGTTGGTGCGCGCGGCGGCGGCGGCGGGGGTCGAGGTCGTGGCTGTTCCCGGGCCGTGCGCCATGGCCGCGGCGCTTTCGATCGCAGCGCAGCCGACGGATCGGTTTTGCTTCGAAGGGTTCCTGCCGGCGCGCGGGAGCGCGCGCCGCGAGCGGTTGCTGGCGCTGGCGGGCGAGTCGCGGACCTTGGTGTTCTATGAATCGCCGCATCGCGTGGTGGAGGCCCTGCAGGATTGCGCGGCGGCCTTCGGCGCGGATCGGCCGGCGACGGTCGCGCGCGAGATCACCAAGCTGCACGAGACCACCTATCGGGGGTCACTGGCGGAACTGGCGGTGCGTGCGCAAGGCGATGCGGACTTTTCGCGGGGCGAGATCGTGCTGGTGGTGAGCGGTGCGCCGGCGAAGGAGTCCGGCGGCGGCGATGATGGCCATGGTGGAGAACTCGACCGGGTGCTTGGGGCGCTGCTGGGCGAGTTACCGCTCAAGCAGGCGGCCGGCCTGGCGGCGAAGCTGGTGGCGGACGTGCGCGACAACGAGGCCTACAAGCGGGCGTTGCGGCTCAAGGGCGCCCAGCCCCAGCCTGGGATGGACAAATTGTAGAAGGTCGAGCGGGCCAGTATCAATCATCCGCATATCTGCGTATGGTGCACGCCGGAGTCGGCCAGGCAGTCGCTGTGTGCGCAAGCACATGGAGGAAAGTCCGGGCTTCATAGGGCACGGTGCCAGGTAACGCCTGGGGGGCGCGAGCCCACGGAAAGTGCAACAGAAAGTAAACCG
>PLUE01000010.1 GCA_003164785.1 Gammaproteobacteria bacterium | reverse complement strand
TATATGGTTTTCTAACACAGTAGAACTAGCGAATTTTACTTACGATGCAACTTGCTGATAGAGAGGGGGAACCGCCATCGATACTCAACCGATAGAAACACTCATCGAGCGCACGTGCTTTCGAGAGCCGATACCCGAGATCGGCGAGGCAGCTCAACGACTCGACGCCGCCGCGTCCGCCCATCTTCTCGGGGACACACTAACGGCCGGGGAACTAATCAGATCGACGGACCTGCCTGCAATACGCGAATGGGTCGAGTCGCTGTGGGGTAAGAGCAGTCCCTACGTCAACTTTGTGCCCTCGGTCGGGCGAAGTGCAGTCTCGGGAAACGCGGAACGTGCGAAACTTCGAATGCCGACCCCGGCCGAAAAAATAGAATTACATCGGCGGGACGGCTTCCACTGCCGTTTCTGCGGAATTCCGGTAATCCGAACTGAAGTGCGCAACAAAATCCGAAAACGGTATCCCACCGCTTTAGCCTGGGGACGATCCAACCAAAGTCAGAATGCAGCCTTCCAAGCAATGTGGGCACAGTACGATCACATCGTTCCACACTCCCACGGCGGCGGCACGGATCTTTCCAATATTGTCGTGACCTGCGCTCCGTGTAACTTTGGTCGCATGAGCCATACACTCGAGGAGGTAGGCTTGGCGGACCCGCGATCTCGACAACCAGACCTATCTGCGTGGGATGGTCTCGAACGCCTCCGTTGAAATAGCGCGTGGCAATAAGCTCTTGGTTCAAGCAAACCCGAGGAACGTTGTGAAGTATTGCCTAATCCTTTCTTTTGCGCTCACGGCGGGATGTGTCACCGAAAGCGGCCATATCCACCCGGTTACCCTACCCAACGGCAACCCCGGATATGTCATCACTTGCAACAGCCAGCGATACGAGCGCTGTCTGAACCGCGCAGCAAAGACCTGCAACGGCCCTTATACGCTGCAACCAGATGCTAGGACTACCGTGCGTTTGGGCGATCAGATGGAAGGCGTTGGGAACAGTGAGCATATGATGGTGTCATGCGGCTCACAGAAGAGCGTTCGTACAGATTGACGGTGTACTACGAATGCACAAGGCCTGGCGCGGGACGGTAGATGAAGAGACGCCACGTACTTAAGGCTCTGTCGGTATTGTTTTCGATATCGAGCGCCGCAGCGGCCGTCGAATGATCGTAGCAGCCGAACTCCCTCCCGTACCACTACTTCGAAGTCTCTATACAGTGCTGTGATCCATTCTGCGGAAGCTCACGGCAGAGCCAACATCGAAAGAAACGCGTGTCCCGCCGTATCAAGATTGCCTTCAATGGCAAACGTCAGGCTTCGGATCCGCACATCTCCAATCTCAATATCAAGCGGCCACTCGAGTTCGATCGGATAAACTAGGACTGCCTCTCGGCAATTCAACAATTTCGCATAGGTCACTATCTGATAAATATCTTCCTTAACAGCGCGACCTGGCGCCTTATACTTAGTGTCAAGCACCTGTATCGGCTGTTTCGTGAGTTCGTCATACAACACCAAATCAATTACACATGGAGGCGAACCCACCCCACAAATCACGTGTTGTTGGCTCCCCATCGTAAATTGTTGCGGCAAATGCATTCTGAGCCATTCGGCAACGAACGACTCGTACAGCTTCGCCATATCGATAAGAAAAGGCAGCATTGCGTGCTCGCCATCCCGGTGGGCGGGTCCCGTGTGCGAAAGGAAGAAGCGGCACAGCGCGTGTATCGAAGCGTAATCCTCATTGAGGCGGTTGTAATGTCTATCGACGCAGGACTCTGGGCCGTATTGAGTCAGTGCGACTGTTCCTTGAAGCGCACGAAATGCGCGACCGACAACATTACCGTGCCGCTCACCCCCTAATCCCGCCCTCCCGATAAGAAACAACGTCCACGAGACAATACGATTGTCATCGATATCCGAAGTATGGTTCGAATAATCGCATGCTAGCTCAACCTTCCACGGCGCGCGCGAGAGGCGTCCGACATCCAGGCGACCTCGCAGACAGGTCAAATTGGCACTCACGGCCACATATTCACGGTAAAGACCTTTCCGAGCACGCGCGATAACTCGCCGGGAGAGCACCACTGCCAAGTGTTCAAACACATCTTCGAGTGCATCGGTCTCAACCATGCCCTCAGGCATTAAGAATTGTCGCAGACGATATGCATATTCGAACATCCCAAAAATATTGTTGACTGGAGTCTTCGGATTTAACCGAAGCGTCAAATCACGTGTTAGAGGAATTTGACCTACCCACCCTTGGGGCGTAAGGACCCACCGGTTGTCGGTTTTCGGAGAAGGGAAGTCGACGTTGATTTGAGCAGCGTATTTTTGCCAAAGGGTGACCGCCACGTTTTCGGATAGCTCAGTGAGGTCAAGCTTCCTAGGCGCATATTCATTCAGTTCGATAGTACGGAGCGCGTCCGCAGTCACGGTGTAATCCTGTCCGCGACCTTATCCCAACGAAGGTCCTCCACCTTATTTGGCTGGTCGAAGAAGTACTCTTCCAGATAGGGCTCGATTTCCATTCGCCAAACGTCCTCAATCTGGGTACCCAGATCCTCGCGCAGGAAATACGAAACGCCGATTGAATAGTGTTTATCTCCAATCGCACTATTTACCAAACGCAATACCTCGATAAGGCCGGAGACGCCGTATCCAGTCTTTTCATGATATCGAATCAGAATTTCATAGTTCGGGTACAAGCCAATAAAGGCGAATCGTCGTCGCAATGCATGATCGACTAGGGCAATCGATCGGTCCGCAGTGTTCATGGTCCCGATAATCCGAACGTTGGTGGGTATGCCGAAGAGTTCACCGCCGGCCAATGGAATCGTCCGTGCGCGATACTCCAGCAGATACATTAATTCACCGAATACTCTGCACAATTCGGCTCGATTTATTTCGTCAATGACCAAGACGCACGTACTGTGCCGAGGCCGCGCCTTGTCGCAGAACTCGAGCAATCTGCCTTTGACCATCGGATAACGCAAACTTCCGTCTTGCTGCGTGGCGGGTCGAATTCCTTGTATGAAATCTTCATAAGCATAAGAGGGGTGAAACTGTATGAGCTGCGAAAAGCCATCCCCTTCGCTACTCAAATGGCGTGCGAGCCGTTCGGCAACATAGGTCTTTCCGGTGCCAGGCGGGCCATACAGGACAGCCTGCCCTTTTCTCTCGATCGCTCTTAGCCATTGCGAGATCGTGTCCTCATCGATGCCGGTATCGCTCGCACACTCTGCGAGTGTGTATCGCTCCGGCGTTGGTCCGCTGATCGGTCGAGATTCCCACAATTGTTCGAATTTCTCCGGTTTGAGCTGGACAAGGGTCCGTCGCCAACCACCTTCATTGATGTTTCGCGGTGTAACATCATCCCAATCGACCGGAATGCGATGCCCGTACGAGACCCCGGAAATAAACTCATACGGTGCTGTGACTGTGCCAATGCCCAATAGCTCAGTGGTACCGCGGTTAGCGACAACACGGTCACCTTCCTTGATATGGGCAAATTCCCATACTTGATTGAGCCCAACCTTTGACCAATTCGGATGATCTGCGCGAGCGCGCGCTACGCGAGTATCAAATTCGGCGCGACCTACACCGGACATATCTCCCAGCTCGTCCCACCCTATTGCGACATATCCATTCTTCTGCCAATCGTCCCAAAGCCGAGCGGTTTCCCCCGGCGCGATTTTCCAATAGCGAACCTTACCAAAAGCATATTGGCGGATGGCCACGAGCCAGTGAGCAAATACGTCTAACAAATCAGCTGACGGGGACGTGGTGTGGCTGACCTCGCCCATGTGTGCTGCGAAACCATTGACGAGCTCCCAGCCTGCCGCGTTCGTGCTGGGATAGTCCGTGAGGCGCTGTCTAAATGTGTTCCCTGAAAAGTGATTTATCATCTGTCGGCTTTTATTGTTGACGATCAAGAAAACGTCCGACCTCACAGCATTTAGGATTGGCGTCAAAAGACCGGTTTGAAACCCCGTCGTGTACGGCAGCGTCGTGAACTCACCGCAGGCCGCATCTAGTTCTGCCGGCTCCTTCGTTACCCTGGAAACGAAGCTAAAGATAGCGTTTGCAACCTTTGGCCAGTCGTCCGGCTTTGTCCAGCCGGCACCCTGGAACCATTCTTTGACATCGCCTTGAATGGCGGGCGCAATATGAATCCATACACCCGATGCTCGATGCGCCGCCGAATCCGTGTATGGTAGAAGTAGTCGCAGGACAAGGTCGGTTATCTCTTCGCTGCGTGTTGCCGCTGCCGTCACCTTGTTGAAGTTCTCGCGGCCCTGGACTCTGCTGGCTTCGTAGCGGCTCAAATGGGCTTGTCCCTGAGGTAGAGACAGATAGTCACGGACGAATTCTTCGAAGAGAGTCGAGAATTCGGCATCTTTGTCTTGTGAAATCATTCGTCTACCACCTGCACATTGTTGAAAGGTCCATTTGATGTGGTCACTATGATGCCCCATGGTGACAAATGGCAAAACAGTGAACTGTTGCTGCGAGTCATATAATGGGACCCATACCGTTCCCAGCCGGTAACTTGGCTGGTGGTGTTGATGCCTAATGTCACGTTAAATTATTTGTCTCATTTGTCTTGGCCCCTCACGCCACAAGTGAGAATCGGACCCGCAGCCCGCCGCCATTGGCTCAGCGCATAACGTCGATCAAAATCGCAACCGCCGCCGCTATCACTAGAATTATCCAGAGCCAACCTCGCGCAGGACTGCCGCTCGACGTCGGATCAACGCTTGGCGGTGTTGCCGGGAGTGCCATCTTTACCGTCTCGTGCCGTTGCGGCGTCACGTCGGTGTATGACATGCCAGTTCCGGGAATATCGATGGTCGTTCGGGTCCCTCTCTTGCCAAATGTCACGTGCGCGCCGCGCACGCCGAGCGATACGGAGGTACTCCGCTTGCCAAAGTTGAGTCGCACCCCAGGAAGGATTCGGAACGATCGACGGAAACGAAAGAATCCCATTATCGTCTGATCCAGGGCGCCGGCATCACAACGACTTCCCGAGAGTCTTCTGCTTCGCCCGTGCGGGAATCAAGATCTCCTCAAACCGGGCCTGATGTCGTCGGAATAGTCGCAGAAGCTGTTCGGCGCCGATCAACGTTGTTTCGACGTCCTTCTGCATGGCATCGAAGTCGTGGAACGCGGCGATTTTTGGGGCTCGCAGCCGGATGGTAACGTGCTGAAAGTATTTCCCGGTCCGGATCAATTCCATACCGGCCTCAAGCAATTCGGCAATGCCTGTAGACCTTTCGTACTCCGTGTCCTTAAAAATGAGTTCGATGTTACCGGCGGATGCCATGTGCCGAATCTCCGACCAGGACGGAAGCGCGTTGCTCTTGAATTCGAACCACGAGTCGCCGTAGTAGGTATCTTTCGGAGGCCGCATAGCGAAGTCGGTGCCGTGGCCGGCGTTGAAGCTATGCAGGTAGTCATAATAAGCAGCGCGAAAAGCAGTCATCTCTGCGTCTACGACCTGGACGCCGGTCGCGTTTTTCTTAGAAATGGCCTCGTCGATGCGCCTCAGCTTGAACGCCCGCCGGGCCGGGTCACTGAGGCAAAGCCAGTCCTTGATCCGCTCGAACGGTATTGCGGCGTCAAAGCCGTGCCCGACCGGTATATAGGCCTGTGGCGCGACCAGTATGGTTAGGAAGCTGTCCCACAGACCGTCGTTCTTGCCGGCGTTGCCACGATTGCGATACCGCTCCGCCTGCTGCGGCTGGAAGGCCGCCGTGATTTTGTCCTCAATGAGCAGCGCGAGCCGTTCCGATTGATCTGGATTCCGGATGGCCGAAAGGAGCACGACGAGGTCGGCTTCGCCGTGTTTATCACTCACTGAGTGCGCGACCCTGTCGGTACTCCGATACTTGAGCGCCGGGTCGCAGGCAAATAGAAAGTTACAAGTGAAATCTGACGTGACTGAAAACTCTTCCTCGAGCAGGAAATCCATCCAGAATTCCTGGATCGAGCGGGCTGAACGGAGTTCGAGCGCATTGCTCACGTTATTGCCCAAGGGCCGCTCCTAAATTGAGGAGTGCCTTCCAAATCGTCGCCCTAAGACTGTCGAGCTCGTCCATACCGCCGAGACGCAACTTATCGCGGGAGAATTTGCCGTGCGCCTCAAGTGTCTTTGCCATTCGGCTCTCCATTACTCTCGTGTGAACGCTGTGCCCGGCAAGCGGTCCGAGACAGCCGCGTTTAAATTGATATTCGCTCGGTCTTTCCACTCCGCTCTGAATATCGCACCCGCGCATCCTGCGTCTCCAGTTGAACCTCCGCATTAGCTCCGCCATAGATTTTCTCTTTTAGGTAGGCCAGCTCGGCATCCAGATTTATGGCATCCAACTCAAGCGCCCAGACTTTTCCGTCAGGCTCCCATCGATACCCTCGTCCCTTTAGGAGATCCTTGCTCTCGAACGGCGAATTCAATGCCGAGACTTTAAATGTCTTCTCTCGTGCATGGTCGAGGAGCGTCTTTAGCGCCGGGCCGGCCGTTGTGCTACCAACTGGTCTCGCCAAGACGGCGAGAAGCGCGCGACAATCAATTTCCGCTCGGTGGCCATCGTAGAAAAAGCCCGTCCGATACGCGAGAAACTCGAGCGCCGGACTGGCATAACCCAAGTCTCGCCACCCCACCTCTCGGATTGAGCAGGCCCAGTTCAATTTAGTAAAGAGCGGGAACCTGGCCTCCACAAACGGTCGGTCGAAACTGGCGTTATGCGCGATCACCAGACCGACTCCTTCGAGCAGTTGCGCTACCGCCGCGTCGTCGAAGCGCGTCCCCTTCACCATCTCGTCCGTAATGTGGTGAACGGCTATCGCCTCGGGCGGAATCGGTCGTCCTGGATCCTCCAGCGCACTCAAGTGCCCGACAACGGGTCCGATCTCGCCAGTCTCGGCGGCGTATTCAAAGACGACGATCCCGATCTCAATGATTCGATCGGTCTTTGAATCCATTCCCGTGGTCTCGGTATCGATGATCGCTGCACGACGCACCGTTCCCTGAGTCAACGCAGGACCGCCGACCGACTCCGGATCAAGCCGTTTGAGAAGCCGATAATCCGGGTGTTCCATTAGACAGGCGACTGCGTCATCGACCGAAATCGTCATGTGCTGATCCCTGGAGAGGTCGATGCAGGAGTCGGCGGTTTCTGCGTGGATGCCGCGTTCTCGACCATCACGCGAATGGCGGCACCCGCCACGGGTAAGACCAGCCAGGTCTCCTTCACCGGAAGTTGAGTAACCGCCTCGATAGTCTCTCGGTACGCGGCTAGTTGTCCGCTATGCTGAGTCGCCAGCTCGGCGGCCTGCTGGCGGCTTTGCGAGGTCGATTTATGATCCAACAGGATCCATCCGTCGGCCGTGCGCAACAGAAGGTCCATCCGCCCGGCCACACGCTGGCCGTTGGCGAGCGACCGCGATACCGGCGCCTCCACCCATGGCGTGGCGCCGGGCCATCGAACCTTCAACCAGTCGCGAATCGCCTTGAGCTGATTGGCTACCTGTGGCGACGAAACCGTATCCGCCACTCCATAACGCTCCAATACTCGTCGCACCTCGAGCTCAGTGAGCCCTGCCTCAGACGCCACGATGTCCGCCGCGATGCAGGCGTGAATGGCCTCGCCCAATATAGAGCGGTCTTTTACCTCGCTCGTATCGATGCGCAATCCAATGTCCACCACCTCGGCCACGGAGGCACGGGTTTCGCCCGCCGCGGAGGGACTCACCACCAGCGGGAGCCTTGGGCTGTTTGATGTCGCCCCGGCGAACCACCTGACGTTGCCTTGGGTTTCTATGGCTGGCAGGTTCGCGGTCGTCGCGCTGAGTGCCCGGCGTCGGAATGGCATCTGTGTGCCATTGTTCAACGCTATGGATTGCGCATCGCCGGTCGGCAGTCGCTGAGCGAGACCGATGGTGCCCATCCACTCCCCGTCCAGCGCTTTTTGCGCGCGGGCGACAACGATGAGGTCTCGGGCGCGCGTAAGACTCACGTACAACAGGCGCTTGTGTTCCTCGATCGCCGCTTTCCGGATAATCTGTCCGGCTTCCGAGGTTTCGACCTCATCGCCTATCGGTACCTTCTGCTGTTGGCCATAGGGCCACGGCCAGTAGCGAAGAAAGCGGTCCCGGAGCGGATCTTCGGCGTTCAAGGTCGTTCGCGACTCGGCGCGAACGCTGTCCCACATGGAGTCCAACACCTTGCCCGCAAGATCGACCAGCACCACGACCGGCCACTCAAGGCCCTTCGCGGCGTGATGCGTCATGATCTGCACGGCATCGCCGCCGCCCTGCGGCAGGTGGTCGAGTTCGGCATGCTCGAGCTCCTGCATCCATAGCAGGAAACCGGACAGCGTCGCCGCCTCGCGGCTCGTGCGACAGTCTTCTTCATACTCGCCGGCATACTCCAGGAGCCGATCAAGATTCGCCAACCGCATCCGGCCGCGTTCTGCAGAGGTTTGCCACTGCAGTACCTGGCGGGCGAGACCACAGCGTGTGATCACCAGCTCCACGGCCTCCCGCGGCGAAAGAACGGGACGTTGGGCACGAAGTGCCTGCAAGGCCACGAAGATCGGCGCAACGAGGCCTCCTCGCGTGTCGCGCCACGCAGAGACGTCTCCATCGCGATTGATCCACTCAAGGCGATCGCTGAGCCAGACATCCGGATCCTCACACTGGGCGAGAGATACAATCTCGGCCGTGGCGATAGTGTCGCGCTCATCGTTCAGGCGTCGCAGGCACGCCATGGCCAACACGATCTCGGGTCGCGACAGGAGTCCGGGCTGCGCCGTGGAGGACGGGATCTGCCGGCCGCTCAGCGTAGCGGCGATGGCCTTCACCGTGCTATTGGACCGGGCCAGGACGGCAATGTCCCCGAGCCGAACGCCACGAGGCTGGTTGGTTTTCCGATCCACCACCTGGTAGCCCTCATTCACCAGACTCGCAATACCGCTCGCGATGCTCTGGTGCTGGTCGGATGCGTTCCCGTCAAGCAGCCAGTCTTCCACGGCCGGTGTCGCTGTGACTTCGTTGCGGATCGGGTTGAGCCTGATCTCCTCCGGAAGTAAATCAGTGAACACTTTCCCAAACAGATCATTCACCCAATGGACCAGCGCCGGCCGCGAGCGGTAGGAGTTCGGCAGCGTCTCTCTGCCGCCGCCCAGAGCGGGCAAGGATTTCACCACCGCTTGCATCAATGCCGTGTCGCCACCGCGGAACCCGTATATCGCCTGCTTTATATCGCCCACCCACACAACGTGCTTGGCGAGACGCGCGAGCTTCAGGAACAGTGCCAGCTGGATCGGACTCGTATCCTGAAATTCATCAACCATCAGCAGATCGAGTTCATCCCGAAGGGTTTCGCTCACCTGCGACTTATCCAGGATATCGAGCAGCGTGCGTTCCTGGTCGGCAAAGTCCACGGCGCCGAGCTGGCGCTTGCGCTCGGCGTAGGCGGCCAGTGAGTCGGCGGCGAGGCTGAATATCTGTTGAAGGTAAAATTGCGCATCGGACTGAAGCCGTGAATGTGCAGCGTGCAGGGCAGCAGCATCTGCGACGGGTTGAACGACAGTCCGCAGCGCCGCCTCCGGACTCTCTTTTGCGAGCTTGGGCCACTGCGACCAGAGCAGATCCCCCGACGTCAGGTCACGAAGTACGCCTTCAAGGAGCTCCGCGTACTTGCCGGTGTTTTGTTTCGGCTTCGGACCGGAGAGACTCTTTTTGAGCGCCGGCAGCACGGCTTCAATCGACTGACGCAGCGAGGTATCCAGATCCACCGCCGAGACCTTGGGGAAGTACGCCAGCAGACGCTCGGCGTTCTCTTGCCCAAAGGTGCGCAGCGCTTCAGGGTCAATACCATTGGCCCGGGCCGAGTCCACAATCTCTCGGAACGCCTTCTGCCACGGGATCTCTTGCTGCCGGACGCTTTCACCCAGTCCCAGGCGTCGCGCCACGGCGAGAAACTCGGCGAGTGATCGACCTTCGGTAGTGAGGTCGATCGCTTCCTTCAAGACCTGCTGTGCGCGCTCCTCATCAAGGACGCGCTGTTCAGGCGGCAAACCCGCCTCGAACGCAAAACGTGCGAGCAGCGCACCGCACACGCTGTTGACCGTGCCGATACGCGCTTGACCGATGGCGGTCGCCAAGGCGTGGCGTCCTTTATTCGATAGATGGCCGCGTACGCGTTCGCGAAGCTCTGCGGCCGCCTTCTTGGTAAAGGTTGTCGCAATCACGCCGGCAGGGTTTACCTGCCCGGCAGAGAGCATCTCGTGCAAGAGTTCGGTCAGCCGATAGGTCTTGCCGCTCCCGGCGCCGGCACTGATGAAACGGATGGAGGCGCTCATGCGTCCGCCCCCCAACCCGCGAGGTAGACGAACGGATTGAACCTCTCATTCGGGGGCTCCATCGTCAGGGCTTGAGCCGGAGGGGCGGATTCCGGGGTAGGTTCGACGTCCTCAAGTACGAGTTCGAGCCGCCCGGCCTCGATCTGCTCCCGCCGCCAGCGCCAGGTGGTCTCGAGTTTCTCCCACAGGAGCGCGGTGGAAGAACCCGGCACCACCACTGGACTCGTGCCGGGGAAAATCCCGTCTGTCGTGGGCAGAAGCTGCGCATCGCGCAAAATGAAATACGCCACCGCCGGCCAGTTCGAGGTATTGCGCTCAATCATCCGCGCGTAAATTGCGAGCTGAATGTGTGATTGGGTCTTGAGCTGATCCCGATACCAACCCGTGCCGCTCCACTTCATGTCGATGACGACCTGGCCAGTCCCGATAAGGCTGACCAACAGGTCGCTGTTGCCGGCCAGAGTGCCCAAGGGCGTATCGGCCTCGAGTGACTTCTCAGGCTCCACGAGTTGGGCACCCGCCGCCTGAAGTTGCCGATGTAGTTCCCCGAGTGCGCGGCGCACTCGCTGACGCAGCGCTTCCCGATCGGCAGAACGGCCCGGCATGAACAGTACCGCGCCCTCCTCGATCAGGATGCCGTCCAGTGTGCGATCAAACCAAGCCCGCACCTGCTCGACCGACCAGCGCAGGGTTTCGGGTTGCCGGTACAGCCGTTCGACCGCGCGATGCGCGAGGCTACCGTACAGCTGCGAATCGCTGGGCAGCGTGAGGAGCGCCGAGGCCTTGAGCTGTGCGGGGTATGACAAGGCCCACTGGTACGGGTTGTAGATGAAATTCTGGAGACTGGAATAAGAGGCCTTGTATTGCTGCCAACCGCGGATGGCTCCGGCCGGCACCTGCCACCAACGCCGACGCGCCGGCAGCGGCCGTCGCAAGACTTCAGTAATGCCCTCGGTCGGTGTGGCGGTCTGCAACACCGACTCGACCGCTTCAATGACGGGCCGATCCAGGATCGCGGCCAGCGTGAGCCACATCGGGTGAAGCTCTTCACCCTCCGCGGAAAGGATCAGTGTCAGACGCTTTCGCGCCTGGAATACGGGGCAACACCAACTACGCGCTTGACGCTCCAGGAGCCGCGCGGTATCCGGCAATTCGACACCGACCGAGGCGAGGCCTTCTCGCTCGCTTCTCGACCACGGATAGGTCGGAATGAGGGGCACGGCGCGCATCGACCACCAGAGCACGTCATCAAACGGCTCGATGACCGCGCCGGGATTCTTAACCTGTCCGCCGGCGCCGGCTTGCGCCCGCATCAGCGTGTTCTCGCTTCCGGCGGCCGTCGCCTGGCTCACGAGCTTGTCCAGGGCCTCCGGGCCAATACGCCCTTCGCCCTGGGCGATCAGTGATTCCAATGAATGCTGCACGGCCTGGCACTGATGGAAACCGGCCACGGCGCCCACCCGCCGGATGTCATCGTCATCGACCAGGCGCTTCTGGAAGAACTCGGCTAGTCGGCGAGCGCGCTCGACGACCGCGCTCAAAGGCGCCTGCTGTGCGGTTGGGAATCGCGGATGTTCGAGCCAGAGGGCAATATCCTGAACGACTCGCGGGCCTAGTTTTCCGTAATGCGTTTCAATGTCGGATAACGCGCGACTCCAACTCGCACCGCCCAGGCCCGGCGTCGAGGCCATCTTTTCGGCAAGGCGTCCGCGCGCATATCGGGGCAGCGGCCCGATCGGATGCGTCAAGAACTGCATCAGCGCCCGGAAATCGAGAGGATCCCAGATCAGTCGCAAGGCAAGAGGCAACACCTGGAGCGAGGGACGAAAGGCCGATGGGTCTGAGAGGCCCTGGAGGGGCAGATCGAAGGCCATCACCGCGGCATCGACCAGCGCGCCGTCATGCTCGGAGACGATCAGCCGGTTGTCCTGCGGCCGACGTTGGATTTCGGCGGCTATCCACTCGGCCGCGGCGAGCTCCGTCTCCGCGCGGACAATTCGGACGGTGCCGTCCTCGCCCCATGGAAGTTTGTGCGGCGTGCCGCCTTCGCTCAGGGCTTGCAGATGTTCCTGAAGGGCTCTCAAGAATGACCCCTCGGCACCACAAGACACTTCGTCTACTGCGGGCGGCTTGACGCCGGGTAAGCGGGAAAGCACCGCGCGCCAGCCAAGCGAAAATTCTTCGATCGGTTCGATGAGTTCGACAACCTCGATCTGGACGTGCCGGTGCGTAAGCGCCTCCGCCACCTCCCGGAGCCGATCGCCCAGACACGGGGCCAACGCTCCTCGCGCTGCGGCCTCGACCGCGGCGAGGTCCGCCAGACGCGCCGCGCCGGCGGGTGCAGCGCCCGTCCAGCCGTGTTCTATCCACGTATCACGCCAACGCAGGAGCGTGGCGGCGGTGCCCAGCTCATCGGCTTGGAAGCTGCGCTCGTAGAACCGGATGCCCGTTCGGCAGGCCGCAAGGCACGCCCGCCACTGCACCACCCGCTCCGAGGCGGAGATGGCGGCACGCGTCAGACCGAGTTGGGTCTCCAGGAGCGTGAGAAAGCCCAGAGGACCGACGGTGGATTCGCCGAGGGCATCGCGCGCGTGCCACCCACGTTCGCCATCGAGCACCAAGCCAAAGCGTACCCTCTGCACCGTGTTGTTATTCCCTGTTCCTTCCAGGCTAATAAGAATATACGATTCTCGCGACAAGATATGACCGGATGACCTCAAAATGCCGCACCGCGCCAAACCCAATGTGATCCTGCGCCAGTGGGAAATGCTTAAACTCATCCCGAACTGCGACCACCCCGGCCGGTCGGTCCAAGACCTCGCCGCAGCGCTCGAGACGCGTGGCTACCGGGTCACGCGGCGCACCGTAGAGCGGGATCTGGACACTCTGCAGCAGTGCATGCCCCTGGAGTTGAATGACAACGTCCGCCCTCAGCGTTGGCGCTGGCAGAAGGCACGCAGTGTGGACATTCCTGGCATGGAGGCGGCCGAAGCCATGGCCCTTTTTATGATGCAAGACGCAATGCGGGCTCACCTCCCATCCTGCTTTGTCGATGCGCTGCAAGGCCGTTTCGCTCAGGCGAACAAGACGCTGACAGCGCTCGCCCGGGCGGGCGCCAACGTACGTTGGGCCGATCGCGTACGTGTGGTCCCTTCGCACGTGGTACTCAAGCCCCCACGTATCGCGACCCGGGTGGTGCAGACGCTGCAAAGGGCTGTACTCAACGATATCCCCGTCGAAGCGGAATACCGGTCTCTCCAGGAGGTTCGACCAAACTCCCGTTTGCTCTTCCCGCGGGCGCTGATCCTTCGCGGCTCATCGCTTTACTTGATCGCTCACCAACAGAATGGCGGCGACTCCCCGCACCACTACGCAGTTCAGCGCTTCACATCCGTGCGTCTGCGCGAACTCGAGGCCTGGCCAACCACATCATTTTCTCTGGATCAGTTTCTCGCCGACGGCGTCGACCAGTTTGGCGATGGCAGAGAAATTCAACTGCGTGCGCGAATCAGCCCGGAATTGCATAAGACATTGCACGACTCTCCTCTGAGCACGGATATGACCATTGCCGCGGACAACGATGGAACGCTGACCATGACCGCGACCGTCCGGGATACCTGGGCGCTGCACACCTGGATACTTGGACATGCTGAAAGTCTCTGTGTACTGCAACCGATGGACTTGCGGCGGGCGTTGGCCGAGCGGCTAAAGGAGGCGGCTGCCCAATACCGATAGCGACGTATTCTGTCGCGTTGACATTGTAGGATGTACCAACGAAAACAGGAGACGGTACAGCGTGAGTGGCATCGAACGATCAATCCCGGTGTTCTATTGCGAGCAGTTGCTCGCTAACTCCCAGTCCTTCAGCCCAAGCGCCGGTAAGCCCCGACAGGTGGTGGCGAACTGGCAGGCTGCCGGGTTGCCCATTTCCCTGCCGCCCTTTTCACCCGTCACGGTCGAGGAGCTCAGCCTCTCGCACGATCCGGGATACGTGCGAGGTGTCCTGGATGCGACACTGCCGAATGGATTTGGCAACGAGTTGCCGGAAGTCGCCCACTCTCTGCCCTGGACGACGGGTTCGATGCTGGCTGCCGCCAAGGAGGCCCTGCTATCGGGCGTGGCGTGTGCGCCCGTTAGCGGGTTCCATCATGCTCACTACGACTCGGGCGGCGGATACTGCACCTTCAACGGGCTCACCGTCACTGCCGCGAAACTCCTCGCCGAGGGACTTGCGCAGCGGGTCATGATCCTTGACTGCGACCAGCATTTTGGCGATGGCACCGAGCAGATTATTGAACAGCTCTCGTTGGGTCGTTCGGTGGAAAATGTGAGTTTCGGGCGCTGGTTTCATGAACCCGCTCACGCCAGCGCGTATCTCGCTCGGCTTCGAGAGATTGTGGCACGCCTGTCGGACTTCGACTTGGTCCTCTACCAGGCGGGTGCCGACGTGCATGTGGATGATCCGCTCGGGGGCGTGTTGACCACCGAGCAAATGGTTCTGCGGGACCGGATCGTTTTTGAAGCCGCACGCCGACATGCGATCCCGCTGGCGTGGAATCTTACCGGCGGCTATCAGGATCCGATCGAACGCGTTTTAGCGCTGCATCTGAACACGATGCGCGCATGCGTAGGCGCCTATTGCGACTCAGCGGCCGTCCGGCGACCCCTGTCCCCACCACGGCAAACCGATGTCGAGTGAGCGCGCGGACCCGGCGCCGGATCGCCACGCTATTCAGCCCGGCATCGGTGCGCGCAAGATGACCGGTCTAGCAGGCCTCGACGCGGTACTCGGAGACCTCGTTCCAGGGGCGCTGGTCTGCATGGCCGGCCGTCCATGCGTGGGCAAGACGGCCTTGTTGCTTGATGCGGCCATCCGAATTCATCGACGGTACGCTACCAACGTGGTTTTCGCGACGGCGCAGGAATTCCCCTCGGACATTATTGAAAGAGATCCGCTGGCGGCAAGACCGACGCTGATGGAAATTCCCGCTTTGGATATTCTGCGCATGCGGACTCTCTTTCCTGCCGACAGTGCACCGAAAATATTTCTTGTGGACATGCACGACGTTGGAGCGACGTGGCCTCACGTGATAGCCCACCACCTCGAAGTTGATCACCCGGCGGGGTGCGGTCTGACAATCGCTAACGGCTGGACTGTTTATCCGGATCGAGTAACACAGGTCGAAGTCACCATTGCCGGAAAACGCTTTCTGGCGGACTTCGTATGCGTCCGCTAATTCTACTGTGTTAGAAAACCA
>PLUE01000049.1 GCA_003164785.1 Gammaproteobacteria bacterium | reverse complement strand
GATCTCGCGCCACCGATCGAGCTGATGGGTCATGCGATCGAGTTCAATGAATTGCCCCGGCGTGGGCTGCGATTGATACCAGCGGGCAAGCTGTTCGCGGTACACGCGGAGAAACTCCAATTCATCCGTCACTAGGCGCATCACGCGCGCGACAATTGCGTCATCCAAGAGATGCGGTTGGTCACGCGCTCGGAGCAGCTGCTCCGGTTGGGGGCGGCACGTCACGGTGCAACATCGAACCCGTGGATTGCCGCAGTGAATCTTACACGCACACCGTAGCGGTCGTCACCGCGGACGGACGCTCCGCCTGCAGCAGGCTCGCTGCCAAATAACATCCATCCCTCGTTCGATATCTGCAGCGAAAGAGCGCCGATAGATACCGTGTTAGTTTGCGCGCGCGCCTCATCGAGTCCATGTAAACCCGCCGGCTCTGGGGTGCGACGTCCGTTACATCGCTAATTTCGCGGGCAGTAAGCGATCGTATTCTTTTTTGACCACTGCGTAGCACTCGCAACAGCGCGTCGCCAAGCCTTCCCGGTCGAGCACGGTGATGTGCCCGCGCGCATAGCGAATGAGGCCAGCTTTCTGCAATTTGAGCGCGCCCTCCGTGACCCCCTCGCGACGTACACCCAACATATTTGCGATCAGTTCTTGCGTCATCACGAGCTCGTTACCCTGCAGCCGATCGAGACTCAGCAGCAACCAGCGACACAACTGTTGATCCAACGAGTGATGGCGGTTGCACACCGCGGTTTGTGACATCTGGGTAATGAGGGCCTGGGTGTAGCGCAGCAACAAATGTAGGACCGGACCCGCCTTGTTGAATTCATGCTGCATAAGCTGCGCAGAAAGCCGATAGCCTTTGCCGGCACTCTGCACCACTCCGCGGCTCGGGGTGGATCCCCCGCCCATAAAGAGCGAGACCCCGACGATACCCTCGTTACCCACGATCGCGATCTCTGCTGAGGAGCCGTTTTCCATGACATAAAGGAGCGACACGATGGATGTTGTCGGAAAATAGGCGTGCGTCAGCGTGCCGCCCGACTCGTAGATCACTTCCCCGAGCGGCATATCGACAAGTTCTAATTGCGGGAACCAACGTTGCTGTTCCGCGGGCGGAAGCTGCGCAAGTAAGTGATTTGCGGGGGGGGGTTATTCACTGGAGATCCCTATATCGGAACAAAAAAGTATCGACGTCCGTGTCCAACAATGCGCTCAATTGTCTGGGCGATCGACGAGGCCTATTACGTACCGTACACAGGAGGCGAGACCCGCGCAACTTGGCTCCCGGTCGCTCAGGCTACAGCCGCAGGCATTTCATTTGTTCCATAGCTGCGCGTCTAAGAAGGTTTACTACATCGGTGGAGGGCACCCAGCGGCCTCCTTGGTCGACAAATCTGGGCGCCGCCGCGACGATGGTTGCAAGGCGGGCTGGCGGCCCGAGGGCTGGAGCGAGCGCCAACTCGGCGCGCGCCCGTTGATGTTGTTCAAAGGCGGCTGGATCCAGGAATCCCTCGCTATTGAACGTCAGAATGCTGAACGTGGTTCGAACAACCCGGACCGGCTGACGATCCGTGAGCTCGACCGTGACGTAGGCCATGCGCACGCGCTGCCCAGCAAAACGAGGGACGGCGTGGCCAGTGGGGTTCTGGAGCATGCGCTCGAATGTCGTGTTCGGGAGACGATAGAGAGCGTCTTCCCGATCGAGCAAAAACCTACGGAATGCGAGGCCCATCACAAATCGCCGGGAAGAATTCGCCGTGTCGACGGCTTGCCAAGCTAATTCAATCCCCCGAAATCCGTCACGTCCCGCACGGAGACCGAGTCCGGCGTGCGTCGTAAGGCACGCGCCGTCTGCAGCACCGCGTTCAGCGCCTGCGGATGCGCAAATAGTCGTCGGCGGGTCGCCTCGAGTTCTTGCTCGGTGGCGACGGCATTGCGGCGGTCATTCATGATCGCTATCTCGAGATCCGCCTGCCTGCGCAGCAGCGCGACGATTTCAGTGACGTTGTCCATGGGTTTTCCTCTTCACTCGGCGTGGGGAGTGTTTCGATGGTACTCGCTTCTTTGGCATGACTCGCCTCTTGGGCCTAGGTCGAATCTTTCGTTTTGGCTTCTTCACGGCAACCGCCCGGTTCTTCGCAATCGCGCGCGCGATGACTGTCGCGAGCTGTCGCCGGTGTTCCTCGACCTGAAATTCTAGATCGGCGATGCGCACCTCGCGTGCTCGAAGCGCTACAGGATCCGCCGCGAGTTCCTTCATCAAGAGGCCGATCTGCTCGCGTGCGTCGGCGAGCGCGCGTTCGCGCACGCGCGCGGCCGTGTCCCATTCCTTTTCGCGCCTCCATGGAGCGGACCCGATGGTCGATATCACGGCGAAGCTGCTCAAGGTGGGCGCGGGCGGCGTTGTCGTCGATCACTGCTGTTTGCTGAGAAAGCCGCAGCGCCTGTTCCCACAGGGCCACCGCGGCGTCGGCGACCTCGGGCGGCAGGCGGGTGAGCGCCACGGGATTGCCAGCGTTCAGGGCCGCCTGGTCCTTCCAGAATCGGCGCATGGCCTCAGCGATGGTGGTGGTCGATCCGCGCTTCAATTCCTTGCGAACTGCCCCGACGGAGGGATAGCCGCCGGCGACCATCAATCGCCGCGCAGCGGCCTCGATGTCTGCAAAGGACACGCTGGCGATGCGTTCGCGCGTCGTTCCGTAATTACCCGGCGGCGCTGGTACCATGCGGGTGCAATCTCTTGTTTTATCGGATGGTCGTACATAAAAATCCTTTTCTTGAAGGGAGCCCGTGATATACCTCACTGAATAAGATCGTGATTCCACAGTACGCTGCGACAAGGAGGTCAAGTTGAACGCCAGATCGGAATCACAGGAAGATGTGCTCGAAGCGTCGCTGATCGACATAGTCGTCGAGAGTTGGCGGCTGACTCGATCATTTACCCGACTTCTCACTAAACTCGATGCAAGCGAGGCAGTGCGCTATCAAAGCCAGCTTCGCTTTTATTTGAAGAGACTGGACGGGGCGTTGGCATCGGCTGGTCTCAAAATTGCAGATCTGGAAGGGCAACCCTATGACGCTGGTATGGCCGCCACTCCCCTAAACATCGCGGATTTTGCGCCGGACGATGTGCTGCTGGTGGATCAAATGCTCGAGCCGGTCATCATGGGAGACTCCGGGTTGAGACGCACAGGGACAATCATGTTAAAGCGATTACCTACGTGACAACCTATATCGGAATTGACCTGGGTACCACCAACTCGGCAATTTGTTCATACGACGGAACAGCGCTCCAGCTTTATAAAAGTCCTGAGCAAAATGACGTTACGCCTTCCGCCATATTCATGGATAAGCGAGGGAACAAGTACATCGGGATGCGCGCATATACCAACGCCGCACGAAACCCCGACAACGCGGCAACACTGTTCAAGCGGTTGATCGGCACGAGTACGTTGCTGAAGCTTTCGGCTGTGAATATGGAGATGACTCCAGAACAGTGCTCTGCTGAGATACTCAAGGTGCTTTTTGGATACCTTCCTGAGGCAATTCGCAATGACGCGAACACGGGCACCGTGATCACCGTGCCGGCCGCTTTCAATCAGATGCAGAAGGACGCCACCCTCGCAGCGGCCGAAATGGCTGGAATTGGCCGCGTGGCGCTCATGCAAGAACCGGTTGCCGCAGTTATGGCGGTAATGCAAAAGCGCAAATCAGATGGAATGTTCGTGGTCTACGATTTTGGCGGCGGTACTCTCGATGTCGCAGTGGCCGAGAGCATAGGCGGTCGCGTTAGTCTCTTGTCGCACGGAGGCATCGCAATGTGCGGTGGCCGAGACTTCGATAGGGCGCTTCTCGACAACGTCGTCAAGCCGTGGCTAGCCGGCAAGTTTTCCCTTCCGATGGATTTCAGCGCACAACCAAAATACCGGAGCCTTCTGCGGATGGCGATGTGGGCCACTGAGCGCGCGAAAATTGAGCTGTCATCGAAGTCAGAAGCGGCGATCGCATTATCTGAGTCCGAACTTGGGGTTCGCGATGAGGCGGGAGAAGAAATCTATGTCGATGTCGCCGTCGACCGAGATACGTTAGACCGACTGATCGCCGGTAAGATTGAAGAATCTATCGTTGCGACGCGGGAGACACTGGCGAAAGTCGGATTGACCGCCCTCGATATCGAAAGAATTGTATTCGTCGGCGGTCCAACGCAATACAAGCCTTTGCGTGACCGCGTCGCTCAAGAATTGACGATCGCCGGCTCCACCGATGTCGATCCAATGACAGCGGTGGCTGAAGGGGCTGCGCTCTTTTCTGAGGCAATTGATTGGTCGACGCAGAGTCGCGGTCGCAAGAGTGCTCAGGGCAACCTGACAACCAGGTCGGCTATGGCGGTCTCGTTGCACTTCGCCTCGCGCACACCGAGCTCAAAGACAAAGGTGCTACTTAAGATTGCAAAGCCAGTGCCCGGTGCCGAATTTCAGCTCGACAGCCTCGATACGGGCTGGTCCTCCGGGCGCCTGCCTGCAAAGGATGGTGCGTCAGTGGAGGTTCCACTTGGTCAACGCGGTGATAACACGTTCAAAATATTCCTATTCGATGCTCGAGGCGGTGCGGTAACCATAGAGCCCCCTACCCTCGTAATCACACGCACCGCCGCGACGGTAGATGCCATTCCATCCTCCTCGTCCATCGGATTTGAGGTGTTAGATCGCATTGGTGGTCGACCCACGTTAGAGTTTGTTATCAAGGCTGGCGAATCGCTGCCCAAGAAGGGAACACTCAAATTCAAGGCGGCTACCTCACTGCGAGCGGGCGGCGAGGGTGCACTTCGCTTCAAATTATGGGAAGGCGACATCGAAAATCCCGTTACCGACAATGAAGCAATCGGCATGTTGATGATTACTGGCAAGGATATTGACTCCGGGATTATCCCGGCGGGCGCCGATCTAATTTGTGATTATGAGATCTCCGATTCCGGTAACGTGAAATTTGAGGTGTCCATACCAAGCGTAGGCGGCAACTTCCTGAGCAAACAGAATCTCTATTCTCGGCAGGCTGCGCAAATCGATTTTGCCGCGGCCGGCCGCCGGATTCAGGAAGATGCAAGTTCGCTGCGTAGCAAGGCGAATGCCCTTGCTGCGCGCATAGACGATGACCGGTTAGCCCAAATCGACGCTAAGCTTGAAGACGCCGAAAGCGTTGGTGTTGAGGAGAGCAACCCAGAGCGGGCAAAAGAAGCCATGGATCGAGTGCTGGAGGCCAAAAGGATTATGGCGCAAATCCGACGCGACCGATTAAAGGAAATGCGCACGCTCGATCTCGAAGGGTGCTCCCAGACTTTCCAAGAACACATACGGCCGCTCGCGCGCCCGACGGAGATCACCGCCTACGAATCGCTTCTAATTACGGCTAAGCGCGCGATTGATAGAATCGATTCGAGTGAATTTGAAGTAAAACTTGCCGAATTGCGCGGCCGGAATTTCGACATCATATGGCGTGAAGACTGGTTTGTGGTGGACCGCTTCAAGCGTCGATCTGAAGAGGCGCATCTTTTTCCGGATCAGCAACAATTTATCGAGCTAATTCAAGCGGGTCACGCTGCCATGAAAGCAGACGATGTCGACCGACTCCGGGTCGTGGTTTCTCATCTCGATTCTTTACGAATAGGTGCAGTAGACGATGATGTCGCAGCAGTTGGATCAAACTTGGTACGCCACTGATGCCAATCGACGCATGGTTGCCGGTTGGATATTCGCTTCCAGATGGCGCTCGCACCCGGCTTGCGCTTCAAGTCGGTGTGGATTGGCAAATAGTGGAGACGTCTGGTAACGGACGCGCGCTGATTGTAACCCCCGCATTGGCGAAGCGGTGGGCTGAGACGAGGCTCGTCGACGAGAAATTGTGGCAGCCTCTGAAATTTGGCACCGATTCGATGTATGCGTATACGTCCCCCAAGAATTCGATGCTCGTGCGCGTCGCCGACAGTCGTTCGCCCCAGAACTTGAGTGAAGCCCTCGCATTTGCTGCGAGCTTGCGGGAAACGCGTTCGATCGCCCCAGAGGCCCCGTTCCAGGACTGTATCTATGTGGAGGCACTATCCAGGCTGCTACCGACATATGCGCTCTCAGCCCCAGTGGCCGACGATCTGCTATTGGGTACTTGGCTGACCGGCGGAGTGCCGCTGTCGGTGCATTCAGACCGGCGCACGCGGCAGTTATTGAGCTGGCTTGGCGGGGTGCAAATATCTGAGATCATCAAGCAATCAGGCCTAACGGGGCGTGTGTTTGAGGGCGGCAGCTCTCCGGATACCGCCCGGGTGGTCAAGGTCTTTACGCTCGCAGGCCGTCCAGCGCTTGAGCAATTCTTCAAAGAACATGTGATCGATCTGATAGAGAACGCCGAGCGGTATCGGTCCCTTGGCATCGAGTTTCCGTCGGCAACAATTCTTCATGGGCCACCTGGCTGTGGCAAGACCTTCGCGGTTGAGCACCTGATCGACTACCTGGGCTGGCCTTCCTTTAGCATCGATGCTTCCAGCATTGGAAGCCCTTACATCCACGAAACAAGTCGGAAGGTGGCCGAAGTCTTCGACAAGGCAATCAAGGAGGCTCCGAGCGTCCTTGTTATCGATGAGATGGAAGCATTCCTCGCGGATCGCGAAATGGGTTCGGGTTCTAGCCATCACCGGGTGGAAGAGGTAGGCGAGTTTCTGCGGCGAATACCGGAAGCGATTAAGAACCGCGTGCTGATTGTTGCGATGACTAATCGACTCGAGATGATCGATCCCGCAATTCAACGTCGTGGTCGATTCGACCACGTGATCAACGTGGGGATGCCATCGAAAGCGGAAGTGGAGGGACTGTTGTCCGCGCTTCTCTCCAAACTTCCCGTTGACGAATTGGATATTCCTGCTTTGGCGACAGGGCTCGCAGGTAGGCCCCTTTCAGATGTGGCATTTGTGGTTCGCGAGGCCGCCCGACTGGCCGCTCGCTCTGGTCGAGCATCGGTCGATCAGGGCAGTCTGACTGCGGCCATGCGTAGTGCCGCTGCGCGCGGCGAGAAAGAGGCCCCTCGAAAAATAGGCTTCACCTAGGATTCCTATCCAATGCCAACTTCTGGACAGAGCAACGCTTATGGTTTCACCGGGCTAACCAGCCTGGTGTCCGACTTCAAGCAGCCGCCGTCGCCTACGAAGGCAAACTCCTCGAACTCCTCGTCAGCCGCGGACGCCACGTCAAGACCATTGCTGCGTCACGCACTGCGGCACCAGGCCGGGACGACCGTCTGGGCGGTCACGCCCGGGACCGGGGTAGAGCATCGGCTTGACACGACGCCGGTCCCGCCGGCTGTCCAGGGGAGAGACTACGGACGGGGTCCGATTGTGCTTGTGGTAATAGTAGGAGTCCTGGGGTTCTTCTTATATGCAAATCTGAATAACGGCTCGACCGGGGGCACACCTGCAGCCGTGACCTCGCCGTCCTCTGGCAATGCCAGCGTTACCCCACCTGCAAATGGCGGACCGAGCGCGGTTGACTCCGCAGATGCGGCGTTTCTCGAGACAGAGCCTGTGCCGGGCTCCAACAACCTCTTGGCAATTAGCGAAATTAACTATTGTTTGGCTCAAGATTCGCGGATCTCGACGGTCCAGCCGCTCGTGGATCGCACTTCGCACGCTGCAATTGTGGCTTACAACGCTGTAGTGGCCGACTTTAACAGTCGCTGTAGCCAATATCGATACAAGGAAGCGGATATGGCGCGGGCGACAGCAGCGGTCAAAGCCCATCAAGCGGAGATCGACAGTCAGGCCCAGCAGTGGCTCCTTTCGTGGCAAGGTCACAAGAGAGGCAAGGCGCATGCGGATGTCAATGCATCAACCATAGCGCCGGACAACAATTGAGTTCGCTGAACGGAAAACGCCGCGGATTGGTAACTCCGATCGACTCCGGCAGACTGTTGAATACTGATCTTTTGCAATGCCTAAACTAAGAAACCAGCGACAACATGCCTGCCCCTGAACCGGCCTCCAACAAAGCAGACAAATCAACGGCGACGGAAAGCTCGGGTCGCTTCTGGTCGACAAATCCATTCTTTCTGCTGGGCGCGACGCCACGTGATCCGCGCGGGCGAATTATCGAATTGGCAGAAAATCTGGCACTCGAGCGGGACCCCGCGATAATTTCGAAAGCGCGCGCGGATCTCATACATCCGCGATCGCGACTGTCTGCGGAGATAGGATGGCTACCCGGTGTCTCCCCAAAACGCGCCGCCGAATATACGAAACTCGCCACGGATAATCCTACCCAAGTGGATGCGTTCAAGTCTCTACCTCCGTTGGCGCACGCTAACTTGCTTGCCGTCGCATTCAGCGCCATTGACGCGGATGGGGGCCGCTGCGCACCTTGCTCGCTCGCGTCGTTTGCAGCCGTCGTGGAAAGCATCGATGCCGCGGAGGTGCGGCGCCACATAAACGAGGATCGTTCCGTCGCCGGCTTTCCAGAAATTACGAATATTGACTGGATTGAATCAGAGTTGGCGGATCGCCGCCGCGCGTACCGCGCGGCGGTGCGCTCTTGGTTGGAACGGTCCAAGTCCCTTGTATTGGTCGGCAATTTGATTGCGGCGGTTGAAGTGGCAACCGGCGAGGGCGGTGTCCATCCACCATTGCTGCTTACGGAGGTAGTGGCGGATTACGAGCTTAACGCGCAGCCCGCGCTGGAAAAAGCGGTGGACGCAGTAGGCAAACTCATTGAACACGGGCGCGCGGTAGCAACTCAAGACAAAGCCGCTCTCATGGCGACGATAGTCGAAATTGAAAGGTACGTACAAGAATGGGATCACTTGGCACGGCCGCAGCAACTTTGCGCGGCCGCCCGTGGTGAAGAGCACGGGCCCAGCGTGGAATTGGCGGTGCGCGTACGCAGTTTCGGTATAGATTTGGCAAATGAACATGAACTTTATGAAGCGGCGAACAGAATTACCCTGTTCTTGCGGGAAGTGTTTTGCGGGGTTCCAAGCATCGTCGATAAGTTGGTAATCGATACCGAGGCGATCAAGAACCTCGTCGAGCAGCAAAGGAAAGCCGTCGCAGGCAAAAGGGCTTTTGAGCAAGAAATCACGTACGCGGCGGATATTGGCTCAATTTTCAAAACGCGCTTGGCCGTATCGCCCGAAGGTGTTCGCTGGGGGCAGTTACAGTTCCCGCTAGACAGCGTCACGCGAGTAAGATGGGGTGGCGTTAAACACTCAGTCAATTTCATTCCCACCGGCACCGATTACCATATCCTGTTTGGTGACGACTCTCGCTTTGCACAATTTAGTTTAAGCAATAAAACGGTTTACGAGGATTTCACGAACAAACTGTGGCGTGCCATCGGGTACCGCCTAATTCTTCGCTATGCCCAAGGTCTGCGCGCCGGCAAGTCCTTTCGCTTTGGGGAAATCGTACTCAGCGACGACGGATGTGAGATTTCCAAACCAAAATTCTTTGGTACCGAACGGGTTAAGGCACCGTGGTCGGATTTGCAGATCTGGTCGTCGGACGGCAATCTCGTCATTGGGGTCAAGGCGAACCACAAGATAGCCTCATCTGCCTCATACAAGAACCACGACAATACCCACATACTCGATGCGATGATTCGCGGGTTTTTCGAGAACGCCGCGGCTAAGCGCGTAAGTGACGCCTTCCTGGATTAACTCAGGGCCGCCTGTTTTTGCTTTACCGAGGCGTATGATGGGCAATCTAACGCGCCAATTCACACCCGCGAGCCCCCGCATTTCATGGTCCGATCTTTCCTCGGGGCATGTCGCGTCTATTTGATTGTCTTATCCGCATCGGGAATTTGTTCGGCGTTAACACATTCGGTGATTGCCATGCCGTGGACTTCAAATTGGCGCATCACCCGTTTCCCGTCGGAAGTAGGCTGAAACGTGGCGGCCGCTAGCTTTGCGTCAGCCACTCGTCGTCCGGCGCGCGTCAGCGGCGGGGTCTCAGGCATTGGACCCTTCTTGCGCTCTGCTGGGGCGGCTAGCCCCGTTGGGTATTGTCGGGCGACACCTGCACATTCAGCCGAGGAAAAGCACTTTCCGTTCGGCGGCCAATGAGATCGACCGCATCTTGCGACGCAAGCGGGGATTGCTGACTGTCAGCGCTACGCCAGACGTCGCGCGCGCCTTAATAAGTCGCCGCACACGCGCGCATCGTGTTGTCGTGGATATCGAGCACCTTGCGAAGCGGGGTCTGGTAGCCGCCGGCTAGATTCCAAGCGATTGGAATCCGCAATTCTCGCGCAGTCTGAAATACCAATCGATCTCGCTCCGCTAACTGTGCGGTGGTGAGCCATCCGCCGAGCGGGTCGTGGACATGCGGATCGGCGCCGGCCTGATACAGCACCACATCGCAGTCTTTCATCGCGGCAACGAGCTTCTGAATATTGCCCAGAAACTCTACCGCCTGCGACTGTTGATTATAGTACTCGGCCACCGAGTAGTGCCTCACGAAGTCAGTTCCAGCGTTTGGATGATTTCCTCGGTCCCGTCCCCGTAATGTTGGTCGAAGTCCAAGATGCCAACGCGTTGCGAAAGCCCCTCCGCGTTCAACGCCAGCGCAGTCACCATGAGACCGTTGAAGGTACAGAATGCACCAGCCTTGGCATGACCTGCATGATGAAACCCACAAGTGGGCGCGACGGCCACTAGGCCACTGCGAATCGCATCCCGCGCCGCCCCTAGCATGGCCCCGCTCGTGTACGGGAGAGAAGCGGCCACATCCGCCGCCTTCGTATTGAATCCATTCAACTCCCGGCCATCGAGGTTGGCGTCGATGAATGCTCGATCGTGCGCTCGAGCTAACTGTTCGCGTGTCACCGGCGTCGGCGGAATGATGGAGAGCGGAATTCCCAGCGCAATCCACGATTCCACGGCCGCCCACGGCTTGTGCGCGCTCGGCGAGAGGCTCTCGACCTTCGCCTGCATACCATGACTAAAGAAGATCGGTATCGTGGTAAACAGTTTTTCCGTTGGCGACTTCATGAAAGTGATCCCGTCAGAAATTCCAATCCTGCGCATACTGCTCCCACGGCGCCTCGCGACACGCATGCTCAACCGTGGCAATAAGGCTGAGTTCCATTGGCTCCTCGGCGAACCAGATCACGATGAGCTCCGAACCAGCGTTTTGCGACTCCAGTTCATCCGACGTCAACCATGCTTTGTAGCAATACCATGGGAAGCTCTCATATTTGCGAGCACCGTCTTCTCGGATAATCGTCGCAGGCGGTATGGTAAAGGTTGGTCGAGAGCCCCAGATTCTCTGCGCTTTGGTCTCTTGATCTAAAATGTAGCCGGGCGAGTTGTCAGGCAGCCCTACGATCAGTCCAGCGTAAATCTGGTCAAAGTGAAACGCGTTGAGCCAAACGCGTCGACCGGATTGCAGGAAGAATGAATCCGCCGGTTGCGAACGATATTCAGTTTCTTTAGCCATAGAGCTTGAGGCATTGAGGCCGGAAAGCTTTTTCAATAACCGCGCCCGCTTTGCCTGGAGCTGCGGGCTCGGCGGCTGCGCTTTTCGCTCCAGATAATCGTTCAGCGCCGCACGGGTAACGTCTACCTCTGATGGCGGCACTCGGGTTTCCGACTTCTGAACGAGCCCATAGCCAGGGGTTTCATCACTTAGGGTCTGGACGGGCTCGTAACGTTGAGGCATGAATGCCAGCTCACCCGGCAGCACGCCGCCTGACGGCGGCTCCGCGCCCTCGTGTGTCGAGTCAGTTTCCACGTAGGTGCACCTTGTCTCCGCCCAAACGATAAAGATCCGAAAGCGAAGCTGACGTACGGCGCTCTGCACCCCTTGAATAAGTAGGGCGCGACAGGCCGCGCTTATCGTACCATCGGCGGCAAACGGCTCTGGATGTTGTACCGCGCAGCGACGATTGACGATTTCGACTGCGGGTGGACCTACGCGAATCTCAATGCCTTCACGTTGATAAACGGCAGCGAAGATTCGGACGACCAGGTACGGGTATTCGACAGGCTTCGCAGGACTACTCTCGGCCTGGCGCGAGTCTTCGTTGGACATAAATACGCCTCCAGTATCAAATGCCTGGAAACTGACTCTGCACGATGGCTGCCCGATGAATTGCCGGACCGGCCGCATCGTCCCTTTCGGGGCCGCCACCTTGCCCGGGTAGGCAGGTTGGCAGGAGCCTCAGCTCCACTCTTAATGCGCCTTCGATACTAGCACAGACCTAGAATTCGCGGGGATTGCCGTTCGTCTCTAAATGCGAAAACAATCACAAATATTAACCTGCCTCTCGGTGTTCGGCTCCGTGGGGGTCCTTAAAAGGGTTCGACTCGCCATAGTCGACCTATGCGGTCCCGGTTTGGTCTTTATAATTACGCATCCGTGATCGCCGTCACGTCGTTGTACGACAAGGTGTGACGGAATGCGCCGGACGTCACACTGCTACGATGCATGCTTGTACCCATGCACGTTCTGCCGTGGAAACGCGACTCGTCGACCTTCGGCGCCGCATTGACGTTGTTCAGCGGCTCCCTTTTGCTTTTCGTGGGTTGCTCTCAGCAGGCCACGCCGCCCCCTCCAGCAACGAAGACTGTTGATGTAAGCAACTCTAGCCCAGGTTCCAGTGAGCAGCTCTATCTAGCCAAGAAGGACAACCTTTTCGGGTACGTTAATTCTTCCGGAAAATTCGTTATTCGCCCGCAATTCACAGAGGCGCTTTCGTTTGACGGTGATCGCGCCGCTGTGAAACTTGGCGGCCAGCCGGATCCTTACGTCCGATCAGATGACTTAATCGGAAACGAAGACGGGGAGCGAATCGGCTTCATCGACCGCAGCGGGAGATTTGCGATTTCGCCCCGTTTCCATTGTGCCAATCGGTTCGATACCGGTCAGTACGCCGTCGTTGCGAAAGAATTGCGTGTGCCAAAGGCTCCGCCCCAGTGCGCGTCGAAAGCAAATGCAAAAGAACCGGTTTGCCAAGCTTCGTCTGCGACGTCGAAACTCAAAATATGCAGTGGGTGGACGATAATCGATCGGTCCGGGAATGAGATCCTCCCGCAGACCTACGAAAACCTGGGCTATCAAGGAGGCGACCTCGTCGCTGCCGCCACTGTGGACTCCCAAGATGTAGAACGCTGGGGCTATATCGACTTTTCAGGTAAATGGGTGGTCGCACCGGAGTACGAAATCGCCGGACCCATGCACGAAGGCCGGGCACTCGTCGTGAAAAACCGGAGCGTCTCGATCACCGACGCCACGGGGAGAATTGTGGGCACGAGGTCGCTCCAAGGACCAGGCGTCGAGTCAAATTTCTCCGAGGGAGTCGCAATAGGATTTTCGGTAATCGATCGAGAACGTCCAACGCAATATGGGTACGTCGATCTCGCTGGAGCCTTCGTAATCCAGCCGCAATTTGATGCCGCTCGTAGCTTCAGTGAGGGGCTCGCGCCAGTCAGCATCGCCGGTTTGTGGGGCTTCATTAGCCATGATGGACAATTTGCGATCAATCCCTCCTTTAAGTGGGCCAGCTCCTTCCGGCACGCGCACGCCGCGGTTTGCACCAATGAAGGCAAATTAGCCTTCATCGATCGTGCCGGCCAGTTACTTGCAGGAGCGCCTCGACCATGTCCGATTGGGATCCTCAATCAGGAAATGTTTGATTCGGCTTTTCGCGACGGGATGTTTACCCATGACTACAGCGACGGCGACTGGGAGGGAAAATCGCTGGGTTGGACGATCGTTGATACAAATGGAAGAGTCATATACCAAGAAAAGAACGCGACAGTGACCTCTGTCGCAAATGGCCCCACGCAACGCGATGACGAACGTAGGGTAATCACCGGAACCGCGTTCGTCGTGTCAGATTCCGGCTACCTGCTGACGAACGCGCACGTAGTACATGGCTGCACCGAGGTTGAGTTGCCATCGGCAAAGACCTTTGCAAAAGTGGTCAATAGCGACCCCAGCAACGATCTCGCACTGTTGCATGCAAGCTCGCTCGGTATCCGATACGCAAGCATTGGCAGCGCCGAGAACCTCATATTGGGAACTGAGGTGATTATCTTTGGATTTCCCCTCTCCGGCGTTGTGGCAAGCTCCGGCAATTTGACGACGGGCGTGGTGAGCGCTGTTACCGGGCTCGGCGATGACTCAAGATTCTTTCAGTTCACAGCGCCAATTCAGCCCGGCACTAGCGGTGGCCCGGTCTTGAATGAATACGGTGAGGTAATCGGAGTCGCTTCAGCCATGCTGGACCAGCGGAAGGCGTTCGCGGCTACTGGGACAATTCCACAGAACGTCAACTTCGCGATCGGGCCGAGCATGATTCGGCAATTCCTATCCGCGAACGGCGTCCCAGCGGCTACACTCACGACATGGTGGCGCTTCAAACAAGGAACCCAGAAATTAGCCCAAAGCGCCGAGGCATTCACATATTCGGTGAAATGCGAGCCCAAAGAGACGAGTGAAGAGCGAAAGACCGAATGAAACCCACGACTGGCAAAGACTCGCCTTGGCGGAGCAAGAGTTCTTTATATTTGACCTATTTGAGCACGTGTTGATTCGGTAACACCGCGGCGTAAGATGGATGTTGCATCATGAACGTATGCTCACTCTCCTGCCAACCTGCTCCCCGAGCAAGGTGACGGTCCCGACGGACGATACGGACAGGGAGGTAACTCACAAATCAAGAAAGCAGTCAGCCGACTCCCGTGAGCAATGTCACGAATTGATTGCGTGAAATGACCGCGCGAGGACCTGTGATGAAGGGCCTCGATTAGGAGTCGATGGTAAACCTACATGCAAAGCCCGGCATTCTGTTCATGTTCGCGTTACATGCTTCGTGGATGCGTGCCGCTTCATCAAGTTAATGAGAGGCGGCGGTCATCGCGACCTCTACGTCATCAACGCAAATCGTATCGACTGGTCGTCTCATCTGTTCCGCCGCCTCAAAAATCGCAGTGACTGCCGCAGGATATTGAGTGAGCGCTTGACGAAGGTGAAACAGCTCGCGCTCTTCGGTCACCCGAATCCCCCCAGGTCGGCGCATAGCGCTTTCCAATTCAGTCTGTCGCTTTATCAGCCGCAGCGCTTCATGTAGTGGTGAGAATGCCATTGGCCATCTCCTTTTCTGTCGATAGTTTAACGAATCAATTCATAGCCGCGTTGCCGACGGCGTTTCGCAATGTGAGCGAGGTTCAATAGGGCGGCCTCGATGGTTGACGCGGGCTGGCACCGCGCACGACCGAGGGGCGTGCCACTTCGACCGTTGACGCTCGTGAGTACCCACGATGACCAGAGATCCTGCTCCAAGTGAATGCGATAGTAACGAGTACCCCGAGTCCATCGGAGCGTGATCCAACTTGAGGTATCGAAGCCGGTGTCCTGCGTTGCATTGGTCATCGTGGCTTCCGACTGCGTGTCTTGCGTTTTACATTGAAGGGTTGTCGCCGGGACGGACGTGAAGCAGCCGCGGCCTTGCGCCGTGCCGACGTCTTCGGTTGGGCCGGTTTCTTCGATGGGGGAGACGTCCGATACCGGACGGTTACTCTCAATCCTGTCGCACGATGAGAGAACTCCAACATTGTCATATTGCGAGCGCGAACTTCCACCCGCGCCAGTACGGTGGCCGTGATCGCCGGCACAGATACAGGTAGTGGCATGAGCCGACGCGAGCTTTCCGTGAAGCGTTCCACAGTGTTGCATCCTGAAACGTAGGAGAGTGACCGTAGGAGGATCTATGAGAAAGATACTTTTCGTGCTGACAGTAGGGCTGGCCTCGACGGCGAACGCGAGCACTTGGAGCTTGGTCGGGACGCAGTTCCTAGACGGTCATTACTACTGCACTTATCAAGCCCCGAACACTAATTTGAGCGGTGCGGACCCCCGGTTCGGGAGCCAGGGACTGACAACCACCATTGAGCTTCAGCCTGGTCAGTTCTGCCCGACGTTCATTCACCGTTAGGCGTGACAGTCCATCGGAATGCGAGACGGGGTGCGCCCGCGCCGAGGCCGCCGGCACGCGTGAAGGGGTGCGCCACCCGCCTGTGGTGGCTGAAAAAATAAAAGCCGGCGGCTACAATGATGGCGGGAGGTGGAAGCTCATGGATGAGACTGAAGTCGAAGGCAAACCATCGCCGCGTTTCCGGCTATTTGTATCGAACGCGAAGCATGAGGCTATCGGCGAGTCGGTCTGCGAGTCGGATAATTTGGACGACCTACGCATGTTTCGGCGCAGGGCCGACACACGGTACGTGCTCTACGAGTGGAGAAACCGAATCCCCCTCAACAACTTGGAGGTCGATCCTTTCACCGACATCCGGAGCGCGACCGACAAGAGTGACGGCAACGGGTGGCACTGCAAGAATCCAAAATGTCGTATGTTGATCGCAGCAGCAAAGGACTTGCCCGCCGACAAGACGCTGTTACTCATCACTTGCCCTCATTGCCATCAGACGGAACACTACTGTTACCGGGATTTCGGCTGGAAAAAGGCGCGATAGCTCTGCCCAGCACACGGGCCGATGACGGGTGTGGCGATCACTTAATCGATCACATACCAATTGCCGGCTTTGTCGCGCATCGAGGGCCCAACAGGCCCGTCGGCAAGATTCGTGTAAAAAATGCTCATAGCGCCCTCAATGTGCCACGCGCGCGCGGGCCCGATTAGTTGACCTCCCCGGATAAATATTGAACACTGTCGTTAGGTTCAGCAGTACCTGCCGTGCGGCACGAATGGCAAATCGGCTGCGGGCACCTCCTCGGATTCACTTCGTTGCTGATATCACGAACGCCGAGCGCACCGGCCAGTAATGCAGCGTTAACGGGTGAAAAACGATGAGGTATCCCTCCACCTGGCAAACGCTGCCCCCTGCGATCGCCATGCTAATTCGAGCCACCGAAATCGGTCACGTCCCGGACGGAGACCGTGTCCGGCGTGCGACGTAAAGCGCGGGCGGTCTGCAGGACGGCGTTGAGTGCCTGGGGATGAGCGAGCAGCCGACGGCGAGTCGCTTCGAGCTCCCGCTCCGTCGCGACGGCGGTGCCGTGGCCATTCAGGATTTGATTCTCGAGATCCGCCTGCTTGCGCAGCAGGGCGACGATTTCATCGACGTTGTCCATGGGGCTTCCTCTTGGCGCTGCGTTTCGTGCGTGGGATTCTCGGACGTTTCTTCGGGATCTTACGTTTCAGTTTCTCAGGTTTTGGCGTCTTTTGTCGCTTCTTGCGTTCTGCCAGGAGTCGGCTTTTTTCAACTGCGCGTGCGAGCACGTTCTTGAGTTGATCCCGGTAACTGGCGACGTCGGTTTCCAGTGCGGCGATCCGCTTATCGCGGGCGCGGATTGTGGCCTGATCGCGCTGCATGGCGCTCATCAGCTGTAGTAATTGTTCCCGCGATTCCTCGAGTGCGCGCTCGCGACTCCGTAACCGCTCGTCCAATTCGGTTTCACGCAAGGTGAGGACGTGCGAGCGCACCTCATGGCGTCGCTGCTCCTCGTCCGCGGCTCTCTTACTCGATACGAGTTCCAATCGGGCGCGTTGCCGGCCTTGGTCGAGCGCCTGCAACCACAGTGCCTCGGCGACGTGCAGAACGCCTTCCGGCAACCGATGGAGCGCCGCCGGGCCGGCATCGAGTCGGCTGGCTAGTCGTTGCCACCAGTCATCAAGCAGAGGGTTGATGGTGTTGGGCGATCCGGAGCCGATTTCCGCGCGGACTTTTTCGATTGTGGGCCGCGAACCCTGTCGCAAGAGCGCATCCGCCGCGCGTTCGACGTCGGCGGCGGTAATACCGCGCTCCGGGGCGCCATAACGCGGGGCTGAGTCACTCGTTTCCGCCATGGAGCGTATACTACACCATATATAGTCTGGTGGAATTCATACGTAGAAAGCATGGATAATTGAAGTTATCCGGAGTTATGAAGTAGACTGTTTTTGTGGAAAGTCACTTTAATGCGGGAAATTTGGCGGCGGCGCCGATCGCGACGGTCGCCCGTCTGTCGACCCCGGCGGACAATATCCGCGCCTGGTGGCGCAAAGCGCGGCGCGTGTATCCCGAAGCTACCCTGCGCGCCTGGCGGTTCGACTGGGCGGCCTTTATTGCCTTCTGCAAGCCTCGCGGTGCGTTGCCGCTCCCGGCGAGCCCCGCGACTGTCGCCGCCTTCATCGAGGCCTGCGGTGAGGCCGGCAAAAAACCCGCCACTGTGCGCCGGTATCTCGCGACGATTGCGTGTGCGCATCGCGCCGCTAAGCTCATCAACCCGAATGACGACGAAGACGTCAAGCTGGCCCTCAAGGGGCTCTACAATAGGAGTCCAAAGCGCCAACGGCAAGCAAAAGCTTTGGGGTGGCACCAAATCAAGCGGTTCCTCATCACCGCCGGCGACGGCATCCGCGCCGATCGCGAGCGGGCGCTGCTGGCGGTGGCCTATGACACGATGGCGCGACGGAGCGAGCTCGTGGCGCTCGATGTCGAGGATTTTCGTTGGATGGATGATGACTCAGGGCGGGTAATCATTCGGCGCTCGAAGACGGACCAGGCGGGGGAGGGGAGCGTCGCCTATCTGTCGCCAGATACGGTGGCGTACCTGAGAGTGTGGTTGAGGGTATCGGGCATTTCTTCGGGGGCGGTGTTTCGGCGGTTGATTGGGCGGGAGCGAATTGGAGCGCGATTGCAGGTGGATTCGATTGCGCAGACGTTCAAGCGTGTCGCGGAATTTGTGGGGATGACTGAAGAGGAAATGCGCCAGGTCAGTGGGCATTCGATTCGGGTCGGGGCGACGCAGGATATGTTGGCGCTCAACATCGATCTGGCGTCGGTGATGCAGGCGGGAAGATGGAAGACGACGGTGATGCCGATGCGGTACGGGGAGGAAGTTCACGCGGGACGGGGCGGGATGGCGCGTACCGCGAAAGCGCAGGGGAGGACGAAGTGATAGTGTTCGATCCGCTATGACCGGAATTGCGCGAATCTCCCCGACGGCCCAATATGCCGAGAAGATCAATGCGGCGAGGTCGGGAATGGCGCGGGCGGCGGCGGCCAGTGGGCGAGATGAGGCGGTTTCTGAGGAGGGGTAGGAGCGCCGCGCAAGTTCTTGCATGAATCTTCCAGACGACCGCTCCGGACAGCGGTCGACTCACCTGTTTGCCCAACGACCAAGAATGAGTGAGGCATTTGAGAAACCCCGTCTCGGAGGTGTGCTGCACCCGAGCGGTCTGTTAATCTCGCTTCGCATAATTTATTCAAATTGTGAGTTCCTCGATGTCAATTGAACGATCATTGCCCGAAGGATCCGACGAAGACGAAGTTCAGGCCCCAGACGTTGTTGACGATGACGATACCGGCCGGGGCGAAACTGGAGTCAAACCGTGGGACCCTGGGAAAATTCGAATCACGACAAAGAACTTTTCTTTGCGCGACGTCGTTGATCAGATCAAGGACAAGGAGATCGACCTATCTCCGGATTTCCAGCGCGACTACGTCTGGAAGCAGCGTCAGCGAACTCGTCTGGTGGAATCAATCCTTCTCGGGATCCCCCTGCCTGCGTTTTATTTTAATCAGTCCAATGACGGGACATACCAAGTCGTTGATGGGGTGCAACGGCTGTCAACGATTTCGCTCTTCATGAAAGACGGTCACGTACTCGATGAGTCCCACCTCGAATACTTGCGCGACTTGCACGGACGAGTGTATACACAGCTGGATCCGGCTGCGCTTCGTCGCTTCCGCAGCACGCAGATAGTGGTCCACGTGATCGAACCGCAGACACCTGACGACGTAAAGTACGACATCTTTAATCGCGTCAACACTTCCGGCAGCCCGTTATCGGCGCAGGAAATTCGACACGCTATGAGCAAGGCACGGTCTCGTGACTTCCTCAAGAATCTCTCCGAGATGAAGGCATTTGACGAGGCCACAAATCACCACTATTGGCGTCGGGACGCAGACGCAGAAGGCGGTTGGATTCGGGACAGCGGTAGAATGACAAATCGTGAGCTTGCCCTACGTTTCTGCGCATTCAGCGACTATTCCGACGAGGATTACCGCAGGCATCCAAGTTTAGACGCCTTCTTGGTTGAATACACCCGCAGGCTTGATCGGAGCTCGAAAGATGGCGACTCGATCGAGGACACAGAACTCCATAGATTAGCCGCTGATTTTGATCGAGCTATGGAAAACGCTCACAAGGTGCTTGGAAAGGCAGCGTTTCGTCGTTGGCCAGCGGGACAGGCTCGACGCGGACCCATTAATCGAGCAGTTTTCGAGAGTCAGGCTATTGCGTTGTCCAAGTATACCCTCGATCAACTAATGCCGCGACAGAGTCAAATCGTAAATGCATTCAGAGGAGCATTTGAGGATCCGGTTTATGCACGCACAGTGACAGTTAGTACGGGCGATCCTGTTGCTGTAGAAAGCCGACTTACCCTAACAAAGAAAATCCTAGTCTCGGCGCTCGCATGATAACGTCGATCGATATTCGTGGATTTAAGCGCTTTCATCGGAAGTCCTTTGAATTTGCTCCCTTGACAATTCTCACGGGATTGAACGGCTCCGGAAAGACTTCATTGATACAAGCGCTGCTGCTGACATGGGAGGCGACTGCTGGTGCGTCAAAAGGCGCCGTTCGTTTGAACGGCCCGTTTGGTTTGGAGTTGGGAACGGCAGAGGACATTAGGAACTGGAAGTCCACTGAGTCAATTAGAATTGTTTTACTTTCAACCACGGGTGGTGAGTCCTCGTGGCAATTCGGGATGCCGTCAGAAGACGCGCTGTATGTCTCAGTGGAGGAAAAGCCGGATTCGCGACCCGCGGCGTTTTCAGGGGAACCGCGTGCGTTCACTTATCTCTGCGCCGAGCGCCTTGGACCGAGGAGTAACTCAGGCGCATCGCCCCTCCCGCCTATTGATCTAGAGGTTGGTGTTCACGGCGAATATTGCGCGCAGATTCTCGAATCACTAGGTGATAAATTAATTGAGGACAAGTCCCGTGCCCGCTCCGATCGGGAGCAGGGTGCTACCGCCTTGCTAAAGTACGAGGTTGAGCGATGGTTGGCGGAAATTGCTAGACCGGTGGAGATAGACGCGATTCGTTACGCAAGCTCTGCGATGTTTGCGCTTCGCTTCAGAAGCCCAGGTGGCGAATGGGTGCGGGCTCCAAATATGGGTTTTGGATTGTCTTATGCGCTTCCTGTAATTCTGGCCGGACTGACGGCAAAAGCCGGCGGCCTGCTTATTGTCGAAAACCCGGAGGCACACCTTCATCCAGCCGGCCAATCCCAAATGGGGGCCTTTCTTGGTTGGCTTGCCTCACGTGGTGTCCAAATCATAGTGGAGACTCATTCCGATCACGTGCTGAACGGAGTCCGTCGGGCAATAGGCGCTCACCAGTATCTGGCCGCAAATCAGGCTCTTGTTCATTTCTTTGAGTCGGGGCAAGACGATGAACCTGTTGTTCATAGGTTGGGATTTACGCCCATTGGTGGCGTATCACATTGGCCGCCGGGATTTTTCGACCAGTATCAGACGGACATTGCGACGCTTGGGCGCATTCGACGCGGTAAATGACCCTTGGCTCTCGTAGTGGACAGCGCTGAGTGGAGTTTTGACGGTTGGCCGGAAGGCAAGGTAGCCGATGCGATCGAGCATGTAATCAATTGCGTGTGGACAGCTCGTGATCGAGACGAAGTCGTGTGGATCGGTGATGATCTGCAGACCCGGCGCGTGCTGGGGGATTGGAGTCTCTGGAGCCTGTTTTCGCCTGATGCGCCAATAAGGCTGTCGCCGGAACTGCGTCAGGAACTGGCAGCTTGGCTCGGGTCCGCGCGCTGTTACTTGGATGAGGAGCAGTGGCCTCCTGGGATGGAAGAGACCTATATACGAGTAGACCAAAATTTGCCTGAAGAAAATAGTGATCAGGCGTGGGCGCATCATCACGTCAGATCAGGCCGGCCGGTGGCCTGCCTAAGTCTCAGGCGCTCGGGTCCGCATAGCACTGTATCTGCGCTAGGAAGCGCCACGGTTCATTGGATAGTTGATGAAAGCACTCATCGGGCGTTCTGGCGCGATGCGATTGAAGTGGAAAGAGGGGGCACCGAGCCGCTCGAGCGCCTGTCAGCTCATGCCTTTCCCGATCTCCACTTTCATACAGCGGTCTGGCAAGGGTTGAATAACTTTGCGGGTGGTTACTTGGCCGTACGCCGCGAGCTTCAGCGATACTTGACAGTGCTCGATCAGCACGGGGTATGGGCCTTCACCTTTCCGCCTCCCGCGCTTGCACTCGGCGAAGCAGCCGGGTCTGACCCTAGCGTCCTTCCGTCAAATCAGATTGTTGAACGGCGATTCCATGGCCTCAACCTCGATATTTCGCCTGAGAATTCAAATGTCCGCGCAGACAACAATTGTCGCCGGGCTCGTGAGATTACACTAGGGACACAAACACTTTACTGCGAATGGCACGGGAAGTTGGAGCGGCACCAAAATAGGATCTACATGCATCCACCTGTCCCTGCGTCAAAAGGCAAAGTGGTAATCGCGATATTCACAGATCACCTTCCCTTGCCTACATAGGGGTATACGGCCCCCGGCACAACCGCGACTTCAAGGAATAATTGCTCAAAAATCGCTGAAATCGACAACGCAGCAAGAAATTGGGGCCGCCGCCGACTATTTGGTGTAAGGGCTGTTTACCAGATTGGGCCGCGGCTCAATATGAATGCGATCGCGCAGACGTTCAAGCGGGTGGCGGAATTTGTGGGGATGACCGAGGACGAAATGCGGCAGGTCAGTGGGCACACGATCCGGGTTGGGGCGACGCAGGACATGTTAGCGCTCAACATTGATTTGGCCTCCGTGATGCAGGCAGGAAGGTGGAAGACGACGGTGATGCCAATGCGGTATGGTGAGGAGGTTCAGGCGGGACGCGGTGGGATGGCGCGTACAGCGAAGGCGCAGGGCGAGCGAAGTAAAAAATCTACGTGACGGATAAATGAAATGCGTTCCGACCCGTATCAGATCGCTGACAGCAGCGGCGCGGATGTCGAGCATATTTTATAGCGCCAAAGAGAGCGCACAGTCAATGTCCGTCGCCGAACGACTCGGGCAGGAAATCTCCTTTGCCGATACGCTTGCAAATGGATTGCTTTCGATGGCGCGGTGTAAGCAAATAACGAGGAAGCCCAACGTATGTCAATCGGTCAGGGAGTTGCCAATTTCCTTTCCCAATTCCGACTCTTCAATCCGCATCGGACGCACGGCTTCATCTCGGGCCCGGATCGGAGTCACTTCTGGCCTGATTTGGGATGGGCGTACAAGGAGTTGCATGGATTCCACGGTCAGAATCTGCGCGACCCGGCACGCGCCACCGCAAAGGACGTATTCTCATATCTGTATAGCTTGCAGTATTACGAGATCTTGCGGATAGCGACATATTGGCGTTTCATCGAAGCCGTCACTGTCGGTGCTCAATTGAGGCGAGCCTGCGAGCACGTGAAGTCTGAATTGAAGAAGTCGCAATACATACATCAAAACCGAACGTTCGAAGCGGAATGTAAGAACCTGATTGCCTCTGCTACTGATATCGCCGCCGATGAGGTCATGAAGAAGTTTGAGACGAGATTAAACGACGACATCAAGAAACCGCGCTGGGACACTTCATACGGGCACGGATAGTGTGTAAAAGAAATTACGATAGTCGGACGGTCTAGTCAGAGGTGACCATGCGCCACCGCCCCACACTGAAGGACTTCAAATTGTCAGCAGAAGAGGCTGACTTCGCTCTCCGTATCCTCGAGTCCTTCGGCGAAGCGCGCTTCACGGTGCCGGATTACTTCGACCGGATCGAGCGTATGCTGCATCAACGGCTGCCCGATCCGGGTCAAAACCAGCGGATGCGCGAGCAGCTCGACGCCCTCGCCTCGGATTCGGTCGGCGTACTGTTACCCGCGCCGGGTCCGCGGGGCGGCGCCGGCTGGAGGCTCAATTCGGCGGCAGTGCCGGCGCTACGGCGACGCGAATCTGTGCTGAACGCTAGAGCCGCTAGGAAGCAGCAAGAATTTGACGCCTGGGTGGCGCGCAAGAGTGAGGTTGAGAATAAACCGGGTGCGCTACGGGGAGCCCTCGCGGAGCGCTTGCGAGAGGCCGGCTTGTCGGAGTCCGCGGTACAGGACTTTCTGGCAGCAGTGGACGCCATCGTGGCCGCGTCCCTGCGAGCCCGCAGGGGCTCGCCCTGATGTCACCGCAGAATCGACGCGCGTGACACCGAAGGGGCGACAAGAAATCACTTTGAGGCGGCTCAGTTGGAACGAAACTGCAATGTTACGACATTTTAGTTCGAAACTCGCTTGCACAGACAACCTTTCGAGAAATCATTCGGAGACACGGTTTCGGTAGCGTGAATAACCCAGATTTTGACGGTCTCGGTCCTGTTGCATGCGGCTATCGAAGACGGTGATTTTCGAGAGACGGCGCGTAAACGCCCGGCTACTCGAGACTTACCCCGAAATGGCACCAGACTGCAGCTTCGCTCTCTCTGTGCCTACTGCCGAGCAGCTTGGAACCCTAAGCCTTGGAGTCCGTCACAGTTGAACAGAGAATAGCTGCCACAAGGCTTGGCGACCTTGCCAACTCAACTAACCCACAACTGGCTCTCGCTGCGGCGGCGGAAGAAGCCTACTGAGCTCGTGTCGCGCCATTTCGGTGGTGAGATCTCCGCCTGTCGCGAGCTTCGCGTTGGGGGTGGGGAGGTGAATGAAGGCAGCAGCGGCCGATTGCCGGAGAGCATACAGTTCCGATGAGGGAATGCTACTGTATACGGCTTGACTGGAGCCTATCTGGAAGACCGATTTGGCTTGCCAGTTGGGAAATATGGCCAAGGGCCTGGTACACTATCCCGGAAATGGCGGATCCAGCCCGGAACGTCTTTTGTGCAACGGAACGGCACCATATGACATTCGCGAAGGCATATAGATGTTGAAGAGAAAAATCCCGCCTGCATCAGCAACTTCAACTTTTCGCTATTTGGATCTTTTCTGCGGGTGTGGAGGATTCAGTCTGGGGATTGAGCGCGCCGGGCTTGCCTGTGTCGCGGCTATCGATATCGACTCTCATGCGATCGATGTCTTCAAGACCAACCTACCTGATGTGGAGCATGTTCTCTGTCGCGACCTGACGACGTTCAAACCCGAGGACTTGGCCGACCTTATTGGAAAGCAAAAGATCGACATCATCGTTGGAGGTCCGCCTTGCCAGGGATTCAGCAGGGTTAGAAAAGTAGACGGCACGAATCACGGCAAGCGTCTTGTCGAGGATCCGCGAAGGCTTCTTTATAGGAACTACCTCCACTACGTGGAGTTTTTCAAGCCGTCGATGTTTGTGATGGAGAATGTGCCCGGAATCCGACAGGCTGCGGGCGGCGAATTCTTCAAGTCGATCCAACTGGACGCTCGAAGGCTCGGTTATCGGGTCCATGCCACGATGGTTCTGGCGTGGCAGCACGGGGTACCACAAAAGCGCGAAAGGCAGCTCATTATCGGTACGGCGTCCAAGCTTCCAATTTTCTCGACCGCGATCTACGTGCCTCAAACTCACGCCGACCCCGAAATGCGTGTCAATAGTCGTCGTCCGGGCGAGCAGCGCGGCGGGCGCGGTCGCAAAAAGAAGCTTGAGCCACCTGTAACGCTCTGGGAGGCAATCGGAGACCTGCCGCCGCTCCAGATAAAGAGCGGAGAATTCGACGCAGACTATGATCCGGTCCGAGGCAGAGAGCATCTGGAGAGGTACGGACGCCGGTTCATGTTGGACGTACTTGAAGTTCACCGATCGGAAGGGCTGACAGGTCACGTGTCGCGCTTCCACAGCGAACGAGATCTGCGCGATTTTGACCGTCTTCGGGAAGGTGAGAGCTCCAAGCAGGCGCTCAAGCGCGGCGAGGAGATGGAGTTTCCGTACGATCGCAGCCACTTTCTGGATCGGTACACGCGCCAGCATCGCGACAAGCTTTGCTCGACCATCGTTGCACATTTGAGCAAGGATGGTCTGATGTACGTCCATCCTACCCAACGCCGCTCTCTCACGGTGCGAGAGGCGGCGCGCGTGCAAACGTTTCCCGATTGGTTTCTTTTCCCGAGCTCGAAGTTAATTTCATATCGACTAATCGGCAACGCGGTGCCTCCAATCTTCGCGCAGGCAATCGGCAGAGGGGTGAAGCAATATTTGAGTGCTGCACTGCCTGTACGACCACTCTCGCCGATGCCGATCTCACCCAAACAAGCCGTCGAATGGCTCGGCCCGGTGATCGACATACCCGTCGGATCCAACAGACTTAGAAACCTGCCTATGGGTGAGTTGAAAAAGGCGTGGTTTTCGGTCGGCTTCCTTCACAACTGGCTGCACCCCGATGGGGTCATCGACAACGGCGAGGAGATCGCCGAAAAGGTCGATGTGACGGCGCTGCTTGCGGCGGTGGCGCCGCAGATCGCTGCGCCAGCCTATGTAGTGAGCGGATGGCCGACACAGCTTGTACCTCTCGCGCGTGAGGCGGAAAGACGCTTCCGCGACGGACAGTTGAGATTCGACGAGTACTACTATTCAGACGCGCAAGTTTCAGGTTGGGACTGGTGCAGGAAGAACCGGAGATCGGAATGGGCAAGAAAAATCACGAATTAATACCTTCGGCGCGGCGATTAATCTCCTCGCTTCGCGATATGGGCTATGACTTTCCAGCCGCAGTGGCAGACATAGTCGACAACTCGATCGAAGCGGGCGCCGGCCGTGTCAGTATAGACATCCGCAACGATGGCGATGACTCGTGGGTACGCATCTGCGATGACGGCAAGGGCATGACGCCGGCTCAGGTGCGCGAGGCACTGAGGTATGGTGCAACCCGTGAGTACGATAAAGAGAAATCACTGGGGAAATTTGGGCTTGGACTAAAAACCGCTTCGATGAGCCAATGTCAGCACCTGCTGATTGCGAGTCGTTCAAATCCGAATCAGCCCCAGATTTGTGCCTACGCCTGGGACCTCGCACACATCGTGGAGACCGATGCATGGGAGATCCTTGATGTCGGGCGAGAGGAATACACGGAGTTGCTTCGCGAGCCGCTTCTGGTACGCACCGGGACTGTCGTTCTCTGGAGGCGCCTTGATCGTATACTTGGCCTTAAGCATCCCTACGGTGGCATGATCAAGAAGCGGATTCTTGGCATGTGCTCGGAGCTGGAAGAACATCTGGCCATGGTCTTCCACCGATATCTTGCAGGTGAAGCGGGACGACGCAGAGTGCGGATCTCGGTGAACGGAAAGCAACTGCGTCCTTGGGACCCTTTCGTTCGGGCGGAGAAAAGCACGGCCCGTCTTGAGCCGGTTGTGCTTCAGTACGATCATGACGGCATCACAGGCACCGTATTGATGGAGCCTTATGTCTTGCCTCACCAAGACGAGTTTTCGTCGCCAGAAGCGCACGCCGGCGCTGCCGGATCGCTGCGTTGGAACCGACAGCAGGGATTTTACATCTACCGCGCTGACCGCATGGTGCAAAGTGGCGGATGGAGCAACCTGCGCACGATTGATGAGCACACAAAGCTGGCGCGCGTAGCCCTGAGCTTTGATCCACGCTTGGATGATGCATTTCGAATCAACGTGGCGAAAATGCGTGTTCAGTTGCCACGTCAATTACGTGAAGTGATCGAAAAGGCCATAGCTCCTGTTGTCAAGACCGCTCAGGCCGCATATCGGCGTTCCAGCGGCAACGGCCATATTGAAGCGCCAATTCGCAATCTAGGGTCCGCGGTCGCCGTCAAACCCGTGCGCGGAGAAGGCCACGCGAAGGTCCTGAAGCCGGTTTCCGACGGGGCAATGTCCAAGTCGAAGTCAGAGCGTTTGAGGGTCGGTGCCCGGCTTTGGACGATTCAAGAGCTGCAGGACGAATTAATGCGAATTGCCACCAAGGAGGAGCAAAAAGTCGTGTTGGCTCTCATTAACCGCTTGTCTGAGGAGCGAGAATTGTCCGGCGGGGTGTTGCTCTCCGATGGAATTCCAAGCGCGGTGGTGGGAAAGCTCGACAGGCACTCAGTGCAATAGATTGCAGCAGGTGCAAAAAGTTGCCATTCGGCTATGCTGTTGCGCGACTGCATCAGACACCGCGTAACGCACCATCGAATTGCTGCCGTCGGGCGATACAGGGATTAGAAGCAGCTGGAGTTCATGGACGAATGATGTCCGACGTATTCTCAAAGTCCAAGCGCTCGGAGGTCATGGCACGGATTCGCAGCCGGGGAAATAAGGCTACGGAGCTGGCATTCGCGAAACTACTGCGCGCCCAACGAATTACCGGCTGGCGACGCCATCTCGCAATCAAGCTGCCGAGTGCCGGTGGACCTGAAGGGAAAAGCCGCCAGGTAAGGCCGGATTTTGTGTTCAAAGATCGCCGTGTTGCCGTGTTCATAGACGGATGCTTCTGGCATGGCTGTCCGCTCCATTGCACCAGCCCCAGTGCAAACCGAGAATTCTGGGTGAAAAAGCTCAAGGACAATCGGACACGCGACCGATTCGTAAACCGTTTGCTGCGCCGGCAGAGGTGGACCGTACTTAGACTGTGGGAACATCAGCTAGCTCAACGCGACTGGGTGATCGCGAAGATCTTGGATTACCTGTCGTCGGACGACGGCTTGGCCAAGTGAACCCGCTGATGAAGCTTGCTGTTGTCTCTGGAGCGACAGACGCGGTTCGTCTCCAAATTCAACGCGGCCTTAAAGTTGATATGACGGACAAGGATGGGCGCTCCCTTTTGATGTTGGCAGCATCTCGTGGTCATATTGAGGTTTGCCGGCTGTTGTTAGACGCCGGCGCGGACATGGATTTGGTCGACGCCTTCGGTAAAAACGCTTCGCAACATGCCGAGCTGTCCAAAAATCGTGATGTCGTCGCCCTTTTCGAAGATTACTTGGCAAAAAGCCGGGTTGATCTTGACTCAGGCGGCGCGGAAACAGCATCGGGGGCTGAAGCCGCTCCCATTCCGAGTGACGCGTTGGCAATTGACCGGTGGGAGCACGCCGACGAAATATTTCTGCCATTAGCGGAAGTCTCATCGCTCAATGCACTATCGGAAATTCAAGAAGCGATGTCGGCTCATTGGCCGGTCGACCTTGATCCAAACTGGGATGAAGTTGAAATTACGCTGCCCGAACCTGTGGTGCACGCCGCAAGGTCAATTCATATCGATGAGGAGATGCGCACGCAGATATCCAGGATCCTGTCGGTTGGCTTGCAAGATGGACGGCTCTCAAGTTCGACGCTGGAGATGGCGCTCCAAAGCCCTGATGATGATTTTATTCAGAACCTTCACAAATGCCTCGTGTTCATTTTGCAGGATTTGGGAATTAGCATTGACGACGCCGAAATTAGCCTGCCGGCCACTGATTTAACCGCGGACAACAATGTAGCCGGTGGTATCGAAGGAGCTTTAAATTATTTGGCTGACCTTCTCGCGGCATCGAATGATCCCGGTCGCTATTATCAGCGCGAAGTGGCGCATGAAGACCTTATTTCCAAGGACCAAGAGGTCGAATTCGCGCTAGGCATGGAAGAGGCGAAGTATCGAGCGATTGATGTCATAAGTCGAAATCCTGAATTGCTGAACGAATTTGTGCAACAAGCCGAGCGTGGCTTGCAGGGGGTAGGTTCGCTTTCCGCGGTGGTTGAGCAGGATTCGCCGGATGCACGTGTCGACGGCGATCCAGAGGAATTAGAGGTAGCCCACGACGTCGGCGATCACGATGCCATTGAAGACGAGCCAGCGTCCGCGGCCGATGATCCGCCTTTGCTTGCGGATGTCGCATCTCAAATTACGAGCCTTAGACAAGAGCTTTCTCAAGCTGAAGTACCCGTCGAGGAGATCGCGGCGAATCTAAGAAGCCTCCGACTAAAAATGTCCTTCATCGAACGGACATGCGAGTCTCTGTCTGATGACGTTGGTTCGGATGTTCGAATTAAGCTTTCTAAGGAATTGACCACCTTCCGAGATTTTCGGAACCGTTTGGTTGTGAGCAATCTGAGGCTGGTGAATTCACTGGCACGACGATATATGTACCGAGGCCTTTCGTTTCTCGATCTGGTGCAGGAGGGCAACATCGGCCTGATGAAGGCTGCCGAGAAGTTCGATCATCGACGAGGGTTTAAGTTCTCAACGTATGGAACTTGGTGGATTCGTCAGGCAATAACGCGAGCGATCGCCGACCAAGCCAGACTCGTGCGAATTCCAGTCCACATGGTCGAAATACTAAATCGAGTGAGCCGTATACAAGAGGATATTGAACGGACCACCGGTATGCCCGCGTCGATGGGTATGATCGGTGAGCGCGCATCGATGAATTCGGCAACAGTCGCCAAAATCTTGGGAGTCGATATGGACTATGTATCGATTGACGATCCTGCTGATGGATTGACGTGTTGCGAGATTGTGCCCGAGCAATTCATTGACCCAACTGCGGGACCGGAGGCAATGGCGATGACCGAAGCGCTTCGAGTTGTTGTCGCCCAAACTCTGGCCAATATTCCTCCGAAAATCAGCGAAGTTATCCGACTGCGGTTTGGTTTGGTTGATGACGAAAGCCACACCCTCGAGGAGATCGGAGAAAAGTTCAATTTGACGCGAGAGCGCATTAGGCAGATTGAATCGAAGGGATTGAAGATTCTGGGTCATCCAGCGAGGAACGCGGTGCTCCGTTCATTCTTCGACGAGATTGATCGAAAAGTACCCTGCGCAGTCGCGGAGGGGCAATCGTGACACGAGATAGGGTACGCCATGCCCCGCCAAGGGCCGCCGCGATGCTGGAGTCGTTGCGCGGACTGGGATATTCAACGGCGACGGCGCTCGCGGATGTGATCGATAATAGCATTTCAGCCGGCGCGACCGTTGTGAGCCTAATTTTCGATTGGAAAGGCAGCAAAAGTTCAATTCGCATCATCGATGATGGCGTTGGGATGACAGCCGAACAACTCGACGTTGCGATGCGACTGGGGCACAGAAGTCCGCTCGACGAACGACACTCATTGGATCTCGGTCGATTTGGCTTGGGGCTCAAGACTGCCTCGTTTTCACAGTGTCGACGACTTACCGTCGCGACCAGTACGCAAGGTGCGAGCAGCTGTCTACGTTGGGATCTTGACGTTTTGGCGACTGCGGAAGGCGATGGCTGGTTCCTGCTGGAAGGTCCAGCTGCGGGTGCAGAAGAACTGATAGCGCCCATTCATCAAACGCGACACGGAACCATTGTGCTTTGGGAGAATTTGGACCGAATCGTCACGCCCGGCTTCTTGCAACAAGACTTCCTAGAGCTTGTTGACCGAGTGCAAGCGCACCTCGCAATGGTCTTTCATCGCTTCCTCAAACATCCAGAGACCATTCAACTGACGATCAACGGCCGGCCAATCAAAGCGTGGGATCCATATTTGCTAGATCATGCGGCCACTTGGTCGTCGCCCGTAGAGTGTTTGCTCGCTGCAGGATCCGAAGTCGAAGTGCAATGTCACGTGCTTCCTCACAAAGATCGCCTAACGACTCGGGAGCAGCAGGAAGCCGCTGGCCCTCATGGATGGACCGCTCAACAGGGGTTTTATGTCTACCGCAATCGCCGATTGCTTGTGGCTGGGAGCTGGCTCGGACTAGGTCGCGGCAGATCGTGGACCAAGGAGGAGTCACAACGCCTGGCGAGGATCAGGCTAGATATACCCAATTCCGCTGATGTGGCCTGGAGCATTGATGTGCGCAAGTCTGTCGCTCGCCCGCCGATCGAAATCCGGGAGCGACTTACACTGTTGGCGGAGGACAGCCGCCATCGCGCGCGCAGGGTATTCGCTCATCGAGGCGCGGGTTCACGCGGTCCAACGGGAATCGCCATAGTGCAGGCGTGGCGGGCAGAGCGCTTCGATGGGGGACTTCGCTACCGGCTCGATCTTGCCCACCCGGTAATTAGTGAGACGCTCTTGGAAGCCGGCGAATTGGCGGCACAGATTCGCGCCATGCTTCGAGTCATAGAAGAAACAGTCCCTGTGCAACGAATTTGGCTTGACACGTCGGAGCAGCGTGAGACCCCACGCACTGGGTTTGCGGGAGCTCCAGCAAGTGATGTGGACGCCGTCCTCACGGTCATCTATCGCAACATGGTACTTCGCAAAGGCGTGTCGTGCGCAGAGGCGCGAAGCGCACTCAAGCAAATGGAGCCTTTCAGCAACTACCCAGTTCTAGTCGACGCGCTCCCTACGATTGAAGCTTTAACTCCAGGCGGTGAATGATGTCCAGCAGTATCGAAATGGCCATGGGTCGAGTTATCAAATTCGTTCAAGACTTGATTCTTGACGAGGCAGAGCGGACAGCGATCACCCCTGGGTTGATCAGCGAAAAAATCGATTTAGTCCTGTCGATAAAGCCGGAGTGGGGCCAAAATCTCGATCGCCAAGCGGTTATCGATGAGCTGATCAGACGATACAGCCTTTGGATTGGCAAGGACACGACCCTGAAAAGCGAACAGGGGCATCAGCCTTGGCTGAATTCGGAACGAAAAAAGGATTGGCGATACTGGCAGCGTTATCGTGAATGGATGGAAGGCAGCCTGTCGTGGAAAGTGGCAGATGCTCTCGACAAATCCACCGACGCGGTGCTTGAGTTGCTGGAGGATCCGATACGATTGGGAGACTGGGACCGCCGTGGATTGGTGGTCGGTCATGTGCAATCCGGTAAGACGGCACACTACACCGGGGTCATTTGTAAGGCCGCCGATGCCGGTTACAAAATCATCATCGTCTTGGCAGGGTTGCACAACAACCTTCGTTCTCAGACACAGGCGCGACTAGATGAAGGGTTTCTTGGCTATGCGACGAACCCGGATCCAGAGATTCTGCATTTTGTTGGCGTCGGATTCGGCGGCCGCGATGCAAACATCAAGCCCAATTGTGCGACCAACCGCACACAGGCTGGAGACTTTAACACCAAAGTGGCCCGGCATCTGGCCATCACGCCTGAGCAGCGTCCGTGGCTCTTCGTTGTCAAAAAGAACAAGACCGTGTTGCAGCGCCTGCTCGACTGGATTAGCAACCATGTCGCCGATTCGGCCGACCAAACCGGTCGTCGATTCGTTGCGCAATTGCCCATTCTTATCGTGGACGACGAAGCAGATCACGCCTCAGTCGATACTGGCGAGCAAGTCTTCGGTCAGGACGGTGCCCCGGACGATGAACATGAACCAACGGCGATCAACAGTCGAATCCGCAAGATTCTCCGGTCCTTTGCCCGGTCCGCATATGTTGGATATACCGCTACTCCCTTTGCGAACATTTTCATACACGAGAGAGGTGCCACCCGCGAAGAGGGCCAAGATCTATTTCCATCGTCTTTCATAATTAATTTAGCGGCGCCCTCGAACTATGTGGGTCCGGTTCGCATATTTGGCCTGTCCGACGCCGACGGCAGACAGACCGGTCTCCCTCTCGTGCACCCGGTTAGTGATTTCGCTTCATCGGATGGAACCGGCGGATGGATGCCTTTGAAGCACAAGAACGGGTATATGCCGCAGATCAATGGGGAGCAGGTCCTACCGCAATCACTCATGGAGGCAATTTGCGCGTTCGTTCTCGCTTGCGCAGCGCGACGAATCCGCGGCCAAGGCAAGGAACATTGCTCCATGCTCGTTCATGTCACTCGATTCAACTCAGTGCAGCGGGAGGTGCACGATCAGATCGAGAGTTTTGTAAGGGGTCTGCGGCAAAGGCTGACCAGGAACATCGGTGCAGAGTCCGACTATGCCTCGCTCGAAGGGCTTTGGATTAGTGACTTCGTACCGACGTCAGCGGCGGTCAGACGGGACCTTCCTGATGACCAGTGGGGCGCACCTTTGGACTGGTCTGCGATAAGAGAGGCTCTGCCTGACGTTGTTGCCGAAATCGAGGTTCGAATGATCAATGGCACTGCCAAGGATGCGCTTGATTACCATGAACGACGTCTTACCGGTCTGAAGGTGATCGCAGTCGGAGGCGACAAGCTCGCACGAGGCCTCACGCTTGAGGGCTTGTGCACAAGCTACTTTTTGCGCGCGTCGAGGATGTATGACACATTGATGCAGATGGGACGTTGGTTTGGATATCGGCCCGGCTATCTTGATCTTTGCCGACTTTATACGACGGATGAACTCATTCTCTGGTTCCGACACATCACTGAAGCGGCCGAGGAACTCCGAGAGGAGTTTGACCTCATGGCCGCCAGTGGCGCGACCCCGAGAGAATACGGTTTGAAGGTCCAATCTCATTCCGTTCTGATGGTCACATCCAGGCTAAAAATGCGGGCAGCCCGAAATCTGATGTTGTCTTTCAGCGGACAACTGTTGGAGACGGTAGCTTTACACCGGGATACCACTATTCTCAGTGCGAATCTTGCTGTCGCCAGACGGCTGGTGAGCGACCTTCCAACCCCTGAGGTGAATCCGGAACGAGTACGCGGGGGATCGGTTCAGAAATGGCTAGGCTATCTCTGGCGCGATGTGGGAGCAGAACGCGTCATCGACTTTCTCAGCAAGTACCGAACCCATTCTGATGCGTACAAAGTAAACGGCCTTATGCTCGCGGAGTTCATTGGGTCAATGGTGAAAGTTGGTGAGCTTACCGAGTGGACAGTGGCCTTGATCGGCGGAGGTGAGGGAAGGCCGCTGGAATTGCTCCCGGGTGTTTCGGTGAGTATGCTCAAGCGCAAGCAGAATTCCGGGGCAGAGGGTCGTTATTCGATCAGGCGATTACTTTCAACGCGTGATGAAAGCATTGATTTAGATGAGGCGGCGTGGATGGCAGCGCTTAGTCTTTCGAAAAAGGCGTGGCACAAGGATTCGGCGCGGCGGCGCGGAGAGACGGAGCCTGACGAGCCGAACGGGCCAGCGATGCGTGCAGTCCGGGGATTCGGTGACGAATACGTTCCAAAACACCCAGAACGCGGCTTGCTCCTTCTGTATGCATTGGACCCTAAACTGGCCGAACTGGACTTTCCACCGGAGTGTCCAGCGATCATTGCATTTGGCATTAGTTTCCCGGGAAGCAAGTCGGGGACCAAGGTGGAGTACAAAGTTAACAACGTACTTTGGGACCAGGAATATGGCCCCGCAGATTGACTTCGATGAGTTGCGATCCGCTTGGCGCGCTCTGCAATACGAGTCTGCCGGTGCTGGCTGGCGGACCATACCCATTCTCGGCGGGCGCGTATGTCCAATTCTGGCCGGCCGCGAATTTCCGGGAAATGAGGAGGCGATTCTTGTGGGCTTCCAAGGCATCCAGCGGCCGCCGGCTGAGTCTCTGCCTCAGGGGCAAGGATTCTTGGTCACATGTCCGGAGTTGGGGGCGGCGGGGAGGGATCGCACTTGGATTGGTCTTGCTAGGCAGCCAGGGGGGGACCTAGACCTGTTCGCCATCATGGCGGCCGATGTTCTCGGAACATTGGAATCGCGTTACGTTTCGGACGATTCGCGTCGTTTCTCGATCTTTGTGGCCCGAATCCGATCATGGCAGGAATTCATGCGACGCGGGATACCGCGTTTGTTGTCCCCCGAAGCAGAGGTCGGCTTGGTAGGGGAGCTTCAAATACTTAGCGTAATCTTAGAATCCGGATACCCGGTCGCGCTGACAGTAGAAGCATGGAAAGGACCGCAACGCGGCCTCCACGACTTCGCGTTAGATGGCGGGGTCATCGAAGTTAAAACGGCGATTGCCGGCCGGGGATTCCCCGTACATATCTCATCGCTTGACCAACTAGATGAGTCGCTGGCCAGGTCGCTATACCTCGCAGCAGTGCGATTAATTGTTGCGCCGTCAGGCAAGACGCTTCCGCAGCGAGTTGACTCAGTGCGGGACCTATTGGCAGTCCACAATGATGTAAGAGCGGATTTCGACGGCCGTCTGATTGAGGCGGGATTTGTAGATTCGCTGAGAAGCAGCTATGCCAGGACCTTTGAAGTGACTTCAGTGAGCTATTACGAGGTTGGGGAGAGCTTCCCCCATTTGACTCGTAACTCGGCGCCCCGAGGTGTGACAAAGGCGAACTACGAACTCGACCTCGACCTCGTCTCTCATGTTCCGAAACCGAGCGAGGAAGTTCTTCGCAGGTTGGGAGTTCTAGTCTAATGGAACTTGCTGACTTTCTGCATCAGACCCAAGCCGAGGTACGCGCCGAGATTGCCGAGCGCATAGGAGCATCTGGCGGCGGCGCGGGAACGCCACCATATCCCTTTCCTGAATCCGTCTTTGCCGAGATTGTGATGCAGCATATGGCGGAGATTGGAATGACATTTGAACCGCAAATCTGTCATTACAGCGCAAAAATCGGCAACGCCGTACTGAGGTTGAGCGGATTCTCGATCTCCGAAGAGGCGGACCAATTGGACCTCTTTGTGAGTCTGTATTCAAACACAGACCAGCTGGCACCGATTGCTGATGCGGAAACGAAGACTGCGGCGGAACAATGCTTTCGATTTCTCGCCAGATGCGTCGAAGATCGGCTTGCTGAAAAAATGGAGCCGTCCAATGACGCATATGCGCTCGCTACCACGATACAGGGCTCGTACGCGAATCTCGATCAGATTCGAGTCTATGTGCTTACGGATCGCCAAGCAAAAGCGAAGAATTTCAAGCCCCGCGAAATCGTTGGCAAGACCGTCAAGCTCGAAGTCATGGATATCGAACGGCTGCATCGACACTGGTCAGCCGGAACTCCACGGGATGAGCTCATTGTCAATTTTGAGCAAGTGTCCGGACGCCCACTCCCATGCGTTTATGTCCCAGGCGAATCTCGGGAATATGACTACGCGCTAACCGTGATCCCGGGTGAAACTTTGCGGTTCGTCTATGACAAATACGGGGCGCGACTGCTCGAGGCAAATGTCCGATCGTTTTTGAGCGCGACGGGAAAGGTCAACAAAGGCATCCGTGAAACCCTGAAGGCGGAGCCAGAGCGCTTCATGGCATACAACAATGGAATCGTAATCGTCGCGGACGAAGCAGGCTGGAGCACTGCCGCCGACGGCGGAGCCGGGCTGCTGTGGCTAAAGGGCATGCAGATCGTGAACGGCGGGCAGACCACCGCATCAATCTACTTCACCAAGAAAAAGGAACCACAGTTGGATTTACGGCTGGTCCGGGTTCCAGCAAAAATCATTGTGATGAAGTCCAAGGATCCGGTCGCGGAAGAGGCATTGATTTCAGACATATCAAGGTATGCAAACAGCCAAAATTCCGTTAAGCAATCGGATCTGTCCGCGAACAAGCCCTTCCACATCGAGATGGAGAAATTGGCGCTCTCGATATATTGCCCAGATGGAATTGGCCGTTGGTTCTACGAGCGGGCGGCGGGGAGTTACAACACGATGCTCGCTCGCGAAGGCGGCACTCCCGCGCAACTTCGAAAGCTTAGGGAAGCTATTCCGCCTGCACGGAAGATCACGAAGACGGACCTCGCAAAGTACCTTAACGCGTGGGATAAAAGGCCGGATCTTGTGAGTCTCGGTTCGCAGAAGAATTTCGAGAAATTCATGGAGGGTACGCGTAGCGAAGAGGGCGCGACAGTGGCACTTCCAAACGTGGCGATCTACAAGACAATGGTCGCGAAGGCCATACTGTTTAAAAGAGCTCAAGCATTAATTCGTCCATCTTTGCCGGCGTTTCAGGCGAACGTGGTCGCGTATACCATCTCGCTGCTCTCGGAGCAGGCTGGACGGTTATTCAGTTTCGATCAAATTTGGAATCATCAAGACATATCCGCAGGATTGAAAGGTCAACTGCAGACTTGGGCGTCAGAAGTTAGCGATGTGTTGAACCGAAGCGCAAGCGGCCGCATGGTCTCCGAATGGGCAAAGAAGTCGGAGTGCTGGACCGTCGTTAAGGAAGCGAGCTATTCCCCTATCGATCCTGGGATTCGCGAACTGCAATGAGTGACGGCTTTAGGTTGTCGGCAGACAGGAGATCTGTCTATCTTGGCAGTCGGCCTCACCGTACATCGGGTGAACTTAAACAAACGTCATGAAAGTTCCGCAGAATCGGGGGTCCCTCCGTCGCTTGGGAGATCGTTGCCCAGCAATCGGGCAGCCCGATGAGGGGCCCAGAGCGAAATGTCGCTCAACGCCATGCGCAACGACTCGGCAGGTGCGTATAGGCATTTTTGAGTTCGCCCAGCGTGAATCTTCCCACAATCCGCGAGCGCGCCATGTTGTGCGTCGCGTACGACGCCATAACGCGGCGAAGCGAACTGATCGCGATCGATGTCGAGGATCCGAAATTCGTGGATGATGGGTCGGGACGGCTCCTGATCCGACGCTCGAAGACTGACCAGGCGGGGGAAGGGCACGTTGCCTACCTTTCTTGTGACAGCGTCCGCTATCTCAAAGCATGGCTTAAGGTCGCCAGAATAAAAGAGGGGACAGTGTTCCGGCGTTTTATCGGGCGCGGAACCGTCACGTACGATAAAATGGGCGAGGGCCGGATAGGGGGGTCGATTGAGCCCGGAGGCAGTGTCTCGGGCGTTCAAGGCGGTGGCGCGGTATCTCGAACTGCCGGCCGAGGCCATCGAGGGCGTCAGCGGGCATTCGGTACGGGTCGGGGCGACGCAGGACGTCTTGGCCCTGAGTGTGGATTTGGCGTCGGTCATGCGCGAGGGGCGGTAGAAGACGGTGCGGATGCCGATGCGGTACGGCGAGCAAGTCATGGCCGCCCGGGGCGGGATGGCAAGGGCGGCCAAGGAGCAGGGAAGGGACACTGCATGAGCGGTGGCATCGGTGGCAATCAAGGCTCATGGTTGCGTTAGACCGATTGATCTCTGTGGCAGATTTACGCACAAAACTCACAGATCGCCCATAAACGCGTCGAGATCTGGTATGGCGAAAGCGGCACCGGGACTTGGTAGCCATATTTAGGACATAAAAGCGACCTCTGGATACAAGGAATGCTAGCGGGCCTTCTGGCCGACGAAGGCCGTGATCGAAGCGGGAGCGGCAGTTTGCCGCTATCGTGCCGGTGCGGTGCCGGTCTTGGACCGCCACGCGTGAGTTTTCCCGAGTTATTGTGTCGCTTCCTAGAAGCAACACTGATGGTGAATAGATGAAACGGGTCATTTCAAAAGGTTCTGATATCCAGACGTTACGATTGCGCCTTGAAAAGCTTTCGACGCAGAAAGAGATGGCGAATGAAGTTGGAGTGAGCATTAGAAAATTGCGAAAAATAGAAAACGAAAACGCTCCAATCTCCATCGCAACCGCTTCGAAACTGGCGAGGGCGCTAGGGGTGCACCGAGAACAAATTGTTGTTGAAGACGAGGATAAGACGATATCGATGGGGCGCACGGTGGTGCTGGCGCTTCCCGACTTCTCCGCCGAAATCTCAACACTATTTGATAGTAACGAGTGCAAAATAATACCCCGTCACGACTTCGATTATGCGAAAGCAACGATGGACGAAGCGGTGTTGTTCAAGGACGCCAACAGTTCTCACGATGTTGAGTGCATCTTCGAAGCGCGGCTTACCGATGCGACGAGCGGGTATGCGCAGGAACTCATCGATTTATTGGTCCAGCGGACGCGGTCGCGGCGTAACATTTTGGAAAGGCCTGATCCTGTCTCTGAGATAGCACTGCGTCGAAGGATTCGCGAGCTAATGGTTTTGCTCCGCGGTAATGACATCTGGATCTACACGACAACGGTGCACCGTACTTTACCTGAGCGCGATACGCTCCAACCCGAAGGCGAACCTCGGGACTATCAATATCGTCTAGTGATTGCGTTTGCGCCACCGGGTGAATATGGGGAAGAAAGCCTTCGAGTGCCTGTTGACAATGGTCAGCCCTATGTCCTGCGTCCGTGGAAGGAGATCGCTGGAAAGGCCGAGAAATGAGTTGCATGAGACGCTAGACGCTAGGGGCATCAGATCTCCTTTTTACATTCACAAATCGACACAGACAAGGGCGAGGAATAAGGTGATAACACGCTTCCGTTTCCTGCATGCGGCGGACATCCATCTGGACAGTCCGCTTCACGGGCTCTCGCGTTACGAGGGGCTACCCGTTGAGGAAATCCGCTCGGCTACACGCACGGCTTTCGACAACTTAGTCCAGTTCGCTATCAACGAGGCCGTAGACTTCGTCCTTATTGCAGGGGATCTGTTCGATGGGGACTGGCGCGACATGGGGACAGGCCTGTACTTCGCGCGTGCAATGGGTCTTCTCGATCAGAAAAGGATTCCTGCCTTCATTATCGCGGGTAATCACGATGCCGCCTCGGTCATCTCCCGGACGATCCCCTGGCCGAAGAACGTGCGGCTGTTTGGATCGCGGCGTCCTGAGACATACCGCCTGCCGGACTTGGGCGTCGCAATTCACGGCCAAAGCTTCTCGACGCCTGCCGTCACCGACAACCTCGTCACCGCTTACCCGGCGGCTGACGCGCACAGCTTTAATATTGGCGTGCTGCATACCGCACTCGCCGGGCGGCCGGGTCACGCGGACTACGCTCCATGCAGCCTGGACGATCTACGCGGCAAGCACTACCGATATTGGGCACTCGGCCACGTGCACGAATTTGAAATCGTCAACGCCGATCCGTACGTGGTATTCCCGGGTAACCTGCAAGGCCGCACAATACGAGAAACCGGGGCAAAGGGCGCGGTCATCGTCACGGTCGTAGATCAAGAGGTAACGGCGGTCGATCGCATTGAGCTCGACGTCATCCGATGGGTCCGGCTCGAGGTCGATTGCAGCGGCGCACGAAGCGTTGAGGTTGCCGGCCGCATCCATGCCGAACTCGCCCGTGCTCATGGGATTAACGGCTCGGGGCGTCCGCTGGTTGCCCGAGTCATCTTGACCGGAGAGACATCTGATGCTGGCGCGCTGAGCAACCGCGCGGCGTCGCTCCGCGACGATGTGCGAGCCATTGCGACGGCGATCTCCCCAGACCTCTTTGTCGAGAAGGTGTTGGTAACCGTCAGCGAGCCCACCAGGAGCGAGCCCGCCATCGGCGGCGATTTAAGTACGCTCATCGACGAGGTAACGGCTGATCCGGAGCTTGCGAAGGCGCTGGCAACTGACCTTGAGCGGTTCATGCTCACGGCCAATACGACTCTCGGCGACCCTGAGGAAGGCGAGTTGCGTTTTTATGCTGCACAGGGCGACTGGACTGCCGTGTTGAGTACGGCTTCGGCCGCACTCCGCTCGCGTCTGACGCCGGAGGTCTGAGTATGCGGTTCTCACGTCTGTCGCTGGAGCGCTATGGCCACTTCAAGGACTGCGAACTCATCTTCAGGTCGGGCAGCCCGGATCTTCACATCATCTATGGCGCCAACGAAGCCGGTAAAACGACGTCGCTTGCCGCCGTCTCGGACCTACTCTTCGGCTTCCCACAACGCTCACCATACAATTTCGTTTACGACTACTCACTGCTCCGCGTTGGAGCAGCGCTTGAAGAGGACGGCCGGACCCTCGTCTGTCGAAGAAAGAAGGGCGCGAGCGGAACGCTCCTTAACGGCAACGACGCGACTATGGATGATTCATTGCTTGCCGGCATGCTCAAAGGGCAGACCCGGGAGACATTCAGTCTGTCTTTTAGTCTCGATCAGCTGGCGCTTCGATCAGGCGGTAAGGCTATGGTCGAGGCCCGCAACGACCTTGGACGCACGCTGTTCGCCGCGGGATCGGGACTGACAGGTATCGCCGCCGAGCTTAACGGGCTTGAGTCCGAAGCCGACAGCATCTGGGGCGCAACGACCCGGGGCACACGCACCTTCACGCAAGCCAACCGCCAGTACGCCGAAGCGATGAAGGCAGTAAAGGACGGCGCATTGAAGCCAAAGGCCTGGTTGGACGCAAAGAGCGCCGCCGACCACGCGCGTACTTCACTCGAGGCCTCGCGCAGAGATCGCGACGCAGTACAGGCGGAACTCCGCGCGATGGAACGCGTGCGCAGGCTTGTACCGCTGATACGACAACGCGAGGAGTTGCTTGAGACTCTCAAATCCCACGAGGGCATTCTGGACCTTGGACGGCAGCGAGAAGATGCCGCGGAGAAGCTGATCGAGGAAGCAGACCAGGCGCAGCGCGCGCGAGCCACCGCCGATCAGCTTCGCGGCGAACTTGCCGAGCGCCGGTCGAAGGTGGCAGCCGACCCGACGGTGCTCGCTGCGCAAGATGAGGTCGATCAGCTCGTCGCAGACGCGGGAGCCGAGACCAAGGCCTCGCGCGACCGGGTGGGGCTGGAGGGGGAACACGCCGCTGTCGTCGCGCTCGTCGCACGACTCCGGAAGGAAGCAACAGGAAATGCGGACGCGGCGCCGCAGCGACCTGTGGCGGCGCGTCTGCGCGAGCTTGCCCGAGTCCACGGCGAGCTCCAGGCCGCGGCCCGTCAAATCGCCGAAAGCCGCGAGGACATAGATGCGCGTCTCGCGCGCGCGAAGGCAAAACTGGCGGAACAATTGGTCGAGGACGCTTCTGGTTCCTTCATTGAAGCAGTCGATGCAGCACGGGCACTTGGCGCCGACGCCGACGCCCGGTGCGAATCCGCACGCCGGCGGGCGGCCACAGCCGCAACCTTGACGATTTCGTCGCTCGCGAGGCTCGCTCCCTGGACGGGCGATATCTCAGATCTCGCGAAACTACCGATTATAGACACACGCGAGATCAATGACTCGCGGGACGCTCTCGCCCAAGTTTCAAACGAAATGCACCGTGAGGAAGAGCAGGCTCGTAGAGCATCCGACCAGGCAGATGCGGTTGCCCTGAAAATTGCTCAGGTGGTCAGGGGCACGGCGGTTTCACCAGAGGAGATCGCGGATGCGCGTGCAGCCCGTGACCAGCGGTGGCAGCCGCTGCGCCACCATGTCCTCACCGGTGTGCCACTCGACGCGCCGAGTGCCGCAGTCTCGGAATTTGAAGCCAGCGTGGCGGCTGCGGACCAAAAATTGGATCTCCGGTTTGCACTGGCGGAGGCGTCCAGTCAGCTGTCGATCCTCGAACAGACAAAGGCGACCCACGAGTTAGAGAAGTCGCAGGGCGACAGGCGCACTGAGGAGGTGCGGGGACGCAAGACTGAGATTTCAAGCCGCTGGACCACTCGCTTGGCGGAAGCCGGTCTTCCGGCCCTGGAGCCGACTCGCTTCCAGAGCTGGCAGGGTGAGCGCTCGCGTGCCGAAGAATTGGGTCGGGAGCGGAGAGAGCTTGAGGCCGAGTCAGATCGCGCCGACAGCCAGCGTAATGCGGCCAGGTCTGCGATCTACAACAGCCTCCGGGTTGCAGACACCGGCGGCGCACTCGCTCCGGTTCTTGCCCTGGCGGAGCGGCGACGGGCCGGGATCGAGGAGGCTGTGCAACAGCGTCGTCTCGCCCAATCCGAGCTGGACCAGATTGAGGCAAATGCCGTGACACTGGATCGGCGCCAGCAACGGCTCAGTCCCGACGTAGCGGCGAACGCTGAGGCTTGGACTACAGCCGTGAACGAAGCCGGTCTGAAACTCGACGTGGCGACCTGTGGCACGGTTCTTGATCTTCTGGATGAACTGCGAGAGGCGGTGGCATCCGAAGAACTTCTGCGCCGACGGATTGACGGCATCGATCGGGATGCGCGCGAGCTCGCCTCTCGCATCGAACAAACCGCCGACCGGATTGGCGTCGAGGCGGGAGAGAGCGGAACTCGTGTTCGGACGCTTAGGGATCGGCTGGCGGCTGCGCGTTCGACTGCAGTGCGCCTAGCTGCGCTGGATGAGGACGATCTACGTCGCGAGAGAGAGTCGAAAGAAGCACAGGCCAAGCTGAGTGCGGCAGAGGAGGCACTGTCGCCTTTGCTGATCGAGGCGAAATCTGCCGGGCGGCCCGAGGTCATGCAGGCAATCGAGAGATCGCGGTCGATGCGCCTCACCAGGGAGGCGATTGCGTCCACCGAGCGACGGATCCTAGAAGAGGGCGACGGGCTGCGCTTGGACGAACTCGTCGCCGCGGTTACGGTCTCCGACCCAGGGCAGATTGCACAGCACGTCTCGGCCTTGAACACCCGACTTGAAGAGTTCAATCACGAGGCTGACGAGGCGGCGAACGCGCACGGTCAGGCGCGGACCTTCTTCGCAGCGCTCGACCACGACACTACCTCCGCCGTCGCTGCCGCTGCAGACGCGGAGCAGGCACGGGCAGAACTGTGTGTTCTGGCGGAATACTACATACTCAAGCGGGCGCAGGCGGTAACGCTCAAATGGGCAATCGAGAGATATCGCGAGCGCCATCAGGATCCACTGCTCCTGCGCGCGGGTGAGTTATTCTCGACGCTAACCATTGGACGATATGCGACGCTGCGGGTCGACACCGACGGTCCAACGCCACGACTTCTCGGTCTCCGGGACGACGGTCGGACCATGGTCGAAGTCGAGAACATGAGCGAGGGCACGACGGACCAGCTGTTTTTGGCCTTGAGGCTTGCCGCTCTCGAGCAGTCCGTCGCGGCGGGGATCAGGCTGCCATTCCTAGCCGACGACCTTTTCGTAAATTTCGACGACCAACGAGCTGATGCGGGATTCAAGGTTTTGGCGGAAGTCGCAAAGTCGACGCAGGTACTTTTCTTCACTCACCATCCACACTTGATCGCAATCGCGAAGTCTGTTGTCGGTACGGAATTGCACTCGGAATGTTCGCTGCAGTGAGCCTGTGAGTTTCAGCCAACGCTGGCCAATCGCATCAATTAGTCGTGTCAGCGACACGATTGGGCTTCCGCCAGAGGGGTACGTATGTTTCTATGCACAGACTCGGCCTCGCCGTACATTCGTTGCAGAAAGTGCCGTTTTGATGACGCGCTGCACCATATTGCGGCTGCACGTCGTTGCCGATTCATTTTTGGTGTCGACCGCACCGGGTCGGCTGCCGAGTAGTTTAAGTCTCACTTCTCCATCGGCGCCGCGATCCCCAATGAGAAGAAAGGAGTCGCGCCCGGTAGTTGTCAAACGGAAACACAATCACGCCGTTGAAATTGATATGTTCGAAGCCCATTGGCGAGATGAATCGGTGAATTCACGCATCGATCGACCTGGCGGCCAGATTGCCTGCGCCAGATATCGAGGGTGCATTCGCGCAATGCTCAGACCGTCGCGAACGTTCGAGCCTCACTTTTCCGAGTGGCTGTATGTACTCCCGTTGGCCGAATCAAATTTATCCACTTCCCCATTCACATAAAGAGAGCTATCCTGCTCCAAGCTAGGGAATGCGGAGAATACATTGATAAAAATGCGCGGCATGGAAGCAGAGCGCTGCACTCCGTCTCCGGCTTCTTCTCTGAAAACGGCTAGCGCAGCGAGGTACGCTCGGGCGAGCGCTATATCTTCAGATCCAAATCGCAGGCCTCAATGTAGATCACTTAGTCTACGAGACTGTAAGGCGCGACTTCTAATATCCGTCTTACTAGTAGTACAGCTAGTTGGCGTCTCCGGATGCGCTTCTTTCCACCCTCGCATCGAACAGCCGCGCGATGTCGATGGGACATTCAGTACCGCAGTCGTGAAGCTGCGGGAAACGCACTCCGCGCTTTCGAGGCGCATAAGGTCGCAAGAGCTTATCACTGGTGTATCCAACCTAACTACATTCGCCGGATTAGGCGGAGCCGGGATAAGTGCGATTTTTAAGGGGTCTCGAGATCTTATTCTCGGATTGGTCGCCGTTGGGTCGACTAGTTCGGTTGCCGGCGGCTTGTACGGCAATCCCGCTCAAACAATGGTGTATTCAAACGGGCTTGATGCGATCGTATGCATCGAAAACTCCTATGGAGCGCTCATTGCGGCGGACCGCCAACTACGAACCGGCATTGCTGACATAGAAAATGCAACCCAACAAATTGAAAAGTACGTTAAAGACGATCAGGTAATCTCAGCGACACAACGCTCGGATGCCGAGGCGTCTGTCGCTCAAGCTAACGCGGCAATTGCGCAAGCGAAGAAGTGGCAAGGTGAGGTCAACATCAAGGCCGGCCCTACCCTGATCAGTGCTCTTACAGGCGTAATTACAACAATTAACAATCAGCTACGCACTGTGATACCGGATGCAAGTGCCTTCGCGCGTGCTGGTTCAGGTCTGCAAAATGTCATTGCGAGTTCGCAAACTCCGCCGACGGCGCCCGCAAAGCAGAAGGCTCTAGATGACGATGCGCAGCTATCAGCAATGCTGCAGGCGCTTACCGCGACTATCGAGTCCGTGCTTCAAATCACAAGCGTACAGACCACCACTGCCGATGTGACTTGCAAAGTTGCGGATGCGACCCCAATAGCACCTCTCTCGATAGTGCTGCCAGGCGGGGCTACAGAAATTGACATTAAACTCGGTAGCTCTGCGACCTACCAGATCACCGGTGGAACGACCCCCTACATAAGTGTGCAATGGTCGCCCGTTGCGCCATCCTGCTTTGTGGCGAGTATTTTGTCACCGACCACGCTGCAGCTGACCGGAACGGCTGGCTGCAATAAAGATAAGGACCAGACCTTTAATTTCGACGTATACGATGTATCCGGACATCATCTTCCGAAGCTAATGGTGATAAAAGTGGAAGGTTCCTGAGGCACGTTGAAATGTTGCCGTTTCGTGATCCATCACGGCGCAAAAGAGGCATTACATGAATCGACGCGACTTGATCGTTTGGAGTGGCTCGGCGTTTTGTGCGAAATTAACGCTCGCGCAAGCCGCGGGGCTGCCGGTTAGCGGGTACGAGCGGGGTGATCCAACCGCCGATAGTGATCCAGCCTACTATCCATCTGCGTTTCTTGAGTCGCTCCAGAAAAGCAATGATAAGAAGATCATTCCTGATCCAATTCCAGACTTCCCAAAACGCCTCTTGGAACTGGCGATAACCTTTAAGGGCGTTAATAGATGGGACAATTCCTGGACAAAAATACGAGATATGCTCGCCGTGTTTGGATGTCCATTCGATCAAGTGGTAAACGGAAAGAAGCAATACACCGCATTCTGCGCGGCGGGCATTAGCTATTGTGCGTGCACTTTATACGCTAAGACTACTGAATTAGGTGATCTCCAATCCGCCATTAACGTTGTGGATTTCCATAGCTTCTGGCCATCGCCCGCCGTCTGGAAAATGGTGCAAGTGGCGAATGCCAAAGGGAGATGGAAAGCCGCCGGACCTGGCGTTCTCCCGCGCGCCGGCTGGATCGTTTGTTACGACTGGACCGCAACCGCAAACCTCGATGCAGTTGACCACTGTGGCGTGGTTATTGATGCGGACAAATCGACGTTGCATACATTGGAATTTAATACTTCAGGGAGTGCTGGTGGAAGCCAACGAAATGGCGGCGTCGTCCTGACCCGCGAGAGGAGCTATAATTCGCTCGTTAAGGGATTCATAGTCACCGATTCAATGGATAAATAAGCTAACTCGGGTGGATCTACCGTCAAACATTTGCGCGCATAAGTTCGAAGCAATAAAAAGGGGTGAGCGTGAAAACTCTAACTGCTATTTCGATAATAATGTGCGCGTTCGGTCTAATGGGCCGCGCCTCAGCGGATGAATCGCCAGCTTCCGCGATTAATGTGCCGAACCTCTCCGGTTTCACCATCGATCAATTGCGGGAGGTTCTTTCGACACGGCGAAATAAGACGGCTTATGCGTCGCCGGAGTCGTCGACGCTCAAGTCGGTTTCGGATGCTCTGCTGATCGGTGAGATTATCAACCGTGAAAAAACGATCTACGGCTTCGACCGACGGGTCGAGTACCATGAGATTCAGGATCCGCGCCGGTTAGTGGCGGCAGACAGCGTCGCGGCCGTAGTTGACCCAGACCACTTTGCTGAGAGCGATGATCGGTTCGCGCTTATCGGAAGATCGCTAGAAGCCCAGTTTAACGTGTGCTCCGGCGAAGCATTTCTGACGGAGCGAGTCGTCGCCATGTGCACAGCGTTTGTTGTGGGAGACGATCTGATTGCAACGGCGGGTCATTGCGTTGACGCGTTTAAAACGAAGCGAATAGTGTTTGGATACCGCGTCCAAAAGGCTGGCACAGGCGAGTCGAGCATTCCCGTAGAAATTCCTAAATCCGATGTCTATGAGATGCAATCGCTTGTTGCGTGGAAGGTTGAGCCAGACGGGCGAGATTTCGCTCTAGTCAAGGTTAGCCGCCCAATTTCAAATCATCCACGCTTAGAGCTTGACACAGTTAAGCCGGCGGCACTCGAAGATCCCGTCTATGTGTTGGGATATCCACTCGGTTTGCCACTGAAAATGGCCGACCATGCCAACGTGAGATCAGTATCGACCGCTAAAGGTTACTTCGTTTCCAATTTAGATACTTTTGGTGGTAATAGCGGATCGCCCGTGTTCAATTCCATCACGAACAAGGTGTTGGGCATTTTGGTCCGCGGTGATGCGGATTTCAAGAGCAATGGCTCGTGCAACAAAGCAATGGTGTGTCCCGATACTGGTTGTGCCGGAGAGAGCGCCACCCTTGTTTCCGCTTTCTCAGATTCGTTGCCAAAGTTGGCAAAGGCGAATACTTCCCAGCCTATTGTGAAGACCTTCGATTCGGACTGGAAGCTGAGCGGCGTCAGGAAAAGCTTCAGTGAAATTTACGTCGTACAATCAGATCTGCCACCTCCGGGTTATGAAGTTGGTTCATACACCTATTCGCTGACCGGAGATCGTCAATGCAATGCCTGGTCTACATGTGTTGCTGGTAGACAAGGGAACCAAGTCGTGTTCAGCTTCAGTTTGCAAGGACATGATGAATGGCCTGGTTTGGGCCAGGGGAAGAGTCAAGGCCATCTTATCGTGACCTATATTCCGTCGTCTCGGCATGATCCTGTCACAAATGCAGGGACGCCTACGTTTACCTTGACTTCGTACGAACAGACGCTCCAGGGGGGACAATTTCGGAGTCGCCAGATTCCTGGCTGCGGTTGCGGCATTGGACCGGATGCATTCGCGAAGACAATGGCTGTATCACCTAATGCCATTCGAGCAAGACCCGGTCAGCCAATTTCAGTCAGTTACGATGCCTCGCTAATTTGTCAAAAACAGACAATTAGAGACATGGCGGGTCGGGTACATGGCCCAGTGTCAGACGTGGGAAGTTTAGTGCTAGGCCATGCCGATTGGGACAAGAACGTAGGTCAGGAGTTGCCTCTAGAGTGGGGCATCATCACATATCCCGGTTATTCATCGATAGGCGATCATGAGCTTCGTATCGATGTGAAGGTAGAGTGTGCTGATCGACCCGGAAATAACTTCTGTCCCGATAGCGGATTTAGAGTATGTGAAGCGCAAGCCACCATCCCAGTGGTCGTGGCGGAGGAGTGAGAACCTAGTTTTCGGTGACGAGGTTTGCCAGAAATGCTGTGTTTCTCGCATTGTCACGTGGTGGCTTTGCAATCGCGGAGCGTCTTGTCAGTTTCACCGATATTTTCAGTGTCGATTTTGGGAGTTTGCGGTAGTGTCACGGAAGTGCGGGCTGAGTCGTGATCATACGGCGCAAGTTTTCACGGCGTAGCATTTGCATTAATGCTGTGTTCGCCCGCTCGCCGCGGCGACAGAACGAGACCGCGCTAGGTGTTTGCGGTGTCTACTCACTGAAATCGTCTTCTGACAACACTACGAAAAAAACTATTTCGCTCAATATTGATAATATATTTTATCAATATACAATAGGGCGCCTATGCCTACCTCCAAACATCTCACCCCGAAGCGCCCGACGCTGCCGCGGCGCGTGCTCACCAGCGCGGAATTCTCCCAATTGGCCGATGTCCCCCCGGAAACGGAGTGGTTCGGCAACATCGACAATCTGCACACACGTCGAGCGTACCGCAACGACCTCAAAGAGTTCATGACGTTTGCGGGGGTCCGGACGCCGGTGGAACTCAGACTGATCACACGGGCTCATGTCATTGCCTGGCGCAAGGATCTGGATGCCCGGAAGCTGGCGCCGGGGTCGATTCGGCGAAAGATGTCGGCGCTGTCGTCGCTCTATGCCTTTATGACCGACAAGAACGCCGTGGCGACGAACCCCGTCAAGGGCGTGAAGCGGCCGAAGGTCGACAGCTATGAGGGTAAGACGCCGGCGATCGCCGACAAGGAAGCTCGGCAGCTCATGAGTCTACCGAACGAGAAGGGCCTTAAAGGCCTCCGGGACCGCGCACTGCTCGCGACCCTTCTTTACCACGGGCTCCGCCGGGAGGAACTCTGCAAGCTGAAGGTCAAGGATATCCACTCAAGGCGCGGGGTGCCGCATCTCCGGGTCCATGGCAAGGGCAGCAAGACTCGATACATCCCGCTGCACGCCGGCACCCAGGCGCTCCTCAACGACTATCTTGACGAGGCGCGCCACGCAGCCGACACGGAGGGCGCCCTCTTCCGTCCCGTCAGCAACAACCGCACCGGCAACCTGGACAATCCCATTACCCCAGACGGGGTCTACAAGCTTGTGCGGCGGTATGCACTCGGCCTGGGCCTCAAGATCGGCGCGCACGCGCTTCGCGCCACAGCGGCGACCAATGCCCTGGACCACGACGCTGACATCACCAAGGTGCAGGAGTGGCTGGGGCATGCGAACATTGCGACGACGCGGATATATGATCGGCGGCGAATGAAGGTGGAGGATTCGCCGACGTTCAAAGTGAGTTATTAATGTCGCACCAGGGATGGGAGAAATTTCCCGCCTTCCAGGCGAAGGCATTTGCAAGCGCTTCGCCGATGTTGTGCCTCATAGTAAAAACGAAGGAAGGAGAAAAAATGAAAGAGAGGGCCGTATCGGCGAGTGTTCTTCAGGACGGCTGCGCCGGTCGGCTTTAGCCGCCCCAACCAGCCAGCTTTCAGCCGGTGGTCGTTGAGCTGCCCCAATGACAGAGCAAGGGCAGCAATGATGATGAACCTTACCGAAGACGGCACTCTTTTTGAGGATGGCGTATGTGATTTTCAGTATGCGAATTCCACATTTCTGGGGCTCAGGATTACACCTCACGATTGCCTTTTCGCGGTTTTAGTAAAAAGCACCTATTATCTACTTTCCATAGAAACGCAGTGGCACGGAGGATTTTGCCAATGCTTCGTAAGTCAAATCTTCGGTCCCAGCGGGATAGCCATTCTGTTTCAGAATGAACGCCATGATCGTCACGTACACATCGGGCTGCAGACTGCCCGGCGTCGCTGCAGGCATCAACGTTACGACTAAATTAAAGATATCTTTGATACGAAAATCGTAGCTTGGATCTGCAAAATCTGGCCCTCTCAACGCTGAACCGGGATAGCCGCCGGCCTGACCGTCGAGCAGCGGCCCATGACACATCGCGCAATTCTGATAGTAGGCGACAGCGCCCGCTACCGCTTGCTTGTCCGTGTAGAGGGCAGGCGGGATCCGGCTGTGCTTGTTGCCGGCGTTTCTTGTCACAGCGTCCGACTGTATCAAGCGATCCCCGTCGATAGAGGTGGGTACCGCAGATTGTCGATAGATCGCGGGCTGCAGATGCAGCGCAGAGCTTTGTGCCCCAGCGGCGCGCTTAAACAGTTCGATTAGCGGGTCCAGCCGACCGCTGATACGCAACCGGTCGAGCCCCCTATTGAACATAACGGCTGCCCAAACGATGCGTATATCTGTCCGCCGCGTGGGGTTTACCTGCTCAATACAGACATGCCGCACAATTGCGGCTCCACTTCGGTGCATCAGCATCGCGCCGAGCAACCATGCGGCCAACTGGACTTTGCGCAGTCCGTTGCTACAACGCGAAGACATAGAGGTGACCGCCTCTCGGAATCGTCTTCACCGCGGGATCGCTGGCCACCTGACCGCCCCACATTGGCACTGCGCCACCCCAGCCGGCCCAGATCGCGACGTACTGCTTACCATCCACGACGTAAGTCGTGGGTACGCCAATAATCCCGGAACGCAGCTGCTCGCTGATCCATAGCACCTTACCGGTCTTGGCATCAAACGCCATGAAATGACCATCGCTGCTGCCGCTGAATATAAGGCCGCCAGCTGTCGCCAGCGTCCCACTGGACCAGGGAAGATGGGTTTTGTATTGCCAGACCTGATTGCCGGAATCCAGGTCCAATGCCTGGACCGAACCCCAGTCGTCAGTGGTCGGATCGTGCTTGAGCTCGAAGTGTGCATTGACGAAATAGAGTCCCGCCTTGTAAGCGACAGGGGCCGCCCCCTTAATGTCCATACAGGCGTGCAGCGTTGGAATGTACGCCATGTGTGTCTGCGGATCGACGGAGATCGGCCACCAGTTCTTGCCGCCGATAAAACTCGGACAGGTAAAGACCTGCTTGTCGATGGTCGGTTGCATCTCGGGGTTTGGCCGCGGAATGCCATCTTTCATAGCGGTGATAGAAGTCACATGCACAAACGGTTCGGCGTAGATCAACTTGCCATTCGTGCGGTCGAGCGCGAAGAACCAACCGTTTCGGTCGGCATGCACGAGTGCATGGTACACCTTGCCATGGTATGCGAGGTCTGTCATTACGGTTTCGTTGGCGCCGTCGTAATCCCAGCTATCAGTCGGTGTCCACTGGTAGTACCACTTGACCTCACCGGTATCCGCATTCAACGCAACCACCGAATCGGTATACAAGTTCTTGCCCGGACGCATGATCGACAGCCACGGGGCGGGATTGCCCACACCCCAATAGAGTGTGTTGGTCTTATCATCGTAGGTTCCGGTGATCCACGGGTTGCCGCCGCCCGTCTTGTAGGCGCCTCGCGGCCAAGTGTCACCGCCCGGCGTTCCGGGTGCCGCCGTCGTATATGTCTTCCACTCGACTCTGCCGGTCATCGCGTTCATGGCGACTATAAACCCGCGCGCACCGTACTCGCCGCCACCGTCGCCGATGACCACCTTCCCGTTAACCACGAGCGGCGCACCGGAGATGAAGTAACCCACGCCGGGAGGCGCTAGCGTCGTGTCCCACTTGACCTTGCCGGTCCGCGCATCGAGCGCGACGACATGATTTCCAAGCGTGCCCATATAGACCAGCCCCCCGTATAGTGCGGCGCCACGATTGACGACGTCGCAGCACACAGTCTGCAGCGCTTTCTTTTCGAGAGGAAAATCGTACTGCCACAGCACTTTACCATTGGTGGCGTCCATCGCAATCAAGTGGTTCATCGGCGTAGTGACGAACATATACCTACCGTTGACCAACGGCGCGGCCTCGTGCCCCTGCGACAAATTGCTCGGATGGTCGAAAGCAATCTTGAGCTGGCTGACGTTACCGATATTGATCCCTTCGAATGGCGCGTAGCCTGTACTCTCGTAGTTTCGCCGGTACATTAACCAGCCGTCGTCCCGCTGGGCATTGACCAGACGCTTGTTCGTTACCACAGGGTAGGGCGCCGCAGCGGCGTAGCTCAGAACCGGTATCTGAGCCACAGCGACCAGTAAACAGACCCCCAATAAGTCCCTGGCGATCTCTACGACATTCCTTTTGTATCTCAAGCAAGCCTCCGGCCTAGCAACACATTTTTCCGTATAGATCAATGGGCATGGCCCATGCTCCTGCACGCCTCGGTTTTGGTAAAGCGACACCGTATGATCTGGCCCCGTTTGTTGGCCCGTTTATTCCAGGCGGCGGTCTTCTTCTTCAGATTGGCGATGTCGCCTACATGACCATCCCCCAAGCACTGTCGTAAATATATGCCGATCGCGATCTCCGTCTGATTCAACCAACTCGCATGCACCGGGGTGTAGTGCATCTCAAAGCGATTCGATATCTGCTTGGCGAGGTCTTCTCCCATATGCTGCTGGTATCTCGCAGCTATGGGTCGAAATGTTATCCATCACCAACACAATCTTCGTAGCGGCGGGACAATAGGCCGCCAACTCCGTCCTGACGCTCGAGAACCCCAAGCCGTCACGACAGTTAGTCGCCTTGTTGATACGTTGGCCCATCTCCGGCTCCACCGCACAGAATACGTTCGCGCTACCGGCAAGCAAATATTCATAGTCGTTGATCATCACTTCTCCCGGACCGCGCGGCGGTAAGCGCGGCGTTGCGTCCGCGAACAGCGCGACCGGTTTCTCATCACTGCAAACGACCAGAAAAGCCTCGTTGTAGGGCCGTTGATAGGCGTCCAGTACGTCTTCCATACGCCGAATGTGCTCCTCGTTCAAATCCCCGCTGCACCACATCTTCTCCTGCCATGGCTTCAGATCATGCTCCTTCAAGATCGTCCAGATGCTCTCCCGGCTGATCGTATCGTCTACCATCTCCCGCTTCTGCGCCTGCTCGACAATCAGATCCAGCGGCCAGCGATAGAAGCCCCACGGCCGTGCAGAAAAGACCGTTGCCACACGCCCTATTGTCTAAATCGAGCGGCCGACCCGATGCCTCCTCATCGAATGGCGCAGTCGAGTCCCGTCTTCCGAGTACTCGTTACCTACATTGGCAATGGTCTTCGGCTCAACGTTCAAACTCCTCGCAACGTCCGAAGACACGCCGCCCAGGTGCACGCAATTCAAGGTGTCCGCTCGTCTGGTCATTCGAGGCTCTTTAATGCCGAGTAAATTACGGACTCGCGCCGCACAACTCATTCGGTATCAGCTCCAATCTCAGTGGCGACATCCCATCGATCCCTCCTTGCCTGTAGACGTCACATTTATAACTAATCCCAACTATGTGGAATTCCTATTCTGGCCGAGCGCTAGTCGGTGACATTTGTGTCCTCGCGGACCAGCGAGTCTCCAGACGACTCCACACACATTCGAGGATCCCGCGTCACGTTTTCGGCAATGAGAACGAGCTTCTGCGAAACGCTTCGCATCGTATCCTCTGTAAAGATGTCCGTTCGGTACCTTGCATACACATGAATATCCCCGGCTGTATTCCAAAAACGCAGATTTGCCTCCCATTCAACTCTGACGCCCTCCGGCTGATATCCCTCAAGAAATGTCTCGATCGAAAGGTGGGGGGCGCAATTGTGCCAATCGGTAGGAGTACGCGTGCCAGCCATGTCCTCCGGAGTCCACGATACCCACTGCATATACGTACTACCCAGCTCAGGCGCCGTTCCGATGACCTTCGAACAATCAAGATGTTGCCAAGCAGCAGCAAACTCTTTGGTAACGAAATGCAAAAGATCGATGAATGTTGCGCATCCGCTCAACTCGATTCTCATCAGCACCGCTTGCGAAAACAACCCTACTATGTTGTTCAACTCTGGATGGTCACGACCGGCGATTGTAAAGGGAATGACAAAATCCCTTTGCCGGCACCAGTTTGAAACAAGGGCCGCGTACAGTGCCACCGACAACATAGCCGGCATGACTCGTTCCCGTCGCGCAAGGTCGAGCAGTTTGGAGCTCAACGTCGCCCCAAATGAAAATGGCCATGCCACTACCGTAGGAAACCCGGTGTTTTTCACATCGCTATCGACCGGCCATTTTATGCGGACCGCCCTATCCAATCGTTTTTGCCAATAACCTGCATGCCTTTCGAGCCAACGGCCATGTGTCCTTCGTTGCCAGATGGCGTAGTCGGCGTACTGCAAAGGCAAATCTGGAAGCGTCGAGGGCCGGCCACGAACAAAACTTCCATAGAGACTCCACAGTTCCCGAAAAAGCAACAGGTTGGAGGAACCATCCGTAATGATGTGATGAATCGCTATTGCTAGTACATGCTCTTGGTCGGACAACGTAATCAACTGGACCTGAAAGAGCGGATCCGCCGCCAGATCCATCGGTCGGCTAATAAATTGCTCGACAAGGCTTCGTGCTGCGCCATTCAGGTTGCCATCGTGAGAGGCGGTGCGCAGATCCACCTGCATCAATCGATACTCGCCCTCCTCCTCGATCTGTTGCTTAGGAATCCCGTCGACCACGCAAATCCTGGTGCGCAGCGATTCATGTCGTCGCACCACTTCCTGCAGTGCCGCTTGCAGGCAATCGACGTTTAAGTCGCCTGCCAGCCGCAGCGATACAGGTAGGGGAATATTGTCGCACGGGTTCGACCGCTGAGTATTCCACAGATACTCCTGTTGAAATGACACCGGCGCCAACTCGGAGGGCGATCGCGGCGTGCGACGGGGAGCGCCGGAACCGAGGGGGCGAGATTCTTGCGGTGCAGTGATGAGTTCGTCACTCACGCTGCCACCCTGATGCACGAAGGTATTCTGGGCACTAGCCGCGTGCAGAAAATTTAACCGGCAATGACACTAGCCCACGGGCCAACAAACTGTGCCCCCAATCCAGGCGATCCGTCGCGAGGCGCAAATTCGGCATCATCTCTGCGAGTACACGGAGCACTTCTTGGCTTTCGATACGCGCGAATTGTGCGCCGACGCACAGGTGATGCCCATTGCCAAACGCGACATGGTGGTTCTGTTGTCTTTCGAGTATCAGCTCGTCCGGTTCATCAAATCGCTCAGGATCACGATTCGCTGAGCCAAGCGCTAGGTACACGTAGTCCCCCGCGCGAATCCCCTTTCCGCCCACTTCCACGTCTTCGAGTGCTTTGCGCATCACCAACTGAAGGGGTGCATCGAAACGCAGAAGTTCATCGACCGCACTCGGTAGAATATCAGGATTCTCTTGCAGGAGTTTGTACTGTTCCGGATGTGTGATCAGCGCCAACGTGCTGTTGCCCAAAAAGTGCTCGACCGCCTCCAGGCCCGCAACGATGATGAATATGCAGACCGAAATAAGCTCTTGCTCAGTGAGTACCTGATTCTGCTTTTCGCGCTCGATGCACAAGGTGGAAACCAGATCCGTGTTGGGCGCCCGCTGCCGCTCCGCGATAAGGTCACGTAGATAGGCTATGAATTCGCCGGAGGCCCTGTCGAGAGACGCGAGATCTTCGAGCGACGTAAATGAAACAACGAATCGCGTCAAGAGCGTCGCCCACGATTGAATAAGTGGAAACATCTCGACAGGAAGGCCGAGCATATGGGCGATGATGCGGAATGGGAGAACTCGCGCCAAATCCTTCATTACATCCATCTCGCCATACGACCACTTGTCTTGGAGCAATGTTCGGGTGGCGTCACGGATTACGGGGCGTAGCAGTTCAAGATAGCTCCGACTCAGGGCGCCAGCATAGACGCCTCGCAATCGCTTGTGGTTTGTCCCTTCTTGAAAGGCCAGCCAACCTTCTGCGGCTGCAATTAGGTGACGGAGATTGCGCGGCTGAGCGGGTGAAATCTGCCTGGTCTCCACGAGTTTGTCCCTCGTGGACAGCAGCGCTGGAATATCACGAACGTGAAAGCGGCGATCTTTGAGAAGGGAGCGCACATCGTCATAGCGACCGATGAACCAAACGCCTAGCTTGCTCCAATGTACAGGTTCGAGTGTGCGTAGCCGTTCATAGTGGGGATATGGATTCGCATTGACTCGCCGGTCGAACGGATTAAAAAGCAACGATGCTATCGCTGTTCTCGAGCCAGAGACACCCGGTCCCGACTGTGGTTTGAAAGCCGTGGTATTCATTGCGGCGCCTCCCGATGACCAGTAGTTAATTTATGTTGCGGCCGCCGTCAAGCCCCGAACCAGATCGCGTATAGTCGGTAGTTCCCAAAAGATCGTAACTGAGATCTCCTCGTCTAGCCAGCGGGACAACTCCTGAGTTACGGTGATGATCACTGACGAATCCATACTGAAGTCGGCGAACGGCCGATCGCGATCTACTTCCTGGGTCTCCATATTAGACAACGTGGCGATGCGCTCTATCAACCACCCTTCAATCTCTTCGTTCGTCCGACGCACGCGAGATTCATGTGGTGCGCTTGCCACTTGTCCGCCGAATAGCGAATCGGTGGCGTCGACTGTCGATGATGTTCTGTCCATGTGTGAGCGCCCTTCTTACGGTGAAGTTATGATACAGCGGTCGTACGCCAGTGCGTCGTCCGCTCGAATGGGTATAGCGGCACCGACGTGCGGCGAAGCACACCGAAGACACGATTCCAGTCAATAAGCTCTCCGGCCACGTGGGCATGCGCCAGCGCGCGTGCAATCTCCATGCCGCCGACAACTCCGACGGAACCATTCTCGTCCATCTGAAAGGTTGGGACCCGCAGTTCGTTCCGACGATCTGCGGATTCGCTGAGATCCCGCTCGTATGCACAGAAGTACCACTTTTCAGCAATACCGCTGACCTCTGACACGGCTTTCGCAGCATATTGCGGTACGCTTTTCACGCCGATCGGGTCAATCAATGATTGCGACCGCCACACTTGGTCGGCGAGGGCTTTCGAGACACATTGTTCCACGTCGTCACCGACCACCGCGGCGGGCGATCGGATCATTGCACAAACGACAGCGCCCAACGCCACTGTGGAGAGCGGCGGCTCAACGTCAGAGCCGTTGTTCAGTACGCTACGCATGGCGTCATTCGTCGCTAACAGGTCTCTGATCTCCAGGTACATTGAGTTTACGGGGTCCGGCGCATCGCTGAGATCCACCCTTACACTGCCGTCAAAAATCCAGCTGCGCCGGCCTGTGTTTCGTCGCACCGCGTGCCCTCGAAACGCCTTCGTTCGTTCTGCGCTTCTGCTTAACAAACGAGTGAGCGTGTCGGCGGCGTCCACAAAGCTCTTTGCCACTATCGCAATCCGATGCGGGAGGGGTTCCCGCCCTACCGCGGCAGTGAAGCACACGTCGGCAAACGATTCCGTTACGCGTTGTTCTTTGGAAAGAAACTCCACATACCTATGCGCAAGCGCATCCAGTGCTGCGGTAGAGTTTGCGCTAAAGGTTAACACATAGTATTGATCCCGATTCTGCGTCGGTGTCCCAGTGAAAGGAGCCTTTTGCATTACAATGTGCGCGTTCGCTCCCCCGAAACTCAAACTACTAACGGCTGCTTTGCGGGCATCACTATCGTCAGGCCACACATGTTTCGCAGTAGCGATGTACAAAAAGTCGGTCGGCTGTAATTTTCCGCTGAGCGGCTCCGCGCCAACCGTCTTCGGAATTATCCCTTTCTCAAGAATCATGGCCGTCTTGATGAACGCCGCTATACCTGCCGCCGCTTCGAGGTGACCGAAATTGCCTTTGGCTGAGCCCACGATGAGGCGGTCACCACGAATCCGCCCGTCCGAAAGCACTTCTGAAAGAGCGCGCACTTCAATCTCATCACCAATTCGTGTGCCTAACGCGTGAGCTTCGACGTAGCCAATCTGGCTTGGCTTGACACCGGAACGGGACAAAGCGGTCCGAATCAACTCCTGTTGAGCGGCCCCACTCGGCCCCGATAGCCCATTGCTCACGCCATTGTGATTGACTGCCGACCCGAGTATAAGCGCCAATACTCTGTGACCGTCGCGGATTGCGGCATCGAGGGGCATCAGTACAACTATGCCCACCCCCTCGCCACGCACGTATCCATTTGCATGTTCGGAAAAACATTTACAGCGCCCGTCGGGAGCCAGTAGGCCAGCGGCCGCGAGCGTAATAGTCTTCACCGGGGACAAAATTAAATGGGCTCCGCCCGCAAGTGCCATTTCCGTTTCACCCGACCAAAGACTTTGGCAGGCGAGGTGGACAGCAACCAGAGACGACGAGCACGCCACGTCCACCGTGCAGCTCGGACCTCGCAACCCAAATGTGTAAGAGATTCGGTTGGCGCAGATCGAATAGCTGGTTCCCGTTCCCGCGGGACTGTCTAGGGAATCGAGATTACGACTCAGCATGCGGTCATAGTCGCAAGTGCTAATGCCTACATACACACCGACATCTCGGAGACGAAGACTCCCAACAGGAATCGCTCCATTCTCGAGCGCTTGCCATGCGGCTTCAAGAAGAAGCCCCTGCTGCGGATCCATGTGCTGTGCTTCGCGATCACTGATTCCAAAAAGGTTGGCGTCGAACGCGTCACCGCGATCAAGAAAGCCCCCCCATCGGAGGAACCCTTGTTGCTTGTCATGTTGGCGATCAAGCCCAATCTCATCGACATTCCAACGACTGGCAGGAACCTCCGACACCGCGGTACGCGCGTCGAGCAGTAGTTCCCAGTAATCGTCAACTGTGTCCGCCCCGGGTACGCGGCAACCCATGCCTACCACTGCAATGGGATCGCGTACCGGATTGCGTTTAAACGTCGGCGGGATCGACATGCTTCTTCTCAACTAGCAATGACTTATACAACAGCATTCGCAATGTTCTCGCGCCCATTCGGCCGATCACAACATTGCTTAAAAAGCATTACTCGTTGCTCATACCGCGGTAAAGGCAGTCTGAAAGACACAGAGAGCCTAGTACTCGAACGGCGCATTCACGCACTCACCGCAGGGGCGATAGTACGAACCGCGCCTGCTCGCTCGCCAACGATTCGCTGAACATCTGGACGCGCCGCGAGAATCTGGCTGAGAGACGATATAGTCGGGTAGTCGTAAACGAGAGCTTCATCTATCTCGCAGCCGAGCCATGCTCCGAGATCTCCCGTCATTCCAATCATGGAGGCGGAATCGAGGCCGAAGCGGGCGAACGCCTGTGAAGTTTCGACGGAATGCGGCTGTAGATCGAGCAAATCAGCAAGGTAGCGGCAAAGCCACGTCTCTATGCGGGTCGCCAGTTCTCCGGGTGTAATCTCCAGAGCGGAATCTCGTGGTTGTCCCAGTGACTCTACCGGAATTGCCTCTTTAGACATCACCTCTCCTTACTTGCCTTACCAATAGTCTTGCATAGCGACGCGGTCGTCGACTTCAAGCGACTTCGTCTCGTCCACCGGAAAAGTGAGTCCATTCGCGTCCCATGCCGTGCCCGGCACGAGCAAGACGTAAGCCCCATTTCTAATTCCGCTGTCTGGCACTGTAAACCCAAGGCGGGGTGAGCGCGACGCCGAGGAGGCGCCTTCACCCCACGAAAGCCGCGTGCGCATGTAGACAACGGCAAGCGTTCCGAGTCGACACGTACCACTTTATAGCTTTCGTTCTTTCAAACCGCTTCGTAGCCTTCGGGTGGTCGGCCTCAACACTTCTTTCTCTTCCAGCGATACTACGCGATGGTTCATGTTGCGAACCCACCCTAAGCGGCTAAACAGACGGATGAGTAGCCAGCCAAAGTCAAACTCCCACCAAGTACATCCGAAATTGGCTGCTCGTGGGTTTGCGTGGTGATTGTTGTGCCACGATTCCCCGAGTGTCGGCAGCGCGAGCCAGTAATTATTTCGACTACTTTCATGAGTATTGAAGCGGCGATATCCGCTCACATGCACCACAGAGTTGATTGAGCTGATGAAGTGATACGAGAGAAACAGGCGCACGCCGCCACCCCAGAGCACGCCATCAAGGAAGCCTTCGCCGTTTCTCTCGATTAGCCATCCCGCGACGCCAGGCAGTACCAAGCCAAGGAGCACCCACAGGTAGTAATGGCGGTTGACGATGGTTAGGTCACGGTCTCGCAGGAGATCCTTACTGAATATTGCTGTATTGGTCAACGCGTGATTAAAGGTCCACCCGACGTGCGCATGCCAGAATCCACGCAAGCCCGTTAGCTCCAGATCACCGTCTCTGTGTGGTGAATGGAGGTCGCCCGCGACATCCGAGTAAGTGTGGTGTCGACGGTGGTTGCTTGCCCAATAGACAGGGGGCCCTTGCGCAGCCATAGACCCTAGGATCGCGAGCACTACGCGCAAAGCCCTGCTTGCTTGGAAACAGCGATGCGCGAGCATTCGGTGGAGTCCTAGTGTGATTCCGATCATAGTGGCAACATACATAACTCCGAGTATAGCGAGTTCCCACACTTTCACGCCGTGCGCGACCCCCAGCGCAATCGCAATAATAGTGGCAAGAGTGGGCAACAACAGCAACAGAGTCGCATGCAGGGTCTGTACTATGTTGACGCCTCGACGCTCGATTACGCCGCGCATTGTGGCCACGTTAGCTACTCACCGGCGTCGAGTCGAGCGCACAGGAAGCAAGATCGCCCGTCGAACGGCCGGGATTCGTAGCCTCCAGCGTTTCGAAAAGCCCCGCGCAGAGCATTTCACGACAAGCAGTCCGTCGAACTTTGCCGCTGGAGGTTCTTGGCAGAGTACCTGGCCGGATGAGAAGCACCCGCCTCACTTGCAATCCGTGTTCGGCTGCAATTGATTCACGCACATCGGACGCGACATCGGTCGCTATAGCACGTAGCCAGCCCTGTCTGGTTAACTCACAAATGATGTACAGCGAGCATGTCTCGCCGGAGTGGTCAATTGTCAGCGCTGCAGCCAATTCTCGTGCCAATAACGGATTACTCCGCGACGCAGTGGCTTCCAGATCATGGGGGTAGTGATTGTGGCCTCGAATTATAATGACATCCTTAAGTCGGCCAGTAACGTATAGCTGTCCGTCTTTTATCAAACCAAGGTCGCCCGTCCGAAGGTACGGCGGATGCCGAGTCCCGGCAATACGCGCCGCAAATTGCGCGCGCGACTCTTGCTCGCCGCCAAAGTATCCAACGCACACAGACTCACTCGATGTCCAAATCTCCCCGACGTATCCGTCCTCGACGGCGGCGCAAGTAGAGGGATCGACGATACTCACGCGCGTATCGCCTGCCGGTTCACCGCTACTCACTAACTGAATATCCTGACCGGAGCCTTGGTCTGCCGGGCTCGCGTGACCCTTCTCGAGATGCGCCTTACTAATCCGCAAGAATTGAGGTTCACTACCGCGTTTGTTTCCGGTGACAACTAAGGTGCTTTCGGCAAGACCATAGCATGGATAAACGGCATTTCGCCTAAAGCCGTGAGGTGCGTAGGTCGCACAAAACCGCTCAATCGTATCCGCACGCACCGGCTCCCCGCCGTTATACGCCGCATTCCAAGAGGAAAGATCAAGACCTTCGCGCGCGTCAGACGATATCCGTCCAAGACATAGTTCGTAAGCGAAGTTTGGTCCACCGCTGTTGGTTGCTCGGTAGTTAGAGATGGCTCTGAGCCATCGAACTGGCTGCTGCAGAAAAGACGTGGGCGGCATGAGAATGCACCGCGCTGTCAAGAAAAGTGGCGGCAGTGCGTGTCCAATAAGGCCCATGTCGTGATATAGCGGCAGCCAGCTGAGAAACACGGTCTCGCGATCCGTCTGCAGCGCGAGCTGAAGTGTTTTCTGATTGCTCATTAAATTGCGGTGAGTGACAACGACGCCTTTCGGGTGACCGGTCGACCCTGATGTATATTGAAGGAATGCCGTGTCGTGAGCCGACGCGTCAGGCCCACCTGTATGCGAACCAATGGACGCAAGCTGTTCGGTGGTGATCCAAGCATCATCCGGAAGCATATGACCGAGCATCAAACGGAGCCTATCAAGATCGCTGGCGAGTGTAATGACGGCGGCTATCCGCGCGTTTTCGGAAATCGCGCTCAGAAACCCATTCGTCTGACCGTGTCGCGGAACTGCTACTGGGACTGGAATCGCTCCCGCCCATAAACAGCCGAGGAAGACCTCTAGGAAACGTAACGGATCGCGAACTGGCAGAAGCACCGTTTTGCCTTTTAGATGTCGCCCACGCAGCACGGCTGCAATCGCCTGTACGCGCGTGATAAGTTCGGCGTAGCTGCAGATGGCTGATTCATTTTCGCCGTCTCCGAGTACCGTATAGACAATGCGCTGTGGATCGGTATCGCAAGCGGACAACAGGCAATCGAGGACTGTCTTATGCCGATTCAGCTTGATCATGCATCTTCCCTGTCAGTTATCGCTTGCCGCTGTTGAACCGAACGCGATGCCGCGAATTCGCGCTCGCTAATCGTCCTCGTGGTACGGGAGTATGTACACCCTACAGCTCGCGTGCGTCAAGGAAGGTCCAAGCATCTCTCTCGATATCACGATTATGGCTTCAACCGGAGAGCGCCAAGACGCATGCCGTGTATGCTAATTCGTATCAAGCGAGTGATTACCATCGTCAGCGAGAAAAATATTGCGATCTTGCAGTAAGTGGACGTTCCGCGCTGAGATGAGAACTGGCAGCGGTTGCGATGATGGCGCGGAGTGCAAGACAAAAGCCAAGTGCGAAAGATCATCACAATTGATGATTCCTTAGGGACTCTGTTCGCTCCGTTCGTGGCCATTGCACAGTTGAGCTCAAGAGGACCTCTTGGTAAATAGCTATTAAGGCAAAAGCACGGGTTACCGGAAGCGTGGCCATATCGGGCCCGTCCTCGAGTGTCGCTACGACGCGACGCAACACAAAGCGTTGGGCACATGTGCCCGGCTGCACGATTATTTGTGCTTCACTCGCATGTCGTGGCATTTGGAGGTCTGGGGAATTTTCTCTCTGCAAAATCGTCGCGATGGATATTGAGTCGTACGAACGGAACGACGCTTAAGCTACACGAGATGTAGGCGCAAAGAACTAATAGATACCAACATAGAATCGGGCCATCTTATTATGTTTCCGCTGCCAGAACGGCACTCTGAATTCCTTTCAGGGAGGCAACTGGATACTCAGGATCTGGAGTCCTCATTTCGCAGCGGCGAAGCCCGGCCCCGCTCGCCGGCGCGCGCGTCTTGTGCAATACGCACGCGCGATTACTTGTGGAAAGTTGGTAGTGCTCCCGCTCACCCCTGACTACAGCGCATTAGTACTCCGTCCGATAGGTTTTTCCGCATGCTCAGCACGGGCGGTATCGAATTTTGGCTGAAATTGGTCTTGGTGCATGCAGAAAAACTTACTTGCCGGAGTACTCGTCGAATCCGCGCGGCGCGGTTCCGCGATCAGAGCTACGCGCTGACCAATAACTGTGGAGTCACCGGCAGGCGGATATTCGCCGCCCCGCAGAATTCGCGAAGCGGCGGGCCGCTTTTTGCACCATGCAATCGCGCAAGTATAGAATCTTATTGGAATATTTGCCAAATACCAAACTTGGCCAACAACCTTACATGGTTACAGAATCAATTGCTGTCTTCTGCGTGCAGAAAAGGTTGTCACAGATCCCAGCATCGGCGTGACCGATTCAAGGATTCGGATCTGGCCAATTGCGCCGTATAGACGATTGGGTGGAGAAAGATGAGTCTCCCCTCTTATGCTCACAGCCCACACGCACGCGATGGCAAGTAGGATTCAATGCGAGCAAATTACAGCCGCGCTTCATTGCGGCCGTGGTACCGGAGCAGCGAGCGCTGGCGGAGATGGAAACACACGAAGTGCTGTGGTAGGTGATCGCGTGGTGCCTTGATCGGAGTTGGGCGCCGACGGATCATCCGCTTCGAGACCGACCGTGGCGATTACCCCATCTGACTTCTGCAACACTTCGCGCGCGTAGTCCCAGTTAATTGCTATCGTGATATCACCCACCGCGGCTCGCAGCAGGTCAGAGAAGTGATCGACGTCAGGTTCAAAGCTCTCGCCCTGCGAGTTAACTGGCGGATGCGCTTCGAGCAATAGCTCACCACCGACCCAGGCCACTTTCACTGGCACGTTGATTAGGCGCACCGATGTGCCTATGGGAAGCTGCGGAAACAGCGAGGCCACATCCTCCGGGTACATGCGAATGCAACCATGCGTGATGGCCAACCCCACAGCCGTCGGATTATTGGTTCCGTGAATCTCATAGGTGCCATCGCCGAAGCCGAGCCGTATCTTATAGTCGCCCAATGGGTTATCGGGTCCAGGGCCTACTACAGCTGGTAATGGATCACCGGCCTCGGCGTGCTCTCTCCGGATCGACGCCGGCGGATACCATGAAGGATGTACGACTTTGGCGATGACGCGGGTTTGCCCCAGCGGCGTGTTCCGGCCCAACTTCCCAATGCTGACCGGGTAGGTGACGACCACCCGTTTTCCGTTCTGTGTCGCGGCGGGGAAGTAATACAAGCGGTGTTCAGGGAGACTGACGACCACACCATCGCGCGGCCCTGGCGGCAAAATGCGTCGTCCTGGCAATAGAATGCGCGTACCCTCGCCGGGCAACCACATGTCGACGCCAGGATTGGCGCGAATAATTTCGTCGTAACCCAGGCTATAATGCCGGGCGATGTCCAGAAGCGTGTCTTCGTAGTGGGTAGTGATCGATGTGTCAGCACCGATGACTGCCGAGCCGTCGCTAGGCAACTCGAAGACAGTCGCGTTGCTCGGTGCGATCCGCATCGCGAAAATAAGACTTAATAGTACCGAGAAAAGGGAGCGCCACTTCCAACCCCGGGCGCGGCTAGAGGTTTGACCTTGCCCTGCGAAGTTCGATCGCCACATATCGTATCATTCCATCAAATCCGCTGGCCTTCGGCGGCTATCAATGAGCAAACGTGCAGTCTGCGCAATACGTTTGATCAAAAGGCATCATATAACCATACCATAAATTGCTACGCGGCTGCTGAAAGTTATGTTGCGCTCCTCTTAGATTCCCCGGCAGGTGCTGCCGCGGCATACGGGAATGCGGTTCCGGCATGAGTTGCTGGTGGCGTTGCTGGAATGCAACCCGAGTTTGGGATCGCGTGTACCCGGCATTGCTGGCGCGCTTGCGCGCAGCCAACAATAACCATTTGACGCGCGCTAGCTGCTGACAGTTCCAGTTTGCGGCGCACAGCCAGAAAAACGGAACTGAGCCGAATCCAACCGATCGCCCTAAAGCGGGCGCGAAACACTTGGCGACGCAAGGCGTTCCGGTCAACGTCATTTCGATCAAAACGTGGGTCATATAGTGCTTTTAATTGCGTTCGCTATGCCACCACACTTTATTGAACATCAAATAGGTTCTGTGGAAACAGTGGAACGACTATCAGCGATAAAACGAGAAGTCCAATGAAGAAGGCTCGCGCTGTCATCCATGGCACTAGCATCGCGTAAATCAAAGGGGTGACAATTATTGCGGCTGCAAAACAAAACATTGCAGCGCCGGAAGCGGTCGCAGGCCGATCACAAAATATCCTAAGTGACCACACGAGAAGGGCACTCCCGGGAGCTATGGAGGACACACCAAATAGTGCAGCCGAAAGAATAACGACCGGGCCGGAATTCGGAGCCAATCCAAGCATAGCGCAAGAAAGACCACATACAGGGATAGTCATAGTCAATATGCCGCGGACGCCAAAACGCGAAATCAATGGGCCAACAAAGATCGTCGGTACCCCGGCAACCCCCAACGTAACCCAAAACAACCTGTCATATGGAAAACGTAAGCCGCCAAACGATACTAGGAGATCAACAGCAAATGTCAGGTACGCTTTGTATAGTAAACCGTATACACATATCGTCGAACAAAGCGCGGCAAAATCCAAACTGAGTACCCGAGAGAGAGTGCTTGGGCCATATGCATGCTCTGCTCTAGCAATGCGAGGCCCCAAAGTACGTTCCACCAGAATACGCGATTTAATTACCTTACTGTTCCATAATGTAACTAGAGCAGCAAGGCTTGCCATGACAAGCCATACTAGCTGCCATTGACTTGGAAGGGCGAATGCGATCAGTCCTGTAATTATTAATCCTGGCGTTGCGCCAGCATTCACTGCGCTTAAAGCCTGAATTCTACGCCTTGAGGGCAAACTCACGTATATACACTCGATGCTTGCTGGGCCATATATTCCAGCTCCAATACCCGCCAAAACGACGCCGATAGCTACCTGCAATACGTTTGCGGCAATTCCGACGATCGCCAGACCCAACGTCGTTACAATGCCCGCAACAATTACGCAGGAACGTGGCTCTGCACGTCCCGCCAGATACGACGACAATAGACATGCAAGCAAGTATCCAAAGGAGCTAAAGCTAGCAATTATTCCGAGATCCGCAGTGGCTGCTCCGAAATTGTGACGCACCTCGGGAATAAACAGCCCGAATGCATAGCGGCCGATCCCATACGTCACACTGGTCATGCCTACGGAGGCACTGATGAACCTTCCTGCGAATCGATCCTCCTCGCGTTCGAATGAGGATTGAAGATTACTCGTAGTCATCCCTTTCCTTGAGTTTCTAGCGGCGAGCAACACCCAAGCGTAACAGGCCCGACTAGTTCAGCGCAGCGCCGCAGGCGATTCGACTTCACGCTTCTGCGCGATTCGCTCCACGTCGGACACAATACCGGACTGATGGCAGACAGCATTCCTATTTGATGCCGGACTGGCCGGACAATTTGCGGAGTTGAACGGAAGCCTGAATGCAGTCCGGCATGACCGGATCCGGAGCCGACCCCGCATGAAGCCGGTTGTATCGCCGTAAGCCTTTGTTGACCTTGTCTACCGCCATCCTTCGCCCTTTTTTGACCAGAAAGGAACGAAGGAGTGGTGTAATCGCGGCTTGCATGTAAAAAGATCAAAGATTGATCAAAGATGTGTTACGGCTGCGCCTGCTCGGCGGGGTGAGCCGCTGCGGCTACGCCTCAGACACTGACAGACGTAACACCGCCCTGCACGCGTCGCTGGTTACGGGAAATCAGCGGTGGCGGAGCGCAACGCAATAAAGGATCATAATGTTGTAGCTATTGCGTGGATGCTTGCGGTTGGATGGCCCTCGACGCCTTCACGTGGCTGCCCATCAGATCATTGAAAGTTTTTTCATCAATCATGAGTTCCGACTTGCCTTCCCAGTTGGAGCCTTCCGGTAGCACATTTTTGACAAGCACCGCCTTGGAAATCACGGCATCGACTCCATTGCCGCTGTCGGCAAGGGGCGCCGGTACCGCGCGTGGCGCCTGAGCCAGGGCCTTGATGAGAGGCCACTCGTTCTGATCTGAGATTTCCTTGCGCATCTTAGGACTCAGTAGACGTGAGAGTAACCGCTCGCGTTTTTTGGTCCAATCCCGCGAATCGTCTTCCATCACAGCATACGCCTGCATATAGAACATCCCGTCCTTCGAACCGAACAGATACGGTTCGTTGACGATTGTGACTTTCGTGCCGACTGGAATTAAGTCGAAGAGCGCCGCGATGTCCTCCGGGTACAAATGCATGCAGCCGTGGCTCACCCGCATACCCACACCGTAGGGCTTGTTGGTGCCATGGATCAGGTAAGTCGGCCAGCCTAACCGAAGTCTGTATTGGCCTAAGGGGTTGTTCGGTCCTGGTGGTACTTGTGCGGGAAGCTTATCGCCATCCTTAGCATGCTCAGCACGCACCGAGGCGGGGACAATCCAAATGGGGTCTTTTGTGCGATCGACGACTTTTGTAGTGCCTTCGTGGGTTTTCCACCCCTCCCTACCGATTCCGATTGGGTACGTATAGACGATCGGTGACTCGCCGCTTTTGTGTGGAGAGTAAAAGAAAATACGCATGGCGGCGAGATTCACAACCACCCCCTCGTGGGGAACGGGCGGCAAAATAAACTGCGTTGGAATCACAATTTCGCGACCGACCTCCGGCAACCAGGGATCAACGCCGGGGTTTGCGAGCACCATTTCCTCATAGCCAACATCGAAACGTCGCGCAATATCTGACAGGGTGTCCTCCTTTCCAATGATCGTCCTTTGCACGTACCCCACAAGCTCTGTATCCGCGTCGATGTCAAAATGATGTGTGGCCGACGGCTGGGGCAATTCTGGTTGGGGCGGCGAGACGGTCTTCGCCACAACCGCCGACTCAATGGGAGCGGTACGGAACAAAGAACAACCGTCGACGCTAAATGCCAGAGCAAGTAGAGCAATTCGACACCGGGACAAATTAACAAGAGTGCTTACCATGCCCCTATTTACAGCAAAGTCGGGCCAGCAGGCAATTGGTTCTACCGTTGACCGGAGCCAGCGGGAATGTCGACGGGCAGTGGCGCGCCCGCAACATTCAGCGCAGTCACTCGCATAACGCACCGCCTTCCCGCCCCAAGCAATGGATCGCGAAGGATAGCTGCGGGCGGCCACCAGCCCATGCGCGGTTTCGTTAGAGAAACCCATTCCGCGGCTTTGACCGGACCAATGAGGCTATTCCGATATCCTAAGTAGAGTATGTTCCAGCATACATTCGGATACCAGAGGAACCACTTCTCTTAGCACCAACTGAGGTGACTTGCTGCACACGCGTTGCGCACAGATAGCTGCCAGATATTCCGCCCTTAGCCGGAATTGCCAGAACCACCAGTGAGTTGGCATATCATTCTGTCCGGGAGCGATCGAGATCTCCACGCGATCCTCACGCGGGAACCGAAAGCTGAACTGATTGAGTGGGATCGACATCCCCATTCCCCTGGCCTTTATGTAGGACTCTTTCAATGTCCAATATTCAAAGAGGCGCGTCCGTTGTCGATCGGTGCAGAGTGCTCGGAGAGCCGCGCCTTCCTCGTGCGAAAAACATCGATTGGCTACATCCAGCGAAATCGAACGCGCGCACGTATTTTCCGCATCCACCCCCAGCGCATGTTCCTGCGCAATACCGAGCATGATGAGACCTTTCGTGTGCGTGATATTTATTGAGATTCTTCTTGCGCAGGAATCCGCATTGGCGATTTCCGGTCGACCATACTCGCTGGTCGCGAAAAACCAGTCCTCCGGTGCGATGTCTGCATAACGCGACAACACGGTCCTGACTAACGCTCGCGTTACAACGTAGCAACATCGATCTCGGGCGAAGTGGAACCGGGACTCTTGCTGTCGCTCTGAGTCGTTCAGCAGTGCACGATACCGACATAACAAATGCTCATCACCCAGTTCGCCGAAAAAAGTACACCACAAATCGATTCGCTTGGAATCAAGTGTCAGTGTCATGTGCGAACCAAAACGCCAGCATTGCATCCCGTACGAATTATTACTCCCGATGAACGGCCTGCAGTCGGATGCAATCTAGCGTTCGCTTGGAAGGTGGACGACAGCATTGTCTTACCGCACCAAATACCCCTCAAGTCCTCAAGTGTGGCATGGCCCGGACGCCGCCAGCAAAACCAAGCGGTCGGCCTGCCAACCTAGCAGTCCATCCGTTGCAAAAGCGACACGGCAATGAGGCCCAGGTAAACGCGAGTACGTTGGTATTGATTGCCGTACGCCGTCGTTGCGTTATTACGCTTGCAGTATCGGCAAGGCAACAGCCTCGAGTATTGCCAGTCCCTGACCAAGTTCCACTTCGCTTATCGTCAGCGGCGGAATTAGTTTGAGGACTTGGTCTTCCGAACCACAACGCTCAATTATTAACCCTTGACCAAACGCTAGCCGCGAGATGTCCATCGCTTTCGTGCTATCTCCGCAATCTAGCCCAACCACCATCCCGCGTCCTCGAGCGGAAGCAGTGCGCGCAACTGCCGTCGATGCCAATGCAGCAACACGTGAGTACATGTATTCACCTTTTTTCGTAATGTCTCTTTGAAATGCCTCGGTTCTCCAGAAGGCAGAGAGGGCCGCAGAAGCCGCCACCAACGCCAAATTGTTGCCTCGAAATGTTCCGTTATGTTCGCCGGGCTTCCAAATATCGAACTCTGGTTTTATTAAGACCAAAGATAACGGGAGACCATACGCACTTAACGACTTCGACAGCAAGACCAAATCCGGACTAATGCCAGACTCCTCGAAACTAAAAAACGGACCGGTTCGGCCGCAGCCCATTTGGATATCATCGATGATGAGAAGTGCGCCCACATTCCGACAAAGACCCTCTATTCGACGGAGCCAAGTAGATCGTGCGACGTTTATCCCGCCCTCTCCTTGTACGGTTTCGAGAATCACCGCGGCCGGCGGGTCGACTCCACTTGATCTATCCTTCAGCATCCGCTCGATATAATCCCCGGTATCGATGTCGTTGCCGAAGTACCCGTCATATGGAAAAAACGTAACGCCAAGGCTTGGAAGCCCGGTTGCCGCTCTGAAATGCTGGTTACCCGTGGCCGCCACCGAACCTAGGGTAACCCCATGAAACGCATTCGTGAAAGCCACTACGTTGTGTCGTCCGGTAACTCGCCGTGCGATTTTGAGTGCAGCTTCCACCGCATTCGTTCCAGTGGGGCCTGGAAACTGCAATTTATACTTTAAATTACGCGGCCGCAGTATGAGCGTGTCAAACAGCTCGATAAATCCTCTTTTCGCGGGAGTCGCCATGTCAAGGGAATGCACAATTCCATCTTCCTCCAGATAGGATAGCAATGCGCGCTTAATCACATCGGGGTTGTGCCCATAATTGAGTGTCCCAGCGCCGGCAAGGAAATCTATAAGTTGCCTACCATCTTCGGTTGTAATACAGGCGCCTTTCGCGCGCGCCATAATTGCCGGAAACATCCTCGAGTACGATCTCACCCCAGACTCTAATTGCTCGATTGCGGCCCATCTCCCGGATTCCCCCTGCAAACCTTGGGGCACCTGCGAGCTGGGTGCCCAACATAGGGCGGTTGACTCATGTAGCGACACTATGGTTCTCCGGGCGCTTTTGTACGGTGAAGGCCGTTTAATAGTTCTCTAAAGTCGTGTCTATGTCGATGGATGTCAAGTCGTACGCGCTGTGTTGGAGAGCGACGTTACGTTCTCATTCTTGCACCACATGTAAAAGCCGTTCGGCCGCGTGGGGTGAACGACTCTTGGATAAATAGTTCCGCGTCTAACTCGTGACCGCATTACAGCGTTGCATACTGCTCTCTCTTCACTATGATCGACATCACGCAGTACATCTGCCACCGTCTACCATATTTCCAATCCGGGAGCGCCAATGCGATGACAAGTAGATCCACGAGCCAGGCTTTGCCAAGTGACAGTCAGTACCATGTGGTCGGAGACGACGTTCCAGAGACCACACTTTTTGACCCTGCCGATGTTATCAAAGGACTTCGCCGAGACCCGAAGCGCATTAGCTCAATTTATTATTACGATGATCGCGGCTCTCTTTTATTTGAACAGCTTTCCTGCGAGCCCACATATTATTTAACTCGAACCGAGAGTCGAATCATTGAAGACAATGCGCACCATGTAGCGGAACTCGTGGGACGGTCGACGATAGTCGAGCTCGGATGCGGCAACGGCTCAAAGTCTCGACATCTTCTGTCCGGCTTTATCGATGCCTACAGGCATGTGACGTATATGCCGATTGATATCAATCGGTCAATCCTAGTAAAGAACATTGAAGCGATCGGAAGCGCTCTAGGCGGCGTCACCATAAACGCGATTGTGGGAACGTATCGTAGTGGGCTATCACAATTGGCCAAGGTCGACGGGCCAAAGTGCGTGGTGTTCCTGGGCTCGACAATTGGCAATATGGAGGACGCCGAAATCGCGGAGCTACTAGAGTGGGCGAACTCGGTAATGGATGCCGACGATTACTTTCTTGTTGGAGCGGACTTGGACAAGGATAGCGCGACACTTGAGGCCGCATATAACAATCAGACGGCCATTCTGACTAATCTCGCCGTTCTACAGCATCTTAATTGGCGTTTTAACGGCAACTTCGATTTGTTTCGATTTCGGCATATTGCATTTCACAATGTTCATGAGCATCGAATTGAATCGCATCTAGAAGCGACTGAGCCGCATCAAGTGAAACTAGAGCAACTACATTTTAGCTGTGAATTGAAGAAAGGAGAGCGAATTCGTACCGAGATTAGTCGCAAATTCCTAGAGCGAGACTTTGTTTCGATTTTCGAAGTGAATGGATTTAGAAAAATATATAAGTGGAACGATGATAACGCACTGTGCGGCCTCTATCTGTTCGCGAAAGTAGGCGCGAAACGGGAAGTCGTGCGGTTAGGCGAACCTATGAGTTAGAAGGCGGGTTAACAATGCACCATGCCGCTGGGCAGCCCGCGGTGCAGCGGCGGGATGGAATTTTTACCCTTCACGCGTCGATACATTCTGTTCACGATCGTCGGGGTGATGATGGCGGTTGAGATCCGCGTCTTTTTGGCGATGGCCGCGTTTTCCCAAAAAGCTGGCACAGTCTTTGCTTTCGCACGGAGGTTGTGTCTCTCGCCCCGCGAACAACCTCTTGATTCCAAATGCTTCGCATTTGGAATCGGCGGCTCTGGTACGAGGTCGATGCGCGCGACGGCATTCGCTCGCGCCGCAAAGCGCGCTTGCTGACTGCCATATTCGCGCGGATTCCCGACGCCGCTAACAGTCGGGGCGACGTCCCAATCCCCCGGCCTGTCTCCGCTCCGATGCCACTGGGGTTCGATAAAGATAACAAACAGAATGCGCGCTACGCACCGCAGGATCGTTCGACCAACGTAGATGCACAGCGCTCGGTTACCGCCCCTGCCTCACCACCGGACATGCGGTCCGCATCCGGCAGTTCGGCGAGTTGAGCGTAAGCCCTCAGGGAAACACGTC
>PLUE01000044.1 GCA_003164785.1 Gammaproteobacteria bacterium | reverse complement strand
TACCGAGCGTCCACTGAGTCACGCGGTCCTTGACGAAGCTCGAGAGGATTCGAGGGGAGAATTGCATCGACGCGAGCGTCAGCGTCATTAAGAGGATGGAGAAAACGATCGACACGACTGTCATGATCGATGCGGCGATCGTAGCTAGGACGACCTGAGCGACCTGGGGATCGGCGCGGGAGGGGAACAGGACAGTAGGAACCCATGCGCTCAGAGGTGGGACGGTCTCTTCCAGCGACGAAAGTGAGGCACCGAGAACGCCGAGCGCGATGGCGATCAGGAGCGGTCGTACCAGAAACCCGCCGCGCAGCGCATACAGGGTTGTACGGAGCCGGGGAAGCAATCGATTCGTCATGACGCGACCTTTCTCACGATGATTAGTGCCAGGATTCCGACTTCTCGCATGATTTTCCGCCCGGGCCGTGCCTCACGCTGGGGTTCGTGCAAGCCTAAGTTATGTGCGTCGTGCCGTCGACTCAGAACCGCTGCGACAGGCCAGTATAGAGCTGGGCCCGCGGCGTCACGCCGTTCAGACAGAAATTGCCGCCGAAATCGAGCTGCATGTTCGGGCTCAGCGCGTAAGTCAGAGCTTCATCCAGAGTATAGATCGGTTTTTCCCGCGCTTGGAACGATTGGGATGTGAAAACCTCGGTATAGAAGGTCCAACGCTTGTCGAGCGGATGGCTAACATTGATCAAGAAATCGAAGGCAAGGTGGAAGCCGCTGACGGCGGTGTCTTTCAGATAGTCGCCTTCCGGCATCTGACCAGCACCGCGCGAACTGACGAGAGCACTGGAATTTCTCCTTTAAAACCACAGCAGCATGTGTTCGGCCACGGGCCCGAGGCACAGCAGTGGCAAGAAGTTAAGGCCGGCGACGAGCAAGATCGTTGCAATGAGCAGCCCCGCGAACAACCCCGTATCGGTCGGAAGCGAGCCCGTGGTGATTCCCCGCCGTCGCCGCTCTGCGAACGTGCCCGCCAAAGCCAACGCGGGCAAGGTGAGAAGAAAGCGCCCCGCGAGCATCGCCACTGAAGTTGTGTAGTTATAGAAAGCAGAATTGGCGCTGAGTCCCCCAAAGCTCTGGCCATTGTTGGCAAAACTCGAGGTTTACGTAAAAGCAATCGACGTCACTTCTGCAACGCGCCCGCTAAAGCAATTGTGGACCGAAGCAGCGGCGAGCTGAGAGCTCCCCAGCGTAGACGGTCATTTATCATTTTTCGGGGCGGCAATCCTCAGGCAGGTCGCTCAAAGCGATGCGAGATACCGTTCCGGCGGTATAGCTGGTAAGCCAGATAGTTCCATATCCGACGCCTATGGCATCACCACCAGGGCCTTTCCATTGGCATAATATGACCGACCTTGCGGCATCGACGACGCTGATTGGCGTCTTCATCAACGTGGTCCAAATTCTGCCTTCTGCGTAGGTGATGTCGCCGCCGACACCCGGAGTATGCAGCTGCAGCGTGAGAACTGATCGCTGCCCGGCGACATCGATGCGGCTGAGGGTCCCATCACCTTGATTCACCGTCCAAACGGCGCCCCCGCCGGCCGTGACAAAGCGCGGATGGCGTCCAGTGCCAGTGGCGATGTGTTCCAGAACTTTACCCGTGGTGGCATCGACGCTCGTCACTTCCGAGCCCTCGGCGCGTGTTACCCAGATGCGTCCCTCGCTAAAGACGGGATTAAAGGAACCGGGTGCGACATGGACTGTCTGGAGGATCGAGCCGCTGGAAGGATCGATTCGCGCCAGAGAGCCATGCTTGTCGGTGATCAGCCAGATGCTGCCTGCGCCAATAGCGATGCCCCCTTCGGGTGCTACAGGCCCGACGCTGAAGACGTGAGCCAAGACCCGTGTTTTCAGATCGACTTTTGCCAACTTGGGCACGGGCCCACACAATGGGACCCACAGGCTCTCCGAGTCCGCAGCAAGTCCGGCACAAGGCTCGCCTGGTATCTCAACGGTAGTGACCTGATTAGTATTCGGATCGACCTGCTTGACAGAGTTGGGCTCTTTGCTACCGACCCAAACCCCGTTTGACGTGACCGCAACCCAATCGGCAATTTTTCCGATCTGAATGGTAGCTGCGATCTTAAGCTCGGACATCTTGTGGACCGGAGCAGATGCCTCTTGCGATGTTCCGGCCTGGATAACAGCGCTGTTGGAAAGAGCGATCGCTAACAAAAGTCCGGCGGCACGAATCGCACCACGCTGAAACGCTTGCGGCAAGACCACGCTCATAATCCATTCCTTGTGAGATAGCGCCATCTACCATCTACGTACGTCTGCCCGGCGCCACACCGCAGATAGAGCGCAGTTCCTCTAAGATCAAGCGCAGGTATTACCAAACGCCACATTAGTCATACTACAAGGGGTCGTCTTGCTGTCAAGGAGATGATCGAATTCAGTGCGTAAAGCGGCGCTCTGCGCCGGGTAGGTGCACGTTACGGCCCACTTCGTCGACAAGATGCCGCTGAACTATCTTTACTGCGGAATCATCGACAAGGCTGTTCCCAATTCCAAAATGCTGCACCTGACTCGGCATCCCATGGCGACCTGCTACGCGGTTTTTAAAACGCTCTTTGATCGCCGGTATCCGTTCTCGTATGACCTCACCGAGATCGCGGAATACTATATCGGATACCGGCGGCTGCTGCGCCACTGGCACGACACCCTGCAAGAACGCCTCGTGGATGTTTCCTACGAACGGCTAGTCACTGCGCCGGCTGAGGGGGCCCGCGTGGCTTTTAACTTTCGCGGTCTTGTGTGGAGCGACGCGTACCTCGACATCAGCCAATGCAGCACGGCCAGCACCACAGCCAGCGCCGCCCAAGTGCGACGCCCAATCTATTCCACCTCCGTCGACCTCTGGCTACGCTACGAGGGACAGCTTGCTCCGGTGTTTGAACGCCTGCGGCGTGCCGGCATTGATATCTCTTAGGCTTCGCCGGCGAGAATCCGCCTCGGAAGTTAGCGAGTTTCCTCCACGGGGCAATGCTGACAGTGTGACCGTAGACTTCGCGCGGCCTCTGGCTTTGCAGGCAGATTGGCGACCGCTAACGGGGCGCCGATACGCCAGTATGCGTCATCCTGGAGCGTCTTGAGACCCGCAGGCAGAATCGCTGGTCCTCGATAGCGGGATGTAAGCGGTTGTTTTAAGGTAACTTTTCGTCTTTTTAACGCTGCGGTGCCTTATAGGCACCGCATTTGCATATTCTGAGATAAATGTGCGTCTAGGGTTCCGGCTGAGTCTACTCAGTGCTGGTCCGAGAGAGGCAGTCCCTGAAGACATCAATCTGGGATACACGGCGGGATAAAAGCCCGGGAGATCCTCTCGTGGAGGCGAAACGCGCTCCCGGTTGATTTCTCATGGGAGGAAACCGGAGCATCGAGAAGCTTTCCACGAGTGCCACTGGCACAGCGGAGACGGATGCTTCGATGAAAGTCGCCTTTACAAACGAGTTCGCGCTTCTTCCGGTGGCGGAACCGATCGATCCGCCGCAGCGACAAGCTTGCGGCGTCGTGCTACACACCGGTCTCGATACCGCTGACTTCATCCTGCCCACGCGGCGCCATCCCGAGCGCCTCCGTGAACCCCCTCAGGGGGAATTGCTGTTCGCGAAACACGCAATGCGAACCACAGCCAAAAGCCGAGTCGAACGGGAACGACGAGCCCCTCACATTGCCGCTCAAAGTGCGAGATAGGCAACCAAGGATAAGCGTGTTTATAACCGTAGCTGCAACCGTAAAGGTGGGAATGCCGTGAAGAAAATAGTGCTCAGCCTGTTTCAGCCCGTGATGCTCGCGGTGATCGTCCTGTTTTGGGCCTTCGCCCCCGCTCCGTTGACCCACAATCCTTGGACGGTGATCGTGGCAACCTCTCTTGTGACGGCAATTGTGGTGGCGCTGGAGTTCGTCAGCGAGCGGCACGTCAGCTGGCGTACGAATGGCCGCGAATTCGCTACCGACCTCTTCTATACGATCCTGGCGGCCACCGTGATTGCGGAACTTGTAAAGAAGCTGGCTGACGAGCCGTTGGCTTCAGCTAAACATGCGCTCGGTATAAGCACTTTATGGGTTATGCATTTGCCCTTTATCGTGCAGGTCGCCTTGATGGTGTTCCTGATCGAGTTCTTCCAATACTGGATGCACAGAGCGATGCATAATTCGTTCCTGTGGTGGACACACGCCCCGCATCACCACATCACTCAGTTGAATGCGATGAAGGGCGCGGTGGGTAACCCAATCGAGCTTTTCCTGGTGACCATCAGCCTGGTCGCGCTATTTGACGTGCCGGAAAGCGCCGTTTTTTGCGCGTTAACCATCCTCACCCTCGTTTCGTCCTGTGCCCACGCCAATGTGCGCTTCGACCCGCCCCGCTGGTACTCGTACGTCTGGACGACGATCGAATCTCATAGCAAGCATCATTCAGCCACCTACGAGGACACCCGTTGCAACTATGCCAACAGCCTGATTCTGATCGATCATGTGTTCGGGACATTTCGCGATGGCGAATCCGAAATCGTAGGCCAAGATGAACGCAAAAGACTTTCGATCTGGCAACAGTTTACATTTCCTCTTCGACCCTTGATTGCCACGATCAAGGCGAGGCAAGCCAGCTCTGCGTCGGTTTCCGGCTGACGCGCTGTTGAGGCCATGCGAGCACTCCCACGGCGCTGCGCCATGTAGGACGTAGCGACTCCCGCGTATCGAGGTGCACGTGCCGCGTCTTTACAAGTTTCGCGAAGCTGCTGACTTCTTCCGGCACATGCGACGCCATTCCGAAAGCCTCTTGGTGCGCCCTCTGTAACCGTATCTACAACCGAAAAAGTGGGAATCCAATGAAGAGAATCGTGTTCAGCCTGTTTCAGCCTTTGGCGATTGGTGATCGTCCTCTTTTGGGCCATCACCCCCGCTTCATTGACCCACAATCCTTGGACGGTGACCGCGGCGGCCTCTCTCACGACGGCATCGTGTCGGTCAGTCCTGTCCACGAGAGCCAACCGAGCGATGCGACAATGACGATGTTCGGATGCGTGGGCGCCGCGCTGCGGGGCCCGTGTTGCAGTGCCTTGTCGCTGATGCTTGGTGCCGTGGTTGCGCACGCCGCGGGGGATGTGGGCGCCGACTTATCGGCACAGCTCGAAGAAATCACCGTGACGGCTCAGAAGCGCACCGAGGACATCAAAGATATTCCGATCAGTGTGTCCGCCATCAGCTCGCTGCAGCTGATGGAGCACCACGTTGCCGACTACGACGATATCACCCGCACGGTTCCCGGCATTTCCTTTCAAGCCGGCGCCGGTCCCGGCCTCGACAATATCGAAATTCGTGGCGTGAGCTCCACCTCCGGGTCGGCGACCGTGGGCATATACATCGACGAAGTTTCGGTCACCGTCAAGAATACTTTCGATGGCGCGGTGCAGCCGAAGCTGTTCGACCTCGACCGCATCGAAGTTCTGCGCGGTCCCCAGGGCACGCTCTACGGCGCGAGTTCCATGGGCGGCACCATTCGCTTCATTACCAAGCAGCCCGACTTGAATTCGTTCAGCGCGTCGGTCAGCACGGATTTGTCGGAGACCCATCACGGCGCGTTCAACCACGATGAGTACGGCATATTAAACATACCCGTGATCGACGGCGTGTTTGCTTTGCGATTCGGCGTGGATGTTTCGGATGAAAGTGGCTATGTCGACAACTACAAGCCCACCGCGACCGGCGCCGGCCCCGACGGCACCATTCTGTCCCTGGGCATCAACGACAGCACCGGCGTGCTCGCTCGGCGCGACGTCAACGATATCAAGACCCAGGTCTTCCGGGTCAGCGGCAAGTATGCCCCCTCGGATGACCTGACCATCACACCTGCGTATTTCTGGCAGCGCACGGACGCGGCAGACAGCGCTCTGCAGTATCCAGCGCTGGGTCTGTACGACCAGGACAAGCGAGTGGCGGAGCCGGGTGTCGATACTCTATCGGTTCCCAGCCTGACCATCGTCAAGAACTTCGGCTGGGCGGAATTGACGTCGATCACCAGCTACTTCGAACGCGACTTTCATCGCATCACCGACGGTACCTACTACAACTCGAATATCTTTTCGAACGACTTCGTAGCTCAGCCAGGAGATACTGCGCAGCAGGCATATACCACGGCCACCGTATCGGCGTTTCTTCCGTCACCGGTATACTACCGGACCATCACGGAGCAGATTTCGCAGGAAGTGCGGTTGAGCTCCCAATCCGCGTCCATCGCAGGCATGCCCATGACCTGGACCGCGGGATTTTATTTTTCGAACCAGCATCAAACGCATCTGGATGATGAATACATCCCCGGCATGCAGGCGGCATTCCTCAAGAACTATGGCTACGCGATCGACTCGGCTGCATCGCCCGTGAGTCCCGCCAACTATGCTGGGGTCTCGTTCGCAAACGATTTGATTTACTTCGGGCATATCTATCCAGACGAACGACAGCTTGCCCCGTTTGGCGAGTTGGGTCTGCAAATCACTCCTGATTTGAAGGCCTCGCTGGGTTTGCGCTACGTCTCGGCGAAATCCACGTACTCGGTGACCAGCGGCGGTTTCTACTCCTACGGTTTGCCGGTGTACTACAGGGACGAAGAGCACTTCAGCGCCACCACCCCTAAGTTTTCGCTGGACTATGCGATCAACGACTCCAGCAATGTCTATGCCACCGCAGCCAAGGGCTTCCGCCTGGGAGGGCCCACAGGTCCCGATCCGGCGAATGTTCCTGGAGGCACCTGCGATGGCGACTATGCGACCTTGAATATCGCGGTTCCTCCGACTAAGTACGAATCCGACTCCCTATGGAGTTATGAACTCGGCAGCAAGGGGCGCTATGCCGGCAACCGGGTGTCGGTAAATGCCGCGGTGTACGCCATCGACTGGACCAATATTCAACAGACCGTCAACCTTCCCACCTGTGGCTTCGGCTTCACCACCAATGTCGGCGACGCCAAGATTTACGGCAGCGAGTTGGAATTACGGGTGCTGGCCACCCGCTCGCTGACGTTGTCGCTGAACGCCGGCACGACGCATGCGTACATCTCCTCGGTCACCGGTTTAGGGTCGGGCATCGTCTATGTGGGCGAGTCGATTCTGAACGTGCCCAAGTACAGCATTACACCGAGCGTGGACTATGACCGTCCCATCGACGACAGGACCACCGTGTTCGTGCGGGCCGATTTTCCCTACACCGGGCGGGCGCGTGCGTATTTCGACAGCAGCGGCTTGGATCAATTGTTCTCGCCCGGCTACGGCATCGTGAATTTGAACGTGGGTGCCACCCACGACAAGTTGACCCTAGGGCTTTACGCGAAGAACTTGTTGAATTGGAAGGGCATCATCCAGTACCCCTCGGTCAACTCGGTGCCGGAGGGCTATACGGTGCGGCCCATGACGATCGGAGTCACCGCTCTGTACAACTTTTAGCGTGGCCTTGAGGCGCTCGGCGTATGCCACTGTAGTTTGAACGAGACAGCGGCTATTTGACAAACGTGGTACACGAGATTCATATAAGCACATAACCAATTATCAGGGTACAAGGGATGTGAGCGTTGCTGTGGAGGCCGCTGCGACTCCCGAGGTCGCACTGAAGCATGCGACACAATTGCTACGGAAGGATCCGACGCTCGCCGCGGAACAGGCCCAAGAGATTCTGAGGGTTGTGCCCGGGCACCCCCCATGCGCGCTTGATATTGGGCGCCGCGCGGCGCACCGCGGGCCAAAATCAAGCGGCCCTGGACGTGCTCGAGAGTCACCCCTTGGAGCCTAATTGCGGCGCTTATTCGTGCCGACGTCTCGGTCACGAAGCCGCACGCCGCGACCCCCGACACTGCTGACGCTTCCTTCGCCAATCAACTCGACACCCATGTCCTCGAGCGCCTGTACAACCTTGGTCAGAGAACCAACGTTGCCGCGTATGAGTCCGTCGCTCGTTTCCATGCGCTGAATGGTGGGCAAGGACAACCCTGCACGCCGTGCGAGTTCCAGTTGGTCAACGCCGAGCAAGGCGCGGGCTGCACGAAGCTGGAATGCAGTTATCATGTTTTAAACATCATTATGCATGTATCGACATTGATAAAACATGCGAGCAGGGTTACTATTGAATGACACGCGGTGTCCTTGGGTTAAGGGATGAACTTGTGATTACTTTGATACATGAGGGCTTGCAGGCCATTTTTGAATCAGCTCGGCAATTAGTGTGCAGGACCCGCCCGCAAGAAGCCACGGTCTTGGATCGTGGACTCCAAGCCGCGGCACCGGTGGGCACGAGTGCCCGCGATTTGCTCGCAGATCACGGCACCAGCGGCGTGGTGATTTACAGCATCACTGACCCTTTTTTTGTGCGCGGCTGGGAAGCTCGAAGGCCTGCTTGCCCACATCCTGCGGCCCGCGAGGATACGCATATTGCGCATGGGCAACGTGCCGTATGTTGATGCAACCGGTATCTTCGCGCTCCGAGAGATCGTTACCGGCTTCAAACGCCACCGCGCGACGGTACTGCTGGTCGAAGTCCGACCGCGCGTCCTGCAGAAGCTCGACCGTGCCGGTGTGGTCGCGCAGGTCGGGGGGCAGAAAACGTGATCGATGCGCTCGAACATGCGCAAACGCGCATGAAAAGCAATCGATCTCGTTAGACCGCAGTGATTCGATCCGACACACGTCGTAAAGATGAATCAATTCGCGATACTCCGAGAGAGTGAAGTGCCGCAACGCACTCGCGGCTGCATCCTCAATAGATGGGGTTAGTAACTGATGAGCGCTAGCAATGAGAGACGTTTCATCTTCCGTGGACTCACTTCAAGCGGTGACATGTTGCTGCGCTTTCGAGAACCAACCGAAACGATCCCCGATGTGCTATTCGGACGGATAATGGACGGTAGCTACAATAAACCATTCGTGGTGGAGGATCTCGAATTCCGGACTATGTGTTTCACGCTCGATGGCAGCACTCAAAGCGAGATGCGCCTCGATGATCCGGAGGCGTTGGTCAGTGAATACACGCGCAAGATGATGGGGTTTCTGCTGTTCCGAGCACGCCCCCAAAGAATTTTGATGATCGGCCTTGGCGGTGGCTCGCTGGTCAAGTATTGCCACAGGCACTTACCGACAAGTCACATCACGGCAGTCGAGATCGACGCTGAAGTGATTGCACTGCGATCACACTTTCATGTCCCACCCGATGATTCGCGCCTGCGAGTCGTCAACGAGGACGGTGCACGACATGTTGCGAAGATGGCAGACGCCGACCAGCGCACTGACGTGATGCTCGTCGATGCCTACGATCAACGAGGCATCGCCAACGCTGTGGTCGAATACTCATTTCTCGACAATGCACGGCGGGTTCTCTCGACACGCGGCGTGTTCGTGATGAATCTAGCGGAAGATACGGACGTGTGCGCCCACCACATCGAGACGATTCGGTCGGTATTTGGTGAACCGGTCATCGCCATCGCCATGGAGCACGCAGGCAACGTCGTCGTGTTCGCCGGAAACGCGCTCCGCGATCGACGGCGCCTAATGATGGCTAGTCGCAATTCGCACCGTATCCAGGGGCGACTCGGTTTGCATTTCCCCACCCTGCTACGACGTACAACTGAGTATCAAACGCAGCTGCGTCAACGAGGCGGACAGCGCGGACCACGGCAATGAACCACGCAGAGTCGATCGTTAGGCATCTTCGACAGCGATCAGTAACCGCATAACGCATTGGGAATGCATAGGACATTATGGTATGACCACAATATTCACATCCGACACCGTGGGTGCGCACCCCAGCGTGCGCCATCGACAGTTAAAAGCGTGGGTGGCCGAGATCGCCACGCTGACTCAACCGGACCGAATTTATTGGGCTGATGGGTCACAGGATGAGTACGACCGCATCTGCGCGGAGATGGTCGCAACCGGGACGTTGATCCGCCTCAATCCGGCAAAACGACCGAACTCCTATCTAGCCTGGTCAGACCCGAGCGATGTTGCGCGGGTGGAAGATCGCACCTTTGTTTGCAGCGCCTCGCGTCTCGATGCGGGCCCTACCAATAATTGGATCGATCCGGAACAGATGCGAGTGACCCTCAATGAACTATTCAGCGGTTGCATGCGGGGCCGTACGTTGTATGTCATTGCATTCTCGATGGGACCACTCGGTAGTGCTATCTCGCATATAGGCGTAGAAATCACCGACAGCCCTTACGTCCTTGCTAATATGCGGATCATGACGCGGATGGGAAGCGCCGCCCTGGATGCGCTCGGAAGCGACGGTCGATTCGTTCCTTGTGTGCACTCCGTTGGTGCACCGCTTGAGTCCGGCGCAAAAGACAGCTGCTGGCCATGTAACAGCGCTCAAAAATACATTGTCCAGTTTCCGGAAACACGAGAGATCTGGTCGTTTGGGTCCGGCTATGGCGGCAACGCGCTTCTTGGCAAGAAGTGCTTTGCGCTTCGAATCGCATCGACCATGGCCCGTGACGAAGGATGGCTCGCGGAGCACATGTTGATCCTCGGCGTTGAGAGTCCAGAGGGTGAAAAGACATATGTCGCCGCAGCCTTCCCGTCCGCGTGCGGGAAGACTAATTTGGCGATGCTTATTCCGCCGCGCATTTTTGCGGGTTGGAGAGTCACGACGGTTGGGGATGATATTGCATGGATTAAGCCGGGTGAAGATGGACGGCTGTATGCGATCAATCCTGAGGCGGGCTTCTTTGGCGTAGCGCCTGGCACGTCGGAGACGACGAATCCCAATGCCATGGCCACCTTGAAAGCCAATGTGATCTTCACCAACGTTGCACTAACGGACGACGGCGATGTCTGGTGGGAAGGGTTGACTCCCACGGCGCCGGAGCACCTGATTGACTGGACCGGCCAGGAGTGGACACCCGAAATCGGCGCCCGTATGAATCGCAAGGCGGCACATCCGAACTCGCGCTTCACTGCGCCGGCGGCTCAATGTCCCTCCATCGACCCGTGTTGGGAGGATCCGGTGGGTGTTCCTATCTCGGCATTTATATTTGGTGGTCGTCGTGCCGATACGGTTCCCCTCATCGTCGAATCACGTCATTGGAACGGTGGCGTTTATCTGGCCTCGACATTGGGCTCCGAGACGACAGCGGCGGCACAAGGGCAGCAAGGAGTGGTGCGACGCGACCCGTTTGCGATGCTACCGTTTTGTGGCTACCACATGGGAGATTACTTCAAACACTGGCTGCAAGTCGGCAAGGATTTGAATCCAAAGCCCCTGATCTATTGCGTCAATTGGTTTCGTCGCGATGAGAGCGGCCAGTTCATGTGGCCAGGATTCGGTGACAACATGCGAATTCTAAAATGGATCGTCGACCGAGTTCGCGGCCGCGTCGGTGCGAAAGAGACTCCACTGGGTTTGGCGCCGACATACGAGGACATTGAGTGGGACGGGTGCGCCATCACCGCGGAGCGATTCGCAAGGCTCACGCGCGTTGATCGGCTCGAGTGGCAGCGAGAACTCGAGTTGCAAGCGAAGTGGTTCGAGGAACTCGGACAGCGGGTACCGCTTGCGCTTGTGCTCAACCATGACTCGCTTGAGACGCGTATCACGGATGCCATGGCGTGATGGATCTGCCCATGAGCGTTTCGGATTTAACGCAGCGCTTGAGCATTCTTTCTACCCGAGTCCGGCCGGTCCTGTCAGACGCCTATGTGGAATGTTTTGTACGCAACTCGCTCCGGAACTGGATCTACGCGCTACCTTTCAGCCGCGTCAGCAAGTCGAGTTGTCTTATCGATTAGGGCGGTCGGCAGAATACCGTTTGCCGATCTCCATTACTTGTTGCCAAAGCTCCGAGCGGGTCAATTCGTGCATCGGTAGCTCCAGCAAAGCCAAGATCTTGGACTCGAGGGCCCAATAAAGCGCCTCGAATGCAGCGCGCAATTCGATATTATTGGCGCTCCCGATCACGGGATCGGGGGTCGGCCAAAAAGCCTTAATGGCTTGCTGCGCCCAAGGTAATACCTTTTCCTCGTGTGAGTCGTCGCGGACGATGATGATGAAGTCCAGACGCGGTACCGCGAGTCCGAAGAACCTCGCCCAGCTTTTGCTTTTCAAAGTCGTGGTTGGCACGCCGTGCTCACTGAGGATTGCCAATGCCATCGGATGGATTTTCCCCACTGCTTGATCGCCGGCACTCATGCCGCAAAAGCGGCCGTTGCCAAGATGATTGAGAATCGCTTCTGCCATGATTGAACGCGATGCATTGAAGGTGCACAAGAACAGTACGTTGAACGTATCGATGGGCTCATTGGCATGTTTGGTTGATGGCGTCGCGTATAAATCCCTCATGACCGTGACCGTCTTCGATTCGACAGCGTATTAAGGCGCTGAGTGAGGTCAGCGACGGTGAATGGCGCCGCAAATAGTGCGTCGCTGCCAAGCTCGTGAAGAAACTCGTCCGCTCGATCGATCATCGGATCTGCGATGAGAACCAACCACGAATCCGGCGCAGCGTGACGGAGCGCACGTAGAGTGTTGCACATTGCGGTGCTGGCCAAATCGGCAACCACGACGATTGCCCCGAAGTGCGTTCTGCGAGCGGCGAGCACGGCGGAGGGGCCATTGGCGGCGATATGGGTCTCGAAGCCCGCGTGGCGAAGCTGTGAGGCCATCATGGCTGCGGCTTCGGGCGCCGGATCCAGCAACAGGGTGGGTAGCGGATCGACCGTACCCCAAGCCTCGGTACCGGCATTGCTCACGGTGCCGCTAGGAGGGATCATGCAGGGCCGCACGGACCGAGTAGGTCAGGTATAGGGCGAATGACTTCTGTACGTTGCTCTGCCACTGAGCAATCCCCTCGCTGCGCAACGCGGCTTCGCGAGAAGCGTCGAGCCACATCTCACTTTGAACGGCGCCATCAATTCCAAAACAGAGCGATCGGGTTTTACGATTCTCCACCAGAAACGGCTTATCGTAGCGGTCTTCCACCAAGCGCTTGCACAACACCGCGATCTGGGTCTCATTCGGCTCGCGGAAGCTCAGCCAGGTGTCTCCTTCCGGAGAATACCCATGCAGTACGAGTGGTTTTGCATCGTTTTCGCTCATCTGATTCTTTAGGATCGTCAAGGCTTTCCCCGCGCTACTGCGTCGCGATAGTGATCCATTAATGCGGCACATCCGAAGGCCTCCCCGGAAAAGTAAATCCTAGCGAACTGTACGTTGTTTATCAATGTTAAAACATGTATAGTAATGTTTATAACATGATTACTGCTCCACAACTTCGCGCAGCTCGTGCGCTGCTGGGGATCGACCAAATCGAACTGGCCGAACGCGCCCAGCTATCCCTGCCTACGATTCAGAGAATGGAGACCAGCGGCGGTCTTATTCGCGGCAACGTCGACTCACTGATGAAGATCATAGGGGCGCTCGAAAACCTCGGGGTCGAGCTCATTGGGGAGGGAAGTACCAGCAACTTGGGCGGACGCGGCGTGCGGTTACGCGATCGCGAAATTCGCATGAGCCAGATGAGTGTCAAGCAGCGGCCGAAAGCCGGACGAGTGACGGTCGGCTCAAGAGCGAGTGCGACGGGTTCAGGCGGTCAGCCGGACTAAATTCCTTGTCGCCGTTTATTAATCGCCGATGCTTGCCAATAAGGCATGACTATGAAACGAAAGACCCATCGCAAGTTTCGAAACGGTTACGCAGAGCCGATCGTGTTGCTGCCGCCTAATCTACAATCCATGGGCCCGATGCCCTTTACTGAGCAGGATTTCGCAAGGCTAGATGCCTGGCTCGCCGAGGAGGGGTGGCCGGCCAATCGCATGGATGCTGCGATGCTGGAGGGCTATCTCGTGGCCCTGCTCGCATGGCCCATTGAGCTCCCACCTGGCGCCTGGCTTCCGTCCGTCTGGGGAATCCGTGGCTGGAAAGTGGCCGCGAAGATCGCGACGCCCGAAGCATACGCGGCGTTTCTGGCGCTGGTCGTTGGGTTGTTCCAGGAATTGGAGCGCCGGCTGACTACTTCGCCTCCCGCTCGAACGTTCGTGTTGGGGCACGACGCGCCCTACGTGTCAGGACGATATTTTGCGGGCGCCGCCTGGGCGACCGGCTTTATGACGGCGCTGCACCAAAACTCCACCGGCTTACGATCGCGGTCCGCCGCCGTTGTTGCCGCCGTTGAGGACATCGCCCATTTCGCTTCGCTTCGGTCAAGCGAATCGAGTGAGCTTCCCACGGTCGCAACAGCACTGAGTGTGGCCGTGATGACGGTCGTGACAGAGAGGCCTTCGCGCCGACCGCTCGGACGAATCGTACTCAACGATCCGGCGCTGGGTATACGCGCAACAGCGGCATCTGGAATCGCGCTTGGCCTCGAGAAGCTGAAGCCAGGAAGTCCGGAGGTGCGGTGATTGACCTGTTTTGTTTGCGTTCGTGTGCCGAGCCCCGGCATCCCCAATCCGCGGCGCTCGTATATCGGCTCTTGGCTCATGATGGCTGGTTTGATCGTAAAAGCGTTGGCGCGTACAGCAATGCCTACTGTAGTGAATTTGAGCTTCGGCAATGGTTTACATTCGATGAGCGCGACCGCCGCAGCATTCCCTAGGCGTTTCGAGCGCGCTATTGGAGCGGCGCCGCGTTGCATTGGGGGCTTCTGGCGATGACCGGCACGACGTTGGGCTCGCTCGAACACGTGCCGGCGGTTCTGTTACGTCACCTAGGCCGACAGTTCGTGCAGAAGGCGGCCCGACCTTGCCACGTTGCGCTCGCTGTACCGGGCGCTCGCCAGGAGTCGCAGCTCGGACAGCGCCATGGGCGTCATCTCCTGGGTGTGCGTCAGCGGACTCGCGGTAGGGTGCCGAGAGAGCCCGTCATCGTTGGCTGACTGGTCCCGAGCTTCTGTTCGCGCACCCCCGTCCGCACCGCTCGCTCGCGTAGCCGGACGCCGCGACCGCCGCTATTGCTTGCGCTGCCTTCGCCGATGAGGTCGACGCCCAACTCCTCCAAGGCCTGCACAACTTTTACCAAGGAGTCCACGTTGCCGCGAATCAAACCATTGCTCGTTTCCATTCTCTGGATCGTCGGCAGGGACAGATTTGCATGCCGGGCAAGCGTCACCTGATCAATACCCAGCAGGGCGCGAGATGCACGAAGTTGAAGCGCAGTTATCATGTCTTAAACATCACTATACATGTTCTTCACTTGATTATACATGTTTTAAGGAATACCGTTAAACGCGTCTTTTGAGGATCTCGGAGTCCAATTGGAATACGTTCAATGATTGCCCTGTTGGAAGCAAAGGCTGCGGGCCTATGGTCTCGCAAGCATATCGCGAACAATATTCTCGCCGGTCTGGTGGTGGGCATTGTTGCATTGCCTCTCGCGATGGCGTTTGCCATCGCCTCCGGCGCGCGCCCTGAACAAGGTTTGTATACGGCGATCGTCGCCTCGGTCTTAACGTCACTGTTCGGCGGCACGCGACTGCAGATTGCTGGGCCCACCGGCGCATTCATTGCCGTTCTCTCGATCATCACAGCGCAACATGGCATCGCCGGCTTGCAGATCGCAACCCTGATGGCGGGAATCATCTTAGTTGCCTTCGGGGCCGCACGATTGGGCGTCGTCATCAAATATATTCCGAATCCAGTGATCGTCGGGTTCACCGCGGGCATTGGCGTCCTCATTTTTGTAGGCCAGTGGAAGGATTTCTTCGGTTTATCTCCCGCACCGTCGGGTCTGCATTTTCACGAAAAATTCTTGGTGTTAGTGCAGGCACTGCCGACCATTCACCTCGCCACGACGGGACTCGCGCTGTTGGCACTGGCGATTTTGATCGTCGGCCCGCGCTTCTTGAAACGAATTCCCGCGCCGCTGGTGGCCATGGTCGCCATCACCCTGATACAGGCGTTCTTTCATTTTGAAGGCGTGGCAACGATCGGTACTGCGTTCGGCGGTATTCCCCGCACCCTTCCTACCTTCGCACTGCCCCCCGTCCAACTCACGCAGATCATCTCCTTGGTCGGGCCCGCCTTCACTATCGCCTTACTGGGATCGATTGAGTCACTGCTTTCTGCCGTGGTGGCCGATGGCATGGCGGGAACAAAACATAACTCCAACCAAGAGCTGATCGGGCAGGGTATCGCCAATATTGTCGCGCCGATGTTTGGAGGATTCGCATCAACCGGGGCCATAGCACGCACCGCCACCAACATTCGCAATGGCGCCACGAGTCCGCTCGCCGGGATGGTGCATTCTGGCTTTTTGATCTTGGTGATTCTGCTGCTATCACCGCTCGCCTCGGCGGTCCCACTGTGCTGCCTGTCTGCCATCCTGTTCGTGGTGGCTTGGAACATGAGCGAGCTACCGCACTTCGTCAGGCTGGTACGAGGATCGCCGATCACCGATGTGGCAGTGCTCTTGATCACCTTTGCGCTGACCGTGTTAGTGGATCTGGTGGTCGCGGTCAATGTCGGTGTCATTCTCGCGGCATTGATGTTCATGCGACGGATGTCGCTCACGGTCAATATCGAGCCACAACTCGAGGGCTCCGCGGACACGACCGGTGAGAATGCACTTCCGGCCGGCTCCCTTCCCCCCGGAACCGTTGTCTACAGCATCGAGGGACCGTTGTTCTTCGGAGCGGCAGAGAAACTCGAACGAACGCTTGCGCACATACAGCGGCCGGCGACCTCGCTGATTCTTCGCATGAGCCATGTTCCGTTCGTGGATGCCACAGGTATTTCCGCCATTGAAGAGATTATCACCGATTTCTTAAAGCACGGCGCGACGGTGGTCTTGAGCGAATTGCGCCCAAATGTCCTGGGTAAACTTGAGCGCGCGGGCGTACTTGCGCGGCTGGGGTCAGATAATGTGACCGAGACCTTGGCGCTCGCAATAGAACGCGTCAAAGCCAGCGTGTGATTTCTTTTAGATCGTGTCATTTTTCGTTTTAATCGTGTCCTAAACTGGAATTTTAGGCTCTTTGATTGATGATGGTCGGCAATCGGGCGCCGACTTGCTGCAACTCCTCGAGGCCCATCGTCTTTGAGCGCAGGGTAAGTGAATGAGTGGCCGCCCGCCGCAGCACATCGATTATTCGGCCGGTGACGCCATCGGTCAGCTCAAGCAAGTATTCTACAAAGCGTTTATCGATGGCCTTCGGCATTTTCCGGATCGGCAACAACGCAAGATATCCCGCCACGGTAGCTGTTGGCATTTAGGGTCAATTCGCGGTAACGGCTGACAGTCCCCATCCATCAGACTGCCGATCACCTTTCAGGCCAGACGGTATCACTGGACCGCGCCGCATCGAACTCGGCCCGTAGGGAAGATTCGCGCAAATCCGGTCATGGCGGTGGGCAGCCCAAGAAGCTGCAATTCGGATCGGTTATCGAAAAAAGGTCGCATTGCTATATAAATCAATGATCTAAATGAGGATTTCTCACACCGGTTCGGAACAACCCCTGCGCGACAATTCCTTACTTAAGGTAAGATGCGGCTCCAGCAGTTGCGATTTAGGGGAGGCAGCGTGGCTACCGCAATGATTACCAGCAAGGGACAGATCACCATTCCCAAATCCGTTCGAACAAAACTGAAGCTCGAGGCCGGCCATCGGGTGGAGTTTATCGAAACGGCGGCGGGCTTTCTCGTAAAGCCCGTGACCCGGGACATTCGCTCGCTTAAGGGGATTTTACCGAAGCCCCGGCGCGCCGTGAGCATCGAGGACATGAATCGCAGTATTTCCCGCATGGGTCGTATGCGGTGATTGGTCTTGATACGAATGTCATCGTCCGTTACCTGGCCCAAGATGACGCGCGTCAAGCCGCGGTAGCGAATCAGTTAATCGAAAGCTCTCTCTCGGCCGAGGAACGTGGTTTCATTTCGATTGTGACGCTCGCCGAAGTGGTCTGGGTGATGTCATCAAACTACCGTGCGAGCCGAATGGCCATCGCCGACATAGTCGAGGGACTGCTGACTGCGCCCCAGCTGATGATGGAACGCGCCGACGTTCTATGGCGAGCGCTCAAGGCATACCGGGACTCGAAAGCCGATTTCAGTGACGCGGTGATTGTCGAGCTGGGATCTGATGCGGGATGTTCCAAAACCGTAACGTTCGATCGACAGGCGGCGGCACATCCCGGTTTCGAGGCGCTTCGCTAGGGACGACAGCAGCGCGATCGAGGATCACCCTCACATCACCGTCAATCCGCGAATGCCGCCGGCGCTACTTGTGCAACTGCAGGTCTTTCAGGCGGTCGGTCGATTCCTGCCAGTCGAACAGATCCCAGAAGCGGCCATTGAGCACGTTGCCCGAGCGCTCGGCGTCGATGAGGAAATCCAGCTCCTGTACACCGATAGCCCCCGAGATTGGCGTGACCTCGTTAAACGGCACGGTGTCCGCCGATCAACTGGCATTTGTTGATCGACGGCATGTGGACCTCGCCAATCTGCGAGCAGCGTCCGCCGATCTCATCAACCTGTATCCGTTTCCAACGCGTTGAAAAATACATAGCCAATCATGCTTTTTTTGGCACGGTACATGGCGGTGTCCGCATTTCTTATCAATTGATCTCCGGTAGCGCCGTCGTCAGGATAAATGGCGATGCCGATGCTCGCCTTGATGACAGGTTGCAGGTCTCCCATGTCGATAGGCTGAGCAATGTTTTTCAACAGGACGTCAGCCATTCGTTCAATATTCTCGTTTCCTTGTGGGTTCATCACTAAGTACAGGAATTCATCGCCGCCGTTACGGCACACCGTGTCTTCGTCGCGAGCGTGTTCTAACATGCGCTTTGCTACCTCCTTCAATACCCCGTCACCTACGGCGTGGCCATGCGTGTCATTAATGCATTTGAAACGATCCAGGTCGAGAAACATCACCGCTAGCGTCCAAGCGTGGCGCTTGGCCAGGGCAATTGCATGCGTCAGCCGGTCGCCGAATAGGTCGCGATTTGGCAGACCCGTCATAGAGTCATGCAACACCCTCTGTTCCAGCACCTTGTTATAATTCTCGAGCTGCTTGTGCAACAGCCGCACTTCGAGCATGTTGTGGATGCGCGTCTTGACTTCGAGCAGATCAAACGGTTTGCTGATGAAATCCTTTGCCCCGGCCTGCAACGCGCGCAGCCTGTGAGCCGGTTGGGCGGTGAGCACGATGACCGGAAGGTAGCTATCAGATGCGTTTGTCTTGAGGTCGACCATCACATGGAATCCATCCATGCCGGGCATCTGCAGGTCGAGCAGAATCAGGTCGTAGCAGTTTTTCCGATGCAGCTCGCAGACCTCCTGTGAATTCATCGTTGAGGCCACGCGGGTGTAGCCGGTGGCCCTCAGCAGTTGTTCAAGCAGACTGACATTGGACTCCTGGTCGTCAACAATCAGGATGCTGGCGTTAAGAATGTCGGGCATACCCACCATCATGTTTTCCCCCTTAGGCGAGCGGCAGATTTGGGGGCTGCGCCACAACGCGGAACTCCAGCCGATAACTCGGCAATCAGGATGGAGTATCGCATGTCGGGTGTCAGGTGCTCGACGAATCGAAGGAGTTCATCCAGCAGAGCGGCCCGCGCGATACGTCCAGTGCGACCGGTCGCGCCAGCGCCCTGAGCGTGTCCTCACCCGCCCACGGTGATTTTAGCGTCTCTATCATTGCGTAGCAGCCCTATTGCGCAAAATATCCCGTATAGTGAGCGCTAGTGTCGTCGCACGCAGTTACCGGCCAGCGTCTCGTTCAGTTCTTCCTATCAGGCTCACGACGTCCGGAATGGGGGCGGAGTGCGTCCGGCTGTACGTATTGAGTAGGGGCGCAACCTCTGGGTGATGCCGGGACGATGCGAGACAGACCCACTTTATGTATCTCGCGCTTCGCAAAGAAGTGATCCAATCCAAATGGGAAATGTGGCCTGTCTCGATTCATTCTATTTATTGAATGTTTTAAGTTACACGAAGGTTGGCCATGTCCACTGATGCTTTTGATTCCGACGTGCTCGACGACGGCGAGGCGGGTACGGGGGAAGTCATCTCCGAGGTCAGGCGCGAAGCGGCGCTGCTCAAGACAGGGGCACTGCAGGACGCGATTCTGAACAGTGCCAACTTCTCGAGCATCGCCACCGAAGCCAAGGGCGTCATTCAGATCTTCAACGTCGGCGCCGAGCGGATGCTTGGCTATACCGCCGCCGAAGTGATGAACAAGAT
>PLUE01000035.1 GCA_003164785.1 Gammaproteobacteria bacterium | reverse complement strand
GACCTGAGCGACCTGGGGATCGGCGCGGGAGGGGAACAGGACAGTAGGAACCCATGCGCTCAGAGGTGGGACGGTCTCTTCCAGCGACGAAAGTGAGGCACCGAGAACGCCGAGCGCGATGGCGATCAGGAGCGGTCGTACCAGAAACCCGCCGCGCAGCGCATACAGGGTTGTACGGAGCCGGGGAAGCAATCGGTTCGTCATGACGCGACCTTTCTCACGATGATTAGTGCCAGGATTCCGACTTCTCGCATGGTTTTCCGCCCGGGCGTGCCTCACGCTGGGGTTCGTGCAAGCCTAAGTTATGTGCGTCGTGCCGTCGACTCAGAACCGCTGCGACAGGCCTATATAGAGCTGGGCCCGCGGCGTCACGCCGTTCAGACAGAAATTGCCGCCGAAATCGAGCTGCATGTTCGGACTCAGCGCGTAAGTCAGAGCTTCATCCAGAGTATAGATGAATGGCACTGAGTTTAGCCGCCGCGGTATAGCGACACTGATGTAACGGATTGAAATTGAAGGAGAAGGCTGACTACCGAGATTGGTACGATGTTGTTACCACGCAGCATCCACAACCAAGAGGGCCAGCCTTGATCCATCGTAATGCCGAGTTCGTATCGCAGCAACATTGTCGGGGACTGCATCAAAGGTGGGGGTGAGACCGGCTGAGTGTGTTATCCAAGCGGCATCCTGTAGCCGATGACCTGTTCCTGGACCAGAATTCGTGATTTGGCCTAACACCCGGCTCGAATATGGTCTGGTTTGTGACAGCGACCCCCAACCTTGATACGGTCCCCGTTTGTCGACATCAGCAAATGGTGTCCAGTCCTTCAGGAGTTGATGTGCAATCGGGATCGCGGGGCGGTTTCATGAGTCCTTGTTTCGGTGTCCTGATATTCAGAATTCATCGTCCGTACCGGCATCACGGAGATTCCGGAATTACTCTTTTGGCATGGGGCCGAGGTCACGCCGAGAATGTCGTGCAAGTAACCGCGGCTAGAGCGACGCGCGGCAAGTTCGTGATCCCGTCGACTCGAGGCGGTTTAGACCAATTCCGCGAAGGCGGCAGGGCTGAAGTTCTTGAGCCCGGCGGTGTCGCCCCTGCGGACCTTCGTAACCCAAGCGGGGTCGCCGAGAATCGCGCGACCCACGGCGATCAAGTCGAATTCCTCGCGCTCCAAGCGCTGGACGAGGCTGTCGAGACCGACCGGTGTGGAGGCTTCACCGCCGAAAGCCTTCATAAAGTCGCCCGAGAGTCCGACGGAACCCACGCTGATGGTGGCGGCGCCCGTCAGCTTCTTGGCCCATCCCGCGAAGTTCAAGCCGTTCTCGCCGTCGATCTCGGGGAATTCGGGTTCCCAGAAGCGTCGCTGTGAACAGTGCAGGATGTCCGCGCCGGCTTCCACCAAGGGGACCAGCCACTCGCTCATGGCCGCGGGAGTCTCGGCAAGCCGGGCGGCATAATCCTGCTGTTTCCATTGACTGAGCCGGATGATGATGGGGAAGTCGGGACCCACGGCCGCGCGGGCCTGCTTGACCACCTCCACCGCGAAGCGGGCGCGTTGTTTGATCGAGGCGCCGCCATAACCATCGGTGCGGTGGTTCGTGCCGGCCCAAAAGAATTGATCGATCAGATAACCATGTGCGCCGTGGATCTCGACGGTGTCGAATCCGAGCCGCTTGGCGTCCGCTGCCGCGCGACCGAAGGCGGCTATGGTGTCGGCAATGTCGCTCTCGGTCATGGCCACCCCCCGCGGCTTGCCGGGTGCGACCAGTCCGGAGGGGCTCTCCACCGGCGCGGGAGGCACCCAGTCTGCGTTCGGGCCGACGACCGAACCGGTGTGCCAAATCTGCGGACCCATCTTGCCGCCGGCCGCGTGTACGGCGTCGATGACCCGCTTCCAACCCGCGAGGGGGGCGTCGCCGTGAAAGAATGGAATACCCGGGTCGTTCCGCGAAGCCGGACGATCGATCACCGTCCCTTCGGAGAGAATCAGGCCGACATCGCCCTCGGCGCGCCGCCGATAATAGGCGGCCACGTTGTCGCCCGGCACTCCTAGCGGCGAGAAACAGCGAGTCATCGGAGCCATCACGATGCGGTTCTTCAAGGAGAGCGACTTCAATCGAAATGGCTGAAACAGAGCGGCAACTTGCGGTACGGGCATCGGATCACTCCAGTGGAATTTCCACACATAGTATCCTGTGTATACTTAGCGTCAATGAGGCACCGCAAGGGGCTCAGGTATCCACAAGGAAACCGTCATGCTGGAAAATAATGAGATGTTCCGAGCGGGCTGCGCGAGCCGTCCGTTGCTCGATCAGATCGCTGGAAAGTGGACCATGCTCATTCTCGCGGTGCTGTGCAAGACACCGCTGCGATTCAACGAGATCAAGCGGCGTCTCGAGGGAATCACCCAAAAGGCTTTGACCCAGGCATTGCGCCGGTTGGAGCGGAACGGGCTCGTCGCGCGACGGGTCATTCCTGTGTCGCCCGTGGCGGTCGAGTACTCGGTGACACCGTTGGGCCGAACCCTGCAAAAGCCCTTCGCTGTGCTGTATGACTGGACGGTGGAGCACCGCATGGAGATCGAGCGGGCGCAAAAAACCTTCGACAAGCGACTCGCCAAGTAGAGGCGCGCCCCCCAGGAAATGGCTACTGGTGGTCGCAGCGTCTGAGAACGGCAACGATCGAGCCCTGCAGCTGCTCGCGCTCTGCTTTCAGCGCCGTCATTTCCGACAGCAGCGGGACGTACCACCCGGACCGCAAGCGCAAGCACGGTGAGTATCGACACGCACTCCCACAAATTCACGCCGTCCTGAGTTGGACGGCTGCAATCATTTAGGTCGTGCGTCTCTTCGAAGAGTCAGTTCCTCCTCGATGCCCCTCGGCAACCATTCTGATGCAGCAGCGGCTGCCATTCGTCCGCGCCTAACACCGAAACTTGCTGCGGAGATCTGCACTCTCACCGAGCGCAGATCTCCGAACTCCGCTCAGAATCGTCAGTTCAAGCGCTGCCGCGCCTCAGGCCGCCTTGGCAGCGGTCCCGCTGCTCGCGGCATGCTCCTTGGCGGCAGCCGTCGCAAGGTCCGTCGCGTGCGCAAGATGCCCTTGCGCCACCAGTGCGTGATGGGCACCAAGCTCTGGCTTGCCAGCCTCATAAGCCTTCGCCGATTCCTTGTGGTGAAGGGCCGCCGTCTCGTGGTGAGTCGCGGCCTTCACGTGAAGATCGACCGCCTTAGATTGAATCGCCATGTGCTTTCTCCTTTTCACAGATGAGTATGATCACCCGCCGCCGTGGAATCAGATCGCCCATTTATTTATGGCGCTCCAGACGAATGCATTCCATAACGGACGGGGCAACGAAGTATCGGCAACAGAGACACTGAAGTCTGTCCGCGATCGCACAGACACCCAGCCTCCACTTGGTTCCGGTGCATCGTAAGCGTCCGGTGAGGGCCGCGACCAGGAACGCGAGACATCGCGCATTAGTTTGGCGACGTCCGTTTGATCGGATCTGAGGACATTTGCGCCCCTGCCCAGGCAACCAAGACGCTGAAAAGGGAGTTCGTGCGTTGCTGGGTGCGGCCCATCCCGAGGCCCGATCCTCCGGCACACAGGAGTACGGAGCGGCCAGGGAGCGTGAGTTCGATCCAGTCTATCGAAAAGTAGGATGGCGATACTCCCGCGCGGAACCTGCCCAATGTCGCCCGCTCTGCGTTATCGATTGAGAATGCGAGTGACGTTTTGAGGTTCGCCGCGGTTTGCCTACACCCGTACTGGAATACGAGCGCGCCGCATATGTGACGAGATTCTTTGCGATGGTCACGAAGCGGCTCAACAACAGGTGATTGAACACGTTGTCGATACCGCCGAACGGTTCCCAACGTATCAAGCTCATGACACTCACCTTGATTTGAAGTGGATTAATCACCGTCGTCCGATCAATCGTGATCCAGGCGTACCGAATATGCGATCTGTGGATCTGCGTAGCGAAAGGCGGATCTGGCCATCCGGCGGTCCGTCGATGCTCCGGCGTGGGAGAAAACCGCGGCCCTTTGGGTAGCCCGTGTCGTCATGTACGCAGCAGCGATTTTCCGTTGCCCCTCTGTACCGACCCTTGTGTCGCCACTGACGGATGACACCACAGGTATTCGACATGAATGCAACGCAGCGGCGAGAGGAATCTCAACGATGCGACTTCTCAGCTTTTTTATCATGCATCCGTGCTGATTCTCATTTCGGCGGTCGCACAAGGGCCATGGGTCAACGAGGATTGCTCCTTGGCCGCCGAGAATTTGAGGCGGGCCGTCTACGGTGCTGGCCTCGGGAACTGCTGGATAGGCTTCGCACAGAGCCTTTTTTTACACCCCCGCGAGATGCTCCCCCGGCGGCTACCTGATAATCCCC
>PLUE01000074.1 GCA_003164785.1 Gammaproteobacteria bacterium | reverse complement strand
GGCTGTTCAAACTCAGGCTCAGCACGATGGCCTACAGAAGGACTTGCTCAAAGCGCGTACCGAGTTGCGCAAAGCAACGGTCTTCCGATCCAAACTCGAAAAGCGGCTGGAATCCTTGTCTCAGCGATCCGAAAAATCACAGGCCAAGGCTCGGGCAAAGTCACGTCCGACAGCAATCAAGGGAACATAGTCGGCGGCCATTTTGGCGGCTTGGGGGTGCGCAGAATCGAGCCTGCAGAGTCCAGTTCGCGACCAGGGGCCCTTGTCCCGTTCAAAAGTTAGTGTCCAGCCTTCCCGTCAGACGACTCAAACCGGCAAAAGAGCCTGGAACCATCGAGAAATTCTCTAGCTGCGGTAATGCACGCAGAGGTCGGATTGTCGTGTGGCGCGTCCTCGTTGCCACGCAAAAGCGGGATTCGGACACGAACATTTGAACTCTGGGTCAGTTGGACATGAACTTTTGGATTGAAGGGGAGCCGCTCAGGATCCCTTTGCAAATTCGCATTGTAATTTAGGCAGCGTGAACGGATTATCGGATTCGTCGGAAGAGCGAAGTCGATTCACGAATTGATTGCCGACCCTGCCAATTCTGGCGCTAGGGCAAATTTCGCTCTTTATGTGCATGCGAGGGCACCGGGATACCGATCTCGTCGGTTCCTGTCGATAGCAGCGCCTCTTGCTTAATTATGTGGGCTTTCGGGGATTGATTTCGGTGCCACATTGTTTTGCCAGGGAGGTTCGCGTGCCCAGAAACTAAACATACCTTGATCGGATTGCTACGCCGAGTCGACACCCTGGCAGGTGCCGATTCGGTTTTGCGGGCGGATCCAGAACGATTCCTGCTCGCAATCTAGCACTCCCTCCATCGATTTACAAAATTTCGGGGCCATCCGAGGGGTGCTTATGGGCGGTTGATTGTGCAAGGCCGACCGCTGCCGCCCGCTCGGACTCAAGGCTCCTCACGGAGAAATAGACATGAAGCGACGCAAGCTCAAGAGACTCAGTTCGACCGGCACTGCGACCGAGATTCTGCGGGCGCCCGCTCAGATTTTGAGTTACATCCCCGGATCATCGTGGCGTTTCGGCGATGAACGCGCGGTCATTGCGACCCAGCTCGCCGTGGATCGAGTGTTGGTGCGATTCACCGCGGATGACCGAGTGGAAGCCGTCTCAGTCGGCTCTCTGGTCCCGTGGTCACCTCCGGGATTGGAAATCGCGGTTCCGACTAAGGCGAATCGGCCGGTCGCAGCGCATTCCGATGCCGTATGGGGGAGGGCGTTAGAGGAGCACCGCATCATCTCCACGATGGTGGACGTCGGAGACGTCAGATCGAGTTCGGCCGCTCGCGAGATCCCGAGAAGATCGCGGCCGAGATCCGGGCGAATCGGGATTTGATCGAATCACGATCCGGAGTCAAGGGTCGCTGGCGCGACGCCCGGCGCGTCGCCCGAACTGAGGAGTGGCAACGCGCAGCGGTGGCCCCAGTGCGTCCTGTACTGGCCGTGAAGTCCACGCCCATGAAGTCCATTCCCCCTTGCACGGTTAAGGAGTAAGCACATGTCACCGACATACGACCACCTCGATAAACCCACTCGCAAACTCCTTGCCGCCTCGGTCAAAGTTCGGATACGACACATCCAAAAGGATCGGTTCATTCCAACTCGGGCCATCCACTCCGTTCTGGAGTTGGTGGATTCCTTCGTCACGCGGCCAGGCAGCATCCGACCCCGGTGTTTGGCGCTCGTGGGCGAGGCCGGCAGCGGCAAGTCGACTCTCATGGAAGAAATTGAACGGCGCTACCGGCAGTCCGGGGAATCGGGCTCGAAACTGGTCGCTTATTGCACCCTGGACCTACATCCCGATGTCCGAGTTTCTCAACGGGCGCTCTTGACGGCGCTCGGTGTGCCACGGGCGGTGTCGCTGTGTCAGCCGCGGGTCAATGGGGACGACCTCATCCGCCGGGCACTGCACGAGTTGGGGACACGCCTCGTGATTTTCGACGAGGCGTTGCACCTGAGTAACCTGGACCGAAGCGCGCGAGCGCTGGTCTGGGACTGGATCAAATGGGTCTCCACGGCCAATCGAGTGAGCGTTGTATGCGCCGGCATTCCCGGTTTTGAACAGACCATCCTTCAGAGCCTCAACTGCAGACCCGCTTTCAGATCATTCGATTGCCGCGCTGGACCCCTGGACCCGCCTTCGCGCAGTTCTTGACGGCCTATGAGCGGTCGTTGCCGCTGCGAAGACCGTCCGCACTCCACACACCGGCCATGCAAGAGGCGCTGTTGCGGGAATCCGCGCTGGGGCAGGGGGCGGTGGGCATCACGCACGGAGTCAAGCAAGTGATCGAGAGCGCGGCGATCGCCGCGATCCAGACGGGCACCGAACGGGTGACGCTGTCCTTGTTGCCGGCATGGCGCGAGGATCTCGAATCCTTGGTCAGCGTGACAGCGATGCGCCGGCAACCGAGACGAGCCCGGGCATGAGATCCCACGATGTCAGGACTGATGCCGGCGGGGAGAAGAAAATAGCGTCCATCCCCTATATCCCCATGCCGTACCGGCAAGAAACGTTCGGATCCTGGATCTGGCGTTGCAGCCGTGCCTATTGCACGAGCCGCTCCGCGTTCATGCGATTCATTTTGGCCACGGCCGGTGCGGAGCTTATTGATGCGCCGACGGACTGGGACACGGACCCTCCACTTGCCTTTCTGACGGCGCTCACTAGCGTGGCGCCACTCCAACTGTCCGAATTGACTAACCTGGTGGTCCTCAAGGGCCCGGCCACGTTGGCGCCGGCCTATCGCGACGCCTATTGCCCTCAATGTTTTCGGGAAGACGAAGTGCGCGGCACCATTCACATGCGGCGCGCTTGGCTCGACGCCTGGACGATTGAATGTCCGCGGCACGAGTGCATCCTGGGGCGCTTCAGCGGTTTCGAGTGCAAGGACAGCGCAGGGCGGATCACCAATTTTCCGACCCGATTCGGTCGAGAGCCCACGGACGAGGGACAGGTTCGCGACAATCCCGTGGTGTGCGAGGTACCCCTCCCGCAAATTCGACTGGCCGATACCGCGCGGTCGGAGAATGGACGAGGCGTGAAGCGTTGGTTCGATTCGGTGATGCTGGACAGTGTCGTGGGCCGGGATCTGATGGTAATGGCGGGGTCCGATTACCCCTGCCTGCTCTACCGGGGGCTTTTCGGTTGTGATCAATCGTGGAAACAGGTGTGGCACGATACGGATAATCAGGCACTGCAATGGCCGAACATTCATCATCCGCTTGGAACCATTGGCATGCGGATTCCGGCGGCGTATCTTGCCGCGCTCATTTGGAATTGCCTCTACCAGAGACCGGAGTCGGCGGCATACGCTGATCGGGTCGTGCAATCGGTACGCGAGTTTTTGACGCTCCGCTGGCTGCGCGAGCCAGAACGACGATTCGCGCATCGTTGGCCTCGTGAAGAGCGAGATCGCTGGCTCGGGGTGTTTGGGAAATTGTCCGCGTAATGCCGATGGGAACAGACGTAAACTTGCCGCTCGCAGTTGACTGGAGTGGATCCGCTTTGACTGCTGGCAGACGGGTCCAAGGCTGAGGTGTTAAATTTCCAAATTGAACGACAGGTCTGGCCGCCAGGTACCGGTCTCTCGGCGACGCGACCGACCCATTTGAGACAGTCGCGACGGACCGCTATTAGGAACGGCGGTGAACGATATCGGAAATAGATCATGGTGGGATTGGCTGTGCGAACCTGACATGATTTGCAAATTGACTAGCCGCTCGATGGTGGGCACTTCAGGGGGAATTATGAACAACTATTCGCTTCATCCATGGCTGCCGCTCGCGACCGCAGTGGTCGTACTCGCTGCACCGCCTTCGCTCGCTGCCGTCTCGTGTGCAGCCCTCGCGCAGGAACTGAAGATCCCGCATACCACCATCACGCTCGCCGCTGAAGTGCCAGCTGGCGGGTTCAAACTGCCCGGAGGGGGAGGCGGTCCTGGCGGCGCGCCCGTGAATTTTGCTTCCCTGCCGGCGTTCTGCCGGGTCGCGGGGACGAGCAAACCGACCGCGGATTCAGACATACGGTTCGAGGTCTGGATGCCGCTCTCGGGCTGGAACGGGAAGTTCGTCGGCGGCGGCAATGGTGTCTGGGCAGGTTCCATCGCCTACGGCGACATGGTCACGCCGCTCTCACGCGGCTACGCAACCGCGGCTTCCGATGTGGGCCATCAAGGCAGCCCCCTGGATGGTACGTTTCTGGTCGATCACCCCGAGAAGCTTATCGATTTTGGGCACCGCGCGGTGCATGAGACGGCCATCGCTGCCAAAACGACCATCAGCGCTTTTTACGGAAGCGCTCCGAGCCGTTCAGTCTACGCCAGCTGTTCCACGGGAGGGCGCATCGGGTTGATGGAGGCGTACCGCTATCCCGAGGACTACGACGCCATTTCCGCCATGGCGCCCGCCAATCAAATGGTGCCCCTGATGGTGATGTCATTGTGGACCGGCGCCGCCACGGAGAAGGATCCGGCAAGCAGCATCCCGCTCCCGAAGTACGCGCTGGTGCAGAAGGCCGTACTCGAGGCTTGCGATGCCAATGACGGGGTCAAGGATGGCATTATCACCAGCCCACCCGCCTGTCACTTCGACCCGGCTGCGCTCCAGTGCAAGAACGGCGATGCACCAGATTGCCTGACCGCACCGCAGGTAACAGCGCTGCGCGCCATCTATGCCGGTCCGAAGAACCCACGGACAGGCAAACAGATATACCCCGGGCTGTCTGTGGGCGGTGAGGCGCAGATGCCGGTGCTGACGATGGGAAAGGAGCCCTTCCCAGTGGCGACAAGCTTCTTTCGCGGTCCGGTGTTCAACGATCCCTCGTGGGACTTCCGCAGCTTCGATTACGACCGCGATACCGCGCGCGCGATGGCCTATGGGAGCGATGCGCTCGACGTGCCGCCCACGGGGCTCAAACGTTTCTTCGCGGGCAATCGCAAGCTTTTGCTTTCGCATGGCTGGGCCGACGGACTGATCCCTTCACAGTCGACCGTCAATTTCTACCAGGCGCTCGTCAAGGACATCGGTGCGCGCGAAGCGCGCGCAGACGTCCGCCTTTTTATGGTGCCCGGAATGGGTCATTGTGGCGGCGGCAGCGGACCTTCGAGCATCGACATGATCGGCGCGATCGATCAGTGGGCGCAGACCGGTACCCCACCCGAGCGCCTCATTGCCAGCAACCCGCCCGGCCAGCCGGCCCGTACCCGACCACTATGTGCCTATCCGAAGATAGCGAAATATTCGGGGCACGGCAGCACGGACGATGCCAGCACCTTTCGTTGCGAGGTACCGTAGACTGGAGCGTGTCACGGTGCCAGGCGATCATTGATCAGGAAGGACGGCGACTTTTATTCGGACAGATTTCAATAGAATCAGTTACCGCCAGGCCCGTCAAACCTCCTGTGAATGACCGCAATCCGGAAGGCATTTCAGCAAGTCGAATGACCGGGTTCGGCCGAAAGTGAATCTGAACGCGCTGCGGCGCTTGGCAGAATAAGTCCGGGTATGCTCGGCAAAATCAGGCCAGGCGAGTTACACGATCCCGCGCACAATCCCGCTCAAGCGCAGCTTGTGTTTTGTGAACGAACCGAATCTCCACGCGTTCGAGCAAGGACTCAGCGTCATTGTGCCGTCAGCCGGACCTTGCCGACTCGCCCCAGATCCACATGCTGTTTGGCCCGCCAAAGGTCGTATTGATATTGCATGGCGAGCCAGCTTTCCGGGGTTCGTCCCAACGCTTTTGAAAGGCGCAATGCCATCTCGGGGCTGACCGCGCTGCTGCCCTTCAAAACGCGGCTCAATGTGGAGGTTGCGACACCCAGCGTGGTAGCCAGCTCGCGACCACTGATGTCGTTGGGCTCGAGGTATACCGAGCTGATGAATTCGCCTGGGTGGGGGGGGTTATGCATTGCCATCAGTGGTAGTCCTCGTAATCCAGGACATATGCATGCCCATCTCGGAATTCAAACGTCAGTCGCCAGTTTCCATTGACCCAAATCGACCAACGACCCTTCTCCTCGCCCTTGAGTGGATGAAGCCGAAAGCCAGCGATGTTCATATCATCGATAATCTGCGCCGTGTCGAGCGCCACCAATTGCATCCGAAGCCGCTTCGCGTGATGCGGCTGGATGCCGGCTTTGCTCCCCGACTCGTAGAACCTGAGTAGTCCCTTGTGCCGGAACGATTGGATCATGAGCAAGTATAGCGTGTTGCGCATCGCGCAACAAGTGATGACTGATAGCGGCTCTCTCTAAACATCCTTCTATGAATTCAGTTTCAGGGGCTCAGAATTATCAGCAGGTTACGCACCGATTATCATCTGATTTTCCTGCTTTGAGATTTCGCGCGCGCGAACGCTTCAAACTCGCCTTGTGATTGGAATGCCTATTGTGTGCGTTGGCCCCACATCGGGACCGGTCCACTTCACACGCCGAGAGGGCGCAATCGGATCACGAGTAATCCCGTGCAAAGTTTCCGATAGTGTTCTGTCGGCTGTCAAGAGGACTGATTTTGGCAAGCGCTGAAGTTTACTTTTCCAATCGCGGATCCTCTTCCAAATTCATCCCAGGCGCAGCCTGCCGGCGAAGCCGGCAGAAGCTCTTGCAACACACGATACTATCGTTGCGGTGGACTATTTTTGCCAAGCAGAACCGGACTGATTTTCGATAGCGCCTCAGTCTGAACGACTCCTGTGGGCCGAGGTAAGCCGTCATTGGCCGCTGAGTCAGGGGGTGGGCGACAACCGAGGGCATTTAAGCCGTCCCAAGGCGACTTGCTCGATACGCCGCGCGAGGGCCGGCGTCGGCTTCCATTGACCGCCTCGAGCGACGAATTGGATGCTGGCGTCTGCAACGCTCGCGCGCGGTTTCGGCGAATCAAGCGCGAGCGCCAACTCGGCGCGGGCTCGTATATGGGGATCCCGCAGTGGCGATACCAACGATCCATCGCTGTCAAACGTCAACATCGTGAAGACGGAGCGCAGTACCGCGAGCGGGCGACCCTTCAGCATTTCCACGATGACTTCGGCGCTGCGCACCCGTTGACCGGCAAAGCGGGTCAGGGGGTAATGACTCGGCGGCCTGCTCGACTTCGCGTTCGAGGCGTTCGATCTCGAGCGCCGCCTCGGCCCGGGCGTGATTCGCCGCATCGATCTGCTTCCGGGAGTCCGTCTCGATCAACTCGATCTTGCTAGCCGCCTGCCGTTGCACGGCAGCGTAGATGGCGCCGACGGCACGTTGGCCGATCTCGATAAGGTCGGGGGCACATCGCTGATCTGCGTCGCCTGCGACTGCCGATTCTGCAGGACGGCCGCCAGAACCCGATTAATGGTCGTGTAGCTGCCGCCACCGAGCTTGGCGCGCACCCGCTCGACGGTGGGATCGAGTTTCTCGGCAAAGAGCGCTTCCACTGCGTGAGTCACCGTCTCATCCGTCACCATTGCCCGGCGTGCCATGGGAATCACCATTGATAATATGATGCATTACATTACATTATCATTGAGTCAACCTCTCCCCCGGCGTCGACCATGTGATTATCGCCGCCTGCCTCGATTAGCGAAGGCGGAAGCTGCAAACTTCAGAAACTCTGAGGGATTGGTGGCTAGGCCGTCGGAAATTGAATCGCAGACGCGCCACCGCGCACCGTGACAGCCTACAATGGCAGTTCTTGCCATTTGATGGCAGTCGGTGGTTCAATGCTTGTCTGGAGGTCCCCGATGCAGAGCATGAATATTTCCCTTCCCGAGCCGCTCAAAGATTTCGTCGACGGACAGATCGCCGCCGGCCGCTATAGCAGCGCCAGCGAGTACGTGCGCGAGCTGATTCGGGCCGATGAGAAGCGCAAGGCCGAAGAGCGCTTGGAGGCGCTACTCCTCGAAGGACTGCAGAGCGCCGAAACGGAATTGACGCCGGCCGATTGGAATGAGATTCGCCAGGAGGCCATCGCGCAGGTGAAGGCTCGACGACAAGCGCGCTGATGCCGCGCGTTTTCAAACGGGCCGCGGCGCGCCGCGACCTCGTGCAGCATTACGTGTACCTGGCAGAAAATGCCGGCGATGCGGTGGCGGATCGATTTCTCGCCTGCGCCGAAAAGAGTTTCGTTGAGTTGAGCGAACACCCCGAGATGGGTATTTCTCTCACGCTGCGGCGACCGGAGTTGGAGCCGATTCGCAAATGGCGGGTCAGAGAGTTCGACAATTTCCTGATCTTCTACGAACCGCGGACCGACGGCGTGTCGATAGTTCGGGTTCTCTACGCCACCCGAGACTGGTGGCAGTTGTTTGGCGTAGACGGGCCTTGATGGCGCCTAATCCGCAGTAAGAACCACGAAGCTCGAGGTCTGGTCGAATTCCCCGCAAGCTGGTGCAACCGGCTGATTCTGACTCGTCTTTGCGACTTCACCGCTCAGTTGTGCACAGGCTTATCCCCTGCGACTGTGAATAAACCGCATCGCGATCACGGACGCGATGCTCGCACGTGAGATCGTCGGCATCACCGTTTCATTTCTTTTCAGCTGCCAACCCCCGATCGTTTCAGTTCGACACATCGGTCTGTGGCGCACCGCCGTCATTGCGCGACGTACACGTCATCCCAAACTTCGCCGCCAGCCGGCGACCCTCCGATTCGGCCAGGCCGTCCAATACCACTACGTCCTTCCGGCCATACTCGGTGACGATGCACCATTGACCGTCCGACTCGCGCACACAGACGGACTTGTAGAGCGTGACCGTCTCGGCCAATAGGCGGAAATCACCACGAAATCTCTCGATGGTCAGGTATCGACTATCGGCAAGGTTGTCGTAGGAAGCGGTGGTAAACAACCAGTCGCCGATGAAGAGATCCTGCGAGCTCGTGATCCCTCGCCGCCGATTCGATGCCCGTAGACGATCGTGAGTCGATCCCTCGGTCACGAAGAACTCCCGCACCCGCTCAGGGAACGCGGCGGCATCGGACAGCAGCGTGCGTGCTCGCATCTCCGCCTTGACGTTCCCGTTAATCAACGACAAATGCGAGCATTGATGGGGCGACTCCATTCGCCGTTGCCAATCCGGCTCGAGCGGGACCTCGTTCGCTTGTAGCCACGGACCATGACAATACCCCGTGCGATTGACCCCCGAAAAGATCGGAAAGAGCGGCGCGGTCGCGTGATGGCAGAATTGCCCAAACGCAAACACCGCTTCCGCGACGGTTGGGTACAACGCCACGCGTGCTTGGGTGATGGGCTCATCCCGGGCCCAATGCACGATCGCGGCCGGGATCAGCGATTCGGGTGCGGTGTCGCGCCTCGCGATATAGTGGGCCCAGTCGGCCGCGCCGAAGGCAACGGCGACGAGCGTTTGCGCCTCATGTTGCGATACCTCGATATGATGGTCTTCCTTCAGCATCCGGCGCATCGCGACACACTGATTGTTCACCGTGGCCACGGCCATGGCACCGCTCGGGTTGCTATCGCGGATTACCGGGTCGTCATCCTGCAATCCCTGAAACCCAGGCAAGTTCGAGAGGCGTCTGACGAAGCGTACCCGATCCCCGCGCATGCGCAGGCCCTTGATCAGGTCGTTCACGCGCTCGCGCTTTTGTAGATAGGCCGGCTGTACGCGCACGCGCTCAATGGATGCAATTAGGCCGCCGTCGCGGGCATGGAAGACAAGCCTTCCGTCGGAGCGGGTCACCTCGTGCGGAAAGAGCCTGGCCCGGTCCATCTCGATCTGCAGGCCCGCAAACGCCCGCGCAACACTCGGGGCGATCGACAACACATCCAGGCCTTGCGTCAGCGCTTCACCCGCCGTGCCGATTCGGATCAACTGCCAATCGAGTGGGGTCGTCGGGTTCGTGAGCGCGCGCGCGAGTTGGAAGTCCTGCATCTCGTACCATTCGCATAACGAGTCGCACAAGGTGCCAGGTAGAGGGATATTCGAGTAGCCGCGGGAGATGAGCGCCGCGTGAAGCCGGATCGATGCGTCTCGGAAAGCGATTCGGTCGTCGAATTCGAAGGCATCAGTGTTCACTGTCATTCTCCCGATCGTGAAAGGTGTGCGCGTTGCCTCTCGTGATGGAAAAACCAGTAACGAGAATGAATCGAAACGAAGACTCGAGCCTCAAGAATCCAGATTTGCCATTCCGCTCAAGAGCGGTGCGCCACGGCCGGTATCGGATAACCGGCTTCAATCGTACGGCAAGTAGTTCGGGGCCGCAACGATCCAAAAAGCCTCACGACGTGCGAACTTTCTCTTCACTTCACGGATTCACCGTCACCTTCCGTTGTCACCACCCAAGGACTCCGCCCATGAGACCCCACAAGAAGCCGACGGCCTCGAAACCGACGCGTGGCGGCCGTCAGCAAGGCGTCTATATCCGCATCGCGGGTACCTTGAATCTTGCGGTCCGGGAACGCGCCGCGGCGCGCCGCCTGCCGCTCAAGGCGATCGATGAGAAGGCGGTGGCGGACTATTGGAGTCCGGGAGCTCAGGACCAGCGCGATGCGATGCTGGCCCGGCAATTCAATCGCTTGAGTCGCGGGGTGGAATCCGTCGACGGGAGTATGAAATTGCGGGTCGCCATGATGCGGTATCAAAGTGAACTCGACTTGAGCTTCCTCCCAGACACCGGTGACGGATGAGGAGCGCACGATGGTGACGGAGAAGGGCGCACGCCGTTTTGATCGATTCGAACAATGGTTGATGCGGCATCTGGTGGATCCGGAGAATCTCTATGCGCAGCTGCGCGAGCGGCTGATGCCCATCGCGGGGGAGAGCCGCCCGAGTGACCCGCCGAGCCGCTCTGGGGCTTTGCCCTCTCGCCTGCGAATTCCTTGGGGGCGCTCGGGCGTCGTCCACGAATCCTGATATAAGGGGCGCACAGAACGCGGGGCCTACGCAGGCCTCGAGAACAATCAGCATGAGGCGACGAACGTGAGGCGAACGGCAATCACCACGACGGACACCCTGGCATCGAAATTCCAGAGTCACGCGGACGTCGAACACGCCCGCGAGCGGATTCACCAACGCTCGCCCGACTCCCTGGCCGATTTCATTCTGTCCTTGGCGCACGCTCCGGGACCCGTGGGGGATCAGGTCCGCACGTTCATCGTGGGGGATGACGTCCCGGAGACGGTGGCGGCGATTCGTGAACGGATCGCGAGCCTGGCATTGCCGACCGACTACGCGCAGCGGCACGCTCAAGGCCGGCAAATCGGCGTGAGTCTTGAATTGATCCTCGATTCCAGCGAAAACCTGTTATTGCCCGCGGATCCAGCCGCGGCATTCTCGCCGCTCGGCGCGGTATTCGAGGCCGATTCGATGGCCATGGAGCATTGTGGTGAGCATGACTGGGAAGTCTCGTCCGCCTACCGACGGGCAGCGCAGCTGATGCAGACCGCGGCGGCGCATCTTCCCACCGCGACGGTTGCCGAGACCCTGCGGGAGTTGATTTCCCATGACGGGTATGGGGTGCGAGCGCCCTTGAACTCTGTGCTCGCCGCGCTGGAGAGCCCGTGAAGCGCTCGCGGTCACCGGTGAATGACGTGCGCAAGCGGCTCTTTCGCGAAACCGCACGCGATATCCTGTCGACCGCCAAGGTGAAGCGCCAATTCGGGGAAGCGGTGGACACCGCCGGAGCGATCGCTCGGGCCATGCAACAGGCCTACCGATTGGGCTTCGACGATGCAGTGAACCAAGCCGCCGGTTCGTCGCCTCCGCCCACGGAATCGCCTGAGGGCGCACCGCTCGACCCGGCTGAGGACGCGATGGAATGGGCACGGATTCCGCCGCGGACGCGCAGTACCTTCTGGAGAATTTGTCTCGCGGCGCTGGGGCGGGATCGACGAACGTCGACGCCCAGTTATCTCGAGATGACCCTAAAGCCGAACGGCAGCATGGCCTGGCAATTGGTGGCGCCGGATCGCCATGCCTATGAGAGAGTCGTCGGCGACGGCACGATCGTGACACTGGTGCGTCTCGGCCTGCTGCAGCATGCGCTGACCGAGGATCCCCAGGTGACGCTCACGGATTACGGCATCCGCACCTGGAATCGATTCCTCGAGCGCGGGGGCCAGTGGTCAGAGGATCTGGTGGAGAAGCTGTAGCCGGCCTGGTACCGGAGGCCAGCTGTTCCCCGGTATACTGAGCCGATGGAGAACTCTATCAATGCCGGCCTGTCCGAGAACGAACTCGAGCGACTGGCGGACCGGCTCGAGGCCATTGCCGAGCCGGCGGCGTTGACCTTGGAGGGAGTCGATGGACTTTTTTGCGCATTGATTGCTAGTCCTCGAACCGTGATGCCGAACGAGTACCTCCCGATCATCTTCGGTCCTGAAGAAAGCGCATTCGCGAATATCGACGACGCCCAGGCGACGATGTCGCTGCTGATGCGGTATTGGAACTCGATCATCGCGGATCTCGAGCGGGAGTCGATTCATCTCCCCTTTGTGTTCGACACCGCCGCCGGCGAACTGCCCGGCCGTGAATGGGCGGAAGGCTTTATGGCGGGAACCCGCCTGGCACATGATGGATGGAAGGAACTCTTTGACAGCGAGCGCGAAGGTCAGCTCTTCATGATTCCGTTGATGGCGGGAGAGGTGGATCCGCAGTGGCCGAAGGAGCCCGTGACTCCCCAACTCGAAGAGGATGTGCTTCATTCGATGTCCGTGGGGTTCCTGCGCAGTTACCAGCATTTTACCGAGGCACGCCGCCGCGGGGCTTTGGCGGCCTACGATCGCGCGGAGCCTTCTCGGAAGCCATTTTCCGCAGATCCCTATGTGCGGCCGGAGCCGAAGGTCGGACGCAACGATCCCTGTCCGTGCGGGAGTGGGAAGAAATTTAAGAAGTGCTGTGCAGCGGCCAGCGACGCCCTCCTGCACTGAATGCAGCAGGATCTTGGGGCCACCAGCCATACGAGTACTGTAAAATCGGGACCGCCGCTAAGGAGCGGTTTGTCGGGCGGCAGCCGGCCAATACCCGTCGTACGCAATCCATGAAAGCTCGCCCTGAAGCTGACGTTGAAGAGTGCACGAAATCGGTGTTTGACGAGTTATCTCGTCTAGATACTACCGGGTACCGCCAAGCTGAACGAACTCGAGAAGAGCGCTATTGTCGCCGCGTGTTGCCGCGTCTTCGAACTGCTGGGCGCGTGCGTAGGCTTTGGCATAGGCCGCGGCCCCGATTCCTTGCGTGATAATGTCCGCCCATGTGACGCCGGCTGTGCACGTATCGGAAGCGGCACACTGGCCAAATATTGCTTCGTTATTGGCAGAGCAGTCGTATCCCATATCACACGCGGCGATTGTTACCGCGACCCCGTCTAGGGGACCGTTGGTATGTGCATCAAGCAGAACGCGACCCACCGTAAATATCGCCCCCGGATCTTGGGAGATTACCGCACTGTTCAGGTCTAGTTGCGCCGCTGACCGGGCCTCCGCATAGGAGTCTCCCGCCCCTGGCGCAATCCGCGCCATTCCCAATCCAGCATGGATCGCTTCGGCAATCGGGTCGCCGTCCCTGTAAGCGAGATCTCTCCAATAGGCAATGGATTCATAATCACCTGATTGCTGAGGCAGGCTCGCAAAGACGTGGCCGTTGAAGAACCCGTTGCACGCCTTGAATTCGTTTCGGGCCCTGTCTAGAACCCACCTGGGTGCAGATGGCTTTGTTGCCAAATCGGCCTCGAATGCCACTTCCGGGTTCGTTGCGTTTCCATACAATGTCGTTTCCAACTTGCACGTCGTTAGCGCTCGCGAGACATACAAAGCCGCTCTGCCGTCGCCAGCGAGTGCCTTCGCGGCTGCCGTGAGAACGAAATTGAAATAGTCATGTGACTCCCGAAAGCTTCTGTCCCAATCCACGCTGACCAATGTCGCCCGCTGCGGCGGTTCCTGGGCTTTTCGCTTCTCCGTCCGACCCGCTATCGGTTTGGTGACGGTAGGGCGCTCTGAACGTGTCGCAGTTGGAGCCCGTGACCTGGTGGAGAGCAAATGCGAAATCGCCAATATGACGATTGCCACGACGACGCTCGCAAGGGTGACCAGCTTCATTGATCGCGACATGCTCGGCATTGTACTTATGGAGCGTACGGCGTTTGTAAAATAAAATCTGTGAAGCCGGTAAGCCGACAATGGCGACGGGCCGCAACGGGTCAACTACCGACCATTTGCCGGTCTGCCCAGTTCCGGTAGATCGATCGGTATGCGGGGAGACGCTGACAGTGTGTCCAAGGGCGAGCGCCGCGCGATTTCTACTTGGCCATATGCTTATCGAAGAAGTCGCTGATCTCGGCGAATGCCTCTTTCGTTTCTGGAGCACTGTCGTCGCGTAGATAGTGAGCGTGCGACTGTCCTTCAAAAATCTGAAGCGCGGCCTCTACGCCAGCCAGCCGCAATTTTCTGTGTACCCGCACCGTATTGCTGAGCAACAAGTCACGCGTGCCGCTGGTAAGTATCGTGGGCGGAAATCCCGCCATGTCGCCGTATACCGGCGAGATGAGCGGGTCCTTCATATCGTGCCCGGCGGCGTAATATTGCGCGGCCGCCTGGCAGAGCCCGTCCCGCGAGACGAGGACGTTGTCGACCAATTCGTTGGTATAGAAGGAATCGCCCACTCCGGTGACGTCGGACATCGGAGTCCCGGGTGCGATCGCGGCTGGAACCGGAATTCCTTCTTGCTTCGCGCGTAGCACAATTTCCAGTGTCAAGGCTCCACCAGCAGATGCACCAAATATCGCGACGCGCCTCGGATCGGTCGTCCGCAATACATGCTTGTAGACGGTGACGCCGTCGTCGAGCGCCGCCGGAAAATATGCCTCGGGTGGCATGCGATAATCAACCGAGATCACCCTGAAGCCACCGAAGCCGGCCATCATCACTGCCTCCGCAAGCCCGGATTCGCCTGGACTAAACACATAGCAGCCGCCGTGCATGTGGATGAGCACACGATGACGATTGTTGGGCAGGATCGAGTCTGGCGTGACGATGAACGCCCGGACGCCATCGATTGTCATCTTTTCGACTTTGACCTTCATTCGATCGATCAGACCAGGAAGAGTTTTCAGCGTCGCCGCAGCGCCTGTAGCGACGACTTGCCGCCATTCTTGGTCCGACTTCGGCAACGCGTTCCAACCGGGCCGTAACGGTGCGTTGATTAGTTTTTGAATCTGCGGGCTCGGTGTTCCCGGAACCGGCAGGGTTTTTGCCGGCACATCGAGGCCCTGCGACATGGCGGGCGGATCGAACATGACCATAGCAACTCCAACAATCCAGATGTGATAAAACGGCGTCCGAGCGGTCAAGGAGTTCTCCCTGCGTCACGCTGAATGCGCCGCACCCGAAGTTCTCAGGGGCGTAACGAGCCTGCGGAGATATTACGGTATTTCCGGACTATCCGGAGGGTTGGCGGCTCAACCGGGACCGCAACGCGATAGTCGCTGTGGGTCACGAGTTCTACCCTATTGCCACAGACCGCAATACGGAATGGTCGCCTGAAGGATCGGCAGCGGTGTCTACGGAGCTTCTACCAGTCGACCACTACCGCCGCCCCGACCCCGTGGTTTCGGCGGAACCTCCAGCTACCGCGACGACTATCACCAGTAGTCTTCGGGTAGGTCGTCTGAAAGCAGTCGGGCGCGGCTGGCCGGATTGGGTCGAGACCCGTCTCCGGTGGCCCGGTCGTGAATATCGGGCGGCAGCCGGTCAAAGCCCGCCGCTCGTCAATTCAGTTGATATGCCCGGAAGCGGACGATCGTTGATAGCGATTTGGTATCCTTTGGTGAACGCATGTTGCGCGAAGATATGAACCCTTAGATGGGTAAATTGCGCAAGCGACGCGCGATGATCGATGAGGGCATACCGGCGGGGCGTAAGCCATCGAGCCAGCTTCAAAAATATGACGGGGCTGGCGATTTCGCTCCGCTGAGAGAGTTTTCTGGGGATGAATCGGTTCTGGACAACATGGGCGAGCCTCGCGCTTCTGCTGCTTGCTTGGCAGATTGAAGCCGCGGCGGGTCCCGAAACCTCGGCGACGTGTCCTGGGGCCGCCGCATGGCGAGAGGCGCATCGCAATCAGCTACCTGCCGCACTCGCGCAACGCGACCAGACGCGCACCTTCAGCGCACCGGAATTGCGGGCTGAACTGGAACGGCGATTCGAGACGGACCAACGCGAACGTCAGAAGCTCATCGCCGATCCCCGTGATCGTGACGTCGGGAACCGAGTGCAGCACATGGATATGGAAAATTTGGTGTGGCTCAAGAATCTGGAGAAAGACAACGGCATCCCGACCGTTGCCGAAGTGGGCGAAAGTGGCGTTCATTGGACCTGGCTGCTCGTACAACACGCGGACGATGACCCCGAGTTTCAGCTGAGCGTTCAACCGATATTCGCTCAGCGTCAAGAGGCGGGTGAGCTACCCGCGGATGACTTGGCGAGACTCACCGACCGGGTCTTGTTGGCTGCGGGTAAGCCGCAGCGATTCGGTACTCAATTCGATTGGTACTTGGGACAATTCAAACCGAAGGGCGCCGGTAATATTGCCGACATCGAGGCCAGCCGTCAGGCGTTAGGCTTGATGCCGTTGGCCGATTACGCGTGCATGATGAATGGAAGGTTGAAACACGACTAGCGAATACTGATGCCGACTACACGCTTTTTCTCCATTATTTGAATTCGGGCGACGAAGCTATATAGTCGTGCATTTGCGGGAAGGAAATCTGCCAATGGCCGGTCTGGAGCGGGGCGTGGGGCAGCAGGCGGCCAGAAGCGGGCATCGAGGGGTCAAGAACGAGTTCCAGTTAGCCGACATTCACCGCCTGCACTACTATTGAGCCATGGAACGAATACTGATCGCTGAGCGGAAACTCGAATTTAGCGAGAAAGGCAACGTCGAGCGTAAACCGTTGCTGATTAGGGTCTTTGCCCCGCAACCAGTCGACCCCGACTCCGTTCGTTTTCGAGTGGATGCCGCAACCTCAAGTTGCGTTGTCGAATTCGACGGACTTGCGGATGCGAACCTTGGCGAAATTTACGGCGCTGATTCAATACAGGCGCTGCAACTCGCCGTCGATATTGAGCCGACTCTAAAGCGCCTCAGCAAGCGTTACGATTTCTACTTTCCAACTGGCGAAGGCTATTTTGACGAATAGGGCCATTGCTCCACTACAACATATCAAGGGTTAGATGATCTGCGTTGGCAGACGGCCAACTCCGGGCATCGACCAGCCCGAACAGCGCGACACAAAACGGACGTTCGTGGAATGCGGTAGTCTAATAACGTCAGGGGTGCAATACGGAGGATCGTGGATGACTGATAGCAGAGCGATGGCACTCGAATGACAAAGATCACAGCAAGGTCGATTGCCGCCGATCTCTTGCTTCCCAAGGACTTAGAAATAGTGCGTATCGAATATGCGCCGAAGCGCTTGATGGTAAATACGCAGAGCCTTCACGACAGCACTCCAATGCTGGTCGAGTTCTCTGACATCATCGGCTTTCGCGTATTGGATGAACGCGACCTCATGGAATTTTGGCCTGAATGCTCTTCGGCAAATGGTCGCCTATTCGAGATTTCCGCAGGGGGCTGGTTGGCGGAGGAGTTGTTAAGACCCGGCAGCCTGGTCGGTCCGATGAACATACAAGCGAAGGAGTATTTTCTCGCTGGAACGGACGATTGTGTTTCGGTACTTTGCTATGCAGAACCCTCTGTCCGTGAAGGCACCGTCTAAGATGCGACTCGAGAGACTGAAGGTTTCCCTTCCGCATAGCTGACGCTGGCGGGAGGCGGCTTCGGGTCGACACCACTCATTCGCCGGTCGCCCCTGGTATCGTCCCTCCAGTGTCCGGTCCAGAGCGGACCGTCGGGCGGCAGGCGGCCAAGAACTGCCGTTGCCGGACCGGTGCGGCCCGCCATTTAGCTGCCGTTCGTGCATCGCGGTAGACTGATCGCCAGTGTGCATGATGGGTTCGGAAGAAAGTCAGGGTGTGATTCCAAGGGGATTGCGGGAGATCGGTGGTATGGCAAGTTTTGTTCTGGTTCATGGGGCATGGCACGGCAGCTGGTGTTGGCAAAGGGTCAGATCGGCGTTGCAGGCGCAAGGGCATCAGGTCTTCACGCCCACACTGACCGGCGTGGGCGAGCGCTCGCATCTCTTGTCGGCCCAAGTTGATTTGCACACGCAGACCCTGGATGTGATCAACCTGATTCGTTGGGAAGGACTTACCGATATCGTTCTATGTGGCCATTCGTACGGAGGCTTCGTGGTCTCCGGCGTTGCCGATGAGTTGCCCGAGCGCGTTCGATCGCTAGTCTTCCTTGATGCCTTCGTGCCGGAGGATGGTGAGAGTCTTGCGCACTACGCGCCTATCACGGCCGCGCAGCTGAACGATGGCTGGAAGGTCAAGCCTATTTCTGCCGAGGCCTTCGGTGTGAACCCAGCTGATCGTGAATGGGTTGATAGCCAGTGTACGTCACAGTCAGTGGCCTGTTTTGAACAGCCTATCCAGTTGACTGGCCGGCTGGCGCAGATCAAACGAATTGACTATATATTCGCCAATGCTTGGGGCGGTGGTCATTCGCCATTCATACAGTTCTATGAAAAGGCCAAGGCACGCGGGTGGCGCACTCATGAGGTGGCCTGTGGACATGACGTGATGATCGATGAACCGGCGGCGTTGACCGAACTCTTGGTAAGAGCGATTCACCCCTGAGGAAGCAATGATCGGCCCGCACCGGTTCGTCTTTTGTCTGACCATGAAAGGCATATCGCTGCATTTCGTAGTGCAACTATACTGGACGTACGCACCTAAGCAGACGTTCCGATGCGTCTGCTTTGGGTCGGGTTAACACATTCGCCGACAGTAGCAAAGTTGGCATGTTAAATTTCATGGATCAAGCCGAACGGCGGCTCAGGAGCGCACAATCGGATTGCCCGTCACCATGAGGAACTATTGGAGGCCAGCTCGCCCTGAATTGTGGGGGATGGCGGTCTCCGGATCAGCTTGCGCCGCCAAGACCGCCACCCATTCCAGAGCAGCCGCTAAACCTCGGTCTGCTCCGCCATTTCCAGGGCATCGTCGACCTCGATCCCCAGGTACCGGACTGTGCTTTCAAGCTTGGAATGGCCTAAGAGCAACTGCACGGCACGCAGGTTCTTCGTCCGTCGATAGATCAGCGACGCCTTCGTGCGGCGCATAGTGTGGGTCCCATACGCGCCGGCGTCCAAGCCGATTTCACTGACCCACGCCTCGACGATTCGGGCATATTGTCGAGTAGACAAATGTGGAGAGAGTCGCAGCCGACTGGGGAACAGATAGTCCTCGGTCTTGAGGGCCGCATGACGAATCCAGGCGACGACCGATTTACGCGTCGGCTCCGTTATTTCGAATTGCACTGGTCGCCAGGTTTTCTGCTGCATGACAATGGCACGCGCCGCAATTCGATCGCCGTGGGCGACATCGCGGACGCGCAGTTGAACGAGGTCGCAGCCGCGGAGCTTGCTGTCAAGCGCCAAATTGAATAACGCGAGTTCGCGCTTACGGTCGCCAATTTCGAGACGAACCCGAATCGCCCAAATGTCCCTGAGTTTAAGGGGTGCTTTTTGCCCGACGAGCTTGCCCTTGTTCCATGGATCGCGGCGGCCAGATACAACGGGTGATGCCAACATGTTGAACTCCAATGGTGTGAATGGGAGTCCAAAGCGTGAAAGTCACCGGCGACAGGGAATATCTACCGGTCCGCAGATCTTAATGTTTCGATTTAACAGCAGCAGCTTATCGGGTCGCCGCCAACGGTTCAAGTCGACCCTAACCTGCCAATCGCGAGCGTCAGCTATGAGGCAATGGAATTCGAAGCAAGCTGGTGATTCCAAAATCAGACTGAACAGGACTCATGGGCTCGTCTTTCGCACCTCGAATTTCACCTTGTCGTTGCGAACGGCGTCGAGAATTTGCGCGGCTTTCTGGTCACCAGGGACGCGTTTGTTATAGGCCTCCAGATTCTCAATAGCCTTAGCCTTGTCGGCGATCGTTACGTAGCCCCACCCCAGCCAATAGTCAGCGTTGAGCTCACCAAGACCTTTGGCCTTTTCTAAGAATGGAATTCCTTCGCCTTTTTTCGTCGTCGCGGCTAAGAATGCGCCGTATTGAAAGTTGGCTTGTGGATCGTTTGGCGTCAATTCCAACAGAGTCGAGAAGGCTGTGACTGCTTTTTCATAGGAGCCAGGAATATCAAGATTGAATCCGATTGCATGCAGCAAGCCTAAACGCAACTGCAGTGGCGGGTTGTGAGAAAAATTCGCGGATAGTGGATCTAGCACACCGGAGATTGCCGTGACATCGTGCTCGGCGCGCGGTCGATCGTCGGAAAATTGGAAATGCACGGGGTAGAACCCCGCGTGTCTCGAGAGGTCATCGATGATTTGGCTCAAATACGAGATGTTAATGGTTACCGAGGGCTTGCCTGGCGCTGTTTCCGAGACGGCACTCACTTTCCGAATGTCGTAGTGGCCGTATTGCTGCGTCAGGGCCACCAACGCCTTTGACGCCGGTTCTTCAGGGTGCTGGCCGATATACTTGCCCACTGCGCTCCGGATGAATTCGTGTTGCAAGGAATTCGAGTAGAGGGCCCAGAGCGCCGTCGACTGCGCAAGCAGTTCCACCGCTTTGTTGGCACCTCGTTTCTGCACGAGCCAACGGGTATCGGCTCCGGTGCCGAAATTCCTGGCGATATCGACCATGTCCTCAGCGTTACCGTCGACGTTCGCGACGGTAGCGAAGTGATCAAGGATCTTCAGGGCGTAGCGCGGATCTCCGCTAGCGAAGCTGGCGCCCCACAAGATATCGAATTCATTCGGCCCGCTAGCTACGATTGCATCGAGACTCAGAGGAGCGTATCTCAGATCAGGTACCGCGGCGCCGGTCGCTTTCAAATGATCGACTAAGGATTGCGCTCTTGCGTCCTGGCCTGCAAGCCGCAGTGAGATCGCAATAATCCCCTGCATCGTCGCCGACAACCCGTCAGGGATCATCTTATCGGTGTCGGCCGGGTATTTCTGAAAAGCCGCAGCAAGGAATCCAATGGTCGGTGGCTGTGCGCTGGGTTTATCGGGCTGATTCAGTGTATTGAAAAATACGACTAGCTTTGCGACCCGCTCAGGGCTCGGATTCTTATAGAAGAAAGTCATGTCGACGCCGGAGGCGGATGTCGCTTCGTCCGTTGATGCGGCGAGTATGTAGGTACTGCCCATGAAAACTGCCGCGACGCCGACGGCCAATACAATGACAAACCGAACTGACTTTGCTAGGGTCACGTGATGCTTCCATTCGTCCGTAAATGGCCAATGAGACGCTGCTGTGCTTACAAAGGATACCCTAAGCGACGCAGTTCATCACAAGCTTGGCGTCCAATCGCCCGGCCAACCTCGAATGGCAGCTTTACTGCAAGCACTTTGGATCCCCGAATGTCTCAACCTTGGCCGATTGTGCAGTGGAACGACAGGTAACATTCGAGCGCAGCGGTCACTGGGTCGATGCTACCAGCGTCGACCGGTCAATCGGCATACAAAATTTTTGAACCCCCGCGGCCGATCAGCTTTCCTTTTGGCTGGACAAAGGCGGGCACGCGGGGAACCACAAAATTCTGAGGCTTTGCTTCCCAAATTATGTCTCTTCGGGCGGGGCACCCGTCAACAGGGTCGCCGCCCGTGTTTGTTGTACCGCCCCGGTCTGAAAGTACCGCAACGCGGTCTGGACACTGCGATGCCCGGTCAGCGCCATGGCCTCGGCGAGGGGCACGTTCTGGCGACCAGCTTCGGTCATGAATCCTGAGCGCAGCGAGTGGGCGGAGAAGTCTCCCGAAAGTCCCGCGAGGAGCGCTCTTCGCTTGACGATGGCCCGCACGGCTTGGGGCTCCAGTGCCTCGGCAACCACGGTACCCCGAATACGCCGAAAGATGGCGCCTTCCTTGATTCCGGAGGCTTGGAGCCACGCGGTAAGTGCCGTCGCCGCCACACCCATGATGGGTTTCTCAACGTGCTGGGTCGCGCCCGTCGGGTCGGTCTTGGAATACAGCAGCCGGTACAGATAAGTTGTCTCGTCAACGGCCACCAACTGTTCCATGACGGCGGCCGTGACTTCGGAGCGCCGTCGGCCACCGCTAGCCCAGGCAAAGAGAAGAAGTGCTCGATCGCGAATCCCAATCAAATCCTCGCCGCACCTGGCGAGCATCGCTTCGAGGGGACTCCTCGTCAGTGCCTGCTTTGGCTGCGGCAGTTCGCCGCGTTGCGCATGCGCACGGCGAACGCTTCGGATGAGTTCCTGGACTTGGACGTCGCGAATCGGATTAGGCGCCTCGCGCAGCGTATGCGCCTTTGAAAGCACTGACAGCCGATGCAGGACGGTCGCGAGCTTCGGAGGCCCCCAGGTGCCTTTGAATCCGGCGCGCACCAAGGCCTCATCAATCGCAGGGGGCAGGTCGTGGGTCCGGCAGCCTGCATCCACCCGCGCAACGTGGTCGACGATGTACTGCAGCACCACGGGAACCGGAACGGGAAGGGCGAGGGTGGCTCGGTATCGTAGGTAAAACCACGCCGCCCAGTAACGCAAGGCGCCGGCATAAGCCCGGGCGGTATTTTCAGACTGGCCTTCCTCGAGGAGCGCCTGAACAGAGGCCTGGGCTTCCTGGTGCAACGTTTCAGGATCCAGCGCAGCGACGCCGGTATGCAGCGTGAGAGCACCGGGATCGGTTGCTTGCCCGGCACGTTTAAGTGATTTTCTCATGATAATATGAGTTATATATCATTTATCACGCCTTCTATCAACGATAACCATCTCTTATCGTTGGTAGATGAACAAGCGAGGAGGGCGGCCAGTGACCACAGAAAATAGCTCCGAGGTACCCCGCGGGATACGCGGTGGCGCCGATTCCTCCATCATTCGCCGCGCGCCACGGATCTCCGGCGACGATGTGTTACGGGCGGCGGACGACCTGGTCCTGGAAGGGCTCCGCCCGACCATTGATCGGGTTCGGGTGCGGCTAGGCCGGGGCTCGCCCAATACCATTCAAGAACATCTGGATACCTGGTGGACCAAGCTCGGCGCTCGGCTGCGGGACATTCCCGGTCAGGAAGTACCTGGCCTTCCGGAGCCGGTCTCGCGCGCGCTCTCGGGACTATGGAATCAGGCGCTTTTCAGTGCCCGCGAATCATTGGATCAATCGCTTGGCGCCCGCGAGAACGCACTCAACGAGCGGGAATCCCATTTCGCGGCCCGTGAGCAGAAGCTCCTTGAGAAAGAGTCAACGATCGCAGCACGTGCCGCCGCTCATGAAGAAGGCCTGACGCTAGCCCGCGACCAGCTGGCTGCCTCGAATCAGCGTGCCGACCGGCTCGAAATCAGTGTTCAGGCCCGTGAAGCCGATGTCGCGCGGCTACAAAGAAAACTCGACGAGTGCGAGCTTGAGGTCGGAATGCTCCGCGAAAAATTCGAACTCGCCGCGGAGGCCCATCAGCGTGAACGTCTCAAATTAGAGGAACGATATGCCGCGGCGGAATCGCGATGGTTGACCGAGGTCGATCGAGCACGGCAGCAAGCAAAACAGCTCGAGCGCGCCGCGAAGGAGCTGCAGACCAAGGCTGTTCAAACTCAGGCTCAGCACGATGGCCTACAGAAGGACTTGCTCAAAGCGCGTACCGAGTTGCGCAAAGCAACGGTCTTCCGATCCAAACTCGAAAAGCGGCTGGAATCCTTGTCTCAGCGATCCGAAAAATCACAGGCCAAGGGTCGGGCAAAGTCACGTCCGACGGCAATCAAGGGAACATAGTCGGCGGCCATTTTGGCGGCTTGGGGGTGCGCAGAATCGAGCCTGCAGAGTCCAGTTCGCGACCAGGGGCCCTGGACATCAATGGCCGAACTTGGACATCAACTTTTGAACGGGACATCGTGTATGACGAGATACGACAGGACAACCGTTTCAGTCACATGATTATTATTTTACATAATATACATTATGCGAAGTTGGATAGGCTATGGCGACAGGGTTTTACGTACATTGTTTGGCGTGCTGCAGACCGCTTTTCGGTGGCCGCCATCACCCTGTCTGAAAACAAATGTTTCCCGTCAGAGCTGCTCTTGAAAGGACCACCGTCGTGATTGGTGTCACGTAGCGCTGTTGCGAGCCGCTACATAATAGATATATCTGAACAGGAAACCGAAATGAACGGCACACAGCTCGCGTCGAAAGTGAGGAACATGATGAAAGCAGCGCAATTCAGCCGGTTCGGAGGTCCCGAGGTCCTCGAGATCGACTGAAGGCCGCCCTTCAGGTCTCGTAGCCGATGAAGCTTTACACCGTTTCCGCAGGACACCGACTATTTTGGGAAACCACAGCAGACTTGGATGGTGAACTTCGCGTGCGAGATCTGGACGCGATGGTCGCTCTTAGATCCCGCGTGCGATGAGGCGCGCCATGGTCGCGCGGTCGATCACCCAGGCGAGCGCGGCCGGCAAATCGCTCTGCCCGCCCCTAATCCGGCGGGAAGCGAAGTTGCGAAAAACGGCGCCCAGCCAGAATTGCGCGACGTTCGATGTCCGCAGCGGAGTCGATCAAGCCGCGCTGTTCAAAAAAGAGCAGGAACGCCCGAGTCGAGACTTTGCGGCAATTGTCCGGCAGCATGAAACTGGCGCGGGCGATCTTGTGATCCTCGAATAAGAATATCCCGGTTCGCTCGGTTGTGGGACCGAAATCAGTCATCGCTTCCTGAATTGCTCGTTCCCCGAGATTCGCCTTTCTGACTGACGGGACGTGCACCGACGTTTGCGTGTAATGCCGATGAGTTTTCGTCGAGATGACAGTAAGGCGTTGCTCGTGGATCCAGTCACCGATCCGCTTGCTGGTCGGGGTCTCATTACGGGTGACTTCAAGCAACACCATGTCCACTATTTCGATGGGCCATCCTGGTTTCAGCAGAAGCTCTAATGCATCCGCGTAGGCGAGAGTGATAAGCGGGCCTGCATCAGGCAATAGAATGACGCTCATCCCCGTCACCTTATTTATGCAAGGTGCTCAGGATCTCGGCCATACGACGGGTATCCGTTTCAGCAAGGCGTGGCATCGGCAGGTGAGCCCCGGCCATGAGTAGGAATAGGTCTTCGTCGGTATCGATGCCCAAAGCGTCCATGGTCTTGCGGTCATCAATGCGCCCCAGGGAGAAATCCAGCAATGTCATAAAGTTTCGGTTGCCGCTGGCCTCCGCCGCCTCGAAAGTCTCGACTAGGTAGCGCAATTCGGCGTTGAATAGCGCGTTTACCGACGTGTCGTTCTTCGCGGCGAGTATTTTCGCGCGCTTGAGCAACTCACGGTCGACGGCGCCAGTGAAATTCACGGTTTTTGCCATGGTTTGCCCTTCCTGTGAAAGGAGTGTAACACATAAATACGTGTTACACATATTTATGTGTCGTGATTTCGCGGCAGCAACCCGCGCCCACCGATGAAAATCAGCCGGTAGGTTTCGCTGCACGGGGGGACGATATGCCGCGAATCCGTTTCACTTTATCCGCGACCGATTGGATGTAATTCAATGACTGTTGCCGGGTTCGTCCGGCAGCCATCGCACGCCGGCCGACCGCTGTGCAAATCGTTGCGAAAGGTCTCCGCTCCCGACGTGCGGATCCAGCGGAAATGGTCGTCGTTGAGGCGGAATGGATCGATCATGCCCTTGATGGCGAGTACCTGCGGAAATAGGTCATCGTGGTACACCCGCCACGAATGACCCGCCGCAGCCAAGTGGTCATATACCGTAAGATTCGGAAACTGGAAGCTGAGGCTGTCAATGGTCTCCGTCTCGATCGTGGTGGCGTCGGATGGGCTGTTGTCGAGACCTCCTGACGATCCGGCATGGACGAAGAACCGATTGGGCCAGGTTGGTCCTGGCAAAGATGAATACCAATTGTCGAACAAGCAGTATTGCTTCGCGAGGGTTCTCAATATCGGCAGGTCACCGACTGCTAAGCCCTGGCGCGTGATATTCCAATCGGGCAGCGACTGAAATCCCGACATGGGTGGTGAGCCTGCGATCTGTTGGGAGACGTCCTCGAACTCATGCCCCGGATCACTGACCGCGCGATCGGGCGCGTTGCCATACATTTCTTTCCATCGATGCCGGCAGAAGAACGCGCCAGACTCATTGGTATGTCCTGCGCACTCTAACGGAAGCTCCGCTCCATGACCGACTTCGAGCCTTTCGCCAACGACTCCCAAGTTCTCACCCTTGTTTCCGGTGATGACGAGCTGAGCCTGGAGAACGGCATGGTCGCCGTCGTCCCCTCTTTTGGTGAGATTTAGAACTGCTGATTCAGCTCGGCGAAGAGTCCACGGCGCGGGCCGTATTGAGGAGCGAATTCCCCGATGCCGGTGGCTTCGCGCAGCACGTAGCTGCGATCGAAAAGATTGATGGCGCTCAAACGCAGCGTGAGGAGCTTCTGGTTGCGCCAGGGATCGAAATTCTGACCGATCGCGGCGTTCCACTGCGTATAGCCGGGCGCGTGCTCCTCGTTGGCGAATCCGGCGCGCAGTCCGCTGCCGTAGATGCCATCGACACTCGCGAGCAGGCCGTGCCAGCGATAGGCCGCGCCCGCCGACGCGGTGACGGTCTGCGCATCGGAGGCGTAGGTGTAGGTCGTCGCAAGATAGGCGAGCTCCACCGGATCGCCGATGAGATATTGGTTCGAGACGACCTCTTTGACCATGGTGATTTCGTGCGACACATTCGCGTAGGCGCGAAAACCTCCTAGGGTATACTTGACCTTGAGCTCCGCTCCCCGGCTGAAGCCGCGCGCGTAGTTGAACTGATTGAGCACGACCGCCTGGCCAAACTGTCCGTCGTCGAGCGTGTCGGTAGAGCGCTTGTAATAGGCGTCGAGACCGACGGCGAGACCGGGAAGCAATTGTTGGTCCACGCCGACGTCGAAATAGGTGGCCCGTTCCGGACGGACCGGATCATCGAGGGGTATTGCGGGCTGTTGCACCGTGTTTTGGAACAGCGCGAGATTATTCTGCGTCGCTTGCGCCTGCATGGGCGGCGTGAAATAGCGGGACGCCCCGGCATGCAAGGTCGTATCCACGATCGGTTTGTAGACGACGGCGATACGCGGACTCCACTGATTGGCCGAGACGAATTGGTTCAACTGGTCGAAGCGCAGACCCGTGTTGAGGGTCAGAACCGGAGTTATGCGCCACTCGTCCTGCGCGTAGGCGCCCGCGGTCCAACCGATCTTCGCCGTGTAGTCATTCAAGGTGACGGGCGTCGGCAAGGGATAGCCATCGGGGTCGAGGGGCAAGACGGTCGAGAGGTCTTGTACTTGTGTCTTTTCGACGCTCAATATTGCCCCGCTCCGCAGCGTGTGCGCGTCGCTCAGGCGGTCGGACGCATCGAACTCGAGTCCGTTGAGCAAGCTCTTGCGGACGACGTTCGAGGCGACATCGTTGAAAGCGAGATCACCGTACAGGTCGGGCACGAAATCGACGGTGGCGTAGCGCGTGAACATCGAAAATTGCGTGTCGATATCGTCATGGTGCGTCTGCAGTGCGACCAGGCCGAAGAAGAAGCGGTCGGTTTCGCTTTCATTGAGGCTGGTCGAGGACAAGGTGGGCGAGCCGAAATCCCCCAGCGGCGCTTGGCCTTCGACATCCGGAATTTGAAAATGTCCGACGAAGCCGCCGGCCATGTAGGTCAGGCGGCTGGAATCCCCAAAGAGGGTCGAGCCATAGCCGAAGAATTTCTCCTGCGTCGTGCGGTCGTGGATCGGATTCTCCATCGGCGTAGCGTTCTCCAGCCCTTGGTTACTGAGCAAGTAACGGCCGGTCAGAAAGTATTGCGTCTGGCCTGCGCTGCCGCCGTACTCGACGCTCGGCGACACCGTGCCCCAGCTGCCGCCATAGAGGTCGAGGCTTCCGCCCGGGTCGAACGTCGATTTAGTGGTGATGTCGACGACACCCGCGGTTCTTAGCCCGTATTGCGCGGGCAGCGCACCGTCGAGTAGATTCAAGTTGCCGATGAAGCCAGTCTCCAAGATAGGTCCCAGCGCCGAGACCCCGTCGGGGAGCTGAATGCCGTTGATGCGATACTGGACGTTCGCATATTCGTTGCGGACGTGAAAATCGGGATTACTGATCGCCGAATCGTAGGAAACCCCGGGGATCTGCAGCAGCACCTTGTCGAGTGGCGTGTTCTTGCCCTGAGGCAGCGCCTGCAGTGCTTCCTGATCGATGTTGTAGGTGGTGGCGGCCGCCGAGGGCAGCAACACTTTGTCGCGTGCCTCGTCCAGTGCTTGGTTCTTTTGCTGCAGCTCCGTAATCCTGCTTGCCCTGACCACGATCTGATCAAGCTCGGGATCGTTGGATATGCTCGCCAGAGAGGTGCTGCCGGCAGACGCGAAGGTAGGCTCAAGTTCCGCCGCACCGGCGGGAAGTGTCACGGTCGCTGCGAGCCCGAGGAAGCACAAGGCAAAACCGTGAAACTGTGCCATCGCAATGGTTCATCCCTTTGAAACTCAGCTCTGGAAATCAGACATAAATGCGAATAGCAATCATTATGCGAATGATAGGCATTCGTATTTCAGCGTGTCAAGCCTTCTTTACGCACCCGCTTGCGGCACTTTGGAGAAATTGCTGATGAATGCGATTGGTGAGGATGCCCTCAAACAACTTTTTACCGAGGCTCGAACCGCCAATGGGTTCACGGACAAGCCGGGCTTGGCGGCAGCCACTGCGGTACGCGGCACCACCCTGAGCGGGGCCTACTTCATGTTGGCTGCCCGAGCATTGGGCGTCGATTGTGGGTCCATGAGCGGCTTCGATGGCGGCAAGGTCGACGCCACGTTCTTTCCGGATGGACGTCATCAGACGGATTTTCTGCTCAATCTCGGGTACGCCGATCATTCGAAGACGTTCAAACGCAATCCGCGGCTGTCGTTCGAGCAGGCCGTCACGTTGCTGACGTAAGTCGGCGGCAGGTTCATGCAATGACGACGTCGCGGTTGCCCTCGATGACGTACGCGCGTGCGATGAAAGGCTGCTTCAGTGGGAGCACGCGCCGCGCGCGCGTCTCGCTCACCCGCGCGAAGATCACCTCATGCCCCTGCTGGTCGCGGCGGGTGCAGCGGGCGGTGACAAGGGAGCCGTTCTGTTTGCGGAGAGCGTCATGAAGATACCGATGACCTCCTGTGTCTTTGGCGACATCCAGGTCAACTGACGAAAACTTTCGGCGCAGCCCGTCTCATCCACCCCGTCCGTTTATACTGGCGGCAACAGGAGGTGCCCAGAATGCAAGAAGTGATCAGCGGACTGCAATTTCCCGAAGGCCCCGTCGCGATGAACGATGGCTCGGTGGTCTTGGTGGAAATGCGCCGTGGCACCCTGACCCGGGTCACGCCGGAGGGTCGAACGGACGTGATTGCGCACCTCGGCGGTGGTCCGAATGGTGCGGCCATCGGTCCGGACGGCGCGTGCTACGTCTGCAACAACGGGGGTGCTTGGGCCTGGCAGGACGGGGACGCTCACCTGCCCGGCGGGCCGCCCGCGAACCCTTATGAGACCGGCTATATCCAGCGGGTCGATTTGCGGACCGGCTCGTTTACCACCCTCTACGATGAGTGCGATGGCAGGCCGCTCAACAGCCCGAACGACCTCGTTTTCGACAGCACCGGCGGCTTCTGGTTTACCTGCCTGGGCTACTCGGACGGCGAGAATCGCCGGCTCGGCGCGGTGTATTACGCGCGCCCGGAGGGTGGGAGTATTGTTCGTTGGCGCAGTGAACTAATATCGCCCAACGGCATCGGCCTGTCGCCGGACGAGAAAAAGCTCTACATGGCCGACTGCATGAATGGCCGCTTGTACGAGTTCGACATACCGACACCTGGGGTCATGGCGCCGGCCACGTCGATGGCGCCCGGGCGAGTGGTCTGCACCCTGCCCGGGTTCCAGTGGCTCGACAGTTTGGCACTGGAAGAAGACGGCAACATCTGTGTCGGCACGTTATGGAACGGTGGGATTTCCATATTCGATGTCAACGGGGTTTACCGGCACGTTCCATTTCCCGATCCGATCACGACCAATATCTGTTTCGGCGGCAGCGACATGCGCGATGCATGGATCACCGGTTCGAGTACCGGGCGATTGTGGAAATGCCGCTGGCCGCGGCCGGGGCTGCGTCTGCCGTTCAACGCCTGACGCCACTTGTCGAGCGTGGGCGGCGACGACGGGTCGCCGCTTTGCAATTCTTTGCATGTTTCGACGCGGAGGCGTCACCGGGATACCGGTAGTATTTCGCCCGGTGGTAACCCACTGCCGCCGGAATAAGATCATCAAAGCGACCAGCCTGCTTCTCGCCTCGCTCGTGTCCACGGCTCTTTTCGCGACTTCAGCGGTCGCTCGCGGCGGTGGCGGACGGTCCCACGCCGAGCCGTCGGTGACGGTGCCGCTGCAGTTTGACGGCGCATTCCCAGTCATCATCGTCCCGGCACCGATGGCTTCATCGGCAACGATTTCTTTGCGAACCACGTCGTCTGCATCGATTTTCCGGGGGCGCGCCTGTTGATTCGCCGCTGATTACGAGGGTCTTTCCGGATCAGACGACTGCTGGTGCTAAGATCAGCGACGAAGGTGCCGGCTGGCCGAAAATTAAGACAATAACGACCGTGAGAGGGGGCTCATGACGATCCGCAACCGCGCTTTAGGAACGGGCCTGCTGCTGTTCGCGATCATGGCCGGCTGCGCCTTGAATGACCGGGGGGGCGCCTCGTCGGACCGCGTCGGTCCCGCGAACGTAACCGCCGAGCGCCTGGTCAATGCGGCGCATGAGCCCGGCCAATGGATGACCTACGGGGGCACCTACTCCGAGCAGCGCTTCAGCCCGCTGAAGCAGATCGACGCGAGCAACGTGGGCAGTCTGGGCCTCAAGTGGTACGGGGACTACGAGACCAATCAAAACCAGCACGGCTCGCCGCTGTATGTCGACGGCGTCATCTACGTCTCGACGGCGCGTAACGTGGTCTACGCCTACGACGCGAGGAGCGGCCAGCAACTGTGGAAGTACAACCCCAGCATCCACGGCGAGCGGCTGCGCTACAACGTGGGCCTCGTGAACCGCGGCATCGCGGCCTGGCGCGGCAAGATCATCATGGGCACGCTCGATGCGCGCCTGGTCGCGATCGATGCGAAGACCGGCAAGGAAGTCTGGTCGACCGACACCGTTCCCGACAGTCTCGGCCTCGGGGAGATGGGGAAGCATTACGCCATCACCATGGCCCCGCGCGTCGCGAAGGGCAAGGTGTTCATCGGCGGCTCCGGCGGCGAGTTTGGCGTGCGTGGCTGGATCGCCGCGTTCGATGCCGAAACAGGCAAGGAGGTGTGGCGCTTCTGGACAGTGCCCGGCGATCCGGCGAAGGGCTTCGAGACCCAGGCGCTGGCAAGGGCCGCGAAGACCTGGAGCGGCGAGTGGTGGACGGTCGCCGGTGGGGGCGGCACCGTATGGGATTCGGCCGTCTACGATCCGGTGACCGATCTGCTCTATTTCGGTACCGGGAATGCGACGCCGTGGAATGCGCGCACGCGTGAGCCGAAGCTCGACGACGACCTCTATTCCGCCTCGATCGTCGCGGTGAAGCCTGATACCGGCGAGTATGTGTGGCACTACCAAGAAACGCCGGGCGATGCCTGGGACTACGACGCCGTCAGTCCGATGATGACGGCCGATTTAGGTTTCGGCGGCCACAAAAAGCACGTCATCCTGCAACCCTCCAAGAATGGCTTCTTCTATGTGCTCGAGGCCAGGACCGGCAAACTGCTCAGTGCCGATCCGTTCACCGAAGAGAACTGGGCCACCGGCGTGGACCTGAAGACCGGCCGTCCGACTGTGGTGCCCTCTGCGCGGTATGAGAAGGAGCCGTGGAATCTCGCGCCGGGCGTGCAAGGGGGACATAGCTGGCATCCGAATGCCTTCAGCCCGCAAACCGGCCTGATCTATATCCCCGCCTGGGAGGCCTATTTCACGATGGCCAGCCCGGCGTCCGGCGCCCCGCCGGTTCCCGGCGGATTTACTCTGGGTATCGACATGGGGGCCCACGTCGACCCGGGCACGCTCCAGCCCTACGATCGGCGGGGTGTCAGCGGCCGACTGGAGGCCTGGGATCCGATCGCGCGTAAAGTCGTGTGGCAAACCGAGTCGTTCACCAACAGTGGCCCAACCAGCGGCGTGCTTGCGACGGCGGGCAACCTGGTCTTCATGGGCAATGGTGGCGGCAAGGTGCTGAGCGCCTATGATGCGAAGACCGGCGCCAAGCTGTGGAGCTTCGACGCCAAGACGGCGGTGTTCGCCGCACCAATCACGTACACGCTCGATGGCGTGCAGTACATCGCGGCCAGCGTCGGCGGCGCCGCGCAGGGTGGCTACTTTGCCCCCACCCATGCGCGCATGCTGGTGTTCGCCCTCGGCGGCGAGGCTGCGCTGCCCGAACCGGAGCCCTACACGCCCCCGCCGCTCGATCCGCCGCCGTCGACCGCCGCGGCCGACGTCATTACGCACGGCGGCAAGGTGTACACGCAGTTCTGTTCGGTCTGTCACGGCGCCAACGGCTTGCAGGCGCGCACCAGCTTCCCGAACCTGACCGTGACGCCGCTGCTGTGGACGCAGGCAGGCTTCGACCAGGTGGTGTTGCAGGGAGGACGGGTGGACAAAGGCATGGGTAACTTCGCCAAGGACCTAACGGCCGAGGATGCCGTTGCCGTCCGCGAGTACCTGATCTCGCGCGCCAACGCGCTCAAGTCCGGTGGCCGTGGCGTGGGGGGCCCAGCCGCTGCGCGCCCGGAGACGGGGCACGCGGAGCATTAGCTCGCTCGGTCACGCCCCGGGTTATTTCGAGAATTCATTATTTCCGGCTAAGATGCAACATTGGTTACAATGACTGCAGACCGAGGGGGGGGTGAGTGCACAGCGCAGCATTATTGGTCAAATATTCGTCGATGCTGGCCGGTGCTTGCATGGCTGCGGCGTCGCTCGCCCTCGCGGCCGAGGTTTCGCAGGGCCAAGCCCCGCTGAACCCCGACGCCAACAAGGTGTTCCACGAGTTGGTCAATTCCCGCTGCGAGAAATGCCACAATTCCGAGGACTGGGCCGGAGGCCTGGCGATGGACACCTTGGATCTGAGTCATGTCGGCCAAGATGCGGAAGTGTGGGAGAAGGCCATCGCCAAGCTCCGCAGTCGGCTCATGCCCCCCGCTGGGCAGCCCCAGCCCGGCCAGGCCGACGTCGATGCCGTGGTCGACTATCTCGAGGCCTCCGTCGACGACGCCGCGAAAAACCGACGGGTCGGCCATGTCCCGATTCAACGACTCAGCCGCGCGGAGTTCGCGGCCTCGGTGAAAGAGCTCGTCGGGGTGGAGGTCGATCCGAAGCAGATTTTGCCAACCGAGATCGAAGTCGACGGCTTCAGCAATATCGCGGGCGCCCTCGTGATCTCCCCGTCCTTCATGGAGCAATACCTGTCGGCGGCCCGCAAGGTCGCGCAGCGCGCGATCGGTGAGCCGGTTCCGAAAATGGCCAGTGTTTTCTATCGGGGAGGCGGGGGCGGCGGGGGTCAAGCGGGGCTCGGTTCCCCGACTCAATTCATCCATAAGGACGGGTACCCGCTGGGGACTCGCGGAGGCGTGAGTTTCACGCATGTCTTTCCTGCCGATGGGCAGTATCGCTTCAACTTCCTGGAAGGGGATAGCATCGACGCAGGCCTGTACCCGCGCGGCATGGAAACCGCGGCCACGCTAGTCATCCTCGTCGATGGCGCAGAAGTGGCCCGCCGGGAGATCGGCGGATCGGAAGACCTGGCTCTCGCCGACCGCGACGGGCCGAAGGGCCGCACGGCTATCGTCGCGAAAGTGTCGGGCATACCGGCACAAGTCAAGGCCGGCGCACACACCGTGACCGCGACCTTCATCGAGCGGTCCTGGGCGGAAAGCAACGACCCGACCGGCGGCGGCAAGGTCCTGGGTATGCCCATCATCCGGGATGGCCTCCAAGTCGTGGGGCCGTTCTCGCCCCAAGGACTTTCCCTGAGCGCGAGTCGCGCCAAGATTTTCGTCTGCCAGCCGAACCAGGAAGCCGAGGAGACGCCGTGTGCAGAGCACATCGCGCGGCATCTGGCGACTGAGGCATTCCGTCGTCCCGTGACTGACGCCGACGTGCAGTTGCTGATGAGATTCTATGCGACCGGTCGGGCGGAAGCCGGTGGTTTCGATTCCGGTGTGACCGAACTCGTGACCGCGATCCTGTCGAGCCCGGACTTCCTCTATCGCGCCATCTCATCGTCCCCCACGCCGGGTGAATCACGCCAGCTGAACGGCCTGGAACTCGCCTCGCGCCTGTCTTTCTTTCTCTGGAACCAGGGCCCCGACGCGCAACTGATCGGACTGGCCACCAAGAATCGACTCTCCGATCCTGCGGTCCTGAAAACCCAGGTCGAGCGCATGCTCAAAGATCCGCGTGCCGAGTCGCTGGTCGAGAATTTCGCGTTCTCCTGGCTGAACATGGGCACGCTGAGCCAGGTCGAGCCTATGGATCCGACATTCACCGCCGAGATGCGGGCTAATTTCGAGACGGAAATCCGGCTCTTTCTGACCAGCGTGCTGCTGGGCAATCGCAACGTCACCGACCTGCTCACCGCGAATTACACGTTCGTCAACGAGTCGCTCGCCCGCCAATACGGCATCCCCGGCGTTTTCGGTCCGCAATTCCGACAGGTGACGCTCAAGGACGACAATCGCTGGGGACTGCTCGGCAAAGGGGCCGTGCAGCTGCGAACTTCCTACGCCGACCGGACGTCACCGGTGCTGCGGGGTGAATACATCCTCGACCGGATCCTGGGTACCCCGCCCACCCCGCCGCCGCCCGGCGTCAACACCGATCTGTCGGTCCACGAGGGCCAGGCGCCGGCCACCGTGCGCGCCCGGCTGGAGGCCCACCGCGCGAATCCCACGTGCAAGGGCTGTCATGGCGTGATGGATCCGTACGGCCTGGCGATGGAGAATTTCGATGTGACCGGACGCTGGCGCGACATCGATGCCGCGGCGAAGGCCCCGATCGATCCCACGGCGGAACTGTCGAGCGGAACCGTTTTGCATGGCCCTGCGGACCTGCGGCACTATCTGACGCGCCGTCCGGAGCAGTTCCCGACGACGATGACCAAGCGCTTGATGATGTACGCGCTCAATCGCGAAATCGAATACTACGACATGCCCCAGATCCGGAAGATCGTGCGCGCCGCCGCCGCGAACAACTATACTTTTGGCGCGCTCATCACCGGAATCGTCAATAGCGACTCCTTCCGTCGCCAGGGGCCCGAAGCACCATCGTCCAAGGCGACGACCACGGTGGCGTCCATGGATACCCGCAGCACCAACGCCACGAAGCAGTGACAGGAGAAATCGCCGATGGCAACGTTCCTGACCAAGAAGCACCTGTCCCGACGCACGTTCCTGCACGGCGCCGGCGTCGCGCTGGCGCTGCCGTTCCTGGATGCCATGGTCCCGGCGGCCACGGCGCTCGCCCAGACCGCGGCCGCACCTAAAGCCCGCGCGGGGTTTTTCTACCTTCCTCATGGCGCGATCGGCAACAACACGCCCTTCGGCAAGGAAGTCGACGCGTGGACCTCCAGCGGCAAGGGTGCGGACTTCAAGCTCGGACACACCGTTGCGCCGCTCGATCCGGTCAAAAACTACGTCACGACATTCGAGAATATCGAGAACACCGCTGCCGGCGGCTCCGTGCACACGCTGAACCCCGCGACCTGGCTGTCTTGCGTGCGTCCGGATACGGCAGCCAAGGGCGCCAGCATGGCCATCACCCTCGATCAGGTGATCGCCCAGCGCCTGGGACAGAAAACCGCCCTGCCCTCGCTGGAGGTTGCCTCGGAAACCACCATCCAGGTCGCCGCCTGCGGTGGCGCGGGCTGTTATTACGCTTCTACGACTTCCTATGCCGGCCCCACCTCACCCCTGCCGATGGAATACAACCCACGCAAGGTGTTCATCCAACTCATGGGTGAAGGCGACACCACGGCCGAGCGCGAGGCCCTGTTACGCAAGAACTCCAGCATCCTGGACATGGTCTCCGAACGGGCGAAAACCCTGAGCAACGACCTCGGCCCGGGCGACAAGGCGCGCCTCGCGGATTATCTTGATTCCGTCAGGGAGATCGAAAGGCGGGTCACGATGGCGAGCTCCCGGGACTTTTCGGGCGTCACCGTGCCGAATGCGCCGGTCGGCGAGCTCGAAGACTTCGACAAACAGGTACGGCTGATGTTTGACCTGATTGCGCTGGCCTACCAAGCGGATCTGACACGCGTCGCCTCGTTCGTGATGGTCGCCGAAGGCACCAACCGCACCTATAACCATGTCGGCGTGCCGGATTCATTCCACCCGGTCAGCCACCACTCCAATGACCGGGAGCGCATTCGCCGGCTGACCGTCATCCAACGCTACCACATGGAGCGTTTCGCGGATTTCGTGAAGAAGCTGTCCACCATGAAGGAAGGCGATGGCACCGTGCTCGATCATTCGCTCTTGCTCTACGGCTCGAACATGAGCAACAGCAACCAGCACGACAACTATCCCCTGCCGGCGGTTCTGGTCGGTGGCGCCAACGGTGCGCACGTCGGCGGCAAGAACATCGTGCTGCCGGCGCGCACGCCGCTCGCCAATCTGCACCTGACGATTCTGGACAAGTTCGGCCTCAAGCAGCCGAGTTTTGGCAACAGCACCGGCCTCATCTCCGACGTATGAAGACCACCGATCGCAGAAGCTTCCTGCAGGCCTCCGTGGGCGGCCTCGCGGGATTGGCATCGCTGCCGCTCCTGGGCGCCCTTGCGGGTTGCGCGCACGTTCCTTCCCAGCAGCCGACCGGATCGACTGGGCGCACGGCGTCGTTGCCGAGGGAGAAGCTGACCGATCGGATGAGTGTCATCAGCGGTGCACCCGGCAATGTGATCGTGCTCGCCGCGAGCGACGGCGTCGTGCTGGTCGATGGTGGCTCCTCGACGCTGGCCAAAGCCGTGCGAGCGAGCCTTCCCGGCGCCGGAGTGCACACGCTGTTCAACACGCACTACCACCCCGACCAAACCGGCGGGAACGTGCTGTTCGGCGCGGCGGGCGCAACCATCCACGCCCATGTGGTCACCCGCGAATGGCTGGCGACGGACTACTATGTCCCCGCGGAAGACCGTTGGGTGAAGGCGCTCCCGACCAAGGCCTTGCCCACCGTGACGTTTCGTCAGGACGGCGAGATGAAGGCGGGGGTTGAAAGGATCGAATTCGGCTATCTGCTCGAGGCGCACACGCGCGGCGATATCTATGTGTTCTTCAGGGACTCCAACGTGCTGGCCGTCGGCGATGTCGCCTCGCCCCTGCGCGATCCGGCGCTCGACTGGTACGCGGGAGGCTGGCTCGGCGCCCGGGTCGACGCGATGGCTGAACTGCTGACGCTGGCCGATGACCAGACCAAGATTGTCCCGGCGTATGGGCCGGTCATGACGCGCGCCCAACTCGATGCCGAGCACAACATGATGCTGCACCTCTATGACCGGACGACGCAGCTGACCACCCAGGGCCGCAGCGCGCAGGACATGCTCGACGCCGGCGTCATGAAGGAAGCGAACCGGCAGTTCGACGATCCGTACCGTTTCCTCCACGACGTGAGCAAAGGGCTGTGGGCCCACTACACCAATTTCGGGGGCAACATTGTTTAAGATGTCCATCCGTGCCGGGAGCCGGGCCGCTGCCATCGGTTTGCTGTTGCTCGCGGCCTCGTTTTCACCTGGTGCATCCGGCCCGCAGACGCTTGCCGACCTGATTCGAGCGGGCAATCGCGAGGCCGTGCTGGCCGCGATCACCTCGCCCGACATCGATGTCAATGCGGCCGAGCCCGATGGTTCCACCGCGCTGCTTTGGGCGACCTACCGCGTCGATCATGAGTTGGTGCGCGCGCTGCTCAAAGCGGGTGCAAAGGCCAACATCACCAATCGATTCGGTTCCTCTCCGCTCACCGAGGCGGTCAAGCTGGGCGATGCCGATCTGACCCGCCTGCTGCTCGATGCACACGCGGATGCCAATTCACCCAATCAGGACGACCAGACCGCACTCATGCTGGCCTCCAGCTTAGGATCGCCGGAAATTGCGCAGATGCTCATCGCCCGGGGCGCGAACGTGAATGCGGTAGAGGACTTCCGCGGCCAGACCGCCTTGATGTGGGCGGCGGCAGAGAGCCATCCGGAGATTGTCGACCTTCTGCTGGCCCATGGGGCGAATGTCAAAGTGCGAGCGAAGTATGACGACTGGCCGCGCCAGATGACCTCCGAACCGCGTGCCCAGTTTCGGCAGACCGGTGGCCTCACGGCACTGCTGTACGCGACACGCTCCGGCTGTTATCGCTGCGTGGTCGCCCTCATCAAGGCGGGTGCCGACGTCAATCAGCCCAATCCGGACGGCATCACGCCGCTGATCAATGCGCTCGACAACCGCAGCTTTGACATCGCAATGTTCCTGCTCGACAAGGGCGCCAATCCCGGTGCGTGGGACATGAACGGCCGCACCCCCCTATATGTCGCGGTGGACATGAACTCCTACAAAGGCCGGGGTCCCGGCGGTCCCAGTGGTTTCGCCGGCTACCCAACCCCGACGGCGCCGCAGCCGACCAGCACCGCCAAGGCGTTGGACGTCGTCAATCGGCTGCTCAGCATGGGTGTCGATCCCAATCATGAACTCACGCGCATGCGGCCCAACGGCAACGGTCGCGGCCGCTTCGAGGATTACATGATGCGCGGCGGTACCGGCCCGCTGATGCTAGCGGCGATGAGCCATGACGAGGTGGCAGTCAAGACGCTGCTGGCGCACGGCGCCGAGGTTGATGCCGTCAACGTGTTTCAAATTACGCCGTTGATGGCCGCCGCGGGCATGAGCGGGTCCGCTCGCGCTGGTTTCGGGAATGGTCCCCCGGCCAGCGACGTCCAAGAGCGCGCGATCAAGATCATCGACCTGCTGTTGGACGCCGGGGCGAACATCAACGCCCGCGTCACCAACAGCCGTACGCACACAGGTCAAATGGTCGCCTATATTCAGGGCCGCGACCACGAGGGCCAGACGACGCTCTTCGCCGCCGCCGAATCCGGATGGGATCACGTCGTCAAGCATCTGGTCGATCGCGGCGCGGATCCGACCGTGCTCGATGCCACCAATAAATCCGCGCTCGACTACGCCCGTTCGCCGCCTCCGGCCGGGCCCGGAGCGGGCGCGACTGCGGGCGGCTCAGCATCGCCAGGCCGCGCTGCGACCGTGGTGCTTCTGGCCGCGCTATCGCCGACGGCCGGCGTCGCTGGAAACACGGCTGCGGCCAAATAGCTCTAACGGGTACGTGGGTTCGATGACGAGCCGCTTTCATCGCACGAAGCCGAATTACCGGAGGGAGATGGCGCTCCGAGAAAGTACCTATTGGTTAAAGGCCATGAGAGTGTACATTCCAGGGTCATGGTCACGTCCCTGCTCATCGATCTATATCAACTGACGATGGCACAGGCCTACTTCGATCATGGCATGCGGGCAACGGCGGTGTTCGAGCTTGCCGTGCGTACTCTACCGGCGAACCGGCGTTTCCTCGTTGCGGCAGGCCTCGCGCAGGCCGTGGAATATCTTGAAACTCTGCGGTTCAGCGCCGAGGATCTTCGGTATTTGGACGATATCGGGATGTTTTCGCAACCCTTTTTGGAGCATCTCGCGACGCTGCGCTTCACCGGAGACGTGCACGCAATGCCGGAAGGCACGCCGTTTTTTGCCAATGAACCGATCCTTCGCGTGACCGCACCGATTCTCGAGGCACAATTGGTCGAGAGTCGGCTGCTCAATATCGTTCATTTTCAAACGTTGATCACCAGCAAAGGCGTGCGGTGCGTGCTTGCCGCGCGCGGCAAACCGCTCATCGATTTCGGCATGCGCCGCGCCCACGAGGCGGATGCCGCTCTGTTCGCGGCGCGTAGCGCCTATCTTGCTGGATTCAACGGCACAGCAACGGTCGAAGCCGGCCGACGTTTCGGAATTCCGCTCTTCGGGACGATGGCGCACTCGTTTATCGAGGCTCATGATCGTGAAGAGGACGCATTCCGTCATTTCATCTCGAGCCGCCCCGAAGGCGTGACGCTGTTGATCGATACCTATGATACCCAGCGTGCCGCGTACCGAGTTGTCGAACTGGCCCGGGAGCTTGCCGCTCGGAACCCGCCACGCGCCATTCATGCCGTGCGCATCGACAGCGGAGATCTCGCTCATGAGGCACGCAGGGTACGGGATATTTTCGATCGCGCAGGCTATCCGCAGATACAAATCGTGGCAAGCGGTGGGTTGGACGAGTATTGCATCAGCCGGATGGTGCGCGATGAGGTACCGCTGGATGGATTTGGGGTGGGCACGGCACTCGATGTGTCGGCCGATGCGCCCGCGCTCGACATGACCTACAAGTTGCAGGCGTATGCCGGCAAGCCCCGGCGCAAGCGCTCGCCCGGCAAACTGAGTTGGCCCGGGGCCAAGCAGGTGTTTCGTGCGCGGGAGTCCGGGGGCGAAATTGCGAGCGATTGCCTCTGCCTCGAGGGCGAAACAGCCCAAGGACTGCCGCTGCTCGCCGAAATGATGCGTGGCGGCCGTCGAGCGCTGACGGTACCCACCCTCGAGCTTGCGCGGACCTTATGTCGTCGCGAGGTTGAGGCGCTACCGGAAGGGCTGCGGGAATTGGCCGACAGCGGGGCTGATCCGCCCATGCCTGTCCGCATCTCCAACGCATTGCATGCGCTGGTTGCGTCCATGGATGAGGCCGGGGACTGAGATGAAGTGCTTACGGAATAGGTTCTTCGCCAACCCGTGTTCCTCGGGCTGCGCGATGACAAGAGCCCGAGAGAGGTCTTCCTTGGTGTTTCAGCGCACAGACAGCAGCCATCGAGGGGAATAACTCACCTGGCTTCAATGGCCCGCCCGGCCAGACGACGCGAGCGTCACCCCGACGATAACGCGTTGTGGAATATTCGCCTGATTCCATTTCCACAGGCGTATTTCCGGCATGTCTTGACCGTGCTCGTTGATGTAGTGTTTGTGTTCTATCAGCTTATCCTGCAGCGTCTGTTTCAGATAAGCCCCCCGTGTGCCCAAATCGGGCAACCGATCGACGACGTCCATCACCAGATGGAACCGGTCAAGGTCATTCTGCACCCGCATGTCGAAGGGCGTGGTGATCGTGCCTTCCTCCTTATAGCCTCGGACATGCAAATTTTGATTGGTCCGGCGATACGTGAGCCGATGCACGAGCCAGGGATAGCCATGAAATCCGAAGATGATGTGCTTGTCCT
>PLUE01000060.1 GCA_003164785.1 Gammaproteobacteria bacterium | reverse complement strand
GTATTCCGGGAGGAATCTTTGCCCCGTCATTGGCGGTCGGCGCCGGCCTAGGTGGCACATTGAGCGTGTATTTGCCGTACGCCCCCGGGGGCGCCATTGTACTTCTCACCATGGCCGCTTATTTCTCCGGCGTCGTGCAGGCCCCGCTCACCGCGCTGGTCATCGTGAGCGAGATGACGGGCAATCGAGAACTGACCTTGCCGCTGATGGCGGTGACTCTGATTGGCCGAGGGGCAAGCGCCCTGGTATGCCGCGAGAGTCTCTATCGGGCGCTGGCAGTTGCATTCATCGACACCGTGTCTAAGCCTGCGGCCGACGTCACGCCGCAGACGGCCGACAGACCGCAAGCCTGATTCTGAGCGTTGCCGGCAGATGTGCAGGCGAGCCCCGCGTTCCCTATCCGACTATTTGTCATTCCAGCCCCTATACTTAAGTTGCATCCCATTCAAAAGGTCCAGAGCGTCCGTGCCCGACGTATCTATTGCTCAGAAGATTGCGCGATACACGCTGATCGGCTTGCTGGTCGTGTTAGGCGCGTGGATGCTGCAGCGTTTCCTTCCCGCGCTGTGCTGGGCAGTGGTGCTCGCGATCGGAACATCCTCGTTATACGACCGCTGGCTCGCGATATTTCAGGGTAAACGGCGCCATATCTGGGCGGCGCTCACGTTCACCAGTATCGTCGGAATCGTCGTGATCGTGCCCCTCGTGTACGGCGGCATCGTGGCGCTGCGAGAGGCGATCTCTCTCGCACGCAACTTTCTGGAATCCTCGAAGGACGGCCGCCCGGATCTGCCACAATGGCTCGCGCAACTGCCGTTAGTTGGCCCGTGGATTCAAAGCTTGTGGCTTGACTACCCGGGCCATATGGGAGCGGCAGCCGCCCAGAACAAGCCGGCGCTGTACGAATGGACTCGCCTATTGAGCGTCCAACTGCTCCGGCGATTGAGCACGCTGGTCTTCACGCTGGTGACACTATACTTCGTCTATTTGAATCGAGACACCTTGCGGAACGACGTACCCCGCGTCGGTCGTGCCCTCTTTGGACCGACCGTGGAAGGACTCCTGACTCGAGCGGCCGAAGCGATTCGCGCGACCGTAGACGGCATCGTCCTGGTTGCCGTCGCCGAAGGCGCGATCATGGCGGGCGTTTACGCTACGGTGGGGGCACCCCATCCGATTCTGTTGGGAGCCGTGACCGGCATATTCGCGATGGTGCCGTTCGCCGCTCCGGTGGTTTTCGGCGCGGTGGCCCTGCTGTTGGGAAGCCGCGGCGCCGTCGGTGCCGCTGTGGGCGTCCTGGTGGCAGGCACCATCGTGTTATTCGTTGCGGATCACTTCGTACGGCCCATGATCATCCGTGAAGGCGCAAAGCTGCCCTTTCTGTGGGTATTGCTGGGAATTTTGGGTGGAATCGAATCGTTCGGACTGGTCGGCATATTCCTCGGACCCGCCCTGATGGCCGCGCTGGTTTCGCTGTGGCGCAGCTGGGTTGCGAAACCTCAGCCGCCGTAAAAGTCGTCGAGTCACGACGCTCACCAAGTAATGCCACGGATAGCCGATACCCTACACCAGACCGATGGCCGCACAACTTCGAACAGAGGCTGCCCTCAAACCCGTCAAAGCGACAGTTCGTCCGCCGCGTAAGGGCTTATGCTGTCGGAGACTGAGTCCGCGATATGCTCCTTGGTGATGAGACCAGCCACGTCCGAGGCGCCCGGCACGGGTCCCGTGGCCCGGAATACAACGACCATGACGGCGTTCTCACGTGACATACGGCCGATCACGTTGAACATGATGTCCTCTTCCCGTGCCGTCGTAAAGTTGCGACTCGCCACGTCTCCGAGAGACACGCCGGTGTAAGCGCCCTCCAGCCCGCGCCGCAACCCCGTATTGACGCGCAGGACACCAAGGATGTCGTTTCCGCGGGTAACGACCACGTGGCGCATTCTGCCTCCATGGTCCGGCACCTTCAGAAACGCGTCAAAGGTCATATCCTCAGGAAGAACTAAAATGTCCTTATCCATCACTTCGCCGGCGCGGCGCACGAGAAACATATTCGCGTGCAGCGCCTTGGGGATGAAATGCCCGCGGGCGACGAGCTTGATCGTGTAGATGTTTTCACGCGAGAGCATGCGCCGTATGCCGATGCTGACGGCAACGGCAATGATCAGTGGCATGACAATGTCGTAGTCGCGGGTCATTTCAAAAATCATCGTAACCGCGGTCATCGCAGCACCCGTCCCCCCACCGACCATCGCAGCCATACCGACGATGGCAAAAGCGGCGACATTGATGTCGGGCGATGGGTAAATCATATGAACGAGCGCGCCGAATGCGCCGCCGAGCGTCGCACCCATGAACAGCGACGGCGAGAAAATTCCGCCCGAGGAACCGGACCCCAAACTTAAGGTGGTCGCAAGGAGCTTGGAGAAAAACAGTATCATGAGCAGAGGCGCCGCCCCGAGTCCGCCTAACAGGACATCCTGTATCGTCGCGTAGCCGACTCCGTCCACATAATACTGACCGGTGACGCGCAACAGGGCATAGATCAGGCTTCCAACCATCAGCATTCCAATCGCGTGGCGCAAATAAGGATTACGGACGCGTTGAAATGCTGCCTCCATAAAATGGAGACCGCGAATGAAACCCGTTGCAGCGACGCCCATCGCCGCGCCCAGCGCTGCATAGAGCAACAGTGCATAGAGCGGAGCGGGATGGCCGGCCACCGCCGATACGGACGGCATATCGAACGCAGGCCTAAGACCCAGAAATAGACGGGCAATGAATGTCGCCGTGCCCGTCGCGAGTGCGACCGGCAAGAACGTGCGCACGCTGACTTCCGGCAGCATCAATTCGATGGCGAACATCACGCCGCCGATGGGCGTATTGAATGTCGCTGCGATACCGGCGCCTGCGCCGGCCGCCACGAGCGTGATCCGTTGCCAGGTATCCATCCGGATCAACTGACCAAAGGTCGAGCCGAGCGACGCCCCGATCTGAATAATTGGCCCTTCACGGCCTACCGCCGCGCCGCTGCCGATCGACAACGCCGAGGCCAATGACTTCACGGCGGCAACCGCCGGCCGGATACGCCCTTCCTTGTAGAAGATCGCATCCATCACCTCGGGCACGCCGTGCCCTCGCGCTTCGGGTGCGAAAGTTTCCACGAGAAACACCACGCCCATTCCACCGATCACGGGAACCAAAATGACGAAAATTCCCCACGGACTTGTCGGCGTATAGGCATTCGCGTCGTAATAGATGGAAAAATGCCCGAAAAAAAACAAATTGTGAATAAAGCCTATCAGACCCCGAAAAAGAATGGATCCGAATCCGGTTATCACGCCGACGAGAATAGCAATCAGTGAAAGAGCAAGAAGACCGCGGCTTGTGGGGCCGTTTTTCATTCAAAAGAACCTCTGTCGTTATCCCTTGCGCGCGCGCTTCGCCACGTGCCAGCGCTTTAGGGGCAACGCTAACACGTCTTGCGCTAACACGTCTTGCGCTTCTTCTCGGGCTCGTAGAACCCTTTTAGCCTCTGCCAGGCGGTAGCGTAGCGCAAAAATGGGCTATTTTCGCGAACCCTGGATGGGGAATGGTTCAAAGTTATTGCAGTATCGACTTCTCCCGTCCTTGTTCTGAGTTTCCTGGACCCTTCAGTCGGAGGTCGGGCTTACCGCCCTCGTCTCTGCGCCACCCTCCTGCCGACGTGCGTGCTAGCACAGATCAACTCGCGTCAACGAGCGATCGCGCCTCCGCCGCATCGAATGTCTTCGAATCGACTTTGAGATAGGCGAGATTTTCCTCGGTGACCACGATCGCCTCGGCCACGCCTGGCAGCTGGCGCAGCTTGGCTGCGAGATCTTCCGCAGTGACCGTGCAGCCATCCCCGATCCGAATCAGCCGAGTCGTCAAATAGCTGGGCTGCTTCATCGTCACGGCGACCAGAAGCCAAAGCAGCGCAAGACCCCCCGACCACGCAAACACACTGCCGCTGCCCTCGGTCTGGTGCACCCAGCCGCCCACGACGCCGCCGACGAAAATGCCGAGAAATTGCGCGCTCGAATAGATGCCGGCGGCGGTTCCCTTGGCCTCGGGCGGCGCCGTTTTGGTGACGAGCGAGGGCAAGCTCGCCTCCATCACGTTGAAGCCCGTGAAGAAAAGAGTGATGGCCGCGAGCACGACATAGACATCGTCCTTGCCGACGACGAGCATGAACTGACTCGCCGCCAGTGCCACAACGGCACCGACGAATACGGCCTTCATACGACGATATTTTTCTGCAACGATGATTGCCGGCACCATCACCGCGGCGGAGAGCAGCAGGACGGGCAGGTAGACTTGCCATTGACTGTGGCTATTCACATTCAATCTGGCGTGCAGCAGTGACGGTACCACCAGGAAACTCGCGGTCAGCATGGCGTGCAAGGTAAAGATGCCGAAATCCAACCGCAGTAGTTCCACGTTCTTCAGAACCGATCCCAGCATGCCCGACACCGTTTCCGTGTCACGATGCACTCGCAAGTACCGGGGCCGCGGCACGATGAATAGGGTTATCGCGATGCCGAGCAACGCCAGACCGACCATGAGCCAGAAGATGCCCGAGACACCGATGGCACCGGCGAGGATCGGGCCTGCCACCAACGCCACCATGAAGGACGTTCCAATCGTGATGCCGACCATCGCCATCGCCTTGGTGCGGCTCTCCTCGTCCGTCAGATCCGCCACCAACGCCAGGATCACGGAGCCGACCGCACCTGCGCCCTGCAGCGCCCGACCCATGATGACACCGTCGATCGAAGTCGACACGGCAGCCACGACGCTACCGGCTCCGAACACGGTCAAGCCCAGAACGATCATGGTCTTGCGGCCGATCTTGTCGGACAGTAGGCCGAAGGGAATCTGCAAGAACCCTTGGCTCAGACCATAAATGCCCAACGCCAGGCCGGTCGTATACGGCGTCGCACCGGAAAGAGAATGGGCGTACTCCGCAAACACAGGGTAAATCATGAATAGGCCGAGGAGCCGCACTGAGAAGACGGCGGCGAGAGACCCGGCGGCGCGGAATTCCTGTTTCTCCATATCCTCTATGCTCGGTATCTACGAACGGCGACTCTGTTCAGGCGCGAAAAGATGCTCAGAATTGGCATTACAGGCCAACGTAGGTTGACCCAATATGGGGACCTTCGTGCCCGCTCATTCGCGGGAACACTCGCGTTCTTGCAGACCATTTCTCGGTGGCCGGTTCCGCAGAAGCCGTCTGGACCACCGACGCGAAATCAATGGAGATAGGGTGTCCGTCAGTTAGGATGAGAGACCGGGACCTATGATCCGGCTGAAACCCGCCGTCGATCTACATCGCCCCCCCCCAAGGCCGGCCGATACTCCTGACAGAGCGACTATCGCGACGAAGCGCTTCGCTGTCAGGTTGTTCGTTTGGCCTCGAAGCTGATTGGCCCGGAGTTACTTGCCCGCTTCTGGCAAGGTCAGCTTCAGTGCCGTCGCCGCCGACTCCGCCTTGGTCTTGGCACCTTTGGCGGCGGTCACGGCATCCGCGACATTGCCGGATTTGAATGCGGATTGTGCCGTCTCCCACTGCGCCTTGGCATCGGCAAGCCCCGACTTGGCAGTGGTCAGGTCGATGTCCTTCGGCACGCGCCTCGCCTTCGATAGCGTGTCAACGCGCGTATTGACCGCATCAACTACTTGAGGGACGGATGTGGCAAGCCCGGTCCATTCGTCACTCAGCGCCTTGGCGATCTCGTCCTTTTTTGCGGCCGCCGCAGTGGCCAGACCTTGAACCTCAGCCAATACGGGCGGCGCGCCGGTCAACACCGCTGCATAGTCCTTCTTGTCAAAGGAAGCGGTTAGTTCAGCCACCTTGCTTTCCACAGCCGTCAGCTGATCGGGAATGTACTTCTTCGCATCCGCCGAGACTGAGTCGAGGGCGGCGTTGATGTCGGCGAGTGCCTTTTGAGCCGGTTCCATCTGATTTGCGCAGGCCGCAAACAACACGGCGGCACAGGCGAATACTAAGTAGCTGGTAATGTTCCGGGTTAACTTCATCGGTGCGGCTCCTGACCACTAGATGGCATACGCTACACTATGTCTCGAAAGGGTTGCAAGCGGAATGATATAGCTGGAGCTGGGCAAGAGGGTAGGAAAGACGTCCAAGCGATTTCCAAGTCTCGTGCAGAATGCCCTACATCCGCCTGTAATTGAGGACTTCGAGCGCTGACGCACGACTCACGGACAGGAACGCAAGCAACCCGATGGTCACCATGAGATCGTCGCGGTCAATAGCGCTATTTGAATTGTCCCAGGCGGCGCAGCAACGGCGTGATCGTCAGCCCTTGAGCGAACACGGAGAAGGCAACCGCGGCCGTACCGTCGTTCAGTAGACTTTCCGATTCGATGAGCAAGCGTAGGCGCCCGGATACGCCCGCCTCTTTAAATGTGGCGATGACGGACACAGGATCGGTGGCGGCGATTAACACACCAAAAACAATCGCACTGCCCCAGTCTCAATCGAGTGCGTAATGCATCCCGCCCGCCGTGACGGCCGCCGCCAGCACCACGCCCACCGTGGCCAGAAGCGCCACCACCGGTAGGTCCTCTTGGAATTCCCTCCAGCTAATGCATAGCGCCGCCTCGAATACCAGCGGCGGTAAGAAAACTGAGAAAATCAAGTCTCTCGATAGTTGCAGCTGAATCTGTACATGTAAAAAATACAACCCCATGCCCGCCAACACCAAGCCCATGGTGTACGGCATGTGCAAACGACGGGTGAGTATCGCGACCAACGCGGAAACGAACAGGAGCAAGCCAAGCTGCGATAGACGCAGTGTCATGGAAATGCCTTTCAATCAAGCAACCGGGAGCCCAGCACGATAGCAATCTACCTGGGGTCCCGCGCGGTGGATTTTATGTGAGGCCCGATCCCGAGATGGCATATCCTCAGGGTGCATTCATACCTATTGCGAGTTCACTCGCCATTTGGCCTTATCACGCGTAGCACGCAATCCACAACCTCCCTCGTGGTCTTAAGACTCATCGGTGCATGCCCAAACAGTGTGCGGAAATAGAAGGGTCCTGTGAGCATGTCGAGCACCAGCTCCACGTCCAGGCCATCCCGCGCCTCGCCACGGACTCGCGCCCGTTCGAGCGCCTCTCGCATCGACCTACGGCGTGGCGCCAAAACGCGGCGCCGAATGGTGAAAGCCAGGGCGGCATCCTGCGCCATGTCCGCCACGAGACCGGCCAACGCACGGCCTAGCGGTCCGCGGAATGCGCGCAACAAGGTGCCGACCGCCGCCTCCAGATCGCCTCGAATGCTCCCCGTATCCGTCGCTGGATTTTCGCCTAATTCGCTGACGACGGCGTAAGCCACGAGATGACGCTTGCTCGGCCACCGGCGATACAGGGTGCTGCGCGCGCGACCGACACGCCGCGCAATGCCATCGATGGTCACGGCCTCGTATCCTTCCGATTTCAGGGCGTCCAAAACGGCGGCCACCACCTCTTTGTCGATCCGCGCGTCCCGCGGCCGGCCGACGCCGGATGATGATGGCTGATCGCGACTGCCCGTCGTCGGTTCGTCCGTTTTGTACAGTTGTCGTCGTGAGCGCATGGCGCCGACCTTTGTACCATAACCCAGCCGTCATTGCCCTCGGCAAAATCGCTGTGGTAGATCCGTTTCCAGCTTTCCCGCCCGTCGATGGGGTGAAATGTTCTTGCGTACCTTTCGAGACATGGTGTAGCGTATCTGCCATTCCGGCCCGGAGCATTGACCCGTGCAATTGTCGCTGCGCACCCCCCCACTTCGTCATGCTCGGTCTCGTTGGACTGATGACGATCGCCTGCGCAAATAATCGAGAAGCTGCTAGACAGGCACTCGAATGGCGCTGATTCCGCAATGCTGTTCAGCAAATCCAGGACGCGATCGACACTTACGTTTGCGACATCGGTCCGCTGTCAACGGTGCGAGGAGATGGCGATGGTTCCGATGAAAAGTGCCGCAGCAGCGCGGGGGTCGTTGATTTTCCTCGCACTGGTCACGTCGATCGTTAGGCCGGAGAATGCTTCGGCTGCGCAAACCACCCGGACCGAAGTGCTCAGCGTGGGTGTGGCGAAACCACTGATGGCAGCACAAGTTGCCATCCGACAGAACCATTGGGATGCCGCTCTGGAAAGCATAAAACAGGCGCAAAACCGCGGCCCACTTGACCGCCAAGGACGAGTACAACATCGATGCGCTTCTTGGCTACGTCTTATACAGGCAAAACAAATACAAACAAGCCGCAGCAGTCTATGAACGCCTGCTCGAGTCGCCGCTGATGCCCACGGCGCAGGTTAGCGAACGCACCAAAGCGATCGCGGAAATGTATTTCAAAATGGGAGACTATCCGAGGGCTGCGAAATGGGCCAAGGCATTTCTCGGACAGCACCCGGATGAACCGCAGGTGGCGACAATGCTCGGCGATGCCTATTTCAGAATGGACGATTATAAGAACGCCGCTGCAACAATGACGGCGATCGTCGCCGATGCGGAACACGACCGGCGAATACCGAAGGAAAGTTGGCTGCGAATCATCGAAGACTCCTACTATCGTCTGGAGGATGTTCGGGGCATGGAAAGCGCTCTGGTGCCCTTGGTCGGCTACTTTCATGAACCCGATGACTGGCGTGAGTTACTGGACCTGTGTTCGCGGGATGTTCACGATGAACGTATCGCGCTTGGGTATCACCGCTTGATGTTTGAACTCGACGTGTTAACGCGGCCCGATGACTACGAGGCAATGGTATTTGAAACACTCAACGCCGGAGTGCCCGCCGAGTCGCTACAAGTCCTCGATAGCGCCAGGAACAAGGACGTGTTTTCCACCCCTGATAGCGTACCCGGCAGATACGAGCGCTTGCTCAAACGGGTACAGACGGAAATGGCGGCAAATCGCATCTTGCTGCGCCGCTTGGCCACGACACCAACGGATGCCTCTAGGGGTCAAGACGATGTGCTGCTCGGACAGATCTACCTAAGTTACGGTCAGTACGACCAAGCCGTCGCCGCGCTGAATCGAGGGATCAAAAAGGGCGACGTGCGGGATCCCGATGAAGCGCACATGAGCCTCGGGATCGCTTACCTACAACAGGGCCTTCGGGACCTCGCTGATGAGGCTTTCCGGACGGTGGACAAGGGATCCCCATGGGCGGGGCTGGCTGAGCTTTGGAGATTGCGTGTGAATGCCAATGCGCTTGGCGACCGGTCCCTCGCCTCGAGTCGGCGTCGCTACTTTTGACGTGACGACTAGGCGCCCCAATCCCTTTTGGCTGTGAGTAGGCTTGGCCTTCCGGCGTGCATTCCGTGGCTAAACGCGATCGAGAAAAGCGCTGATGATCGGGTTCAACCATCCGGGTCGTCCGGAAAACGTCCCGTGATCCGTATCGGGTAATACGCAAAGCTCGGCGTCCGGTAGCGCACGAAAAATCTTGAGAGTATGTTCGAGCGTGATGTCATCACGGTCACCGGAGATCACCAGCACCGGCTGAACGATTTGTCGGAGTAAGGCTAGACTCAGCTCCGTCGTTGTAGGGGAGGTAAGCCACAGGTGCGTTAACTTTTCATCGATCGTTTTCGGGTTAGGCGTCTGAGAAGCCCGAAGTTCCTCCAAGTCCTCCGGATTCAGCCCATCGGGCGCAATATTGACGCCGCTGATGACTACTCGCCGCACCAGCTCAGGATGGCGCACCGCGAGCATCAGTGCCAGAACTCCGCCATCGCTGAATCCCACCACATCGACATGCCTCAGCCTTAGATGCTGCAGCAATGCAGCCGTATCCTCCATCATTGCCGTATAGCTCAGTGCCCCCGGCACGTCGGGTGTGCGCCCCTGACCGACTTGGTCGGGCGCCAGGATGCGATGATGTTCCGAAAACTCGTCGAATTGACGTTCAAAGGAGTGCTCACCCGAGTCTCCGCCTCCATGCAAAAGGAGCAAAGTCGGGCCCCTCCCCCGCACGGCGTAGACGATTTTGTGGCCATGGATCGTTACTCCGCTCCACTCGGTACGCCGCACCACGGCATGTGTCGATTGAACGGGAACACAGGCGAGCCACAGCATCAGACATGAAAGCAGTGCTTGGTGCTTTAACGCGCCGCCTCTGCGTGTCCACCAGCATGTAGGTCGTAAGTTCACCATTACCTGAACCACCCTGCCAATTTGACCCGACAAAAATTCAAACGAGCACCGCTGGGAAGCACCGTTTACATATACACTGATCTCCATTATATTTATATCATTGCATTCAAAGAAATGATGCATTTTTCGATAGGTCGGTGAATGGCCGCATCGTCGGGAAGCGACGGCCCGGCTCCGAGCGGCATTCGGCGGATCTGTTCAGGCACGAATTGACGCAGTACGAGCGGTACAGCCGAGAAATTCTGACTGATCGCGTGCAGTAACCGAGAGTGACCATGCAGCCTGTCGATCAAAAGGACCCTTCCTGCGGGTCGGCCGGCAATGATCCCGACGTTATGAACGGTTCGACCTCCCCAGTCGCATCGGGCCGAGCCTATGATCCCGTCTGCGGCATGATGCTAGCCGCGAGTACTGCCAAGAGCCGCGCGGAGCATGACGGTCAGACCTACTACTTTTGTTGCGGCGGCTGTCAGGCCAAGTTTTTGGCAAACCCTAGTCTGTATATGACTCGGACCGATAGACCCACACCACCCAATGTGCCGAGCGCACCCGTTGCCCACGGCACGATCTACATCTGCCCGATGCACCCTCAGATTCAACGCGGCGGGGCCGGCAGCTGTCCGATTTGCGGAATGGCACTTGAACCTCAGGGTATTCCTGAGGCAGAAGGCACGAGTCCTGAGCTGAGAGATATGACCCGGCGCTTTCTAGTCGGCGCCCTCCTCGCTGCGCCGATCTTCGTTATTGAAATGGGCGGTCACCTCGCTGTACTGAATTTGGACCACTTCGTCTCCACGGCGGCCTCGATGTGGATTCAGTTCGCCCTCGCGACGCCCATCGTACTGTGGTGCGCGTGGCCGTTCTTCCAACGAGCGTGGACGTCGGTTTTGAACCGCTCACCCAATATGTTTACCTTGATCGCTTTCGGGGTCGGGGCGTCCTATGCGTATAGTTTGGTGGCGACTTTTGCACCGGAGCTTTTCCCCGAAACTCTTCGCCAACACGGCAGCCTGATCCCGGTCTACTACGAAGCCGCCGCGGTGGTTACGGTTCTCGTGTTGCTGGGTCAGGTCCTCGAGTTGCGAGCGCGCGCGAAGTCGGCATTGCGATGGGCACGGGTACCGATGTAGCCATGCAAAGCGCGGGCCTCACGCTCGTCAAGGGCGATCTCGCCGGCATCGCTCGCGGCCGGGCCTTGAGTCGCGCCACCATGCGTAATATCCGCGAGAATCTTATTTTGGCGTTCGTTTACAACGTGATCGGGATACCCCTGGCTGCTGGGGCGCTGTATCCCACGTTCGGACTTCTCCTAAGTCCCGTTATCGCCGCAGCCGCCATGAGCTTGAGCTCCGTGTCGGTCATCGGCAATGCGCTTCGTCTCCGAGTCTCGCGAATTTAAGGATGCGCGGCGCTCGGATCACATGCTTCAGACGCGCTTGCTGGGTGACGAAATCCGTGCCAGGTGCCCGCGGGTCAGCAATGCCATCGGTGCCAATATCGCGAATCCGCTTTAGCGCTTCGCGATATTGGCTGTCTCCATGCAAAGGCCGATCAGTACTGAATACCAGCATCTGGTTCAATGTGGTCACTCTTTGGTCACTCCCTCTCCGCTGATTTTCCGTAAATCAATGATTTGACGAGCATAGGGATGGGAGCCGAACTTTTGACCAAATGATTCGTCGGCACGCCAATAGGAGACGAACTAATTACGTCTAATTTACTGAAATTTATAGGAAATTGGTGGGCCGTGTAGGGATCGAACCTACGACCAATTGATTAAGAGTCAACTGCTCTACCAGCTGAGCTAACGGCCCAAATAAACGCGGAAAAATCAATACGTTGGCGAAAGTCGGTAGACGAACTAAGACGCCAACACGCCTATTCTAGCCGATAATTATACCATCGGAAGCGCAATTTGCACCGCATTCGTCGAAAAGCAAGCCGCTGCGCCCACGCTAGTGCCTCTCGGGAACTCTGGCATCCAGCCGCCGCCTCGCTGACGAATCCGCCGGACTCGCGTTTTCATGGGGATTATATGTATTACGTTGGTTCATAATTATAGAACCATTGTGATATATCGATGCTGCGGTTGAGGGTCCGTCAGCAGCTTTAAGAGGCGAATGCTCCAGCATCTGAGCCAGCGAATACGCCAGAATTCAAGGTGGGGTGGACGACGGGGCTCGAACCCGCGACAACCGGAATCACAATCCGGGGCTCTACCAGCTGAGCTACGTCCACCATCGTCAAGCCTTCCGAAACGAGTGGTGCGCCCGGCAGGAATCGAACCTGCAACCGCCGGCTTAGAAGGCCGGTGCTCTATCCGGTTGAGCTACGGGCGCCTTAAGAAACAACAACTTACAGCGCCAAACGTATTCTTTTCAGGCCGATGCTCGGGTCCATGCAAACCGAATCGGAAGTGCGCGCGGATTATATAGGAGTTTTTGTTCATTTGAAGCTCCGATTCGATCAGGCCCGGCTGAGCCCGGGGCAAACCGCAGCACCGTAGGGATCATCCACCTGGCACCGCATGGCCTTCTGCCCTGAGCATGGGGGGGGGGAAACAACCCACGACGACCAGCGACGGGACTCATGCCCACCACGACACTCTTTTGGAACCGGCCTCTGGCCGACCTTGAAAGCGAGTTGGCTACCGGCGTCCAGGGATTGTCCTCTGATCAGGCGCAGCGACGGTCGGCCACCGTCGGACCCAATCAAATCCGCGAGCGCTCCGACCGATCTGCTCCGTGGGAGTTCTTGTCGCGCTTTCGAAATCCCTTGGTGCTCATTCTGCTGGCGGTTGCCATCCCCTTTACGCCCGTCGCCCTCATGCTCGGGTTCGTCCCCTTGCTGGCGTCGTTGCCGGGCGCGCTTTCCCTGATCGTCGCCGCGTACCTGTTGCTCGTGCACCTGGTGAAGAGGATGCTGAACCGACACGGAGTGACCACATGATGACGACGACCGCAGACTGCATTGCCCTCTTCGCGCCCGACGCCTCGACCGCCTTCGGCAGCGCGGTCGCAGCCGGCCTTGGGACGGCGCTCAGCGAGCACGAAGAAGTCGAATTCACCGGCGCCGAGCGCAAGCTGAGGCCGCTCGCCAGCGTGCGAGGGAAATCGGTCTATGTCGTCCAGACCTTGTTCGGCGACCAGCAAGGATCCGCGAACGACCGCCTGTGTCAGCTGCTCTTCCTGAGCGGGGCACTCAAGGATGCAGGGGCCGGGCGCATAACCGCCTGTGTGCCTTATTTCGCCTATGCCCGCCAGGACCGACGCGTGGAACCTGGCGACCCGCTGACGGCTCGGTATGTCGCCCAGTTGATCGAAGCCATCGGCGTCGACCGCGTACTTGCGCTCGAAGTACACAACCTCGCTGCCTTCGAAAACGGCTTCCGCTGCGAGACCGTTCATCTCGACGCCAACGCTCGATTCATCCAGCATTTCGCGGCGGGTTCCGCCGGCCACGACTATGCGGTCGCGTCACCGGACTTGGGCGGCGCCAAACGGGCCCGGCTTTTCCAGGAATCGCTTCAAAAGACCATTGGCCGGCCTGTTCACTATGCGCTCATGGACAAGAAACGCAGCCACGGCATCGTCAGCGGAGAACTGTTTGCCGGCGACGTGGCCGGACGACGGGTCATCGTGATCGATGACCTCGTCAGTTCGGGTACGACGGCATTGCGCGCGGTTGCCGCGTGCCGGCGGGCAGGCGCTGTTCGAGTCGACCTCGCGGCGACCCACGCCGCGTTCGGGGCGGAGGCGCATCGCCTGTTCGAACAAGGCGGACCGGACAGTGTGGTCGTGACCGATTCGATCGCGCTGGGAAGTGAGTTTTCAGCGCACTTGAATACATCCCTCGTGGTGCTCGACATCGCACCAGTCTTTGCAGAGGCAATCCGGCGCCTGGAAGCGGGACGCTCACCGCCGGGGGCCGACGACCCATGATCGCCACGAGGCGCGGTTCTCGACTCGGCGGGCACGCCGCCGAGCGCGAACATCACCGGGTCACCACCGATACGCCCGCGCAACGCATTCATCGCGTCGCCAAGGTCGAGAACCAACTCTTGCTTCAATGATTGAGTGCTCGGGGGGCAGGCACGCCCCCCCCGGCCCTCCAAAAGGATTGCCAACGCTCAGACTACCGATGCTTCGACCGGGCTCGTGGGCCCGGTGGACTTCTTCGCTGCCGCCTTGGAGCGGATCAGCAACACGGGCACCGTTGCGCCCCGCACCACCTGCTCGGCATCGCTCCCCAGGGCAAGGCGCGCCAGGCCGCGGCGTCCGTGCGTACCCATCACGATGAGATCGGCCTTCCACTCTCTCGCCCGCTCCAGAATGAGGGGCGCCGCGCCGCCGCCCACGCATTCGAGCATCACACAGGTCGGCTCGATTCCCTCGCTGACAACGGTCGCCTTGGCCGAGTCCAGAATATCCCGGCCCGCATTGCGAAGGCTTTCGAATAGATCCGCTCCCGTGAAACCTGGCACGTATCCAAAGTTCAACACCAGTTCATTGACGACATGCAGCAAGCACAACTGGCTGCCATGAATTTTCGCGAGCTTGATGGCCTCGTTGAGCCCATCCGCCGCGGCATCGCTGCCATCGACGGGAACAAGTATCTTGTTGTACATGGATCACTCCTGCTTTGTTGGTCCGCCCGGTGGCTACGGAATCTGCGCCAGATGAGACATACTCACTCACCGGATACTGTTGTAGCATCCTGGTTGATCCGAACCTCCCAGGACTTTCCGTAGCCTCTTACGGCCTTCCACTAGCCGCCCCAATGCGCATGTATCGACCCAAGGGGTTGAGGCCTGTGCGGCGCAGGTCCAAACCGAATCCGAATACGCAAACGTCCTTATCGCGCGATTCACCGGGAGCGCCAACAATCGGCGTCAACGATGCGCAACCGACCGCTCGAAACGAGGGCACGATGATCAAAACAATTTTTGTACCCATGAGCGGCACGTCGACCGATGACGGCGTGCTTGCAACCGCATTGGCCGTCGCCCGGCCATTAGGCGCCCACATGGCCTTCTATCACGTGCGACTATCCACCTGCGAGGCGGTGGTCCGGTCACCGCACGTGCAATTTTGCCCGGGCCCGGCACTGGGAGGGGCGCTCGCTCATTTACAGGAGAAAGAGGACACCGTTTCGGCGAATGCCCGGCACAACTTCGAGCACTTCTGCCAATCAAACAGCATCCCGGCACGGACGAATCCGACTGCACGACGGGAAATGTCGGCTGAACTGTGGGAAGAGATCGATCAGACGGATTCTGCCTTCGTCTTTCATGCACGACACCACGATCTGATCGTGCTTGCACGTCCCCACACGCGCGATTTGGTCAGCTACAACCTCATCGAGACGGTGCTCAGGAACTGCGGCCGCCCCGTCCTGATCGGGGCGGAGGGCTCCGCGCCGCCGACGCTGTCCACGATCGTGGTCGGTTGGAGCGAAAACCAAGCGGCGGCGCGCGCCCTGAGTGCCGCCATACCGCTGCTCGCGTCCGCCGAACGGGTGGTCATCGTCGGGATCGACGACGACGACGCGATGTCTCATGCGATGGATCAAGTGGCGAGACAGCTCACATGGCATGGCATCCAAGCACAGGTGTCATTCGCGAAGCCGAGGAAATCGAGCCAGGTCGCCGTTCAACTCGTCGATACCGCCAAGAATCTAGGCGCCGGCCTGTTGGTCGTGGGCGGTTATGGTCATCTGCCCATGCGTGAGATCCTATTCGGCGGCGTGACCGAATCCCTGATCGCGCGCGCGGAGTTGCCGGTATTCGTGATGCACTAGCATTGACATGCCCCATATTCGGCGGTAACTGGCCAGTCGTCAGAATCCCTGAATATTGAGGTATGCCATGGGAACGGAGATCGAGCGCAAATTCACCGTCCTCGGCGACGCGTGGCGGTCATTGGGCACTGCGCTCCCCATCGTTCAAGGATACATGACCCACGACAAGGAACGCGTCGTGCGCGTGCGCACTGCGGGTGACCAAGGCTTCGTCACGTTCAAGGGCATTTCGATAGGCGCCGTTCGCTCCGAGTTCGAATATGAAATACCGATAGCGGATGCCAGGCAGATTCTCCGCGAGCTCTGTTTTCAACCCCTGATCGAGAAGACCCGATATCGAGTGCCCTACCAAGGAATGACCTGGGAGGTGGACGAGTTCAGTTCTCCAAGGCACGGGCTCATCATTGCCGAAATCGAGCTTCCCTCGGCCGACCATCGCTTCGAGATACCCGATTGGATCGGCGATGAAGTTACCGGCGATCCACAGTACTACAATCAAAATATACGCTAGCGAACCTGCGTCGGTGCGTATGCACCAATCGCAGCGTGCGATCATCGGTAGCTTCGCTCGAGGGGCGGTCGATCACCGGAGGTCCGTAGGGACCCAGGGAATTCCCTGATGTCATCGCACGACGGACTCGGCCCAGAATCACGCTGGATGATCTCCTGGAGAAGCGCAATGCGGTTACCCATGATGTTGACGTTTCGTCATATCGAGCGTTCCCCCACACTCGAGGCCCAGGCGCATGAATTGGGTTCTCGTTTGGAACAACTGGGCCAACGGATCACAGAATGCCGCATGACTCTCGAGGGGCCCGCCGACGGCACGCGCAGGAGCACGCCCTATCAGGTCACCATCGATCTCGCCCTACCGAATGCACGGATCCACGCAGAAAGTCTGCACCACGATAGCACCGGACATGATGGGATATACCCCGCCATGCGTGATGCGTTCAATAACGCCAAACGGCAGCTGATGGAACTGCACTGATTGACGGACGAAGCTAATTTCCATTTATTATTGTATATACGCTAATACAACCACCTTACTATGCGCGCTGCGTTCCGCCATTGACCGGAGGATGTTGCGAATCCTTCGTTGTCGCAGACCACTGTCGGCCAACTCCGGACGGTGAGGGCACGTATTTGATTGCCATGCAGCGGACATCCGAGACCTGGGATAAACTGATTCCTTGAGCGTCGGAAAAGGGATTTTTCAGGAGACCACAATGCACCTCCCTTCGCCCGAGATTCGTCACGGTCTGGTGATCGCCATCCCGATGCTAGTGATGTTGCTACTAGCACTGTTGCGATGGTGGCTATGGAAAGAAAACGTCGCCATTAGCGCAACGCTACAGCGACGGAGCAAATAGCTCCCGATGCATTGATAGTCCCCGCCGGATAGATAGCCTCGACGGGAAGCAACGACGGATCGCGATAAGCCGGTGGTTGGTGATGGCGTCCCCCAGTGACTCGGTCCGGCCATGACCCGCTACTGACGATCCTGGAATGACTGCCGCGAAGCGGACGCTCGCGCCTTGGCGTAGGCTACCTTGGATGAGATGCAGTTTGGCGACGCAACCTTTCCTATATTCTTCCAAATGGACGAGTCCGGAGTTCGTGATGCAGGGTCTAGGTGACAAAGGACTGACATGAGGCGCACCCGATTCATTTTTTTTGCCACTTGAGTTCTGCCATGCGACACCGTTTGGTCAAATCAGCGGCGGCCGTGTTGCTACTGATCATTGTGCCCGTGGTGGGGTTGCTGCTCGCATGGAACGCAGATCTTTTGCGTTCGAGCTTCATCCGCTTTGCCTCTTGGCAAAGCGGCCGTCCCATCGACGTGCGCGGCGCGTTGCATCTGCATCTGTTAACCAGAAGCCCGAGGATCGAGGCAGAACAAGTCACAATCGGCAATCCGCCCTGGACCAAGCCGGGGATCATGGCCGAAGTCGCGAAAATCACCGTGACGTTCGCACCCCTGCTGAGTCATCAATCCGGGCTCAGTCTCGTTAAAATCGACACCGCGCAGCTGAAATTCATGCGTGACAGCGCCGGACACGCCAACTGGCAGCGCGTTGACCCTGATAAATCTCCGGGTGGACCATTGCCAATGATTCGCGCGCTGGAGCTGGTGCATACCCATCTGACGCTTGTCGATGAGCGCTTGCACCTCGTCTTTGACGGCGATCTGTCCGTCGTCGGTCCGGATTCGGCTCAGCCTTTGCAAATGGAAGGCGCCGGCACACTCAACCAGCGCGCGGTCACCTTTCGCTTGAAAGGCGATGCGTTACCGTCAGCGGCACCCGACAAACCTTATGCATTTGAGTTCGACGAGCGCTCGAGCGGTACGCATTTCACGGCGCACGGCTCGCTGCCGCGGCCGTTTGATTTGGGCTTGGTCGATGCGGAGTTTGACGCCAGCGGCGCCGATTTGCGCGACTTGTACTATCTGGTCGGGGTCAGCTTGCCGAATACCGGTACCTTTCACCTGCAGGGCCGGATGGTGCGTCGGGGCAGCGAAACGCTTTTCGATGATCTCAAGGTGGTATCGGGCCAAAGTGATGTGAGCGGGCGCGTGTCGCTCGGCACGCAAAAAAACGGCCGCACCCTTGTGCACGCCGATCTGCGCTCGGCGCTGTTGCGCCTGGCCGATGTTGGGCTGCGCGCCGCGGGGCGCGATCCGCATCCCGACGCGCCGCCCAAGCTTTTTTCCGATGTGCAGCTTATCACTCCGGCGACTCGGCGCGTGGATGCCACCGGGAAATACAACGTCCGGCGCCTGTTGCTGTCGCGAGTTGAGGTGACTGAGCTGTCGGCGCCATTTACGATCGAGCGCGGCCTAATCACGGCACCAGAGGTTACGGGGCATTTCATGGGGGGCAATTTCTTGCTGAATCTCGATGCCGATGCCAATCAGACCCCCGCTCGCACCCGCATCGAGATGACACTCACGGGCTTGCAGTTAGCGCAGATGCCGCATAAGGCGGAGCCGCCGCCGTACGAAGGCTCGCTGCTACTGCAAATTCATGCTCAGGGAGGGGGCGACTCATTGCACGCCCTGGCTGCCGACGCCGACGGCAACCTAAGCGCGCGGGTGTTGCAGGGGACGATACGCGCCTCGTTGGCGGAGCTGACCGGCGTTGATTTGCGCGGGCTGGGCCTGACTCTGACGGGCAGCAGCCGTGATGTAGCGGTGCATTGCGCCGCCGCTGACTTTGAAATTCATTCCGGCGTGATGCACTCCACGCGCTTTTTCATCGATACCGAGCCGGTATTCATAAGCGGCGAGGGCCGCGTGCTGCTCGACTCCGAGATGGTGGATCTTAAGCTGCATGGTGAGCCCAAACGGCTGCGAATTCTGCGCATCAAGGCGCCGTTGTTAGTGCAAGGCACATTGCTGCAACCGAGGTTCAGTGTCGATGTGGCCGACTCGGGCTTGCGATTGGTGGACCGTGGCACGCCGCATAATGCCGACTGCGCCGCGCTGCAACTTCGTTAACCTGATAGCGCGGGATACGCGACGGTTACAACAGCTCCAGACAGGAGCTGAAGCCCGAGGGATGCCCCTTTGAGGAACTTGCGCGCGACAGCCGGTCGCTTGCAGACTTTATCGCCGCCCGCTGGAACTGGCGAACGGTCGCTTCGCGATGCTAGATGATGGAGTCGGCTTCACTCTCGTCCCCTGGCGGCCGGTGATGGACGAGCATCTCGGTAGGCAGCTCCGCGGCGTTGCCGTGGGCGCGAACATCAACTGGGATTTTTCCCGCTCGCGAGGATTGGGTCGATGAATCGAAAGCCGCCGCAGCACGGTATGAGCGGCAAAAATATAGAACGTATCGGCCTGAGTCACCCGCAAGTCACCGGGCATCCAGGCAGACTCAAAAATTCCCGCCGACCACGCACAACTCTTTGATTTTAATGGTCGGGGAGACAGGATTCGAACCTGCGACATCTACGTCCCAAACGTAGCGCTCTACCAGTCTGAGCTACACCCCGAATGTCGACTAACCGCACTTTGCCCGCCGAGTGCCGGCACCGCCGATCCCAGGGCCGGGAAACGGGCGGCCGCTAGTGTACGGGTCGGTGCTCCCCCAGGCAATGTTGGGCACTCCGCAGGTCGGCGCCAACCCCGCATTGCGGCTAAAATCACGGGATCCGCTCCCGTCACTGCACTCAAGAAGGACTTCTACATGGAATATCGTCGCGTCGGCGCATCGGGTCTCAGGGTCCCTGCGTTGAGTTTTGGCACCGCCACCTTCGGCGGGACCAACGAATTCTTCAAGGCGTGGGGAACGACCGACGTCGCTCAAGCCACGCGCTTGGTCGATATCTGTCTCGAGCACGGACTCACCCTATTCGACAGCGCGGACGGGTATTCCAGCGGAGCCGCTGAGACAATTCTCGGCGGCGCCATCAAAGGGCGGCGCAATCAGTTGCTGATCTCCACCAAGGCGACGTTTCCTTTCAGCAACGGCCCGAACGATTATGGTTCATCGCGGATCCATCTGATCGAGGCCGTGAATGGCGCCCTCACCCGGTTGGGCACCGATCACATCGACTTGTTCCAACTGCACGGCTTCGACGCATGGACGCCGGTCGAGGAAACGCTCAGCACGCTCGACGATCTCGTCCGTGCAGGCAAGATCCGCTACATCGGCTGCTCCAATTTCTCCGGCTGGCACCTGATGAAATCGCTCATGACCTCCGACCGCTATGGCTATCCCCGGCACATCGCGCATCAAGCCTATTACTCGCTCATCGGTCGCGACTACGAATGGGAACTGATGCCGTTGGGCACCGACCAGGGGGTGGGAGCCATCGTGTGGAGCCCCCTCGGCTGGGGCAAGCTCACGGGCAAGATTCGCCGCGGCCAGCCGCCGGTGGCGGGCAGCCGCGCCAAGGAAATCGCCGGCACGGGACCTGTCGTATCGGACGAGCATCTGTTCAAGGTGGTCGACGCCCTCGACGAAATGGCCAAGGAAACGAACAAATCGATACCCCAGGTGGCGCTCAACTGGTTGTTGCAGCGCCCCACCGTATCGAGCGCCGTCATCGGAGCACGCAACGAGAAGCAACTCCTCGACAATCTTGGCGCCGTGGGCTGGAATCTGACGGCCGATCAGGTCGGCCGCCTCGATGCCGTCAGTGCCGTTCCGCCGTCGTATCCCACCTGGCATCAAGACGGCTTTGCGATGCTGCAACGGCCCATCGTGGCGAAGCGGCATCCTGACTGGATGGGTTCGTGATGGCCCGTTATTACTTTTACACCGCCGACCTATATATACGTCGGACGATCCGTCCACGCCGGTGGGCAAGCGCGTGGGCGACTATCAAGGGGTCTACACGATCGACGATGACACGTTGACGCCCGACCAGATCTTCGGCGATTTGCTGGAGGAGCTCAAGAAGACCATCCCGGCCGATATCAAGGACACCGGCTACTACCACGTCACGCAGTTCAACAATGTAACGTGACCGCGGCGCTGGACCTCACGGATCGAGGTTCGGCGCGCGCAACGCAGCGACCGTGTTCAAAGCCGGCTCCGCCTGGCTTAGGAACGATAAGGTTCCCGCCCCACGCCTTGAATCCGAATTCCTTGGTCCGCCAGCACCTCATGCTGCAGCGCGTACATGGCCGCCGCCGCCTCGTCGATGGCTTTGGTGAAGGCCAGAGACCCTGCCAGGATGGGTGCGAGTCGGGCCTTGTCCTGAATCCTCGCCATCGGATATTCGTGCTCGACGACCAGAAACGTGTTGGCGGCATCGATGTCCAGCAGCTCCCGCGCGGCCAGCTGATGATCGAGCCAATCGACGCTGCGATTTTGCAGGTAGGCCAACGGGTCGTGGCGCGCCGTTCCCGGCAACTCGTGTTCCGCGAACACCGTCTGCTTCTTCCATGCGCGCCCCTGATCCGCCGGATCGGTGGAAGGGTCGGCGCCTCGCCAATCACCGCGTTCCAGGGTCTGGCCGCCATAACCCCAGGCAGATATGCCGCGCGAATCGATTACCTGGCCCTTCACGTGAAACCCGGAGATCAGGAAGTTATAGCCCTGATCCTTGAGGTACTGGAAGACCGAGCGTGAATCCTGGCCCATGAGAATCGCGTGGGATGGGTCGTAATGGATGCGGAACTGATCGCCCACGCCGTGTCGCTCGCAGATGCGATGCAGCGCAATCCACGGGCCGGGAGCATAGGCCAGGTTGTTGTGCCAGCGATCCAATATGGTCCATCCCGGCATCGGACATTGCTCCACCCGAAAGGTGAGGCCACGCGCTTTCGCTTCCTGGAGCAGCGGCACGAACACTTCCTCGAACATCACGAGATTCGCATCCATTTCGAGTTGCGGATTACGGCCCACGAAACCGCACACCGCATCCACACCCAGCAACACAGCGGCATCGAACACGCGCAGCATGAACTCGTGCTTCCGGGCACGCGCCGTCGCATCGGCCGCCAGCATGTTGTCGAAGTACCCGAGATCGGACATCCCGACGCCGGTGGCGCGCATGGCGGCCAGAACGCGGCTCGCTCGCTGCGGATCGAATGCCTGGCGCAGATCCAGCGTATTGGCGACAGGATCGAGCAAGGCCGCGGCCGGCACATCCGACAGCGTGGGATGCAATGCGGCCGACAATTGTATGTAAGGGCATTCGATCTGCCGCGCGAACGCCAGCCATTCCTCGATGGCCAGATCCGGATCCGCATCGCGACGCCCGCGCGGCGTCAGCTCCTGGAAGGCTGCCGTCAGCACACTGAGCCGCATGGGCTTGGGGACGAAGTCGCGCACGGTAGGGCTACTTCAAAGAATGCAGGTAATCGAAGCTCACCTGCGCCGCCTGGAATTCGTCCATGCCGACGAACGGTGCTTCCTGCTCCGCAAAGTACTGTTTGAGGGCCGCCTTCCTGGCGGCCGCGAAGATGGGCTTGTAATCGATCGATCCCTGCCCGAGCGCGGCGCCGACGCGAAGCGCCGCCGGCACATCCTTGCCGGCCGCCTGAAAGTCCTTCACATGGATCATCGGGAAGCGTGTCGGATATTTCTTGAAATAGTCGATCGGGTTGTATCCGGCGGCCACCATCCAACCGCAGTCGATCTCGAACTGGACGAGCGCGGGATCCGTCTCCTTCAACAACACATCGTAGGCGATGGCGCCATTGCCCTGATCCACGAACTCGAAGAAATGATTGTGATAGGCGTATTGCAAGCCGGCTCTCCTGGCTTTCTCGCCGATCCGGTTCGCCATCTCGGCCGTCTTCTTCGCATCCTCGAGCGTCATCGGCAGCAGGCTCGCCAGAGGCGCCGGTGGGGCCGGCCACGACTTGGGCGCGGGTCCCGTACCGAGGCGCAGGATCGAACTGACCGCATAATGCACGCCGAGCGCATTGGCATCCGCCAACATGGCGTCCACATCCCCGCCGATGAAATTCAGATGGGCGCTGGGGCAGGTCAACTCGGCGTGATCCAGGTAGGTGCGGAACTCCTTCGCCGTGGTTTTGCCGAATCCGGCGGTCTCGACCGATCGAAAGCCGATTCTACGCAGGGCAGTGAGCGTGCGCTCCGGCTCGATCTGCAGCGGTGCATTGACGGTCCACAGCTGAATGCCGACCGGCAGGCCCAACGGATCGGACCAGGCGCGGCGCGCCAATCCCTGCGCCGCGATCGACAGCCCAAGTCCACCGGAGGCGGCAAGAAATTTCCGACGAGACCAGTGTTTCATGTGACGACCTTCCTTTCCGAGAACGCACCGAGGAACAGGACCAGCACCAATCCGGCGCAGGCCGCCGAGAACATCCAGATCGAGCGCCAATCGTGCACCATCAAACCTGCCACATCCGCATGGGCATAGGCATCCACCACACGACCCGACAACCACGATCCCACCAACATGCCCGCGCCGTAGGTGATGAGCGTGATGAGGCCCTGCGTCGCCGCCCGCAGCGCCTCGGGCGCTTCCCTGTCGATGTAGATCTGGCCCACGACGAAGAAGAAGTCGTAGCAGATGCCGTGCACCAGGATCCCGGTCCAGAGCATCCACATCAGCGAGCCGCCGTTGCCGTACGCGAACAATACATAGCGCAGCGTCCAGGCCAGCATGCCGACGGCCAGCATGTATTTGACGCCCAGCCTGCGAAAAAACCAGGGAATCAGCAGCATGCAGACCAACTCGGACATCTGGCCGCCGGTCATCTTGGCGGCGGCATTCTGGATGCCGATCTCGTTCAGATACAGGTTCGTGAACGCGTAATAGAACTGCAGCGGAATACAGATCAGAAACGACGCCAGGGCGAAGATGGCCATCGACCGGTGCCGCAGCAGCCGGATCGCATCCAGCGGAATGATCTGATGAAGTTTGAATGCCTTGGTCGTCGCCAACGGCGGCGTGTCCGGCAGCGTGAAGCAGTAGAGCGCCAACAGCGCGGAACACCCCGCCGCCATCTGCATGGGAACGGCCGTCGCCTCGATGCCGAGATTGCCGACCAGCAGGCCGGCGATGATCCAGCCGATGGTGCCGAACACCCGGATCGGGCCGAACTCCTGCTGCGGCTCGCGCATCTGCCGAAACGCCAGCGCATTGGTCAACGCCAGCGTCGGCATGTAGCAAATCGAATACAGCAGCACGAACAGGTAGAGGGGGCCGAATGCGGTCTGCCTGGACGTGACGAGCAGCAAGACCGCGCCCAACGCGTGCAGCACGCCGAGCGCCTTTTGCACCGCGATCCACCGGTCGGCGATCAAGCCGACGAAGAACGGCGAAACCAGGGCCCCGACGGCGGTGGTGCCGGCGGCCCAGCCGATGTGTTGGCCGGAAAAATGCAACGACCCAGCAAGCCAGGTGCCGAGCGTGACGTACCAGGATCCCCAGACAAAGTACTGCAGGAACATCATCAGACCCAGGCGCGACTTCATCGAAAGATTCATGGGTTGGCGACGGTCTGCCACGCGCCGCCGGCGGCATGGCTCTTCAAGATGGCGTCGATGACGCGGTGACTTCGATAGCCATCGTCAAAGGTCGCGGTCGGCGCGGGCTTGGCCGCAGGCGCCCCGCCCTCGCGCACCCAGTCATAGGCGTCCGCGATGACGTTGAAGAACGCATCGCTCCACGATTCCTGGTGTCCCGCGGGCAGGTGGGCAAACCGCCGGGCATCGCCCGCCAGTATGGAGGGATCCTTGACGATCAGTTCGCTCGGTCTTGCCGCGTGCCCGAGCCACAACTCGTTCTGGTGCTCCTGACGCCACTGCAACGAGGCGGCGCGGCCGTTCACTTCCAGCCGTAGATCGTTCTTGTGGCCCGGCAGCACCTGCGCAGCCGTGAAGCACCCCTTCGCGCCGTTCTCGAAACGCAGCAGCACGGTGGCGAGATCCTCGCTGTGGATCTCGTGACGGATGCCGCCGCCGGCGACGGTTTGCGCGAACGCCTCGGCCGACTCACCGCCCGAGTAGCGCACCGGCACGACGGTCGTCAGGTCGGCCAGAACGGATTGAATCCGCAGCCCCGCCACATGCTCCGCCAGGTCGCACCAATGGGAACCGATGTCGCCGAGCGCGGACGATGCGCCGCCCTTGTCCGGATCGGAGCGCCAGGAATACACATGGGGATCGGTCATCCAGTCCTGTAGATAGTGACCCTGAACGAACGTCGGAGCGCCGATCTCGGCCCGCGCAATCATCGCCCTCGCATGCTGGACGAGCGGATTTCCCCGATAGTTGAAGGTGACGACATGGGCAACCCCCGCCTTGACCGCAGCGTCCCGGAGTTGACGCGCTTCCTCGACAGTCATCGCCAGCGGCTTGTCCGAGATCACATGCTTGCCGGCGCCCAGCGCCGCCATGGTCACGGCGAAATGCAGGTGATTCGGGGTGGTGTTGTGGATCACATCGACGGCTGGATCCTGGACCAGATCCTGATAGCGCCCATACGAGCGCGCCACTTTCAACTCCTTGGCCTTGCGCCGTGCCGAGTCATCGCTCGAGCCCGCGATCGCGATCACGTCGACATCGCCGAGCCGCCTCACGGCGTCCAGATGATGGGCGGCGATGAAACCCGGGCCGACCAGCCCCATTCCGAGTCGTTTATTGGTGTTCATGGGGGCGCTGCGTGTCTACGGGAGCGCGAATGCCACGTACGCGCCGCCCTGTGGCGCCTTCGGGTTACGTGCGTACTCGTGCAAATCACAATATATTGCTTACCGTCGATGGAATAAGTGGCCGGCGTGGCCGTTCCCGCGAAAGGCAGTTTGGCCTCCCACAACAATGTACCGGTCGCGCTGTCGAAGGCGCGAAGTTTTTCATCCTAAATCATCGTGGCGCCGGAACACCAGGCCCCCGGCCATCGCGGGCCACGTGTCCGCGCCATACTCACCCTTGTGCGGGATGGTATGGAATGCCCATTGCAACTTGCCGGTCCGCACGTCGTACGCCCGGATATCCCCCACCGGCGCAGGCTGCGTCTCGACGGTTCGAAACCCGACGATGATGAGGTCCTTGAAGATCATGCCGGGAGTGGTGAGCGACACGTAGTGCTGCGTAAAATCGAGAAAACGCACACGCTGCAGACGACCGAGGCGAACGAGGCTTTCTTCACTTTAGATTCCATTTCCATCCTGGCGATTCAGTCAGGCTGGTAAGCGTTCCTGCGGGAAACCCGCATTCTTGGTTGCCTGGACCCAGTTGAAGGCTGGCACAGCGAGTTGTGGGACCTTCGTCACGTTCTCCTGTTCCTCGACGGCAGATCCTGCCAAAGCAAATAGATGCCATGTCGACTGATCGTTGAAAAACGCTCCAGGAGAGAAGGGATGCCTCTGAAGATTTTACTCGTCGAGGACAGCCCCGGCGATGTCCGGTTGACGCAGGAGGCGTTTCAGGAAGCCAATGGAGCCGCCAGCATGGACGTGGCATGCGACGGGGTGGAAGCGCTCAGCTTTCTGCGCCGGCAAGGAAAATATGCGAATGCCAGCCGCCCCGATCTCATCCTGCTGGACCTGAATCTGCCCAAGATGGACGGATGTCATGATTTCTGGCTCACGAAGGCCAAACTTACGCTGCAAGGTTGACCATGGGCAGGAAGAAACCCAGCAGAACGGTCCTCTTGATCGAGGACAATCCGGGAGACGCACGGCTTTTCCAGGAGATGCTGCGTGAACAACCCGACGACCTGATGAGGGTCGTGCATGTCTCGAGCATGGGCGAAGCCCAGATCCATCTGGCGGCCAATTGCACTGACATGATACTGCTGGACTTGGGGCTGCCCGATGTCCAGGGCCTGGAGGCCATCCGCCGGGCCCACGCTGCAGCTCCGCGTATTCCATTGGTAGTCCTGACCGGGTCGGACGACGAGACCCTTGCCTCGAAGGCTCTGCAATCCGGCGCCCAGGATTATCTCATCAAGGGGGAAATCGAAAGCCGCGGTCTGCTGCGATCGCTCCGTTACGCCATCGAACGAAAAAACATGGAGGAAGCGCTGTTCGCCGAGCGGGAACGCGCTCAGGTGACGCTCAATTCCATCGGCGACGCGGTGGTCTGCACCGACATCTCCGGCGACATCACCTATCTGAATCTGGTCGCCGAGACCATGACGGGCTGGTCCCTCGAAGAGGCCGCCGGGCGGCCGATGACCGAGGTGTTCCGAACCCTGAACACGGCGGACGAATCCGGCGAAACCACCTCCACGCTGGCGATTCTGCAGTTTAGGGCCGTGCACCTGCCGCCCCGTTGCACCCTCATCCGTCGCGACGGGCTCGAAATTCCGATCGAAGACTGCATTGCACCGATCCACAATCGCGAAGGGCACGCCATTGGCGCCGTCATCGTATTCCGGGACGTGAGCGTGGCCCAAGCCATGGCACAACAAATAACCCACTCGGCCGAGCACGACTTTCTCACCGGGTTGCCGAATCGCATGCTGCTGAATGACCGGATCAGCCACGCCATCACAACGGCCGAACGCAACTCGAAACAAGTCGCCGTGCTGTTCCTCGATCTCGATGGATTCAAGTACATCAACGACTCCCTGGGCCATCCGATCGGCGACAAATTGCTCCAGTCCATCGCACACCGGCTGGTCGAGTGCGTGCGCGGCGATGACACGGTGAGCCGCCAGGGTGGCGACGAGTTCGTCGTGCTGTTGCCGGAGCTGGCTCAGGCCGAGGATGCCGCCATCATGGCGTGCCGAATTTTGCGCTCCGTCGCGGCGGCTCATTGCATCGACCCCCATGAATTGCATGTGACGACGAGCATCGGCATCAGCGTGTTCCCCGACGACGGATTGTCCGCGGAGAGTCTCATCAGAAATGCGGATACCGCGATGTACCAGGCTAAGGAAAACGGCCGCCAAGGTTATCAATTCTTCAAGCCCGCCATGAACACCCGTGCCGTGGAGCGGCAATCCGTCGAAGAAGGCCTAAGACGCGCCTTGGAGCGCAATGAATTCCTGCTCTACTATCAACCGAAGATCGACATCAAGTCGGGGTTGATCACCGGCGCGGAAGCGTTGATTCGTTGGGTGCACCCCAGCCGCGGGATGATCCATCCGGCGAAGTTCATCCCCATCGCCGAGGATTGCGGTCTGATCCTGCCGATTTCAAATTGGGTGTTGCGAAACGCCTGCCAACAAGCGCAAGCGTGGACCGGCGATGGTCATCGACTCACGATGGCGGTCAACGTATCCGCGGTTCAGTTCCGGGATGACGAGTTCCTGAAGGGGCTGCTGTCGGTCCTCGACGAGTCCCGGTTGGATCCGCGGGCGCTCGAGCTCGAACTGACCGAGAGCGTCCTCATGAAACGCGTCGAATACACCGCGGGAATTCTCAAGACATTGCGGCGAAGCGGCATTCAGGTGGCCGTGGACGATTTTGGCACGGGCTATTCCAGCCTGAGCTATCTGCGAAAGTTTCCGATCGATACCCTGAAGATCGACCAATCGTTCGTGCGTCAGATCGCGAGCAGCGCGGACGACGCCGCCATCGTCACGGCGATCATCAGCATGGCGCAGCGGCTGAAGCTCAACGTCGTCGCGGAAGGTGTGGAAACCCTGCAGGAGCTCGAATTCCTCGAGGCCCACGAGTGCGATCAGGCTCAAGGATACTATTTCAGTCATCCCGTGCCGGCCCAGGATTTCGAGAAGCTGCTGGTCACCTCCATGTCCGAACCGGACGGCATGCGCGCTGCCGCATGGGCCTGACGACCGTCGCGATCTTGGTGATGATGGCCGCCTGCGCCGGCGCCGCGGATGCTGGCGCCCACCCGCCTGCCCGCGGGCGGTGCCGGCGGGTTGGCGGTCGCTAATGACATCCAGGACCGCTTACAATCCGCGTGATCTGCAACACGCACCAGGATTTCAGCCGCGCAGCGCGGCCGCGCAACCATGTCGGACAACTTCAAATTGAACCATGTCGAGATGATGCTGTTGCTGACCGCCTTTGCGGCGGGCACGGTGGACGTCATCAGCTTCGCCACTCTCGGCGGCGTCTTCGCCTCCGCCATGACCGGCAATTTCGCCTTGCTGGCCTACTACGTCGCGCAGAGCGACTCACAGGCAGCCATGGGATCGGTGGTCGCCCTGAGCGGATTCGTGCTGGGTTGCGCGCTGGGCGTGCTACAGCGGCGCAGCCGCGCCCAGGAACAGGCGCTCACCTTCCTGTTGATCACCGAGGGGGGACTGCTGTTGTTCTTTGCGCTCTATGCGCTGTGGACCCCGCATGCGGCCAATGCTCCCTCTGACCATTTGCAAATTCTGTTGCTGGCCGTCGCCATGGGGGTGCAGGCCGTCATCGGACAGACGATCAGCGCCACGACCATCGTTTTCACGACCACGCTCACCAAACTGGTCGGGACCATCGCCGATTCACTCGCGAACGGCGATGCGCTCGGCCTGAAGGACGTCAAAATCCAGAGCGCGGTGGTCATTTCCTACCTGTTCGGCGCCCTGCTTGCCGGCGCCTTGATCGTTCACAAGGCCGACACGGTCGTCATCCTGCCCTTCGCCGGTGTCGCGCTCGCCTATGCAGCGAACCGCTGGGCGCGCCGCTGAGGGTGGGTCACGATGCGATCCGGTCGCCTTATGCTGAATTGATATATGCAAATGACCGGACAATCGTTCCGCGGAACCCAGGTGACGATTAATCTTCGATCCGGAGGCTGCACCATGAGCGACACGACCCTTTCCCCGGCAACCGCCGCAGGCGATCGCGAATACTTGTGGTTCGCCCTGCTGTTGCTCATCGTCCTCCTGACGTCGGCCGGCCATTCCAACGGCTTGCGCGACCAACCGGTCGGCGAGACCGTGGCTGACGCACGGTAGCTACTGGATCGAGGGTAGCTCCTGGATCGAGAGCAGCTACTGGATCGAGGGCAGCTACCGCGTCGAGGACGTCCGTTGCGGCGTCGGGGCCGTCAAAGCACCTCGGCCACGTCGGCGAATTCGAATCGAGTGCCCCGCGGGCGTGGCTCGGTGTGATCCGCATAACCGATGTTCGCCAGAAAGTTCGCACGATAGCGGCCGTCGGGAAAGAACTCCTGGTTGATCTTGTCGACATCGAACCCTGACATGGGCCCCACGGACAGGCCCAACGCCCTTGCGGCCACGACGAGATATCCACCCTGAAGCGTTCCATTGCGAAACGCGGTGGATTCCGCCAGAGCCGCATTGTCCGTGAAAAGCGTGGCGACACGTGCGCCCGACGCTGGATCGGGCAGGCGCTGGAAGAATCGACTGTCGTACGCGATGATCACGGTCGCTGGCGCCGCGAGGGTCTTATCCCGGTTGGCGCCGGACAAGGTCGGCGCGAGTCGTGCCTTGCCTTCGGCGGACCGAACGAACACATATCTCGCCGGCTGCGAATTGAAGGCGGTCGGACCCCACTTCAATAAATCATACAATTCCTTGAGCGTGGCGTCGGTCAGCGGCTCGGAGGTAAAGGTATGGATGGACCGGGCGGCCCGAAAGAGTGTATCCAGGGTGGCGCCATCAACAATGCGTGACATCGACTACTCCGATCAAATTGACAAAGCATACGGCAAGAAGGCGCCCGAAGACGCCTTCTCCATGGCGACCCGCCGACCCCCGTCAGGCGGCGGCCACGCCCCGTGCCTCGATGGCCGCCTGATACGCCCGCCCGTCGATCCAGCTGCGTACATCGACGGGATTGGGAATGAACTTCCAGCGGTGCAAAAAATCGGTGAAATTTTGCAGGCCGTCGATGGAAGACTCGTTCAGGTTGGTGCGCAACTTCAGATGCGCATCGGTCCCATAGGCCACCGCCACCCAATACTCACTCGAGTTGCTCTCCCGGGCAAGGTACTGCCGGGTCTCTTCCGGATGAACCCAGGCCCACTCCTCGGCCCTGAGCACCTGCTCGACGATACGCACCGCGGCGCCGAAATGATTGTCGATGAGGTGGGAATCCACGGTCAGCGTGCGCGGTGTGCCGTTGTTGGCGCGGATCAGCGGCTCCGGATGCGCCCCGGTGTCGAGCACCGTGTTCAGACCGAACAGGTTCGCGATATGCGAAGCCGACGCGCCCTTCAGGAATATCGCGTCCACTTCGCCTCGCAGCAGCCCGACGAGTTCCCGGGCCTGGCCGCCGCTGCGCCGCCCGCCAAACACGTTCGTGCCGGCGATCTTCTCCGCCGGGGCATCGCTCTGACCGCTGCTGATCGCATAATCGACCAGTTCCACGTCCGCCACCCCGAGACCGTTGAGGCGCAGCGCGTTCTCGAGACCCCGTATGGCCTGGGCGCGCGAGAAATCGATCTGCACGTTCTCCCACTTCGGCAACCCGAAGCGCCGACCCTTCAGATCCTTGGGTCCCTTGATGCCGGTATCGTCGCGCGTCAGGATCAGCTGCGTCTCGTCCGCCCACGACAACCCCAACACACGGGTGTCCCGACCCGCGGACTTGGCCCAGATGGCGGGTATGTTGCCGCCATGCCTCACCGAATTTTGCAGGCTGTGATCGAAGTGCGACTCACGCACGGCCTTGTCGTTGGACTCGCGCAGCGATTTGACGGCCGTATTCTGCGACCGGAAGCTCTCCTCGAGCCAACCCTTCTGCAGGGCGATTCCAAGTCCTGTCGGCACCGGGCAGCGGGTATACCAAAGAGTATCGAGATTGCCTGAATTGCTCACGAAACGTTCTCCTGTAAATTGTTAATCATCGATACCCTGGCCGGTTACGCCACTTTGGCGACGTCTGGTTCGAGGGCCGCTGCTTGATCATGAATAGAACGCGCGTGCACCAATGGCAGCACCTCTTGACCCACCCGCAACGCCTCCTCGAGATGCGGACTGCCCGCGAGAATGAACGTCGAAATCCCGGCGTCGCGGAACTCCGAGAGACGCTCGGCGACGTTCTGGTAGCTGCCGACCAGCCCGACCGCCGGGCCCGGCTTCGCCTTGCCGAACCCGGCCCATAGATTGGGGCCGACCACGAGATCGTCGAACCCGGTCTTGTTCTGGTGATACGCGGTCTGGCGCGCAGCGCCGACGGAATCGGAGTTGCCGTTGATGCGGTTCAAGATCGCGGCCGTCCTGGCATCGATCAACTCGTATTGCCGGCGCGCTTCGTCCCACGCCGCCTGTTCGGTTTCCCGGACGAGCAGATCGATCCGAATTCCGAAGCGCACGGTCCTGTTCTGTTTCGCCGCCAGTTCGCGCACCCGCTCGATATGGGGCTTCAACTTGTCGATCGGTTCGGCCCAATTCAAATAGACGTCCGCGTGTTGCGCGGCGACCGTCAATGCGGCATCGGAGAAACCCGAAAAATAGACGCCGGGCCGTCGTTCCTGGCGCGCAGCCGGCCACAGAGAGCCGTTCTGCAGCCGATATATCTCGCCCTCATAGGAGAACGTCTCGTTCTCCCACAGTCCCTTGATGATGTCGAGAAACTCTCCGGTGCGTTTGTAACGAAGATCGTGACTGAGGAAATCGCCGTTCGCCGCCTGCTGCACGGGCGACCCGCCGGTGATGATGTTCCACTCCAACCGGCCGTGGCTCAAATTCTGCAGGATTCCCGCCTGTTGCGCGGCGTACGCGGGCAGTGTCCAGGCCGCCTGAAAGGCGATCAAGAACTTGATGCGCCGGGTCTCCCGCGCCAATGCCGCCGCGGCGATCCACGGTTCGGGGCCCGTGGGCAGCAACGCGCCCTCGAAACCTGCGATCTCCGCCGCCTTCGCGACCTGCGCGATATAGTCGATGTAAGTGAAGCCATCCGGATCGCCGTTGGGCAATCGTCCAGGAGCGATGTTTCCGGGACGATGAACGGCGGCGCCTCGATTGTTCTTGTCGAGCGCCATGTTTGGGCCGTCGCTGCCGAGCGGTAACCGCCAGAAAAATTCCGTACTCATCGCTTCGTCCTCCTTCGCCATACAACCGCGAGCCAGTCTATTGATATCGATGCCGGCGAGAACTAATTAGAAATTAGGTGGTTATAACTTTTATGTATGTGCGTTTCGGTGCTACTGATGCATCGTTCAACCAAAAGGCTGCCGATAAATCAGCATCCGCTGCGCATATCCCTTCAGCGAACATTTCGCCCGCCTCGCAAGCGACCCGGTCGCACGCGATGCGGATGATCGTGTACGGCTTCAACTGCCTATTTTGAATCATCATCGACAATAACTTTCCACGTGGAAACTGCGTTGGCATGCTTTCTGAATGGCGCCCTGTGCAAGCACTCAATCGTTGGGTGCAATGGGGATATCCATGTCATCGCGTTCAAGTTCGTTGTTTCCAGGCATCCGTCAAGCATTGGTCGTGTTCACCGGCGCCGCAGTCGCCAGCTGCCCGGCGGGCGTGGCGCTGGCCGAGTCCGCGCTCGCCACGCCGGCCGGCGTCGAGGGCTCGACGAGCGACGGCAATGCCGGCACTCTCGCGGCCAACGAAGGTGCTCCCAAGGCGCTGACCGGACAATTGGATGCGGTCGTCGTGACTGCGCAGCGTCGCGCCGAATCCATTCAGAACGTACCGACGACGGTGACGGCGATCAGCGGCAATTTCATCACGGCGGCAGACCTCGGCGGTTCCGCCGCCAACGTGACCAGTCTCGTCGCCAACGTGTCGGCCGGCGAGACCGCTCCCGCACGTCCCCGTTGGTGGATCCGCGGCGTCGGTACCGGCGCGCAGGGATTCGACGTTCAGAGTCCCGTCGGTGTGTACTTCGACGATGTCTATTTCAGCAATGCCAACGCCACCGGGCAGCCCGTATTCGACCTGGCGCGCGTCGAGGTGCTGGAAGGTCCGCAGGGAACACTGTGGGGCAAGAACACCACCGGCGGCGCGATCGACTTCATCTCTGCCAAACCGGAGTTCACTCCCGGCGGTTACGCCAAGATCGACCGCAGCTCATACGACGACCTGCTCGTCGAGGGTGCCTACGGTGACGCGATCATCGACGACGTATTGGCAGCCCGAGCATCCTTTCACGCCGAAAGCTCGCCGGGCGCATTCAACGACACGTTCACCGGTGGCACCGAAACGAGCTTTCACGACGATGCGGGTCGCCTGCAATTCCTCGCCAATCTCGGCTCCGATTGGAACGCGCTCCTGAACCTCCACTATCGGGACTACTACGGCAATGGCAATCCGTGGACCGTCATCGGTGCGGGGCCCGATGGCGCATACTACAAGCCGACCGCCAATACGCCGGCGGGCTACACGCCGAATCCAGACCCCACGACGATCGCGCAAAACGCACCGAATACCACCCAGATCCGGCAGGAAGGCGTGGCGCTCACCGTCAACGGCCCCGTGGGCCGCAATACCCTCACGTCGATCTCGGCGTACGAGGGCTTTCAGACCGTGGCATTCTCCGACTCCGACGACACGCCGCTCGAGTTGCTGCGCGGTTGGAACTCGGGCCGCACGCAGCAGTTCTCCGAAGAGGTTCGTCTCGCCTCGCCGCGTGACGATCGTTGGAACTGGTTGGCGGGCGCCATGTGGTTCGACGAAGACATCAATTCCCAGACCGTGCAGGCCACTCTTCCGAATGCCGCCACCGGCGACACGCCGACCGGTGTCGCCTCACGCTATCTATATTCGAGCTTCCTGCAGAACACCAAGAGCTACTCCGGGTTCGGCAGCACCACCTTCAACGTGACCGACAAATTCGACGTCACCGCCGGCCTGCGCTATACGAAGGAGATCAAGGCGGACGACCTCAAGATCTCCAACGCGCCGCCGATTGCGGCCAACCCGCTGTCGCAGTACACCAACGTCAGCGACTGGTGGCTGCCGACCTCCGTCACGGGACTGAAGACCATCGCAACCCAGGATCTCGACAAGGGGTGGGGTGCATGGACCTATGACGTCACGCCCGAATACAAGATTACCGATCACGCACGCGCGTATTTCAAGTACGCGCATGGCTTTCGCGCGGGTGGCTACAATAGTTCCGCAACCTCCAACGCCAACATTGACGTGGTCAATCCGGAATACCTCACGTCGTATGAACTGGGCGCCAAGAGCGAATGGCTCGCCGGGCGTCTCACCGCGAATGCCGATATCTTCTATTACAAATACGACGACATTCAGATCAACGTCGTCACCGCCGGCATCTCGCAGCTCACCAACGCCGGGGCCGGCAAGGCCAACGGCGCGGAGTTCACCATCGAGGCGCTGCCCCTCGACAACCTGCACGTGCGCTTGAATGCAGCCTGGCTCAACACGCGATTCACCGACTATACGACGGGCGGCGTCAGCTACGCCGGCAACAAGTTCGTCCGCTCCCCTCACATCTCCGATGTCCTGAGCGCGGACTACCGCATCCCCTTGAAGAACGGCTCCAGCCTCTTGTTCGCGACCGACTGGAAATACCAGAGCAAGTACTACTTTTATTCGAACGACCAGGTCGATCCGAACGTGACCCAGGGCGGCTACGCGGTGGGCGATGTTCGGTTGTCATACGTCACGGGGAAGGTGACGTTCACGGCCTATGCGAACAACGTGGCCGACAAGCTCTACAAGTTGCACACCTTGCTGGAGACGAACTCCACGGCTCCGGCTCCCTCGAACATCTACCTGGGTGGCGATGCGGTGGCGTGGTCGGAGGGCAGGATCATCGGCGGTTCGTTCACGGTCCACTTCTAAGAGCCACGGAGCACCATCATCATGACGCAGCAGCAACGTCGACTGGCACTCAATGTGTTTTTCATGCGCTTCGGCCATCATCCCGCGGCTTGGCGCAGCCCCGGCGTCACCGCCACGGGCCGACCCGACCTGGGGTACTGGGTCGGCATGGCCAAATTGGCGGAGGCGGCCAAATTCGACACGTTCTTCGTCGCCGATTTCATCGGACGCTCGGGCGACAAGCTGAAACAACTCAGTCGGTCGGGCGGCTCGTTTCAATTCGAACCGCTGACCTTGCTCAGCACGATCGCCGCACACACCCAGCACATCGGCCTGGTGGCGACGGTCAACACCAACTTCAGCGAGCCCTACAACATCGCCCGGCAACTGGCCTCGTTGGACCACATCAGCGGCGGCCGGGCGGGGTGGAACGTGGTGTCGTCCTACAAGGAGGACACCGCCAAGAACTTCGGCATCAAGGAACTTCGCGGCCATGGCGATCGGTACGAGCGGGCCGAGGAGTTCGTGGCCGTCGTCAAGGCGTACTGGGACAGCTGGGACGACGACGCCTACGATCACCCTGATCGGGAAGGAAACCAATTCTTCGACCCGCGCGCCGCCCACCCGGTCAAGCACACCGGCGAATACTTTTCGGCCGATGGGCTGCTCGACATCGCCCGACCCCTGCAGGGTTACCCGGTGCTGGTCCAAGCCGGCAATTCGGACACCGGCCGGGAGTTTGCCGCCAAGGTGGGCGAAATGACCTACAGTTCGGCCACCTCGCTCGACGTGGCCCAGGCCTATTACGCGGACGTGAAGGGCCGCCTGGCGAAATACGGGCGTGATCCGGACGACATCAAGATCGCGCCCGGAATTTCGGTGGTCGTCGCCGAAACCGATCAGGAGGCCCAGGACAAATTTCAGTCCCTGCAGGACGCCGTGGATTTCTCACAGGGCCTGATGGGGTTGGACGTCTCCGCCTACCCGCTCGACGGCCCCCTGCCCGACGACATACCCATTCCGGAGAACGGCCGTGGCCGCATCCAGCAGTTGATGGAATTGGGCAAGCGCGAGAATCTAACCATCCGGCAGTTGATCTTGAAGTTCAGCGTGGCGAAGGGCCATGTGCAGGTCATCGGCACGCCGAAAAAAGTCGCCGACCTCATGGAGCAGTGGTTCGTCGAGCGAGGCGCCGACGGCTTCAACGTCGTGCCGCCGCTGCTTCCCGGCGGCTTCGAGGACTTCGTCCGGCTGGTCGTGCCCCTGTTACAGCGACGCGGACTCGTGCGCCAGGAATACGACGGAGACAGCTTTCGCGAAAACCTGCGGCTCAAACGGCCGGCCAATCCGCATACGGTCGGCGTGCATCGGTCAGCAGCGACCGCGGCCTCGATCGACCGCGAGGATGCCGCTGTCGCCGGCGATGCTAATGTCGCCAGCGCTGCAGGCGGGAGGCGATGAGCGACGCCGCGTAGCTCATCGCGAAGCCGAGCGCCGTGACGCTCGCAGTGCACACGATGATGACGTCCATGCGGGCGTTGTTCTCGGCAATCATCATCAGGTTGCCGAGACCCGGGCCCACGTTGAACAGCAATTCGCTTCCCACGGCGGCGATCCATGCGAACGAAACCGCCTGCTGCAAGCCGGCAACCACGCTGGGCAGCGCGGCCGGCAGCTGCACCTGGCGAAACGACTGCCGTCGGTTGAGACGGAAGACACGGGCCACCTCCGTATAGCGCGCATCGACGTGGCGCAGCCCTTCGTAGGTGCTGAGCACCATCGGATAAAATGCCGCCAGCGAAATGATCAGGACCTTGCTCGGCTCGCCGTTGCCCATCCACATGCCGACGAGCGGCGTCAATGCCAACAGCGGCAACTGCCGGACCGATTGATACAGCGGATTGATTAGCGTCAACGCAATCCGCGAAAATGCCATGAGCACGCCGACGCCGATGCCCGCCGCTACGCCCAGCAAAAGCCCGATGCTCGTACGTTCGAGGCTCGCCACGGAGTTGGCCCACAAGTCGCCGTTGCCGATCAATTCACCGAGCGCCGTCACCATTTGCTCGAGTGGCGCGAAGGCATAGGCGTGCAGCGCGTCGCGGTGCGACGTGTATTCCCACATACCAAGCAAGAGCAAGGGGACCAACCACCCCCGCAACGGCTTCAGGCGATCGCCGAGGTGGGCCATCACCGAGGCTTCCAGGGGAGCAGTGCGCGCTCGATCCCGACCAAGATCCGGTCAAACGAAAAGCCGATCAGGCCGGTGGTGATGACCCCGACCATCACGATATCCAGCCGCAACATCTGCCTGCCGACGGCCATCAACTGGCCGATGCCGGTGTCGGCGGCCAGCAATTCGACCGCCACCAGCACCATCCACGAGCGCCCCAGCGCGATGCGCACGCCCGTCAACATGGGCGCCACCGAAGAGGGGAAAATGATTCGGTGGAACCTCGCCCAGGCGCCCAGTTTGTAGGCTCGTCCCACCTCCAGATACTGACGCGGAATGGTGCGCACGCCCTCCATGGTGGCGATGGCAACGGGATAGATCGTCGACTTGAGGATGATGACGATTTTGAACGTCTCGCCGATGCCGAACAGCAGAATGAACAACGGCGTCAGTGCCAGCGTCGGCACCTGGCGGATCAGATTGAAGGTGGGCCCCAGGTACACGCGCGCACGCTCCGATGTGGCCAGCAGGACGCCGAGCGCCACGCCGCCGACGCTGCCCAAGGAGAATCCTACGAGCAGCCGGAACAAACTGATTTTCAGGTCCGCCGGGAATTCGCCGCTCTCCCACACTTCGCGGAAGGCATCGACGACCGCCTGTGGCGGCACCAACACCTGATCGGAAAACCAATGGGCGCGCGTCGCCGCCGTCCATGCCGCGAGCAGCAACAGCGGCGAGACGAGTGACGCCGGACTACGCAATCGCGCCCACGAGAATCGCCGCGGCGTCCCCGCCGCGAAGGAGCTGCGCGCGATGCTCGACGTGGATGCGTTCATCACGACGGCTAGATGCTGCCGAGGTCCGCGGACCAGTGGCTTACGACCGTGCGCGTCGGCGCTTCCACACGTTCCGGCTCCTCACGCATGCCGGTGAACGACACATCGCTGATGAGTCCGTGTCGTTTGAGCAAGGTGCGCACCATGTTGCGGGTGATCCCCAGAAGCGCCGCCGACTGCGACTGATTGCTGGCGCAATGTTCGAATACCTCCGTCACGATCACCCGCTCCAGATCGTCGAACAACGTCTTTCCCGGACTCGCGAAGGCACGTCGGAGCTGAATCGCCATCGCCTCCAGCGGCTGCGCTTCGCGGCTGACGAAGGGCGGCACATCGACTGCCATGCGATCCCAATCACTTCGTCCCTCGGGTAAAGGAGTATCGATCGCCCGAAGATGCTCCACCCGAACCGTATCACCGCCGGACAGCAACAGTGCAAATTGGACCGCGTTCTCCAGTTCGCGAATATTGCCCGGCCACGCCTGATTGAGCAGCGCATCCGCGGCCTCGGGAGACAGCGCCGGAATCGGCTTGCCGGCGCGCGCGCTGTAAACACCGAGGAAATACTCGACCAAAGGAAGCACGTCGCCACGCCGATCGCGCAGCGGCGGCAGGTGTGCCTGGGCCACATTCAACCGATAATACAGGTCGCGTCGAAAATGACCCGCGGCAACGGCATGCTGCAGATCAAGGTTGGTCGCCGCCACCACCCGGACATTGACCGGGATGGCCTTGCGCGACCCTATGCGAACGATTTCGCGCTCTTGCAACACCCGCAGCAGCTTGACCTGCATGGGCAGCGGCAGATCGCCGATCTCATCGAGGAACAACGTGCCCCCATTGGCGGCCTCGAACCAGCCTTCGCGGCGGCCCACCGCGCCGGTGAACGCCCCCGCCTCATGACCGAACAATTCGCTTTCCGACAGCTGCTCGCTGATCGCGCCGCAATTGACCGCCAGGAAAGGACCGCGACGTCCGCTGACCTGGTGGATGTGCCGGGCCACCAGCTCCTTGCCCGTGCCGGTCTCGCCGATGATGAGCACCGGCGCCTCGCTCGGCGCCAGCTTATCGATATACGCCAGCAAACGCCGCGACGACGGGTCGGCAAACACCAGCGCCTTGGCCTTGCTGGACAGAACCTCGGTGTCGTCCGGTTCGAGCGATACCACGGTATCTTGTTTGCTTGCGCTGCGCAGCGCGGCGCCGCGCAGAACGTATTCGTTTCGATCATGGGTATTCATTGGGTTGTAGTCTAGGACGCGGTGTCCATGAACAGAACTAACTAAAAGGACAACCCATATGCGTTTTTTGAATATGCAGGTCCGAGTTTTGGGCAGCCATGGCATCGAAGGCACCAGCGGCTGCCTCAAATGCAGCACCCGGGCCCCGGCGGATTCGCCGCCAGCGGCGCGGCCAATCGCCCAATGCGGGGAATTTCCGCGTAAGTTTATATTTCTCATCGACCCATCGATTGGCACGCTTTCTGCCACTCAACTCCGTATGCCAATGTTCGTATACCCCATTTCGGTGCCGCTTTGTTCCCCATAGATGCGACCGTGACCGCACTGCCCGAGCTTTGGTACGCGCGTTGTCCGGTACCGACCCCCTTGAGTCTCGCCATCCAGCTCGGTTGGATCGACCAGGTGCTGCTCGAGTACGGCGGCATCCAATTGAAATCCTTGCCGGAAATCGGCGAAGATCCGTTGTTGACCCGGTACCACGAGAGCCCGTTGCCCAATTCGTTTCGACACGGCGGCAGCGTTCCGGCGCTCTGGGCTCGGGCCAATGGGCAGGCGACCCGGGTGATCGGGCTCACCTGGACCGACGAATACCAAGCCATCATCGCCATGCCGACGTCGGGGCTCTCCCAGCTCCGGGACCTGCGCGGCCGGCGCATCGGCATCCCACGACACGACGTCGTGCTCGATCATAGTCGCGCCGCGGCGCTGCGCGGCTGCCACGTTGCGTTGGCCACCGAAGGGCTGAGCACCGCCGACGTTGAACTCATCGATCTTCCGGATCATCCCGTGGCCAGCGCGACGTTGGACGGCTCGATCATTGGCACCGGCGCCGGTCGGCGCGGCCGCTATCGATATGTCAACGAGATCGAAGCCCTGACGCGCGGACAGGTCGACGCCGTCTATGTGAAGGACGCTCATGGCGCACAGACCACGCATGCGCTGGGCGCCCGGATAATCGCCAACATCGGGTTCCATCCGGACCCGTACGTTCGCATCAGCAATGGCGCGCCGCGGCCGTTCACCGTCAGTCAATATCTGCTCGATCAGCATCCAGGGTTGGTGCGGGCCATCCTCACCCAGGTAGTCCTCGCCGGCGAATGGGCGGCGACCCATCACGACGCCGTGATCACCATGCTTGCTCGCGAATCCGGGGTCACCGAACACTGGGCGCGCGTTGGGTACGGCGGGGATGTTCACCGCCGGTTGCAGCTGGATCTGTCGGCCCTGCGGATCAGCGGGCTCGACAGCTTCAAGAACTTCATCGATTCCCAGGGCTTTCTGGCGCAGAACGTCGATGTCCCCGGGTGGATGGACGACGCTCCGCTTCGCGATGTACTCGTTCGAACGCGAGGGTCGTCGATGGCGCCGCCCCAAGGTGCCGCCGGCTCTGCAACACCCCCCCTCGGCGTCGTTCACTGACATGCGGGCCGCCCGGAACCAGCCCCTGCTGCGCTGCCTTGCGCTCTACCGCTTCATGCCCTGGCGCTTCGGCCTGACTGCCCTGCTGTTCATGATCGCGAACCTGAGTCTCGCCTGGCAGCAATGGCTGATCGGCCGGGCGATCCATGACGTCGAGCGCGGCGTGGCCGTGGTTCGGATCGGCGGCATGCTCGATTATTCGATCGCTCGAAACTGGGTCGTGGTGCTGCTGTCGGTCGCGCTGCTGCGGGGCGGATTTCAATATTTCGCAAGCCTGTCGTCGTTGCAGATAGGCCAGGATCTGCTGTTCATGTTACGGGAGCGCATCCTCGCTCAGGTTCAAAGACTCGACCTCGCTTACCATCGACGCCACGGCGTCGGTGAGCTCGTGACCAGAACCACCCGGGACGCCGACAAGGTGCGCGATGCGTTGATCAACTTCTGGCGCCAGGTGTTCGAAACGGGGCTGGTAGCTCTCGCAGCCATCGGGATCCTCACCTGGTACAACCCGCTGTTGGGCTTGATTCCACTGCTGCTGACCGGAGCCGGCGTCACCATTTTCGTGGTCCAGACGGCCGATCTGGTGGCTTTGGATCGAGCGGTCGGCGCTGCCTATGACGCCGTCAGCCAGGACCTGAGCGAAGGCGTCAACGGCGTCCGGGTCATCAAGGCCTTCGCCTTGGAGCCCGCCCGCGTGGCGAGCTTCAGCGGCCAAGTCTACGACTTCACCGGCCACGCGCGCGCTGCCCTGGCTTTCGCATCGTGGCGCATACCATTACCGCAAGTGGTGGTCGCCATGAGCCAGGTGTGGATTCTCGCTTTCGGCGCGTACCTGGTGGGCCAGGGAACGCTCAATATCGGCGAATTGGTCGCCTCGTTGCTCATCGCCAATATGCTGGTTTTTCGGATCGAGGGTGTCGGGCGCGTGATGCAGATATTCGCCGATGCCCGTTCGTCGGCCGCCCGCATCTGGGAGCTCCTGGATGCCGAGGTGGGGATCGTGGGCGGCAGCGCGTCGCTGCCATCCGGTCCGCTCGGCGTGCGCGTCACGGGTGCCGTCCTCGGCGCGTCCCCTGGCAGCAATCCGATCCTGAAGGACTGCACTTTTCAAATCGAGCCTGGCGAGATCGTTGCACTCGTCGGCACGACCGGATCGGGCAAGAGCAGTCTCACCGCCCTGCTGCCCCGTTTGCTGGAAGCCGAGGCCGGCGAGGTGGCCATTGGTTCGGATGCGGCGGGATGGCAGGACGTGAAGACGCTCGACCTGCACCAGCTGCAGCGCCGCGTGCACGTGGTCACCCAGGACAGCTTTCTATTCTCCGACACCCTGGCGGCGAACCTGCGGATCGCCGATCCAAAGGCCAGTGATGCCGACGTGCTCGCGGCCCTCGAGATGGCGGCGGCGGGCGACGTGATCGCCCGCCTGCCGCAGGGATTGGACACCCCCCTGGGAGACCGGGGAGTGACGCTGTCGGGCGGCCAGCGGCAACGGCTGTGCCTGGCGCGCGCGCTGCTGGCCAAAGCCTCGATACTCGGTCTCGATGAGGCCACCAGCGCGCTCGACGCCGCGACCGAACACACGGTGCTGCGGAATATCCGCAACTACCGGCATGGCGCCGGCGGCCACGATGTCACCGTGCTGATCGTGTCCAGCAAACTCTCGACCATCCTCATGGCGGACCGGGTCCTGCTGTTGGCGGATGGGCATATCGCGGCTCAGGGCACGCATCGCGAGTTGTCGAACACGTCGGCCGCCTACCGACAACTGATGGGAACCTAACCATGGCTGATCTGGTGCGCGGCCAATCCGCCCTGTCCGATATCGAATTGGAGGAAGCGCTCGCGAAGCAGAGCCTGAACCGTGGCATGTTCGCCAGATTGCTGCCGTTGCTGCGGCCGATCCGGCATCTCGTGACGGCGACCATCCTCATCGAGATCGTGCTGGTGGCGTGCGTGTTCCTCCGTCCCTGGCTGGTGAAAGTCGCCATTGACAAAGGCCTGGTCCGGCACGGGGCGGCGTGGACGGTCGACGCTCACGTGATCCTGCTCGTTGGCGCCGCCATGACGCTGGCCTGGATCGCACGCTTCGCGTTGGCCGGAGTCTCGCAATATCTGTCGGGCAGCGCCGCGATCCGTCTGCTCGCCGATCTACGCATTCGAGTGTTCGCTCACGTACAAAGCCTCAGCGTGGGCTACTTCGACCGCACGAAGGCGGGGCGAATCATTTCCCGCGCGGATCGGGACGTGGACGCATTGGAGCCATTGCTCATCCAAGGGCCGCCGGAATTCCTGTCCGCACTGCTGCGCTGCACGGTCGCCGGCGTCCTGCTGTGGCTGATTTCGCCGGTGCTTCTGGCGAGCGTGGCGGGAGTGGTGCCGGTGCTCGTCGCGGCAACGATTGCCTTCAAACGCATCTCCCAGCGCAATTGGGCCACCGTTGCGGAGAACCGCAGCAGGTTCACCGCGCATCTCGTGGACTCCGTGTCCGGAGTGCGGGTGCTCAAGCAGAATGTCCGGGAGGAGACCAACCTCGACCGCTACCGGCAGCTATTGCACGAGTTCAACCACGCGCTCATCCGCGGCAGCATCCGCTCGAACTGGTTCGCGCCCTTCACGGCCGTCCTGAGCACGGCCGGCATGGCCGTGCTGCTGCTGACCGGCGCCCGCAGCCTGGCAATGAACACCATCACGCTGGGCCAGATCGCGGAGAGCCTGCTCTACGTGTTCTTGTTTCTCGGGCCACTGCAAGACCTCAGCGACCTGTTCGAACGCTATGCCAACGGCACGGCCTGTGCGCAACGTATATTTCTGTTGCTCGATACCAAGCCGGACGTTCTCGACCCTGTGTACCCCGAACCCCTCGACCGGGCGCATGGCAACGTCGCGTTCAACCACGTCGTGTTTGCTTATGACAGCCGCAGCGGGATTCCGGTCATCGACCATCTCGATTTGCAAATACCCGCCGGCGAGGTGTTGGCCATCGTCGGTCCCACTGGTCATGGGAAAAGCACCTTGGTGCAATTGCTGACCCGCTTCTACGACGTCACCGGCGGCTCGGTGACGCTCGACGGACATGACGTCCGGCATCTCGCGCAGGCAACGCTGCGGCATCATGTCGGCGTCGTTCTCCAGGACAATGTGCTGTTCAGCGGCAGCATCCTCGACAACCTGCGCCTGGCCTCCCCGGACGCCAGCGACCAAGCGCTGATTTCCGCGGCTCGCGACCTCGGCGCCGACGAAGTGCTGGAAACCTTGCCGCACGGCTATCACACCAACGTCGGCCCGCTCGGCACGCATCTGAGTCACGGCCAGCGTCAACTGGTCTGTTTGGTGCGCGCCTATGTGGCGAACCCGGTCGTCCTCGTGCTCGATGAGGCCACGTCGGCGGTCGATGTGCAGACCGAACGCCGCATCCAACGCGCCCTGCGGGTTCTATGCAAGGGACGCACCGCCATCATCATTGCGCACCGGTTGACCACGATTCGCGATGCGGATCGCATCGCCGTCATTCGTCATGGTCGCCTGGTGGAACTCGGCAGTCATGCGTCGCTCACCGGCCAAGCGGGGATATACGCCGACCTGTATCGCGCTTACCAGGAAAATGCCGGCCTGCTGATCGGTGGCGTCGCGCCGGAAGCGACGGAACTGGTGACCTAGCAGGGCGGGTCGAGGAGCGCGGCCGTCGCGGATGCGCTCCTCGACACTCGAAGACCCGTCAGGCGGCTTCGGAAGCCTCGGCACGACCGCGATTGACATGCCCCATCGCCCACTGTTGCTCGACGACGCCGGGCCCGAACGGCTTGGTGCCACCCAGCACCTCCGCCAAACCTTGGAAATACGCCGCCTCTTCCAGGATCAAAATGTACTTGGACACGTCGATGATGTTCTTGCCCCAAAATGTCGAACCGCCGTTAGCCTCGAGGATCGCCGGCGTAGCAGCGTTCTGACGAATGGTCTCGTTGATGAACGCCGCCTCGCCGCCGCGCCGATCGATGTAGACCGGGATCTCCCGCGCTAGCGTATGTCGTTGGGCCGGCGCGTATAGCAGCGGCAACACGCGATGGGCCCCCGCCCATGCGCCCAGATGCGGACCATGGACATGGATCACGACGTCGACGTGCGAATTCACTTCGAACACCTTGCCGTAACGCTTTCCCTGCGGCCCTCCGTCGAACGCTTGGACCACGCCCTTGATGGTCTGGTCGTCCGCCCAACCATCGGGTGCGTGCACGGCCACGACCTTGGCTTCACCCGGCACGCGCACGTAGGCCTGGAAGGTGTGGGTTGCCGACAACGTGCGCGTGTCCTTCAAAACGCGAAAGGCCTTGGCAAAGTCGCGCTCGACCTGCGCGACGAATGGTTCGAGATCGGCACTTTGCTGTGAGGAGTTAGACATGATTCCATCCTTCTAGATTGCAGTGAAAGCCAGATTGCAGTGAAAGCGCCGCGGCTTGCAGACACCGCAGGTATTGGTATTACCCTAGCAGGAGGCGTGCCAACCGCCCCCATAAGGATTAGGCATATGAATCTAATCAGATCATCTATCTTACGGCACCCCAACGGCGCGACGACTCACGCAGTCGTTGTTGATTGCGCACCAGCCGACGCGGCAAGTTGCTGCTTTCGCAGCGCCCTGTTTCTCGCCGGTTTGCGACGGCGCCGTTGCCGATTGTAAATCCGCGCCGAAGACCGGATAGTGTCCAGCCTCCGCTGACACGGCGGTCTTGGTTCGGTGGTTCCGATGACGTCTGCTGCTCCCCTGCTGAGAATCCGCTCCGTCAGCAAATCCTTCGAGTTGCCGAAGGGAACGCTCGATGTGCTCGAGGACATCGGCCTCGATGTGGCTCCCGGCGAATTCGTCTGCATCGTGGGTGCAAGCGGCTGCGGCAAGTCGACGCTGCTCCGCCTGATCGCGGGACTGGAGGCGCAGTACACCGGCAGCATCGACTACGACGGCGCACCCGTGACCGGGCCGGAACTCTCACGGGGCATGATTTTTCAGGAACACCGGCTGTTTCCATGGCTCACCGTCGAGGACAACATACGGCTCGCGTTCAGCGCGACCGACGTGCCGCGCCACGAGCAGAAGGCCCGGGTGCAGGAGCAAATCGACCGCGTCGGACTGACCGGCTTCGAGGCCGCATGGCCCCACCAGATCTCCGGCGGCATGGCGCAACGCGCCGCGATCGCGCGGGCGCTCATCAACCGGCCGAAGCTGCTGTTGCTCGACGAACCGTTGGGAGCGCTCGATGCGCTCACGCGGCTCAAACTGCAGCAGGAACTGCAGCGCCTGTGGCTCGACGTCGGCATCACCATGGTGATGGTCACGCATGATATCGAGGAAGCCGTGTTCTTGGCCGACCGTATCGTCGTGTTGGATGCGCGCCCCGGCCGCATTCGCCGGATAGTGCCCGTCCCGCTGCCGCACCCGCGTGAACGCACCGAAGCGGCATTCAATTCGATCAAACACGACGTGCTGACGGACTTCGCCGACTCTCCCGGCTGATGGGTTTCCATCGATGACTGCTGGGTTGTCAGCAACCGGCATCGATATTTCGACATGATCTTGGGCGGCCGCGCACCGTCGATTCGGTTGGACCGCAGCCGGAAACATCGAGCAATCAATCGCCTGGGCGCGCCCGGGGAATTTGGCATGTTTCATGCCACTGCTTGGGTATAGTCCAACCAGGCGCACCACATCATGACTCATCTCGATCGATCCGGATCCCTGTTCCGCCACGCGGTGGCCATCGTGTTGGCGTTGTCGGCACTTTCCGCGGCGGCGGACCCCATCAGAACGGTCACCATTGCCAGCACCGCGGCGGTGCTCAACGGCGAGGCCCATTACACGGCCAGCACTCAACGGGTCATCGATGAAGGATTGCTTCAGACCCAGCTGGCGCAGCGAGGCATCAAGCTCGAATGGGTGCCGGTGCAGGGCGACACGGGCGCGACCATCAACGAGGCGTTCAGCGCGCATCGGATCGACTTCGGCGTCTACGGCGATCTACCGTCATTGATCCTGAATGCGAGCGGGACGCGCACCCAGGTGGTCGTACCGGATGGACGCGGCTTGGACACCTTCCTGCTCGTTCCTCCGAACTCCACCGCCGCATCACTCAAGGATCTCAAAGGCAAGCGTATCGCGGTACATCGGGGTCGACCCTGGTACCTGACGTTCCTGAGTTTGCTCGAGCAGAGCGGCTTCAAGCCGAGCGACTTCACCCTGGTCAACATCGACCTTCAACCGAGCGTTGCTGCGCTCGCCAGCGGCAACATCGATGCCTTGTTCGCAATCAACTCCTACATGGTGGCCGATAAGGGCCTGGGCAAGATCATTTGGAGCAGCAAGGGACAAAACGATAAAAAAATTCGCGCGGAGGTGTGGGCCGCCAAAACGTTCATCGACGAGCATCCGGACGTTACCCAAATCGTCGCCACCGCCTATGTGCGTGCGCAGTACTGGGAGTCACAAGACAAGAATCGGGAGGCGGTCATCAAGGAAGGCACGCTCAACGGCACGCCGGAAAAGGCCGTCAGGCAAGCCTACGACGACGATACGCTGGCCTGGAAGGACTTCTTCACGCCGATCTATGATTCCGTATTGGTAGACCACTATCGCCGGACGGCCGAATACGCCTTCGACAAGCATCTGATACGAACGCCGGTTCGCGCGGAGGAGCTGCTGCAACCCAAGTTCGTGAGCCAAGCTCTGAAGGAGCTCCAGGCGGAACACTTCTGGACCCAACAACCCGTCGTGACATTGACCGGTACGCTGGCCTCGACCGCCAAGTGACGCCCGCACGGCCCACGGAGCCGCGGCTACCATCCGCTCATGGATGGGCGGCTGCCGCCATCCATGTTCAGGACGTTTTCGCCGTAGCAGGGTCCCTCCAGCTCTTTATCCCCCGCCGCCCCGGAATCGGTCAAGGACCCAATCCGGGGTCTTTCACCCGATATGGCCACCGGAGCGGCTACCGCAGAGAATCCCCCCGTCGATAGTCGATGCTGATCTCGTCGAGGTGCCGTTTGAAGGCGGGATCGAGCGGAGCATCGGCCGCTTTCAATGAATCGTCGAGCTGTTCAGGGCGGCTAGCGCCGATGATGGGCGCGGTGATGTGCGGATTCGCCAGCACCCAAGCGAGGGCGGCCGTTACGGGCGCGATCGCCGCCTGCTTGGCCGCACCGATGAATGCATCCACCGTATTGCATGTGGAGGCAACCTTGCGCCGCGCGCTGAGCGGCGGGATTATCCCTTCTTGTCCAGCGCTTCCTGTTCCGCCAACGTGTAGATGGCATCAGGAACGGCGTTGAGCCTGTCGATGGGAATGGGCTCTCCGCTGGCATCGGACAGACCGTAAGTTCCTTCGTCGATCTTGCGCAGCGCCCTTTCGATGTTCACCAACCGCTCGGTGTCGCGGGCCTCCAGACTACCCTCGAGTTCCAACGTCACGAGTTTTTGCGCATCGTCCTCGAACTCGCGCGCCTCACCGCTGGCGTTCTCGTCGACGTCCGCCTCTTCTGACCGGGCCGACGCCTTCGTGCCCAGCAGTTGCTCGCGCAGCGCCGTGAGTTCGCGGCGTTTGGCATCGAGAAAGGCTTTGTCGGACCGTAATTTTTCGTTGTTCATTTGACCTCGATTGAGTGTGGGAGCGCGCCGCCGCAGGTCCAGCAGGATACCGGATTGGCCACATCGCGTACTCACCAGGTGGTGGTAACCTGGACGAGCCCCATCCCTCACAGCCGGACTTTAAGTATGCAACACAAATTAACCGCGGCCGCCTCGGGCGTCTTCAAGGTCGGCGGCGCCATTTCGATCAATCGCTTCGGTTTCGGCACGATGCGCGCAACCGGCCCCGGAATATGGGGTCCGCCCGCGGACCCGGCCGAGGTCATGCGCACCTTGCGGAGGCTGCCCGAACTCGACGTGAACTTCATCGATACCGCGGATTCCTACGGGCCCGATGTGGCCGAGAGCCTGGTCCGCGAGGCGCTCCATCCGTATGCCGGCATGCTCATCGCCACGAAGGCGGGACTTGCGCGCACCGGACCTGACAAATGGACGCCCCTGGGACGTCCCGAATACCTCATACAGCAGGCTCAGAAGAGCCTGAGAGCGTTGGGTGTCGAGCAGATCGGCCTGTGGCAGCTTCACCGCATCGATCCCAAGGTCCCGCGTGACGAGCAATTCGATGCGGTCAAATCGCTCATCGACGCGGGAACCATCCGCCACGCGGGCTTGAGCCAGGTATCGATCGACGACGTCATCGCCGCCTCGAAGGTATTCAAGGTCGCGACCGTACAGAACCGTTACAACCTGGTGGACCGATCCAGCGAGGACGTCTTGCAATATTGCGAGGAGCACGGCATCGGGTTCATTCCCTGGTTTCCGCTGGCCTCCGGCGAACTGGCAAAGCCGGGCTCCATGCTCGACGGCATCGCCAAGAGTCGCGGAGCCGCACCGGGCCAGATCGCCTTGTCATGGCTGCTGAAGCGAAGCCCGGTCATGCTCCCGATCGCCGGCACATCGAAGGTGTCGCATTTGGAAGAGAACGTCGCGGCCGCCGGCATTCAGCTGACCGATGCCGAGTTTTCCGCGCTCGACACCGGCAGAAACCTCGATTTCCCTGTGGATTAGGGACGCCCGGTTAGGGGGGCCCGCCTAGGGACGCCCGCCTAGGGGCTTCCCGCTTCCGTTCCGCCGGCAAGCACCGCATCCAGCACTTCGATCCAGTGTTGGACCGGGGTCGACGTGCCCGATTGCAAGTGCTGGATACACCCCACGTTGGCCGACACGATGACACGGGGCTCGAGCGCCGCGAATTGAGCCAGCTTGCGGTCGCGCAGTTGATTCGCCAACGTCGGCTGCAGGACGGAATAGGTCCCGGCGGACCCGCAGCATAGATGGCTTTCCGCGATCGGCGGGCTCACCTGGAATCCCAGGTCGGCAAGATGCGCGTCGACGCCTCCACGCAAGCCCTGGCCGTGCTGCAGCGTGCACGGTGTGTGGACAGCGACGCGCCCGGCGGGCACGCGGACCCGGTCGCGGAGCAAGGGCACCAACTCCGGCAACAGTTCACTCAAGTCGCGGGTCAATGCGCTGATTCGGGCGGCCTTCTCGGCATAGACCGCGTCACCACGCAGCGCCTCGCCATACTGTTTGACGGCGAGCCCGCAAGCCGAGGCGTTGACCACGATCGCCTCGACCGTGCCGTCGGCAACCAGCGGCCACCAGGCATTGATATTTCGACGCGCATCATTCAGCCCACCCGCGTGATCGGCCAAATGCTCCCGCAGCGCCCCGCAGCAGCCCGCGCCCGCGGCGACGAGGATCTGGATCCCGGCGGCGTCGAGCACCCGTGCCGTGGCGCCATTGACGTTCGGCATCATGGCCGGCTGAACGCAACCCGCGAGCAGCAGCATCTTGCGATCGCGCGCAGGCGCGGGCCCGGCGGCTTCCCGGCCGCCCGTAGGACGGATCGGTAGCTTGTGGCGCCATTCATCCGGCAACCAGCGCCTGAAGGTCTGCGCCACCCGCAGTGCCGGCGAAAAGAACGCGCTGGTGAGCCCTTCCTTCAGAGCCCAGCGCTTCAGCCTTTCGAGCGGCGGACGCGCGACGCGCTCCTCGATCAGCTCCCGACCGATCGACACCAGCTTTCCATACTCGACGCCGCTGGGGCAGGTCGTTTCGCAGTTCAGACAGGTCAGGCAGCGGTCCAGATGCACTTGCGTGCTGCGGCCCGCCTCGCCACCCTCCAGCAACTGCTTGATGAGATAGATCCGCCCGCGCGGGCCGTCCAATTCGTCGCCCAGAAGCTGGTACGTCGGACACGTCGCGTTGCAGAAGCCGCAATGCACGCAGCTCCGCAAAATGGCGTCGGCCGCATTGCCCCGCTGGGTATCTTTGAACTCCGGGCTGAGCTTGGTTTGCATGACGGCGCTACAACTCCGAATACAATCGGCCGGGATTGAAAATCCCGGATGGATCGAATGACTGCTTCAACCTTCGATGGATGGCCATCAATGGCGTCGTCTGTGCCGCGAATACGCCGGGCGATTTATCGGCCGCGCGCACCAGCGTTGCATGCCCGCCGACCTTGGCCGCCGCGGCCCTGATCTGGCTCGCGGGCGCGCCGCTGCGCAGCCAGCGTTGCGCGCCCCCCCATTCCACGAATTGCTCGCCTGGAATCTCGATCGGCGACGCGGTGTCGGGCAAGGACAATCGCCACAGACATTCGCCGCTCGCGAGCTGATCGTGCGTCAGGTGAAAAAACTCGTGGCCATGATCGCGTATGGAGTCCCACCACAGCGTCGCGGCCGCAGGATCGAGTGGGCTACCTCCCCAGCGTTCGTAGACGCTCTTCACCGCCGACCGCGCGCCGGACAGGCGGACGACGAGGCGACCCCGGTGCCAGGCGCTCGCGCTCAATGGCATAGGCAGGGCCGCCCACCGATGGAGCTGCGCCAGCGCGGCCGCCTCGCCCATCTCGAAGGTCAGCGTCGCGCAAGCCGGAGCCACTGGCATCACCTTGAGCGACACCTCGCAAATGACGCCCAGTATGCCCAGCGATCCGCAAAACAGACGGGACACATCGTATCCCGCGACATTCTTCATGACCTGACCGCCAAACGTCAGTAGCTCGCCGCGTCCGTTGAGCACCGTCATGCCCAACACATGGTCACGTGCGGCACCGACGCTGGCACGAGCGGGGCCGGAGAGCCCCGCCGCCACCATGCCGCCGACCGTGCCACCGGCCGCAAAGCGCGGCGGCTCGAAGGGCAGACATTGGCCGCCCTCGGCAAGCGCCACCTCGAGCTCGGCCAACGGCGTCCCGGCGAGAGCGGTTATCACCAACTCGGTCGGCTCGTAACTCGTGATTCCACGGACGTCGCCCGCCTCGAGCGGTTCGCCGCGTGTGGCACCGCCGTAAAACGCCTTCGTGCACCCACCGCGAATGTCGAGGGCCGTCATGGAATCGCTGGCGGCAATCACTTGATCGGTCAATCGGCGCAGCGCCGCGTTGGCAGCATTCATCAAAATCGGGGCAACCCGGGAAAGGCGAGCTGACCGCGATGCACGTGCATCCTGCCGTACTCGGCGCAGCGCTGCAGGGTCGGAATGACCTTCCCAGGATTGAGCAATCCGGCGGGATCGAACGCATGCTTGACCGCCAACATGTGCTCCCGCTCCGCCGTGGAAAACTGAACACACATCGAATTGAGCTTCTCCACTCCCACGCCGTGTTCGCCGGTGACCGTGCCCCCGAGCATGATGCTGGTCTCCAAGATCTCCGCGCCGAACAATTCGCAGCGATGCAACTCGTCCGGATCGTTGGCATCGAACAGGATCAACGGATGCAGATTCCCATCACCCGCATGAAAGACGTTCACGCAACGCAGGGCATACTTGCCCTCCATGGACTCGATGGCCCGCAGCATTTCGGCGAGCCGCTTGCGCGGGATGGTCGAGTCCATGCACATATAATCCGGGCTCATTCGTCCCGATGCGGGAAACGCGTTCTTGCGGCCGCTCCAGAATTTCAGCCTCTGCTTCTCATCGCGGCTGATTTCGATTTGCGTGGCGCCATTCGCCTCCAGAACCGCGACCGCACGTTCGATTTCCTCGGCGACTTCCTCCGCGGTGCCATCGCTCTCGCACAAGAGAATCGCCGCCGCGTCGAGATCGTAGCCGGCGTGCACGAAATCCTCCGCCGCCGCGGTCATCCGCTTGTCCATCAATTCCAGTCCGGCGGGAATGATGCCGTTCGCGATCACCGCCGCGACCGCCGCACCGGCGGATTCCACGCTCGGGAAGCTCGCCATGAGGCAGCGCGCCACGGCCGGGCGCGGCAGCAGCCGGACCGTCACCTCCATGATGACCGTCAACATGCCTTCGCTGCCCACGATCAACGGCAACAGATCGAGTCCGGCGGCATCGAGCGCGTGCGAACCGAATTCGAGTTCCTCGCCCGCGGCGGTGAAGCCGCGCACGCGCATGACGTTGTGCAACGTCAGGCCGTATTTCAAGCAATGCACACCACCGGAATTCTCCGCCACGTTGCCGCCGATGGTGCACGCGATTTGACTCGACGGATCCGGCGCGTAGTACAGACCATGGGGCGCCGCCGCTTCGCTGATGGCGAGGTTGCGCACCCCGCATTGTACGGTGGCTGTGCGCGCATTCGGGTCCACGGCGACGATGGCGTTGAATTTCGCGAGCGACAGGGTGACTCCCATCGAGTGGGGCAGCGCGCCGCCGGACAGCCCCGTGCCGGCGCCGCGCGCGACGATGGGCACGCCGAGACCATGGCAGGCCTTGAGGACGCCCGCCACCTGCGCTTCCGTCGCCGGCAGTGCCACGACCAGCGGAGTTTGCCGGTAGGCGGTCAGACCATCGCACTCATACGCATGCGTGTCCTCGGTACGCGACAAGAGGCAATCGGCCGGCAGGACGGCCGCGAGCGCGTGCAAGACCGATGCCTGGCGCACCGCCCTGTCGGCCGGAAATGGAACGTGGTTCATGCCTCCATGATAGAGGAAAATCCACACCCGGCGCCGTGCGGTGCTCATTCCGCTGGGTGGCGCTCCCCTCGCACCGCCGTGTGGCAAGATGGGCCACATCCTCGCGGAATCCTCCGTCTCGGGAACCTACACGCTGAATCCACGCCTCGTGTGAGGCCCCCGCACGAGCGTTTCCCGCGCCGGCGCATCGAATACCGCGGGGCCGTTGCCCGCAAGATGAAACTTCTTTCATAAACGACCCAGTCGACGGCACGAACTTGGCCGATGAGCGACACTCCCATCTCTCGCCGCTGGGTCCGAGGTTTACAACACTGCCATGATTTCCCGTTACACATTGTTTCTGGCAGCGACCTTGCTGGCGGTCGCCGCTCACGCCGTGCCTGCGCCGTTCGACCTGGCCGGCCCCGTTCTGGACGTCAAGATCTCGCGCGGCGCAATCACGTTGCCGGCGTCGGAGGTCCCCAATCTCGCCGCGGGTGACCGCATCTGGCTCAAGGCGGATCTGCCCCCGAGTCAATCCGCTCACTACCTGCTGGTGGCCGCCTTTTTGCGCGGCGCGACCAACCCGCCGCCGGAGAGTTGGTTCTTTCCGTGCAAGACCTGGAAGGGAAAGTGCGCCACCGACGGCTTGACGGTCACGGTGCCCGCGGATGCGCAGCAAGTGCTGATATTCCTGGCGCCGGAGACGGGCGGTGATTTCAAGACGCTGGTGAGCGCCGTGCGCGGCCGGCCGGGCGCCTTCGTCCGCACATCGCAGGATCTGAATCAGGCCGCGCTCGACCGATCCCGGCTGGAACGATATCTCGCGACGATACGCGCGTCGAATGCAGCCGATCCGCTGAAGCTCGCCCAGGTGACGCCGCTGATCGCGCGCAGCCTCGCCATCAAGGTGGACGAGAAATGCTTGGACAGGCTGCCGGAACTGCAGGCGCCATGTCTATCCATGGGACAGGAGTCGCTGATCCTGAACGATGGGCACAGCACATCGATCGTCGAGGCATTGACGTCCGGCCCGGGCAGCGACCTGGCCATGGAGGCCAGCTACACGCCGCAACTGAGTTATGGGTATTACAGTCCCTACATCGCGTCGGTGCTGGACATCGCGCGCATCTTCGAATCGTTCGGCACGGCCCAATATCAATACATCCCGGCGTTGCTTTCCGAACGCGGCGAGCGGCTCGCCTTGACGTTGAACACCGCTCCGTCCTTTCATGATCCGAAGTCGGTCCTGGTGACCGCACTGCCGGCGGTCGAACAAGCCCAGCTGCCACCCTTGCACGCCGTGGATCCGAAGGAGATTTATTGTGCGCGGCGCACCGCGCTGGTGTTGCCGGTCGAGGGCGCGCCCCTGGTCTTCGCCACCGGCTTCGCCCACGACGTCACGCTCAGCCTGACGGGTACGGACGGCAAGACCTTGGAGTTGCCGGCAACCGCCGACCCGACGCAGGGGGGTTACGTCGTCGATACGTCGGGACTTGGTGCGATCGTGCTCGGCGACAGTGTTCAAGCATCCCTGCACGGCTATTGGGGATTCGATCCCTATGAGGGTCCGCGCTTTCGACTCATGAACGCTCATACGCGCTCATGGGAGCTGGCGACCGGCGACGAAGCATCGCTCATCGTCGGACGCCAGGACACCGTGCACCTGCACGCGGACAACGTCAGCTGCGTCGACAGCATCATGTTGAGGGATCCTGCCGGCAAGGAGTTGAAGGCGGACTGGAAGCCGGTGAAAGCCAACGAAGTGGAGATCAAACTTCCGCTTCAGGAAGCGCAGCCCGGCGCCTTGACGCTGATGGTCACTCAATACGGCGTGCCGGATCCGCAGCCCGTGCCGCTGCAGTTGTTTGCCGAAGCGGGCCGGTTCGACGGCTTCTCCATGCATGCCGGCGAAAGCCAGGGTACGTTGAAGGGCAGCCGGCTCGACGAGGTCGCGAGCCTCACCCTCAAGAACGTCGTGTTCGTGCCCGGCGACCTGTCGACGCGCGGTGGCACTGATGAGCTGCCGATGATGGCCGAGGATGCGACGGCCGCGGCCGCCCTGAAGCCTGAACACCAGGTTGGCGCCAAGGTCGTGCTGCAAGATGGGCGATCGGTGCCGCTGACGGCGTCGGTGGAAGCACCGCGCCCGCGGGTCAGCCTGCTCGGAAAATATGTGCAGCTTGCAACCGCGGCAAACGAAAGCAACATCCAGCTCGTCGACGCCAGCGAACTGCCTCAGGATGCCACGTTGAAGTTCTCCCTGCGTAGCGTCGTCCCCGTGTCCTTTGCGCATGACGAAAGCATCGACGTGGCCACCGGCGACGAGTCCACGGCCACGACGTTGAACGTGGCCAACGGCGGCCTCACCCTGGAAAATGCTCAGGTAGCCGTGGCAACGCTGATTCCCGCCAAGGCCTTCGGCATGTCGACGTTCGGCCCATTGAAATTTCGCGTGAATATCAAGGGCGTCACGAGCGATTGGCAGCCTCTCGCCAATCTGGTGCGACTGCCCGTGCTGCAGGAGCTCAAGTGTCCGCCGACGGCGGAGCTCGCCTGCAAATTGATCGGCACCAACTTGTTCCTGCTGCACTCGGTCTCCGACGACCCGCGATTCAGTCATCCCGTGATCGTGCCCGACGGATTTCTGGGCGGAGCCCTGCCCGTCCCGCATCCGACGACGGGGCCGTTGTTCATCAAGCTGAGGGACGATCCACAAGTGGTCAACCCGACGACCTTGAGCGCACAGCAGCTCCCCGTCAGCGCGGACGCCAACGATCGGGCCGACATACGGCATTCCGCCGCCAGCGACCCGACTGTCCCGCCGGTACCGCCTGCCGCGCCGGCGGCGTCCCCGGTGGGGGCGCCCGCTACGGGATTGCCGCCAAGTGCGCAGCCTCCAGCGGCTGCCCCGGCGTCGGCGACTCCTCCGGCGCCGCCCGCGCCGTAGCAATTGCGCGCCGCTCGATCGAGCCCCGGTCGAACGAACCCGGCTCGGCCGATGCCGGGGCATGCGCGGCCCGACTCACACGCCAAACCACGCCGAGATTATGTATAGCCATGCCTCAAAATGCTCGGTGCAGCCGCCCATCGCCCGGGCCATTGGCCGCCTTTACGTGTCCTCATACGGCTGACACGCCCTCCCGTAACCTGCCGCATGGGAGCTGCCTGCCTTGACAATTGTTGCCGAGGCAACTATCATTCTACTCATGCGAGCGCTAGTCAGCAGCAAGGAATCTCACGACTCCCATGTCGAAGGACACGCGGATCTCGCGCCACTGATAGGTCAAGTCCGGCTTGCCATCATTTCTGGCTTGGACGCGGAGTTTCTGGGCGACCCGGAGGTCGCGGCGCTCGAGATCACGGCGGCGCAATTCGCGATCTTGAGAAACGTCCTCATGAACGGATCGCAGGCCGCGTGCGAGCTTTGCAAGACGATGGATTACGACCGCGGCGCCATGAGCCGAATGATCGACCGGTTGGAGATGAAGAGCCTGATCCGGCGCGTGGCGTTGCCACACACCCGCCGCTCGGTGGCGCTCGAAGTGACGGCGGCCGGCAAGGCAGCATTCCCGAAGATGGAAGCGTGTCTCGATCGTGTGATGTGCCGACTGCTCGAACACGTCACCGAAGTACAGGTTCGAGAGGTTGAAAAGGTGCTTAAGCGGATGCTCGCGAACGTTTAATTTTTTAGTACATCGATTGCCCAGGCATCAGTTGTTTGGGCATCGGAGAAGATGATGATCGAACAAATAGAATCCTATGCCGCGCGCATCGCGGTGCGGATACAGAATGTCGGCGCCCAGGTCGATCCAGAAATCCTGCAATTGCCCGGCGGCAGCGTGATTGCGACCCTCCTCTGGCTCTACGCCAAGGGGGCGGTGGCGTTGCGCAAACACTGAGTCAGAACACACCCAACTCCAGCCCCGCCGCCAGGGTCGCACCCAATTCTTCGCATTGTCTCAGCGCTGGCTCCGGCACCTGCTTCGACCGCAGGATCTCCTCGGGGGTCTGCGCGTGCATGCAGATGATGAGCGGCGCCGCGATGGCCTTCAGTCTCCAGCCTGTCGCGATGCGCTCGATTTGTAGCGCGGCGCTATGTCCGTCGCTGCCCGCACAGATCAACGTCGCGTACGGTCGGCCATTGAGCCGGTCCAGCGCCGCATAGTAGGTCCGATCGAAAAAGTCCTTCATGCGGCCCGACATGGCCGCGAGATTCTCGGGGCTTGCGAAAATATAGCCACTGGCCTCCAGGAGGTCCGCCGCGCCGGCCTCGCCGGCATTGCGCAACGAGATGCGCACCGACGGCTCGCCACGGGCGCCGCGCGCCGCTGCCTGCGCCATTTGCAGCGTTCCGCCCGTCATGGAGTGGTACACGATGAGCAAGGTTTTCATGAGCACGCACGGTAACCGAAAGGCGATCGTGGGTGTCGCGGAGAATCCGCCCGCACAGGCAGCGCGTGGCGCCCCAAGTGACGCAGATTGTGCGACCATTCGCCGCTCCCGGAACATTCAAAAGGTTCACGATGACCGCGCAACTCATTGACGGCAAAGCTCTTGCAGCAAAGATAAAAGCTGAAATCTCCTCCCAGGTCGATGACATGACGGCGCGCGGGCTGCGGCGCCCGGGCCTGGCGGTGGTCATGGTCGGCGACAACCCCGCATCGGGTGTCTACGTCCGCAACAAGCGGCGCGCCTGTGCCGACTCCGGGATCCTGTCGGTGGCGCACGATTTGCCCTACTCGACCACGCAGCAGGAGCTCATCCAGCTGATCGAAGCGCTGAACCGCGATCCGCAGATCGACGGCATCCTCGTGCAACTCCCGTTGCCCCAGCATATCGAGCAAAGCGCCATCATCGAAAAAATCGACCCCACCAAGGACGTGGACGGCTTCCATCCGTACAACGTCGGTCGACTGGCCCTACGCGTGCCGCTGATTCGGCCGTGCACGCCCTTCGGCGTCACCAAGCTCATCGAGCACGTTGGCGTGTCCCCCAAGGGCAGGCATTGCGTGGTGGTGGGCGCATCCAACATCGTCGGCCGTCCGATGGCGCTGGAATTGCTGCTGATGGGGGGAACCGTCACGGTGTGTCACCGGTTCACGGGAGATTTGGCTCCCTTCGTCCAGAGCGCCGACATTCTCGTGGTGGCTGTCGGACGCCCCGGCATCATCCGCGGCGAGTGGATCAAGCCCGGCAGCGTGGTGATCGACGTCGGCATCAACCGCAATGACGACGGCAAATTTTGCGGCGATGTCGAATTCGAGGGCGCCGCGAAACGCGCGGCCTGGATAACTCCCGTGCCCGGCGGCGTTGGACCGATGACGGTCGCGATGCTCATGAGAAACACGCTCGAAGCCGCGCTCGAACGGGGCCGCCTGTATCTGTAAGCACGAGGCCTGCGCCCGCGCGTGGGCCATATCCTACGCTCCACCCGGCGGTCCACCGACTGCGGGCACGCGCGCGGCCGCGCAAACTTCACCCGCACGTTGAGCCGCCCCAACTCACAGGATAGGTGACCCATGCTTCATTATGCTGTCGTGTTTTTCATCATCGCGCTGATCGCAGCGTTTTTTGGTTTCGGCGGCATTGCCGTGGGCGCCGCCGGTATCGCCAAGGTTCTCTTTGTCGTGTTTCTGATCGGTGCAGTCGTCAGTTTCCTGATGAGCATGGGTCGGCGCGTCTAAAGCCGCCTTTTATTACATTACTCCGGAGAACTCCATGGAATCGCTCTTAGACAACGGCACCGCCTGCAAGGTGAAAGATTACGCGACTGGGCAAATCAACAGCTTCATCGAGAACGTCGAGGATCTGGCTCACGCGCTGAAGGATGTCGATACGCCGGAAATCGCCCGTGTCAAAGCCAAGGTCAAGATAGCCCTTGCCGCCGCGAAAAGTGCGCTGGCCGATGGTGCATCGCAAGTCCGCACTCAAGCCCGCCAGGCCACCAAGACCACCGACACCTACGTGCGCAACAACCCCTGGCAGGTCGTCGGAATCGC
>PLUE01000058.1 GCA_003164785.1 Gammaproteobacteria bacterium | reverse complement strand
GTGTCGTCGCCAAGGTGATCGCGTAAAGATTTACAGGGCAGTAGCTCAATTGGCAGAGCGGCGGTCTCCAAAACCGCAGGTTGGGGGTTCGATTCCCTCCTGCCCTGCCATTTGAGCAGGCCTGTAGGTTAACGGCAGTAACTATGGCAGAAGTGCAAACACCTCCGAGCGCGTCGTTGAAAGACACGGCGCTCATGACGTTGTCGGTCCTCGTTCTATTCGCGGGGATCGGTGCGTTTTACTGGTACGAGGACCAGGCGCTTGCCTTTCGGATTGTCATGGTGGTCGTGGGGTTGGTCGTGGCGGCAGGCCTGGCCTGGCTGAGTTGGTATGGCCGTGAGTTCTGGCAATTCGCATTGGCATCGCGCATCGAATTGCGCAAGGTCGTATGGCCGTCGCGTGATGAGACGGTCAAGACGACGTATGTCGTGTTCATCTTTGCCATTGTCATGGGCTGTTTTTTTTGGGGACTCGACTGGGTTCTCACTTGGCTGACCCGGTTGTTGACCGGTCAGTCTGGCTGACGGGTTCGGAGCGTATATGTCCCTGCGATGGTATGTGGTTCACGCCTACTCGAATTTCGAGCACAAGGTTTCGGCGTCGCTCAAGGAGCGCGTCAAGCGCGCCGGTCTCGAGGCCAAGTTCGGCGAGATCCTGGTGCCGACCGAGGAAGTGGTCGAAATGCGCGACGGCCAGAAGCGCAAGTCCGATCGTAAGTTCTTCCCGGGCTACGTGCTCGTGCAGATGGAGATGGACGAAGATACCTGGCACCTGGTGAAGGAAGTGCCCAAGGTTCTGGGCTTCATCGGCGGCACCAGCGACAAGCCGGCGGCCATCACCGACAAGGAAGCGATGTCGATCCTGCGCCGCGTCGAAGAGGGTGTGGACAAGCCGAAGCCGAAGGTGTTGTTCGAACCCGGCGAAGTCGTGCGAGTGACGGACGGTCCGTTCAACGATTTCAACGGCGTGGTCGAATCCGTGAATTACGAGAAAAACCGGCTGCAGGTCGCGGTGCAGATCCTGGGACGTTCGACGCCCGTGGAATTGGATTTCTCGCAGGTCGAAAAAGGCTGAGGTTTTGTTTGGACCGCGCGTAGCGCGGTTATCGGTCGGGGCGCATCGCCCCGTTGAAAGGTTGGCGCGTAAGCGCCTAGGTAGCTGGCGCGCAAGCGCCCAGGTATGCGGGGCGGCATCGCCCCGTTGAATGTTGCGCGTAAGCGCATTGACAAGGGGAGCTTTCCTGGTGGAGAGCGGCCCGAACAAGGGGAGCTTTCTCTAAAGGAAGGCGCTTGTACCCACAGGAGTAAGCGAGCATGGCGAAGAAAGTCACTGGCTATATCAAGCTGCAGATCCCTGCAGGCCAGGCCAACCCAAGTCCGCCGGTCGGTCCCGCATTGGGCCAACAGGGTGTGAACATCATGGAGTTCTGCAAGGCGTTCAACGCGCAGACCCAGGCCTTGGAAAAAGGATTGCCGACACCGGTCGTGATTACGGTGTATAGCGACCGCAGCTTCACCTTCATCATGAAGACGCCGCCGGCGTCGGTATTGATCGCCAAGGCCCTGGGCCTGGCGAAGGGCAGTGCGACTCCGAACACCGCCAAGGTGGGAAAGATTTCGCGCCAGCAACTCGAAGACATCGCAAAATTGAAAATGCCCGACCTGACGGCCAGTGATCTGGAGGCCGCCGTGCGCACCATTGCTGGTAGCGCGCGCAGTATGGGCGTCGACGTAGAGGTAGCGTGACATGCCAGCCATAGCAAAACGAATCAAGTCCTGGAAAGAGAAACTCCCGCCGGGCAAGTCGTACCCGATCGACGAGGCGCTGAAGCTCGTCAAGGAAATGGCCACCGCTAAATTCAATGAGTCGGTGGACGTCTCCGTCAATCTGGGTGTGGACGCAACGAAGTCGGATCAGCAGGTCCGAGGATCGACCGTCATGCCGAACGGCACGGGCAAAACCGTCCGCGTTGCGGTATTCACCCAGGGCAAGAATGCCGAGGCGGCGAAGGCGGCCGGCGCCGATATCGTGGGCTTCGAGGACCTGGCCGAAAAGGTCAAGGCCGGCCAGATCGATTTCGACGTGGTGATCGCGAGCCCCGATGCGATGCGCATCGTCGGCCAGTTGGGCCAGATCCTGGGTCCGCGCGGTTTGATGCCGAATCCCAAGGTGGGCACCGTGACGCCGAACGTGGCGGAAGCCGTGAAGAACGCGAAGTCGGGCCAGGTGCGCTACCGCACCGATAAAGCCGGCATCGTGCACGCGCAGATCGGGCGCGCCAGCTTCGAACCGGCCGCCCTCAAGGAAAACCTTCTGGCGCTGGTGGCGGATCTGCAGAAGATCAAGCCGGCGACCTCGAAGGGCATCTACCTGCGGAAGGTGACCTTGTCATCGACCATGGGGCCGGGCGTGACCGTCGACCACTCGACGCTGGTTTGATTGATAGCGGACGGGGCCGTTTCGGCCCCGTTGAAAGTTGCGCGCAAGCGCATGGAAACATGCGCGAAGCGCATGGTAATTGCATGGAAACGGGGAGGCGTGAGGCCGTAAGGCCGATCGCATCCACCGTCGAAGACCGCAGGCGGGCTTAGGGCTCTTAAAGGTGGAGCCTGCGCAGATGGTGGGACCCGAATCAGGAAATTTCCTGGTGAAGGTCGCACCAAGAGTACGAAGGTACTCAAGGGTGGGTGGGAGCGACTTCCAGCTCCTACCTTGTGTGACACTTCTGACCGGGAGGACCGGATGGCGCTCAAGTTAGAAGAAAAGAAAGTCGTGGTGGCAGAAGTCAACGCGGTGGCGGCGAAAGCCCTATCCGTCGTAGGCGCAGAGAACCGTGGCTTGACCGTAACTCAGATGACCGACCTGCGCGCGAAGGCGCGCAGCCAGGGCGTGTATCTGCGGGTGGTCAAGAATACGCTCGCGCGCAAGGCCGTTGCCGGCACTGCTTTCGAGTGCATTTCTCCGGCACTGAAAGGACCCATTGTCCTCGCATTCTCCAACGACGACCCGGGCGCAGCCGCGCGCATCGTCAAGGATTTTTCGAAGGGCAACGACAAACTGGTAACGATGCTCGTGTCTTTGGGTGGGCAATTGCTCAAACCCGATGCACTCGAGCGTGTGGCTGCATTGCCCACGCGCGCGCAAGCGTTTTCGTTGCTGTTGGGTGTCCTACAGGCGCCGATTTCAAAGTTCGTTGGTACGTTGGCTGCCCCCAACTCGAAGTTGGTGAGGACGCTTGCTGCTGTTCTTGAAGCCAAGAAGAGTGCGGAAGCGCCGGCTGCGGCGAATTAAACCTGATTCGGGTCGCGGGACCCCATATAGATATTGGAGACGATAATGGCTGTTACTAAAGACGAAATTCTCGACGCGATTTCCAGCATGTCCGTGATGGAAGTGGTCGAGTTGATTGCCGACATGGAAAAGAAGTTCAACGTCACTGCCGCGGCCCCGGTTGCCGCAGCGGCGGCGGGCGGCGGTGCTGCCGCTGCTCCTGCGGCGGAAGCCCAGACCGAATTCACCGTGACGATGACCGAGTTCGGCGCCAACAAAGTGGGCGTCATCAAGGTCATTCGCGAAATCACGGGATTGGGCCTGAAGGAAGCGAAGGACTTGGTTGAAGGTGCTCCTTCGACCGTCAAAGAAGGCATTCCGAAGGCGGATGCCGACGCGATCAAGACGAAGCTGGAGGCCGCCGGCGCCAAGGCTGTCATCAAGTAAGTGATTGCTGCTGATCAGCGTGGGTTGACGGTTGCTGCGAAAGCGGCAGCCGTCGCCTGCGCCTTTGATTTTGGTGGTCGTGATGTCGATGCCGATGTGACTTTTGATTTGGATTTATCGCTCGCGAAGCGAGCGCCCCCGGTCGGGGTCGCCTCGACCCCGTTGATGTTGGCGCGTTAGCGCCTGGAGATACCGCACACATGGCTTATTCTTTCACCGAAAAGAAGCGCATTCGTAAGAACTTTGGCAAGCGTCCGAGCATCCTCGGCACGCCGTATCTGCTGGCGATCCAATTGGACTCGTACCGGCGATTCTTGCAGGCGGATACCGCGGAATCGAAACGCGACGAAATCGGCCTGCACGCTGCATTTGACAGCGTATTCCCCATTTCCAGCTATTCCGGCAACGCAACGCTCGAGTATGTGAGCTATCGCCTCGGCGATCCCGTATTCGACGTCAAGGAATGCCAGCTGCGCGGCCTGACCTATGCCGCGCCTCTGCGCGTGAAAGTGCGCCTCGTGGTCCTCGACAAGGAGGCCAGCGGCGCCAAGAAGCCCGTCAAGGACGTGCGCGAACAAGAAGTGTATCTGGGCGAACTGCCGCTCATGACCGACAACGGCACCTTCATCATCAATGGCACCGAGCGGGTCATCGTCTCGCAGTTGCATCGCAGCCCGGGCGTGTTCTTCGATCACGACCGTGGCAAGACCCATTCATCGGGCAAGTTGTTGTTTTCCGCCCGAATCATCCCCTACCGTGGCTCGTGGCTGGATTTCGAGTTCGACCCGAAGGATTGCGTGTTCGCGCGCATCGATCGTCGCCGCAAATTGCCGGTCACCATCATCCTGCGGGCCCTGGGATACACCGAGGAGCAGGTTCTGGACATGTTCTTCGAGACGAACACGTTCTACCTGACGAAGAAGGAAATCGAATTCGAGGTCATCCCGCAGCGTCTGCGCGGCGAGACGGCCGCGTTCGAAATTCGCGTCGGCAAGAAAGTCGTCGTCGAGGAAGGGCGCCGCATCACGGCGCGCCACGTCAAGGAAATCGAAGAGTCGGGCGTCAAGCGCCTGCCGGTCCCCCTGGACTACATGGCGGGCAAGGTCCTGGCGCACGACATCGTCAACACGGACACCGGCGAGATCCTGGCGAAGGCCAACGAGATCCTGACGGTGGTCAGCGTCGGCAAGCTCATCGAAAGCGGCATCACGGAAATCCGCACGCTGTACGTGAACGACCTGGATCGCGGCCCTTACATTTCGGACACGCTGCGCATCGATCCGACCAAGACCCGCCTCGAGGCGCTGGTCGAGATCTATCGCATGATGCGTCCCGGTGAGCCGCCGACCAAGGACGCGGCCGAGAACCTGTTCCAGAACCTGTTCTTCAACGGCGAGCGCTACGACCTGTCGCCCGTCGGCCGCATGAAGTTCAACCGCCGCGTGGGCCGTGAGGAAATCACGGGCTCGGGCGTTCTGAGCAAGGAAGACATCATCGAGGTCATGAAGACCTTGATCGACATCCGCAACGGCAACGGCCACGTGGATGACATCGATCATCTCGGCAACCGCCGCGTCCGCAGCGTCGGCGAAATGGCCGAGAACGCGTTCCGCATCGGGTTGGTCCGTGTCGAGCGCGCCGTCAAGGAGCGCCTGACCATCGCCGAGAGCGAGCCGATCATGCCGCAGGAGATGATCAACGCGAAGCCGGTGGCGGCCGCGGTGAAGGAATTCTTCGGCTCGTCGCAGCTGTCGCAGTTCATGGATCAAAACAACCCGCTGTCGGAAGTCACGCACAAGCGCCGCGTTTCCGCATTGGGCCCGGGCGGCCTCACGCGCGAGCGCGCAGGATTCGAAGTTCGCGACGTTCATCCGACGCACTACGGCCGGGTTTGCCCGATCGAGACGCCGGAAGGCCCGAACATCGGTTTGATCAACTCCCTGGCCGTCTACGCGCGCACCAATGATTATGGGTTCCTGGAAACCCCGTATCGCCGCGTGTCCAACGGCAAGGTGACCGATCAGATCGACTATCTGTCGGCCATCGAGGAAGGTCAGTACGTGATCGCGCAGGCGAACGCCGCCCTCAACGAGAAGGGCGAGTTCACCGACGACCTCATCTCCTGCCGTACGCAGAACGAGTTCGAGTTGTCCGCTCCGGACAAGATCGATTTCATGGACGTGTCGCCGAAACAAATCGTGTCGGTGGCCGCTTCGTTGATTCCGTTCCTGGAACACGATGACGCGAACCGCGCCCTCATGGGATCGAACATGCAGCGTCAGGCAGTGCCGACCTTGAGGGCGGAGACGCCCCTGGTGGGAACCGGCATGGAACGTGCCGTGGCCATCGACTCCGGCGTCACCGTGGTCGCGCGTCGCGGCGGATTGGTGGACTCCGTCGATGCGTCGCGCATCGTGGTGCGGGTGAACGACGATGAAACGACCGCCGGCGAGCCGGGTGTAGACATCTACTCGTTGACGAAGTACACGCGCTCGAACCAGAACACCTGCATCAACCAGCGTCCGCTGGTGAAGTCGGGCGATTCGATCCATCGCGGCGACGTGCTGGCCGACGGCCCCTCGACGGATCTGGGCGAGCTCGCGCTCGGCCAGAACCTGCTGGTGGCCTTCATGCCGTGGAACGGCTACAACTTCGAGGATTCCATCCTTATCTCCGAGCGCGTGGTCGAGGAAGATCGCTTCACGACCATTCACATCGAGGAACTGACCTGCGTCGCGCGCGACACCAAGTTGGGACCCGAGGAAATCACCGCCGACATCCCCAATGTGGGCGACTCGGCGTTGGCGAAGCTCGACGAGGCCGGCATTGCCTTCATCGGCGCCGAAGTCCGGGCCGGCGACATTTTGGTCGGCAAGGTCACGCCGAAGGGCGAGACCCAGCTGACGCCGGAGGAGAAATTGCTCCGCGCGATTTTCGGCGAGAAGGCGTCCGACGTGAAGGATACCTCGCTGCGAGTGCCCCCCGGCATGGACGGCACGGTGATCGACGTGCGTGTGTTCACACGCGACGGGGTCGAGAAGGACTCCCGCGCATTGGCGATCGAGAAGTCGGAACTCGAGCGGGTCCGCAAGGATCTGGCCGATCAGCAGCGCATCCTGGAAGACGATTTGTTCCAGCGCGTACGCGGCATGATCGACGGCAAGATCGGCGAAGCCGGTCCCAAGAAGCTCAAGTCCGGCACGGCGATCGACGAGGCGTACCTGTCGGATCTGCCGCGTGAGCAGTGGTTCGAGATCCGCTTCAAGGACGAGGACACCAACACGCAGTTGGAGACGGTCTCCGAGCGCCTGAAGGCGCAGCGCAAGACCTTCGAGAAGCGTTTCGAGGAGAAGAAGGCCAAGATCACCGCCGGCGACGATCTCGCGCCGGGCGTGCTCAAGATGGTCAAGGTGTACCTGGCGGTGAAGCGCCGCGTGCAGCCCGGCGACAAGATGGCCGGCCGTCACGGCAACAAGGGCGTGATCTCCTCCATCGTTCCGGTCGAGGACATGCCGTACATGGCGGACGGTACGCCGGTGGACATCGTGTTGAACCCGCTGGGCGTGCCCTCGCGTATGAACATCGGTCAGATCCTGGAATGTCATCTGGGCTGGGCGGCCAAGGGCTTGGGCGCCAAGATCGGCAAGATGCTGGAAGCCCAGCATGCGCTGGTCGAATTGCGCAAGTTCCTGGGGCAGGTCTACAACGAGACCGGCGGCCAGAAGGAAGACATCAAGGGCATGACCGACGCCGAGGTGATCGAGCTCGCGAGCAACCTGAAGAAGGGCGTGCCGATGGCGACGCCGGTGTTCGACGGCGCGAGCGAGGAGGAGATCAAGGGCCTTCTGGCGCTCGCGGATCTGCCGACCTCGGGTCAGACGACGCTGCACGACGGCCGCACCGGCGAGCAGTTCGACCGGCCGGTGACCGTCGGATACATGTACATGTTGAAGTTGAACCACCTGGTCGACGACAAAATGCACGCCCGTTCGACGGGGCCCTACAGCCTGGTCACCCAGCAGCCGCTGGGGGGCAAAGCCCAGTTCGGCGGGCAGCGCTTCGGAGAGATGGAGGTCTGGGCCCTTGAAGCCTACGGCGCAGCCTACATCCTGCAGGAGCTGCTCA
>PLUE01000068.1 GCA_003164785.1 Gammaproteobacteria bacterium | reverse complement strand
TGGCCCTGCAAGATGCGATGTCGCGTCAAGCACAGGCTGAGCGTGAGAAGCAGGCGCGGGTGATTCTCGGCTCCGCCGAAGCGGCGATTGCCGGCAAGTTTGTCGAGGCGGCCAATATTTACGCCGGGCACCCCGAAGCGCTGCAACTGCGAGCAATGAACATTATCTATGAGACCACCAAGGAGCGGGGCGCGACGATCTTGATGCCCAGTTCGATGGTCGACAGCATGAATCCCTATGGGAACACGCTGGCGCTCGCGCTCGCGGGCAACGAGGTGCTCAAGCCAAATGATGCGCTCAAGGTGGCAGAGCCACCCCGACCTGCAGCCGCGGCCTGACGGCCGCAACGCCCGCTCTGAAAGGAGAAGGATAGATGTTACGCAGCGTGCAGGATCTAGAGGGCTACGCGATTCGCGCGACCGATGGGACGATTGGCCACGTGAAGGATTTTTATGTTGATGACAAGACGTGGGTCGTCCGCTACCTCGTCGTCGAAACCGGAAGTTGGCTGTCGAGTCGCAAGGTGCTGATCTCGCCCATTTCGATCGGCCATCCCGACCGGACGGCAAGGATATTGCCTGTCTCGATCAGCAAGGAGCAAGTCAAGAACAGCCCAGATATTGACACCGACAAACCGGTGTCGCGACAGCATGAGATGCAATACCTCGGGTACTACGGCTACCCCTATTATTGGGGCGGCGCCGGCCTCTGGGGTGGTGGCGCCTACCCGGGGGCGATGCTGACGGGTGTTGGATACGGGAAGTCCGGTGCGGAATACCTTGTGGCACAAGCTGACCACACTCGGGCGGAAGCGGAAGCGGAAGCGGAAGCGGAAACGGAAGCGGACCAGCGCCAGGACGGTGATGCTCATCTGCGCAGCTGCAGGGCGCTCCTGCGATATCACATCGAGGCAACGGATGGTGGCATGGGTGATGTGAAGGGACTGCTTGTCGATGAGGATACTTGGGCAATTCGATATCTCATCGTGGAGACGAGCAATTGGTGGTTCGGAAATCAGGTGCTGATCTCGCCGCAATGGATCCAGGCGATGAGCTGGCCAGACGCCACAATCTCGGTCAATTTGACACGGCAAGCAGTGAAGGATGCTCCATCTTACGACTCGTCAATGCCACTGAACCGAGACCAGGAAATGCAGCTGCACCAGCATCATGGTCGGGCCGGCTATTGGGCGCACGAAGTTAGACTTGAGAATCCCGAGTACCACGTCATAGCTCCGGCAGCGCAAGGGACTATCGCCGAGACACGCGACGGCGTAATGCCGGACAAAAGGCATAGGCCCTAATCTGGCGCGGGGGTTGGTGCCTCTTTGGCAGATATGCTACCGGATCGAGTCGCTTCGTTGATGTTGCAGTGAAGTCGCCAACGCGGCTGACCGGGGAGTCACGTACCTCTCAGCATCTCGAGGAGGCGGTCGCTGCTGTGGCCGCTCAAATCTATCTGATTCGATATGGAGTGATACGACCTTTGATTTGCCACCTCTGCCGCAAGCGTGGCGCTGGTACCTGGCAGTCGATACATCTGGCTTAACGCCGCAAGACCTGTTCGTCGCAGGGACGGAAGCGCTTGTGGATCATTCACAGACTTATCGCTTGCAACAGCGCTCCAGCGCCATACTTCTGGCACGAGGGCAGGAATGTGCATAGGGAGAGGGCCACTATGGGCCAAAGGGCTTGCCGACTACTTCCTGACTCAATCTCCCGTCCCAAACATCTGGCTAACCGATGAACGAGGCGGTCCATGCGGTGGGCCACCGGGTGGCTCATGGTATGCAACACCGCAGCATGCCGCGTGTGCCGAAGCTGCTTTCCATCCCGCGGCGCTACGAGGCGAGGGGCATTCACCGGTATGGATTCCATGGCTCGTCCTAAGCCTATCTGATGGAAGAGCTTGCAAACCGCAGAGATTCGATGGCAACCACGGGCTGCGCGATCCTCGCGCATCTGGGCAGCGGCGCCAGCATGCGCGACGGGGACGAGGAACTCATGATCGCCAGGTTCGTGGCCCGCGAGCTCAATCTAGGCTCACTTCATAGAACCTGAGCCGCGGTCGACTGGCTCTGCGACTTCTCGCTATTCCTTGGCAATCTCAGATTTCATCTGATTGTATTCTTCGCGATTTATCTCGCCCTTCGCGTACCGCGCGTCGAGAATATCGAATGCCTCCTTGCGTGGCGGCTTGCCGAATTTCTGGTGAGCCCGGTAGGTATAGCCCCAGTTTCCAAGACTCGAAAACAGCAGGAACACGAGACCAAACCAAAGAAACCAGCCCCAACCGAAATACCAGTCGTTCCAATAAGCATGAGGCATTGTGGGATTATCCTTCTTTTCACACTATCAAGTTATTGACGACCAAAGACTCGGTCAACGACGGCCCAGCCCATGCGGCGAGTCGGTCACCTATTGCACCGATGCCCATGGAAGGCATCCCTGCTGACATCATAGCCAATACGGAATTATGCGCTCGCCCGGCGACGCACTCTGTACGCGGCCGTACAGACAGCAGGACGCGAAAGCCGGTATAGGGCAAATCGAAGGTCGGTTCGCGAGCCGTTTCCGTGCTCTACGAGCGCATTCGGTACGCTGTAATAGTGCGGCCGAATCGGATCTGTAAACCGTCATATTTGGTGATGAGCTAATTTGCGATGCCTCCGGTATAGGCCACCGAACTGCAATCGAGAATGATCGATCAACGCCCTAAGATCGGAACCCGGCCTCGCTTGTCGGAGTAGGAGAGTTCAGTCGTATGTTCGATTTGCGGCGTGCTGAGGGCCACGCGGGGAGATTGTGTCGGTCTGCCGGGACGTGTTGCTCGGGATTTAACGTCGACCAGCAAACTATCCGCCGGAAATGAGCGGCTTCTTTTGGCATCGTTGCTTCGTGCTGAAATATCTATCCGGAGGTAGGAACGTAGCGCAGCAACCCTGCCGCAGTGATGCAGTGATGACGGTGCGACGACCGTCCTTTTTGAAGGTCGATCGGGCCCACCGCGAATCTGCTCAGAATCGTCCGCTCGGACTTAACGCTATCCGCGCCTACTGTTCTTAATGAGAGATATGCATTAGAGTTTGACGACACTTCAAAGGATTGCCCGCAGGCTCATGCCTACTATTATTGAAAACATCGCTCTCGATGAGTGGCATATTCTCTGCGCGGACTGCGATCTCGTTCAGGGCGACGCTCGGCAATTCATTTTGTTCGAGGAATCTCTCTCCGTGATGCGCATGGCTGATGACTCGGTCAAGGCGTGGCGCAGAACCGACCGCGAGGCCCATGTGCCTTTGCCGGTGCGACGACACTGTGGCCATGTGTGGACGAGTTTTGGAACACCCGTGCACGAGCCGTTCGAGATCCCTGAGTTTTTTGAAAGTGATCGGCGGATGGTGTATTGCGGCAGCTTCGGTGTGCACGTATCTGCGCCACGCGCTGTCGAAAACTTTTTAGATCTCGCCCATTTCCCCTTCGTGCATCGGGGAGTGCTCGGGGAGGAGCCGCATACCGAGGTAAAGGACTATGAAGTATCTGTGTCGAGTGATTCTAAGGAGGTAATCGCGAGACGCTGGCGCTTTTATCAGCCGCTATCGTCGTTGTCGGCCAAGAAGGGCTTCGAAGTCGAGTACATTTACCGGGTACCGCACCCCTACTGTGCGGTGCTCTACAAATCCGCGGCGTCAGATCCTTCGCGTAATGACGTCATCGCCATTCTTGGACGACCGATATCTGAGGAGCGGGTCAGCGCCACTTTGTTCATGGCGCTAATCGATGAGGAGAGCTCTGACGTTGGGTTGATGCACTTCCAGCAGATGATTTTCAGCCAGGACAAGCCCATCTTGGAGAACCAGCGTCCGCGTCGTCTGCCCTTGGACCCGACTTCCAAAACTTCACTACGGGCAGATCGAAGTTCGGTCGCCTATCGGCGCTGGTTGCACGCGCGTGGCTATCGATATGGCACGGTTCCATGGGAGACCCCGAACCTTCGCGCTTTAGGCGCTTAGGGTCCGCCTGGCACCGCGCGGCGGGGAACTCGAAAGCAAAGCGCCAGGACCCCCATGCCGACCACCGCCAACATGGTGACCACGCTGGTGAGGGCAGTGTATCCGGCAGCGGAGATGGCGACGCCTGAGATGAAGCCCCCTGCCGCAAATCCCATCACTTGCGCTGCGGAAATGGCCGGCGACAGTTTCCCGCCAGGGTCAAGGCTTGCCACCAGCGCCATCTCGTACACAGCGGCGTAGTTCCAAGCCGCATTGAAGGCGAAGAGCGCGACCGCCAGTGCTACAACGCTCCAGCATTCCTCGAACGCCACGACAGACGCGCACAGGGCCGCGGTGGCGATCAGCAGTGGCCAAAATCGACCCCAACGGTCACCCTGCCAGGCCGCCGCCACCGATCCCAACAAACCGACACCGTTACCGACGGCCAGGGCAATACTGATGGTGCCTGCAGGAACATTACGGGCGGCGGCCGCGCTTTCTGCAAAGGTCCAGAAGGCGCCGGGTGCTGCGAACCAGACCGTCATGCCGGCAATAGCTGTGAAAGTGAGGCGTCCACTGACCGTTGTAGCGCCGGAAACGGCTGCGTTTCGTCTCGCAGCTTCGCAACAAAACGAGCGGCAAGCCAGAAAAAGATCTCCGACAAGCGGCGGCCCTGATCGAGGCAGTCGTGGAGCGCCACCCTGGCGCTATCGAAGACGCCGCATCGGCGGTCCCCCAAAGCGCAGCGCGTCACATTGCCCGAGCGATAAAGGCGCTTGAACAACACTTGCCGACTACTGCTGAGTCGGCTTGGGACACCCCCCGCACCATCCACCACAAATAGGCGTAACGCATGACCTCATCAGGTTGAGGAAGGATTTGCGTCATCCGTCGGCGATCAAGTCATTTCGTGATTGTAGTGAGCCGCTTCCTCAGGAATTTGCACCGCATCCAGTGCGGCAAGGTCTTCGTCGGTGAGTTCGGAAACGTGCATCGCGCGCCGATCCAGGCTACGTAGTCGCTGATATTCCTCAGCCGAAAGCAGCACTACATCGTCACGGCCATGGCCGGTCACAATGACGGCTTCGCGGTGGGCAACGCCCCGCAAGCGGCCAAACTCGCGTTGAAATTCACCAGCGGGTACTCGCGCCACACAATCTCCAAGAGCAGGGAACCACATCAGTGTAGCCCCGGGCGCATCGAACCCCGAGCAAGAAAACGCCGACCCAAACCCTACCCTTGGTTGAAAATACCGCGGGCTCAAGCGCGAGCGAACATCATGGCCCATGGTCATGCGTAGAACCTTATGTCAGCGCCATGTGCGCCATAGGTCGATGGCCGCGGTGCACAAGCGCTTCCTAAGCCGCGACGAGTGCGGACAACTTGATTTAATTCGTACCATGCAGGGTCTCGGCAACGACCTTTGCGGGGAGAGGAAAGAATTTCGCTTGAACAACCGCTTCCTGCCCCTCGCGGGACAATACATATTTGATGAATTCGCCAGTTAGTTTATCCACTGGTTGGCCTGGCCTTCTATTTACGTAGACATACAGGAAGCGAGCCAATGGATAAGCACCGTCAATCGCATTGTGGTAGGTCGGTTCGACGAAATGACCAGCGGTTTCTCCTATAGGAACCACACGGACCAGGGAGGTTTTCCAGCCGATGCCGCTATACCCAATGCCCGAGGGTTCGTTGGCGACGTCCTCTACAACAGCTTCCGAGATGACCTCATGAACGGTCGTCTTAAAAACACCGCTCTGAAGGGCGTGCTCCCTGAAATATTCATGTGTTCCCGAAGCGCTATCACGACCGTAAAGCGTGACTGGCCTGACGGCCCATTCTCCCGAGAGACCGAGAGATCCCCATGTTTCGAGCGAAGGACCTCCTCTCTTGAGGCTCTTCGAAAATATTCCGTCGACCTGTTGCAAGGTCATTCCGCGGATGGGGTTGTCTTTGTTGACATAGACCGCAAGCGCGTCGAGGGCAATGGTATAGACGGTAGGTTTATAGCCAAACTTTCTTTCGAACGCTGCGACTTCTTCCTCCGTCATCAATCGACTCATCGGCGCCAGCTGTGCCCGACCTTCGATCAAGGCGGGAGGTGCCATGCCAGAGCCCTTCTGATCGAGTTGAATAGTGACCCCGGGATATAATTGCTCAAACGCCCTTGAGCACTTCAGCATGACCTCGAGCAAGGTGTCAGACCCGACGGACATCAAAGTGCCCCTGACGTCAGCTACTTTGGTGTAGCGAGCAATCGCTGCATCGACGGGGAACGGCCGCCATACAAAGTACCAAGCGATCCAACAACCAAGGAGCATGACGCAGGCGCCGCCCAGCAACATGGGGATGTTCATGGAAAAATTGATATCTGTACGAGGCGGCGGGCTATCCGGCTGTTTAGGGGAGGAAATACTCATTCGAAACACCCTGCTTTGTGCGAACCGTTTAGGAAACTTACAGCGAACGTTGTTTTTTATTGACCACGAAAATCAGATAGACTGTAGGTTCACGCGCTTCGACAGTTCTTCCGCGCTCTCTTTGCGCTCGCTATACCGGTCGACCAGATAGGGCGCGACGTCGCGCGTGAGCAGCGTGAATTTCACCAGCTCTTCCATCACATCTACGACGCGTTCGTAGAACGCCGACGGCTTCATGCGTCCGGCGTCATCAAATTCCAGAAATGCCTTGGCGACCGATGATTGGTTCGGAATCGTGATCATGCGCATCCAACGCCCCAAGATCCGCAATTGATTTACGGCATTAAAGGACTGTGAGCCGCCGGAGACCTCCATTACCGCGAGCGTTTTTCCCTGAGTTGGGCGTACCGATCCGACACTTAGAGGGATCCAATCGATCTGCGCCTTCATCACGCCGGTCATCGCCCCATGACGTTCAGGTGAGGTCCGTACCATGCCTTCTGACCACCCAGCGACGTTGCGCAATTCGCGTACTCTGGGATGATCCTCCGGATGTCCATCCGGCAGGGGGAGCCCTTCAGGGTTATAGACGCGTGTGTCGGCGCCCATGGCGTTGAGTAAACGTTGCGCTTCGAGGGTGAGCAGCTTGCTATACGAGCGCGCGCGCAACGAGCCGTACAACAGCAGGATGCGCGGCGCATGCGTCGAGGTGCCAACCCGCTCAAGTTGTTCCGCGTTGGGAACCCTGAAGAGGGCTGGATCGATATGCGGGAGGTCAGGCATTCCGGGCAGCACGCTGGCCCTCCGAATCAATCACGAGTTCGCCATCTTCCTTAGCAAACGGTCCTGGCTGCGGTAACGGAAGAATATCCAGCACAGCCTCCGACGGTCGACAAAGCTTCGTCCCCCAGGGCGTCACCACCACCGGTCGATTCATCAAAATCGGGTGAGCCAATATCTGGCCAATAAGTTCGTCATCGCTCCAGCCGGCATCCCCTAGTTTGAGCTCCGCATACGGGGTGCCTTTTTCGCGCAACAGCTCGCGCGGCGTCATTTTCATTTGCGTCAAAAGCGACTCCAGGGTCTCGCGATCAGGCGGGGTTTTCAGGTACTCGATGATCGTCGGCTCGATACCGGCATTCCTAATGAGCCCCAAGGTGTTGCGGGAGGTTCCGCACTCCGGGTTGTGGTAGATGGTGACGTCAGTCATATGTGCAATCCTAGGATCGTAGGGTGTGAATTGTATTTTCGACGCTGTGCAGAATTCGGATAAAGACGCCTTGCCAATCACCGCTCTTTTGTTGCCGAAATAGACGATGCCGTGGGTACCAGGGGCTGTCTTCCCGCTTCAACATCCAACGCCAATCCGGGACTTCCTTGAGCATGACCCAGGTGGGCCGCCCCAGCGCGCCCGCCAAATGTGCGATGGAAGTGTCGATCGTGATGATGAGGTCGACGCATTGCATCACCGCAGCGGTATCGAGGAACGAGTCAGGGCCCGCGTCGAAATCCGCCCCCAGATCCTCAACCGTCATTCCTTGCGGGAGCTGACCCAGCTGTTCCGACCCAGGCCCCTTCTGCAGGCTAATCAGGCGAACGCCCGGGACCAGAGATATATGATGAAACATTGCCAGCGGCACTGACCGTCCGACCGCGGCTGGAATGCTGCTTCCATGCCAGCAGATACCTATCTTGAGGTCATCGCCACACAGTTTCGTTTGCCAGCGGCGAACGCGGTCTGGCTCAGCGAACAGATAAGGGATGGTTGCGGGAATGGTGGCGGCGGTGGTGCCCAAGGCGTGCGGTATACTGAGCAGGGGACAGTGCCGATCGAACCGGGGTAGCTGGTCCCGTTCGTCTATGATCTGGACGGTGGGGCGTAAACCTTTCAACAGACCGTGGAGCGTACTCGGTGCCAGAAGTACAACATCGATTCCAAGTGCTTTCAGCCCCGAGGCGTAGCGGCAAAATTGAATCGTATCGCCTAGGCCTTGCTCGCAATAAACGAGCAAGGTCTGCCCGACAATGTCGTCCTCGCCGCGCCATCTAGGCTGTGAATAGGTGGGAGCAGCAACGACGCTTCCCGGCCGGTTTCGCCATTCTGACAGGTTCCAGCCTCTAAAAAAATCACCGCGTTGTAAATACATCAAGCCGGCGTGCGCATAAGCGGGAGCGAAATCGGGCCGCAGGGTCATCGCGGTTTCGCAGCTTTCGATTGCTTCGTCGAGCCGGTTGAGGTCTTGAAGAGCTGCCGCGCGCTTATCCCAAGCCTCAGCGGAATGAGGCCGTAAGGCAATGGCTCGATCGCAGCTCATCAGCGCCTCGGTTGCCCGTTGAAGAGACCGTAAGGCAATCGCCGTGACAAGGTATGCCACGGCACTATCGGGGTGACGTCGTATGGCTTGCTCGCACGCCGTGAGCGCCTCTTCAGGCCGATTCAAGTCGATCAAGACGGATGCTAGGTGAATATGGGCATCAAGCGCCTCTGGCTCGAGGGCAATAGCCGTCTGGTAACTGCTGGCCGCCTCGGATACCCGACCCAGCCGCAAATTTACCAGAGCCAAATTTCGATGTGCCGCCCCCACGCGAGCATTCTTCTGCACCGCGCCACTGATGAGGTCCCAAGCGCGCTCATACTGACGATTTTGGATTGCGACGACGCCGAGCATATGTAATGCGTCAAAATGCCGTGGATCCAAATATAAAACGCTCTCATAGCAAAGCACGGCGTCGGGATGTCGCCCCGCCTTCTGGCACGCCAAGCCACAGCTCAACAGAGAGCGAATGTCGGCAGTCTCGCGCGCTGCAATGCAATCCATGGAACGGTGCCTGATCTCTGCTGCTTGAGCCATCGGATTGTCTATTGAGTATGCCGGTACAGGAGCGATGGTGATCGCGGGGCCATCATGGTTTAACGGATGCAGGGGTGCCGGATTGTTCGTACCATCCCTTCGAGCGATTGACGATGCTGACGACTAGCAACATGACCGGTACCTCGATGAGAACGCCGACGACCGTGGCCAAAGCGGCCCCCGAGTGAAAACCGAACAGACTTATGGCCGCGGCCACGGCGAGTTCGAAGAAATTCGAGGCACCGATCAGTGCGGAGGGGCATGCGACGCTATGACTCTCTCCCACCGCACGATTCAGCCAATAGGCCAGGCCTGAGTTGAACAGCACTTGAATCAGGATCGGCACCGCGAGCAGCACGATCACGCGCGGTTGCTGAAGAATCTGCTCGCCTTGGAACGCAAACAACAGTACGAGGGTGGCCAGCAGGGCCCCCATCGACCACGGCCCGATACGCAGCATAGCGGCGTCGAATGCAGCGGATCCCCGCATGAGCAACGCTTTGCGAATCAGCTGCGCAAGCACGACGGGAATGATGATATAGAGCACGACCGAGGTCACGAGGGTGCCCCAGGGAACCGTTATCGCAGAAATTCCAAGAAGGAAACCTACCAGAGGCGCGAAGGCCACCACCATGATGCTGTCGTTCAGCGCAACTTGAGAGAGCGTGAAGAGCGGATCCCCATCGGTGAGTCGGCTCCAGACGAACACCATGGCCGTGCAGGGCGCTGCGGCCAACAGGATCAGGCCCGCAATATAGCTATCGAGCTGATCGGCCGGCAGCAGTGGGGCAAAGACATGCCGAATGAAGATCCAACCCAGGAGTGCCATCGAAAAGGGCTTCACCAGCCAATTGACGAAAAGCGTTACGCAAATGCCTTTCACATGGCGCCGTATCTGGCCCAAGGCACCGAAATCCACCTTAACGAGCATCGGAATAATCATGACCCAGATCAGCAGCCCAACGGGCAAATTAACCTGGGCAACCGACAAGCTGCCGATGACCTGAAAGACGGCCGGCAAAAACTGCCCGAGCGCAATACCCATGATGATGCAGAGGAATACCCAAACGGTCAGATAGCGCTCGAAGACGTTCATTTCGGCTGCCCCTCGAGCGGCGTTTTGCCGATGGCGTCCATGCGCTCCTGTAAGCGGAGCGAGTCGATGCTCGCGAGCGGCAGGCTCAGAAACAATTTGATCCGGGTTTCCATCACCTTGAAGGCCTGACGGAAGGCAAATTTCTTCTCGACTTCGGTTCCTTCGACCGCCGCGGGATCCGGGATGCCCCAATGCGCCGTCATCGGCTGGGCAGGCCAATAGGGACACACCTCGCCTGCGGCGTTGTCGCAGACGGTGATGACAAAATCGAAATGAATCGCGCTGGGAGCCGCAAATTCATCCCAGCTCTTGCTTCGTAAGCCCTCGGTAGGGAATTCCAACTGTTTGAGAAGCGCGAGGGCCAAAGGATTGACCTTGCCGGTGGGGTGACTGCCGGCGCTATAGCCCCGAAATTGGCCTTTTCCCCACTTGTTCATTATGGATTCGGCGAGGACACTGCGAGCGGAATTGCCGGTGCAAAGAAACAGTAGGTTGTAGGTGCGAGAGTTCATGGCTTTACCATCAGTCGGGCGGTGGAGGGACATAAGGATTTGAATTGCGCGGACTGCTGTAGCGTCGGCGGCGCCAATTCGCGGTTGAGAAAACGGTATCCGAGATGTTCAAAGAGTAATTCAGCCGTCGTTGTCAGCAGATAAATGGGCTGGAGCTGCAAGTCCTGCGCGAGGCACGCGGCTGCCCTTACAAGACGCGTACCCAGCCCGCGACTCGCGTGCCCGTCAGCGACAACCAAGGAGCGCAGGAGCGCTGCATGGTGGCAGCGTTCGCGACCGACGACGCCCGCCACACCGATCTCGTCACGATAGACGAGGAAGTGCCCGAGCATCTGTTCTGTCAAATCCTGGTCCGGCAATCCGCTCACGTTCAACAACCATCGAATATTGGCCAAGTCGGACCGTCGCGCCCCTTCAATCGGGCCTGAGGGTACGCCGGTCGCAATCGATCTCATGCGCTGCGGCGACGGGTTTGAGCGGCGACCGGCTTGCAGTCCGCATCGCACTCCTCGTCGGCCTGGCTGCAGCACTGGTCGGTCAAGAAGCCGACCAAATCCTTCATGCGATCGAAGCGCGCGCTGTAGTACAAAAACCGGCTCTCGCGACGCATCGAGACCAGGCCGGCGTTCTGAAGCTCTTTCAAATGAAAGGACAAAGTAGGCGCCGGGATATCCAATCTCGCCGCAAGAACACCTGGCGTGAAGCCAGCCGGGCCACGCTTTACGAGCAATCGGAACACGGCCAATCGGGATTCCTGCGCGAGTGCGCCGAGCACCTTGACAACATCTAAAGATTTCATAATTTCATAGTTATAGAAAGAACGACCATTCGTCAAGTACCATTGCATGTAAGAAAACTGAAACAATTGCTTTGTAGGATCCATGATTCTAACAGTATAGAATGATCAAAATAGGGTATGGCTCACTATGTACCGATTCTCTCCGACTGTAGTTAAGTCCATTGCTGGCGTCGTCGCATCTCTGATTGCGGGGGCTGCCCTGGCAACCGACATGACGGGCGGGCTCCACTTTCGTATATCCGATTCTTTCGAAGTGGTCGGCAGACTACAGCGTGAAGACGGGCGATCGCTTGAATTATCAGAGCATCGGCTCGGGCGGAGGCATTGCGCAGATCAAGGCGGGTACTGTCGACTTCGGTGCAACTGACAAGCCCTTGACGCCGGACGAGCTGATACAGGCCGGTCTCGGGCAGTTTCCTCTCGTTATCGGCGGGGTAATTCCCGTAGTCAACATCTCCGGCATCAAGGCCGGCGAACTCAAGTTTTCGGGCCCGGTGCTTGCCGATATTTATTTGGGAAAGATTACGAAATGGAATGATGCTGCCGTCCGCGCCTTGAATGCCGGCGTCGCATTGCCCGATGCGGACATAACCGTCGTACACCGCTCGGACGGCTCCGGCACGACCTTCAACTGGGTCAACTATTTGTCCAAGGTCAGCCCGACCTGGAAAGCCCAGATAGGCGAGGGCACGTCGGTATCCTGGCCGGTTGGAGTGGGCGGCAAGGGCAATGAGGGGGTGGCGGCGTACGTCAATCGCATCCAAAATTCAATAGGATATGTCGAGTATGCCTATGTGCTGCAAAACAAAATGACCTACGCGCAGGTTCAAAACAAGTCCGGAAAATTTATCACGCCTGATGCGAAGAGTTTTCAGGCAGCAGCCGCGACGGCCGATTGGGCGACCGCGAAGGACTTTTTTCTGGTCATGACCGACGCGCCTGGCGCCGATGCCTACCCTGTGACAGCGACCACCTTTGTGCTGATGTACAAGAAGCCGAAAGACGCAGGCCGCAGTAAGGCTGCACTCAAGTTCTTTAACTGGGCACTCGAGAGCGGTCAGGCACAGGCGAATGCCCTCGACTACGTGCCCCTGCCGGCACCGTTGGCCAAACAAATCGAAGCGTATTGGCAATCGAATTTTCCGCAGTAACGCGCCTCTTCGACCCGATGTCCCACGACTGTCATAGCATTCGACACTCAGGCCTCTGGGGATGAGCGCGCGTGAATCAACGGTGCCTGAACCCGCTGTTGCCAACTCGCGTAGGGACGCGCGCGCGGATCGGGTATTTCGGGGCGCGCTGTTGGCGGCAGGTATTTTCGTTCTGGCCACGCTCGGGGGCGCCGCGGCCTCGTTGCTGTGGGGTGGACGCGAGGCCTTCCAGACTTTCGGTGTCGGCTTTCTGTACCATACCGACTGGGATCCGGTAAAAAAAGTCTTTGGCGCCTTTGTACCGATTTACGGCACTCTGGTGTCCTCGGCGATCGCCATGATCATTGCCATTCCCGTGAGCTTTGGAATCGCGGTATTCCTTACCGAAATCGCCCCATCTTGGATGCGCGGCCCGGTCGCCACCGCGATCGAGTTGTTGGGGCTGCGCCGCGAGGAAGTTGCGCTCCTCGCGGACGTCAGTACCACCGTTTACTCGCGCTTGGAGAAGGGACAAGACACGGCCAGCTCGCGGGACGCAATCAAACGCATCGCGGAAGCGTTACATTTGTCGTAGGGTGAGACGGCGCGTTGTTATGAGCTTGTGGGTTTGAGCCGGACGACCGGGCCACAGCTCGATCCTCACTGGCAAGGATTGCTCGACACCATCAAGGACTGTCCCGCATTTGTGTGCAATGCGAGACTCGACGTCGTGGCATTCAATCGCATGGCGAACCGTGTTTACGACTTCTTGGGTGACGGCTCTCGATATTCGTTCAATCAGGTCTGGCGGCTGTACATGGATGCACGGCGCTCGCCCCCGTGGCGCTGACCTGTCGCTCTCAAGGGATCGCGTCGACAAGACCCGTAGATTGACGCCACAGCGTTCAAGGTGTCGGTCGCGTATCAGCCGTTGATCGACCCAGCTGAACTGCCTCGGCACGCGCCGCAGCCGCTCCGCTCGCAGCACCCTTTTCACCCGCATCGCTCACCTTCCTCGCCAAGATATCCTGACCGAGTTGTAGCAAGCCGCGGGACGCAGGGGCGGCGCTCATCGCCTGCAACCCGAAACCGAGACAAAGACAAGCTGAAAAAAGGATTTTCATGGCGAATTCTCATTGTGAGCAAGGACGATCCAGACCGCCGCCGGCATCAAGACGCCGGCGGCCGTCGCGTAGTGTGTCAGCACTTTGCGCACCGCGTCGGCCACGTTGCCTTTCTGCTGCGGATTCTCGCGCAGCGCCGCCCCCAGCGGCCCAACCTTGAACGTCAGCGCCAAGGTTTGTTCGACATCGCCGCTGCCGATCATGGCGTCGAAAGGCTCGATCGTCGCCGACCCGAAACCGGCATCACGCAAGACGGACCGAACGCGGGCGGCGTCGGAAAACGCAAACGGACCCGGCGCCAAGGGATCCGCCGGCGACGGCGCCGGCAGGAACGGGAGCGCGGCGTTCAGCGGCGCCAGCATCCAGGTGTTTTCTGAAAGCGGGCGCCAGCACACGAAGCCCAAGCGTCCGTGCGGCTTCAACGATTGACGGATATTCGAAAACGCGGCGACGGGATCACTGAAAAACATCACTCCGAAGCGGGAGAAGGCGGCGTCAAACACGGCGTGCCCCAGATCGACGCTTTGCGCATCGGCTTCGCGAAACTCCGGCCGCATCGTCGAGCCCGATAGGGGCCGACGCCGAGCCACATCGAGCATCGGCGCGGAGATATCAACGCCCACCACGTGACCATTGCTTCCTACCCAGCGTGCAAGATCCAATGACGTCTGGCCGCATCCGCAGCCGATATCGATTATCCTTTCCCCAGCCGTGGGCGCGAGGACCCTCAATCCCTCAAGTCCCAATGGCGCTATCTGGCGATCCAACTGTTCCTGAAACAAGGCCCAGGTTTCACCCGCGGTCGCGTTCCAATAGTCGATCTGTGCCGCATTGACAGATGAATCGTTACTAGTTGACATGCCTGACCTCGTGTTACATCGATATTCATTCTGGGGGGCGTTTGGTGGACCGGCTCTTTCGGCCAATCCAGCGGTTGACTTGCTTGCAGTAGTCACCATAGCTCGTGCCGAACAGGTCTCGCAATGCGATTTCTTCGGGAGCGATTTGAACGATGACCAAGACACGAGCGAATAATAAAACCATGAGCAAGCACAAAGGGCTGCCAAGTAGCCACGCCCACCCGGTCAGGGACAGCACCATTCCAAGATACATGGGATTGCGGGAAATCCGGTAGACGCCAGACACGACCAATTGGGTCGCATTTCCGGGGCGAAGCGGGTTTACCGTTGTGCGTGTGCGAATGAAGATCAGTATCGAATACAGGTCCAACGCCAAACCCACTGCGATCAATATCCATCCGAACTCATTCCTTGGGGCGGCGATCCATCGAATCGCGGGGGCGTGCCGATTGACGAGCCACATGAGCGCGGCTGTGCAAAGCGCATAAACGGGTGGCGGAATGCGAGTCTGAATCATGGCTCCCTACAGGTGGCTGCCGCGCCAGAGCATGTAAGCCGCGACGAGAAAGATCAATATCGCGAATACGCTTATCAAGCGGCCGGCGGTACCCGCGAGGCGCTTTGCGGCCGTGGTTCCGATCGTGCTTCCCATCACTCCGCCCGCAATGAATACACCTGCGAGCGGCCAATCCACCAAGCCCGAGAGGGCGTAGTTCAGTGAGGTCGTGAGTCCAAAGGCAGTGACCGCCACGAGCGACGTGCCCACCGCATTCAGTATGGGCATGTTGGTCGAGCCAATCAGGCCTGGCACGATCAGGAATCCACCCCCAATTCCGAAGAAGCCCGAGAACACACCGGTGCCGAACCCGAAGCTCAACACTTTTCCGGCATTCCCTCGGTGACAGGCTGCACCGGCGACTCCCGTATCGTGCCGGCGCCGCAACATCAGGACGCCCACCAGAATCATGACCAGCGCAAACAAAAACAGGAGCCGCTGTCCATCAAAATGCTTGCCGACCGTTGAGCCGGCAAGCGCGCCAACAATACCGGCAAGCGCGTAGATTCCACCGCACCGCCATATGACACTTCGCTGTCGCGCATGATGAATCAGGCCGACGGCCGCGTTGGCCGCGACCGCAAACGCACTGGTGCCGATGGCCACATGCGGGTTGCGGACGCCCACCACGTAAATCATCAAGGGCACTGCGAGGATGGACCCGCCGCCCCCGACGAGCCCAAGAGTGAAGCCGACGAGGCTGCCTGATGCGGCACCCAATACGTATTGCAGTGAAGTCAAAGTCAACATGTTACTTGCGCATGCGCATGCGCATCGCGACGAAAGCGGCGCAAGCCGATGGCGCCCAACCCTGAAGTCACAAATCGCCGAGCGCGCGCTGCAACCGGAACTCTGCGATCAGTAGATCGAAGGCGGCGTCATCCCGATTGGTCAACGCGGCTACGCGGAGGGTTTCCGCGTCCAACACTTGATTGCTAGTTCCAAGCCCGTTCGCGTAGAGTTCCTCGGCATCCCGGACGTTCTCTTCTGCCTGGGCAACAGCCGCGGCAGAGACGTGAATTCTCGCCATCGATTCCTCACGATTGAGAACGGCTGTTTCCACTTGCAGCGCTACCATCGATCGAAAATCAGCAAGCTGTTGACCCGTGGCGCGCGCGTGGCTGTGCAGGGCGCTCGTTCTTGCTTCGAGCTGTCCGCTGTCGAAGACTCGCCACTGAAATCCGATACCGATCGACGCGAAATTCTCACGATCCAAGATCTGATTGTCGAAGTGGCTGTAGCCCGCGTGCAGTGCAACCTGCGGTAGGCCTTGCGCACGTTCCGACCGCGCCGCTTGCTCAAACTTTTCTTGCTGCGCGCTCAAGGCCGCGAGTTCGGGGCGACGATCGAGGGCATGAGCGACCAACTGCTCGAGTGGTTCGCCGGTGTCGCCAGCCGGCGTGGTCGATGGCTCATCGAGTTCGGGAGCGCGATCCAAGGGCTGACCGACCCAGCGGTTGTAAGCGGCCGTCGCAAAATGCAGGGCATTCGCGGCACGCAAACGTTGTTGCTGGGCATTGGCGAACGAAACCTGCGCCCCGAGCAGATCCGACTGTGGCACCGCTTGTTTGTCGTACATGACCTGCACATCGTCGCGATGCGCCTTCAGGCTCGCCACGTTCGACTCGGCCACGGCCAACGCTCTGCGGGCGCGGAACACCGCCACATAGGATTCGGCAACGGCGAGTTTCACATCGGCCGCGCTTCCCACCTCCTGGGCGGCGGCTCCTCGGACGCCGGCGGCAGCGGCTCCAATGGCCCCGCTGGTTCGACCCGATGTCCACACCGGCACCGATACATCGGCGCCGGCCGTCGCGTAGCCGTCGTGCCGCCAAATTGGCGCCTGTAGCTGGCCCGCGGGCGTCGCGAACTCGAATTGCGGCGCGTGTTGTAGCTCGGTGTAGTTACCGTTGAGATCCACCGATGGCCAACGCTGGCGCAATGCGGCGGTGTGTTCCGCGTCTGCCGCATCCCGTTCACTGTGCGCAGCCGCCACGGTGCCGTCCGACTGCAGAGCCATGGCCCACGCATCGGTCAAGGATTCCGCGTGGCCGACCCAGGGGATCGCGAGCAACGTCCACAGCGCCCAGCGCGGCAGTGGAGGGAGGTTGCGTGCCGATTCACGAGCGGTCATGGTACCCGTCTACCTCTTCAGTTTGCGCGACGTTTGAGCGACACGATGCCCAGTGCCTTTAGCACATAGGTTTCGTAGATCGGGGTCAACGAACCGGTGCGTACCTTGCGCAGGAAATATTTTTCGAACGCGACCTTCGCCAAGTGCACCCACTTGCCCTTCTTGAACCACGTGACATTGCGTGGCGGAATCTGCGGGAGCGCGACGAATGCGGCTCCGGTGTCGCCAAAATCCGCCAGGCAAATGGCATTCCACGTGGCTTCGGCAACCGCCGGCTTGCCGGCAATTTCAGCGACGATATTGGCCGCCGCGGCCGATACCATCGATTCGATCATATAGCCCGTCTTCGGCGCACCGGTCGCGACGGGGGTTACCTCGACCGGCGGGATCGCGACACAGACGCCGACGGAGAAGATATTCGTGTACTTCGGGTTCCGCTGATGTTTGTCGATCAGCACGAAGCCGCGCGGATTGCAAAGTCCCGGCACCGCCGCCACGGCGTCGACGCCCTTAAACGCGGGGATCACGGCGCTGTACGCGAATGGCAACTTGTGCTCTTTCTTGAGCGCTCCGTCCTCATGGAGTTCCTGCACGGTCATTTCATTCGCGGTGACGGAGATCATCTTGGCGTTGGTAATCCATTTGATGTGGCGCTCGCGAAGTTCCGACTCCATGAGTCCCTTGCTATCGCCAACGCCGCCCAAGCCCATGTGGCCGATGTACGGCTCGCTCGTCACGTAAGTTATCGGCACACGGTCTCGCAGCCTGCGTTTGCGTAAATCGGAATCCAATATCATCGCGGTTTCGTATGCGGGACCGAAACAACTGGCACCGGGCGCCGCACCGACGATGATGGGACCGGGGGTTTTTAAAAAGTCCTGATATCGCGTCCATGCTTGCGCCGAATGGTCCTGGCTGCAGACCGACTGGGTGAATCCGTCCGGGCCTAACCCGGGCACTTCCTCGAAGGCGAGACGCGGTCCGGTCGCGATGACGAGGTAATCATAGTGGAGTTCCTTGCCGTCATCGAGCTTGAGCTTGGAGTGTTCAGCATCGATCTGGGTGACGGTATTGACAACCCATTGGATGCCCTTGTTATCGAGCGGTGCTTGCATCGTCACACGGGTCTCTGCGGTCGTTCGCCATCCCACGGCAATCCAGGGATTCGAGGGCGTGAATTCGAAATACGGTCTTGCCCCGATCAACGTCACGCGATGGCTTTTGGGAAGATGCTTGCGCAGGTCGAATGCGGCGGGAATGCCCCCCAATCCTGCGCCAACGACGATGACGTGTGCCATAGATACCCCCGTGTAGTTAAAGAGCAGCGCCCGCATGAGAGCGCTTGATGTAGCCGTAATAGAGCAGCGGAATCAGCAGAAGCGTCAATGCCGTCGATACCAAGATCCCAAAGATAAGGGAAATGGCGAGACCGTTGAATATCGGATCATCGATGATGAAAAACGCCCCGATCATCGCGGCGAGACCTGTGAGGACGATGGGTCGCGCCCGAATGGAGGCCGCGCGCATGACTGCCTGCGCGAGCGGCTGTCCCGCCGTGATCTCCTGGTTTATGAAGTCGACCAGCAAAATGGAGTTGCGGACAATGATGCCGGCGAGTGCGATCATTCCGATCATCGAGGTCGCGGTGAATTGAGCGCCGAGCAGCGCATGCCCGGGCATTACGCCAATGATCGTCAGGGGAATCGGCGCCATGATAATGAGCGGCACGGCATAAGAGCGGAATTGCGCCACCACGAGTAGGTAGATGAACACGAGGCCCACGGCGTACGCCAGACCCATGTCGCGGAACGTTTCGTAGGTGATCGTCCACTCGCCGTCCCACCTCACGCTGAACTCACTCAGGCGATCGGGCGGACTCATGAAACGTTGCATGATCGGCTGTCCGGCGGGCGGGGATTTCTTGATCTGCGAGACGATGTCGAACATCCCGTAGAGCGGACTATCGAGCCGGCCGGCCATGTCGCCGGTGACGAACACCACGGGTAAGAGATCTTTGTGGTAAATCGCCGCATCCCACGGCACTTTCGACACCGTGACCACTTCGGACAAGGGCACCAAGGAGCCTGTTGCGCTGCGTACCGGGAGGGCGAGCGCCTGTTCAAGCCCCTGCTTGTCGGCGGATCCGAGTTCGAGATGCACGGCAATCGGATCGCGCTCGCGCCCCGAATGGACATAGGTCGCATCGAATCCGGCGAGCCCCGTGGTGAGCGATTCAGAGACCGCCGCCTGGGTCACACCCAGTAACGCCGCCTTCGCACGATCGAGCGAGACGATGAACCGAGGCACCGGGGCAGCGAGAGTATCGTCGGTATCGACGATATCGCGAGTCGAATCGAATACCCTGCGCAGCGCCCGCCCGATTCGTTCTTGCGCGGCATAGTCCGGACCGTAGATCTCGGCGACTAAAGGAGCCTGCACCGGCGGCCCCGGGGGCACCTCGACCACTTGAACGGAGGCGGCCCCGAGCCTTTTGCCCTCAGCGGCAAGTGCCGGTCGAATGGCGCGTGCGATATCGTGACTCTTACGGCTCCGATCGTGTTTATCGACCAGATTGACCTGTAGATCGCCTTGATTGCTGTCGCCCCGCAAGTAGTACTGACGCACCAAGCCATTGAAATTGATGGGGGCGGCGGTTCCCGCATACGCTTGATAATTGGTGACTTCCGGTACTTGCCGCACGATCGCCGCCAACCCCGCCAGCACCCGAGCGGTTCCTTCGACCGGCGTGCCTTCGGGCATGTTGACGACCACCTGAAATTCCGACTTGTTGTCGAACGGGAGCATTTTCAAGACGACGAGTTGAACCACGGCGAGCAGCACCGCAACCACGATCGCGCCCGCCGTGCCGAAATACAATCGATGGCGGTTGCGGCGCGCATGCTCGCCCAGCAAGAACGGCGCCATCAGATGTTCGAACCACCGGTGCAGCTTGCCTTCCATTTTGGATCCCGCTGCTTCGTTGCGTGCTTCGCTTGCAAATAACTTTCGGCACAGCCACGGCGTGAAGATCAACGCAACGCCCAGCGAGATGAGCATTCCCATGCTGGCGTTGATGGGGATCGGACTCATGTAGGGGCCCATGAGTCCGGAGACGAACGCCATCGGCAGCAACGCAGCGATCACCGTAAAGGTGGCCAGAATCGTGGGTCCGCCAACCTCGTCCACGGCGATCGGGATGACGTCGGAGAGTGCCCCCTTGTCGATGGACAAATGTCGGTGCACGTTCTCGACGATCACGATGGCATCATCGACGAGAATGCCGATCGCGAAGATCAAGGCGAACAAGGAAACCCGATTGATCGTAAAGCCCCAGGCCCAGGACGCAAAGAGCGTGGCAGCGAGAGTGACGATGACGGCGGCGCCCACTACCACGGCTTCGCGCTTACCCACGGCCAGCAACACCAGAATCACGACCGACGCCGTGGCGAATAGGAGCTTCTCAATCAGTTTCTTGGCTTTATCGTTTGCTGTGACACCGTAGTTGCGCGTGACCGTCACCTCGACGCCGGACGGGATCGTGATGCCCCGCAATTGTTCGACGCGATTGATGACGGCGGTTGCGACATCGATCGCATTGCTACCCGGTTTCTTGGCAATGGCGATCGTCACCGCAGGCGCTTGATCGATGCCCTGCCCGTTTGTTTTGTCGAATGCCGGCCCCGAACCAAACCACGCGTATTGCGAGGGTGTCTGGGGGGCGTCGGTGACGGTCGCCACGTCGTCGAGATAGATGGGCTTGCCATCGCGGGCCGAGACGATGAGGCCGCCCACATCGTCGCGATTGGCGAGGAACTGTCCGGCCTGCACCGGCGACAGCCGGTTCTCATCCACGACCGCGTCGGCCTGACGGACGAGATTCGCCGCTTGCAGCGCCGCCGCCAGGTCGGCCGCGGTGAGCCCCGCCGCTGAAAGCCGCCCCGGATCGAGCTCCACCCGGATCGTGGGAGCACTGTCCCCAATCGAATAAACGTTGCGGGTGTCAGGGACCCGCTTCAACTCACTTTCGATGGCGCGCGCCACCTGTCCGAGTTCATGCCCCCCCAAGGCGGGATTGCGACTCCACAAGGTGAGCGTCACGATGGGCACATCGTCGATGCCTTTCGGCTTGATGAGCGGCTGACCGATGCCGACGCCCACCGGACGCCAATCCTGATTGGAATACACGGCGTTGTAGACACGCACGATGGCGTCGTTGCGGTGGATTCCGACTTCATACTGCACGGTCAAGACCGCAAGCCCGGGGCGCGAGACCGAATAGATGTGTTTGACGCCGGAGATCTCGCCGAGCACCTTCTCCATCGGGGTCGCAACGAGATTCTCCACTTGTTCCGAGCTCGCGCCGGGGAACGGGATCAGAATATTGGCGAAGGTGACGTCGATCTGCGGCTCCTCTTCACGAGGCGTCACGAGGACCGCGAACGCCCCCATCAAAAGCGCGGTCAATGCCAGCAGCGGCGTCAGCTGGTTCTCCAGAAAGAACCGCGCGACCCGCCCGCTCAAACCCAGCGGTTTCGTCACGAGGTGGGTCCCGATGCCGCGACAGCGTCCGCGTGCGCGCTGGCAGCGATGGGATCGAGCGCGATCCGTTCGCCGGGGGCGAGCCCGGCAAGAACCTCGACCTGGTCCCCCACGCGCTGTCCGGGGCGCACGTACCGGAGCGATACCTGTCCGTGTGAATCGATCACGTAGACACCGGTGACTTCACTGCGCTCGATCACCGCCGAAGCCGGTATCAAGAGACGATCCGTCTCGCCGATGACGAATCCCACTTTGACATACATGCCTGGCGCGAGATCGAGTACGCCGGGCGGTAGACCCAATCGCGCGCGAAACGTGCTCGATGGCGTCGCCGCCTCCGGGAAGATCGTGATCTTTGTCGCCTCAACGCGTCGATTCCCTACGTAAACGGCCGCTTGGTTGAAGCGGCGAACCAGCATCACGATGCTTTGTGGGATGTTGGTATCGACCCGCAGGTCCCGAAGCGACAGGCCGGTCATCAACGGCGTGCCGGGACTCACGGACTCCCCCACTTCCACGAGCCGTTTCGTGACTACCCCGGCGTAAGGGGCACGGATTTCCGTGTAGCCAACGCCCTCGCGTGCGGTAGCAATGCCCGCATCCGCTGCCGTCAATCGGGCGTCAGAGGCATCCCGATTCGCGGTCGCCTGGTCGAGTTGGGCTTTGGATACCACGTGCCGCTGGTACAGCTCTGAAATGCGCTGATAGGAAGTCGCCGCCTCTGCGTTACGCGCTTTCGCTTCCGCGAGTGCGGCCTGCGCTCCCTCGAGGCCCGCGCGTTGTTCATTTCCCTTGAGGCGGATGATGACGGCGCCCGCAGGGACCACGTCGTTCACATCGTAGAGGATCTCGGTGATTCGGCCGGTCGTTTGGGCCGAGACGGTCGCCTGATTGACAGCCTCAATGGTGCCATCGACGGTGCGCTCGAGCGGTGCATGCGCCGACTGCACAACGATGCTCGCCAGCGTCGAAGCATGGGCGTTCAGGGGCGGCGGCGTCTTGCGACCGCATCCCACCACGGCGAGGATGGTCCCCGCCAGGAGAATCGAGCGCAATGCCGATCGGTTCGGGCGCATGGTCCACACTTGGATTGTTCAGGAAAACGCGTGGCCGGGCCGAACCCCGAAGCGCTTCAGCAACATCGCTAGCGGACAGAATCCGGTAAACGAGGATTGGAGCAGGTTGGCGCCCACGAATGCGGTGAGCCAAAGCCAATTGACACTCACGAAATGCGCGAGAAGCACACTCAGAAGGATCATCGCGCCCGCAAATCCCAGCACCCAGCGATCAATGCTCATTTTCGGTCTCCTTTTTGCCCCGAATAGCTATTCGCACGTTTCGGTAGCATACAATATCACGCGATGCTAAATTAGCAAGTACCGATTGAGAGAGAATTTATGCATAGTCAAAAGGAGATCATCGCGTGAGAGCAGAGGAAACGAGGGGTGCAACGTACAGGCGAGTTCTTCCTGCACTGGATGTCATGCAGGATCATGCAGTTGAGGCAGCCACATTCCTGAAGGCACTGGCCAATGACCAGAGACTCCTGGCGCTGTGCTGTTTGATCGACGGTCCTTTGTCGGTGGGCGAGATCAATCAGCGCGTGCCGCTGAGTCAATCGTCCCTCTCTCAGCACCTGGGCGTTCTGCGCGACGCAGGACTGGTCACGACGACGCGGAAGTCACAGACTGTCTATTACGCGCTGGCGCAGGGCCCCGCGCTGAAAATTATGGAAATTCTCTACTCGGCGTTTTGCATGCCACCGGCCTCAAAGACTCGCGTCAAAAGGGCGAAGGCTAAGGCAGCCCGGAGAAACTGACAAAAATGGCGGCCACTCCGGCATAGCGCCCGATTGCGCCGGGACGAATCGCTAGAAAGTGCGGATGCGGTAAGCCGGAAAATCCGACGATCTCCGGCGACAGGCAAATGCGTGATAAGCGAGCGCATAGCTTCTTTCATAGGCGACTAGTATGACTTGGGTGGAGGCAGAAGCTCATCAACCGGCTGTTTCGCGAATTTGGACTTCGAGCGCCCGCACATCGTCTGACGCACATCCGCGTAATTTCCGCCGCAGCTCACCGAGATCCAACTGCAAACCCTCGATCTGCTAGGCGTCCCGGTCAAAGCCTTCATCGGCTGATCCTGCACGGCGGAAATTCACGCCAAATCATGTCCACGCCGCGTTTGATGTCCTCGTCGCGGAATACCGATTGCAACGGGCGGTCGGATACCTGAAGCGTAAATCCAACCGTTGGTGCGGTCACCGGTCGCAATCAGGATAGGTTATGCCAAGACCCGCCATTGAGCACATTTGGGAATCCATGCTTCAGCAACCACCGGCGGGCCATGCCACTGCGAGTACCCGAGGCGCAGCAAACGATGATCCATCGGTTCGGGTCAAGATCTTGCGTGGCTCGTTCGAGATCTCCAAGGGGAATATTTCGACTACCGACAGCGTTTCCGACGGCGAATTCAGCTGGCGAACGGACATCGACGATCACGGCGCCCGCTCTCAACAGCGCCGGGATCTTCCGACGCGCGATGATCTTGGTGACGACGCGCTCGAGGATGATGACCGCGACGAGCGCCATCATGGCGTATTGAACGATATGCGTCGGTGATGGCGTCATGCCCGTTGTTTCGCGACGAGGCGAACGATGACGCTCGCACCCTTATGTCGCTCATTTTCGCCCAGACAGGGTAAGGGTTTCAGGGAGCATCCGAGCACGGTATTTGGCCAACTCACCGCTACGCCTCTCCAGTGTTCACGGTCGCCTCAAGGACACGCTCGCCGCGTAGAGAGTTGGCGACCAGGCAGAGCTTCTCGGCCCTCTCGAGTAATTCCTTTGCCTTCCCGCTATCCACCGTGGCCTTGACGGTAAGCACGGCACGGGTGAGGTACCGTGTGAATTGAGTCACGCCAGCGGTCCGCTCAAGGGTTCCCTCAACATGGGCTTCGAGAGTTTCCCACTCCAAGTGCGCCGCACGCGACACCCCTCGGAACGTAAGGATGAAGCAATCCGCTATCGAGGCGACCAGAAGTGTCTCAGGAGACCAAACGCCACCGGGACCATCGAACTCAGGCGGCGGAGCGGTCTCGATGTCGGGCAGGGCGGCGGACCGCACGAGAACGGAGCCTCCGGATGCTCCGCGCGCGTCGGCACCATAGATATGCGGATAGGTCTTCACGGCGATAGGACCGGCAGACCGGCTGCCTTCCATGCCGCAATCCCGCCACCCATGTGCGCGGCACGCTTCTGGCCCGCAGCCAGTCGGTGTTCCGCGGCCGAGAGGGACCGCTTCCCACTACCGCAGTGGAAGACGACCCGTCGAGCCCCATCATCCGGAAGGGCTTTCGCGTCAAAGGTCGAGAGGGGATATAACAACGCCCCGGCAATACGTTCGGATGCATATTCGGATGGTTCGCGCACGTCGATCAGTAGAATTTTGCCGTCATGCAGCAACCGAGAGACTTCGGTTGCCTCCAGCGTTTCAATCGGTAAGAGATTCTTGGTCATGTCTTGTCCTTTTTCGTGATACGTCGACGCGACGGCGCCGACGCTGCTTTGCAAAAAAGTCGATAGAGTAAATTCGCCAGTGCCTTGGCCTCCGGGGCCGACAACCGGTACAACACGGAGCGACCTGCGCGACGCCGGCCGATCAGTCCTTTGCCCTCGAGAATGGCGGCTTGCTGCGAAAGAGCCGGGCCCCGCAGACCCACCTGACGCGCCAACTCGCTCGCGGACAATTCGCCCTCCATCAACGCACAGATGACTCGCAGACGCCCCGCGTGAGCGACGCTTCTCAGGAACGCGGCGGCGCGTTCGGCGGATTCGTCTTGACTGTCGAGGAGGCGCATCATGAAGAGAGATCGGGCGTCGAAGAGCCGGGCATCATCAGGGAATATTAGATTGGTCGGCCGGGCGATCGCTGGCCAGTCGGTCCGCATCCAGTTCAAACCACATGGCATTCAGGATCCCGAATGCACAAGCGAGTCCCAATCCCAATATCCAACTGAAATACCACATGGCGGCTCCTTAGTAACTCGTCTCGCGGTTCGCTTCGATATAGGCGCTCGTGACCGGGCCGCGCATGACTCGGTAGACCCAGCCGGTATAGGCCAGAATGATCGGTAAAAAAATGATCACGGCGATGAGCATGATGCCGAGCGTCCGGGGGCTGCTCGATGCATCCCAGACGGTCAGACTACTCTGTGGGGAGGAAGAGGAGGGCAGCAGGAAGGGAAACAAGCTGACCCCCATGGACCCGATGACCCCAGCAATTCCGAGACCACTGACGACGAATACCACGAGGCGCCGCCGGATGCTCGACAGCGCGGCCACCAGCAGCGGAGCCATCAGGCCTAGCGAGGGTACGAGTCGAGTCGCCGGCCAACGCGAGTAATTGGCGAACCACGCGCCACTTTGGGCAATGGCGGTTTTCGCGAGAGGATCGGACTGACCCCCGGGCAGGGCGCCGGCCGTAATGACAAAACCGAAGTGACCATACCACAACCAAATGCCGGTGATCGAAAACAGCAGAAACCAGGCGATGGCCGCAAAGCGGGATATTGTTCGAGCGCGCTGCGCAACGGCACCGTCGGTTTTGACTGAGAGGTAGACCGCGCCGTGAGTCACCAACATCGCGATGCTGACGACACCACATAGCAGTGCGAACGGGTTCAACAGGTCGAACAAGCCGAACGCATACGTCGCGCGTAGTTCGGAGTCGAAATTGAACGGAACCCCCTCGAGAAGGTTGCCCATCGCCACACCGAACACGAGGGTCGGTACCAGTCCGCCGACGAACAGCGCCCAATCCCAGTTGGTACGCCAACGAGCACCTGGCATCTTGCTGCGAAATTTGAAACCCACCGGTCGCAAGATGAGCGCCGCAAGCACCAATAGCATCGCCAGATAGAATCCGGAGAAGCTCGCTGCATAGAGGGCGGGCCACGCTGCAAAGATCGCGCCGGCGCCCAGGATCAACCATACCTGATTGCCTTCCCAGACAGGGCCAATGGTGTTGATGATGACCCTCCGCTCGGTGTCGCTGCGACCCACGAAGGGCAGCAGCATCCCGACGCCGAGATCAAAGCCGTCCATGATGGCAAATCCGATCAAGAGCGTGCCGAGCAGCAGCCACCAAATTACCTTTAATGTCTCATAGTCGAACACGATGACTCCTAGTGCCGAACGCCTGCGTTGATCAAAATGCCCGGTGCTCCGTCAGTGGTATCAGGAGGCGAAGAGGCTGCGCCGGGTCCGAGCTTCACGTATTTCTTCAGCAGAAACACGTCGATGACCGCGAGAACAGTGTAGAAGACGACGAAGCCGGCGAGGCTGATCGCGACGCTCGAGGTCGGTATCGGGGAAACCGCGAGGAAAGTCGGCAGCACGCCCTCAATCGACCAGGGTTGTCGCCCATGCTCGGCCACGAACCAGCCCATCTCGGCGGCAATCCACGGGAAAGGCAGGCTCCACAGGGCAACCTGCAGGAAGCGCCGACTCTGCGCAATGCGACGCTTCGCGGCAAGGTAGAACCCGACTGCGAATAGCGCGATGAAGAAGAAGCCCAAGCCGACCATCACCCGGAAAGACCAGAAGATCGGCGCCACCGAAGGAACCGTATCCCAGGCCGCCTTCTCGATTTGCGCCACCGTCGCCTGAGCGGGATCATCGACGTACTTGCGAAGCAGCAATGCATAGCCCAAGTCCTCAGCGTGGGCTTTGAGCTTTTCTCGAGCTGCCTGATCGTTGGGATCCCGTCGCAGGGTCCGCAGTGCAGTCGCCGCCGGGATGCCGTTAATGATGCGCTGTTTGGCGTGTTCGACCAGCTCGAAGATCCCGGGAACTTCGGTATCCGTCGATCGAGTCGCAATCAACCCCAGCATCCACGGTACCTGCACGCGGGCGCGGGTTTGGTGCGTTGCCATATCCGGAAACCCCACAATCGTGAATGCCGCCGGTGCGGGTTCCGTATGCCACTCACTTTCTATGGCGGCAAGCTTCATCTTCTGATGCTCGGTCACGGTATATCCGCTTTCATCGCCGAGTACGACGACCGACAGCGCTGCTGCCAGGCCGAAGCTGATGGCGACGGTGGCGGAGCGCTTCGCAAACTCGATATGTCGTCCCCTGAGCAGGTACCACGCGCTCACCGCGAGCACGAATATGGCACCCGTCACATACCCGGCGCTCACGGTATGGACGAATTTCGACTGTGCGACCGGGTTGAAGATAACATCACGAATCGAGTCGAGCTCCATTCGCATCGTCGACGAATTAAAATGGGCCCCTGTCGGGTTCTGCATCCAAGCATTGGCTATCAATATCCAAAGCGCCGAGAGGTTGCTGCCAATGGCGACCAACCAGGTGACCACGAGATGCTGCCGACGGCTCAGTCGATCCCATCCAAAGAAGAATAACCCGATGAAGGTCCCTTCGAGAAAGAAGGCCATCAAACCCTCGATGGCGAGCGGGACACCGAAAATATCGCCCACGTAATGTGAGTAATACGCCCAGTTGGTTCCAAACTGGAATTCCATCGTAATGCCGGTCGCCACGCCCATCGCGAAATTAATACCAAACAGAATTCCCCAGAATCGAGTCATGTCGCGCCAAATCGTTCGGCCTGTCATGACGAACACGCTTTCCATGATCGCCACGAGAATCGAGAGGCCAAGGGTCAATGGAACGAACAAAAAGTGGTACATCGCAGTAACGGCGAATTGGAGACGCGATAAATCGACCAAACTTGGAGAGTTCATGGAGCACCCTTTGACGGTTGCACGCCGAGTAACGCGTCGGCGGTTGCCGCGGAATCCGAGGGCAAGCGATGCGAGGGGCCGAAAAATAGAAGGTAAATGGCAAGCAAGAGAACTCCCTTGAGCGCGAGGGCGGCAAACACGTCCCGCGCGGGATGGGAGGCGGGCGGCAGTTTATGGTAAGGCCGGGTGAGAAACTTCACATAAACCCCGCTTATTGCTGAATCAGAGGCATTGTATGACTATTGCATAGCATCGCAATTATGCAATAAACGAATACTTTAAGTACTTGTACGTAGTTTGATTCCGTAGCTGCAACCTTCGGGCGCCGCGGACGCCGGGGGCATCTCAACACCGACGTCCAGGCGATGCGCGTTTTAGCTCCAGGGGCGGCGTATATGGCCGATGTTGCACATAGCAAGGTCGTGATCGCTATCGTTAGATTGGGTCGTTTCGCGCGTGGAAGGCACGGACCGCAGCCGCCGTCCGTGCCTGGCCTCAATCAGCCCGCACCCTCGGTTGGGCCATAAACATCGTTGACTATTCGTCATAGCGGCATCAATGCATAGCCTTGTTGTTGAAGCACGGTGACCGTCGTCAAAGCGGACAACGCGAGGGTAACGTCATGGGATATCCACGACGTTTCAAAATTGCTTTCGAGCACCGCCTGCCCGCACACAACCACATCAACGCCCGCCGCGCGCAGCTTATGAAGCAAGCCAGAATTCGGGTTCACGACACCAAACTTCTCCTTGTAGTGGGCGTCATCGAGCATCGCCCCCGTCGCAGGCCCCGAGGCGACGGCCACGAATTTCAAATGCGACATCGGAACACCAGCGGACACGTACAAATTGACGGTGCGGGCCAGCCGAATCAACGAGGGATTGACCTCTTGAGGGGTGTCGCCGCTCTTTGTGAGCGCAAAGACTACTTTATAGGTGGCGTCTTTTTGCGGTTGATACGCTGCATCGGGCAGTGGATGCATGGCACCTTCACCCGGAATGCCCGGTGTGATTGTGGGTGGGTTGGCGGCATATGCCATGGTGGCTAGCCCTGTAAGCAGGCTGGCCACCAACACGACGCGTCCAATCGGCCGTCGCGTGCGACTGCGCTTACTCGTGACCATAATCGACTCCCCTTGAATGAAAATGTCATGATCGAATTAGAGTCTCTGTGATCGATTCTCCAGCTTGCTTGCGCCCACCCAACGAGCCGTGGAGTGCGAAACCGACAGGCATCTCCCCCACGAACAAAATCGCTTCCAAGCCGCCGATGGCAAGTCCCGCTACAGCGGGCGCAGGACAATAACCGGCAAGACCGGCAGGTCTTGCGTGTAAAGCGAGTCACTAATTCGTGTGCAAGAAGTCATTGTGGCTACTCCTGCAGCAAGGACTTAAGTCCTGGGTGCCAGTCCGTTGCCTGTGATCCTCGTGTCGACAGGACAGCAGCAAACACGGCCGCCTGGTGGGATGATTTCCGCGCAGGCGTCGATGTGCGTGGCGCCACATGACCGCTTGCCAGGTAGATGGTCTCGAGCGCCCGCCGCCCCAGACCGTCGGTGAGCGAGTAGATGACCGACTTCGCCGCCTTACGGCCAGCGATCAGACCCGCATCGCGTAATTCGCCCAGCTGTTGAGACAGCGTGGGTTGGTGAATTGCCAGCGCTGCTTCGATTTCACCGACCGACCGTTCGCGCTCATCTAGGAAAACCACAATCTTTAGGCGGCGGGCGTTGCCCAGCATTTTGAAGCTCTCCGCGAGTTCCTCGGCGCGGCGTAACGCGTTGGCGGTAGGTGATGACGCGGCGCGAGTTGACGCGGTCACGGGCTTCGCTTTTTTCGGACCTGGGGTCATTTTTTGATGACCTTTGGAGTATTCGCTTTATAGACCTTGGCGTGGTAGTACCAATCAGCTGCACCCTCTTGATTCGCCATCGCGTTAGCCCCGGCGTACGTCGCTGCAACGGTTTCGAGCATGGGTTCACCGGGATGCCAGTTTTCGGGGGTCGAGGCGTCGTGTTCGTCACTGGCTTGTAGCGCGAGCACCAAGCGCAGCAACTCGTCGATGCTGCGTCCCGTGGTCATGGGGTACCACGTGATTGCGCGGATGACTCCGAGCGGATCGATCACGAATGTCGCGCGAACGGTGGCGCTGCTATTGGCGGCAGGATGCACCATGCCGTATGCGCGGGCGATCTGCAGTCCGGCGTCCTCGGCGATGGGAAATGGAATCTCGATTCCGAACTGCTGCTGAATGTTGCGCGCCCAGGCCAGATGCGAAAACAGGCTGTCCACCGACAGCGCCAGCAAATCACAGCCGGCGGCTTGAAATTGAGGATAGGCTTTGGCAAAGGCAATGAATTCGCTGGTACAAACGGGCGTGAAATCGGCGGGATGGGAAAAGAAGACGAGCCATCGTCCTCGGTAGCTCGAGAGTTGGCGCTCACCCATTGTGGTGCGGGTCACAAAATCGGGTGCGTGATCATGCAGCAACGGCGGCGGTGTCAGTCCCGTGGTGTGATCGGCGTTGCCAACGCTATTCATCATCCTCGTGTCTCCCAATTCAACGATTCATCTGCTGTATCGGCGCAGGTCATGGATACAGGTCTCACATCGCCGGTGCCGCATGGCCTTCTAGGACGAAGCTGAAAGACTCGTTGGTATGGCCCGGAGCGTATAGCGCGCGCAGCGTGATGCCGTCCGCCTCCAGCCAATCACCGTCCGACACGCCGTGGTACACACACGTTCCGCTTTGATGTGCGCGCCCCTCATGGTTACGCCCGCGGCACTCGTAAATAAAATATGATATACCGATTTCGTAATTATGAATACCGTCAGCTAAATCGCCATTTAGAGGCCGCCATGCCCATATCAAAGGATTCGCCGGATAAGGTGATTGTCGGCGGCGGTGCTGCCCGAAACCCCGAACAGCAAGACGGCTGCTGCGGTTTGGGCGCAGGCTCCCGTCCGATGGCCACGTCAATCGGGCGCATCATGCTGGCTGCGTTGAGATTAACGACGGAAGCTGGCATGAAACAAAGAGTACACCCTGACCCATCGAGAAAAGACGCGCCAAATCGAATGCTCCAGTTGGCCATCGGCATGTTGCTGGCCAGCATGGCAGCAACGTCTTTTGCGGCGTGGGAAGGCTATGAACGTCTAACGCGCGACACGTTGATGACCGCGTTATCGGCGCCCGCCGGAAGTTCAAGACGCGATTTAAGGGCCAAAAATCTTTCTGATCTTGATTTGCATGGCATAGATTTTAAAGGCGCAGACCTTTCCTCGAGCGTCTTCAACGGTGCCAATTTGCAGGGTGCGAAATTGGATAACACCAACCTGACAGTCGCCTTTTTCGAACATGCCGACTTGTCGAAATCCTCATTTCGCAATGCCGTGCTTTTCTCCGCCCAACTCGCCGGTGCCAATGCCCGGGGTGCAGATTTTGATGGTGCGCGGTTCATCGGGGATCTGAAAAAAGCCGATTTCACCGATGCGAAAATGACGCATATGAAAGGCGCGGCGGATATGAAGAACCAATCCATGGGGCTGATGCATACCAGCATGGTCAACGGTATCGCGGTGGGTGCGGACCTGTCAGACTCGAGCTTCGAGCGTGCGGAATTCACATTCTTCTGTTTTTTTATTCACCGTCGGTGGACTTTCATGCATCCTGCTATCTATCGTGCCCGTGAATTTTTAGTACAGTCAAGCCCATTTCGTAGTCGCGCACGTCAGCGAGCGACCCGCGAATCGGCAAAACATCGAATGGCGTGAGGGCCAAAAGCCGCCCTGTGGCTTTTGTCATCTAAATTTCATTGGAATTGCACGCGCTCTCACGGAAGATGCCGAGAGATGGTTCGCGAGGTATCTATGGCACGAGTATCGTTTGTCTTGTTTACACTGGCATTGGTGGCTGCGTGTGCGCAGCTGAAGCCATCGAAGGATCCGGATGCGCCCAATCAGTGCTACACCGAGCCGGGTTACCTCGATTCCACAAACGGCTGCTCGGAACGAGCTGGCTTTCCAGATTGTTACTTGGTGTGCCCAAACAAAGGGACGCGGAAAAAGCTCTAGCACGCCCACAATCACGACCCGCTGACCGAACTGCGTTTAGCTGGTATGCCGCCCGCAACATTCGTCACTCCGCGTCAAACGCGCCGACATTCCCAAGTTCCCTTTGATATCTTAGGCCAAGCAACGCGCACTCTCGCATTTCGCTCTCCGAATCTTCGCAAAGCCGAATCAATACCGTGTGTGCTTGCGGGTTATCCTGACCCGACAACCCGAAGGCGGCGGCGAATCGAACATCACCGGATGGATGTCCGTCAAGCTCCGTCAATGTGGTGACACAACGCAATTCATGTCGATGACCGAATGCGCTTGCAGCAGCTTGTACGACCGACGGGTCCGTACATTCCAGCAACCCAAGAAGAATCTCCGCCGAGGTGACGTATAAGTCGCGTCGTTGCCATCCGAGTTGAGCCAAGATCTCAGCAGCGGCCGCACGCCCCTGTACGATGGGACTCACCGCAGTTCGCGCTGCAATTGCCAACGCGTCGTTCCCGCCACGAAACTGAATGATTGCGAGTGCGGTGCTCGCCGCGTCGGCTTCCGGGTGTTGATTCCTCGCCTGGCGCCCGAATCTGAGGATTCATTCCTACGCAATCCATTTCAGCCTGCGCAAGGTGCTCCCGCCAGTGCCGCTAGTCATGAACAGGAAGTGCCGAAAGTCACATTCTCGCGTATGGTGACCACCAGTCGACGTGTCGAAGGGGTGATAAATTAGATGGTTTTAATGAATCTCTAATGCGTCCTTAATATGACTACGGTCGAATTAAGAAGGGACACATTGTGCGAATACTCATAGTCGAAGACGATCGAAAGCTGGCGGAGTTCGTCGCCCGCGGCCTGCGCGCCGAGCGCTTCGCGGTCGACGTAGTCGGCAACGGCAGGGATGGCGAGACATACATGAACTCCTATTCATACGACCTGTTGCTGGTTGACTTGATGTTGCCGCAGCTGAGCGGCACGGAATTACTGCGCCGAGTCCGGCTTTCGCATCCATCACTTCCGGTCGTTGTCATTACCGCGCGCGATGCGATCGAAGACAAGGTCATTCACTTTGAAGCTGGTGCCGATGATTATTTGACAAAACCGTTTGATTTCGCGGAGTTGTTGGTTCGCATCAAATCTCTCTTGCGACGCACACCTGTCGAGCGGCTGGACGTTCTGCGAATCGCAGATCTGGAACTCAATCGCGCGACTCAAATGGTCAAGCGCGCCGGACATCGAATAGATCTCACGGTAAAAGAATACGCCCTCTTTGAGTACCTGTTGTGTTCGCCAGGACGGGTGTTCTCACGCACGATGATCGTCAATCATGTATGGGACCAGAGCTTCGAAGGGGTGACCAATATTGTTGACGTCTATGTTCGCTATCTGCGACGAAAAGTCGACGAACCCTACTCTGTAAAGCTCATACACACCGTCCGTGGCGTGGGATATTGTGTGCGAGAGGAGGCGGACGAGAAACACTCGGTCACTTGATGAATTACCGATCGCTGGCGTTTCGGTTGGGGGCTTTGTACACGCTGCTCTTAGGCTGCACATTCATCCTCGTGGGATTGGCCGCATTTTATGGCCTTCGCCATTATCTCTACACGAACGCGATGGATTCTTTATCTCGCCGGTCGGTGCAGATCGAACAGGTTCTCGAGCAAGCGGCCGTCGACGTGACGCCGGCTCAGATCGCCCATGAGATAGAGACGCGGATCGCACCGGAGTTCAATAATCGGTTTGTCAGGATTTCTGGCCGTGATGGTGGGATCGTATACCGTAGCGGCCCGCCCGCGGACCAGAGCTTCGATCCTCGCACCGTGAAGAATTCAACACCGGTCGGCATGTGGAGGGGTCGGAGACGTACTTCCGCGATGGTTGGCGAGCAACATTTGCTCGTCCATGAGACCACGGTCGACGCCGCATCCGGCAGTTATCTTGTGGAGTCCGGTGTTTCGATTGCCGGAATGGAAGCCGTGCTCCAACGCCTAATCGATTTACTTCTTCTTCTGCTCCCATCGTTGACGGTATGCGCCGCCGGCGGAGGCTACGCACTTGTTAGCCGTGCATTGCGGCCTGTGGACCAAATATCACACTCGGCTGAGCAGATGAGCCTGCAGGATCTATCCGCGCGCCTTCCGGTCGTGCCAAGCGGTGACGCGTTAGAACGTTTATCCACTGCACTTAATGGCATGCTCGGCCGCCTGAGCGATTCGGTACAAGCCTCTCGGCGCTTTCTGGCAGACGCGTCGCACGAATTGCGGACACCACTGACCGTCATCAAGGGGGAACTTCAAGAACTCACCGCGGGCCACCCGGTAGACGCGCGGGAACTGGCCGAGCGGGTGGGGAGCGTGCTCGAGGAGGTCGATCGCTTGGAGCACTTGGTGTCGGGGCTTTTGATTCTCTCTCGCCTCGACGCGGGAGAGGCACCGCACGATTGGCGCGATGTCGATCTGGGCGACCTGGTTTCGAATATCTCGGATCAGATGCGACTGATTGCAGACGACCGAGGGGTGGAGATCGACTTGAAAGGGGTTGAGCCGGTCGTGGTATTTGGCGATCGCTCCAGGCTGAAACAGGTGATCGTTAATCTCCTCGATAATGCGATTAGATTCACAGCCCGCGGTGGCCGTATAAGCCTGGCAACCCGCAGAGACGACACGGCTACTGTTCTTGAAGTATCGGACACCGGCATCGGCATGCCGGCAGCCGCGCTCCCGCTCGTTTTTGACAGGTTTTATAGGGTCGATGAAGCGCGATCGCGTGATGATGGCGGTGCGGGACTCGGATTGTCGATTGTGAAATCGATCTGCAGCATGCATGGCGCCACGGTGTCGGTGCAAAGCTCGCCCGGAAGCGGCAGCTGCTTTCGTGTGAAATTCGCCCGACCTACGTCCGCAAGCTAGGGAATATCCCCCGTTGAACAAAACATCGCGGAATGTGATGAAGGTATGGCGCTCTTAATGTAATTCACGCCTTGCTTTAATGTTGGTAAGCCAGCATGTAGAGCGTGGACCGGCACAGTATTTGTATGTTCCAAATAGAGTGGGGCTATGGATTCCAATCGATGAGGAGAGGCTTGTGAGCGACAGAGTGTCGGACGGTTCGCTGGTTCAACGGGCGCAGCGCGGCGAAGTCGCCGCCCTCGATGCTCTGGCGGGACGCTATCGGCCAATGGTCATGAAAATCGCCTTGCGATTGACGCGAAATCGGGCGGATGCCGAAGACGCCACCCAGGAGGCAATGTTTAGAATGTTCCGCGCGCTGCTTGATTTTCGCGGTGAGTCGGCGTTTTCATCGTGGCTGTATCGCATTGCCCTCAATTCCGCGAAAACCGCACTTATCGAGCGCGCCCGCCGGTTGAGGGTATTTGCGTCCGCCCATGAAGACGACGAGCGGCATCGACTGGAGCCCGTAGACGGGTCGACACCCGAGGCATTGACTCTGGCAGCAGAAATTGGGGCAATGACCTTTGCGGCCGTACAGGCACTGCCGCTGGACCAGCGAAATGCCCTTGCGCTATGTCAAGTGGACGGTCTCAGCTACCTCGAGGCGGCGCGAATCATGGAATGCCCCATCGGCACCGTGCGGTCGCGTGTCTCGCGGGCCAGGCAGGCGATTGATCAGCGGTTGGGAGCTATCAGTGCCCCTGTTGACTGCCCTTAGGTCCGAGCCGTCAACAGCCGGATCACGAGGTCATCATTGCGTGGCAGCTAGTATGAGCAGCATCGATAATATCGTGATCGTTCCAGCGAGAAATCGGCAAGCAAACACGCTGGTGGAGCGAACGTTAACAAACGACGAAGGCCGGTTGCTGAATACCGATCACGCGTGCTGTGCCTTCACGGATTTTCATTTTGAATACCCGATTACCGTAAGCTCAGAAACTACCTCGAGGTCCTGCGCTCGTCATATGCGCCGATTGGGCATCCACGCGCTTTTGGTCACAAGGCGCGAACGCTCGAGCATCGACGAGCAGGTCATCGGACTGGTCACTCACAACGACATCTCGCTGCCCGGTCGTTCCCGCAACGCGCGACTCATGTCGCAAGAACCCGCGCGGGTCCGGGTCGGTGCGCTCATGACACCATGGGACAAATTATCGTTGGTGCACTATGAGTCGCTGGCATCGCTCACTGCATTGGAAATGTTGCAGATGTTTCAAGGCACCGGGCTCACTCATCTACTAGTGATCAACATGCAAGATGACGGTTCCGCCCTCGCGCGCGGCATCATTTCACGCGGCGCGCTGGCAGGGCGATTGGCAATGCGATTCGCCTGAGGTAATCGCGTCGTGCGCTCATCCTCAATCGAGGGCCAGCGGTGGGAGAGCGCGTCGCAATGAAGGAGCCTGTGCGTGATGGATTCGACCCTTTCCGAAACGACAGTCTTTTATCTATTTTCTTGTCGTGCCTTGGAAGAAAGGCGTGCGATGGTACGCGATAACGTGTGTCGGAAGCCAAAACCTAGAACGACAAGAGCGGTTCCGGCCATGATCGCGTACAGACCCGTCGGGCCTAGCCATGCTCGAAGAAGTTCCCACCTCTTGCCAAAAAAATACCCAAGCAGGATGTAACCGATGGAGTAAGCCGCCGAGCCTGCGAGATTAAACCATAGAAAAGCCGGCCACCGTATTTCAGTGGTGCCTTCCAAAAGATTGGCGACTGCGGATGGAAGCACGGGAATGAAGCGTGCTAGAAAGACCGTCTTGGCGCCTTGACGTTTGAAAAGTCGCTCAGGCCACCCGAGTCGCTTCGACGTCAGATGCAGCCAGTGAATCTTCTCTAAGCGACCGTGACCCCAATGACGGCCGAGCCAAAATGCGCAAATGCCGCCCAAGAAGCTTGCCAAAGTTCCGGCCAGCATGGGTTCCCACAGAGCGCCTTCGGTTCTTCCCCAAGCAAATCCGGCACCCAAGAGAATGACCTTTCCGGGGAAGGGAACACCGACATTGCTAAGGAAAACGACGATGAAAACGAGCGCGAACCCGTGATGCGACAGGTGGGGCAGCAAAGACTCAAGCCAGTGGAGCATCTTCACGGCTCATTCTGGCACCACCGACGCAGAATCGCTTCTCAGAATTATAAGAGCGGACCGGCAGATTGCATTCCACTTACATCGATATACGCGGCTTGCGAGAAGCAGAGTTTACCGCAGGCAGCGGCGGCATTTGATGATTTGTCGAAAAAGAGTATGCACCAATACCGGTTCCGCTAAATCCGCCGTGAATGCTCGGACACACATCGAATTGCCTGGGGCGCCTTAAGCCAATTGAGTATTGCAATGGCTAAGCGGTACCTATTGGACCCGCGTTTCGATTACCATGATTCTGTTTTCATGGACATTGAGCGGATATAGGTAGGTTCGTTATGGATGCGACGATTTCACCCCCATCAGTCGATTCGCCGCCCGCGAAATCATCAACACTCGCCAAACCCCAGAACGGCTTATCAAGCGAGGAAGCGCGCCAACGGCTTGCGAGAGTCGGTCCCAACGCGATGCCGGACACCACCGACAACCCCTTGCGCAGAGCACTCGGAAAATTCTTCGCCCCAGTCCCCTGGATGCTCGAAGCGGCGATTATTCTTGAAGTGGTGCTCGGCAAATACGTCGAGGCGGCCATCATCGCCGCGCTGTTGGTTTTCAATGCGGCACTGGGTTTGTTCCAGGAAAGCCGGGCCCAGGCGACCCTGATCGCTCTTAAGTCCCGGCTCGCGATGAACGCATCCGTACGGCGGGATGGTCAGTGGAAGACGCTTCCGGCCACGGAGCTGGTTCCAGGCGATTTGGTGAAGCTCACGCTCGGTGGCGTGGTCGCTGCGGATGTCAAGATCACCGATGGGGAGGTTCAACTCGACCAATCCATGCTGACCGGCGAATCAGTCCCGATCGAAGCGGGCACGGGCATAGCGACATTTGCCGGCGCTTTGGTGCGTCGCGGGGAGGCAACTGCGGAAGTGACCGCGACGGGGCCGCGCACCAAGTTTGGCCGCACGGCAGAACTCGTGCGAACGGCGCATGTCGTGAGTTCTCAGCAGAAGGCGGTGCTCCGGGTGGTGCGCAATCTCGCTGCCTTCAATGGCGTCGTCATCCTGATGCTGGTGGGATATGCCTACTTTCTCAATATGCCGTTCGCCGAGATCATTCCACTCGTCTTGACTGCGGTTCTGGCGTCTATCCCGGTCGCACTGCCTGCCACGTTTACCCTGGCGGCTTCGCTCGGTGCGCGTTCTCTGGCGAAGCGGGGCGTTCTTCCGACGCGCCTTTCAGCCGTGGATGAAGCGGGAACGACAGATGTGTTGTGCGCCGACAAGACCGGCACCCTGACCCAGAACGCGTTGACGGTGACCAGCATTATCCCCATGCCGGGTTTCGATGAAGCGCACGTTCTCGCGCTGGCTGCGCTTGCCAGTTCCGAGGGCGGGCAGGATCCGGTCGATGGGGCGATACGGGCCGCCGCACTGGCCAAGACGGTTTCGGACGCCCCTAAGCTCGTGAAATACGTGCCGTTCGATCCCGCAAAAAAGATGTCCGAGGCGAGCGCAACCGATCCGAGCGGGGCCGCGCAACGGATTGTGAAGGGGGCCTTTGCCGTAGTCATTGGTCTTACGCAACCATCGCCGACCAGCGCAGCAGCGGCAAACGGACTCGAAAGCAAAGGATTTCGCGTCCTCGCGGTGGCGGCCGGACCGCCGACGGCGCTCAAGTTGGTAGGGCTCATCGCCTTGAGCGATCCGCCCCGCTCGGACTCGGCACAGCTCATCACGGAATTGCATGGGTTGGGTGTCGGTGTGGTCATGGTCACGGGCGACGCGCCCGCAACCGCGGGCATCGTGGCGCGTGAAGTCGGACTCAGCGGCGCCGTCTGTCCGCCCGGACCGATCCCCGATAAGGTCAATCCTGGTCAGTTTGCGGTCTTTGCGGGAGTATTGCCGGAGGATAAATACAAATTGGTCAAGGCGTTTCAGAAGGGAGGACACACCGTCGGCATGTGTGGTGACGGCGCCAATGACGCGCCGGCCCTCCGGCAAGCGCAGATTGGCATCGCCGTATCGACCGCGACCGATGTGGCAAAATCGGCCGCCGGCGTAGTGCTGACTGAACCAGGCCTTGTTGGAATCGTCGCAGCGGTCAAGGAAGGACGAATCACCTTTCAGCGCATCCTGACCTACACGCTGAATGCCATCATCAAAAAGATTGTGACTGTGCTATTCCTGGTCGCGGGTCTGATCATGACGGGGCATGCGATCCTAACCCCAATGCTGATGGTCATCGTGATGATCACCGGGGACTTCCTTTCGATGTCGTTGACAACCGACAATGTGCGGCCCTCGCAGAAACCGAACGCTTGGAACATTGGTAGGCTAACGGTGGCAGGGGTCCTGCTGGGGATCTGCCTGCTGAGCTTCTGTACGGGAGCCTTGGCCGTTGGGCAGTTCGGCTTGCATCTCGGTGCCGGCGCATTGCAAACCCTCGCGTTTCTTCTCATGGTCTTTGGGAGCCAAGGGACTATTTATGCGATTCGTGAACGTCGACATCTATGGAATTCTCGGCCGAGCCTCTTACTGGCGGCATCCTCCGTGGTGGATATAGGAATCGCCTCGACACTCGCCATAACCGGAATCGCGATGGCTCCCGTGCCGGCCCTGCTGGTCGCCGGTACGCTCGCTGCGGCGGCCCTCTTCGCGTTGGTCCTCGATCTCATAAAAGTCCCAATCTTCGCGCATCTCGGGATAGCTGAAAGCGTGGCGATCTCCGCCACCGGCGGCCCGAAGAGCAAACCGACTTCGGCGACGCACTCCGCTGCAGGGCAAAGCAATCCGGCCAACGCGAAACCTGGGGCCAAGGGCGCACCAGCGCCTGAGGTCAAGGCTGACGCAAAACCGGACGCCGGGGCTGCGGTGGCACCCGACAGTGAACACAAACCGCCGTCCGATTTGACGCCGAAGTTGGTCGCGCGTGTGCATGCATTGTACGAGGAGCTCGGGCGCCAGGACGTTCTTGCAGTTCAGGAATTCGAGCAAGCGCAAACGACTTCCAAGGCGAAAACGCTCCAGTGACGATCACGCGGTGTGCGCAGGCACGCCGATGTCCCGTCACGGCTCTATCGGGTCGCATGGTCTTGCGCCGCAGCTGGGAACTGAGGTTGTACAGGCTCGGCGCGTTCAGGCCCTGCGCTCGGCAGTATTGGGGCAGCGTCAATCCCCGTGCCTGCGCCTGCCGAAAATGGAGCAAGTATCGCCGCTCTCCAGCGGTCTGCTTGCTTTGTGTCGTCGCCATCGTGCTCTCCGTCCACGGCCAATTGCCGTGCCACCAGCTTCGACCTATCAAATCACGACGAAAAACATGTGGTTCCTTGAATGGATTGCAGCCATTATATTCTTTCAAGGCGTTTATGTGCGTTCCCGAACGGACGCTGACGTGTAGAAAGCGCAGTCTTTAGTTGGAAGTCATTGCAAGGGTTTGTGCATGCAAACGAAGTCGTTCGCATCGTTCTGTTGTCCGGGGCGGTTCGCACCGTGTAGGTTTATGTGCGTTTGCAGTGGAACGGATGATGCCAGGTGCTGGTCCAAAGAATTGAGATAAATCGAAACACGTTATCGTCAAGCGGCAGCAATTTAAGCGTGGTAACCGGGCGATAGTGAGCGCCGAGTCATTTCCGTCGGCGCCGATAAATCAGTTGGTGGCCTCATGAAAAACCGAACGACAATGCGAGCGGTAGCAGTATTACTTTTCAGTTCACTGGCGGCCTTTAGTTGGAGCGAGCCCGGCTTCGCCGCCGGAGGTCACGGAGGTGGTGGCGGAGGTCACGGAGGTGGTGGCGGCGCGCATGGCGGCGGCGGCCATTTCGGAGGCGGAGGTCATTTTGCCGGCGGTCGCGGAGGATATGGTGGACGTGGCGGGTACGGCGGTCGCGGAGGATATGGTGGACGTGGCGGGTACGGTGGTCGCGGAGGATATGGTGGCTATCGGGGAGGCTATGGTGGCCACGGGGGCTATGGAGGGCGAGGAGGCTACGGATATCACGGAGGTTACGGCGGTTACGGCGGTTGGGGCTGGGGCGGCGTTGGCCTCGGGCTCGGACTCTATTACGCGACGCTACCTTTTTACTATTCGACGTTTTGGGGCGCGGACGGCTCGCCTTATTACTACGCCGATGATAATTACTATCAATGGGAAGGAAGTGCCAACGAGTACGAAACCGTGAGTCCGCCGCCAGAGGTACAACAGCAGGCCGCGGCTCAGTCGCCGAACTTAATGGCTTATCCCAAAAACGGCCAAAGCGACGCTCAACAGGCCACTGACAAAACCGAATGCCACACGTGGGCCGCAGCGCAGAGCGGCTTCGATCCTATTCAAAGCGCGCCGGCTCAGGGACCGACAAACGGATCAAGTAACAAGCGCTTTGATTATATGCGAGCTCAGGCGGCATGCTTGGAAGGTCGCGGTTATAGCGTGAAATAGCGAAAGCCGATCAGAGTGCTATGCAAAGCGCGATGCCCAAGACGGTTCCTTGACATGCCAGTGTTCGTGCGGCCCAGACAGTTACCTTACCGGGCGGTTGCATTCATCAACTCGCGCTTAAGTCGATCGATAGTGGGGTGCGGAGCGAGGCGGGTTGAGTGGCCATTCGCATTCGGAGTTTTCCGTTGACGACCCGGCCGTGCGCCAACGCACAGAGGCCGGTGGGGGACCACTGCATACTCTGATACTGCGCGAACCGACGCACCTCATCGCACGCGGACCGACGAGGATGTCGATGGAAACATGTCCGCCCTGTGGAGGCATGCTGTTCTCAGCATGCCTGCATCGCGAACATTCGTTTGATGTTCCATCGATCGGAATTCGGACTACCATCGATCTCTGCTTCGCAGGGAGAATCAATCTGCTTATGCAACATTGCGACATGCCGCGAAACGACGGGCCGGCTCCCGGCGCTCCCGGCACGCCGCCGACCTGGTGCAGCAGCGACAAGGAAATGGTCGGCTGCTCGTTGGGGATGTCCCGCGTTTGGTTCACGATTGGTGGCGGCATCATCAACGAGGTGTATTACCCACGCATCGACATCCCGCAGATTCGCGATCTTGGCTTTGTGGTGGCCGATGGACGAGGGTTCTGGGTGGAAGTGAAGCGGCTGTGGCGCCACTCGGTGGAACTCGTCGCACCGGGCATCCCTGTCGTGCGAGTGGTGCACCACCACGAGCGCTTCGATCTCACTCTGCAGGTCGTGCCCTGTGTGGATCGCGACGCGTTGCTCCTCAATGTCGTGCTCACAGGCGATGAGAATCTGCGGCCCTACGCGCTGCTCGCGCCGCATCTGGGCGGCACGGGCATGAACAACCGCGCCGAGGTGCTCGACTACGGCGGGAAGCGACTGCTGTCGGCCCAGCAGGGACCGTTCGCGCTGGCGCTCGGCGCGATCACCGAAGGGCAGCGCGATGCCGTCGGGCGAGCGAGCGCTGGCTATGTGGGGACGAGCGACGGCTGGCAGGACTTTGCCCGCAACGGCGCGATGACCTGGGAGTATTCCTCGGCAGGTCCGGGCAACGTCGCGTTGCTGGGAGAACTGCCGCGCTCTGCGGTGCTGGCGCTCGCCTTCGGCAGCAGCACCGAATCGGCCGCGACGCTGGCGCTGACCGCGCTGTACGAGCCCTTCGAGCGAGTGCGCGAACGACACCTCATCAACTGGACGGAGTGGTACTCGCGATCGCAAGTGCCGGTGGCCTATACGCATACTCTGCCGGCTGTGTGCACCGAGCAGTTCCACATTTCCACCATGGTGCTGCGCGCCCATCAGGATAAGACCTATCCGGGCGCGATGGTCGCGAGCTTGAGCGTGCCGTGGGGCAACACCAAAGAGGAACGAGAAGGCTATCACCTGGTATGGCCGCGGGATCTGGTGGAATGCGCCGGCGCCTTGCTGGCCGTCGACGCCGCGCGCGAGGCGGGCAATACCTTGAGATACTTGCGCGCCACGCAACTCGCGGACGGTCATTGGAACCAGAATCAATGGCTCGGCGGCAAGCCGTATTGGACGGGGGTGCAGTTGGATGAGACGGCGCTGCCGGTGCTGCTGGCGACCTTGCTGGCGGAGCGCAATGCGCTGGAGGGAACCGAAGTCGTCGACATGATTCGGCGTGCGCTGTCGTTCATTGTGCGCAACGGCCCTGCGAGCGCTCAGGATCGTTGGGAGGAGGACGCGGGACTCAACACGTTCACGCTCGCCGCATGCATTGCCGCGCTCGTCAGCGGCGCGCCGTATCTGCCTGCCGACGCTCGTGAGCTGGCGCTGGACATTGCGGATTTTTGGAACTCACGGCTCGACGACTGGACTGCGGTGCACGATACGCCGCTGGCGCGGCAGTTCGGCATTCCGGGCTACTACGTGCGCGAGGCTCCGCAGCAAGTCATCAATGATCGCGGTGCATTCAATCGCGCCCTGCCGATCAAGAATCTGGAAATCGACCCGGATCTGCCGGCGGCGGCGGAGTTCGGCGTCGATTTTTTGCAACTGGTGCGCTTCGGTCTGCGCCGTTTTGATGATCCTCTTATCCTTGGCAGCGTGCGGCTCGCCGATGCCGTCCTGAAAGTCGATACGCCCTATGGACCGGTCTGGCGCCGCTACACCGAAGATGGCTACGGCGAACACGACGATGGTAGTGCATTCGACGGGCGCGGTCGCGGACGGCCATGGCCGCTGCTCACCGGCGAGCGCGGTCATTACGAAATCGCCTGCGGTCATGATCCGCTGCCGTATCTGGAGGCCATGGCTCGGATGGCCTCACCGGGCGGGATGATGCCGGAACAGGTGTGGGACGCGCTGCCCATTGCGCAACGCGGCCTCAGCATCGGCCGGCCCACCGGATCCGCCATGCCACTCGCCTGGACACATGCGGAATACCTCAAGCTCGTCGCATCGCGTGCCCTGGGGCGCCCGTTCGACCGTCCTGAGGCCGTATGGCAGCGCTATCGGGGTGAACGCTGCAAGGCGACGCGCGCGATCTGGAGCGAGCAGGCACGAATCTCGACGATTAGTGTGGGCAACTCGCTGCTCGTCACGCTGTGCGCACCCGGCAGCGTGCGCTGGGGATTCAACGGCTGGCAGAACGTCGAGGAGCGGCCGACCACGCCGAACAGCCTCGGGTTGCACGTACTGCCCATCGAAACCGCGCGCCTGATCGCCGGGCAGAGGGTGGATTTCACCTTTCGGTACATGCCGGGCAAGCGGTGGATTGGGGTCGACTACCATGTGGAGGTCATGTCGACGGCATGAGCGCCCGGACTGGGGAGTAGGCAAATTCGGTGAGATTATCAATTCCGTTGGTGCTGCGGTGCGTTCGCGAAGTCAGCTTCGTTAACAAATTGGGACCCGGGAAGTCCCGCTTGCGATTCCTTGCTGCAATATGAATCCGGCGCGTCTTGGCCTCGCCTTGATTTCCGTGCCAATAGTGGCGGCAGGAAATGCCGAGAAGAATGGACCGGGACCCGGGACCTTGGTAATCAACGGATTGTGCTGGGTTTCCTGTTCACTCAAAAACACCCACTTTTCCAGGAGAAATTTGTTCAAATTGTTCTCGGCAAAAACTCGGATTCGACGCCATTTTTCTCGGGAAATATCAATGGTTTCCAGGGTACAGAAACCATTTTCCATTCATGGCGTTAGGTAGCCGTTGCCCGTGGCGCTGGGGAAGAACACCCCGTTTCTAGCGGCACTCTTGGCACGGAAATCCAGGTAACCCCTACTTCCGTTTTGATAGGTACTTGACCAACGCTAAGGCGCCCAGGGCCAGGACCATGATCGCAAGGATCGATCCCAGTCCGATCCCGAGCATCCTCCAGCCGCCTATCATCCAGTCCATGTTGATGCGCCTATCGCTTCGCTGCGCAGAGTGTCAGGCGCGAGACGCGCCGACCGCGAAGCTGAGAAAAGTATGGTCTTAGTATGCCACGCTAACACGACTCCCCGAAATCCCTATTATCATGGGCACGTCGTGCTCCGCGAACAGACGGCAATGTGGGTACGAATAAATGACGGATGAGCATCAAGAGAGCAATACGATGGATACTCTTCTGGTTACACGGACATCAAGGATGCGCTTTGATCCGAAACATGCGCTTCGTGTTCATCTGCAGCGGCACGGGTCTGCCGTGAATGGATCAGAAGGGGCGAAGTCAGGGGCTGTATCCAGGATCGCACGCGACCCCCCAACAGCGAGCAGTTCGATCCATTCGTCCACTGAGTTCCTTCGTACCATTGAAATGCTCGGATGCGATTATTGTGCCTGGGCGGAGGCGATGCTCCGACGCTACGCACCGCCTCGAAATAGATCGGTGCGCTGGCGCATGCAGGAAACTTACTCGCCAACCCCAGTCCGTGTGCATTGAGCCGCCAGCGTCTTAGTAAGCCGCGGTTCGAATTTAATGCTGCAGTCGCCGTATTTTAATCTTCAGCGTCTACGCTGTTCGATGTACGATCACCGAAATGGCGGCCTGGCCGGTACTTGCTGCGGCTGTTGAGCGCAAAACATGGGTTTCTTCGAGCCTATGTTCTCACCTACTTCACGGGGGGTATGCGGACGCAATAAGGATGTCAGACGATCGATCGAAGCCCAGGAATCCGGGCATTCGCGCGCCGTGTTAATGCTGTTGAAGAACAAAAGTTGCGAGCATCTCCAATTCCCGGGCGTCGAGGCCGGAGAAGGGTGGCATGGGCACGGCGCCCCACCGGCCCTGGCCGCCGGAGCGGATATGCGATTCAACGGTCACAAGCGCTTCAGGGTTTCCTCGATACTTCGCCGCGACATCCCGGAACGCAGGGCCGACGATCTTTTGCTGAAGAGCGTGGCAGCCGAGACACCCATTGGAATTGATGAGGGTTTGGACGTCCGATTGGGCAAGAGACGCAGGACTGACCCGGGCTTCCTTGGGTACGGTCACTGCGTCACCATAGGTCGACGCTAGATAAGCAGCCAGCAGCGTGATTTCCGCGTCACTGATGGGAGCACCGTACGTGTGCTGCATTTTCGCCATTTCCTTGCCCCACTGCTCGAATGTCATATGGGGCGGCTGTAGCGTGATGTAGTCGGCGGAGTGGCAGATGCCACACTTTTGCATGGCGACCATGTAGCCCGGCAACGGCGAATGCGCAAGCGCGGCAGTCTCAGGGGGAAGAGTGATCGCATCTGCGGCATAGGCGGCAAGGCACGCTGCAACAAGGCATAGGACGGCGCGCATCTAGACCACCACCAGGTGCATGGATTCGATGACGTTGCGCGCATATCCGGCTGGATTCCAGGCAGCCTCGGCGGGTTGTGTCTCGTTGCGGGTGTTCGAAGCACGCACGCGAAGCTCCAGCGGCCCCACCTGAGTCGGCGTCAGTGCCACGCGCCATTCTCGAAACGAATACTTGCCGAGATTCTCGCCGAGGATCGCATCGCGCCAGGACACGCCCCCATCGATGGATATCTGCACGGTTTTGATCCCATAGCCACCGTCAAAGGCAATGCCCTTGATCTGCGTCGTTCGCCCACGGTGTAAAATCGAGCCGTTCGTCAGGCTGGTGACGAAGGAACGGACTTTGAATCGGCCGATGGGTACCGTGTTGGCCGGTTGCGTTCCGGGTGGGACACAGCCGCATTCATTGTCCGGTAGGCGATACGCCGTCGTCATAAAGAGGGCGTCGTGTCCCGCGAAAGGCGTATTGATGACCTCGATGTCGCAGAGATGTTTCACCCAATAGGTGCCGAAGTATCCGGGGACAATCAGCTTGAGCGGATAGCCGTTGAGCATGGGAATCGGTTCATTGTTCATGTTCCAGGCCAGCAGCACGTCAGAACTCAGGGCATCATCGATCGCCAACGACTTGATGAAGTCGGAGGTTGCCGGGAGTACAGGCGTGTCGAGCCCATTGAAGGTCACTTGGGTGGCATCAGCGGCAATGCCCGCCTTCTGGAGCAACCGGCGCAGCGGCAACCCGGCCCAACGGGCATTGCCCATGGAGCCGTTGCCGAGTTGGGCGCCGAACACTCGCGGCATGGAATAGCCACGGCTGTTCCCCGCGCATTGATTCACAGCGACCAGTTCCTCGGCGTCGCCGATTCGTTGCAAGTCCTCGAGCGACAGAGAGAGCTCTTGACCGACCTTCCCATGCACCCGCAGACGGTAGGCGTTCAAGTCCACTGACAAGGGGATATTGGCGAGATGATAGCGCACGAAGAAGGCGTCGTTGGGTGTGATCGGACCCTCGTTGAACACCGAAAAGGGAGTCTCGAGGTGCGGTGGCCGCGTCGTGATGCGCATCAACGGGCGCTTCTGCGGATATACCACCAATTCGCGCGTGCCATTGCCGAAGGGTTGATCCACCGTGGCGGCCAGATCGCGAAGCGGCAGAGCCGCCCCCGCGAGCAGCACGCTGGCCCCGCGGAGAAATTGCCGGCGTGAATTCAAAGCGGCACGCATCAGCTGAACACCTCGCGGGCCCCGGCACTGGCTGCACTGTCGCCGACGGCCGCCCCTGCCGCCTGGGCAACTTGAGCAGTAGCGCCATAGGCAATGCCCGCAATGACGGTGATACCAGGCAAAAGGTGGCCGGCGCCGGATGAACCCTGGGAAGGAGCGACGGGCTGAGCGACAAGCACAGGTGACATGGCTGGAACCTCGAGTCTGGATGAATGCCGGCATCTTGAGCCTAACCAGGAGCAATGACCAATACAGGTATAAACCTTGATCTATATACTTTATATATGAATCTGCATCATCTGGCGATTTTTCAGACCATCGCGCAATCGGGAAGTTTGACCATTGCGTCGCAGCGGATGCACATCTCGCAGCCGGCGATTTCACGGCAGCTCAAGTGGTTCGAAAACAGTCTGGGACTGGCATTGTTCGAGCGTTTGCCGCGCGGCATGCGCCTGACGCAGGCGGGCGAGATATTGCGCGACTACGCAGCGCGAATATTCGACATGGAGCGATCGGCCGCGGCGGCCATGCGCGATATCGTCAACGTTGACCGCGGTGAATTGCTCATCGGGGCAAGCAACACCATCGGCACTTACTTGTTGCCGGCTTGGCTGGTCGAGTTTCGCGGGCGGCATCCGAAGATCACGCTCTCCGTATTCGTCGGCAACACGGAGCAAGTTGCCGACGGCGTCGCGGATTGGCGCTTTGCATTCGGCTTCATCGAGGGGCCGTTGCACAACGACAAGCTCAAAGTGGAGCGCCTGTTACAGGATGAGATCGTGCCGGTGGTTGCAGCCGATGCCAAGTTCCTGGCCGGCAAGCGTCTGGGCGTGCAATCGCTGACGACCTTGCCCGTGCTCGCGCGCGAACCGGGCTCAGGAACCCGCGAACTCGTCATGGACATGCTGGGCGCGCTCAATATCGTGCCCACTAACGTCTTGAGCCTGGGAAACACCGAAGCTCTCAAACGAGCGGCCGTCCAAGGCGGCGGCATTGCCTGGTTGCCGCGGGTCTGCATGGAAACTGAGCTCTCCGGCGGTCAACTCGTGCCGCTCAGGTGGCCAAATCTCGCGATCCGTCGACCGCTCAATATCGTGAGCTATGCCGGCGCGTATGCTTCACCGGCGGCCCAGGCTTTTCTGGACGTGGTGCGCGTGGCGGTCAAGCGATTAGCCTAGGGAGCGCATGGATGCGAGGTTGAATTTCCTTTGTGCTGTCCAAACCAAACTGCGATCAGCCGGCGCCCTCGGGCGGAATTTTGTTTCTTGCCATCGCCAACGCGAATTTAAGCCTGGACCTCAATCCTTCGATCGTGGGGGCCATCCTGGTCATCGTTCAGGCCTGCGGCAGTATACATTGCTGAGGTAATGGTCTTGGGCAAGCGAGGGGCGCTGGTTGTGCTGTGTCAGACTTAAGGCGTCGACAGAGGTGGCACGGTAGCAACCGAAGGAAACGGCGCGAAGCTTGGCATGAGCGGTTCTGCTACGATTGCATGTTAGACTCTCAGGAACTTCATGCGAATGAACTATGCACGTGGCGTCGGCGCGCGGCGGCGTCAAAATTCGTCGGCAATGGTCGTGGCGGCGTCAATGGGAATGGCGCTTGCGGGCTGTCAAAGTCCGAGCCAACGCATCGTTACCCATGAAAACAACCTCGCGGTGGCGGGGTTCACGATCCGTCCGGCCAACACGGCGGAGCGACAAACCTTGCTGACTCAGCTCCCGCCGCACAAATTTGTCAAACGCGTTACCGCTGATACGGTCCATTACGTGTATGCCGACCCCTCGGTCTGCAAGTGTCTCTATGTGGGCACGCAGGAGGCGTACGGCAAATATCAGGAGAACAAGCAATCGGACGCACGCATCAAACAGCTCGAAAGCGACCTCAAAGACCATCAGAATGCAGCGGAAGACGACGACTTCAACGAACAGGTCTACGCGAATCCAGCGTTCAATTGGGAAGCCTGGGGGCCTTGGGGGCCCTGAATTATCGCTGCGCGGACAGGGAACGATCAACAGGCCCATCGCCAGACAACCGGCGTTGCAGGCGCTGGGTGTTCCAGGCCATCACATAGTTGGTGGGCAGGGTCTGTGCGCCGGAGGTGGCGATCAGCTCCTCGGGGCGCGGGCCGCGCTTCGCGGGTAGTGGTTGCGTACGGATTTGACGCTGCAAGGCATGGACGGATTTTCCGCGTTCGAGCGCACGATTCAAGGGCCTGCGAAAGTCGGGCAGCCGCATTCGGGCGAAGGGGCCGGGATCGAGGTAATTACCGGTCGGGAACCCCGGAATCGAATGGCCCAAAGGGCAGCGTTTGCTTCTCAGTCGGCATCCGTTTATCGGACCAACCCCCGCCAATCGCGCGAATCAAGGAGACAGCCGCCTGCATTTGTCGAACCTGGACTTGGACCTCGCTGGTACGAGCTTGGAGTTGCGCTACTTGTGCAACAGAAACACTTAGATAATTGTCTAACCCGGCATCGTATAGTTTGGTGGAGATCCACAGAGCTTCCCCGGCCTGCGTGCTTGCCTCGTGCTGTTGCGCGACCTCGGTTTTGAGCCGCTGCGTCAGGCTTAATCCATCCTCAACTTCTTGGAACGCAGCGAGCACCGTTGCCCGATAGCTATCTCGTGTTTGCGCATACGCGGACCAGGATCGCTGCAACCCCCCTGTGCCAATGTGATGTGAG
>PLUE01000018.1 GCA_003164785.1 Gammaproteobacteria bacterium | reverse complement strand
TACCCATACGAAATCACGAAGACCCACAAAACAAGAAATAAAGAAATAACTATTTGCGCGGCCCTCGGTTTCTAGGGACATCGGGTAGTAAGGTTGATGCCGCAGAGATTCTTCGCCACCTAAATTATTTTTTTGGTCGAGGATTTGAGCATTATTACAACCCAACGGAGGCAACATCATGAAGTGGATGAAACAAATATTGGCCTTGTGTGTTTTGACGGTACCCGCGGCAGCGTTTGCTGCTGGTTCGGCGTCTGGTACGGTGACCGTTGAGATTACCGCGACCTATGGCGACGTCGTGTTGGTGAAGACAAGCGGCGCAAAATCCAGTAATCCGTGCGGTACAGGCCTCGGCGGGTGGTATTTTTTACTTCCAAAAACGAGTGCTTTTTACGATGATCTATTCACGCTGCTGGTGCAGGCTCATACAGCTGGAGCATCAGTCACCGTCACTGGCACGGGCACCTGCTCCATAAATAGCGACATCGAGACGATCGCCGCCGTGAATTGGTGAGCCGCAGGCACTGAGCTGAGCGAGGTTGATGTTTTAGCGGACGAATTCTTGAAAGATGGCCCCGCGTTGCGTTGCTCAATAAAATTCGGCAGCGCATTTTGCAATGCAACGCGGGTTGAGGAGTTCGGCTGGCAGGATGCTGAGGCTAGGTCCTCTTAACCAAGGGGCCCGTTACGGTATACATGGACACTCCGTGAACGTGGATCAAAGGCGCGAATCGTGTCGTGACCTCTAGTAGTTGCGCAACATAAATTGCATTACCGGCGCCCCGGTTACAGCGTTTTCTCGGCGATCACCAACACCCCCATGCCTTATTACAGGGCTAAATTGACCTTAATCTGGCGCAGGCCTGCGCTATGAGATAATCGCGCTTTGCCTCATCAGGTGGATGCATGCAATCGCCAGTAGAATTCGAGATTGATCAGCTTACGCCACGGATTGTGACGCTCTTTGACGAGCCTCACTACGCCCGACTGGCATTGAAGTACAAGGATCAATTCAAGTCTAACGATCCGTATCCTTATATCGTGCTGGACAATTTTTTGCCGGCCGATGTTGCCAAGGCACTGGCCCAGGCATATCCAGATCCCAACGACTCCAGCGTGCGTTGGAAAACGCACGCCAATAAAAATGTCGTTCGTAAGTTCGTCGAAGATGTATCGTCGCTGTCGATGCCGATGCGACTATTGGCGAATGCGGTCATCAGTCGCCAGTGCTTGCTCTTTCTCGAGGCTCTCACCGGCATCGATTGTCTTTTTGCCGATCCCTACTTCATTGGCGGCGGGGCCATGGCCACTGGTCCGGGCGAGTTTCTCAAAATCCATGCAGACTTCAATTGGCACCACAAACTGCAGGCGCACCGGCGGCTCAACGTCCTTTTATATCTAGCGCCCGATTGGAAAACGGAATGGGGCGGTCAGCTTGAGTTATGGTCGAAAGATATGACCCGCAAAGTCCAAGTTGAGCCGATATTCAATCGCGCCGTAATTTTTGAAGTGACCGATGACTCGAATCATGGGCAGCCTCAACCGTTGCAGACTCCTCCCGGGGTCTATCGCCGCGTGTTCAGCACCTTTTATTACACGACGCGAAAAACCGATGCGGAATGGGACGAGCCCCACTTCACGTTGTATAAGCCAGAAAAATCCCCTTATGGGATGAGCCTCCAAAAGGACTATCAGGCCAAAGCCAAGACCGACGTCGCCGAGTAACGAGTTTTCTCGTGAAGTACCGGCATCTTGGTAACACGGATTTAAAAATCGGTGTTATCGGCGTCGGTTGTATGACCTTCGGCTGGCGAGCTGATGCTAAAGAGGCCGAAGCGATCGTATCGGCCGCCCTGGATGTTGGGATCAATCTCTTCGATACGTCTGTCAGTTACGGTCGTGGTGTCAGTGAGACGCTGCTCGGCGAGGCGTTGAAAAAGTCTGGTCGGCGCCACGAGCTGCTCATTGCAACGAAGTTCGGTCAGGCTGCAACTTCTGACGCCAAACCCCACGAGATCGGCAATAGCCGGCGTGTGTTGATGGCGCAGTGTGAACTCAGTTTGCGTCGCTTGCAGACGGATCGGATCGACCTGCTGCAGATTCACAACTTCAGCGCCGATGTGCCGATCGAGGACACGTTGAGCGGCCTCGATCAGCTGGTCCGAGACGGGAAAGTTCGGTACGTCGGTTGCAGCAATTTCACGGGCTCGCAGCTTGCCGCTGCGGTGGAGACTGTGAATGTTCATGAGTTCTCTGGTATCGCAAGCCACCAGGCCCGATTCAACCTCCTAGATCGACGCGCAGAGACTGATGTCATGCACGTGGCCCACCGCTCCAGCGTCGGTAATTTGGCCTATAGCCCCTTAGGCGAAGGGTTGCTAGCCGGCAAATATCACGTTGGGGAAGCATTCCCGGCGAATAGTCGATTCGCGGCCGCCTCGCCTACAAACAACTATGGGGCTCGACTCACGGCCTCGGTCACCCAGGCAATCACGTCGCTCGACGAGGCAGCTGCTGTCCACTCTCTGTCCCTCTGGCAATTGGCGCTGGCCCGGGCACTCGCAAACCCCGCCGTTTCGTGTGCGTTGGTGGGACCTTCCATAAGCACGCAAGTCAAGAAATTGCGAGAGGTTGCGGATCTGCCGCTCGGCCGCGACTTGATGACCCTCATCGAGGAGATCAATCCCGCCGGCGCGAGCGTTATAGACTGATGGCGCTCATGCCGCGCCATGCCATTACAATCAGGATTTGCCGGCTTTCGTCCAGTAAGATGACAGGGCCGAGAGGCTCGAGCGGATGGCCCTGAAGCCGAGGAAATTGCCCAATCGCATCTGCAAGCTGAAAAATTTCCCGAATCGGCTCATGTAACGAAACAAATCCTTGTATTGCTCCTGACGGCCGTTGGTTACGTAGGCCACTTTGAGCGCGTCGCAGATGATCGCCCCTGGTACCTTATAAAGGCGAGAACGCACGACAAAAGGGTCTCGTACCGCTGCCACAAAATCTGAATTGCGCGCGAGTAACCAGGTGGGAATGCGCTCCATGATGAATATTTTCATTTGGACGTCGGTTTTCCCACGATACGTAGTCAGTTTTCGGAGTTCGATGCCGAGCGGATCGGTGGGCGACTCGGCGATTGCGATAAGCTGCTCTGTGATCTCAAGCCATGCTCTCCAGAAACGAGGCTTGGCAAACATATAGTTCGAATAAATCTCATTGCGCGAATTCGTGACCAGATCGGTGAGATTCGTGGGGCGGCCGATGCGCCTAAAAAACTGGGTGGCGAGATTCAACAGGCCCGGGTGACACGCTTCTCCATAATGAAAGACGTTCCAATAATAGGCAGTCAGATGGAGACTCGGCGTCATCAGCACAATATCGGCCGTGCTGTTCGCCTTGATGAACTCATATACCGCGGCGGAGCTTAAATTGGTTTTTTCTTTAAATCGAGGCGACAGGAAACCATAAAAGGCATCTTCGTTTAAGGGTTCGTTGAGGAGGAATTTTCGGATGGGCCAATATTCAAACCAATCGGGCCTCTCGTTCGCTGAGTTATCGAGTGTGAGAAAGCCAGGGTCCAACGTCTCTTTCTTCGTGTAATAGTTCAGAATCGTATAAATGAAAATGTCCGACATTTTGCAAGATCGCCCTGATGGTAATGCACGCGTGAGCCGCTGCCGCAGGCCGCCATTGTGAGTCTTGCCGTCCAAGAGGTCCACCCGATCATATGAGCCCCGGTGTGCCAGATCGCCCTCCGACCAATGGCGACGTATGCGCCATTGTGGTGACCTATCACCCGGATGCTGGGTTCGCTAGGCGATCGCGAGTGGATGTACCTGGGTGTTCGGCAGGGTCACGGGGCGCGATCCGCGGTCGCTGGGCGAGACGGAGTGTTCGGGTTACGAACTGGGACTGTCTGCTGCGCAGGTGGCGGCGTTGCAAAAAGTGGCGGCCGATGAGCTGGCGAGTGATGGGGTGGTCCTTTCGGCGCCGCACGCCGCGATCAAGACCGACAAGCCGGAGCGGTGCACGCCGTATCTGCCGCAGGCGAACGGCGCCAAGTTGCGCAGCGGCTGCGGGGCGGCTAGCCCGCGTCGAGCGTGACGTCGGCGTGGATGTCGCTGTCCGCTGAGAACACCTGGGCGGTCAGCGCTTCGGTGAGGCGGTCGAATTCGGGTCCGAGCACGCGGTCCTCGACCAGGGGGGGTACGTGGCTGCGCACGAGACCGACGAACTCGCGCAGTGCGGGGGGTGGTGCGCGGTCGGTGACGTACAGGGCCTGGGAGGCGACCACCGCGAGCATGGCGAGGCAGGCGTCGAGGCAGCGTCCGGTGCGTTGTTCCTTGCTCCAGGCGAGGAACGTGGGCGTGGCGACATCGTCCTGATTCGACGCGGAATCGCTGCCGGGTATGAAAGTGCGTTGCGCGGTGTGCTTGGCCATCTCGATATAACCGGCCGCGGCCATGGGTACGTAACCGATGTTGCCGCGACCGTCGCTTTCTCCGGGCTGGCGTCCGACGAGCAGCAGGTCGGGCATCTGCGAGACGCGGCCGTTCAGGAGTTTGGCGCTGTGTCGATCGCAGAGCAGACAGATGTCCGCCCAGATCCCGGCGAGGTCATCCAGTGCGGGGGTCGCCATGGCGTTGTGATAGCCGCCGGTGGTGATGCAGCGTCCGAGTTCGTACTTCTCGTCGGGCGGCAGATACACCGGGTTGTCGCTGATCGAGGATAACGAGACGGTGGCGGCGTGCGCGGCGGCGGCGGCGGCGCGATGGGCGTGACCCAGCACGCGCGGCACGATGCGATAGCTCACGGGTGCCTGGTAATTCCGGCGTCCGTCCATCGCGCCGTTCAAATAGGCGCGCAGGGCTCGCAGCGCGGCGGCTTCGTCCTTGTCGCCCCAGAGTCCGTCGAGCGCGGGGTCGTAATGTTCGATGGGGGCGCGGAAGGCTTCGATCGAGAGGGCGAACGTCTTGAAGGCGAGACGGAGCCGGCGCTGCGCCGCGATGGCGGAGTCGGCGACCAGCGCCGCGGCGCAGGGCGATCCGTTGATGAGCGAGCCGCGCTCCTTGACCTCGAGTTCGAATGCCGTGGAGAGTTGGGCAAACAGTGGATACAGCGCGAGGATCTCCCCGGCGCCGCCCTGGCCGGCGGCGGCGACCGGGGGCATCGGCGAGCCGTCCAGCATGTTGGCCACGGCCTGCGCGATGCGCGGCGTCGTGGCTGCGTGACCTTCGAGAAAATTGGTCAACCGCGCCAGCACGATGCCGCGCACGACACGGTCGGGCAGGTAGTCGCCGAAGGCGATCGCCGCGGGGAAGGGTTTGATGCGGGCGTGACGGTTGCGTTGTTCGATCGTCAATCGCTGGCTGGCGGCTTCGCCCATGGAGGTCGTGACGCCGTAGATCACCACGGAAGGGTCGCGGTCGATCATCTCGAGAAACGATGCTCGGCTCGAGGCGATCTTTTGCATCGCCGCGTCGGATATCTTCACGGATTCGCGCTGCCAGGCGACCCGGTACGTGGCGTCGAGGTTGACGTCCCACCGGTTGTTGAGGATGACGGTCAAGAATTCACCAAAAACGACGGTTCAAAAGATGATTCCCCCGAGGACGGTGCCTCCGAGGACAATGCTGCCAACGACGATGTTTCCAATCAGATCTCCTACGTCGCGTGATTTTATTCCTATTTCCAACCGGACATATGCTGCAATCGACAAAATTACGATTGTTCAATAATCCATGAGAGTTCGCCATGACTGCCCGATCGATCATCGCCCCGTTGCAGACATTGCTGGAGACCCGCCACGGCAGCGTGCTGCCCTTGCCACCGACACTGGTGCGGCTGTTCGGCGAGTTCAGGATGCAGAAGTCGCGGTCGGGGCCGCGGGTGTTCAGCAACTTCGTGAGCACGCTCGACGGGGTGGTGTCGCTGAGGATCAAGGGTCACGACGGCGGCGGCGACATCAGCGGCTTCAGCGCCCAGGACCGGATGGTCATGGGATTGTTGCGGGCGACGGCGGACGTGGTGATCGTCGGCGGCGGATCGCTGGAGGCCGATTCCGGTCGTATGTGGACCGCCGAGGCGATTTGTCCGGAACTGGCCGCGGACTACCGGGTACTGAACCGGACACTGCGCGGAGAACGGGCCCCGCTCAGGGTCGTGGTCAGTTCCAGCGGCCGGTTGGATCTGAGTTCGCCGGTGTTTGCGGCGCGTCGTGCAGTGGAGGCCGACCGGCAACTTGGCGGGCCCTGGGGCGCGGGTGGTGGGCGGGACGCCGGAGGGGCATCCTTACTCATCGTGACGACGCGGGCGGGTGCGCGGCAGTTGTCGGCTGTGGCGCTGCCGGAGGGGGTGGCGATTTGCGCGATCGGGCGTGGCCGCGGGGCGCTGGCGGCGCCGGACATCTTGGAGGCGGTCGGCGCGGTGGCGCGGGCGCAGCGGATGCCGATGGGTCGGGTTCTGGTGGAGGGTGGGCCGCGGTTGCTGGCGGGGTTCTATGCGGCGCAGGTGGTGGACGAGCAGTTCTTGACCTTGGCGCCGCAGCTGGCGGGGCGGGAGGTGGGGGATGGGCGCATCAGTTTGGTGATGGGGGAGCTATTTGCGCCGAAAGCGCCGCGCTGGGGGACTTTGGCGGAGGTGCGGCGGGGCGGTAACCATTTGTTTTTACGGTATTTTTTCAAGCGGGGTGGGACGGGGGGCGCCTAAAGGCACGCGCCGGGGCGGCTGCTCGGTTAGAATCGTCCCCGACCGGCACCCGAATATCGGGCAAGACGTGCGCGCCCGCACGCTCCGGCACTCAAACCCTGGTGGTTCTTCTATTGCGCACGCGGCCGACGCCGCTCTCTATTAAGGTGATTGGCCAACATGCTTGCTACTTCCAATGTCGCCATCCAGTTTGGCGCGAAACCGCTCTTCGAGGCGGTCACGGTCAAGTTCTTCGACGGCAACCGCTATGGGTTGATCGGCGCGAACGGGTCGGGCAAATCGACGCTCATGAAAGTGTTGGGCGGTGATCTGGATCCGACCGCGGGCGACGTGATGCTGCAGTCGGGCATGCGCCTCGGCAAGTTGAACCAGAACCAGTTCGGTTATGAGGATGAGCGGGTGCTCGACGTGGTCATGCGGGGTCACACGGAACTGTGGGAGGCGATGAAGGAACGCGACCGGATCTACGCGGATCCGAACTCGACCGACGACGATTACATGAAGGCGGCGGAACTCGAGGGTGTGTTCGCGGAATACGGTGGCTACGACGCGGAGGCGCGGGCGGGGGCGATCTTGACGGACGCGGGGATCGCGGAAGCGCGGCACAACGGGCCGATGCGCGAAGTGCCGCCGGGCCTCAAGCTGCGCGTGTTGCTGGCACAGGCGTTGTTCTCGCGGCCGGACGTGCTGTTGCTCGACGAGCCGACCAACAATTTGGACATCAACTCGATCCGTTGGCTGGAGAATGCGCTCAACAACTACGATGCGACCATGGTCATCATCAGCCACGATCGGCACTTTTTAAATCAGGTGTGCACGCACGTGGCGGACCTGGACTTTCAACAGCTGAAGATCTATCCGGGCAACTACGACGACTTCATGCTGGCGTCGGTGCAGGCGCGCGCCCGGGTGGAGGCGGCGAATGCGAAGGCCAAGGATCGCATCTCGGACCTGCAGGAGTTCGTGAGACGCTTCTCGGCGAATGCGTCGAAGGCGCGGCAGGCGACCTCGCGCAAGAAACAGCTGGAGAAGATCAAGGTGGAGGAGATCCGGCCGTCGTCGCGGCAGAATCCGTACATCCGTTTCGAGCAGAACAAGAAGTTGTACCGCTCGGCGGTGTCCATCGAGAAGGTGAGCTTCACCTATCCGGGTACCACGGAGCCGGTGTTGAAGGATGTGACCATCAACATCGAAGGCGCGGAACGCGTGGCCATCATCGGGCCCAATGGCGCGGGCAAGACCACGTTGATGCGGCTGCTGGCGGGCGAACTGAAACCGACCTCCGGCAAGATCGTGTGGGTGGAGAATGCGCAGCCGGGCTACATGCCGCAGGATACCGAGGCGGAGTTCGAGGACAAGGTGGATCTGTTCACGTGGATGTCGCAGTACACGGGAAAGGCGGACGACGATCAGATCGTGCGCGCGACTCTGGGGCGGCTGTTGTTCACCGGTGAGGAAACCAAAAAGCAGGTGAAGGTTCTGTCGGGCGGCGAGAAGGGCCGCATGATCTACGGCAAGCTGATGCTGACCAAGCCGAACATCTTGTTGATGGACGAGCCGACCAACCACATGGACATGGAGACCATCGAATCGTTGCAGATCGGGGTCGAGCATTATCCGGGCACGCTCATCTTCGTCTCGCACGATCGTGAATTCGTTGGTGGCCTGGCGACGCGCATCATCGAATTGAAGTCGGGCGGCGGGATCGTGGACTTCCGCGGGACCTACGACGAGTACTTGAAGGCGCAGGGTATCGAGGGCTAGCGGCCTAGCGCTCGATGCCGGGTGCGGGCAGGTCGTCGAGGTGCATGCCGCCGAGGCGCTGGTAGCAGAGTGCGGCGACGCCGATGCTCGCGATCAGGCCGATCACCATGGGCGCGGCGGCGAGCAGGAACAGGCGCTGCAACGGCAGCTGCATGCCGATGAGCAGGCCGCCGATCAGCGGGCCGAGCATCGAGCCGAAGCGGCCGATGCCGAGCGCCCAGCCGACGCCGCGGGCGCGGATGGTGGTGGGATAGAGAAGACCCGACGCTGCGTTGTTGCCGAATTGCGCGCCGAGCGTGGCGAAGCCGGCGAGCGCGACGGCGGCGGACATGAATCCGTACGAAATGCCGGGCAGGCCGATGGCGGCGATCGCGGCGATGGCGAGCAGGAACAGGATCGCCACGGCCGTGAATCCGAGGCGGCCGAGCACGAGACTCACGAGCAGTCCTCCCAGCGTTCCGCCGTAGTGATAAAAGCTGGTCGTGAGGCCGCTTTGCTGCGCGGAATAGCCGCTGTTCACCAGCATCAGCGGCAGCCAGCTGAGCAGAAAATAATTGGCCATCAGTGCGGTGGCGAAACAGCCCCAGAGCAGCGGCGTGATCCATGCCAGGCCGCCGTGCAGGAGTTGGGCGATGCCGGATCCACCGGCCGGGGGCAGGGGCTCTTGGGCGAATTCGACATCGTCGGCGATGGTGAGGTCGGGGCGCATGCGCCGCAGGGTCGAGAGGAGTTCAGCGCGACGTTCGGGCCGGCCGCGGAGAAATTTCACGGACTCGGGCAACGTGAACACCAGGCAGGCGGCGATGACGAGCGGTGCGAGACCGCCGATCCAGAACATGATGGGCCAGCCGTGCCGGGGAATCAGCCAGGCCTGGATGTAGCCGGGCAGCGCGCTGCCGGTGGTGATGCCGGTGAACATGAGGACGATGAGGGTGGCGCGCAGGCGCTTCGGGGAGAGCTCGGAATTGAGTGCAATGGTGTTGGGCATGAGGCCGCCGATGCCGATGCCGGTGACGAAGCGCAAGGCGATCATCTGGTCGAGGTTCGATGCCGCGACGCAGGCCAGCGTGCCGAGTCCGTAGATGAGGCACCCGGCGATCACGGCGACGCGGCGCCCGAACCGGTCGCCGACATAACCGAGCAGCGGGGCGCCGAACAGCACGCCGAACAGGCTGGCGCTGAACGCGGGGCCGAAGGCCTTGGCGGGGACGTGCCAGGCGCGGGCGAGTTCGGGGGCGGCGGACGCGAGCGAGGAGATGTCGAAGCCGTCGGACAGCATCGCGAGGAACGACCAGACCAAGAGGAGAAGATTGAAACGCCCGAAGGTTTGGTCGTCCACCAGCCGATCGATTCTCACTTGCGAACTCACGCGCTCTCCAGAACCCTGCGCAGGGTTTCTTGTATGAGTGTCCAGCTTGACCGACTTTCGCGGGCGTGACCAGCCCGTCAGGGACCCGGCAGGGCAAAGGCGTAGCGGGATTTTGCACGCTTGGCGGTGTACATCGCGGCGTCGGCCTTTCTCATCAGCGCCTCGGCCGTGATCACATCGTCGGGACACAGAGCGATGCCGATGCTCGGCCGGACGTCGATGACGAGCTTGCCGATCTGGCAGGGTGCGGCGACCGCATCGTACAGCTTGAGGGCGAAGCGGCTCAATTGGTCGTGGTTCAAGCCGGTGATGCATGGCGCTCGAGTGTTCCGGGGCGGTGTCCCTTGGGGCGAGCGCGCCGGGCTAGGTACCGCCGGCGGAGCCCAGGGGCAGCGTGCCCAGCAGTTCGGCCGCACCGTTCCAAAACACCTGGATGCCGATGCAGAACAACAGGAAGGCGGAGAGCCGCACGACGATGGTGGTGCCGGTCGCGCCGATCAGGTCGGCCAGACGCGAGGCGTTGCGATAGAAGGCGTACACCAGCCCGACGAGCAGGGCGGTGGCGGCGAGCGTTTCGATGAAGAACACGAGCAGCGGGGCGTGCAGGCCGCTGGGGCGGCTGGCGCCGATCGATATCGCGACGGAGATGGTGCCGGGGCCGGTGGTGAGCGGCATGGTCAACGGGTAGAACGCGAGCCGGCTGGGCGACACCGCGATCGACTTGGGGCTGGGCGTTTCGCTGCGGCGCTGCTCCGTGGCGTCGGGTTCGTTGAGCATGCGCCAGCCGGTCATGGAGACGATGATGCCGCCCGCGACCCGCAGAACGGGGATGGAGATGCCGAAGAACTTCAGGACATAGGCGCCGATGTACAGCGATGCGGCGACGATGCAGAACGCATAAATCGAGACCCAGCGCGAGACGGCCGCGCGGGTCTTGGGCTCGAGTTCGCGGGTGGCGCCGAAAAAAATGAAGGCGCCCGACAGGGGATTGACGATCGAGAACAGGGCCCCGAAGGCGAGCAGGAAAGTAGCCAAGTCTGATCCTTCAGTGGATTGAGATGCCGATCCGGCGCGCGCGGCATTCTAGCGAATCGGCGCCCCGGTTTGTCGATACGGGTCGGCTTTCGCGAACGCGTCGAGCTTTTCGCAGGCGAATAGGATGCGGTTGACGGTGGGGATCCCCGCCACGGTGATCTTGAACACGCGGGTGACGACGACGATGCTCGCCAGGCAGATGTCGGCCAGGGTGATCTCGTCGCCATGACAGAACGTGCCGGTCTGGGGCTCGGTGGTCAGGCGCTGTTCCACCGCCTGCAGACCGGTCGTGAACCAGTGGGTTTGCCAGGCGCGCCAGGCGCCTTCGTCGAAATTCGCCTGCGTCGTCAGGTATTTCTTGATGCGCGGCGTGAGGAGCGGATGGGTGTCGGACGCGAGCATGCCGGCGATCGAGCGCACGCGGGCGCGGGCATGGGGTTCCGCCGGCAGCAGGGCGGGCGTCGGATAGTTTTCCTCGAGGAACTCGAGAATCGCGAGCGATTGAGTCATGGGCTCGCGCGCCGTCCCGTCGGTGCGTTCGATCACCGCGGGAACGGCGCCGAGCGGGTTGATCTTGAGGAACGCGTCGCTGCGTTGTTCGCCGGCGTCCAGATCGACGTTGTGCTCCTGGGGCTCGATGCCCTTGAGGTTGAACCCGACGCGGACGCGATAGGTGGCGGAGGTGCGCCAGTACGAGTACAGGTCGAAGCGTGGGGGGTTGGTGAAGCGGGCGGGATCGGCGGTGCGTGCGGTATCGGTCATGAGTCGAGGAGTCGGGCGAAGATGTCCGGGATCTCGAATATAGCGCGATTCTGGATGCGGGCCACGCTCGCCCGGTATTCCGGGAGCCGGGAGACGACGTCCTCGACGCCGCGATGAATCGTCTTGAACGAGTCGAGCACGATCCCGACCCGCTGCTCCTCGACCCAGTCGGCGTTGTAGCGTTCCTGCGGCATGGTCCAGGTGTTCTTGACGACGATGACGGGCAGGCGCTGCTGGATGGCTTCGCTGATGCTGCCGGGCCCGGGTTTGCCGATGAAGAAATCGCTGAGCTGCATGAAGTCGCGGATCTTGGAGGTGAACCCGGTGACCAGCCGCGGGGCGCCGGCGGACATGGCGGACAGGCGGGCGGCGAGGGGTGCATTGTGACCGCAGATCAAGATGAGCTGCGTGTCGCGCAGGCGCCTGGCGATGCCTTGCATGGCCTTCGAGCCGTGACCGCCGAACAGCACGATGCCGGTGGGCCGGTCGGGGTCCAGATGCAGTTCGATCATCGCTGCGCGCCGGTCCAGGGCTGAGTCGCGATAGAAGTCGGGGCGCACGATCATGCCGGACGTGGCGTGAACCTGGGCGGGGCCGTAGCCGGCGGCGCGTGCCTGGGTGACCGCGCGCTGCGTGCCGCAGATGAAATGCTGATTCTGACCGGGTTCGATCCAGAAGTGGGGCGGCAAATCGGCAAAATCCGTGAGCACGGTGACATACGGGGCGCCGGGGCGTGCGCCCGCCAGCGCCTCGTACATGGTGCGGTTAAAGTTGGGGATCAGCGAGACGACCATGTCGGGCTTGGTGCGCCGCCAGTGCCGCCGCAGCCGGCTCGTCACCCCGGGGTGGCAGACACGGATGAGGGCCTGCAGGAACTTCAGTTCCTGCGCCAGGCCGAGGCTCCAGCCGCGCGCCAGGCGGGTGTTGTAGAGATCCTCCCATTCCATGCCCATGGTCTTGCGGAACACGTCCGTGGGGTCCAGCACTTCCATGATATTGACCAACCGCACCCGCCAGGGGCGGCCTTGCTCCTGGATGACGGTCTCCAGCGCGGTGGCGGCGGAGCGGTGGCCGCCGCCCGCGTTGAAGTAGATGAGATCGATGGTTTTCAAATGCGGCGATCGTGCGTCAGCAACATGACGGTCTCGTGAATCGCGCGCATCTCGCGGTCGGCCGGCGGGCATGATAGAGTTTTTGCCATGAACGCCAGTCTCAAACCTGTATCGAAGCCCACGGATGCCGAGCGTCAGGCGCGCGTGGACATGGCGGCCTGCTACCGGCTGGCCGCGCATTTCGGGATGAACGAGGGCATCGACAATCATCTGACCATGCTGGTGCCGGGCTATTCGGACCGCTTCCTGCTGGCGCCCTTCGGCTTGCTGTGGTCCGAGGTCCGGGCCAGCGATTTCATGGTCATCGATTTCGAGGGCCGCATGCTGAGCGGCACCGGGCCCATCGAAGACACGGCGCTGTACATCCATCTGCCCGTGCATCGCCTCGCGCCGCAGGCGCGCTGTGCGTTGCACACGCACATGCCCTATGCGACCGCCATGTGCATGCTCGACGACCCGCGCCTGGAAATGGCCGGTCAGAGCGCCCTGGGCTTCTACAACGAGATTTCCTACGAGGCCGACTACAACGGGCTGGCCTTCGATCACACCGAGGGTGAGCGTCTGGCGCGCGCCCTCGGCGACAAGTCGGTGCTCATGATGCGCAACCACGGGGTCCTGGTGGTGGGCATGACGCCGGCGCAGGCGTTCGAGCGCATGTACTTTCTCGAGCGCGCGGCGCAGGCACAGGTGCTGGCGCTGTCGACCGGGCGGCCGTTGCGCCTGATTTCGGAGCCCGTCGTCAAGGCGACCGCCGCCCAGTTCCAGACCGGCAGTACGGTGGGGGGACGTGATCGCGCCGAGCTGCACTTCGAGGCGCTGAAGCGGATGCTGGACCGCAGCTCACCGGATTACGCCAGCTGAGTTCCCTGGATATCGCGGCACAGCCGACGCGCACCGCGCGGCCGGTCGTGTTCTTGCTGGCGGCGGTTCTGTTCATCAACTACGTGGATCGCGGCGCGCTGCCGACCGCCGCCCATCTCATCCAGGCGGACCTCAATCTCGACGAAGCGCAATTGGGGATGCTGTTCTCGGCGTTCTTTTGGACCTATTCGCTGGTGCAGATTCCGGTGGGCTGGCTGGCCGAGCGGTATGGCGCGCACCGGGTGCTGGCGATCGGCCTGACCATCTGGGCGGTGGCCACCATCTTCGTCGGCGCGGCCCACACCTTTCCGGTGCTGCTGGGACTGCGCCTGCTGCTCGGCATCGGCGAGAGCGCGGGGTTCCCGTGCGTGTCGAAGTTGCTGGCGGCGGTGGTCCCCATCAAGAGTTTGGGCACGGCCAACGGTGTCGTGGCGTTTGCGTACTTGTTCGGTCCCGCGGTGGGGACTTTTCTGGGTGGCTTGCTGATGGCCAGCTACGGTTGGCGCGCGGCCTTCGTGGTGTTCGGCGGGCTCTCATTGCTGTGGCTCGTGCCCTGGTTGCGGGTCGAACTGCCGCCGCGGGCGGTGCGGCGCAGCGATGCGGACACGCCGAACCTGCGGACGATCCTGCAACAGACCTCGCTGTGGGGCACGGTGCTGGGGCTGTTCTCCAGCAACTACACGTTCTATTTCATGCTGACCTGGCTGCCGTTCTACCTGGTGCACGAGCGTGGATTTTCGACGGTGGAAATGGCGCAGCTCGCCGGCATGGCCTACGTGGTGAACGCGCTGAGCGCCGTGTCGGTGGGGTGGTTGACGGATCGGTTGATCCAGAACGGCCGCTCCACCAACGTGGTCTACAAGACGGTCATGGTGCTCACGCATTCCGGGTCGGTGGTGTGCATGTTATGCATGGCCTTGGGGTCGCGGCCCATCGCCTTGGGGGCCATCTTCGTCTACCAGGTGCTGTGCGGTGCGCAGTCGCCGGGCGTGTATGCGATCCCGCAGATACTGGCCGGTCCGCGCGCCACGGGTCGTTGGGTGGGCATCCAGAACTCGCTGGGCAACTTCGCGGGGATCATCGCTCCGGCGGCGACCGGATTCATCATCGCCAGCACGCATCATTTCACATCGGCGTTCTTGCTCGCCGCGGCGGTGAGCATGCTCGGCGTCATCGGCTGGTGGTGGATGCTGCCGAAGCTCAAGGAATTGCGCTGGGAGGGCGAGGCGGCGGGCGAGGCGGTCTAGACGGGGTTGAAGGTCGTTCGCCTCGACGTTCTACCAATTGGGATTGGGCAATTCGCTGAACACTTCTTGAAGCGCGAATCCCCAACGGGTGCGGATCATCTTGAAGTATTCGTTCTCGACGTCGATGCTGATATGGGTGGCGAGCCGGAACTCGTCGCGCCGGATGATGGCGAGGTCGAGCGGCGGACCCACCGACAGGTTCGAGCGAATGGTCGAATCCATGGAGACCAGCGCGCACTTCGCTGCCTGGGCCAGGCTGCTGCTGCGGGTGATGACGCGATCGATGATGGGCTTGCCGTACTTGGATTCGCCGATCTGGAAGTAGGGGGTGTCGATCGAGGACTCGATGAAGTTGCCGGCCGAATAGATGTGGAACAGCCGCGGCTCCTCGCCGTTGACCTGGCCGCCCAGGATGAAGGTGGCGTTGAAATCGTGTCCCTGTTCTTTCAGCATTTCGGCATCGCGGGCGTGGATCTCCCGCAGCGCGTCGCCGATGACGCGGGCGACATTGAACATGTTCTTGGCTCTGTAGATGCGCGCCGGCTGGTCCGAGTCTTGCGGGGTTTCGTGCAGGAGGTTGACCACCGCCTGGGTGATGGCCAGGTTGCCGGCGGACAGCAAGACCAAGACGCGATCGTTCGGTTGCTGGAATGTCGCCATCTTGCGGAATGTATTGATTTGATCGACACCGGCGTTGGTCCGCGAGTCGGACAACAGTACGAGACCAGTGTCGACCAATAGGCCGATGCAGTAAGTCATCGCCAAAGTCTACATCACTGCTGCTGCTGTTGGGCCGACTCCGCAACCAGCACGTTGGCTTCCATCTTCTCGGCGCCGCCGCCCTGGCGGACGCCCCGGACCGGGGCCGCATCCAGATAGTCGCGCCCGACGGCGAGCCGGCAGTAAGTCCGCACGGCGGGCCGCTTGTGGGTGACGTCGATGCTCTGCCAGCCGATTTCCGATCCCAACCAGACGTCGACCCAGGCGTGGCTCGCCGCATCGCTGGTATCGCCGGTGTACAGGTAGCCGCTGACGTAGCGGGCGGGGATGCCGACGGCGCGGGCCGAGGCGATATACACGTGGGCGTGGTCCTGGCAGACCCCTTCGCCGCTCTTGAAGGCGATCGCCGCCGGGTCCTGGACGTCGCTGATGCCCGACTTGTAGCGCACCGCGTCGAACACCGCCTCCGCGAGGAGCTGCGCGCGGGCGCGGGGGTCGTCGGTGCGGTCCAGGGCCTGATGGGCGAACGCTCGCAGGTCATCGTTGGGCGCGGTCAACGCGGTGGGCGCGAGGTAGGCCAGCGGCGACAGCGGGCCATCATCCTGGCGTCCCTCGCTGTCCGCCGTCTCGACGATGCCGTGAACGACGATCTGGATCTCGCGGTGCGGTTCTTCGATGGTGAGCAAATGCGAAATATTGTCGTAGGCGTCGACCTGTTCCAGGCGGCGCCCGGGGGCGGCGATGCTCCAGGAGAGCGCGCGTTGGCTGGGGTCGCGGCGCGGCGTCAGATGCAGGCTCTGCACGCTGTACTTCACCGGGCGCTCGTAGCGATACCGCGTTTCGTGTCGAATGTGCATCTGCATGTTGCTACGCCTCCGCCGGTGGTAACAGGAAATCAGACGCGATGCGATCGCCCAGGTTGCGCACCCTGCCGAGAAACTCCTCGAGAAACTCGGGCAACCCGGTGGCGAGGATGTTTTCCATCCGCGTGAAATGCAGCATCGCATGCATTTCGCCGGCGCGCCGCTCGGTTTCAGCGGAATGTTCGTTGGCGACCGACTTGAGATTTTGGTAGACCTCCTTGCAGCAGCGCAGCAGGGATCGCGGCATGTTGTCATGCAGGATCAGGAGCTGTGCGACCTTCACGGGCGTGATGACGTCGCGGTAGACCCGTCGGTAGACCTCGAAGGCGGACAAGGCGCGCAGCAGCACGCTCCACTCGAAGGGGTCCGGGACGGCGCCGGCGTCGGCGCCGGGTTTCAGGTCGGTCTGGTGCGCGGTCAGAATGCGCGCCGTGCTGTCGGCGCGTTCCAGGAAGGTGCCGATCCGGGTGAAGTGGAAGGCCTCGTCGCGCAGCATGGTGCCGATGGTGACGCCGCGCGTGAGGTGAGAACGCTCCTTCACCCACTCGACGAATTGGCCGATGTCGGGTTTGGAGCCGCTGCGTGCGATGAGCGCGCGGGCATCGAGCCAGGTGGAGTTGAGCGTCTCCCAGAGCTCCGAGGTGAGCGACCCGCGGACGGCGCGGGCATTCTCGCGGGCGGCACGCAGGCAGCTGATGATGCTGCCGCTGTACTCGCGGTCGAGACTCACGAAATCGAACACGGCGCGGGGCTCGATCGTGTCGTGGCGCTGCCGGTACGCTTCCTCCATGTGCAGGGCGGTCATCGTAGAGCTCAAGGATTGCGCCAGCGTGTCGCCCGAGTGGGGTAGCAGCGACATGCGGTAATGCGCGTCGACCAGGCGGGCAAGACTTTCCGCGCGTTCGATGTAGCGCGACATCCAATACAGGTGGTCTGCAGTACGGCTGAGCATCAGGCTTCCAACACCCAGGTGTCCTTGGTGCCTCCGCCTTGGGAGGAGTTCACCACCAGCGAGCCTTCGCGCAGCGCGACGCGGGTGAGGCCGCCGGGAACGATGGTCACGTCGCGACCGGATAGGACGAAGGGGCGCAGATCGATGTGCCTCGGCGCGAGTCCGTCGCCGGCAAACGTGGGGCAGGTCGACAGGGCGAGGGTGGGCTGGGCGATATAGCGTTCCGGTGTGGCAATGATTTGCTGGCGAAAACTCTCGATTTCCGCCTTGGTGGACGCGGGCCCGATGAGCATCCCGTAGCCGCCGGCGCCGTGCACTTCCTTGACCACGAGTTCGGGGAGATGGGCGAGGACATAGTCCTTGTCCTCCTTCTTGCGCAGTATCCAGGTGTGGACGTTGCCGATGATCGGTGATTGGCCGAGGTAGAAGCGGATCATCTCGGGCACGTAGGGGTAGATCGACTTGTCGTCCGCGACGCCGGTGCCGATCGCGTTGGCGATGGTGATCCGGCCGGCGCGGTAGGCGGTCAACAGGCCCGGGACGCCCAGCATGGAGTCGGGTCTGAACACCAAGGGGTCCAGGAAATCGTCGTCGATGCGGCGGTAGATGACGTCGACCCGTTGCGGCCCCTGGGTGGTGCGCATGAACACGGCCTCGTCGCGCACGAACAGGTCCTGGCCCTCGACCAGTTCGATGCCCATCTGCTGCGCCAGAAACGCGTGTTCGAAGTAGGCGCTATTGTGGGCGCCGGCGGTCATGAGGACGACGGTCGGGTCGGCGACCCCGGTGGGCGCGACGCTGCGTAGATTGTCGAGCAGCACATCGGGATAGTGATCGACGGGCGCGACCCGGTGGGCGGAGAACAGCTCCGGGAACAACCGCATCATCATCTTGCGGTTTTCGAGCATGTAGGAGACGCCCGAGGGGACGCGGAGGTTGTCCTCGAGGACCCGAAATTCGCCCGCGTCGTCGCGCACGATGTCGATTCCTGCAATATGGGCGTAAATGCCGCCGGGGACGTCGACGCCCTGCATCTCAGGGCGGTACTGGGAATTACAGAGGACCTGCTCCGCGGGGACGACGCCCGCTTTGAGAATCTGTTGGTCGTGGTAAATGTCGTGAAGAAAGGAGTTCAGGGCTCGGACACGTTGCTTGAGGCCGGCCTCGAGCCGCAACCATTCCTCGAGCGGCAGAACGCGGGGGACGATGTCGAAGGGGATGAGGCGTTCGGCGCCTTCTTCCTGGCCGTAGACGGCAAATGTGATGCCCACCCGGTGAAACAGGGCATCGGCTTCGGCGCGTTTTTGGCTTAAGCGGTCGGCGGGCTGTTCATTGAGCCACCGGCCATAGCTTAGGTAGTGGGGTCGCGTCGCGCCGTCGGGCAGGTACATTTCGTTATACGGTTTATTGGCCAAAAGGTTCCTCGTCAAATGGTCAGCTGTCCACGGTCATTCGATCAATTCTCAATCAATCATGTACTTACGCCTGTGCCGCCGCAATGGCGCCGTGGTCGGACGCGGCGAACCCCCCGTGCCGCACGGAGCCTCGCGGATCCCCAAAACGAAAGTTCGGCGTACCCGGTCGCGGGTCCACTGTAGCTTCCTTGCGAGCAGCGTATCAATAAACTTGTGGGGGATTGGTTTATTCCGGTGGATTGATGATTCAATCAGGCGCGAGAGATTGCCCATCCGGGTTCGTCCCTTCGCGCATGAGGTAATTCAGCTGCTTTTCCCCTCGGTCACCTCAAAATGAACTGAGTATTTACAAAGATTAGGCACTAAATTGTTCGCAAGATTTACGGACTGCCAATGTTGCTTCGAACTAATGCAGGTCGATTGCCTTACGGCGGCGCTCTCCAGAAAAGCTGCTTGGTATACGTGCGGTTCATAGGGGTTGTTGTTGCGCCGCCGATATCTGGTTTGACTAATCTGCGAGAGTTGTAGAAATAGATCGGAACAATTGGATAGTCGTCCAGGAGGCTTTGTTCTGCTCGACGAAGAAGTTCTGTGCGCTTTTCGCCGTTCGGTTCCATTTCGGCACTGTTGAGGGATTCGTTGAATGCGGGACTTAGGTAGCTTCCATCATTCTCGCTGCTGCCGCTGGCGAAGACGTCAAGAAAGCTGGTTGGGTCATCGTAATCTGCTGTCCAGCCAATACGCGCGACATCCCAGCGTTTCTTGTCTCGTCGACCCGCCAAAAAAACCCTAAATTCATCACTTATTAGCTCCGACTCCACTCCAAGATTTTGTTTCCAGCTGCCCGCGACCGCTACCATCAATCGTTGCAGTCCTTCGTCTCGACTGAAATAGAGCTTTAGGCGTAGAGGGTTTCTTTCCGAATAGCCTGCGTGCAAAAACAGTCTTCTCGCATAATCCAAGCGGCGCTCGCGACTCCAGGAAGCCCACGCATATTCGGGTGAGACATATCCATTAATTCCCTTCGCCACAAATGAATACGCTGGAGTTACACCCTCGATCACATATTCCGCGATAAAGTCCCGATCGACAGCCATTGAGAGTGCCTGGCGAAGGTCTCGATTGTCTCTCATAGGGGGCTCTGATAAATTAAACGCCAAATACTGGGTGGCCAGAATGGGCGCGATCTGTACCTGGTTGCCGTATTTTTCTGCAAGACGCTTAACGTCCGGCGTTGGGATAGTGAACGTCATGTCCAGCTGGCCGGCAGCGTACTCCCGTACCTCCGTCGCTTCCGATTCCGCGTTGACATATCGAACCCGTTCGATGGCCACGTGCGCAGCGTCCCAGTACCGTATGTTCCTTTCTAATTCGATAAATGAACCTGGCACTCGTGCTTTTAAGATGTAAGGGCCGTTTGTAACCACGTGCGCTCTCATCTCGCCGCTCGACGCAGGCAGTAAATTGTTTTGCGCGTGAAATGGTGCAGCTATCGGTTGCGATAAAATTTCTAGGAGATAAGGCGCCGGGCGCTCGAGTTCAATCTGAATGGAGGAAGCGCTAATTGCCGTGACTCGTAGGTCGGTCGGCTTTTTGCGTCCGGCGGTGATGTCGCTTGCCCCCTTGATAATCGATAGCAAGGCCGCAGACCCTGACGCCGTCTTAGGGTCGACTGCTCGACGTAGGCCTTCGACGAATTCATTGGCAAAGATGCGGTCGCCATTTGACCACCGGGCTTCCTCTCGCAGCTGGAAGGTATAAGTCGTTCCGGTCGGATCAACAGTCCATGAACTTGCTACCCCCGGTACAACCTTTCCCGAGCGGTCCTCAGACGTTAGACCTTCGTACAAATCTCGAATTACCTGAGAAGAATATGTGTCGTCCGCCAGTTGGGGATCCAGCGTTCTGGGCTCACCCGGCAATCCGCGGGTTAGTTCCCGGCCAACAGGGCCTTCGGCGCCTAATTCGGTTTGCCCGGTAGGCCTCGATTTATGTTGCCCGCACGCGACCAAGATCGCGGCGCACAACAAAAAGACGCTGCATCGCATGATTTTGCTCATAAATTCAATTGGTTGGCGTCGCATGGTCCCGGCATGTGTAGCATTTTCAGATACTTGGTGCATACAACTTCGTAGTTTTGACATAAGCTCTACAAACGCGCTTTTGAAAGAAAACACCAATTTATTGACGAAATGTGTGAAATCGTTCACAAATGCCGGATAATGTAAAAACAGCACTATCTATATCGTTGCGGCGTTTACTGCGCCCGCTTGTACGGATTATGCTGCGTGAAGGTTTGACATATTCCCATTTTGCGGCAATCGCACAAATGGCGTTTGTAGAATCAGCTGCCAAGGATTTTGCTGGAAAAGGAATGAAGGCGTCAGTTTCATCCGTTTGTACACTTACCGGAATGTCCAACGATCAGGTTGGCGCGGTATTGCTTGAGCAGGAACGATTCGAGTCGCTTGATGTTTTAGAGGTTTCCAATCCATTCGCACGAGTTCTGCATGGTTGGCACAATGATCGCGACTACGTGGGTCCTTACGGCTTTCCCATCGATCTCCCCTTTGTAGGGACACCGCTGAGTTTCTCCATTTTGGCGGGACGGCATGCGCCTGGCGTGTCCCCCCAGATGATATTGCAAGAACTCCTGCGAGTCGGCGCGGTAGCGGAGGTCGGGTCACAAGTTTGGAAGCCTCTGAAGCAGGAATACATCGAGCCGAGCTTATCTCCCGAAAACCTGGGTCGAATGGCGAGTCTTGTCGAGTCGTTGCTCTCGACTTTGGAAAATAACACGCGCAAAGCGCGTGACGGCACCGACTTGTTTGAGCGGACCATGATTGTCGACGTCCCTCTTGCTAGCTACCAATTACTTGCCTTGCAGTCATATCTCAAGGTTGTGGGTGGCCAGTTTTTACACAGAGTTGATGCGTTTGCGGCTATCGAATTAAACGAAAAGATGGCCCTTCAGCCTGGCGACATTGCTGACATCCGCGCCGGATTACAGTGTTTTTTGTACGTTGAGCCTCCTCCAGATGATGTTCGTTTAAGGGACGCAATAGAGTTCAGTCCATCAACTCATTGAACTAGTTTCGATAATTAAGGGGATCGGGATGAAGGGAAGAAAGTTAGGGAAGACGCGCAGCATCGTGCGCGGGGCCATCGTGTCGCTTGGATTCGCCGCTGCATTTCCAGTGGGTGCAGAAGTAACGATAGCCCAGCTCAAAGAGCTGTATGGTTCCGATCTTGAGGTATTGGGCGAGGTTCAACATGTTGACCTCGCTCACGCTTCGCTGGTTGTTGCCGGCCAGCACGTTGCGATCGCGAAGGAAACCACCTTCTCGTATAACGGTATAGCTGTAGCGGACTCAGCGCGCGCGCTGCACCTGATCCAGCCGGGCGACATACTTGCAATCACAGGAGAGGCCGACGCGGCAGCCGCATCAATCAGTCGGTTGAAGGAAGAGTATGTTCCTGGCGCTTCCAGCGTTTTCATCAGGGGCGCAGTGGCTTCTGTAGTAGCGTCAGTCGGCACCGCCAAAATCGGTGATATGAAGCTGGACTTAACGCCGGCTATGTCTGATGCCAAGTCGTCGAGCGTGGAAGATGGGCAGGTCGTGGAAGCGCTCGGCATTCAGCCGACACTTAACGGACGCTTATTAGTTAATTCCATTATTGGGACGTCGAAGGCAACGAACTCGATCATTGGAACGTCGTCGATCATCGGGACATCGAAGGCTGCGCCGAGCTCGATTATCGGTACGTCGTCGATCATTGGTACCTCTAAGGCCAAGGACTCGATCATTGGCACCTCGTCGATCATCGGGACGTCGAAGGCTGCGCCGAGTTCGATTATCGGCACCTCGTCGATCATTGGTACCTCTAAGGCCAAGGACT
>PLUE01000011.1 GCA_003164785.1 Gammaproteobacteria bacterium | reverse complement strand
CCTACATCCGCAAGGATGGCAGCCGTTTTCCGGCAATCGTCTCGGTCACGGCGCTGCGCGATGCTCAGGGCGGAATCATCGGTTACCTGCTGATTGGCACCGATAATACCGCGCGCAAGCAGGTGGAAGCAGAGCAGATGCTGCTCGATCAGCGCCTGCGCGACCAGCAGTTCTACACGCGATCTTTGATCGAATCCAATATCGACCCACTGACGATCACCGATCTGCGCGGCATCATCACCGACGTCAACCAGCAAACGGAGGCGCTCACTGGCTGTACGCGTGATGAGTTGATCGGTGCGCCATTCAAGAACTACTTTACCGACCCGGAGCGTGCCGACGCGGGCATCAAGCGGGTCTTGCGCGAAAGCAAAGTCACCAATTATGAGCTTACCGCGCGCGCCAGGGACGGCAAGGAAACAGTGGTTTCCTACAATGCGACCACCTTGCACGACCGCGACCGCAAGCTTCGGGGAGTGTTTGCCGCGGCGCGCGATGTCACGGAACGCAAGCGTTTCGAGCTGACGCTGCAGGAAAATAACGTCGAGCTGGAGAGTGCCATCGCCGCGGCGGACAAGGCCAACCTCGCTAAATCGGATTTCCTGTCCAGCATGAGCCACGAGCTGCGCACGCCGCTGAACGCGATCCTCGGCTTCGGCCAGCTGATGGAGTCCGAAAACCCGGGGCCGACTTCCTCGCAGAAGCGAAGCATCAATGAGATAACCAAGGCGGGGTGGTACCTGCTGGAACTGATCAACGAAATTCTCGATCTCGCGCTGATCGAGTCCGGGAAACTGGTGCTGTCGCTGGAACCGATATCGCTTGCCGAAGTCATGCAGGAATGCCGGGCCATGATCGAACCACAGGCGCAAAAGCGCGGCATCAGCGTGGCCTTCCCTCATTTCGAAATGCCGTGCTTTGTCCAAGCCGACCGGACACGGGTAAAGCAAGTTTTCATCAACCTTCTTTCCAATGCGATCAAATATAACAAGGTGGGCGGAACGGTTGTCGTCGAACACATCACGAGCACCCCAGGACGCCTTCGCATTTGTGTCAAGGACAGCGGCGACGGATTGTCTGCGGATAAACTGGCGCAGCTTTTTCAGCCATTCAACCGTCTGGGACAAGAGGCGAACGTCGTGGAGGGCACCGGCATCGGCTTGGTGACGACCAAACGGCTGACCGAATTGATGAAGGGCGTCATCGGCGTGGAAAGCACGGTCGGTGTGGGCAGTGTGTTCTGGATCGAACTGAACTTAACGGCTGAACCACAACCTGCCGCCGGCGCAGCCGAATCCACCCCTGTCGCCCGGGCGCAGGTTCATGCCGACGCCCAATCGCGCATCCTGCTTTATGTCGAGGACAACCCCGCCAATCTGATGCTGGTCGAGGATCTCATCGCGCGCCGGCCCGATATCCGCTTGCTGACTGCGCGGGACGGCAACCGCGGCATCGAGATTGCGCGCGCCTCGCGGCCGGATGTCATCCTGATGGACATCAATCTGCCTGGTATCAGCGGTATCAAAGCGCTGAGAATCCTCGCTGAAGATCCGACGACTGCCCACATCCCGGTGGTTGCGCTCAGTGCCAATGCAATACCCCACGATATCGCGAAAGGTCTGGAGGCGGGATTCTTCCGTTATCTCACCAAACCAATCAAGGTCAACGAGTTCATGGACACGCTGGACGTGGCACTGAAATTCGCGAAAGCACAATCGACCCGCACAAATACATAGGAAAAAACATGAAGGTAGGCGCGCCTGACATTCTTAATGCCAGCATCCTGATTGTCGACGACCAGGAGTCCAATGTGAGCCTGCTTGAACGATTGCTGGGTGAGGCCGGCTACACCCGCGTGGCCTCAACGATGAATCCACAGGAGGTTTGCGCGCTGCATCGGAAAAACGGGTATGACCTGATTCTGCTCGACCTACAGATGCCCAGCATGGATGGTTTCCAAGTGATGGCGGCCCTCAAGACAAACGCATCTGACAGCTACCTTCCGGTCATCGTGCTTACCGCCCAACCGGGGCACAAACTGCGCGCGTTGCAGGCCGGGGCGAAGGATTTCATCAGCAAGCCGTTTGATCTGCTCGAAGTCAAGACGCGCATCCACAACATACTCGAAGTGCGGTTGTTGTACAAAAAACTCGACAGTTACAGCAACGCGCTGGAACGAATGCTTCAAGAACAGACAGCGGAACTGCGCGAAAGTGAGGCGCGTTATCGCAGCCTGACGGAACTGGCCACCGATTGGTACTGGGAGCAGGACGAAGCCGGGAAATTCACCAAGGTATGCGGTCCGGTCTTGGAAATGCTCGGCATCCGGGTCGAGTCCTTTATGGGTGACAGCAGCAATGCCGGGATGCCTGGGTGGAATGCGGTAGAGCGGGAAGATCTGCAAACAAAGATTTCCGCTCGGCAACCATTCCTGGAATTCGAAATCAGTCGGATCAATACTGATGGTTCGCAGCAAAAATTTCTGGTCAGCGGGGAACCGATGTTTGACCATGGCTGTGCCTTCATTGGTTACCGCGGGATTGGCGTGGAACGCCGCGCTAGGAATTAGCACGCAGGATTTCGAGCGCTGTGTCGTTGCCTCCTAACCCGAATCACAACCATCTGCTCGCGGCGTTACCCGCTGCGGAATTCCAACACCTGGCATCGTGTTTAGAACTGGTTCCGATGCCGCTCGGTGAAACCCTCTACCAACCCGGTGGTGAGTTGCAGCACGCTTATTTCCCTACGACCGCGTCGTCAAAAAAGAATTAGGCCGATTGCTGTCCGATGTGCGGTACCGCCAAACCGACCATCGAGGCGTTTGACATTCGCTCAGATGACCAACCGAAAGCCGTGCCTCGTGATCTTACAGGCGATAGAGGAGCCGCGGCGGAAGATAGTCGATCTGTCCGGTCTTCCAGGGTCCGGCTTCATTCGAATACTGGTGGGTACGTCCCACAATCGCCTCTGTGGCTGCGGCTACACTTCGTTAAATCGAAGCGAGTTCCGGACCTATGCACAGACTTTTGGCAAGTAAAATTCAATGGCGAGTACGGTGTTCTATTCTCTACCGAATGCTTGCGATAGGCGCGGTATTGGCTCTCGCAGCCTGCGGCGGCGACGGGGCCGCTACTTACAGCGTGTCAGGAAGTATCAGCGGTCTAAGCGGATCCGGGTTGGTTCTGCAAAACAACGGCGGCGATGAGTTGTCTGTATCGACCAATGCCTCCGCGTTTAAGTTCCCAACGAGCATTGTGGCGGGCGGCAGTTACAACGTCATCGTCGCAAAGCAGCCGGACGGACTGAGCTGTTCGGTCACCAACGGCGCCGGCAGCAATGCTCAGGCGGTTGTCACGAACATCAGCGTGGCGTGTAGCCCGATCACGCACTCCATCGCCGGCACAGTTACCGGCCTTACCGCCAGCGGCCTCATACTCCAGAATAATGGTGCCGACACTCTGGCGGTCGCGACCAATGCGACCAGTTTTCAATTCGCCACGCCGGTGATCGCCGGCGGGATTTACAACGTCACGGTCGCAACGCAGCCCGCGGGACGAACGTGTACGGTCACCAACGGCTCTGGCAGCAACGTTCAAGCGGTGGTTACGAACATCAACGTGGCATGCGACCCAGTCACCCACACCATCGGCGGCACCATTACCGGCCTGACCACCAGCGGACTCATACTGCAAAATAATGGTGCTGACAATCTCGCGGTCGCAGGCAATGCTATCGCGTTTCAATTCGCCACACCGGTCGCCGTCGGCGGTGGCTACAGCGTCACCGTCTTCTCCCAGCCTAGCGGACTTACCTGCAGCGTGAGCAACGCCGCGGGGACACGGGTGACCGCCGATATCAGTGGCATCCAGATCACCTGCAGCCCACGCACACTGTCGATCGGTGGAACAATCGCCGGCCTGGTGGGCAGCGGGTTGGTATTACAGGATAATGGCGGCGACAACTTGAGCATCGTCGCGAATGCCACAGGATTTCAGTTTGCGATGCCAGTGGCGTACGGCGGCGTTTATGCTGCCAGCGTATTGACTCAGCCAGCCGGCCAGACCTGCTTGGTGAGCCAAGGCACGGGTATCGCCACGACATCGGTGGCTACGGTTGCATTGACCTGTGCCAACATCATTACCTACACAGTCACCGCCAGCAACGGCGCGAATGGGAGCATTGCGCCGAGTGGCGCTGTGGTGGTCAACGGCGGAGGCGGGCAGGGCTTTGTCGCGACACCCATTACCGGTTACGCCATCTCTCAGTGGTTGTTGGATGGAACACCCGTGCAAATCGGTGGTGACGTTTTTACGCTCTCCAATATCACAGCAAGCCACACCCTCGAAGTGACGTTCGCGCAGACAACATTGACGCCGAGCGTTGCCAATTTGGCGTTGTCAGTGAACTGCCTACCATCAAGCAGTTGTACAAGCATGCAAAGTACCCAATTAACGGGAACATCAAGACAAATTGCCATTACAAATACCGGCACGATTGCTGCGACCGGTGTCTCGATTGCGTTCCCAACCTGGCCGGCGGGCACCACAGCCTCGACAAACTGCGGCAGTGTGATGGCGGCCTCTTCATCGTGCCAGATTACGATTACACCTGGTTCGGAAGCGAGTTCCATCTGCACCATGGGAGCCGCTCCAACAAGCGCCACCATCACGATTAGTGCCGGCGACGCCAACACCAGCGAGGTTGGGGTGGCGGTCCTCGGGTACGGTTGTATCTACCAAGGAGGGTACATTTTTTCGGTGGACGACACCACGCCCAATACGGGTGGCATTGGCGGTAAAGTGGCCGCTCTGACGGATCAATCCACGGGAATCATTTGGAGTTCGAATGGCAGTAGTGCTGGCGATTACACTAATCTTCTGGGGATAGACGAAACCTCAACAACCAGTTCACCTTCACCGACATCTCCGGCGTATCCGACCGGTACGCCAGCTTACTTGGCATGCAATGGGAGCAGCGATGGCGCATGCAACACATCGGATACCCTATCGTATTATAACTTTAATCGAACAGCGGGCGGAGCTGCGCCCACGCCATTAACGCAATATGCCGCCGGCGTCTGTGACACTACCATTAGTGGCTACAGTGATTGGTATCTGCCCGCTATTTGTGAGCTGGGGTACGATAATTACACTTCAGGCAGCAGCTGCGGTACCGCGAGTGCCCCAAGCCAGCAGAATATGCAATCAAATTTGGTTGGTAACAATAATATTGGCAGTCTTGCCGGTATGCACTGGAGTTCTACTGAGTACTCGCATAATCCCCAGTACGCCGCGTGGCTACAGAGTTTCGCCTCGGGCGGCGGTGGCAGTCAGTCCAGCGCGGGGAAAGACAACGCAATTGGAGTTCGTTGTTCGCGGGCATTGAGCCCTTAAGCATGATCTCGAGTACCTCAAGAGCGAGTGGCGATTCCGTTTGAACCGTCGGCTGAGAGAGGGGGCACCCTCTAGCTGATCACACGCGTGGGCGATGGGATCCGTCACAGCCCGAATCGATAGTCTTCGTGGCAGGAGCCGCAGGCATTCGGCATGATATTCTGCCAAATCGTCGCGCCCGGAATACTCAATGCCGCCGCTTGAACGCCGGCAACTAGGAAGCTATGCGAGCTAACATCGCCGCTCACATCGGCCGTTTTGCCGTTTGCATCGGGCCCGGAGAACAGGAAGTTCGAGGTCCAAGCGGTCTTCATCATATGACAGGAGGAGCAGCGTCCGACCGGCTGGCCGTTGATGCTGCCCAAGGGATCGAAATAGGCGGGCATCCCTGCTTGCGACTGCATATGCGCGTTGACAGCGTTGGCCACCACGGTGTTCGACGCCGACTGATCGGTGGAGGACGGGCTATAGGTCGCGCCGTTCTTCTGGGCGGTGCCGCCCTGTGACAGGTGATAGTTTGCCACATCTACAAGGGCTACCGCGGCGAAATCGCCCTGCGTCGCGTGACAGGCGAGGCACATCACATCATTACGCAACACGGCCGTGTTTGTCTGGAACATGTACTGATCGCCGGTCGGCGCATTATTGCGTGCAAATTGGGATGGACCACCCTGCACGCCATGCGGATCGTGGCAGTTCGAGCAGGTTACCTTTTCGTATGGATTCGTGTTGTGGATGCTCGCGGTCACATCGATGAACGTCATATGGTCGAGGTTCGGGAATACGCCGCCCGGCCAGTAGTTCGTGGGATCCCCGTAAAGCGGAAGGACGGCGAAGTTGGCAAGTTGATCGATGCCGGGGATGAAATTGCCGCCCCCCGCGGTTGCCTGGCTGTTCCAAGCGAAGTCGAAGGCGCCGGCCGGCTGTGTCGAGGCGATCGCGTTCGAGTGGCACTGGCCGCACATCTCATTCTGCGCCTGCGCGGTGATGTATGCGGGATTGATGATCGATTTGGCATCGAGGTTCGCCACGTGATCAGAGCCCGGCCCATGGCATCGCTCGCATGCGATGTTCTGCGAGCCCGCGACATAGGTCGTCACATTGGCATTGGCATCGACGGCAAGACTGGGTCCGGTGTCATGGCACCCGGCGCACACCTTTGCGAAGGTGCCGCCTTGCGTCGGATTGTAGTCCGGCGCATTGGCCCAGTATTGGGCGCGCTGATTCCATGCGAGCGGCAGCGCCAGCATATCCTGTGGGGCACCGGTCGTATCCCAAGTCACCCATGCGGGCTTCGCCGCGCCGGCGCCGATGTTGACGAGATATTCCTGTTGCCAATAGCCTTGGGCGGGGGTCGCGCCGCTGCCCAAAAAGTTTGCACTGCATGGGACGGCCACGAGCGCGGGTACGGCATTTTGATTGTATGCGGTGAGCGGCAGCAGCCCGCCCTGACCGCATTGCCCACCGTCCGTCGCGACGCCGCCTTGAGTTCCTTGCACAGGAATCACGGTTTCCCCAGGGTCGACCTGACCGTTGCCATTGGCATCAAAGGCCATGGAGAACTGAGGCTCGCCCGGACAGTTCGCGGCCCAGCGAACCAGCAGCACGTTCTCCTGCGCGCCGCTCACCGGTTCGGTGGCCTGCACTTGCGAGTTGGTGATATTTGGTGCCGCACATGTGGCGGGCGCCGCCGGCCAACCATTGAGGTCAAGTTGACTCAGGGTGTGATCGACCGTAGTTGCGTGGGCCGAATGCTGCCAGGCGGCCGTGAGCGCGGTATCGAATAGTGTGTGACAGGAGATGCAGCGGGCAGCACCCACGTAGGTGGCGGTTGCGCTCGGCGAACCGGAGAGCGTAATCGAAACGCCTGTGGCCGAGCCGTCGGGTGCGACGATCACCGCGTTCATGGTCTCACCGGTCAAAAAGCCAGCCGCGGTGGCGGTGAAGTATACCGGCCCCGGGGCGACCCCCGCCAATATGAAAGTGCCATCACTCTGCGACGTCGCGCAAGGAAGCACGGCGGTTGCGGACTCGGGGCAGATCATCGCGCCCGCGACTGGGCTCGAGGGCTGATTCGTTCCCACGCGACCGAGTACGGTGCCGGCGACCGAGCCGGCAGCGCTCGGCGACGGCGCGAGCGTAATCGTCACCTGAGTGGTTGCGCCTGCCGCGACTCCCACCGCTGTCAGCTGCGCGCTCTGGAACCCCGTCTTCGAAACCGTCACGGTATAAGCCCCGATCGGAATCGAGCTAAGGGTGAAAGTCCCGGTGGTGCCGGTTTGCGCGGTAGTGCTCGTCGGGCTGGTGTTGACTGACGCCCCTGAGACCGCGGCTCCGGCCGAATCGACGACGGTCCCAGCGATCGAGCCCGTGTCGAGGCCCGCAGCACCGTTCGAACCCGAACACGCGGCGAGCACTATAGAGAGAAGGATGACGGCACCGCAGGCATGCCAACGACAAGCACCCCGTTTGACGCGCATCCGAGCAGGCTTTGAATTTATGACCATGGAAACGTTTTTACGGGACTGAGACCTTCCCCTGGTATTCGTAGTTCTACGTAATTTCTCGCGAACGTTAGCTCTCCCGGTCGCTCTCGCGCCCCACGGCGCTGATGTGTCTGCGCCCCTTCCCACGCAGCCAGGGGTGAGATGCCAAGGGCGCGGTGGGTCTGTCGGTGATAACGCCCAGCGATCGCGAGCGCCAGCCATGCTTCGAACTCCGCGAGCGACCGTTGCCGCCAAGCCTGCAGTCGGAACTGACGCCAAATGGAAGCAGTTCTAGGCAGGCCGGGCAACCAAAGAACAACTAAAATGAGCGCAATCACCCACAACGCTTCGCTCTCCTCGTGTTTTTTTATGAGATTACCCGGCTAGGAAAAGAAGACCATACGTACTTTACGAAGTACGGATTTTATGGGAACCGCGCTTGCCCCTCTCGTTGCGCGCGCAGTACGTGCGACAGCGTATAGACTAGGAAACGTTGTGGCGCAGAACATAGGACATTGGAATTGTCGCGAGCAGCGTGGTGACATTCAGCCGGCCGCCATTGGTGGGAATGAACAGGCGGCCTTCGGTAATTACGGATGCGACGCGGGCGCTTCTTAGATAATTTGCCGCACCAAGAGCCCAGCATCACAAACAACGAGGAGAGTTGACATGAACCGGAAAATCGAAAAGACGTGGAAACGAGGGTTGGTGGCTTGCAGTATGGTCCTAATGGGTTTGGCGGTCAGCACGGCATCGTTCGCGGAGAGCAAGGCCAAGATTGATGAACACGTAAGTCATATCTTGCAGAAATTTTATGCGTATAGCCCGAAGCACCAGGAACTGGAGAAGCGGGCCGCTGGCGTACTGGTATTCCCACGCGTGACCAAAGGTGGTGTCGGCATTGCCGGCGAATACGGCGAGGGCGTGCTGCAGGTCAAAGGTAAGACCGTCGATTACTACAGCGTCGGTGGAGGTTCGATCGGACTGACCCTGGGGATTGCCAAGCACAGCGAGATCGTCATGTTCATGACCCCAGAAGCGCTCGACAAGTTTACCCAAAGCAAGGGCTGGACAATCGGTGCGGACGCGGCTGTGGCGGTCGCGTCGAAGGGGGCTGGCAAGGACTACGACAGCGAGACCTTGAAGAAGCCCATTCTCGGTTTCGTATTCAACGAGAAGGGTTTGCTCGGCGATTTGTCTCTCGAAGGTTCCAAGATCACGAAGCTCGACAAGTAGGCCCTACCGTGGTGGCCATGCAGGGCAGTACGAACAGGAGATTTACCGATGACGAACCGACCTATGGGTATTGGAGGCCGCTTGCTGCAATGGAGCCTTGGTCTGCTCTGCGGCGTAGCGATGAGCGGCGCTGCTGCTGCGGCCTCATTCGAGCTACCGCCGCTGGTCCAGCCCGCGAGTGCCGAGCACCATCCCGGTAAGGTGATCTGGGCGGACTTGGTTACCCCTGACTTGGCCGCCGCCAAGCGCTTCTACGGCGGCCTGTTCGGTTGGACCTTCAATGACATTCACACCGGCGATTCGGAGTACTCGATTGCGTTGCTGGACGGGATGCCTGTGGCAGGCATCTTGCAGCCGGCAAATCGGTCCGGCGAGCATCGGCAGCCAGCATGGCTGACCTTCCTATCCGTGCAGGATGTGAGTCAGGCTCAGCGGATCACACTGGCGCAAGGTGGGCGGGTTCTTTCGCAGCCCCGTAGCCACGCTGTGCGGGGTCGCCAAGCCGTGTTCGCGGATGCGCAGGGTGCGGTGTTCGCGGTACTTCAATCCAGCAGCGGCGACCCGCCGGATGAGCTGGCGGCCCCGGGCGAGTGGATATGGAGTTCGCTCGTAACGCACGATCCCCACGCGGCTGCGGCGTTCTATCGGGCGCTATTCGGCTATGAAATTTTCGATCTGCCGAGCGATGACGGCTCCGAACATGTGTTGTTATCGAGCGATGGTTATGCGCGCGCGAGTGCAAATCCACTGCCTGGCGATGCTACCAAGCTGCATCCGCACTGGCTCAATTTCATTCGAGTCGTCAGTACCACCGACACGGTTGCCAGGGTCGCGGCGTCCGGTGGTCGCGTACTCGTGCAGCCCTATCCCGATCGGCACGGCGGTTTGGTGGCGGTCGTTGCCGATCCGGCCGGCGCGCCGTTTGGACTACTCGAATGGACCGACACCGACACGAAGGAGGGCGCGCAATGAAGATCACGATGACTCGTCGGTCGACACGAGGACTGATGGTGCTGGCATTTGCGGCCCTGAGTGGTTGCGTCGGTGTTGGATATGGGGGCGGCGGATACGGCGTGGGCTTCTACGAGCCGGGTGGCTACGACTACGGCGGTTGGGGTCATGGCTACCGAGTGGGGCCGCCGGGTCGAGGCGGAGTCGACCGCGGCGGCTCGCGAGCAACGCCGTCAATCCCCAGGGGCGGGCACGGCGGACACTCGGGCGGAAGGCATTAAAGGGGGGGGCGCCAGCTGTTGCAAATGCAGGTTCGCAACTGACTATTTTTCCCAGATGACAGCGTCGAGCCGCCTAAGCGCTTCTCTTGCCAGTTCGCGGGCGGTACGATCAAAAGCCGCATCTGGTTTTCTTCGAATGGCGGCTGCGGGCAAGTCTTCCTCGGGATATTTTTGGAATGTTTATCCAATCCAAAATCGGGGCGCACAATTTGCAGATCACTTGAACAACAGATCGACTGAGCAAACATAAACCCGCCCAATCAGGCTCTGTTCGGTACAGTACATAAGCGGTACGCATATCCGCGTATTCAACATAGTTCAAAGGCTCGCTAGTGTGGGAGATGCCTCTTTTTACCACGGGGATAATCCATGATTCCTTTGAATTTATGTGCGACCGCTACGCCTCAAAACGGGTTGCTCGCGGCGCTTAACGCGGTGGAGTGGGAGCGTGTACGAAAGTTTTTCAAACCCGTCTTCATGCCGATCGATGATGTTCTCTACGAGCCTGGAAGGAATGTCAGTTACATCAATTTTCCGACGACATCGGTCATTTCTATTTCGAGCGTGATGACCGACGGTAGAGCAGATGCCATCACGCTCTTAGGCAGCGACGGTTTCTCGGGCGTCGAAGCTATTCTGGGCGGTAACTCCTGTCCGTGCCGTGCGAAGGTAATTAGCGAGGGTTGGGCCTATCGAGTTCAGCGCGCGCTACTAAACCAGGAGTGGGGACAAGGAGGCGCGATGCGCAGCCTATTGCTGCGATATGCGCAGTCGTACCTTACGCAGGTGGCGCAGACGGCTGTATGCAACCGGCATCATTCAATTGATCGACAATTGTGCCGTTGGCTTCTCATGTTATTAGATCGACATGCGTCGAGTGATTTAGCGTTAACCCACGAACGGATTGCCGATCTAATGGGGGTCCGCCGGCAAAGCATAACGACGGCAGCATACAAGCTGCAGAGGGCCGGCTTCATCCGCTACCGGCGCGGGCACATCCACGCGGTTGATCGGAACGGCCTGGAAGGTCACGCTTGCGAGTGCTATGCCGTGTCCAAGCGAGAAACCGATCGCTTGTTGGCCATTTCTCAGCAAGGCATCGGAGCAACGGCCATGCCGTCGGCCGTCGATCGAGCCCGCATTGAGCGACCTATTTACGCCTCTATGCACGCCTCGCCGACCGTTGCCTGATGGAAAGCCACCATGCTGACAAACACCGACGGAACCGCACTGACCGACCTTGCGGACCATCGAATCGCTTACGGCAACAGCGTCAATTCGCTCACGCAGGTCATGCAAATCGCCAATTCTGGCGTCGCTCATGAACCCGCTGGAGGGAAAAGACTGAGATCGTTTCTGCAATTGTCGCGGATATCGATGCATCGGTAGGTGAGTGCTTGCGGCCGAGCAGCCATGACCCCCTTGACTTCTCTCTGTAACGGTTCCGACAGACCGAAAAGAAATACGGTATCGATAGAGGGTTGTCGCGACAATATCGTGAGGTCGACCGTGCCGACATTCGGCGCCGCGCACAAGTAGCATCGCGGATTGAGCGCCACATCGATGCTCGGGTCGGCATACTCGCCGAGTGCCAGTGCCCACACGATGTAATCGTTGCTGATGAGCAGCGGGTGCGATGCGCTGTTGAGAGCGGCGGCCACGTCGATCGATCGCATGTTGAACTTCGTCCACCATGTCTGCGCCTGCGCGCTCATCGCGCACGAGGCGATCCGAACCCCGAAGATGAGGGAAAAGACGATCAGCCAAAGCCGCTTCTCTGCCATGCGCGATTGAGCTGACAGGACTTTTACAGAAATGAGTGCGGCCAAGCTCAAGTCGATTGCAAGGAACAGCGGAATGAAATAGCGAGTAGCGGTCGTCCGCTGTCCGCCCGACATCAAGTCAAGCAAGACAAAGGGGAGTGCCGTGCAAGCAAGCGTGCACCAAACGAACAAACGACTGACTTGCGCGCTGGAGCGGCGCATTGCGTATAGCGCGTAGCCGATGACGGCGACGATGGGCACCGTCGCAATGAAACAGGCGCGCCTGTGAGCGCCGTTGAGATCGAGCATGTCGAGGCGTATCAGACTGACAAACGTTCTCAGGACGTCGAGCGGCGGCATATTGACATGGTTGATCTCGACTTGAGAGCGGCGCCGGTGTACCAATGCTGGATTGAAATCGTCTGTATGGCCGCACTCAGGTGCGTTTAATTGGCCGCGTGCAGCTTCAGCGCTGGACCGATGCGATCGCCGAGCGGCCGGCGGGCTTGGCCCGCGATCCTCAGAATGCGTCGATCTTGCCGGTCGAGAAGTTGGTGATCTTGCCGCTGGCCTCGGCACCCTGAGTGTCGATCAGCTTGATGAGTTTGGCGACCTCCTGATTCACCGGCGCGGCGCCGCGCATCGACTTCGCATCATCCTTGGTCGCGACGAATACCGGCTGATACAGTTCCACCAGCACACCCTTGGGCTTCAACGCCACCGCCAGCAGCGTCATGTATTTGTTCAGCGCAGCCTTGCTGGCGCCGTAGTTCATTCCGATTGCACCCGGGAGCGGCGTTGCGAATGATCCGGCGGACGAGGTAATGGCCACCATTTTCTTCTGCTTGGACAAGAACACATTGGGCGCGAATGCCTGCACCACTCGCATAGGCCCCAACGTGTTGACGTCAAAGTCATGCGCTGCAGCGTCGAAATCGATCTGGTCATAAGGTTTGCTGACCTCGGCCATGTCTTGGGCAAAGGTGGGCTCGACGGCAGCGGCATTGTTGAGCAGCACGTCGATCGGCTGGTCGTGATACTTGGCGGCCAGCGCTTGAATCATCTTGGTGTCGGTTACGTCCAACCGCTCAATGACGAGATTGGGATGTTGAGCCTGAATTTCCTGCAGGGCGGCCAGACCTGGATCGCCCGGCGGTCGGCGCGCGGTCGCGATCACGTTCCAGCCCAGATCTGCATACTGGCGCGCCAATTCCAGACCGAGTCCATGGTTCGATCCGGTGATCAGGACGGTTGCCGCATTCGGCTTGAAGGCCGCTGCGGCGCCGAATGAAACCAGGGTGAGGGCAAGCAAGCCAAGGATTCGTCGTATCATGGGAACGCCCCTCCCGAAGGCGTGGATGCGGATATTTATGCGCACGATAGCACCTCATCCCATGGATCGCCGGACAATGTGACCTAACGCACTTCATGGCGATGTGGAACCAATCCAGAATGCGTCCTCGCGCGAACCGATTCCCGTCAACGGCTTTCGTGAACTCACCGGCGCCGTCGCTGATGATCGTCACGCGTTCACCGCTATTGACCCCCAGCCGAACTGTCAGTTGTCGATCACGACGTCACAAGACGATAGCCTATTCCCACTTCCGTGAGAAGATGAACGGGCCTCGCAGGATCAGCCTCGAGTTTACGCCGCAGATCGGCAATATAGGTTCGAACGTGGTGATATTGGTCGACCTTAGCCGGGCCCCACACGTCGCGCAGCAGATGATTGTAGGTGACGACTTTGCCCGAATTGCGAATCAATACGGCGAGGAGGCGAAACTCGAGCGGCGTCAGATGAACTTCTTGTTCCTTGACGAACACCTGACGGCGCAGCAGATCGACGCGTAGCTCGCCGGCGGCGAACACTTCCTTCGACTCGCGGCCGCCGTGATTCGCGGTGTGCCGCAGGGCCACTCTCAGCCGGGCGAGCAGTTCGCCGACGGTGAAGGGTTTGGTCACATAATCGTCGGCGCCGGCGTCGAGCGCGGCGATCTTGTCGGTCTCGCGGGAGCGGGCTGACAGCACGATGATCGGCACCTCCGACCACTTGCGTACACCGCGGATTACCTCGATGCCATCGCGATCGGGAAGCCCCAGATCCACCAGCAATAGATCCGGGCGATGAGTCTCCGCGTCGAGCAAGCCTTGCCGTGCCGACTCTGTCTCGACGCTGCGAAAGCCGTTCGCCTCGAGCGTCACCCTGAGAACACGCCGCAGCTGCGGATCGTCCTCGATCACGACGATGGTCGGCCGCTCGGCGGTCATGCGACCCGGCTCTCCGGGGGAGCGCTCGGCATCGGCCCGACGGGGAGTGCCAGCGAGAAAATTGCTCCGCCCGCGGGCCGATTCTCCACCCATATGCGTCCCGCATGGGCTTCGATGATGGCCTTGCAAATCGCCAATCCAAGCCCCGTGCCCGTGACCGCACCCTCAGCCTGAACGCGGTAGAATTTCTCGAAGATCAATTGCTCCGAGCCTTGCAACACTCCCGGGCCGTCGTCCGTGACATTCACCTGAAGCATGCCGCCTTGGACGCACGCCGACACCTCGATGCGGGTGTCCGGCGGCGTATATTTCGCGGCATTTTCCAGCAGATTGATCAGCACTGTTTCGAACAACACGCCGTCGACATGCAGCATCGGCAGATTCCGCGGGATGTCGATGCACACCGTGCGTTTTCCGATCTGCCGCTTCAACCGCATGAGCACGGCGCCGAGAATTTCCTCGAATGGATACCATTCTAGATTGATGCGCACGGGTCCCGCTTCGAGCTTCGTCATGTCGAGTAGGTTGTTGACGACGTGCGTCATGCGCACAGACTCCTCGTTTATCATCTCGACCATTTGCCGCTGGGGTCCCTCGGGTAGCTGGCTCCCGCCTTGCAACAGGTTGCCGGCGCAGCCGCCTATCACCGCCAGCGGACCTCTCAGATCGTGTGAGATCGAGCTCAACAGCGAGCTGCGCAGCCGCTCATCCTGCGCGGCGAACGCGGAGTCATGCGCCTGCTGCCGAAGTTGCTCCCGCTCCACCGCCACCGCGATCTGATTCGCAAATATCTCGAGGAAGTGCCGATGTTCCGGGACGAGGAGTGGCGCGCGATTCTCCGAATGCACTATCAACACGCCCACGATGCCATGGGTCGCATTGAGCGGCAGATAGATGGCGTCGAGCGCCGGTAACGTTTTCGTCCCGAAGCCGGTGATCGTCTTTTCCGCAATCACCCAATCTGCGACCGCGGTGTCGACAGATGCGATCCCGGTCGGCTCACCGCCGAGAAAGTGCAGGGTGTGGTCGTGGCCCTTGAGAAGGATGGTGCCTCGCGCGTCAAACACGTGAGCGACGTGCGCGCGCGCGCAGCTCGCGATGTCCTCAAGCGATGCCGCGACCGCGAGCTCGCGCGTCATTGCGTAAAGCGCGGCGGTACGACGTTCGCGGTCCGTCGCGACGCGGGCCTGAAGGCGCAAACTGGCGGAAAGCGAACTGATCACCAGACCCACCGTCAAGAGAACGACAGCGGTGAGCAAATACTCCGTATCGCTGATGGCAAATGAATAGACGGGAGGGATGAAAAAGAAATCGAATGCGAGAGTTCCTAATACCGCGGCTACGACGGAGGATCGTCGATCTAATCGAGCGCCGGCAAGTACGACGCCCAATAGATACACCATGGCGAGGTTGGTCGGCGCGAACCATATCGACATGACGGCAGCAACGGCGGTACAGCCCACCGTGATGAGTACGCCCCCGAGATATCCACCTAGCCAGCACACGCGGTGCGGTTGTTCCGCGGCCCCCGCAGGCGGCGCTTCGCCACTGTCGCTCATAGTGTCGCTTCCAACCCTGCCTGCTCGGATGCCATTGTTCGTCGCCCGGACGGCGCGCCTTGCGTTCCCCGCGGCGACGATTATAGACGCAACTGCTCGCATCTGCTGCCGGCGAGCGCCCCCGCATGATGAAAATATCCACAGCAAATTTACATTACCGGTCTTAGCATTCGGCCGGCCAATGCGGGAGCGTGACGTTGCGAAACGCCGTCTTGTAGGTGTTTTCCCGTACAGACGTTTTCATGCAACGCGCTATTGTGAGCCGGAAAATCTTCGGAGGGATGAGATGGATGCGATCTATCTGCTGCTTTTGGCGGCGTTGTATGCGGTCACCCATGCTTTGGTATGGGCGCTGAATCGCCTGGGAAAGACGTCATGAGCGTCATGTATTGGCTCGCCGCACCGCTCGCGCTGTTCTTGCTTGTCTACCTTCTATTTGCGCTTCTGCGCGCGGAGCGGTTCTGATGGACGCCAGCACAATGTTTGGCGTGATGCTGGTGGCGTTCCTCGCCATTGTCGTGCTGTGCGTCAAGCCACTCGGCAGTTACATCGCCGATGTCATGCAAGGCCGGCACAATTTTGCGTTGCGTGCCGGCGGCCGGGTCGAAGATCTCCTCTATCGCCTCTGCGGGGTCGATTCCGCAGAGGAGATGTCCTGGACGCAATACGCGATTGCATTGCTGCTTTTCAATGTGCTGGGCGCAGTCGTCGTCTATGGGTTGCAGCGCCTGCAGATCTTCTTTCCGCTCAACCCGCAAAAGTTCGCGGCGGTCAGCCCGGACTCGTCATTCAACACGGCCGTCAGTTTCATTACCAACACCAACTGGCAGGGGTACTCCGGCGAGTCGACCATGGGCTACCTTGTGCAGATGGCAGGACTCGCAGTGCAGAACTTCCTGTCCGCGGCGACGGGCATCGCGGTCGCCATCGTCCTGATGCGTGGTTTCGCGCGGCACACGGTCAATACGATCGGTAACTTCTGGGTCGACGTGACGCGCGCAACCCTCTACGTCTTGTTGCCGCTCTCCGTGGTGCTCGCGCTCGCGCTCGCGAGCCAAGGTGTAATCCAGAATTTCGCCGGCTACAAGGACGCGACGACCGTCGAGAAGATTACCTATCAGAATCCGCAGACCGACGCGGCCGGCAACCCCATCAAGGACGCGGCGGGCAACGCCGTGACCGAGACGGCGATGACTCAGACCCAGACGCTGCCGATGGGGCCGATCGCCTCGCAAGAGGCCATCAAGGAACTTGGCACCAACGGGGGCGGCTTCACCAACGCGAATTCGGCTCATCCGTACGAGAATCCGACGCCCTTGACGAATTTGCTGGAGATGTTGGCGATTCTCCTGATCCCGTTTGCTCTTACCTATACGTTCGGCAAAATGGTCGGCGACACCCGCCAGGGCTGGGTGATCCTGAGCGCCATGCTGATCCTGTTCGTGCCGCTCGTGATCCTGGCTTTTCACAGCGAGCAACTCGGCAACCCCCTTATAGCGAAGCAGGGCATTGACCAGGTGGCGAGCACCCTCCAGGCGGGCGGCAACATGGAGGGCAAGGAGACCCGCTTCGGGATCGCGGCCTCTTCGCTCTTTGCGGCGGCCGCGACGGGGACTTCCACCGGCGCAGTGAACACGATGCACGACTCGATGACGCCGCTGGGTGGCTTCGTGCCGATGTTCCTCATGCAGCTCGGGGAGGTCGCGCCCGGCGGGGTTGGCACCGGCGTGTACTCGATACTGATATTCGCTATTTTGGCGGTCTTCATTGCCGGATTAATGATCGGCAGGACTCCTGAATACCTGGGAAAGAAGATCGAGGCATTCGAGATGAAGATGGCCTCGGTCTTTATTCTGACGACCCCGTTTGTCGTGCTACTGGGTACTGCGGTTGCCGTCATGACGGTCGCCGGCAAGGCCGGCGTGGGCAATCCCGGCGCGCACGGCTTCAGCGAGATTCTGTATGCGTTCACCTCAGCTGCCAACAACAACGGTAGCGCGTTCGGTGGCCTTACGGCGAGCACGGTTTTTTATAACGTAGCCACCGGCCTTGCGATGTTCATCGGCCGGTTCTGGCCGATCATGGCGGCGCTCGCCATCGCCGGATCGTTGGCGGCGAAGAAACGGGTCCCAGTCACCGAAGGCACGATGCCGACGCATGGGCCCTTGTTCGTGACGCTGCTCATCGGCTCGATCCTGTTAATCGGTGTCCTAACCTATGTCCCGGCGCTGGCGCTGGGACCGGTCGTCGAGCACTTCATGCTCGCGGCTGCCAAGTAACGAGTTCCTTATGTCGCGGCAACAACTCTCGCTCTACGATCGCAAGCTCATCGGGCCCGCGCTCCTCGGGTCCATCAAGAAGCTCGACCCGCGAACCCAATGGCGTAATCCTGTGATGTTCGTGGTTTATCTCGGCACGATCGTGACAGCGATCCTCTACGGCCAGGCACTCGCGGGCCACGGAGAAGCGCCCGCCGGCTTCATTCTGGCCATCACCATCTGGCTGCTGTTCACCGTTCTTTTCGCCAACTTCGCTGAAGCGCTCGCCGAGGGCCGCAGTCGCGCACAGGCCTCCGCGCTGCGCAACATGCGCCAAACCGTGATGGCCAAACGCCTTGTAAAAAATAGTCCGGGCGCGCGACAGACGACGCTCGTCAAGGCGGAGGATTTAAGAAAGGGCGACGTCGTACTGGTCGAGACCCATGAGACCATCCCGGCCGACGGCGAAGTCA
>PLUE01000003.1 GCA_003164785.1 Gammaproteobacteria bacterium | reverse complement strand
GGCGAAGGCGCCGCCCGCCCCCAAGACGCCCAAGGCCCCCGGAATCGTGGCGATCGCGCGCAAGCTGATCGTGACCCACCCTGATCCGCTGACCCTGACCAAAGAGACGGCGCGCGCCCTGATGGCCGCGAAAGCGCCCAAGCTCGTGATCACGGATGCGACTCTCGGCGCTGTGATCTCCGATACGCTGGCTACGATTCGCATGGCGGTCGAGGCCGGTCGGTTCAAGTAATCGCGCTGGCAACAAGCCGATCGGTATATTGAGGGAGGGAGAGGGGAACCTTTCCCTCCCTCAATCTTTGCGGAGACGGACGTGGTCGGATTTTTTTCTGAGTCGGAGCTGTCCCCAACATATTCATCGTCCCGAGAACAAATAATTGCGTCAATTCGAGCGCAGAACAGAAGTAACGTACACAATTTTAGTATAGGAACGCTATCTTGCTACTTTCGACTGCTCTCCTTACCGGATGATAATGTACTTTGGGAGGATTGTGTTCTATTTCTTTCAGGGCTTCCAGGGGCCGCAAGGCGAAAAACCTTTGTGTACAAATCGGAATGCGCCCCGAATTTATTGCGAAAGTGGCGAACAGAAGGAGTTGTATATAGTATCAACAATATTGGTGCGGGCGCGGGCAAGTTTAGTGAAACAGTTTATGATCTTGATGCTGTATTTTCCCGAAACTCGTACCCCAGCTCGAATAAATACTACCGTCGGATAACAAGTCCATTAAATTGGATGGCAGCAAGATACGACGTTCGTCCAATTTATATATCAGATAGACAAGCGGTCTCGCGCCTGCATAGTAAGTGGGTGGCGTATAAAATAGCGCAGCCCGATACATTTAAGATGATGTTTCCAAAAGCCAGGTATCTGCGTTGTTTGGATATCGCACTAGCACGGCCGCATGAATATACGACATTTGGCGCGTTTACACACACAGGAGAGCTGCAAGCCGTTCGAGTCGTATCAATCGAGGCGGCTATAGTGTACGACCTGGCATTTTTTGCTAATACGTGGGACGCGCCATCTAATCTTGTTGAACATTTTGCTGTATTTGGAATGAAAAGACTGCACGAGCTAGGCTGCCGGACTTTGAATACAGGCTCCGGCCTTAACAAAAAGTTGTCAGCATACAAAGAACATTGGCCATTCAGCCATCTGATAAGCTATGCTTATCCGAAGTTGCCGGGAGCCTGACAGATGATCGAGCAGCGCCCACTCCGCCCCGATGAGATCGCCCGCATTCTGGCAGTGGATACCACGTTCCACGTGCATCTGCGTCGCGGGCCGCATGATGTCCAGAATGAGAGCTTTCCGACGCTTTTACTTGCTCGTCAGCGGCTTACCGAGATCGAGCTGCATCTCCCTAAAGGATCACGGCTGCCGGTCATTTACGCCGCTTCTGCAAGCGGGAGGACTGACTACGTCCCACAAAGTTTCTTGGCGAAAAGACCTATTACAGGCTTGTGTTAACTAGCGCCATGCGGTATAACTATATGGCTAGAGAGAGCCCGGACACCGCGCCTCGGGGATCAGGGGCAGGACACTGAGATGACCACCATTACTCTAACGCATCCCGAGGACAGCGCTCGGGAATTCCAAGCCGGCGACAGCTACGATCGCTCCGGACCTGTCGATGACGACGACATCGAGCGCGCTCTGTCTGCGGCTCTTGCCGTGCTGCGCGAAGCAGGCGTGACGCCGGAAGCGGCCGACGCCGCATATCGCAGGCAATGGGAAGAATTTGACGACGAAACCCCAATGACCGGCCTGGCAGTCGTCTGGATCGAAGCCCGCGAGGTCGCGAACCGCGCGCTGACCTCCACCTGGTTCACGCGCGCTAATCTGGGTGTTGGCCTGCGGGCCATCTGACGATGGGTGCTAAGACCGGCGCCTCAGAAATCCGCGCCATCCGTATACAGGAGAACGAAGATGAACGCCAAACACCTTAAAGTCATCGACAAGGCCGTCGCGCTGATCGAGGAAGCCAGAGGGCTGCTCGAAGGCGCCCGCGATGATGAACAGGACTACTTCGACAATATGCCTGAGGGCATCCAGAATAGCGACAATGGCGCCAAAGCCCAGGAAGCGGTCAGCGAACTCGAAGAAGCGTGCAGCGCTCTCGGCGGCGTCCTCACGTATCTCGATATCGCCAGCGAGTAGTATAATGGAACGCCGCCCGCTGGAAAAGCCTACATGGCGCGTCTTGCCCTGGCGCACGATGAAGGGCGCGATCGTCGGCTACTGCGTCGTTTGCGGCGACGGCTTCGATCACAACGTGCCGCCGGTCCGGGTCGTCAACGATACATTTGTCGCCACTAAAGGTGGCGCCGGCCGCATGACGCTTGAGAAGGCTTTTGCCGCCGCGATCGAAAGATGCGCCGCACGCAACGCCGCCCCGTAGCTTGTCCGCGGTATATAGCATGCGCGCAGACCCGCAGGAGGACCGATGCTTAAGCTAGACCCCGATGAGTTCCCAGCAGAGGCGCGCGAAGCTGTACGCACGCTAATCCGCTTCATAGGCGACGATCCCGATCGGCCGGGCCTGCTTGATACGCCGCGCCGCTTCCTGCGCGCCTGGCGCGAGACCTGGGGCGCCGGCTACCGCGATCTGCCGAAGAACTGCCTGCGCGTGTTCATGAACGAGGGCGCCGTCTACAACCAGATGGTTTTTCAGGGCAACGTCATGCTGGCATCTACTTGCGAGCATCATCTTGCGCCCTTCTTCGGCGTTGCGCATGTCGCCTACATCGCCGAAGAAGGCGGCCCCGGACTGCTTGGTCTCTCCAAGCTGGCGCGGATCGTTACCCACTGCTCGCGCCGGCTCCAGGTCCAGGAGCGGCTGACCGAAGAGATCGCGGATACGTTGTCAGGTGTCCTTCGTCCCTGCCGGCCACTGTCGAAGACGCAGCGGGAGAGCGGCCGAATTCCAGTAGCCTCGGTGGGCGTTCAAATTCGCGCGACGCATCTTTGTATGACGACGCGCGGCGTTCAGCAGCCGCATTCGCTCACTACCACGACTTCGTTGAGAGGCGCATTCCTCGATGATCCGACGACGCACTCCGAATTCCTCTCCCAATGCGCCAACGCCAGCCAGACGCCGCGTGGCTGACGGCCGCGAGCCTGTCGTAAAAATTATCCTTGACAGCGGGGCTTACAGCGTGTGGAAGCTGGGCAAGCAGATCAACCTGCCCGAATATTGCGATTACATCGACCGCAACCGCGACTGGATCGCGCACTATGTCAACCTGGATGTGATCAATCCGGGCAATCCCGAAGCTGCGGCGGCAGCAAGTTTCGAGAATTTAGTCTACATGCGGTCACGCGGTCTCGACCCGATGCCGGTGTTCCACGTCGGCGAAGACATCTCCTGGCTCTACAAGATGCTCGACCTTGGCTGCCGGCACATCGGGCTCTCCGCATCATCGCTAGTCTCGCGTAATCAGGTCGACGACTGGTACGCGCATGCCTGGTCGTACTTAGTTAACAGCGATGGACTGCCGCTCGTCCGCGTGCATGCGTTTGGCGAAGCGCGCTACAAATCTCTGGTGAAGTTCCCGTGGGCGAGCGCGGATTCGGCGAGCTGGATTTACGAAGCTGAACGAGCCGCGACAATGCTTCTCGAGGATGGACGCAAAGTCAACATGCGGAGAGACGGCATCTCTTTGGCGAACGCGCAATATGTTGGCGCGATGGATGATTTGGATCGCGGCGCCCTCAACACTCTGGCTGCGACTGTGGGGCTCAAAGATTTATCGCTGCTTGATCGCTGCGACACAGATTCGCGAGCACTGCGTCTGTTCATAGCAGCCCTCTTCTACAAAGCACAGGTCGAGCGCATCAACAAGAAATGCCCGATCCGCTTCCATCCGCCAGGATTCATCAAGAATGTTCCGCGCACCGATCTCTCTGTTATCCATCTGCCGGAGATGGAGTTTTACTTGGTGTGCGGGACCAACCCGCTCGCATTAGCCGCGATAGCATTCCTCGGATATCGACATGTGCTCGCCTCGTTCTTCGTCATTAAACAGCTCAAGAGCTCGGGTTATTCGTCGGGATACGCGGCTGACCCGATCTCTGCAATACGAGCAGATAAATCCTATGCGCAATACCTTGTAATATTGGAGAAGTACCTTGAAAAGCGGTGAACTCGTAACAGCCCTCGCGCCCTTCGCGCTGATCGCCAACAAACATGCGCTGTCGCCGGCATATCGGAGCATCGCGCTATCCGCCAAGCTGGTGCGCGGCTGCTCATCCTACGCGCTGGTTGAACTCGATATCGACATGCCGTTCGACAAGCCGCCTGATGCAGATGTCTACGTCGATGCGGAGTCGTTCATCGCGGTCATCAAATCGCTGCCCGATGAAGAGGTCAAACTGTCGCTGACCAGCGGCGTGATCGCCTGGGAGTGCAGCGCCGCGAAGGGTCGGCTGGCAACGGCCGTCGTTACGGATTCGCCCACGCTGACCCGCGACACAAGCGGCGATATCCCCTACGAGCCGACCGATGCATTCTACCAGGCGCTCGACCTCGGCGCGATGGCTTGCACCAATGTCGCGCTGACATCCGCCGGGCTCCATGGCGTCGTCATCGATAACCGCCATGATCTGGCCGTGATCGCCTCCGACAACATCTCGGTATCGGCGGCGTTTTGTGGCGCCACGATTGCCAAAGCGCCCGACCTGATGACCTTCACCCCCGACGCGCTCGAACTGCTGCGCTGCTGCATCATGTACGGCAACGATGTCTGTCAGCTCACCTTCAACGAGAAGGAGTGCAACGTTGTTACCGGCCCCATGCGCGCGAGCATCAAGCAGGTGCCGCCGCTCAAGCACGACCTGCGTGCGATCGTTGCCGCCTACAGCGGCGCAGACGTTATCTCGCCCATTCCCCGCGACCGTATCGCCGCCTTCCTCAAGCGGGCGGCGGCAATCGCCGAGGCCAAGCGGATGGCGGTGGTCACGCTCGGCGGATCAGATGGGCGACTGACGCTCTCGTTCGAGGAAGGCTCAGCGTCGTCGGAGGAATACTACCTGGTCGAGGATGTCAAGATACCCGACATCGCGCCGCTGATGATCGAATCCGCCCGCCTGGCGCGCGCGCTCGCGCATATCGATCACGTGGTCCTCGATCACGCGGATCGGTCAGTGCTGGTGCTTCGGAATATCCCCGCCTCCGACGACGACGTATTGTTCTCCTACTTGCTGGTCGGGAAGAAGTGATATGGAAGGGTATCTAGGCGAGTTCCTTGTGCACCTGCCGGATTCCGAGTTCTCGGACTATACTTCCATTGATTGGGCGATCTACTTTATTGAGATGTACGGCCAGATTGATGGCGAACACCACAAAGCATGGGTTCTCGATCAAGTTGCGCGTATCCTTATGGAAACTCCGGTGATCGTGAACGAAGCGAGATGGACGGGCGGAGAAAAAGAGTATCGCGTACGTGTAGACTGGCCATCAAACGAATACATCGAGTGGGCGAAAGAAATGCGCGGCTCGCCCGAGACCGTCGAGTATTCTTATGACGAAGGAACACCTCCGTAAATGCAGTGCGAATGGTCGCATCAGTATGACTGTTGGGCGGTGCTGACGCACTATTACGATAAGGCGGACAAAGTCATCGATGAGTGCTGCCGACTTGGCGCCACTTACTCCGGGCCGAAAGGCGGCGGCTTTGTTGTTCAGTTACCAGGAACTATGGTTTTCTCGATCGTTTCCGTAGCTGACATCAAGCGCGCATGCAAAGGGATCTGACCGAAATGGCTACACAAGACAGCCCATCTACAGCCCTGACGCCGCTGCCCGCATACGCGGATGACGCAGCAGAAGTCGTGCGGCGTTTCGAGAAAATGGCTTACGACTACGGCACGATGTTCTGGGCGAACGAGATGGGCTACGCCGCAAAGATATTCCGCCGCTTGTTCGCCGCACAGGGAGCGCCCATGCTGCCGCCCGCCGACATCGTCGCTCGGCAGATGCGTATGAGCGAGGGAGCGGTGCGGATGGTTTATGAAGGCATCCGGGCCGTCAGTAAGGCAGGGGGCGTGCTACCCGCGCTCGCTGAGCGGCAAGCGCAGCTTGAAGCGGCGGAAGCGGCTGATGCGGCGCTACCCAAGCGCCAGCCAATAGTAACGGCCGTAAAAGCGGCTCCAGCCGCTCCCGCCATGCAGCAGCCGATCGCGCGCAGACCGCTTTCTACGGCCGTTACTTCCGCTAAGACGACCGGGTCGGGGTTCTTCGGTTAGTGGGCTTCTTTCTTCCAGATGTTGTAGATGCGCCGGCGGCGACAGTCGGCCGACGTCGCGCTGTTCCTGCCGAAACGCAGCTTGACCCAAACGCGCGCGGCTGCGATGCTTGCCCGCTCAAGAATGAGTGGCATCGGCTCAGCTCGCCGCGCATGCCCGCGACTGGGAACGGCGATATCCTGATTTTAGGAGAAGCACCTGGCGAAAACGAGGATCAACAGAACACACAGTTTATTGGGGATACCGGCAAGCTGTTACGCAGCGTAATCCCAGGCCGCGAATTCGACCGGCTAGTCTGGCAGAACACTGTAAGGTGCCGGCCGCCTGATAACCGCGATCCAACGCCACGTGAGACGCATGCGTGCAGCCTCTATCTAGAGCGGGATATTGCCGAGCACAAGATCAAGGCCGTCCTCGGCGTAGGAGGCGTTCCGCTGCGACGCTATCTCGACGGCAGCAACATTACGCGCATTCACGGCACTAAGTTCCCAGTCCAGATCGGCGAGCACACCCTTTGGTATTTCCCCGTCCTGCATCCTTCATTTGTGCTGCGCGGCGGCGGTGACAGATCGACTGCATACCCTGTCTTTCGCGCTGATATTAAATCCTTCTTCAAGCAAGTAGACAAATGGCCGAAGCCGACAATCGCATCGATCAGTAAGGACGATGTGCTGCTGCCCCAGTCGGCGAAGGAGGCTCTGTCGATTATCGAGCGGATGCGGGAGCCGCTGGGCGTTGACATCGAGACATCCGCCCTCCGCCCGCATCTGGTCGGCGCCAAGATCATCACAGCGGCCATCAGCGACGGTAAGTTGACATGCGCCTGGCCGGTCGAGCATCCCGAGCATACAACGGATTGGGGCCTTGACCTGCTCTTGTATGCGACTTCGGCGTTCCGCTGGATTGCGCACAATGCAGCATTTGAGTATTCATGGTTTGTGTCGTCGGCGAGGCAGCGCAGCATCGACTATGAGCCTGCGTCTTTCGACGACACAATGGCACAGGTCCGTCTTTATCACGAACGCGAGACGCTGCTCGATCTGAACATTGCCAGCCGTATCCACCTGGGCGTTGCAATCAAAGGGTTGACCGGCGTTAGCGCCAAGCAGATCATGGCCTATCCGCTCGCGGATGTGCTGCCCTACAACGGCCTTGACGCGCTTGCCTCCGCGCTGATCTTCCGCAAGCTCGACGGCAAGGTCAAGAAAGAGCCCTACCAGCGCATCCTCGATTCGGTGGTCAGCACCAGCGAAATGGAACTGGCGGGCCTGCCGATCGATCTTGAGAAGGCCAAGCTGCTCGACATCAAGTGGGCTGACAAGGCGATCCAGGCCGAGGCAGCAGCTAAAACAATCTACGAGGTGCGCACATTCGAGCAAGCCCGACAAACGGAATGGCGGATCAGCGCGCCCGATGACGTTGGTATCGCTTTGGCAGAATACGGCCGGCTCGAACTTAAAAAGACCAAGGGCGGAAAACAGTATTCGACTGATGACCAAGAGCTGCATAAAGCGTCGCCTGACCACCCGCTGATCAAAGCGGTGCTCGAGTTCCGTAATGCCGCCAAGATGCGATCTACATACATCAGCCCGATCCTTGCTGCGCCCGCGCTGCATATCGACGGGCTGCTGCATCCCGGCTACACGACGATGCTGACGGCGACGCTGCGCCTGTCTTCGGAGTCGCCGAATATTCAGAACTATCCGAAACGCACAAAAGAGGGGCGAGAGCTACGCGAGATGGTCGTCGCCAGCAGCGGGCTACTGCTGGTCTCTTTCGACTTCAAGCAGCTTGAAGTGCGGATCGAAGCCTGTGCGGCGCGCGACAATGCTTTGTGCAGTAGTATCATCCGCGGCGAAGACATCCATGCGATCTGGCGCGACAAAATCCTTGACATCTATCCCGACTATTGGGAACGGCTGGTCGAGAAGTCGGGGGAGTCAGAAGAGAAAGCGATCCTTAAGGCGGGCCGCGATGTCATCAAGAGTGACTTTGTGTTCGCCTCATTCTACGGAGCAACAGTCGGGTCTTGCGCTGAGCGCACCGGGCTGCCCTTTCCGATCATGCAGGAAGTCTCCAACGAATTCTGGGGCATGTTCTCGGGCGTGCGCGCGTGGATTAAAGGGCAGCGCCGCGAGTATGCTGATACGGGCAGCGTGCGCACGCTCACCGGGCTGATGCGGCACCAGATCCTACCAGGCAACGAAGTTATCAATACGCCTATCCAGGGAACGGCCGCAGCAGTCGTGCTTGAAGCGCAGAATACAATGTCGCAAATGGCGCTGAAAGAGCGCGATCCCTTCTTACATCCGCGCATTAACATCCATGATGATCTGACATTCTTGTTGCCGGACGATGAACGACTGCCTCAGTATATAAAGCTGATAGGAGAAACCATGGTCAAGTGCCGCTTCGACTGGCAAATCGTCCCGCTCGCTGTTGACTGCACGATCGGCACTGACTGGGCGAACATGGAGTATGTTTCCTCCTTTACTGGGGATTATGTGCGATGAACCGTCTGGGAGTATAATGCTGTGACCGAGCACCTGCCGCTCGTAACAAAATATCGACCGAGCGATTTCGAGACCTTCCTCGGCAACGAGACGACTATCGCGGCACTCAAGCGTGCAGTCGGGAACGAGGTCAGCCGGCCACACGCGTTCTTGTTCACCGGCCCCTCCGGCATTGGCAAGACCACCGGCGCGCGCATTGTCGCGACGATGCTGAATGCCGAGGTTGTTGAGATCGATGCGGCCTCAAACAACGGCGTCGACGCCATGCGGCTGCTGGTCGAGCTGGGCAATCACATGTCGCTGACCGGTGCCGGTGTGCGGATGTTCATCATCGACGAGTGCCATAGTCTGTCGAAGAGCGCGTGGCAAGCCATCCTCAAGATGTTGGAGGAGCCGCCCGCGCATCTCTACATCGCGCTGTGTACGACCGAGCTGCACAAGGTGCCTGAAACGATCGTGACGCGCTGCTACCATGTCGCGCTGCGCCCGCTCAAGCCGGCCGAGATCGAAGACCTGTGCATGGTCGTCGCCGAGCTTGAGGGCTGGACCGTCCACAACGATGTCATGCAGGCCGTTATCCAAGCCGCGACCGGCCAGCCGCGCAAGGCGCTGTCGATCCTGCAAGCGGTCCATGATGCGCCCTCGCGCGATGAGGTGCGGCGTATTATCACGCTGATGGATGCGACTGACCCGCTGATTGCACTACTCCAATACCTGCTCGCGGGCAAGAAAGCGTGGGCGGTAATCAAGGGCCATCTGTCGCGGATCGAGGAAGACGACTTCGAAGAGCTTTCGATCGGGGCTGGCCGGTATATTGTTGGTGCGCTGCTGCGCGCGGAAACTGATGCTTCCGCACAGCTTGCGTGGCGTCTTCTGGATGCGCTGGTTTTCCCGACCAGCACGTTTGACAGAAAAGCCTCCTTTATGGCGGCGATTGGCCGCATGATCTGGGGAAATAACTGATGACTGCTATTCACGAGGCTCAATACGCCAAGCTCAAGGCCAAATTGGCAATTGACATGCTGCGCTTCGATCAGGAGTTGATCGAAATAGCACAGCTCGTCCAGGAGGCGGCGGAGCTTTCGGCGACGGTGACCGCACTGCGTGATACCGCAAAAATGGATCTCGACACCGAGACTGCATTGGCGGCATCCGCACTTCGCGGCGTTCTTGACGACAAGGGTAAGGCGCGGTCGGAGGCCGCCATCGCTTCCGAGCTGCCGCTGGTCGACAAGGTGCAGGATGCGCGCGCCGCGCTGATCGAGGCGGAACGGGAGATGTCGATCTACCGCAGCCTCGTCGAGACGCTGAAGCACAAGAAAGAGGCGCTGCGCACGCTGTCCGAGCAGATGGTCGCCGGCTTCATGACGCCGTCCTCGCTTTCGGTTAACGCGCGCAAGGAGATCAACGAGGTCCGCCAAGCGGGAGCCACGCGGCGGGCAGTAACAAGCGGGACCTGATGGACACGCTGCGTTTCATCGGACTGGCGATCATCTTGACAATGATGGCGGCTGTGTTCCTTTACGCAGCCGCTCGACTCGTGTCTACAGCGTGGTTCCGCAGTAAGCGGGACTTCTACCGATCTCAACACAAGGAGAAATAACGTGGCTTTCCAATACAAGAAACGCGACGCCGGCGCCTGGGAGAAGCGCGCATCCCAACAAGGCGGCGACTACCAGGGCTTCATCGTTGATGAGGCCAAGGTCTACACGCCCAAGAAGGGCGACAACTTCGTGCGCATTCTGCCTCCGACCTTCGAGAATGCTGACCACTACGGTATAGATGTGTGGGTCCATTACGGCATCGGCCCGGATCGTGCCTCGGCGATCTGCTTACAGAAGATGAAAAACATGCCATGCCCGCTCTGCGAGGCGCGAGCCCGCGCGGAACGCGGCGGCGACGAAGACCTGGCCGGCGAACTGAAGCCCTCGCGGCGGGTCATGGTCTATATGCTCGACCGCAAGGACGAGGCGGCGGGGCCACAGGTCTGGTCGATGCCCTGGACGCTCGACCGGGAGGTCTGTAAGATCAGCCGCGACAAGCGCACGGGGCAAGTCTATGCCATCGACGATCCGAACGAGGGCTATGACCTCTCCTTCGAGCGCGAGGGCGAAGGCATGATGGTCAAATACGCCGGCATCCAGCTCAGCCGGCGGCCGTCATCGGTCGACGAGGAAACGCTCGAATACATCTCGACGCTGCCGCTGCCGATGGTGCTGCGCTGGCGTGAATACCAAGAACTGCATGAGCTATTCGCCGGCAGCGGCATGGAGCAGACGGCAGCAGTCAACAAGCCGGTTGCCCCGGTATCGCTCGCTCGTCGACCTATTGCTGCTGCGCGTCCGGCAACGCCGCCCCTTGCGGCAGAAGAGCCGCCGCCTCCCGAACCGCCGGAGGATGAGCCGCCATTTGATCCGGTTCCTGCCCGTGATCCCCCTCCAAGGCCGATAGCGCCGGCTGCCGCTGCTGCTGCCGTTCCATCCGGCGAAGTCACCGGCAAATCGCGCGCTGCGTTGCTGCGCGAGAAACTCGCCGCCCGCTGATCCACTTGATTGCGCCAGCCGCCTGGGCGATCCTGGGCGGAGACGCGAAGGAGAAGATATGTCCGACAAACTAACACAGCTTGGTCATCGCTCGGAGACTGCTGCCTCGCCATACGACGCGCTCCTCGAAAGGATCGCGGTCGCGGACGGGCGCATGTTGGGAACAGTTATCCGGTTAAGTGCGCCGGAATTCACTTCAATCTGCCCAGTGACCGGTCAGCCGGATTTCGCGACAATTTACGTCGACTACGTACCGAGAAACTGGCTGATCGAATCCAAGTCCTACAAGCTGTTCTTGGGCTCATTCCGCAGCTTCGGGACCTTCCACGAGGAAGCGGTGGCGATAATCCGTGATCGGCTTGTGCTCGCACTCGATCCGGTCTATCTGCGTGCTGCCGCTTTCTGGTACCCACGCGGCGGCATCCCCATCGACGTCTTCTGCCAATATGGCAGGCTGCCGGCGAACTGCTGGGCGCCCGATCTTGGTATTCCGACCTTCCGGGGCCGGTAAACATGGTCGAGCGCCGCGTCGTTGCTGCACCAATCGTTGATCGACCGACCGACTACTTCCCTGACAGTTTCATCTCGTCGGGGTCGTTCCTGCTCGATTGCGTGCTTGGGGGCGGCTGGGCACGCGGTCGAGTGATTAACATCGTCGGCGACAAGTCATCCGGCAAGACGCTACTCGCCGTCGAGGCGTGCGCCAACTTTGCGCGCACATACAACGCTGAGGATATTCGTTACGTCGAGCCGGAGAACGCCTTCCTACGCTCATACGCAGAGTCGATCGGATTCCCGCCAGGCGTCCGACTTACCGAGGAGGGCGATCCGCGCATTGACACCGTTGAGGCATACTACGAAGATGTCGCCGCGTTCCTCAAGGATCGGGCCGGCGCCAAGCGCCCGTGTATGCACATCCTCGACTCGCTCGACGCGCTCTCTGATGGCGCCGAGCAGGGGCGCGCGTTTGGCGAAAGCACCTACGGCGTGAGCAAGCCAAAGGCGATCTCTGAGATGTTCCGCCGTCTGATTGGTGACATCCGTGATGCCGATTGCCTACTCGCCATCATCTCGCAAATACGTGACAACATCGGCGCCACATTCGGCGAAACAAAGAAGCGCAGCGGCGGTCGAGCGCTCGACTTCTACGCTTCACAGGTGCTCTGGCTGGCGGAGACGGGCAAGATCAAGCGCACGGTATTGGGCGTCGATCGCGTGATCGGCGCCTCTGTACTCGCCCGCACTAAAAAGAACAAGGTGGGGATGCCTTTTCGCGAAGCCGAGCTTTTTGTGATTTTCAACTATGGCGTCGACGATGAATCCAGCATGATTAACTGGCTGGTCAAATACAAAGCGATTGACCTCCTCGGCATTACTGACAAAGACGCGAAGAAGATCCTCTCCGACGCACGCCACGCCCACGATACGCACGCAATCTTTGAGTTGCGCGAAAGTTTACGCGCTGCGGTATATGAGCATTGGCAGCGCATCGAATCCGAGCTGGCGCCGGCCGTGAGCAAATACTGAGGAGGATGCGATCATGCTTAACGAGGCCCAGTGCTGGTTGATCCAATGCTGGTTGATGGTGATAGAGCGCCCCCTCTCGGAGCATCCCTTCCGACTCCTGTATGAGATTCTCTCGCAGGCGGCCATTCAGAAGTTCCCATTAGGGGCGACCGGCTATGTGTATTGCTTTAGAGACATGAGCAAGCTGATGACGTACTACGACAAATTCGGAACTTTGATCAGCGTGATAGCGTAATGTTACCAGGTCGTGGGCATGAAAAGGGCGCTGAGTTTGAACGCGTTGTCGGCCGCCAGCTCAGCTTTTGGCTGACGCACGACAAGCGCGCTGACCTGTTCACGCGCAACGTGCTGTCCGGCGGATCGTTTACTCGCCGCGTCGCCTCAGATGACAAAGCGGCTGGGATACCAGGCGACATCATGGCCAAGCACCCGCTGGCCTACAGCTTCCTCCAAACTTTTTTGATCGAGTGTAAGCACTATGCGGACCTAGGCGTGCTGCCTTTCCTGCTCGACTTGGAGGGCACATCATTTCTTGCGAAGACTATACATCACGCACAAATCCAGGCGGCGCAGGCGAATGTCCACTTCCTGGTGATCGCCAAACAGAACCGGATTGTGCCGCTCGTGATCATGTCGCGCCGATTGGGCGAGCTTGCATGGGCGGCAGCTTGCCCAAAAGGCACATTCATCGCGCATCGACTACACAGTCGCTACTTCATGACGACGCTGCCCTGCCTGATGTCCTGTATTCAGGCGCGCGCGTTTGTACAGGATGCGGCCGGCATGTTAGTCGTGAAACGCCGCCCACTTTCGTTGAAGCAGTAAGGAGCCTCCTAGTGCGACTTTTAACTGCGGACTGGCACCTCACGGATAGCGCCTCCGAAGACTATCGTTGGAAGGTGTTTAACAATGTGCGCAATGTAGCGCTTGCGCATAAGTGCGATGTCATCCATATCTGTGGCGATCTGACAGACAGGAAGGACAGACACAGCGCCGCGCTTGTCAATAACATGCTGCGCGGCATTCGGGATTTGCTTGATGCCGGCTTGCGCGTTGAGTTCCTCCTCGGAAACCACGACATGCCGCTATCCGGCCCGCCATTCTGGGCAGCGCTCAACTATGCCTTCGACGCTGCCTCCGGCTTCCACGCGATCACGCGGCCTGAGCGATCCGGCAATATCATCTCCCTGCCATTCGCGCCCGATCCCATCGAGGCGTGGAAGAGCGTCGACTTCAGGCCAGAGTTTACCGTCCTCATGCACCAGCCGGTCGATGGTGCTGTTGCAGCAAACGGGCATCCTGTCACTGGCCTAGACATCAGCATTTTCCCGCGCGGCGTGAAAGTCTATTCCGGTGACATCCATCTGCCGCAGGTCATCGGTCCGGTCGTCTACATCGGGGCGCCGCATCATGTCAGCTTTGGCGACGAGCATCCCTGCCGGTTCCTGCTTCTAGACAGCTTGGGCGGGTCGACAGAAGTCCTGCTGCCGGCGATCCGCAAGGCGGTCATACCGATCACCCGCGCCGCTGATCTTGACAGCGCGGGGCTATCGGAGGGTGATCAAGCACGCATTCGCGCGACGATCCCGATATCACGCGTCGAGCAGTGGCCAGTCGAGGAGGAGGCGATCCGCGCCTGGGCGTATGAGCATAACGTGACAATCGCCTCAATCGACGTCGAAGTGAGCACAATCCGCAAGCGCGGGGCCGCAGCGCAAGTAGACGCGCTTAGTAAGGCGCCTGCCGACGTGTTACGCGCCTTTGCAGCATCTGAAGGCATCGAGGGGCCGGTCCTCGATGCGGGCCTGTCACTGCTTGAGGAAACGGTCGGTAATCAGGTGTCATGAAACGACTGGAACTTAACGCTCTGACCATTGAGGGCTTCCGCTCCTTCGCCGGCAGCGCGACTATCGAGTTCGGCGAGCCTGGCGGCCTGCGTATGCTGTTCGGCAAAAATGAAGTCGAGCCACGACTGGGCGGCAACGGCGCCGGCAAAAGCACGATGTGGGACGCGCTCTGCTGGTGCTTGTTCGGGTTCTCCGCGCGCAACCTACGCGCGTCCGATCTGATGAACTGGTCCCGAAAACAAAACCCGCATGTGATCGCCAATCTGTTGATCAACGATGCGCCATTCGCAGTCGAGCGGTTTGGATCGCCCAACCGACTGCTGCTGGATGGCGAGCCGGTCGAGCAAGACAAACTCGAGCGCGAGGTGCTGGGCATCTCCCGCGCTCGATTTATGCACAGCGTCTTATTTGGCCAGATGGTGCGCCTATTCATCGACCTGTCAGTGCCCGAACGCGGTGCGCTGCTCGACGAAGTCCTTGACCTGGGCCTATGGCTGCGCGCTTCTGATGCAGCTAATGCGCGCCACCGCGGCATGACCGCGGAAATGCAAACGATCGAGAAGGCGTTGGCATTCTCGCGCGGCAAGCTGGAAGGGCTGGAAAACGAAGACACTATCCGCGCACGTGAAGACGCGTGGACTGCTGAGCACGATGCTGTGATCGAAGCGGCGATCAAGCGGGTCGAGGAAGCGGAGCTGTCCCTGACAAGCAACAAAATTGTCCTGCAACGAACCCCGCTTGGAGAAGAGCCGGCTGCTGATGTGCTCAAGCTAGAACAGCGGCGTAGTAAAGCAAATACGATTCTTCAGGGTCTGCGCGAGAAATACGCGGTAACGATCGCTGATAGTAAGCGATTGAAAGCAGAGCGCGACTTCCTTGCAGACCACCCGGACAGATGCCCTACTTGTTCACAACCAATATCCGAGGACTTTGCTGCCCCGCGCGTACACGAATATGATGAGCGCATAGTAAAGATTGCGATGGAGCAGACAAGCCTGTTTGCAGATGCCAAGCTCGCAGACGGCGTCATAGCTGACTTACAGACGCATCTCGATAACGAGCGGCGGAAGCAGCAGGAGGCGCACGTTGCCTATGCACGGGCTGAAGCAGCTTTTAAGTCGCAGCAGCATGTAGTTGATTTAGCGGTCGAAGCGGCCGAACGCGAAGCATCTGTCACCAATCCGCACACTGCCCTGCGTGATTCCGTCCGCGCCCAACGCAGCGCGCTACAGCGTGAGATCGGGGCGCAGCGGCTCAAGCTCGGCGGCATAAAAGAACAGCTCGCCTCCCTCGACTACTGGCGGCAAGGGTTCAAGCGTGTGCGGCTGTTCCAGACCAAGCAGTCGCTTGATTTGCTGCGGTTGGAAGTTGCCAACGCTGCGCAGTCGCTCGGCCTGCTCGGCTGGACGATCGACTTTGCCACCGAAGTCGAGACCAAGTCCGGGTCGATGAAGCAGGGCGTGCAGATCGTCGTGACATCGCCGCAAGCATCGGGTTCGTGGGAAGTCTGGTCAGGCGGCGAGGGGCAACGCATCCGGCTCGCGGTCGCTATCGGCCTGGCATCACTGATCCAGCGTATGGCCGGCGTTTTCTACACGTTTGAGATCTGGGATGAGCCATCAGCATGGCTCAGCCCGGAAGGCATCACCGACTTGCTCGACTGCCTGGCGCAGCGCGCGCAAATCACCGGAAAGACCGTTTGGGTCGTTGATCACCGCGCGCTCGATGTCGGGATGTTCTCGCAGGTCTGGCAAATAACAAAGACTAATACTGGCTCTTCTGTGCAGCGCATTTCCTGATGGGCATAAATTAGCATGAAACGTCACAGTATCAGTCCCGGAAGCGGCTATGCTTCCTTTATCCAGAACAAGCATCTCAAGGCGGCGCCAATGGGCATCGACTTGCCTCTGCCGATGCATCCTGATTTGTTCGATTTTCAGCAGCTAACCGTAAGCTATTGTTTGCGCATCGGAACCGGAGCCCTTTTTCTCGACACCGGCCTGGGCAAAACATTCATTGAGCTGGAACTGGCGAAGCAGTGTATCGCGCATACTAACCGCCCCGCGCTGATCCTGACGCCGCTGGCCGTAGCACAACAGACTAAAGCTGAGGCTGATCGCTTCGGTTACGCTGCCAAAATCATCCGCACCCAGTCAGAGGCGGGTCCCGCAACTAATATCTGCAATTACGAAATGATGCACCAGCTCGATTTCAGCGCCTACTCTTGTTTGATACTAGACGAGTCCTCGATACTCAAAAATTTCGGCGGCAAAACAGCACAATCATTGGTTCAAGCAGGGGCCGCAGTTCCTTTTCGGTTCTGCGCGTCTGCCACGCCGGCGCCAAACGATCACATCGAGCTGGGGATGCACTCCGAGTTTCTTGGACGCATGTCTATCGGCGAGATGCGCGCGCGCTGGTTTGTCAATGACAAAGGAAACACCTCGACTTGGCGCCTGAAAGGCCACGCTGTTGCATCATTCTGGGACTGGGTCGCATCATGGGCGGTATTGGCGGAAAAGCCCAGCGATCTTGGTTTCCCCAGCTCGCGCTTCGAGTTGCCGCCTCTGCGCGTTGAGGAGCATGTCGTCAATCATATCGTGGACGCGCGATCCGGCGTCGGATTCTTCTCGCCACTCTCGGCCACCAATCTGCATGGCGTAAAGCGATCAACCGTCGAGGGCCGCGCGGCGCTGGTAAAAGAGATCGTGCAACAAGAACCAAACGAAGCCTGGGTGATTTGGTGCGATACAGATTATGAAGCTGATGCCTTGCACCGAGCACTGCCAGGAGTAGTTGAAGTGCGCGGCAGTATGAGCCCGCATGACAAAGAAAAAGCGCTGCTGGCCTTCGCCGCCGGTAGTCGGAAGCAGATCATCACAAAGCCCTCGATTGCCGGCTTTGGACTGAATTGGCAGCACTGCGCGCGAGTCGTCTTTGTCGGCCGATCGTTCTCCTACGAAACCTGGTACCAGGCCGTTCGCCGATGCTGGCGATTTGGTCAGAAGCGAGAAGTTGTTGTCCATCTGATCTTCGCCGATGGCGAGCGCCATATCGACGCCATCATCGGCGAGAAAGCGGAACGGCATGCCAGCATGAAGCTGGAGATGCGCGCCGCCGCCTCGCGCGCAATCCGAGATATCCCATTGGTCGATGAAGTCATTCTCGCCAATAAAACGCAAGGAAACCTGCCAGCATGGCTATAACCTGTCTCGACCAAGCACATGGCGAGAACTTCGCACTCTACAATGGGGACTGCGTTTCCTTACTCGAACAAATGCCTGATCACTGCATCGACTTCTGCATCTACTCGCCCCCATTCAGCAATTTGTTTGTCTACTCAAAAAGCCCGCTGGATATGGGAAATTCGGTAGATGATGCCGAATTCTTTAAGCATTATGACTTCTTGATACAGCAATTGTCGCGCATCATGAAGCCTGGGCGCGAGATCGCCGTGCATTGCTCAGACCTGCCACACCACAAATGGAAAGATGGCTACATCGGCTTGAAGGATTTCAGCGGCGCGCTGATCCGGGCGCATGAAAGCCGCGGGCACATCCTGACCAGTCGAATTACGGTCTGGAAGTCGCCGGTCGTTGAAATGCAGCGCACTAAGGCGATTGGGCTCCTATACAAGCAACTACGAAAAGACAGCACCATGTCTCGAACAGGGATGCCGGATTATGTGCTGGTATTTAGGATGCTTGGCGATAATCCTGTGCCCATCGAGCATACTTTCGAGAATTTCTCGCTGGACCAATGGCAGGAGTGGGCTTCGCCAGTCTGGATGACTATTAACCAGTCCAATACATTGAACAAGGATGGCGCGAAAGAGGAAAACGACGAGCGACATATCGCTCCACTCCAGCTTGATTTAATCGAGCGGTGCGTAATACTTTGGAGTAATCCGGGAGAAGTTGTGTTAAGCCCATTTGCCGGCATCGGATCAGAAGGGTATATCAGCTTGCAGCAAGGTCGACGCTTTGTTGGCGTTGAGCTGAAACCAACATACTTCCAACAAGCCGCGAAGAACCTGCAAAGCGTCGGCAGAATCAATACCGCGGGTTTCTTCGGGCAAAGCGTTATATAAACAGCGAAAGCAGGCGGATCAAATGATTACAATAGAACGCTACCATGACTTTTCTTATGGCCACCGTGTGGTCGGCCACGAAGGGAAGTGCGCCGGGCTTCATGGGCACAACGGACGCGTGACGTTCACCTGCGTCGCCGAGAAGCTGGACGAGCTTGGGCGGATCGTCGATTTCAGCGTTCTAAAGTCCAAGCTCTGCCAGTGGATAGAGGACAACTGGGACCACAAGATGCTGCTGTGGAGGAAGGACCCGGTGCACGCTATTCTCGGACGTACCGATAACGACAGCATCGTGAACAGTATCCAGCCGGTGTCCTTTAACCCGACCGCCGAGAACCTGGCGCACTATCTTCTCACTACTGTTGCGCCACTGCGGATGCAGGGCACCGGTATCACTGTTATCGCTGTCAAGTTTGAAGAGACGAGGAAATGTTCCGCCGTTGCAACCCTATAAGGAATTGACCCTATGCTCGGAATGAATCCAATCGACGGCCCCCACACGTTGTCGGAGGATTTTAAGGTCAATTCGATCTGGCGGACGATACAAGGCGAGGGACCTTGGTCGGGACTGCCGGCAATTTTCGTGAGATTCAGCGGCTGTTGTTTGCGCTGTACCTGGTGCGATACTTCGTTCGAGACAGGAACCTGGCGCAACCTGCCAATGCTCGCTGATGAAATCCATTCGCTGGTTCGATCTACTGGGCACAGGCGGGTCGTGTTCACCGGCGGCGAGCCGATGCTGTGGCCGCTTGGTGAGCTGATTACGATGCTGCACGACTCCGTCGAAGCGCAGATCGAAACTGCTGGTACCGTTTGGCCCGAGGGACTGGATCGGGTGTTCGAGCGGGCCAACGTGAGCATCGTCTGCTCGCCAAAAACGCCCAAGGTGCATCCCAAGATCATCCATTACGCAGACGCTTGGAAATACATCATCAGGGTGGGCTGCGTCGATCCGCAAGACGGCCTGCCGATCGGCAGCACTCAGCGCGGCGTCGACAATCCGACGCAGAAGCTCTACCGGGCGGATACGAGCCCGAACAAGATATTCGTGCAGCCCTGCGACGAGGACGATCCGCGCAAGAACGCGGCCAACTTGCAGGAAGCTGTCCTGTCATCGCTACGTTTCGGGTATCGCCTCAGCCTTCAAATCCATAAGATCGCCGGCGTGCCTTGAAATGCCGCCGCAGCTTAAGGGGGCGCTTGAAGACAATGTACTGACCGCGCTCTGTTGGAGCGACCAGCACGCCGCCAACGTGTCGATGCAAGTGCCGGCCGAGCTGTTCGCGACGCGCGCCTATCGCGAGATTGCTGAGAAGGCGATCGATCATCTACAACGATATAATATCCCGCCCAAAGGCCATTTGCGCGACCTGCTTGAAGACAAACTGCGGCGCGGCGACGAAGGTATCCTGCTCAAGCGCACACTTGATGCAATGGAGGAACTACAAGCTAATTTCCAGCCCGAGTTTGTACTTGAGCAACTTCAGCATTTCATCGCCATGCGAAAGCTGTCCATGGCGGTCGAGCAGGCCGCCGATGCGCTCAATGAGGGCGATGTCGACAAGGCGCGCGAGGCGCTGTTCGAGCAAGACTTAGCGCCAAAACAAACGCCCGGCATCTGGCTCAATGATCCCAAGCGCGCGCTGTCATTCCTCGACCACCGTGATGAAGACTTCTTCTCCTCTGACATCGACGTGCTCGACGATCTCGGCGTAAGGCCCCGCCGCAAGACGCTCACCCTGATGATTGCTGCCGCCAAGCGGGGCAAGTCGACGTGGCTAGTCGGCGTCGGAAAACGCGCAATCCTGCATCACCAGAAGGCGCTCCACATCACGCTTGAGAACAGCGAGGAGCTAACTTCCAAGCGGTATACTCAAGCTCTATTCGCGATGGCAGCGGACAGCCGCGACGCGAGCATTCGTGTGCCGGTATTTAAGCGAGACTCGCTCGGCCGGTGCCTGTCGATTGAGCATGATGTCCTGACGCCGGAGGTTCTGCGGCCGGAAGCGCGCAAGCAGCTCGGCAAGCGGCTTTCAGCACTGCGCGGCAAGCTGCTGATCAAGGAGTTCCCGACCTCTACACTGACGATCGCGCAGCTTAACGCCTACTTAGATGTGCTTGAACGCGCAGAGAGCTTCATCCCTGATCTATTGATAATCGACTACCCCGACCTGATGGCGGTCGGCGATGTGCGCGACATGCGCGTCAACTTGGGTAAGCTCTTCGCGCAGCTTCGTGGCATTGGCGTAGCGCGCAATATGGCAGTCGTTGCCGTCACGCAAGGCAACCGGTCCTCTGACCATGCGCGCACGGTGACGGCCGGCATGGTTGCGGAGGACTGGAGTAAGATCGGCACCGCCGACACCGTGCTTACCTACTCACAGACCTCGGAGGAGAAAGAGATTGGCCTGGCGCGGGTGCTGGTCGCTGCCGCCCGCGATGCCCGAGACAAATATGTTGTGATGATCTCGCAATCCTACGCCACGTGCCAGTTCTGCATCGACTCAGTTTACATGAGTAAATTCGTAGAATCCGAGGTCGATCGGATGACCGGCAACGGAAAGAACGAAGACTAAATGTCCATTGAGCCCGAAGCTATTGAGAGGTTTCTGGCCTGGACTCCGCCTGAGCATCCGGAGTTTAAAGGCAAGTCGGCGAATGAGCTTTGTGATATCATCTACAGACTGACGGGCGCGCCCTACGTTCACTTTGGTCCCGAGCCGCGACAGCATCAGCTCGAGGGTCTGGCGTTCGCGTTATGGCAGCGGCGCGCGCTCTTGTATTTCTGGATGCAGCTCGGCAAGACCAAGATCGCACTAGACTGGCTGCGCTACTGCAAGGCGGCGGGCTGGTCGTGGGGCAAGGGGCTGGTAATTGCGCATTCGCCAGTCGGCGTCGACGTTTGGGACGCGCAGGCCGCTATCCATTCCGCGCTAAGCGTGGCGACCGTTGTATCCGGTCCAGGCTCGCTTGACAGATTCCTGGGAGCGTGCGAGGGCGGGGCCGATATCGTTATCGTTGCCTGGTCGACGCTCCAGCAGTTATTCACGCAAAAGCGGAAGAGCCGCAAAGGCGTATCCAAGCTCTGCCCGATGATGGATGCTGCCCAGCTCGCTGGGGAGTATTTTACCTCCGTCGTGATCGACGAAATCCATCTAGCTGGCAATCACACAACCAACCGCTTCAATATCGCCTCAGCGCTTGTGCAGAACTGTAACTGTCGGCTGGGACTATCCGGCACGCCGGTCGGCCGCGATGCTTTCAAGCTGTGGGCATCGACATTCCTGATCGACGGTGGCGAGACGCTGGGACGCAATTATTACTTCTTTGAAGCAGCGTTCGGGAAAACTCGGCGCAATCCCTTCATGAAGCGGCCGGAGGTTATATTCGACAAGACAAAGCTTCAGATGCTCAAGTCACGGCTGGAAGGCCTTGCAATGAGCTATGAGCTGTCAGAGGTGCGGAAGCTCAACACGCTGCGCGGACAAGTCGATCTCAAAATGCGTGGAGATCAGCGCGCAGCCTATAACGATATGGTCGACAAAGTCATCAAGATCAAGGACGGCGATACGCAGGAGATCCATAGCGCGTTTGTGCGGCTGCGGCAGATCGCATCCGGATTTCTGCCGTTTGTTGATAACAGCGGCGCATCGAGGATCGTCAACTTCGAGAGCAGCGCCAAACTCGAATGGATTTCGTCATTCCTTGAGGAATATGACGGCGTCACGCAGTGCGTAATCTTCCACGAGTTCGTCCACAGCGGACAGATGATCTGTGAGCGGCTCAAGCGCGCCAAAATATCGCACGCCTGGCTACACGGCGGCACCAAGAATCCTAAACTAGCTATCGAGTCTTTCCAGAAGGGCCGCGCCCGGTTCCTGGTGGCAAACACAGCTAAGGGCGGCACCTCAATCAATCTGCCGATGGCTGACTACCTGCTTTTTTACGAATGCCCGACTTCTCCGACGGTTAGGCAACAGGCGGAGTCGCGGCCGCTTGCGCGCGGCGACCGGGTGCTGTTGCTCGACGACCTGGTCTGCTCGCCTGTCGAGCGCAAGATCCTCGGCTATGTGCAGGAGGGGCGGGACATGCTATCGGTGATCCTGCATAGCCGCTCGCTGCTGCGCGATCAAGATTAGAAGTTTAACTTGCCCTGATGACCGATCTGCGGTATATACGCATTGACTCAACTCGAGCCCAAGGGAGAACCCAGTGGCCATGTCTTCAACGGAAACAAAACAGTGGGCGCGTGAGATGATCCTTCGCGCGCTTGACACAGAGCTTTTTAACGATGACAGTTTTGTAATGTACTCCCTCGATTTCGATGATCGGGAGGCACTTCTGAAAGAGCGCAATCGAGTAGCGAAGCTCTTCAAGCTCCCCAGCAAGAAGTAGAGAGAGCTGTGAATATGATCGCCCGCAGGCATATCGATCCCGCGCTGTTTACAACGGCGCTGACGCCGGTCCCCACCCTCCCGGATATGCAGCGGCCGGAAAGCGCCGCACCCGCTTCTACTGACGAAAAAACCGGCTGTAATGCCGCATCCGCAGCTCCGGCCACCTTCGTATATCAGAAGCGCGACAAGGGCTTCGCACCCAGCCCGCAACAGCAGGCATACTTCGACTGGATCGAGAGCGGCAAGGGCTCTGCGGTCGTGATCGCGGTGGCCGGCAGCGGCAAAACTACCACGCTTGTGCAAGGTCTCGGCTTGATGGAGGGGCGCGGATTCTTCGGAGCCTACAACAAAGCTGCCGCACAAGAGATCAGGGATCGCGTTGAGCAGGAGCGCAGCAAGCGCCGCGATCCCGACTTCGGCAAGAAGTTCTACATCGCGACCGTCCACGCCGCTTGCTTCTCAGCGTGGCGGCAGATATATCCGAAAGTCGAGGTCGACGATCGTAAGGTCGGCAATCTGATCACGCGATATGCCGAGGAGATCGGCGACAATGATGGCGCCGTGATCAAGCAGGCGCTTCCATTCATCAGCAAGATGGTCAGCTTCGGCAAACAATACCTGATCGGCGTCCTGGGCAAGTTCGGCTTCCGCGACCTCGACAAGTGGTTCGAGTTGGTCGAGCACTTCTCGGCAGACGAAGACCTGCCGGAAGGCGTCGACCTACGTGCTGCGCTAGAATGGGTGATTACGATTTCGATGCGCAGCAAGGAGCTATGCCGCGAGATCATCGACTTCAACGACATGATCTACGCGCCGCTCGCGTTCAAAGCGCATTTCTTCCAGAATGATTGGGTTTTATTGGATGAATGCCAAGACATCAATCCCGCTCGCCGCGAGGCTGCGCGCCGCATGCTTAAGCCGGGCGGGCGCTTCGTGGGCGTGGGCGATGATCGGCAGGCTGTGTATGGATTCACAGGCGCCGGGGCAGATAGTATTGACCGCATCGCGGAGGAATTCGGCTGTATCCGCCTACCGCTGACCGTGTCCTACCGCTGCCCGAAGACGGTCGTCAACTACGCACATCAGTGGGTGCAGCACATCCAGGCGCATGAGTCAGCACCGGAGGGCGTCGTGCGGGAAGTGAAGATTGATAAACTGCCTGCCTCGCCTGATCACACGCCCGACCAGCGTCCTTGGTTTTTACAAGATGCTGTCGGCAATGCAGACGCGATCTTGTGCCGATATACCGCTCCGCTGATCAAGACTGCTTACAGCATGATCAAGGAGGGCGTTGCTTGCCGCGTCGAAGGGCGTGATATCGGCCAAGGGCTCGCCATCCTTGCCAAACGGTGGAAGGTCAAGACGCTAGACAAGCTGGCCGAGCGACTTGAGCAGCATCGTAAGCGTGAGGTCGAGAAGGCGCGCGCGGCGGGCAGCGAGCGCCGAGAGCAGGAAGTCGAAGACAAGATCGCGACGCTGTTTGTCATCATCGACCGCTGCCATGCGCTGGGCAAACACACCGTGCTCGATATGCTCGACGAGATCGCTCTGATCTTTGCAGACAACGTGAAAGGAACTGCTGTGCTTTGCACCGGTCACAAAGCTAAGGGCCGCGAATGGTCCAGGGTATATTGGATATTGCCGAAGACTGGCGGCCGACGCTCACGCAAGGATTGGGAACAGATACAGGAGTCGAACCTATGTTATGTAATCTGCACCAGAGCTAAGTCCGAACTAGTATTGGTGCCTGAGCCGTGAATGAGACTGAATCTAGACCTTGCGCGTAAGCATGCTCAGGACTTCGATCTGGTGATCGACAGGAAGAAAGAGACGATGAAAGGGATAAAGATATGATCGCTACATCGCTAGAACTGCGTGCGCTCGCCGGTAACCTAGCGGCGGCGGGACGCGGTCTGTCGGCCCGCGAAGTTGTTAGTCTGGCGCGCGATCTGACTGACGCCGCGTGCAAATGGCGCAGACAAGAGCGTGCTCTTGACGAGCTGGTGGCCGATGCTATGCAGGATGCGCGGTTGATCGATGCGGCCGAGGATGATGGCAAGGTTATCGTGCTGCGTCGGCCCCCGCCGACGCCATAAAATCCTCTTGACTGACTCGCGTCGCGCCTTATACTGAAACCCTGATACCGGATTACCCGCGTATGACCGACTCGCACGTTCCCCTTAACCGCACCGCATATGAGGCTGCTCGCGTCATATATGATGCCGCCAGGGCCTCCACCGGTGCCACCTACCGCGCCGCCGTGGCCCGCGCCGACGACGCATACGCGGCCACCATGGCCTCCATCGACGACGCATACGCGACCGCTGTGGCCTCCGCCGCCACCTGCGTCGCCCATTCCGACGCCATCTTTGTCTGCGCTGCTGCCCGAGCCGCCGACATCTGCGCCTCCGCCGCCGCCCTCGCCGCTTACGAAGTCACCCTGACCTCCATCTACGCCGCATACAATGCCGGCATGGCCTCCGCCTATGCCGCCTACGCCGCATACGATGTCGACACGATCCCCGCCGACGTCATAAAATCCTCTTGACCGGCTCACCCTTTTACGCACATTCAGCGCAGCAAGGAGAATCCGTCACATGTCTGCTAGTGAAATCGCTCTCGCCTTGGTCCGCGAAGGCCAAACGGCTCGTTTCGAGAAATTTTTCGGAGAACCAGTCCCACTGACCGAGGCGCTCGCGCTTGATTTTGCACGTAAGCATGCACAGGACTTTCGCTTTGGCTGGGAGGTGCAGGACTTTGACTTTGGCTGGGGGGCGCAGCATCTGCTTTCGCCCTCCGCCCGCGCCGCATACCGCGCCACCTTCGCCTCCGCCGACGCTGCATTCGATGCCGCCGTGGTCTCCGCTAACGCCGAGTACAGTGCCACCTTCGCCTCCGCCGACGCTGCATTCGCTGCCGCCATGGTCTCCGCCCACGCCGTGCATGACGCTGCTAAGGTAGTGGCTTTTGCCCGTGCTTATTGCTGGTCTGCCCCATAGCGGGCTGTCGCACGACTAGACTTTCTGCAGCCCCATAACTCAACACAGCAAGGAGAATTCGTCACATGCCCTCCCAGATCACTCTGACCCAGCTTCGCAAAGCCGGCGCCGACAAAAGACAAACGGATCTTTTTAAGGAGCTGTTCGGAGAATCAGTCACACTGACTCTAGACCTTGCGCGCAAGCATGCTCAGGACTTCGATTTCGGCTGGATAGCGGGGAATCTGCTTGTTTCGCCCTCCGCCCGCGCCGTTTTCGATGCCGCCATAGTCTCTGCCGTCGCCGCATACAANNGCCGCTGTGGCAGTGGCTTTTGCCTGCGCCTATTTGTCCGAATAACCACCTCCCGCCGCGCACTTACCCGGATAGAAACCAAGGATAGCACGCATCTCAGTACCTCACTGCCACGAAGGCGTGCCCGGCCGTCGCCGCTACTGCCGATACCGCAGTGGAGATCGGCCCTGATACCCGGTAGGAGCCGCCCGGCTGGAGCGGAAATGACGTGGCAGAGCCGGCTACCGCAGTGGTCACGATATCGATGTAGAGCGTTTCCGTGGCCGTTGGCGGGTTGGCGATGTCGGCCACGTTTGCGATGCTGTTGGCGGGAAACACCACCACGGCGGTTCCCCCGGTCACGATGGAGGTAGCGGCGCCGACAACTGGTGTGCTTCGGACTGCGAAGGGTGGTGAAAGAGCGGACATGAAGATGGGCTCCTACTTGGTCTTTTTGGCGGGTTTCGCCGGCATCTGCTGCTGCGCCACCGTCGAGGGACAGGATGCGCGTCATGCCGTGATCGCCAGCAACGCGGCGTCAAGACCGACCAGATCGAGCTGCGCGGGCGATACGGCGGTGGTGTTCAGCCAGTCGCGGTCGAGCAACACGTAGGCTTCTTCGCAATAACGCTTCCAGAACGCCCAGGTCATGCGCTGCACTGTGCCCCAGGTGATGCAGGCGATCCCGGCATCGTCGTAGTCGGTCACCCACACGGCATGGCCGCCCCAGGTTCCAGGCTCGCTACCAATATCCCATACCGGCTGGTTCTGCGCGCTGTCGGGCAGCAGCAACCCGACGTAGAGGCCACCGAAATGGTAGATCGCCTCGCGTACTTCGGCATCATTGGCCGGCTGCACGGCTGCCCACCGGGTGACGTCCTCGCCTTGCCGCCCGATATCCCAGCCGTGCTGCGACCACATGCCGAGCACGTCGGTCTCGACAGCGCCCATGTCCGTCTCGGGCTTGCCCAACTGGTAGCCGGACACGGCGCTGTAGCGGGCCTCCACGACCGGATCGGACATGCACCAGGGCGCTCCGTTGGCCGCGGTCCAAGTCAGGATGGCATTCGCCGCGGCGGCAATGGTGCAGTCGCCGATGCTATCGTTAAGGTGCATTCCCCATTCGGAAACGATGTCGCTACGCTTGCACGCCGGCGGTGGAGGCGGCAAGGCGCGCCGCCGGAAGTCAGCTAGTTTTGGCACAATGAGGTCGGGGTCGGGCGCCCGACGACCGAGCTTCACGAAACGATGATCAATCACAGGGTGCCCTCCTTACTCCACGATCTGCCAGTCGTCGGCGAGTATGTCACTCTGGCTGGCGATCCACGGCACCACCTTGCCGTCCACCGTCTTCATATCGATGTGTGGGCAGTAACTTATCTCTGTGCCTTCGGGGTAGATGCCGAGCAACGGAGGTCGGTTCACCCTGAAAATGCTGCCAGGCACCAGGAACAGGAACATCCCCTTCCCGTTCCAGCCGGCGCGCGCGACGCGACACCCTTCCTTGAGGGCGACGACGGCGTGGCCGAACGACATCGCGTCGAGCGGCTGGTAGGCTGCCTCGAACACATCCTTGGGTGACCAGGAAATGTAACCATCAGCGTACTTGACCGCGTAGCCTGGTTGCGGATACGGACCGGCCTTACTGCTCCACCATGCGGTGACGCGTTTCGTGCCGTAATAGTCTTGGGTCATCATGTTCCCCCGTCACTTCTCTGCGTATGTAGCCAGAATCGCCTGTGCCTGCGCGACGCTGGTGATCTGCACCGGGGCCGCCGCGAGCAATCGAGTGCGCGTCTGCACCGTCGCGATCGATGCCGAAACGGCCGACGTGCCAAGGTAGGCAGTAACGAACGTTTCCAGCGTCGGCAGCAGAAACGCGATGGCGGCAATGGCGGTGCTGAAGGGAGCCGGGATCAGGCCGGCGATCGGCGCCGAGTCTAGGATGCCGAGTACCGTGTTGATATAGCCCTCAACTTTCTGAACGATGCTGGCCCCCGAGGTGGCGGAGACGCCGGATACCAGCGCGCTGGCCACGCTGGCGGCATCGGAAAGGGCGGTCGCAATCGTGGATTGCGACGCCGCCGGAATCAGACTCGGCGCGGCGGTCTCCACTTGCGCGAGCGCGCCCTTGGCACCAGTGATAATCGAGGACACCACAGCAATGATGCTATCCGGTGTCACCGTGACGGTGGTGTTGGCACATGCCGCGAGCGCGAGCGGCACCAGCAGCGTGGTGGCGAGCAGAGTGCGACGAGAGGTGTTCATGGCTTAGTCCTTCATTTCGCGGATGATAATATCGCCCTGGTCCCAAACGTGCTCGGAGAGGCTGGCGCCAGGCGGCAGCTTTGCCAGCGGTACTTCCTTCTCGATGACTAAAGGCGTTGATCCGTGTAGACGCGCGACCCACACCCAGTTAGGGCTGTTGGCATCGTTCATGATCGTGATTCTAGTTGTCATTATTTTACCCCTTGATGGTTTCAGCGATCTTCGTCTGGCCGACGACGAGTTCAGTATGGTTTGCCGCCATCACCGCGTCGACGTGAGTATCGCGGGCAACCTGAGTCGTCTGCGTATTCTTGATAGCCTGAACATCGTGCGCAACAGCCGCAATGTCCGCCATTATTGCGGAGGCAGCGGCCCAATTCTTCGCCGCCACGGCGGCAATCATGTCGCTTGCCAGCTTGTTCACGTCCGCCTGGGTGGTCGGCGCCTCCGGCAGCACCATGGCGAGGGCACCACAGACCCCAGTTGCGATGCCCGCTGCCAACGTAGCGTTGCCGCTCACCAGATAAGTGACGGCGCCGGCGGCAGTGCCGACGAACAGACCGATACCGAGGATGCTCGATGGCTGCTGCACCCATGTTTTGAAACTCATGCGTCATCTCCTGTTATTCCATCCGGTGTCAGGCTCATTTCACACTCCCACTTGTCTGTAGTTGCTGATTCGCGGCAGGGTCGCGTCCACATACATACAGCCTATCCGCCGTGGTTCGCGTCGGATCTCTTGCCCAGCGCCCCGACAAGGTTTTGCAGCGTGTTGTTCACGGCATCCAGCTTCGTGGACAACGCCGCGATCTCGGATCGAGTTAGCTGTATATTGTCCGTCATAATTACGCGAATGTCTCCCTGCCGATCTTTAAGGTCCGATATCGCGTTACCCTGTGCCCCAAGCCAATACACCCCGCCGACCAGCGAGAGAAGAAGCGTCACAATGACCGGAATCATCATCCTAGCGATATTTATGTCATATCGCTTTTGCTCCTCCCGCGCAGCGTTTATTTGAGATTTAGTTTCCCCGTTAGTCTCTAGCATCTAGATTCCTCCATGTCAAGTCTAATGTGCGCTCAGGTCATACTTATGTTCCAGCCGGATACCCAGAATTGTCGGCCACCACGTCGCCTTTCAACGGCGGCTTGCGTTGCCACTATTCCGCGTAACTCATGATAATCGGCGGGCACGAGATCGATGCTCGTGCTTACTTGAACTCCATCTGCCCGGACCCTGCGATCCAGTCGCAGGGGTTGCATCCCGACGCCCCCACAACGCCGATGTAGATGCCACCATGCGTCGTGTCGGCGCCCACAGTCGGGGTAGCAACACTAGCGAGCGCGCCAATATGTTTCAGTTCTGTAATGGTAGCCGCAACAAGCGGCGTCGTAGAGGCAGCATTGGCCCCTTGCCCAAGGACTAAACCAGTCACGCTCCATTCCGCAAAATCCGTAATGTTGGCGCGACTTTTCGCCATGATGACAAAAGGAGGAAAGGCCGTTATCTGTTGGGCTACCATGTTCATTACATTATTAGAGGATGCCGCGGCTCCGGTGCCCGTGAGCTGCGTCATTGTCGTGCCATCTGTCGTCGTGCCTATTAAATACATCGCGAAGCGGTTCATAGCGTCGCCAATGGACACGAATTGATTTCCAGCGTAGCACATCCCGAGAACATTATGATCATAGGCACGGTTGCCCCAACAAGCATTGTTTCCTGCGCCGACTGATACCTGGTTGCCGAAAGCAAATGAGTTAGTTCCGGATGCCGCTGAACTCGTGCCGCCGGATGCCGAGTTTGACCCGGCTTGAGTATTGCTGGTGCCCGAGATATTCCCCGAAGAGGATGCTGTAGAAATAGGAATATATGTGGTATCATTTGTCGGCGCCACCGTATAGGGAATTCTTGTCGTGACGCCAAATGCCGCCGTCGCCCAATATGTTGAACCGCATAGTGTGCCATCATCATAGGCTAAATAGTTTACTTGCCCCTGACCAACGAAGTAGTCACCGGTAAATCCCTCTCCACAGGTATTTGACAAGTAAATGTTCGGAAACATCCCCGCCTGTATTATGCTGTTATTGGTAAATCTAGCCCCGATAAAAGCCTGCGGAGACACGACTCCTTGACTCTGGATAAGAATGCCGAATTTTAGGTTGCTATCTATAGACCCCCCGATAAACGAGGATGCGTCCGATCCGGCGGGCGACATGCTAATGCCGATATAATTGTCAAACACCCTCGTGCTATCGAAGGTGTTTGCTGCTGTCGGCACGTTAACCCCTACCACAATTGCTTGAATAGTGCCGCCAGAGGTAAATGACCCGGCAAACTGGGAACCTGCCAGATCAATGTTATAGGTATCTACAACCGTGCCTTGCCATACGCCAACCGCATTTGGCACTCCACCAGAATTGAGCACCAGAACTTGCGCCGCTGTCCCCGTCACGCCAAAGTTGTGCGCTTGAGTCGTGGTAACGCGGATCAATCCTGAGCCATTGTTGGCAACGCCGGATATTCCGAACAGCGGCACCACTTCACCCCCAGACGTATAGGTGCCAGTGAAAGTCGAGCTGTTCTCAGTAAAGTGCGTGCCATCGATGACAGTAACGGTAGGCATGCCATTCGCTGCGGTTACACCGCCAACCTGCGATACCTCGGCCTGCATGCCCGTCGATAAGCCGTGCGACGTCGCGGTGGTGATCTCGATCAGGCCACCGCCGCTGGTGACATTCGAAACATTAGCGCCAAGAAGGGTCGAGCCCATGATCTGGCTACTGTTGAAAAACCAGTCACCAGAATTGAGAGTGACACCATTCCGGAATGGGTGGATCATATTAGATGAATTAAATTGGCCCGCGCTGCAATTTGTTCCGATCCACAGGTTGTCACGCCCTGCATTCTTAAGAACAACACGAGAAAAATTGAAAGACCCTGCGTATCCGGCCCCGCCATTGTTCGGGCACTGCACAACGTCACTGCCGTGATATTGCCCGTCGAATGTAATATCCTCAAAACTCGGTTCGGCCTGATCGCCGTATCCGGGGCTGCCGAGGATCGTGAGCAGCGGGCCGGTTGCCCCGGACGACAAGAGAAAACGGCTCAAACCAGATCCAGCGCCTCGGAAGTGCCCAGCGAACTCAGTAGACTGAACGGTGTAGGTAAGCCCATCTACCTGATAGGTGCCGCTCGGAACAAAGCATGCGTGAGGCGTCCATGGCGCCAGCCCCTCGCAAGCGTTGATAAAATTCTGAGCCGCAACCTGGCTGTCCGTCGCTCCGGTCGGATCGGCGCCAAAGTCGTCAATCAGGTTCAACTCACGGCTAACCCGAGCACCGAGCGAACTGGCCACGCTCGCACCGGTCGCAGTGACAAGCGCGCCAGAAGCCGTGGCGCCGTTGAGCGTCGTAGCTGGAATAAACGGCGCAGGCGCCAGCTGCGCCCACACAGTGCCAGCCGGCGCCAGAAGCCCAAGAACAAGAACGAGAAAAAGTTTGCGCATCATAATCTCCATATTAGTCCATGTCGCGTATTCGCGTCCATTCTATTGGCCTTCAGTCGATTGCGGCACCGCTCGCCACGTCAGCGTGTAGCCGGCCACCCCGGTAACACCGATGTCCACGCCGCCGTTGGTCGTGTCGGCGACCGCCGTAACCGATGTTGCGGCGAGTCCCGCACCGGATAGAGTGGTGTCACACTGCGGCATGGTAATCGTGGGGCTGCCGATGCGAGCGGTCAGCGATGCGCTCGAACCGCGCTTCATCAGCAAGTTCTCGACGAACCACTCGCAGGCATAGTTGCCAGAGGAATTGTATGCCAACACAACGATGCGCCCGAACGCATAAGCCCCGTTGTTCGGCAGATTGAGGATGTTGATGGTGTTGGGGGCGCCGCCGTCCGCCGTGAGCGTCGCCGAAGCCGCGCCTGTCGTGGAGGCACGCAGCGGTTGCCAACAAATCTGGTAATCGCCTGCCGAGGCAATCAATCCGTTCGCGTAGCACAATCTTCCATAATCCGCGCGATCTGTGGTCTGGCCGCCGAGAGCAGCCGATCTCTCGCCACTGACGGAGACGGAGTTGCCAATCGCCAGAGCCTCGAGACCCGCCGCGTAGGCGCTGGTGCCGATCGCCACGGCGCCGATGTTCGATGCGGTCGAATCGCATCCGGCGGTAAATGAGTTCTGGCCGGAAGCGACCTGGATCGCATTCGTCCGGGCGCATGTCTGCACGTCCACCGCGTTGGCGCCGAGCTGGTTGCCGGTCGCCGTGGTGTTCTGGTGCGGGTTCAGCGCGAACGAGCCATTATCTCCATAATAAGGGCCAAATCCGCGTTCGGGGATGCCGAGCCGCACGACGCCGGCCTGGGTCGGCGCGTCCGCCGTTACCAGCGGTGTGCTGCCAAGATAGCCGCCCTCATAGGTAAGATTTTGTCCCGATGCGACATAGAGTTGCGCCGAAGACCCGCCATCGGTCTTGTTGCCGACCAGCGCCAGGCCGCCGGCGGTGACACTGACGTGATTCAGGAAATTACCCCATTCCTGACAATTCGATGCTGTATGTGTAATACCGGCCGTATTGACCAGAATGCCGGTGTGCTGCGCCGATGCCTTGCAATCGGTCAGGCTCGCGTTGGTGGTCGTGCCCTCGAGGTCGATGCCGACGGCCCCCCAGTCGCCCTGGGGCGCGTCATTGTCCGCGCCGATACCGTGCAGCACATTGTGGTTGGAATTGGTTATCTGAAAACCAGTCTGGTAACCATAGCTGAAATCATCCTCGAAAATACCGTGATCATCGTTCTGAAGAACCTGGTAGGCGATGCCGTTGCGCAGGTTTGTTGTCGAATTGACCGTGCCCCCTGTTCCGGTTCCGGAGCCAGAGGAGACCGGTATTTGGATTGTCGTGGAGTTGATGACGGTGACCGGCCAGTAGCCATTGAGTTGTGTTTGAGAGTTTCCGGCCACGATAACCGCCTGGCCGGTCGTATAGCCGTGCGGCGAGGCGGTGACGATCTGCCAATAACCGCCGACAATCGAGGCCGAGCTGATCGCCACCCTGATATCGGAGACCGATCCGCCGACCGTCAGGAACGGCCAGAAGTGAGCACGGGCGACGTGGCTGATGTCGAACGACTGCTGGATGCGAATGCCGTTGGTGTCGTCGCCGGAAACGTCGATCACCTTGAGCCTGTCGTTGCCGTTGCTGTCGATGGCGCGGTTGAAGCCAAGAACGAGAAGGTCCTTCAGTGTCACGTCATGCGCGTTGACCGATCCGTTCCCTGGACCGACAGTAATCCCGGTTCCCGCCATGTTGGCAATCTGGGTATAGGCGTCGCTGTCGGTGACGACGAGGATGATACCCTGGCGGCGCACAATCAGTCCGTCCAGGGTCGAACCCTGATTCATCTGGATAGTGTAGCCGGACGCGACGATGAGCGACCCTGGCGCTGACGTGTAATTGTCGCCGACGATGCGCCCTGGCCGTCCCCAGGGACCCTGCACGGTCAGTCCTGTTGGGACGACCAGATTGGCCGAGCCGATCAGGTACTGGTCGGTTCCGATGACAAATCGCTGCGCCCCGGCCGCCGCTGCGATGTTCATCCAGGACTGCAACGCAGCGGTCGCGTCGGTTGTCCCGGTGGGATCGGCGCCGCTGTCCCGAGCATAATATACGTCCGTGGCCCGCGCCGCGAGCGTCCGCGCGGTCGTGCCGCCCATGGCGGTGACGGTCGCGGCGGAGACATTGGTGCCGCTGAGCGAACCGCCCGTGATCGTTCCGCCCAGTGGACCGCCTGAAATGGGAACGGGGGTCGGCGCCTGACCGGCTGCAACCAGCGGCCAGAGCATCAACGCAATAACTATGGTCTTGTTCATCCTGCCCTGGCCCACCACTGTGTAGATGCGGAATTTGTCGAAAACGCTACACCACCGCCACCTGCGACAATCACGAAAGGCTGATTGACGCCGAGCGCGTTGATCTGTGCCCCGACCGGGGGAAGGATTGGCGCGTTGTTCACCAGGTCCGCGTCCTGCACGAAGATCGTGCCGACAACTCCAGTTGGAAGGATGGCGCTTGTCCCTGGCGGCGCGCGGGCAATGACGTTGGTCTGCGCGGCGATTAACAGCGAAGGAGCGGTCAGCACCAGGCCGGTCGCGGGAGGACCGGCGAGTTGTTGCGGGAAGATGTAGGGCAGTTCATTGTTCGTCCATGTGACCGGAGTGCCGTAACCAGGAACGGGCGCTGGCGGAAGCGGGTAAACGGGCGGGAGCGCGTCAGCACAGCTCACCAGCTGCTTGACAGCGTACTGCCAAATACGGCCAGACACGCCAATAATAGTGATCTGGTATCGGTAGACGCGGCCTGGCACGCCTCCTGTAAACTGCGCGGTCAGCACATACCCGTCTACACTGAGACTGAGCGCTACCCGCTCGCCCATCCCACTCGGCTCAATGGCAAGCAAGGCTGATGCGGCGGCATCACCCCGAGCCTGGACCGCATAGAGGAAATCGGTGTAGTCTAGATTAGCGCCAGGCAGCGCGGGGGGCCACCACTTGTCGCCGGGAGGGCCAACAGATGCGCACGACATAGGGCTATGTCCCGGCCGGGAAAGCGGGCTTGGTCGGAAGCTTGGTAATTGCCCATGTGCTCATGCGGACCTCCACTCGATGATGATGGCGCCGCTCGCGCCGGTGCCCCCCGCCGAAGCGGTACTGGAGTAGGTGCCGCCGGCGCCACCACCATACCCTACCGCGTTTGCCGGCACGCCTCCACCGGAGGTTCCCCGGCCACCACCGCCCAGTGGACTGGCGCCGCCCGCACCGCCGTAAGTGTTCGTGGTTGGCGACCCATCGGTGCCGTAACTTCCGGAACTGTTAAAATCGCCACCTACGCCCGTTCCAGGCGCGCCGCCCCCTGGCGCCGCACTGAAAACGCTACCCTCGCCGCCAGTGGCGGAAACATAGCTGCCAAACGACGTCGTGCCGCCTTTGACGCCACTGAAGCCGGATGCTCCTGCGATCCCGCCAGCTCCTACTATGCAAGTAATCAATGCACCTGCCGTGAGCCCAGTGATCAGCGCTTCGGCATACCCTCCCCCGCCGCCGCCCCCGGTTGCCTGCGTGCTCGTGCCGCCGGCCGAACCCCCGCCGCCGCCGACCAGGCGCACAAACGCGGCCGTGCATCCAACCGGCACAGTCGGCGAAGGGGCACCGGGTGTGGTGAGGACCGTCCTGGAAGGAGCCGGGAGAAGTGCTCTTAGCGCCTCGGCTGCCTCAGCCCGCGCAGTTTCGACAGCAATGGCTACGGTCATCTGCGCTAAAGCCACCGCCTCGGACGCTGTCGTTGCATTGGCAACGTTGAAGACCTGCGTGGCCGATCCCGCCAGCAATGCGAAGCGACTCTCGATGTCCTCAACGATGCCAGCGGTGATCTGGTTGTTAACAAGATCACCCGCGTTCCAGGACAGCGCGGTCGTGCCCTCCTGTGCACGAGTGATCGTGACCACGTCGCCGCTGCGGGCAGTACAGTAGACGATCTCGGTCGTCGCCGAATTGCTCGCGCTGATCAGCGTCAACGGGAAATACTGACCTGCTCCGGGGCTGGGAAATAGTGCCCCTGCGCCCGGATACAGCGTTGCTGATGTGCCGCTAGAAGCGAGTGCAAGCGCCAGCACCGTGCCAGCATTATTCGACAGAAGAACGGGGATGGTCATTGATCAGGGTGCCTTGGGTTCCGGCGCCTTCTGCGCCGCGTTTATCTGCTGCTGGACCAGAGAGGAAAGCTGCTCGACCAACGCGGCGCCCTCAGCATGAGTACCGCCCGAGGCGAGATAAGTGACGACGTGCTGCATCACCTGCGCCGGAACAGCGAACGTCGGCGGGACGGTCTGCGCCTGAGCAGCGACAGGAAGAGCCAGGAAAGCGACGAGGATAAGGGAGCGTATCAAGGACATAGTGTGAGAACTCCTGCGACTGCCGCGACGCTATTGGTTGGGTGGCCAGAACAAGTTGTTGGAATGCCGGGAAGAGCCAGCGTTGTCGTCACCACTAAAGCCTGTACGGTCGTCAGACCAGTCGAGACGGTGAGCGTTCCTTGAAACACAGCGTTGCCGTTCGCTTCGAAAGTGCTGCTGGCAACGAACGGGCTTGCAGCATAGACGGCATACGTTCCCTTGGCGGTCAAGTTCAGCTCGACGTTAGTGTCTGCCCCGATCGCCGCGACTTGCACGGGCGCACCTGCGATACTCGGCACCAGAGCCACGCCGTTGGCCGCGTTGGCGATCGCCTGGATGCTGGCGTCAAGGCCACCGGTCTGATTCACAAACGAGACGCCGCCGTCCTGAAACTGCATGCTGATAGAATTCGCGGCCGTTGCCACGGTGCTGGTGATATTGGGTCCGGCCGCGTCGGAAGCGTCATGCCACTGGATAATGTGCCCCTTTGCGAGCCGCATCGCGTAACCAAAGCCACTGTAGTTGGTGAGCGCGTTGGCACCAAAGATGATGCCGGTCTGAAACCGCGCCCCGTTGTCTTTGATGCCAATCGCCTCGGTGGAGTCTGTAATACCGGTATGACCACCACCGGACGCCAACCACAGCGCCATCGTTGATCCATAGACTTCCGGTGTGCCCGGTGAAGTCGGTGTTGCAGCAGAACCAAAATTTACTGCATCAATCTCACGGCCATAAGTTGTGCCAGACGAGCCAGCAAGGGTCTGAGCCTCATCATAACCAGCGTAGACCGAGACATGCCGCGCGCTGGTGGCGAACACGTCGTCATTGAACGCGAAGCCGGCGGTGCCGATGGTCGTCTGAAGCGACCCGTAGCTGTTGCTGAGCTGAGACGCTCGCGAGGCAGTCGTCAGGGCGATTTGCCCGTTGGGCGACAGAATGGCAGCATTCGCACCGGTCACGGGCCAGGACAGCTGATAAGAAGATCCGCCGGTCAGCCAATCCGCTACGTAGAGATGCGTCGTGCCGCCGATAGTAGCGCTATTGTAGTAAGGAGACGCGCAATTTGTAATTATACCCCCTGGGCATGGCACCTGCGCAAGTGCAGGAATGGTGAAAAACAAGCCCGCCAGGAAAACTATCATGCGACCCATACTTCACCCCCAAGTGCTCCACCGGGAACCCAAAGTTGCCCGCTCCCGACCGAGGGGGCTGCCCACGGAAGTCCGAGGCCTCCAAGCGCCAGAAGAGCAATAGCCGTTATTCCGAAGTAGACAGGCGGTCCCGCAACATGAACCCCGCCGGGCACGACCGATACTACGCCGCCATTACTGTAAATCGATCCGCCGGGAAGCGATCCCGCGACAGGATAGCCCGTCGCCGGGGAGATACAGAGCACGCCACCATTGTTGTAAAGCCCGGTCGAGATCAGGCCGTTAATAACCGTCACCGAGAACGAATATTGGAAAGGCAGCGAAATGGCGCCCGATGCCAAAGCAGCCTGGAAAATCTGAGCTGATAGAAGCGTAATCCCAGCCTCATTAGTCAGCGTGATCGTGATCGCAATCTCGCCGTTCCCACTGCACACAACACTGATCGGATAGGTTCTGTCGATGTTCGGCGAGACCCCGTTTACGCCGATCAGGAAGCGCATAATGCGGCGCTTCAGCCAGGTGATCGAGTAGACCTGCCCATCCCCTTTAAAGAAGAACCACGTGATGATGCGCTTGAAAATGTCGTCGGTAGTCGTGAAGAGGCTGATCCCCCCCGACACGGCATAGGAGTTGACCAGGATCGTGTTGACCTTCCAAGTGTTGATCAGTCCGATGGCATTGGTGCTGCCATAGGGCAGAGCGGGCCGGCTAATGCCGTATAGCCCCTGAGCCACCCAGTCGAGCAGCGACCCCGATAGCCCTGTGTAGATTGGCAGGTTGATATCGACAAACCAGCTCAAGTAATTCTGGGCAAGCGTATTGAAGGACGAGTTAAACGCCTGGATATTGTCATCATCCTCGTATTGCTTATAGACGAAGGCGGGTATGATCTGTGTCAGCGCCGTTGGACTAGTGGGCGGGAATGTGCTCATGTGCTAGCCCTGCACGACCGTGATCGAGGCGGCGGAGCAGGAGAAGTAGCTCTCCGGATCGCCGAAGATAGTTTCTGTCCCGACTCCCGGCGCAGTAGTAATGCCGTTGATCGCCACCGAGAAGATCAAGACGGTCAACAAGTTCTGCGGCACCTGACCGGCTACCGCAGCAATGAAAGTCGAGTTCAACTCCAGCACGTTGATGGGCGCGCCGACCGGAAGGGAGTTGATGTATGCGGCAAGTGCTGGTTGAGCAAGCGCCGCAATGCCTATAGGCGAGACGAAGTTGGAGGATGATGTCTGCCACGTCACCGTCATCGATACGGTCTGCGCTGGCGGCAGCACGATCGGAATTGTATAGGAGTCAGGATACTGACTGATCGTCACGCTGGTGTTACGGAAGTTGGGCGTGACGACGCCGCCGCTCACATATGCGCTAAAGGCGCTGGTATTGACATTGACCTCGAAGGTCGTCTCGGTCAAGACCGTGATCGTATAGGTGCCGTTGTAGGCAGATGGCGTTGCGCCGGCGATGGCGACAGCCTGACCGGTGGCGTAGCCATGGTTTAGTGTCGTCGTCACTGCGCCGTTGGCGGCAGCGGTAAAAGTGGAGACACCCAGCGTCGATCCGACCAAAGTTGACACGTCCGGGATCGCCTGAAAAATCGCCGCACCGATTGCATAAGGATCACCAGTGCCGCCAACAATGATCTCCCATTTGCCGGCTGCAGGTGTGCGGATAGAGATAAGCTGCGCCTGCACACCCGATATGGCTTGGAGTAGCGTCCGCAGATAGAATGGCATGCCGGTCGAGGCGACAAGACCTGCCCGGAGAACCTGCGCGCGGAATTGCCCCTCGGTCTGCGCCGCGCCGCCGGGCGTGCCTGCCAGCGGATTAGTGACGGTGAGCGCGTATGCGCTTGGCACCGAGGTAACAAGCTGCGTCACGGTGTTCGCGGGAACCGCCCAGGAGCCGGGCTGTGTCGCCACGAAATAGATTGGCGCGCTGCTGTTGCCGGTTTGCGTGATCCCGCCATCCGGCGTTACGTATTGGTTGGTGCCGTCCGACACTGTAAACCCCGGCGCGATGATAATACCTGGGGCCGAGCCCGTGAAGACACAATAGACCGCAGTGTTGTTGGCCGGTGCAATAGTAGAACCCTGTCCGAGGTATATCTGAGCGAGCTGAACCAGAAGCCACGCATTTGCGCCGTAGGGCGTCAGACTGCCGATGGTCTCAGTAACTGCCTGGTCACACAGCACGACCGCAGCAGTATCGGTGGACGACACATCGTCGATCAGGCCCGCCGGCAGGACCGTGTACCCAGGCGACAAGGCTGCGGCGCCAGCGATGATCTCAGCGTTGATCGTAGCCGGCGGCGTATTGGTGCGACCGGCTGCGGTCAGGATAATTGGGATGCTGTCACTCATACGGGGATCGGTCCTGTCAGCGCATATCCGCTCTTTGTTGTGACGTTGATAGCATAAGTCGGGGCAGGCTGGTTCGCAATTTGTGCTTGCTTGGCGAGCAGCAGCGCAGCGAAGAAGGGCGCGAACTGTTGCTGGGCGCGGTTGATGTAGTAATCGGGCTGGATTTGCTGGATAACCGACTGCTCCGCAGGGATGCCGTAGTTGGCGAAGAAGGGAGACTCGCCCAAGTTGAGCTTGAGCGTCTGGATAAGAGTTGTCAGGTAGACGCCATCGTTGAAGCCGTTAGCATCGGTCGAGACCTCAACCCAGGTCCCGCCCTTGCCGTTTGAGTCTTGGTTTATGCGGCCCCAGGTCCTCATGGGTTTGCCGGCCCGGATGTCGGAACTTCGACATCGCCATTACTATCGGCGCCCTGAGCGTGAACGTGCGTGCCGAAGACGATACCATCCATAATGATCCCCGCAGAGGATATGACCAGCTCGTGGCCCCCCGCGCTGAACGTGATCTTGCCGGGGGCCAACTTGAGGAACGTCGTCTGGCCCTGGTCCATCAGTGTAACGCCGCCAGGGCCATACAGGGTTAGAATGTTCCCATCTACAGCAAACCAGCCGTTATTGCCAATGGGCTGGAACACCAATGCGGTCAGGTTGCCCGGAGAGGTAAGCGTGGCGACGCCGCCTCCGATGCCGCTCATGCCGCCGAGGTAGGCATCAGCCGCTTGTGCGACGCCCTTACACCCAACTTGTATCGGATAACGAATATATTCCGACCCCGCCACTGGAATCGTCACATTTGGCAAAGAAACGGGGGGCCACCCCGGTGGTGAGGTGACTTGAAATGCCACTTGCACAATCGAGCCTTTGACCGAAACCACCTGACACGGCAACGATTTTCCGGTCTGTGCAATCTGATCCGCAGCCTTGGCCCGTGCGAAACGGTTAAGACTCAGGCCAGGTGGCGTCTTTTGTGCATTGTCAGCCATCGGTTAGCGCCGCTTGAAACTGGAAAGGCTCTGTTGCTGTAGGGGAAAATGGTGTGACGGTGCTCATGCCAGCCCGAGCGAGTTGCCGCCCCCAAGGTATGGCATCGGCGGCGGAGAGGGGGCTGTATTGGTTCCCGCCGTCGAGCGGCCAGATAGCTCGGGGAATATCTGAAGCGTTGTATTCCAGCTCGCTGCGTCGCCCTGTCGAAAGTTCGCGTGATGCTGGCCATTATTCACTCGGTAGTTTCCGCTGAATGAAGACGAATTATCTGGTGATTTGTACATCCGTTGAGCAAATGCCGCCGATCCACTGCTGATCGTCCACTGGTCTGGCGGAATCGAGATCACGTCCCCCATTTTGATATCAGCCCGCAAGACCAGCTTGAGCGAGATCGTCGCGTCATCTTGCCAGGTTGGCTGGCCGATCATATCCTGGAATGCAATTTGTTTTACACCGCCTGCTGGCGCAGAAACGGAGCCATCAAAAACACGAATGGTCGAACCATTAACCGCCATCGTCACACCAAGGTAAGAACCCCCTATAATTGACCTGGATAGTTTATTGATGTGATCGGCAAACTGTCCTAGCGACTGGTAAACTCCAGTAGCATCGAAGTTCTGCACCAGCTTTTCGCTAATCTCTATAACTTGTGCATAACCTGGCATCGCTATTGAAAGTGCGTTGCTAATCGCAGAGGAAAGCGGCTGCGATGCTTTCCACGAGAATGAGACGCCGACAGCCCTGGTCGGGGCGCCACTAAGAGCTGATGTCAGGTTAAGGGCGGGCGCAAGAGTAGACGTTGACGGGGATGAAGCCGGTCGCATTGGGGTCATAGCCGGGAAAAAGTTGATGTCGATGGTCTGGTCTGTATTTATCCAGTTACCGTATGCTTGGAAGATCGTGCCCTGCATGATCAACCCGGCCTGAGCTGGATTAGCGAGCGGCAGCCCTTTCGACATGCCGGCTGAGACCGAAATACTTAGACCGTTCAAGTCCGCAGCGTTACCGATATCCTGAAGTCCAAGCCCCCAGATGCGCAGCCACGACGAATTACTGCTCGGATCAGTTAAGTTACCGAATGGTATCTCGAACTCGACATTTAGCGCGCCTGGGTTAACGATGCCGGATATTGGATTCTGTGGCCCGGTCCGCAACAGCGACGTGAGCGGGACGCCCAGCGACTTGAACAAGAACGGAGTGCCGTCCGCCTTGGTAATGTCTATCCTGTAATATCTCATGGCGACGCCGTAAAGGTCTGCGTGTCCTCAGTGAATATCAGCGTCGATCCCGAGAAATAGCCTGCCACTAACGAGATGACGTAGCCGGGTGGCGAGGCAACCATTGGCGCATTGACGATTAAGTTTCCGCTCTGATCGGCAACCTGGATGTACCAACGCTGACCGAACGTGTTCCACAACACAACACAATTATAGGTTGCTGTCCCGAGAACGCCATCGGTTAGCGCCGCTTGAAACTGGAAAGGCTCTGTTGCTGTAGGGGAAAATGGTGTGACGGTGCTCATGCCAGCCCGAGCGAGTTGCCGCCCCCAAGGTATGGCATCGGCGGCGGAGAGGGGGCTGTATTGGTTCCCGCCGTCGAGCGGCCAGATGGAATCGAGCCGCCGGTCAAGCTGGAAGGCTGGCCAACAGAGGCGGGTGCGCCCGAATAGCTGGGCTGTCCGACGATCTGCGTACCATTGCTCAATTTCGACATCAGTGTATTCTGCGCTGCCTGCGCATCGTGCAGCGTGAGCAACGGCTTGCGGAAGTCAATCTGGTAGGCATTCTGCGCCTGCTTGCTCTCCGACGATGACACATCGACCATCCGAATACGCACCAAATCTGTGTAGATAAACTTGGGTGTAACGTAGCTGTAAGTGCCCCCGATCGAATCGTGCCGGTTCATTACAGAGACGAGCGCGGTCATGATCGCGGTCGATGCGGCATACCCCCCTGCATCGCGCACCGGACATATCATCAGACAAGACACAACCAGCGGATTGGCAATGACCGCATTGCCCGCTACAGCCTGATTGGCGAAGGGATATTCGCCGATCACGTTCTCGCCGAGTGTGGCTCCGGGAAGCGGAATGAAGTTAGCGAAGTAGTCAGCCAGGTTGACCGGCCCCCCGCTCGACAGCAGCCCGGAAGGGAAACTGCTCGACTCGGTGATTTGCGTAATCACCATCGTGCCGCCGAAGATGTCCTTAGCAATCCCGCCACAGAACACAATCGGGGCCAATTGATAGCTAAGAGCCCATTGAGCGGTTCCAGAGCTCATGTTACGCTGCTAACTGAGCAGCGGTCACGGTCGCATTGCCGCCGGTATTGTTGCAAATTTCAATTCGAGTGCGGCTGTTGCGGAATTTCTGCTGGTAGGAGTCCTCGGGATGCGGGCGTCCGCCACTAGGCTGTGAGCGCCCGCCATGGTCCGTATCGCCGCCCGCTCCTAAGATCTTCTTTAGATAATCGCGCGTTTCTTTTGGCATACGCGGGTCATCAAGCCAGCTACGCCCGTATTTACGCGCATACGCCATTGCCTCATTGACATGACGAGGCCCCCAATTGTATGCGGCAAGCATCTTTTGTAAATCAAACCCATACATCTTCATGTAATGGCTGAGTTCGTTCTGCGCAACTTCCCAGGACTGCTTACGATCCAAAGGATTGGTTTGCCCACCTGTCGCGAAATCATGCCAGGCATCCGGGGTGATCTGCATCCATCCAAGCGCCCCCGCACTATTGGGCCTCCACATGGTCGGGTCGTGCCCATGCGACGACTCGGCGCCTTCAACAGCATACAGCAGGTCGCCCCAGGACCGGAATGTCCCCCCGGTGGGAAAACTCATCGGTGGTCCAGGCCGTCCCGCGCCAGGAAGCTGTCTATTGCCCGCATTCGGATTACCAACCCATCGACGATAGCGGCTGGTTTGCTGTAGATACGATTGGCGTTGAA
>PLUE01000032.1 GCA_003164785.1 Gammaproteobacteria bacterium | reverse complement strand
TGGGCAGTCCGGCGTTGGGATAAGCACAAACGTAGGTGTCCGCAATCCTCGCCAGTTCCTCGACGTAGGGCCGCAGCTGCCTGCCGCCGAGCGCGCAATTGAGGCCCACCACCGTGGGCCGGGCATGCCGGATGGAGTTCCAGAACGCCTCGGTGGTCTGTCCCGACAGCGTCCGTCCCGAGGCATCCGTGATGGTGCCGGAGACGATGATGGGCAGTTCGACGCCGGCCTCATCCAGCATCTCGCGGGTAGCGAACAGCGCCGCCTTGGCGTTCAAGGTGTCGAACACGGTCTCGATCAAGATGACATCGACGCCGCCCTCGATCAGCGCCCGCACGGCGATACGATATCCCGCGACCAGCTCATCGAAGCTGATGTTGCGGAAGCCCGGATCGTTGACGTCGGGAGACAGCGACGCGGTGCGCCCGGTCGGGCCCAGCGCTCCCGCGACGTAGCGCTGCACGCCCGTTTCGGCACCGACATCGTCCGCCACGCGCCGGGCCAGGCGCGCCGCCCCGAGATTCAATTCGGCAACCAATGCCTCCATGCGGTAGTCCGCCTGCGAAACCGGGCTCGAATTGAACGTGTTCGTCGAAATGACATCGGCGCCGGCCAGCAGATACTCCCGATGGATGTCCGCGATGATTTGTGGCTGGGTCACGGCCAGCAAATCGTTGTTGCCGCGCAGGTCGCTATGCCAGCCCGCGAAACGGCTGCCGCGGAATTCGGCCTCGCCGAGGCGATGGCGCTGGATCATCGTGCCCATGGCACCGTCGAGGACCACGAGGCGTTGACGCAGGAGCGCGAGAAAACCCGCGGAGCCGGCGGGCATCGGATTGAGTTTCATTCAAGCCACCTGTGCCGTTTCGGTCATGCGCGGACGCAGACCCATCGAGTGACAAATCGCATACGTCAGTTCCGCGCGGTTCAATGTATAAAAATGGAATTGAGCGACGCCTTCCGATTGCAAGTGCTGCACCTGTTCTATTGCGATGTGCGCGGCGATCAATCGCCGTGTCTCGGGGTCATCGTCCAGGCCGTCGAAACGTTCCCTGAGCCATTGCGGCACGGCCGTTCCACATCGCTCGGCGAAGCGCAACAACTGCTGGAGGCGCGGGATCGGCAGGATTCCCGGCACGATATCGACGTGGATGCCGGCGGCTCTGCAACGATCGCGATACCGCAGGAACACGTCGATGTCGAAGAAGAACTGGGTGATGGCGCGGTTCGCGCCCGCATCGATCTTACGCTTCAGATTCTCCAGGTCAGCCGCAACGCTTCCCGACTCCGGATGTCCTTCGGGATAGGCGGCCACCGCGATGTCGAAATTCGCCGTCTGTTTCAACCCTCTCACCAGATCGGAGGCATATCGAAAGCCGTCGGCCGGCGCCCGAACGTCGGCTTCGAGCGTCATCGCCTCCGGCAAGTCGCCGCGCAGCGCCACCATCCGCCGGACACCGTGATGCCAATAGTCCAGCGCAATGTCGTGAATCTGCTCACGCGAGGCGCCCACGCACGTCAGATGCGGCGCCACACGCAGGTCGGTCTCGCGCAGGATGCGCAGAACGCAATCATGGGTTCTCGTCCGGGCGGAGCCGTCTGCACCATAGGTGACGGAAACGAACTCAGGCCCCAATGGTGCCAGCCTGCACACCGCCGCCCACAATTGCCTCGCCATCGCGTCGTCGCTGGGGGGGAAGAATTCGAAGGATATCGCGGGTGGATTTGCCATGGACGCAGCATGCAAGTCTCGACGCAATGACACAATCTCATTATCCTCATGGTATGGATGAAATCGGCTCATGGCCACGACCGCACTAGAACTACGGCATCTGGAGACCCTTCAGGCCCTCGCGGAATGCGGCAGCCTATCGAAGGCCGCTGCCCGCTTGTTTCTGACCCAATCCGCGCTCTCCCACCAACTCAAGGCGCTCGAGAGCCATTACGGCGCGGCGCTCGTCGAAAAGAACGTGCGGCCGCTGCGCTTCACCGCCATCGGTCATCGGCTCGTCGCCCTGGCGCGAGCGGTCCTGCCGCAGGTGGCCGAAGCGGGTCGCGATGTGGCCCGGCTGGCGCAAGGTCATGCGGGCCCGCTGCGTATCGCAGTGCAATGTCACAATTGCTTCGATTGGCTGATGCCGGCGATGGATGCCTACCGCTCACTCTGGCCGGAGGTGGAACTGGATATCATTTCAGGTTTCGTGATCGACCCGCTGCCGCTGCTGGAACGATCCGAAGCGGAACTTGCCATCATCCACGACCGCCCGCAGGCGCACGCACACGTGGTGTTCAGCCCTCTATTTCGCTATGAAAGCGTGGCGCTGATGAGCCCCCGGCATCCGCTCGCCACCAAGGAGTGGTTGGATGCCGCCGATTTTGCCGGGGAGACGCTGATTACCTATCCGGTGCCGGACGAAATGCTCGATGTGATGAAGCATTGTCTCACGCCTGCGGGTGTCGACCCGAAGCGACGTACCGCCGAATTGACGGTGGCCATCCTCCAATTGGTTGCCAGCGGCCGGGGAATAGCCGCCCTGCCGTCATGGACGGTCGGAAATTACATCGAGCGCGGATACGTGGTCTCACGTCCCATCGGCGCAACCGGGCTGCGGTGCGAGTTGTATGCAGCGACCAGCACGACGGGCGCGGAGGCTGCCTACATACGCGAGTTCATCGCGTTGACTCGCACGCAAAGTCTCACCGAGCTGGCGGGCGTCTCAGCCCTCTAGAACGAAGTTAGCATCCCGGCGGCGTACATGCGACTCTAGCCATCGTGTCGATCCTGGGTCTAGCGCCCTCGCCATGCTTCATCAATGATGGGGACTACGTCGGCGGCTTCACCCCAGAGCAGATGCAGGGTTTGCTGGAAGCGGTGGAGGCCGATTATGTGGGATGGTTTAACCCCGACTCGTCGCCGTCGACGAAGAGTTACGGGTACTGCTCGCCGGTCAGGAAGAGGAAATCGGAACCTTCATCGACGCCCTGGACCGAGATATTATGAAGGTGGTTTCTTTATACTTGAGGCTGGCCGATTGAACGTTGCGTGACGAAGTCCCCGGTGCACATGAGATCCAAGGTCGCAAGCGATTTGCTACTGTCCCTGCAGACGAACGTAGTACCCTATGTTCGGCGCGCCCACGGAAGAATCCGATGATCATCGGATTCAGCGTCAGCAATTACCGCTCGTTCTCGACCGAGCAATCGCTGAGCTTTCTCGCCTCGAGCGACAATTCACACGAAGCGACACATACGGTGCCGACCGGCTTCGGCGCGCTGCCGCGGCTGAACCGGTCTGCCGTCGTGTTCGGGCCCAACGGCAGCGGCAAATCGAACCTGCTGCGGGCCCTGCGCACCATGCGGGAATTCGTTTTGCACTCGACGTCCTTTACGGACGCGGAGATCGCGGAAAGATACTCGCCGTTCCACGCTGCGGAATGGCAGAACGAATCGACGGTGTTCACGATCGACTTGCTGCTCGAGGGCGTGCGCTATGTGTACAGCTTCGCCTACGACCTGCGGCGCGTCACCTTCGAACAGCTGCAGGTCTACAAAAGTCACAAATCGCAGCGGTGGTTCGAACGGCAGTTCGATGCGGGGATCGCCGACGAAAGGTGGATGCCGTTCTCGGCGGGATTTCCCGGCCCCCGGGAGGTGTGGCGTGCCGCAACGAGCCCCCAGGCGCTGTTTTTGAGCACCGCCGCGCAAATGGAAGCGGAGGGCCTGCACCCCATCATGCGCTGGTTCGAGTATCAACTCGACATCTCACTCTCGTCGGACTTCACGGAACTCTCGTTGTTCGCGTCGCGACTTCGCGATCCGGCGTTCAAGTCGAAGGTTCTGGATGTTTTACAGGCGGTGGACAGTCCGATCTCGGATGTGCGTGTAACGGAACCCAAGTTTTCGCACGAGAGCCCGCCCGCAGGTGCGCCCCAGGATCACCACTGGCTCCCGTCGATCGAGTTCCTGTACGCGAGAGCGGGCATACCGCCGGTGTGGATCGATTCGCGGAAGGATTCGGCTGGGGCACGCCGGTTGGTGCTGTTGCTGGTCCCGTTGTTGGACGGAATCCAGCGCGATAAATTGGTCGCCATCGACGAGTTCGATACGCACCTGCATCCGCTCGTGGCCCGCTTCCTGATCCAGACCATCAGCGATCCATCGTTCACTCACAACGAGGTTCAAGTGCTGTTGGTGAGTCACACCACGGCGCTCATGGATCTGGATATCTTGCGTCGGGACGAACTCTGGCTCATCGAACTCGATGATGAATATTCCAGCAGCCTTCGCACGCTGTTGGAACACCGGCCGCGCCGGCACGAATTGGTCGGAAACGCTTACTTGCGCGGTCGCTATGGAGCGCTGCCGAAGGTGGAGATGGAAATGATCCGCGACCCGGCCGGGACATCGCCACCGCCGCAGTCGAACGAGAGCAAGAAGACGCACTGACGGCGCTTCCGACACATGGGCCCACAGATCATCGAGGAAACGGAAAGGGCCATCCTGCGCGTGGTGAGTCCCTACATTCGCGTGGCCGCCCTCACCAACGACATCGGCGGGTCCCGATGACCCAAAAAAAAAGCCGCATTGACATCAAGCCGCTGCAGCTAGTTGCGCCCTCATACGGTCCGATAGCTCTTGCGCTTCGCCTTGCGGTGCTCTATTTCGCGAGGATAGATGCCGCAGCGGAGCACCACCCGTTCGTAGTCGATGCGCGACTGCGGAATCGGCGTCTCGATCGATGGGGTGGATGCCATGACGGCATTGAATCGCTCGTGCATGCCTGGCTTGAATTCGGGATGGCTAAGAATGAATAGATCATTGTTGACGACACCGTTCAAGACGCGTTCGCCGGCCTCGAGCGGATCCATTCCCACAGGCGCCATGGCAGGGCGGTCCGGCGGAGGCGGCTTGCGCAGCGGATTCTCCTCTCCGGAACCGACATAGTTGTCCGTAGTCACGCCGCCGGGACAAAAAACCGACGTTCCGATGTTGGTGGACTCGAGTTCGACTCGCAGAGCCTCCATGATTCCGACGGCGGCAATTTTGGTGGAGGTGTAGACACCCGCGTTCACCCCGGGCAGCAGACCTCCCATCGAGGCCGTCGTGACGAAATGGCCGCCTTCGCCGTGCTGGAGCATCTGCGGTAAACAGGCCGCGACACTGTTATAGATCGCCGTGAAGTTGACCGCCACGGCATTGTCCCATTCGTCGTATTTCGCCTGACTTGCCTGACGCAGCGTCTTGACGCCGGCGTTGTTGACCACCAGGTGCAATTTTCCATATTTGCTCGTTATCTGTTCGACCAGGCTTTTCCAACCATCGCGGTCGGTTACGTCATGCCTGATCGGCAGCACGCCGGCATTGTCCGGTTTGAACAAAGGCAATGCAGCCTTGAGCCGCTCTTCGTTGCGGTAGCCGATCACGACGATCATGCCGGCGTTGGAGGCGGCGCGCGCAATGCCCAGGCCGATACCGTCCGAGGATGCTGAGATATAGGCGACCTTGCCTTTGAGATCGCGCAGCGGCGGCGCCTGAGACACCTTGGGTTCCGGGGGCATTGGTGGACGGCCAGGCGCAGCGGCGGCAGCCGGCGCCGGGGTCGGCGCGGCACCCTGAGCGGCGGCATAGCGGGCAAGCCCGAGCCCGGCCAGAAGTCCGCCGGCGCCGAAGGTCACGCCGTCGCTCAGGAACTGGCGACGCTTCGTGTCGGCGACTTCGCGCAGCGGCCCACGATCTTCATGGTTGGACATAGGAACTCCTCGACGAATGCTGTTGTTTCCGCTCAGACGTTGACGCTGCGATAGGATTTGCGCTTTTTCTTGCGGTGCGCTATTTCGCGCGCGTAAATTCCGGCGTGCAACACGCGCGTCTCCATTTTGACGCGATTTTCGGGGGGCGGCGCGCTCTCCACGGGTTCGGAATCCAGCATGGCATCGAAGCGCTGCTGGGTGCCCGGCATGTACTCGGGATGAGTGAGAATGAATAGATCGTTGTTGATGACGCCATTGAGTACCCGCTCCCCTGCTTCCATGGGGTCCATGCCCGGCGGCGGACCCGTGAAGCGCGGCGCCGCAGCGGGCGGAGCGTCCGACCTGTGGAACGGATTTTGCTCGCCCGTGCCGAGATAATTGTCCGTGTTGACGCCACCCGGACAGAAGGCCGATGTACCGACGGTCGTGCCCTCGAGTTCGACGCGCAGCGCCTCCATGAGGCCGACGGCAGCTATCTTGGTTGCGGTGTAGACACCGAGCGGCCCCCCGGGGAGTAGGCCGCTCATGGAGGAGGTCACGACGATGTGCGAGCCCTCGCCGTGCTCGAGCATGTGCGGCAGGCACACCGCGACACTGTTGTAAGTTGCCGTGTAATTCACCGCCACCGCATTGTCCCAGTCCTGCGCAGACACCCCGCTGACTCTGGCGAACGTTTTGATACCGGCATTGTTGACGACCAGATGCAGTCGCCCGTATTGCGCCTTGATCTGCTCCAGAACCTTCGCCCAGGCATCACGATCGGTGACATCGTGCTTGATCGGGAAGACGCCTGCGTTGCCGTCCTTGAAGAGCGGCAACGCGGCTTTCAAACGCTCTTCATTGCGGTAGCCGACGCACACTTTCATGCCAGCCGCCGACGCGGCGCGCGCGATGCCGAGCCCGATGCCATCGGAGGAAGCAGTGATGTAGGCCACTTTGCCTTTGAGGTCGTGCAGAGGGGCCGGCTGGGACACCGTCGGCTCCGGGGGCGGAGGAGCCATCATGGGACGGACAGCCCCTCCATCCGTGTTCGGCGATGTCGCGGGCGTTTGGGCTCTGGCAAATCGGCTTACACCGAACTCGGCCAGGAGGCTCGCAGCCCCGATCCCGTAGACGGCTCCCTCGGAAAGGAAGCGACGACGTTCAGCCGCGAAGCGCTCCAGTTCGAGCAGCGGCTTGGAAGTTTCCTTCTTTGACGACATTGATGGCTCTCCCGGTTGAGCTTCGCTTTTTTATGATTTACAAAAGTCTTACCGCCCGCGACACCAGCACTGTGTCGTTGCCGATCCTGCGGAGTATGCCTCAAGCTCGCGCGCTCGTGACAAACATTCGTGCTCGGGCGCAATGAAAAGAAATGCGAAGTTGACCCTCGCGCAACATCAAACGGACGTGAGGTGAGGCAGTATCGTTTCGCGAACGCAGTACAATAATTCGAATCGTCGGTAATCCGATTCCAGGGCTGGACATAACATCATTCTCAACATGCAATCACCCAGGAACCCTGCCTCGATGCCTTTTGCATTTTCGCTCTCGCGTCTGGTAAGCGTGGCTGCCGACGTGGCACCGCATGAGCGAAAAGCGGTAATGCTCGCCTTCTTGTGCAACTTCGTGTTGCTCGGCAGTTATTATATCCTGCGTCCCGTGCGAGACACCGTAGCCACCATTTACGGAGTCGGCCACTTGCAAACCCTGTTCACGGCGACCTTCGTTTTCACGTTGCTGGCATCTCCCCTCTATACCGCACTGGCATCGCGCGTGAAGCTCACGCGTCTGCTTCCGGGCGTATTCACGTTCTGGCTGGTGAATGTGGTGCTTTTCGATGTGCTGTTCAACCTCGCGCCTCAAAGTCGCTGGGTGGCGGCGGCATACTATGTCTGGTTCAGTGTCGCCAATCTGTTCATGATCTCGGTGTTCTGGAGCTTGATGGTCGACTTGTTCTCCGCGGCACAAGCGACTCGGCTGTTCGCGTTCATTTCGGCCGGCGGCGCGTTCGGCTCGATCACTGGGCCGCTGCTCACGCGACTCCTCGTGAGAAGCGTGGGCTTGAGCGGCATGCTGCTGATCGCCGCTGCGGGCTTCGCTCTTCTGGTCTTGATCGCGCAACTGCTGATACGCGAGAAGGATAAGCTTCGCCGGCATGACGACGAAGCACAACAATCGACGCTCGATCACTCGTTGCGAGGCAATGCATTGGACGGCTTCAGGCAGTTGTTCAAGTCTCCTTACGCCCTGAACCAGGCCGCGTTCATGTTGTTGATGACGTGGGTCAATACCGTGGCCTATTTTTTCCAAACGGACATGATCGCGCAGGCCTTCTCCGCCATCGAGAGCCGCACTCAGGCGCTTGCGGACATCGATCTCATAGTCAACATCATCACCGCGGCGATTTTGACGTTCGGGCTCGGCCGCTTCGTGCAAAGATTCGGCGTGACCGCGGGGCTCCTGCTGAATCCACTGCTCATGGTCATCGCGTTTCTCGGCATCGTCGTCTCACCCTCGGTCTTCGTCATTCAGGTGCTGCAGGTGGTCCGGCGCGTCGCGCAGTACGCGATCGCCCGTCCCAGCCGAGAGATCTGCTTTACAGTCGTGGAGCAAAGCAGTCGGTACAAGACCAAGAATGTCATAGACACCGTGGTCTACCGTTTCGGCGACGTCAGCGCCGCCTGGGTGCAAGCGGGTATGCGATCACTCGGGTACACGCTCGACGGCGCGGTCGCGGTTGGCGTCGGCGCATCGATCGTCTGGGGCGCCGTCGCGACTGCGTTGGGCCGACAGTACGAAAGGGCACGCTTGCGGAGCCAGGTGGCCGAACGTGTGAGGAATAATGACTACCAAAGGAGCTAACATGAATCAATCGTCGACACCGGGCACGGAGAGGCACTCGCTGACGTCTCGGCTTCTCAAGTCGGTGGCTGCGGTGGAGCCCTTTGAGGTCAGGGCGGTCATCCTGAGTATGCTGTACTTCTTTTTTCTGTTCGGCAGTTACTCGGTCATCAAGCCGGTACGGGACGCGATGGGCACCGTCTACGGCGTCGCGCACTTGCAAGAGCTCTTCACCGCGACCCTGGTGGCGAGTTTGGTGTTCGCTCCTCTGTATTCGGGCTTGGCATCCCGGATCAAACTCTCCACCTTCCTGCCTTGGGTCTATGGCTTCGTGGCAGTCACGATATTGATCTTTTATGCCCTGTTCGTCGGCGGCCATTTTCAGGATCGATGGATCGCGGCCGGCTTTTATGTGTGGGTGAGCACCTTCAATCTGCTCATCATTTCAGTGTTCTGGACCTTCATGGCCGATATTTTTTCGTCGGTCCAGGCCAAGCGCTTGTTCGGCTTCGTCGCCGCAGGCGGAACGCTCGGCGGCATCGTTGGCCCGGCGATCGCGACATTTCTGGCGACCAAGTTGGGCAATAACAATCTCATCCTGATTTCGGCCGCCGGTTTCGGGATTACCGCGGCATTGGTTCGCATGTTGGCCGTCGAAAAGCAAAAGCTGCTCGCGGTGGCCGGCAACGAAGTCCAACGCACGAGCTTGGATCATCGGCTCAAAGGCAATCCCTTCGACGGCTTCCGGCTCCTGCTGCAGTCGCGCTATCTATTGTTGCTGGCGCTGTTTCTGCTGGTGATGACCTGGATCTCGACCATCGTGTACTTCCAGCTTGGAGATTTGATAACGAAAGCCTTCAGCAGCCGCGAAGCGCGCACTCAGGCCTACGGCATGATCGACCTTGCCGTCAACAGCGTCGCGGTGCTCATCCAGCTCTTCGGCACGGGCCGCATCATCAAACGGTTCGGTGTCAAGTTCGGATTGCTTTTGAATCCGGTCATCATGGTGATCGCCTTCCTTGCCATCGCATTCTCCCCGGTTTTGCTGATTCTCGGCGGCATCCAAATCGTACGCCGGGTGGCGGAGTACGCCGTGGCGAAGCCCACACGCGAAATGCTCTTTACGGTGGTCGATCAGGAAAGCCGCTACAAGGCCAAGAACGTCATCGATACGGTGGTTTATCGATTCGGAGATTTCAGCTCGGCCTGGGTGAGCGCGCTGATACTTCCGCACGGGGTCGCGGGATTGGCGATTTTTGGCGCCATCACCTCGGCAGTCTGGTTCCCGATCGCTTTCCTCCTCGGCAAGCGCTACGAAAGCGAAAGTGCAAAATCCTCGAGCCTCGCGCCTGGCGCGGTGCGAAGGCCCGACCACTGAGCGCGTGACACCGCAACACGAGATGGCCGCGCGCTCTGGCGGTGCGCGCGGCCATCCGCAGCGACCTGCTCGAAGAACGGATCGCGCCGTTTGCCGCGCGGCCGCTGCCGCTCAGGGTTCCCCCGCAGGGGGTTGTCAGTGAACGGAGCCGCCGGCGTCGCTGGCAACGCCGGGATTGAACAGTTGCTCCACGTCCACCGCATCGAACACGTACGCTCGGTTGCAGAAATCGCAGCGAACTTCGACTTCCCCGCGCTCGGCCAGAACCGAACGTGTTTCCTTCTCACCCAGGCCCTGGAGCATGCCGCTGACCCGCTCGCGCGAACAGCGGCAACGAAAATAGACCGGCGACGGCTCATACAGCCGCACGTCGTCTTCATTGAAGAGCCGGCGCAAAATCTCCGCGTCCGACAGGCTGTGCAGCTCCGCCGGCGTCAAGGTGGCTCCGATGAGCTGCACTCGTCGCCAGGCGTCGTCGATCGCCGCAACGTCCACCGGCATCGCCGCGTCCGTGCCCGCGGCGCCGACGCCGAATTGGCCCGGCAACCGCTGCAACAGCATGCCGGACGCCCCATGCGCGTCCGCATGCAGCCACAGCCGCGTCGGCAGCTGCTCGGAGTTCTCGAAATAGATTTGCAGCGACTCGGCCAGCCGCTCGCCGGTGATCGGCACGATTCCCTGGTAGCGCTGCGCGCCATCGTCGGTTTCCAGGGTAACGGTCAGATTACCCGGGCCGATCAAGTCGGCGACGCGGGTCGGAAAGGTCCCTGGATGCTCGACATTATCGGTATAGCGGGCGAGTCCGCGGATGCCCAGACCGCTGGTACATTGCGCCAACATCAGATGGATGGGGCCCGCCCCTTGCAGTTGTAACGAGAGGACTCCGTCGAACTTGATCGTCGCCGCCAGCAGCAACGATGCCGCCGCCGCCTCGCCCAGCGTGTTGCGGATGACTTCCGCGTACTCCCGATGTTCGACCAGCGCGCGCCATGAGGCGTCCAGGTGCACGAGGTGCCCACGAATCGGATAGTGCTCGAACATGAACCGATGCAGCGTATCGCGGTCGTGCATCTTAGGAGGCTGCACCCAACTTGGCCTTCAACAGATCGTTCAACTGCGCAGGGTTCGCCTTGCCGCCGGTGGCCTTCATCACCTGCCCGACGAAGAAACCGAACAGCTTGTCCTTGCCGGCCCGATAGTCGGCCAGCTGTTTCGGATTCGCGGCGATCACCGAGTCGATGACGCCCTCGATGGCTCCGGCGTCGGTGATCTGCTTCAGACCCTGAGCTTCGATGATGTCGTCCGCAGCGCGCCCGTCGGACCACATGGCCTCGAACACGTCCTTTGCGATCTTGCCCGAGATCGTCGCATCGACGATGCGCTCCAGCATGCCGCTCAACGCGGAAGGCGACACCCGTGATGCGGTGATCTCGAGATTGTCGCGATTGAGCGCGCTCGACAGCTCGCCCATGACCCAGTTCGCCGCCAGCTTGGCATGAGGCGCACCCAGCTCCGCCACGACCGCTTCGAAATAAGCGCCGAGTTCGCGGCTCGCGCTGAGCACCCCGGCGTCGTAGACGGACAATCCCAACTCCGCCGCAAATCGCGCGGCCTTCTCGTCCGGCAGCTCCGGCAACGTGGCACGCACCGTTTCGATGAACGCTGCACCGATCTCGAGCGGCAGCAGGTCGGGGTCCGGGAAGTAGCGGTAATCGTTGGCCTCTTCCTTGGAGCGCATCGACCGCGTCTCGTCCTTGTCGGAATCGTAGAGGCGCGTTTCCTGGATCACCTTGCCGCCGCTCTCGATCAGCTCCACTTGGCGGGCGACCTCGAAATGGATCGCCTTTTCCACGAAGCGAAAGGAATTCAGATTCTTGATCTCGGCGCGCGTGCCGAATTTCTCCTGGCCCCGCGGCCGCACCGAGACGTTGGCGTCGCAACGAAACGAGCCTTCCTGCATGTTGCCGTCGCAGATCTCGAGGTAGCGCACGAGCGTATGGATCTTCTTCATGTAGGCGACCGCCTCTTTGGCGGATCGCATGTCCGGCTCGGAGACGATCTCGAGCAGCGGCGTGCCCGCTCGATTCAAGTCGATGCCGCTGGCGTTGGCCAGCCCCTCGTGCAGCGATTTGCCGGCATCCTCCTCGAGATGCGCGCGCGTCACACCGATCGTCTTCGTGACCCCGTCGTCGAGCATGATGGTGAGCGTGCCGCGCTGAACCACCGGATGCTCGAACTGGCTGATCTGGTAGCCCTTCGGCAGATCGGGATAAAAATAGTTCTTGCGCGCGAACACCGACCTCGGCGCCACCGCGGCTCCGATGGCGAGACCGAACTTGACCGCCATCCGCACCGCCTCCGCGTTGAGCACGGGCAGCACTCCCGGGTAGGCAAGGTCCACCAAGCTCGCCTGGGTGTTGGGCGGCGCGCCATAGGCCGTCGCCGACCCCGAGAAAATTTTTGTCCGCGTGGCGAGCTGCGCGTGGATCTCGAGACCGATGACAACTTCCCAGTCGGCCATTACTCGTACCCCTGCGGCGTGCGCATGTGCCAGTCGGTTTCGAGCTGGTACCTATGCGCGGCGCCGAGCAATTTGCCCTCGGAAAAATGCGGCCCCATCAGCTGCAGGCCCATGGGGAGCGCATCGACGAAGCCGCAGGGCAGCGACAGCCCCGGCAGGCCGGCCAGATTCGCGCCGATGGTGTAGATGTCGTTCAGGTACATGGTCACCGGATCGTCGATCTTGGCGCCGATATCGAACGCCGGCGTGGGCGTGGTGGGCCCGATCAACAGATCCACTTTGGCGAACGCCGCACGAAAGTCGTCGGTGATGAGGCGCCGAACTCGTTGCGCCTTCAGATAATACGCATCGAAGTAACCGGCCGACAATACATAGGTGCCGGTCATGATGCGACGCTTGACCTCTGGACCGAAACCTTCGCCGCGCGACCGCTTGTACAGATCCGCGAGGTCCTTCGGCTGCTCGCAGCGATAGCCGAAGCGTACACCGTCGAAGCGGGATAGATTCGAGGACGCCTCGGCAGGCGCAACCACATAGTAGGTCGGCACCGACAAGGGCAGATGCGGCAGGCTGACCTCCACCGTGACGGCGCCGAGCGCGGTGTAGACCTTCAAGGCATCATGGATCAGCGCGGCATTGCGCGGCTCGAGGCCTTCGAAAAACTCGCGCAGCAGGCCGATTTTAAGCCCGCGCAGCGGCGCGTCCAGCATCGCGCCATAGTCGGGTACCGGCGTGTCCACGCTGGTCGAGTCGCGCGGATCGAAACCCGCCATGGCCTGCAGCACCGGGGCCGCATCCGCTGCACTGCGGGCAAACACACCCGCCTGATCGAGGCTGGATGCGAACGCGATCAGACCGTAGCGGGACACCCTCCCGTAGGTCGGCTTGATGCCAGTCACACCGGTCAGCGCCGCGGGTTGACGAATCGAGCCGCCGGTATCCGTGCCGGTCGTATACGGAGCGAAACGCGCCGCCATGGCCGCGGCCGAGCCGCCGGAGGAGCCGCCCGGCACCTTCGCCGTGTTCCATGGATTCTTCACCGGACCGTAAAAGCTCGTCTCGTTGGAAGAGCCCATGGCGAATTCGTCCATGTTGGCCTTGCCCAGCATGACCGCGCCCGCGGCCTTGAGGCGCGTGACGACGGTCGCATCGTACGGCGCCACGAAGTTGTCCAGCATCCGCGATCCGCAACTGGTGCGCACGCCGTCGGTGCAGAAAATATCTTTATGGATGAGCGGGATGCCCAGCAGAGGCGCACGCTCGCCGGCTGCGAGCCGGGCATCCGCGGCGCTTGCCGAAGCCAGCGCGCCGTCGGCGGTCAGCGTGATTAGCGCATTGAGCGACGGGTTCAAGCGCTCGATTCGCGCCAGGAAATGCCGCGTGAGCTCCACGCTCGAAATCCGCCTGGAAGCCAGTTGCTCGGCGAGTTCACCGATTGAGAGTGTGTGCAGCATCGGAAACAGCCTATTCGATGACCCGTGGCACCACGTACAAGCCAGCCTGCACGCTCGGCGCGTTCAGTTGGTACTTCTCGTGGTTGTCGGTCTCCGACACCACGTCGGCTCGCAGCCGCTGGTGCTGTCCGTCCAATGGGTGCGCCATCGGCTCCACGGGTCCGGTATCCACGCTCGACAACTCATCCACGAAATTGACGATGCTCGACAAGCTGGTCACGTAGACCGGCATCTCTTGTTCGGTAATCGACAATCGTGCGAGGTGCGCGATCTTTTCGACGTCTTGACGGGTCAGGCTCATATAGTGGGGAAAGTGCGCGCGAGTGCGCAAAATAAGCTCGCATTCATGATACACGTTGCCTTGTAGTATGTCGCATCGATTGTTACATTAGCGCAACTTTTTTAACCCCTTTTGCACTAGATAAAACCACATGTTCAAACGCCTTAGAGGTTATTTCTCCAATGATCTCTCAATAGATCTTGGAACCGCGAATACGCTGATTTACGTCCGCGAGCGCGGCATCGTTCTGAACGAACCCTCCGTGGTCGCGGTCCAGGACGAACCGACCCGTGGCGGCAAGATCATCGTGGCGGTGGGCGTCGAAGCGAAAAACATGTTGGGGCGCACGCCGGGGCACATCACGGCCGTCCGCCCGATGAAGGATGGCGTGATCGCCGACTTCACCTACACCGAGAAGATGCTGCAGTATTTCATCAAGAAGGTGCACGGAAATCGCTTCTTGAGCCCCAGCCCGCGGGTGCTGGTTTGCGTGCCGTTCGGCTCCACGCAGGTCGAGCGCCGCGCCATCAAGGAATCCGCCGAGGGTGCCGGTGCGCGCAGCGTCGACATCGTTCCGGAGCCCATGGCGGCCGCGGTCGGCGCGGGGCTGCCGGTGCAGGAGGCGCGCGGCTCCATGGTGCTCGACATCGGCGGCGGCACCTCCGAAGTCGCGGTCATCTCGCTGAACGGCATCGTGTATGCCGCCAGCGTGCGCATCGGCGGCGACAAGTTCGACGAAGCCATCACCAACTATGTGCGGCGCAACTACGGCATATTGATCGGTGAGGCCACCGCGGAGCGCATCAAGCTCGAAATCGGCTCGGCATACCCGGGGCAACAGGTGCGCGAGATTTCGGTCAAGGGCCGCAACCTGTCAGAGGGCGTGCCCCGCAGCTTCACCTTGAATTCCAACGAGATACTCGAAGCGCTGCAGGAGCCCCTGCAAGGCATCGTGGGCGCCGTGAAACAGGCCCTGGAACAGACGCCGCCCGAACTCGGCGCCGACGTGGCCGATCGCGGCATCGTCTTGACCGGCGGCGGCGCGCTGCTGCGCGACGTGGACAAGTTGCTCATGGAAGAAACCGGCCTGCCCGTGGTGGTTGCAGACGATCCCCTCACCTGCGTCGCTCGCGGCGGCGGCCGGATCCTCGAACTCACCGAGGAACACGGACCGGGCATCTTCGGATTGGAGTAATGCAAGCGACTAGGGAAGGCTCAGCCCATGGTCGCATTCAGTAATTCCGACACTTCCGGTCGAACGTCGGGTCTGCTGATCCGCTGCGTTCTGTACTCCTTGCTGGCGTTGGGATTGATCATTTTCGACAAGCGCTACGACCAACTGGGGAGGGTCCGCAGGTTTCTCTCCGTCATCGCGTATCCCGTGCAAATCGTCGTGGCCAGTCCCTTCGAGGGCTGGGACTGGTTTCGCGAGAGCGTGTCCTCGCGTGATGCCTTGCGGGTCGACAAAGCCAAGCTGGAGGAGGCGCTGCGCCTGGCGAACTTCCGCCTGCAGCGCTACGAAGCCCTCGAGGCCGAGGGCCAGCGCCTGCGCGCGCTGCGCGACAACACGGCGGATGTCGCAAACCGCTTCGTGATCGGCGACATCATGGACTTGGATCTGGACGCCTTCCGCGAGCGCGTGCTCGTCGACAAAGGCGCCCGCGACGGCGTCTTCGTGGGCCAGGCCGTCCTCGACTCCGGCGGGGTCTTCGGACAAGTCGCACGCGTCGAGCAACTGACGAGCGAAGTCATCCTCATCAGCGACGCCACCCACGCCATCCCGGTACAGATCAACCGCAACGGCCTGCGCACCATTGCCGTCGGCACCGGCGACATGAGCCGCCTCAAACTGCCTTATCTATCGACCAGCGCCGATGTGATCGTGGGCGACCTGCTGGTGACGTCGGGGCTGGGCGGTGGCTTCCCCGCCGGCTATCCCGTCGGCACGGTCGCGGAGGTTAAGCGCGACCCGGCGCAATCGCTGGCCGACATCGATGTACGGCCCGCCGCGGCGCTCGACCGCTCGCGCGAATTGATGTTCGTGTGGCTGAAGCCCGACGCAGCGCCCGCGCCCCCCCCGCCATCGGCCGCCGCGTCCGTGGCGCCTGCTGCGACCCCCACACCGAAGCCGCCGCCGAAGACGGCGCCACCGGCCAAGATACCCCCGCCGAAGGCGGCCCCCGCGCCAGCAGCACAGCATCCGGCGGCGCCCCCCAAATGATGCGCGACCACCGAGTCCGGCGCCTGCCCATGGCGTTGTCCGCACTGGTTGCGCTGGCGTTCGCAGTCATGCCGCTGCCCACGGTCCTCGACCCCTTTCGACCCGATCTGCTGGTTCTTGTCGTATTCTATTGGTCGATCGAATCGCCGCGTGCCGGCGGCCTGGCTTTGGCCTTTTTCTCCGGCCTCGCGCTCGATGTGATTCGTGGGGTCGTTCTGGGTCAGCACGCGCTGGCATTGACCCTGATGGCCGCGTGGGCCACGCATCTGCGGTTGAGGCTGCGCGTGTTTTCCGTCGTCTCGCAATCGCTGACCATTTTCGCCCTGTTGACGGGTTATCAATTCGTGCTGTTTTGGGTCGATGGCGCCACCGGCAATCCCGTGACGACGTTCAGCCGCTGGGCCGCACCGGTCGTCGGCGGCCTGATTTGGCCGCTCATGGCCGGCCTGCTGAGTCGGGCACATGACCGTTGAACGCATGCAGGAGATACGATGATATTTGACGAATTCTCGCCCTCCCGCACGCGCCGCACCCTCACCGCGGGCGGCCGCACGCTGCGCGCGTTGGGCTTGGACGGCCCCCTCACGGGCGTGCTTACGCTCATCGTGTGCATCGGCGTCCTCGTGGTCTACAGCGCCTCCGGCCAGAACATCAAAATGGTCGAACACCACCTGGCGAACATCGCCATCGCGGTCACCGCGATGCTCGCCCTGGCACGTCTCGCCAGCCCACAGTACCTGCGCCTGTTTGCCCCCATTGCCTATACGCTCGGGGTGCTGCTGTTGATCGTCGTTGCCGTGACGGGCCACATCGGCAAGGGCGCGCAGCGCTGGCTCGATGTCGGCTTCATGCGGTTCCAGCCCTCCGAGATCATGAAGCTGGCCGTACCGATGATGTGCGCCTGGTACATGCACGAGCGGCCACTGCCTCCCTCCTTCAAGGACCTGATCGTCATGGGCATCATGATCGGCATTCCCACGGCCATGATCGTCATGCAGCCCGATCTGGGAACCGCGCTGCTGATCGCCGCATCCGGTCTCATCGTGCTGCTGCTGGCCGGACTACAGTTTCAGATCATTCTGGTTTCCATCCCGCTGCTGGTCTGCGGCGCCTGGGGTGGCTGGCACTTCATTCACGAGTACCAACGCCAGCGCGTGCTCATGTTCTTGAATCCTGAGAACGACCCTCTGGGGGCCGGCTACCACATCATCCAGTCCCAGATTGCCATCGGCTCCGGCGGCGTCTTCGGCAAGGGCTACATGAACGGCAGCCAGGCGCAGCTGGAATTCCTTCCCGAGCGCTCGACGGATTTCATATTCGCGGTCATCGGCGAGGAGTTCGGCTTGCTCGGGCAGCTTCTGATTCTGACCCTGTACGGCATCGTGATCGGCCGCGCACTGTATCTGGCAAACCAGGGCCAGGACACCTTCGCCCGCCTCACCGGCGGCGCCATCGCGCTGAGTTTTTTCGTGTATGCATTCGTCAACTCGGGGATGGTGAGCGGCATTCTTCCCGTGGTGGGCGTACCGCTCCCCTTGATCAGCTATGGAGGCACCTCCATGGTCACCTTGTTGGCGGGCTTCGGAATTTTGATGTCGCTACACTCCCACCGCAAGTTGATTGGCTCGTAGATGACGACCTCCGCACGGCGTTGCCGACCCGCGCTCCTGGCGATGTTCCTGTGCCTGGGTGTGGCGGCCCGCACGGCCGTCGCGATCGATATCCGACGGGACGACGTCAAAGGCTTCATCGACGAGATATCGGAAAAGGATTCGATTCCAAAAAGACAACTGAAGAAACTGCTGGAAGCGGCGAGAACCCAGCCGGCCATCATCGAGGCCATGGATCGGCCGGCCGAGAAAGCCAAACCCTGGTTCGAGTATCGCCCGATTTTTCTGACGGAACGGCGCATCAAAGAGGGCACCGATTTTTGGCTCGCGCACCGTCAGGAACTGGACCAGGCCAGCGTCAAGTCCGGCGTCGCGCCCGAATACATCGCCGCCATCGTGGGCGTCGAGACCTATTACGGTCGGATGACCGGATCGTATCGCGTGCTGGACGCGCTCGCTACGCTCGCGTTCGATTATCCGCCCCGCGCCAAGTTCTTTCGCGACGAGCTCGAGCAATTCATCCTGCTGGCGCGCGATACCGGACTCGATCCGCTCGCGGTGAAGGGCTCCTACGCCGGCGCCATGGGTGCTCCGCAGTTCATGCCCTCGAACTATCGCCGCTTTGCGGTCGATGCGAACGCCGACGGCCATATCGACCTGTGGAACAGCTGGTGGGACGTCTGCGCCAGCGTCGGAAACTACCTGAAGGAGCATGGTTGGAACGCGGGCGAGCCCGTGCTCAGCGAGGCCACGGTGGAAGCGGACAAGATCGCCGATCTGGACGGTCACAAGCTCGCGCTGGCCGACACGGTCGACGCGCTGAAGGCCAAGGGTGTCAATTTCGACAGCTCCGTGCCGGCGGATGCGCCGGTCATGCTCATTGCCGCCGATGAGGCCGCGGGCATTCGCTGGCGCGTGGGCTACAACAATTTCTACGTCATCACGCGCTATAACCATAGCGCGCTGTATGCCATGGCAGTCTACGAACTCGCCGCCGCCGTGAAGCAGCGCATCCTGCTGCACGATGCGTCGGCCAACGAGGCGCCGCCGGACCAGGCTCCCCGCCTCAAGATCGAGCCGTGAGGATCGCGCGCGCACTGGCCGCGCCGCTCGGAATCGCTGCCATCGCAGGGCTCGCCGGTTGCTTCACGGCACGGCCCCCGGTTTCGCTGGCGCCACCCGCCACACCCATCGAACCACCGCTGATCACGCCCGTTCCCCAGACCGAGGATGCCGTGCCGCGGCTCGAACCACGCGCGCGCTACGGCAATCCGCCGTTTTACGATGTGTTCGGCAAGCGCTACTACGTGCTGTCCTCCAGCGTCGCCTATGTCGAGCGCGGCGTGGCGTCGTGGTACGGGCCCGGCTTCCATGAAATAAGGACTTCGACCGGCGAACCCTACGACATGTACCGCATGACGGCAGCCCACAGAACGCTGCCTCTGCCAGCCTACGTCCGCGTCACCAATCTCCAGAACGGTCGCAGCGTGGTGGTGCGCGTGAACGATCGGGGCCCCTTCGTCGGCAATCGAATCATCGACTTATCTTATGCCGCAGCCGCCAAACTGGATATGTTGCGCAACGGCACCGCGATGGTCGAGGTGCGCGCCATCGACCCGGGCGCGCCGCAAGGGCAGGCCTCGCCGCTGCTCGCCGGCACCGCACCGGTCGTTGCTGCGCCGATCGTCGCGGCGCCGGTGTCCGATCCCGCTGCCCTGCCCCCGGCGAGTTTCGCGCCGAGCCCTGCGTCGCCCTCCGGGACCCGCGCGCCTCTCTTCGTCCAGGCGGGCGCCTTTTCCGACCCGGCAAACGCCGAACGCCTCGCCGCGAAATTGCGCAACGGCGCCTACGGCACGATCTTCGTACGCGACGACGTCATCGCCGGTCGCCGGATGTATCGCGTGCGAATCGGCCCGGTACCCAACGTTCCGGAGTTCGATCGCATCGCCGCGGCATTGGAACGAGCGGGCGTTCACGACGCGCATCTCGCGTTGGAATGAGCGGCCAACTTTTGTCGCGCCCCAATCGCCGGTAAACTAAACAGTCCTACATTCAAGGTATTCCTCCCTATGTTTCGCCCCTTGCTGAGTTTGTTTCTATTGATGGTGTTCGCGGCGGTCCCGAGTTTTGCCGATACCCCCATCCCCACCGCGCCGACCGTCGATGCGCGCGCCTACATCGTGGTGGACTACCGCACGGGCAAGGTCCTCGCCTCCAAGGAAGCGGTGGCAAGAATGGAGCCGGCCAGCCTCACGAAACTCATGACCGCGTACCTGGTGTTCACCGAATTGAGCACGGGCAAGCTGAAGCTCGATGAACCGGTCGTGGTCAGCGAACACGCGTGGCGCTCCGAAGGGTCCCGCACCTTCATCGAGCTCGGCAAGCCGGTGTCGGTCGAACTCCTGATCTTAGGGATGATCGTGCAGTCGGGCAACGATGCGACGATCGCGCTGGCGGAGCGGATCGCCGGAACCGAGGAAACCTTCGTGCAGATGATGAACACCAACGCGAAGCGCCTCGGCATGGTCGGCACGCATTTCGAGAACAGCTCCGGCTTGCCCGCGCCCGAGCACTACACAACCGCCCGTGACATGTCATTGCTCGCGGTGGCCATGATCCGCGATTTCCCCCAGTTCTATAAATACTATTCGGTGCGCGAGTTCGAGCACAACGGCATCAAGCAACAGAACCGCAACGGATTGCTCGGCCGTGATCCGAGCGTCGACGGCTTGAAGACGGGCCACACCGACTCGGCCGGCTTCTGCCTGGTCACGTCGGCGCTGCGTGACGGCATGCGCATCGTCTCCGTCGTGTTGGGCTCGGGCAGCATGAGCGGCCGCGAGACTGCCAGCACCGCCCTGCTCAATTACGGCTTCACGTTCTACGACACCAAGCTGGTGGCCAAGGGCGGCGCGCAGCTCGCCTCCGCCAAGGTATGGAAGGCGGCCGAATCACCGGTGGACGTCGGCGTCAAGGAGGATCTATACATCACCCTGCCGCGCGGCCAGGCGAACGACATCAAGACAGCCGTGGACCTCAAGCCGCGTCTGATCGCGCCGCTCCAGCTCGATTCGGATGTTGGCACGCTGCGCGTGTTCACCGCCGCGGGCACCCTCACGGAGGTGCCGGTGCATCCGCTGAAGACCATCGCGTCCGGCGGTTGGTGGCGGCGGCTGATCGATACCATCCGGCTCTGGTTCGCCTGAACGTGCTCCTGCCGATCTGCTATTTGAGCGGCGCGTATCTGCCGTTGGCCGAGGCCAGGATATCGCCGCTCGATCGCGGTTTTCTGTTCGGGGATGCGGTCTATGAAGTGATCCCGGTCTATGGCGGCCGCCCGTTCCGGCTGCGAGAACATCTCGACCGGCTGAACCGCAGCCTTGCCGCGATTGGCATGCAAGCCCCCAGATCGCATCCCGAATGGGCAACCATCTGCTCGCAGCTCCTCGGGCAGCGCGGCCCCCAAGACTCCTACATCTACATTCAGGTGAGCCGCGGCGCCGAGCTCGGGCGCAATCACGCGTGGCCGGAAGGGATGGCGCCGACGCTGTTTGCGTACGTCACGACGCTCGAACCGACTCCCGCGAGATTCCTGGAACAAGGTATCGCGGCCGTCACCGCGGACGAGATCCGCTGGGCGCGACGCGACATAAAATCGACCGCGCTGCTCGCGAACATCCTGCTCAAGAAGCTCGGCGCCGATGCGGGCGCCTTCGAGACCATCATGATCGAAAATGGCGAGCTCACCGAGGGCTCGTCCACCACGGTTCACGTCATCTCAGGAGGCGTGATCCACACCCCGCCGAATGGCACTCACATCCTGCCGGGCACCACCCGCGATGTGGTGACCGAACTCGCCGTACGCCTGAACATGAGTTGCAACAATAGCCGGGTGCCCGAGTCGCTGTTGCGGTCGGCCGATGAGATATGGCTCGCTTTTGCCACTCGCGGCGTGTTGCCCGTGACATTGCTCGACGGCGTGCCGGTCGGCACCGGCAGGCCAGGACCGATGTTCAAGCGCATGCATGCCGCGTTCATCGATTACACGCACGAACTGGCTGGGACACCCGCACTATGACCGAGACACTGATTCAAGAGTTTCCCAGCGAATTCCCGATCAAGGTCATGGGCCGCCACGACAGCGACTTGCGCGCGCTGACCCAGCTCATCATCGAGCGCCACGCGGGACCGATGGCCGATTCGAGCGTGCGGACGCGCACCAGCGCGGATGGCAACTTTCTGGCGCTCACGTACACGGTGGTCGCATCGAGCCGCGAACAGCTCGACAACATCTACCGCGAACTGACGGCCTGCAAATCGGTGTTGATGGCGCTGTGAAAACCGAGCTCCCGCAGCAGGTGCCGCGCCAACCCTGAGGCGGCGGCCGGCACAGCCGATGGGCCGCCAAGATCGGCGAGCCGCGTCACGGCGAGCCCCTGGTAGCCGCACACGTTGATTCGATCGAACGGCTGCAGATCGAGCGATACGTTGAGCGCCATGCCGTGGTAACTCGCTCCCCGGCGAATACGCAGGCCGATGCTGGCCAGTTTCGCGCCGTCGACGTACACGCCCGGGGCGTCGCGCCTGCCGCTGGCCGCGATCCCGAATTCGGCAACGTACGCGATCACGGCGTTCTCCAGAGCCACCACCAATTGCCGCACGCTCAACACGTGGCGCCGCACATCGAGGAGCGGATAGATCAAGAGCTGGCCGGGTGCGTGGTAGGTCACCTGACCGCCCCGGTCGATCTGGATCACGGGGATGTCGCCCGGCGCGAGCAGATGCTCGCGGCTCGCGTTGAGCCCCAAGGTGAACACCGGGGGATGCTCGGCCATCCAGATTTCGTCGGGTGTGGAGGCGTCGCGTTCGTCGGTAAACTTCTGCATCGCCCGCCAGGTTGGCTCGTACTCCACGAGCCCCAACTGTTTGATGCGGGGCTCCGCGTTCATCGATCCATGGCCGGCCTCGCTCCCGCGAGCTTGCCGTTGTCCAAGCCGGCGTTGTTGCGGGCAAGCGCCTGCTCCGCCCGGTAGCTCGATCGCACCAAGGGGCCCGACACGCACTCGAGAAAGCCGAGACCGAGGGCCCTATCCCGATAGGCGTCGAACTCGTCGGGCGACACGAAGCGCTCGATGTTCAAATGATTGAGGGTCGGGCGTAGGTACTGCCCCAGAGTCAGGATATCGACGCCCACCCCGCGCAAATCCACCATGGCCTGAAGGATCTCGTCGTCGGCCTCCCCGAGCCCCAACATCAGGCTGGTCTTGGTGAGCACGAGCGGCCGCTGGCTCTTCGCGTGTTGCAGCACGTCGAGGGTCTGGCGGTAACCCGCGCGCGGATCGCGCACCGGATGGGTCAGGCGCTCGACCGTCTCCACGTTTTGCGCAAACACGTCCAGACCCGACTCGACGACGGTTTCCACGTCCCGGAGCACACCCTCGAAGTCCGGCGTCAACGCCTCGACGGCCGTACCGGGATTGCGGCGCTTGATCGCCCGGATGGCCGCTGCATAGTGTGCGGCTCCCCCATCCGGCAAGTCGTCCCGGTTGACCGACGTGAGCACGACGTATTTGAGGCCCATGAGTTCGACGGAACGCGCCACGTTGTCAGGCTCCTCGAGGTCGAGCCAGCCGCGTGGATTGCCGGTGTCCACGGCGCAGAAACGGCACGCCCTGGTGCACACGGCGCCCATCAACATGATGGTGGCGGTTCCCGCGTTCCAACATTCACCGATGTTGGGGCATTTTGCCTCCTCGCAGACGGTGCTCAAGCGGTGTTCGCGAACGATGCTCTTGACCGCGGAGAATTCCGCCCCGGTCGCCAGAGGGGCGCGCAGCCACGCCGGTTTTTGCAGTGTGGTCTGGGCGGACCCGGAGTGTTTAATGCCGTCCTTGATGGCGGTGAAGCCCTGCGCGGTCGTGTATTTCTCCCCGCTGCGGGCGGCCCGCGGCTCCTGGGCGATCGGGATGCCTTTGAATTCAGCCATATTAATATTGTACTCCAGCTACGTGTTCAAAGCCTCGAGGCGCGCCGGCGTTCCCACGTCCTCCCACAGACCGCGATACAGTTCGGCGGCGCAGCGCCGTGTCGCCATGGAACGTAATAAAAGCGGCAACAAGGGCGCCGGCCCCTCCGTACAGCCCGCAAAGAAGGCCGGATCATAGGCGGCAATACCCGAAAACGTGTAGCGATCGACGCCGGCGTCGACCGCAAGGCCCCGATCCAGCCCAAAATCGCCGTGAGCATGCTGCGGCGGGTTGCTCACCAGCACCAGATGCGCATCGTGGCCGTCCGCGAGCATCAGGTGGCCGAAGGGATAGTCGGTCAGCACGTCGCCGTTCACGACCAGGAACGGGCCCGGCTGCAACAGCGGCAAGGCGTGAAAGATCCCCCCCGCGGTCTCCAGCGCCGCGGGGGACTCCTCGCTGTACTGGATGGACACACCATAGCGTGAGCCGTCGCCGAGAAACGCCCGGATCAGGGATCCGAGCCACGCCAGATTGATGACGATGCGCGTGATCCCCGCGTCGGCCAGGGCTTCGACATGACGTTCGATCAGCGGCTTGCCGCGAACCCGCAGCAACGGCTTGGGAAGCGCGTCCGTCAACGGCCGCATGCGTTCCCCGCGGCCGGCCGCCAGGATCATCGCCACCTCCGGTCGCCTCATGCCGGAATGGCGCCCACTCGCGCCTGCGCGGCGGCGAACGCCGGGTCGATGCGCCCGGTCACAAAGTCGGCAAATGCGGCGGTCTCCGGATAGGCCCTTGCCGCGGTACGGACGTAATCGAGCACCCGCGGTAGATCCTTCAAATAGCCGGACTTGCCGTCGCGATAAAACAGGCGTGCGAAGATGCCCAGGACCTTGATGTGCCGCTGCAAACCCATGAGGTCGAACCAGCGAACGAAATCCTGCTCATCCCCGTACAGGGAGAATCCCGCGCTCTCGAGCCGGCCGCGATACTCCAGGAGCCAGCTCCGTACCCGCTCCGCGGGCCAGGCGATGTAGCAATCCTTCAGCAAGGACACGGCGTCGTAGGTCACCGGCCCATGTACGGCGTCCTGGAAGTCCAGGATGCCGGGATTGCTTCCGGCGCAGAGCAGCAGATTGCGTGAATGATAGTCACGGTGCACGAAGGCTGCCGGCTGGGCCAAGGCGCCGATCACCAACGCATCGAACAATCGATCCAACATGACGCGCTCGTCGTCGCTGACCGTGAGGCCGAGATGCTTTCCGAGGAACCACGCCGGGAACAGCTCGCTCTCGCGAAGCAGCAAATCCCGGTCGTACTGGGGAAGATCGCGCGCCGCCACGTCGCCCGACATTTGCATGGTCACCAACGCCGCGAGGGCATCCGCATAGAGTCGGTCGACGTCCCGGCCGGCGTTCAATTCGTCGAGATATTGCCGTGTGCCGAGATCCGACAGCAGCAAAAAGCCCTGCGCCTCGTCGCGCGCGAGCACGATGGGCACGTTCAGGCCCATGCCGGCCAGGGTTCGCGCCACGCTGACGAAGGGGACAACGTTCTCCTTGTCCGGCGGTGCATCCATGACGATGTAGGTGTCGACGCCGCGCGTGACACGAAAATAGCGGCGAAAGCTCGCATCCGCGGACGCCGGTTCGATGCGGCTGTCGGCAAATCCCAGCGAATCGACGACCCAGCGCGTCAATGCCGCCAGGCGGGAATCGCTTGCATCCGGTAGACCCATGCTTGACCATTCACACACCGCACATGCGGCGGCTTAAGTATACCGATTAAGGCGATTCACTTTGCCCATGGCTTTTCAAGTTCGAGCCGCACTGGCTGTTTTGTCGTGCGTGGTTGCGGTATCTGTGGTTCACGCCGGGGACATGTGCCCCGCCCCACCCAAACATTCCAAGGCGCCGGCGACGCCGCTCGCGACGGACGATCACCTCATTCACATCGAGAGCGACGGCGCCGAGGCGGATGCCGACGGACGCACCAGCCTCACCGGCAACGTGAAGGTGGCCCAGGACGGGCGCACGGTCACGGCGGATTCGATGGACTACGATCGAAACACCGGCAAACTGCTGGCCAAGGGCGCCGTGGACTTCGAGGACCCGAAGGTGCGCATCAAGAGCGATGACGGCACATACGACGCGTTGGGCGGCGCCACGTTCGACCAGGCCAATTTTCAGATCCTCGACCGCAACGGGCGCGGTTTCGCGCGCTCGATGGCGGTGCAGCCCGACGGCAAGGTGCAACTTGCCCAGGTGCGCTATACCACCTGCCCGGTGGGCAACGAGGATTGGATGCTGCAGGCCTCCGCGATCAATCTCGACACGGACAAAGATGACGGCGTCGCGCGCCACGTGGTCATGCGATTCAAGGACGTCCCGGTCTTCTATACCCCCTACATCTCGTTCCCGTTGGGAGACGAGCGCAAGAGCGGGTTGCTCTTTCCGAGCTTCGGGCATTCGTCGAGCAATGGCTACGAACTGGAGGTGCCCTATTACTTCAATTTGGCGCCGAACTACGACCTCACGCTCACGCCCGGCGAATTGAGCGCCCGGGGCGTCCAGCTGGGCGCGGAATTCCGCTTTTTGACGGCCAGCTCGCATGGTCAGATCGAGGCCAATTTTCTGCCGGACGACAAGCAGACGCACTTCGATCGCGGCTACTTCCACGTCACGGACACCACCGATTTGACCCGCGGACTGCGCTTCGACGCCGACATCACCAGCGTCAGCGACATCAACTATTTTTCCGACTTCGCCGTGGGCTCCGAGGCCACCAGCGTGACCTATCTGGAACGCCGGATGGAGATGCTTTATCACGACGATATCTGGCGCATTCGCGGCCAGTTGCAGAACTTCCAGACAATCGATTTCGACGTCGTCAATTACAGCCGCCCGTATTCGCGAGTCCCGCGCGTCGAGGCAGAAGGGCTGATTCCGATCGCCAACAGCCCGCTCGAATTCGCGCTGGATGCCGAGGTCACCAATTTCCTGCGCGAAGTCGGACCGACGGGCGTCCGGGCGACCCTGCAGCCGGAACTTCGTTGGTCCACCCGCGGACCAGGCTATTTCTTCGAACCAGCCATCGGCTATTACTTCACGCAATACGACCTGGAGAATGCCGACGCGCTCGACCCGCTGAACCCGCAGCGCGAGCCGAGCACACCGACCCGCGCGCTGCCTTACGGGCGGATCGACACCGGATTGCTGTTCGAACGCGATTCCGGGTCATCCGGCCAGCGCAGCCAGACGCTCGAACCACGAATGGTCTACAGCTACGTGCCGTACCGCAATCAGGACGAACTGCCGCTGTTCGATTCGGGCCTGCCGGATATGAATCTCACCGAATTGTTTCGCACCAATCGGTACGTGGGCGGCGACCGCATCGGCGACGCCAACCAGCTCGCGACCGCAGTGACGACGCGGCTGTTCGACCAGGTTTCCGGCGCGCAATATCTGTCCGCCACCATCGGCCAGATACGCTATTTTTCCATCCCCCAGGTGACGCTGCCCGAGTGGTATCTACAGACGCTGACAGGTCAGCAGCCGCTGGCGGTGATGCAGCCCGTCAATCCCTTAGGCGTCCCGGGCCAGATCCTGCCCGGCATGCCGCAGCAGTATTCGCTGGGCTTGCCCGGGCAATACAGCATCGTCCCGCAGCGAAAAGCCGATTCCCTGTTGTCGGGCCAGGTCTCCGAGAATTTCCCCGCCTCGGACATCATCACCGAGGTTTCCCTGACCGCGTACAAGAATCTCAACATCAATCTGGATTACCAGGTCAACCCTTATACCTGGCAGACCGATAAAACCGAGATTTTGCTGCAATACCACCCCGCGCCGAACAAGGTCGTGAACGTGGGTTACCGCTTCCAGGATGGAATTCTCAAGGAATATGACAATTCCTTCGCCTGGCCCATCGCCAGCCATTGGAACGCCGTCGGGCGGTGGGTGTACTCGCTCGAAGGTCACCATCAAACCATCGAGCAATTGGCGGGTTTTGAGTACAAGAGCTGCTGTTACCGCATCCAGGTCGTGCAGCGCCGCTACCTCTCGGCGCGTACGGCCCTTGGTACCCAGGGACTAGACACCTCGTTTGCATTACAATTGGAACTGACGGGCTTGAGTTCGGTCGGAAAACCAGCAGATGCTTCCTTGGCGAAGGAGATCCGCGGTTACACGCCGCGCGACCCGCGCGACTCAAGTGCCCCGTAAAGCCCACTGAATCAGAGAATTGACCGTCCTATGCGCAAAATTGCTGCCGTTTGCACGTTTTTGACCGTTTCGGTTCTGTCCGCATCGGCGCTCAGAGCCCAGACCCGGGACATCGGCGTCCATGGTGAAATGCTGGATCGTATCGCGGCCATCGTGAACGAGGGCCTCGTCCTCAAAACCGAACTGGACACCCAAATAGAGGCGGTGACCAAGCGCCTTCAGGAGCAGAAAGTCGAGTTGCCGTCCCAGAGCGTGCTCAAGCAGCAGGTGCTGGACCGCTTGATTTTGCAGGAGATTCAGGCCCAGCGTGCGAAGCGCGTCGGCCTCACCATCTCCGACGAGCAGCTGAACGGTGCGCTGCAGGAGATTGCGCAGCGCAACAAGATCCCGTTCGACCAGCTGCCGACCGCCCTCGAGGCCCAGGGCGTGAACTACAAGCAGTACCGCGAGTCCATGCGCAAGGAGCTGACCCTGAGCACCCTCAGGCAGCGCGACGTCATTGCCCATATCAACGTCACCCCGCATGAACTGGACCAGTACCTCACGCGCCAGCAGACCGCGGCGGCGAACGATGAGTTCAACGTATCCCATATCCTGCTGTCCCTGCCGGAGGCCGCCACACCCCAGCAACTCGAGGAAATCACCAAAAAGGCCCAGGATCTCGCCACCCGGGCCACGAAGGGCGAAGACTTCAATCAACTCGCGATTGCCAACTCCAACAGCCAGACCGCGCTGGACGGCGGCCAGCTCGGGTGGCGCAAGGGCTCCCAGCTTCCCGAATTCATCCTGCAGTTGGTGACCAAGATGAAGCCCGGCGACGTCAGCGAGCCGGTGCGGACGCCCAGCGGCTTTCACATCGTCAAACTCAACGAGCGCCGCGGCGGCGAGGCCCAGGTGATCGTCAATCAGATCCACGTGCGCCACATTCTGCTGAAGCCCAACGAATTGGACGACGACGAAACGGTTCGCCAGAAGCTCGCCAAGCTGCGCGACCGCATTCTGAAAGGCGAGGATTTCGCGGGCATCGCCTCCGCGACTTCGGAGGATCCTGGCTCGGCGCCGGATGGCGGAGATTTGGGCTGGAGCGGGCCGGGCACGTTCGTGCCGGAGTTCGACAAGGCCATCGCGGACTTGAAACCGAACGAGATCAGCGAACCGTTCAAGAGCCGGTACGGTTGGCACATCGTGCAGATGTTGGGCACCCGCACGTACGACAGCACGGATGACGTGCGGCGGCAGCGGGCTTTCGCAGCCATCCGCGAGAGCAAGGCGGATGAAGAGACCGAGCTTTGGCTGCGGCGATTACGCGACGAGGCCTTCGTCGAAATCAAGATGTAGTGTACGTACCGCGGATCATCGTTACCTCGGGCGAGCCGGCTGGAATAGGACCCGACGCCTGCGTCGTGCTTGCACAGACGGATTGGCCGGCCGACCTCGTCGTTGCCGGCGATGCCGATCTGTTGGCGGCGACGGCGGCAGACCTGCGTCTGCCGCTGCGCATCACGTCCTATGACGCATCGAAGCCCGTCGCCGCGCATTCGGCCGGAACGCTCCGGGTGCTTCATGTTCCGCTGGCGCAACCGGTGGTCGCCGGCGCATTGGATCCGCGCAATGCCGCCTATGTCCTGAACATGCTCGACCGCGCCTGCGACGGCTGCATGAACGGCGAGTTCGCCGCCATGGTCACCGCGCCGGTGCAGAAGAGCACCATCATGGATGCCGGCTTCGCATTTTCCGGACATACCGAATACCTCGCCAACCGAACCCGCGCGGCGCTGCCGGTCATGATGCTGTTGAGCGGGGATTTGCGCGTCGCCCTGGTTACCACGCACCTGGCGCTCGCCGACGTGCCTGCAGCCATCACGCAGGAGCGACTCCTGGCCACCTTGCGCATCGTGAACATGGATCTCGAGCGGCATTTCGGTTTGGACGAGCCACGCATCACCGTACTGGGATTGAATCCTCACGCCGGTGAGTCCGGCCATCTGGGCCGCGAAGAAATCGACGTGATCGAACCGGTGTTGCGCCGCCTGCGCAGCGAGGGAATGAACGTCCGCGGACCGCTCCCGGCCGACACCGCCTTTGCCCCTCGATTTCTCGCCGACGCGGACGTCGTGGTGGCCATGTACCACGATCAGGGTCTGCCGGTCATCAAGCACGTAGGCTTCGGCAATGCCGTCAACGTCACGTTGGGCCTGCCGATTCTTCGGACCAGCGTGGACCACGGCACCGCGCTCTCCCTGGCGCGCACCGGGAAGGCCGACGTGGGAAGCCTGCGGGCGGCATTGACGCTGGCCGTGGACCTGGCGAGCACGAGCACCCACGATGCAAGTACGTAAGCGGTTTGGTCAGCACTTCCTGCACGACCCGGCAATCATCCGCCGCATCGTAGACGCCGTGGCCCCGGGCGACGGCGAACGTCTCGTCGAGATCGGGCCGGGGCGCGGTGCGCTGACATGGAGCTTGTTGGCGCGCGCCAAGAACATGGACGTGATCGAGATCGACCGCGATCTCGCCAAGATACTCGTTGATGATCCGCGGGCGAAGGGCCACCTGCGTGTCCACGTCGAGAACGTTCTCGACACCGATTTCGTACGCCTGCGCGGCGCCGGGCCGCCGCTCAAGATCGTCGGCAATCTCCCCTACAATATTTCGACCCCGCTGTTGTTTCAGCTGCTGAAGCAGCGCGCCGCACTTGGCGACATGTTCTTCATGCTGCAAAAGGAAGTCGTGGATCGCATGGCCGCCCCGCCCGGCGGCAAGGAATATGGACGGCTGACGGTCATGATCGCCGCCTATGCCGAGGTCGAGGCCCTGTTCGACGTCGGACCGGGCGCGTTTCGGCCGAAGCCCAAGGTGTGGTCCGCCATTGTGCGTCTGCGTCCGGCGCTCGAGCCCCGCTTCGAGATCGGGAGCGAGACCGTGCTTCGCATGCTGGTGACCGCGGCGTTTTCGCACCGGCGCAAGACCCTGCGCAACGGATTGAAAACCCTGCTGACGGGCGAGGACATCGAAGCCTGCGGCATCGACCCGCAGTTGCGGCCGGAAACCCTCGCGCCGGCGCAATTCGGTCTCCTCGCATCCCGTTACTGCCGCCTGCACCAGGATGAGCGACAAACCGGTTGAGCGGCGCCACAGTCCGTTATACTCGGGCACTGATGGCCGGATATCAAAAACTCTTGGTGCTGCTCGACCTGTCGGATGACAGCGAACAGGTCATGATCACGGCGCGGACGCAGGCGGCCTACACCAATGCTGCGATCGTGGCGCTGCATGTGGTCGAATTCGTGCCGGTGGAGCCCATGGGCGAGTCGCTGATGCCGACCGTGCAGATCGAGGAGGAACTCATCGAACGGTCGCGCGAAAAACTGAGCGGCCTGGCGATGCGGCTCGGTCTTCGCGAGGCAAAACTTCGCGTGGAAGCCGGCAACACCAAGGCGGAGATTCTGCGGGTGGCGGACGAGGAAGGCGCGGACCTGATCGTGGTCGGCAGCCGCGAACGTCACGGTCTGGCGATCCTGGTCAATTTCACCGAAGACACGATATTGCATGGGGCCCACTGCGACGTGCTGGCAGTACGCCTGAGGTAATTGACCCATGGAGACACCTGACCCCACTGCGACACCTGGACCCGCTGCGCTGAGGATCCGTGTCGAGGTTGAAACTTCGTACATCGAGGAACAATCCGATCCGCGCGACAAACGTTTCGTCTTCTCCTACACCATCACCATTCGCAACGAAGGCCAGGTGCCTGCGCGCCTGCTGACGCGCCACTGGATCATCACGGACGCCAATGGCAACGTGAAGGAAACGCGGGGCGACGGCGTCGTGGGAGAGCAGCCGTACTTGAAGCCGGGACAGGGATTCCGCTATTCCAGCGGCGCCGTGATCGAGACGCCGGTCGGCACCATGCAGGGAAGCTATCAGATGGTGGGCGATGACGGGCAGCAATTCGACGCACCCATCGCCCCATTTCGTCTGGCGATGCCCGGAGTCCTGCACTGAAGGCGGAGGGCGGCTGATGCCGCTTTACGCCATCGGCGACATCCAAGGCTGCGACGCCGAGCTCGGCGCCCTGCTCGAGACCATCAAATTTTCCCCGGATCGTGACCGCATATGCTTCGTCGGCGATCTCGTCAACCGCGGACCGGAATCTCTTCAAGCATTGAGGCGCATACGCGCCTTGGGCGACGCGGCGACGGTCACCCTTGGCAATCACGACCTGCATCTGCTCGCCGTTGCCTTCGGCGTCGCCAGGATCCGCAGCGATGACACGCTCGACGAAATTCTGGCCGCTCCAGACCGCGAAGCGCTGCTGGAGTGGCTCATCAACCAGCCGTTGCTGCACGAAGATGCGTCGCTCAACCTCTGCGTGCTGCACGCGGGCCTCCCGCCGCAATGGGACATGGCCACCGCGCGAGGATGTGCGCGGGAATTCGAGCACGCCTTGCGACAGGATCCGGAACGGGTGTTCGGACAGATGTACGGCGACGAACCCGATCGCTGGGATGCCGGCCTGACCGGCGCAAATCGACTGCGTTTCATCGCCAACTGTTTCACGCGACTGCGCTACGTCGACGCCGAGGGGCGGTTGGCGTTGCGCGCCAAGGGCTCGCCGGAGAAGGCGCACAAGAAGTCGCTCATCCCGTGGTTCGACGCCGTGAACGCTCGATGGCATGGTCCGCGCGTGGTGTTCGGTCACTGGTCGACGTTGGGATTTTTCAGCAATTCGGAAGTAACCAGCTTGGACACCGGATGCGTGTGGGGCGGCAGCCTAACGGCGCTGCGCCTCGACGAGCGCGCCGCCGCCCCCGTTCAAGTGGATTGCCGGGCTTCTAGGGAGCCCTGAGCTGGAGCTTGGGACCGTGTCAATGGCGGTGAAGTTTCGCCGCCCATATAATGGCGCAATGCGAATATCGACGCCTTTCAACCTGCGGCTGTGGATAGATCAGAACCGCCATCTACTGAAACCTCCCGTGGGCAATAAACTGCTGTTTCAAGACACTGAGCTCATCGTGATGGCCGTGGGCGGCCCGAATTCACGCAAGGACTTTCACCACGATCCGGGCGAAGAGTTTTTCTATCAGATCGAGGGCAATATGGTGCTGCGGGTGGTTCAAGACGGCCGGCCCACCGACATTCCGATTCACGAGGGCGAGGTGTTTCTGTTGCCGCCCGAAGTGCCCCACTCGCCGCAGCGTCCGGCGGGCAGCGTCGGCATCGTCGTGGAGCGCCGTCGCGCGCCGACGGAACTGGATGGCTTCTCATGGTATTGCGACAGCTGCGGCAATCGTTTGTACCTGGAACGCGTTCCCGTCGCCAACATCGAAACCGAGTTGCCGGCGATCTTTACGCGTTTCTATTCCAGCGTCGAACACCGTACCTGCGACGCATGCGGGGCGGTGATGGTGCCGCCGGCCTGAAATACCCCGAGCTCACCGCCGGGGCCGCGCTGGCGCATGACGCCCGCGATCCGTTGGCCCCGTTCGCCGCGGAATTTCACCAGCCGTTCGATCCCACCGGCCGCAAGCTGGTATACCTCTGCGGGCATTCCCTGGGATTGCAGCCCAGGTCGACGCCCGGCTACATCGAGCAGGAGTTGGCGGATTGGCGGCGCCTCGGGGTTCGAGGGCACCACGACGCGACGCGTCCTTGGATCGGTTACCACGAGCTGGCGGCGGCGCCCCTGGCCGGTCTCGTGGGCGCGGCCGCGACCGAGGTGGTGGCCATGAATTCACTGACCGTGAATCTTCACCTGATGCTGGTGAGCTTCTTCAGGCCTGACTCGCAGCGCAATCGCGTGTTGATCGAACAATCCGCCTTTCCGTCGGATCGCTATGCCATCGTGTCGCAATTGGAGTTCCATGGTCTGAACGCCGCGCAACACTTGATCGAGATCGGCCCGCGGGCCGGCGAGCGCGCCGTGAGAACCGAGGACGTCGTCGAGATCATCGAACGCGAAGGCGCGCGGCTTGCCTTGGTGTTGCTGCCGGGCGTCCAATATCTGACCGGCCAGCGCTGGAACCTGCCGCCGCTCATCGGCGCGGCGCGCGCCGTCGGCGCCGCCGTCGGCCTGGATCTCGCCCATGCGATCGGCAACACCCTGTTGAGTCTGCATGACTGGAATGCGGATTTCGCCGTCTGGTGCAGCTACAAATATCTCAACGCGGGACCGGGAGCCGTTGGCGGCTGCTTCGTACACGAGCGTCACGCGCGCGACCCGCGCCTGCCGCGCTTTGCCGGCTGGTGGGGACAGCGCAAAGCCACGCGCTTCGACATGGGACCTGATTTCTCGCCCATCGACGGCGCCGAGGGCTGGCAGATCAGCAATCCGCCCATTCTGTCCACCGCCCCGCTGCTGGCCTCGCTCGACATTTTCAGGCGCGCGGACATGCGGCGGCTGCGTGAAAAATCGATTCACCTGACGCAATTCCTGCAGCTGTTGATCGACGCACTGGTACCGGACAAGGTGGAGGTCATCACGCCCCGGAAAAGTGACGAGCGCGGCTGCCAGTTGAGCCTGCGCATCAAAAGATCGCCGGGCGAAGCCAGGCGCTGCCACGAACGGTTGAGCGCCGCGGGCGTGATCGGCGACTGGCGCGAGCCCGACATTCTTCGGCTGGCGCCCACCCCGCTCTACAACTCCTTCAGCGACGTGTTCACCGCCGTCGACACGTTGAGTGTCGCGATTCGATCCGAACCATGAAACAACAGGGCATGACCAAGGGCGCGGTGAACATCATCGGCGCCGGACCAACCGGCGCCTTGCTCGCCATCCTGCTGCAGCGACTCGGCATGACCGTCACGCTGTATGAAAGTAGGCCCGATCCGCGCGGCAATGCCGGCGAATCCGGCCGATCCATCAATCTGGCGCTGGCCGATCGCGGCATCCATGCCCTGAAATTGGCGGGCGTCCATGATGCCATCGCGGACACCTTGGTGCCGATGCGGGGACGGATGATTCATCCGTTGGACGGAACGCAGTCGCTGCATCTTTATGGCCAACGGCCGAGCGAAGTCATCTATTCCGTTTCCCGCCATGTCCTCAATCAAGCGTTGCTGGAGGTCGCCGCCCGCAACGGCGTCTGCCTCGAGTTCGAACACCGCCTCGAAGAGACGGACTTTGCCGCAGGCAGCGCGCAGGTTCGCGACCTGCGACGGAACACCCTTCTCGGCATTCCCATGGCGCCCTTGCTCGCCACCGACGGCGCAGGGTCGCTCACCCGCCGACGCATGAGCGCGTCGGGATTGATCGACGTCACCGAAGCCGATCTCGAACACGGGTACAAGGAGTTGTCGATCCCGAGCCGGGCCGGCGGCTACGCGATGGCGCGCGATGCGCTGCACATCTGGCCGCGCGGAAACTTCATGCTGATCGCCTTGCCGAACGCCGACGGCAGCTTCACCGCCACCTTGTTTCTGGCGAAGCGCGGCGCGGCCAGTTTCGAGGCACTGGATTCACCCACGGCCATTCGACAGTTTCTGTCGACGAACTTCCCGGACGCGTTCGCGCTGATGCCGGACTGCGTGCGCGAATTTCAAGCGCATCCCACGGGCTTTCTCGGCACCGTCTACGCCGACACATGGTCCGTGCGGGGCATGGCGGCGTTGGTCGGCGACGCCGCGCACGCCATCGTGCCGTTTCATGGTCAGGGCATGAACTGCTGCTTCGAGGACTGCGTTGAATTCGCGGCCTGCGTCGGGCGCAATGCCACGTGGGAGGCCGTGTTCGACGATTTCTTCATGACTCGCAAGCCCAACACCGACGCCATCGCCGACATGGCGCTCGAGAACTATCTCGAGATGCGGGAACGCGTGGCGGACCCCAAGTTCCAGCTGCAACAGACATTGGCGATGGAACTCGAAAGACGGCACCCGACCCGCTTCATTCCCCGCTATTCCATGGTGATGTTCCACCACGAAATCCCCTATCAGCTGGCGCGGCAGCGCGGGTTGCTCCAGACACGACTATTGTCCGACCTCACCGCCAACGCTGCGACGTTGGCACAGGTCGACTATGCACGCGCCGATCGCGCGATCAGCTCGATGCCGCCGCTGGCGGCGGATACCGCTCCAGCGTGATGAAGCTGTGGGCGAACGCGTTCCGTTCATCGGCTGCGTGATCCTCACGCTGCGATTCGCGCCATTCCGCGCCGCGCCAGCCCTGAAAGAAGGTGTCGCCATCGTCGATCCGGGTGTGCACCAACGTCAGATGGATGCGCGCGGCGTCCGGCAGGCATAGCCGGTAGATCTCGGCCCCCCCGATCACCATGAGAGCGGGCTCTGCGCTGACGGCCCGGCGCGCGTCATCGAGCGTGCCGAATACCTGGCAATCGCCGGGATTGAAATCCGCGGATCGCGTCAACACGAGATTGCTGCGTCCGGGCAGCGCCTTGCCGATGGACTCATAGGTCTTGCGTCCCATCAGGATGGGTCTACCCAACGTCAATGCCTTGAAATGACGCAGGTCAGCCGGCAGACGCCACGGCAGCCCATTGCCGCGACCGATGACGTCGTTGTCGGCGACCGCCACGACCAGCTCGAGGGCCGCGGCGCCGACCACTTGCTCCTGCGGATGGGCCGCCGCCGTAGTTTGACCTAACATCAGGCCTTATACGCCGCCGGCATCCTGTCCGCCAGCCGTCCCTCGTTCGACGGCCTTAAGGGGTTCGCGAACTCTTAGAACGACGCGGCCAGGGCGCTCGGCTTGGAATTCAACGGCACGGCTGAAATCGCGGTGACTTCGCCACGCGCATTCGTGGAGCAGCGCGCACGTGCGATGGCCGAGCCCTTCGCATCATGCGCTTCGAGCATGAAAGTATAGTCCGACGGATATTCCATCAACGGGCTGCTGACGTCGCCGTGATAAGCAAGTTTGTAACCGGGCGTGGCGGCGCCAGGCGTGGCAATGCTGGTCGCAAAGGCGTTGGCACACGCTTTGAGGGACTCCCGCTCCGGCGATGCATTGGAAATGGCGGGGGACAAGGCGGCGATCGTGGCGACCGCGAGAACGATTTTACGAATATTCATGGTGGTATTCCTTGATGTCGAAAATACCAACGCCCCGGAATGCACGATAGAGTGCGGCCAATCGATCCACAAACGAGAAATTTTTACACTAGACGAGATTTATCTCATGTGTCCGCAGAAGCGGCATCACGCAACACGGCAACTGCGCAAAATCCACTGCGTCAGCTCCTGCAGGTCCTCGCGCGCCCTGTCCTCCGGCCGGTGCAACAGGACGTAGTTCTCGTTCGTCGTCAGCTCCGCGTCGAATAACTTCACCAGTCCGCCCGCGACGAAACGATCGGCGCTGAGGCGCGACGGCACCAATGCGACGCCGACGCCCTGCTCGGCCGCCAGCACCACGGCCGACATGGTGTCGAGGCGGACCAGCCGATTGGGCTTGATCGCCGGGATACCGACCGCAACGGCCCAGCGCTCCCAGGCATCGCGCCGCTCCTCGTGCAACAGCAGCGTCTTGCCGTTCAAGTCGGCATAAGTGTCGATCGGATTCTCGAGCAGGAAGTCCGGCGAACAGGCGGCGATGAAGCTTTGCGCGAACAGCTCATGCACGGTCAGCCCATCCCACGGACCGGTGCCGACCACGATGGACAAGTCCGCTTCCGGCGGATGCGTCTTGGGCGCGGCGAACGTGGTCTCGATGCGGATGTCGGTCTCTTCCCGCGCCTGGGAAAAGGACGACAATCGCGGCAGCAACAATTCGTTCGCGAAGAACGGCGGCACGTTCAAGCGGATGATGGTGCGGCCGTAACGAACCTGCAGTTGTTCCGTCACCTTTTCGAGCTTCGCGAACACATCATTGATGTGTTCGAGGTAATGTGCACCCGCATCGGTCAGCGTCAGAGTTCGCACGCCGCGCTCGAAGAGTGCAACGCCCAGCTGCTCCTCGAGGGCTTTGATTTGATGACTCACAGCCGACGGAGTGACGAAAAGCTCCTCGGCCGCCGCTTTGAAGCTCTGGAGCTTAGCCGCGACCTGGAAGGTCTTGAGAAACTTGAGCGACGGCAAGCGCATAGTTACAACCAATACTTGGAAAATGTGGGGCGTTTATTACCGTTCGGGCCCCTCACGGCATATCCGACCTATAATACACTATCCTGGCCAAGCAACATTCGTGCCAGGCGTGTGAACGCCGTAATTTGCGGGTGTTGGCCATCCCGCGTGGACACGCTGCCATGTTCGCGAGCGTGGCCCTGCCGCGGTGCACGAATCTGGCGCAAGGACCCCGCGCCTCAAGGAACCGACGCCTATATGACGCCTATATGAAGAACATTCCGTGACACACGCACACGTCATCACCGGCAGCTTCGGCTCCGGCAAAACCACCGCCATCCGCTGGCTCATGTCGCGTAAGCCGCCTGACGAGCTTTGGGTGGTGGTCCTCAACGAATTCACCGATGCCGGTCTCGATGCGCTGAGCGTGGCCCAATCGGCGCAGGGCAGCTTCGATGTGCGCCTGGTTGCGGGCGGCTGCCTGTGCTGCGTGGGAGAGCTCGAATTCGGAAAGCAACTGCGCGATATCCTCAGAAACTTGAAGCCCACGCGATTGCTCATCGAGCCGAGCGGCGCCGGGCATGCGGCTGACATCGTCGATGAATTGGCGACGTACGAAGCTCAAAACGCGCTGACGCTCGACAGCGTGATCTGTCTGGTCGACCCGCTCGATGCGAATCGCATCCTGCGAGCCCGCGACGCGAACGAATGGTCGCAGATCCAGTCGGCCGACGTCCTGTTGATGTCGAAGTCGGACGTGGCGAGCCAGGCCGACCGCGAATGCTTCGACCAGATCGCGGCGGCGCAGTACCCCGTGAAACCCCACGTCGGCAGCTGCCGCGGCGGCGAACTTCCGCCGGAAGCCATGCAAGCCTATGGAAGGGAGCCCGGATTCTCCCTCGTGCGGCCCGCGGAAACCGCGGCGGCGCCGACAACCTCCGCCTTCATGGTGCACGGACTGCGGGGAAGCGAAACGCAACTCGCGCAACTGGGGATGTGGGCGGTCAGCTGGACTCTGCCGCGCGAACTCACGTTCTCCCGTGTCGTGATCGAACCTCGGCTCCATTGGCTGCTCGACGCCTATCAAGCGTGGGTTCGGCGTTTCAAAGCCGTATTCCGCACCGGCCCCGGGCCCTCGTGGCTGGTGCAGAGTCATGGCAGCGGATTATCCGGCGAGGACAGCGCCCACCGCCGCGACAGCCGCGTCGAGATCGTGCTGAATGACGAGCCCACCGAGGATTTTCTCGATGCATGGCGCGGCATGTTGCGTGATGCCGCTCTCGCGCCGCGCGTTCCGCGGGCATGAAGGATGACTTGGCCAGGAAGTGCGCCAATCCACACTCTGGTGCATCCATTCTACGGATTCTGTCGCGGAAGCTTCGGTAAGCGCCCTTTACACTGCCCCGCGAAAGTTCGATCACGTCACAAACGTGAAAGATCGCAACGCCGCGCAGGTGAGATTGTTTTAGGTCCGGCAAAGACGCCGCCCAGGACGAACATGCCGTGCTGCCTCTCGGAGGCCCAGTGAGATCAGTGATGGGAATAATTTCAAGACGGCATCGTGCGTCGAAGTTGGGCTTGGGCAGGGCTGTCGCAGCCCCCACGTCGAACATCGGCGGACGACCCTGGCTGACTGCCGCATTCGGAGGCCTCATCGCGTGGGGCACCGCCATTGCCGGCATTGGCGTCGTCGATGAGATCGTCCGCCAGATCCTGCTGGAAGACTTGCGCACGAATCTGGGGCGGACCGCGGCCGTCACGGCCAGTCTGATCGATCCGCAAGAGATCGCCCGATTCGATCGGGCCGATCAAGATGGGTCCCCGGAATATAACCGCGCCGCAAAACCGCTCCAGGCGCTGCTCGCCAAAAATCCCGACATCCGCTTTGCCTATGTTGGCGTCACCGACGGGGCCACGATGCACTTCGTGCTCGACGGCACGCCGATCGGCAAGCGCGATCCCTCGACCGGGCAATTGCTCCATTCCCCGCCGATGGAAAGCGATGCGCCGACCGCCGGCGAAAAGGAGGTCTCTCTGACGCAGCGGCTGAGCATCGAACGCGAACCGAACAGTTCCGCGTGGGGATTGGGCATCCGGGCGCATGCGCCGATATTTGGCCGCGATGGCCGCATGGTCGCCTACGTGGGCATCACCATGCGGGCGGACCGATACCAGCATCTGATACGGCGCGTCGACGTCTCCGCACTGACCGGCATTTTGATCGCCGGCCTTCTCGCCCTCATGACCGGCCTGGCGATTTGGCGCGTGCAACGAGGCCGGCAAAAGGCCATCGCCGCAGAATTGCTGACACGCGAGCATCTGGATCGCGCCCACGAACTGGCCAATCTAGGGACGTGGCATGCCGATCTGAAGACGCGGGCGGGCTCCATGTCCGACAGCATGAGTCGGCTGGTGGCCGATTCCTCCGGGAACCACACTCCGATGGAGACGTATCTGGCGGCGACGCATACCGACGACCGGCCTCTCGTCCAGGAGTCGTTCGACACGGTGTGCTGCAACGTCCGCTCGCGAACCTTCGATCATCGATTTCTCGTGGATGGAACCATCAAATACGTGCGCGCCGCCATCACCGCGCGGCGCGGCAACGACGGAACGGCGACTGAAATCCAGGGAATCGTGTTCGACCTGACCGATGTCAAGACGACCGCCATCGAGACGATTCGCGCCAAGGAGGCCGCAGAATCGGCCAATCGCGCCAAGAGCGCATTCCTCGCCAACATGAGTCATGAAATCCGAACCCCGCTCAACGGCGTGATCGGCATGACGGGACTGCTGCTCGACACCCCGTTGCGCGCGGACCAGCGGGAGTATGCCGAGATAGCGCGGTCGAGCGGTGAATCGCTGCTCTCCGTGCTCAACGACATTCTGGATTTTTCCAAGATCGAGGCCGGCCATCTAAGTCTCGAGTCCATCGAATTCGATTTTGCCGCGATTTTCGACCAATCCGTCGAATCGGTGGCCCTGCGCGCCGCGGAAAAAGGCCTGGAACTGCTGATCGACGTCGATCCGTCGCTCCCCGATCGCGTTCGGGGCGACCCGAGCCGGCTGCGCCAGGTCGTGCTCAATCTCTTGAGCAACGCCGTGAAGTTCACCGAGAAGGGTGAAATTCAACTGGTCGCCCGCGTCGGGGACATCTCGGATGGCACGGTAAAGTTGCGCATCGAAGTGAGCGACTCCGGCATGGGCATCACCGATGAGCAGCAGACCAAGCTCTTTACGCCGTTCGCCCAGGTCGATGCCTCCACCACGCGCCGCTTCGGCGGCACGGGACTGGGGTTGTCGATTTGCCGACGCCTGGTGGAACTCATGGGTGGGACCATCGGCGTGGTCAGCACGCCCATGTCAGGATCCACTTTTTGGTTCGAACTGACCTTGACGATTGCGGAGTCGCAACAGGTTCCGGTCGAAAGCATCGACCTCGCAAGCTGCGAGATTCTTCTGGTCGAGGACCATGTCATCAATCAACGCATCGTGACGCGGCAGCTGGAATCGATGGGCTGTCGCGTGACGCATGCGGCGACGGCGCAGGACGGTGAGACCGCCTGGATCGCCCTGGCGGCCGAAGGCCGTGCGCCCGATGTGGTGCTGCTCGACCACAACCTGCCAGATCACCCGGGGCCCTGGCTGGCCGACCGCCTGCGCAATGTTCATGCGGACGGCAGGGTCTCCATCATCATGATGACCTCGCTCGGCAGCGGCACGTTGGACGCGAGCCAGGCGGCTTACATCGACCGGACGCTCACCAAACCGGTGAAGAAGGCCGTCCTCATCGGTTGCCTGCAGGACGAAATCGGAGCGGCGCGGGAATCCACCGTGCGATTCGTCGCCAAGGACCATGTACTGCAGGGCAGGCACGTGCTGGTGGCCGAAGACAACGTCGTGAATCAGATGCTCGCGCGCCGATTGCTGGAAAACATGGGGGCCGTGGTCACCTTGGCCGATACGGGCGAGGCGGCGATCGAACTGCTCCGTGCCAACCTCTTCGATATGGTCTTGATGGACTGCCAGATGCCCGTGCTCGACGGTTATGAAGCGACGCAGCGCATTCGGGCAGGCGCGGCCGGCGAGTCGGCCCGCACGATTCCCATCATTGCGCTGACCGCGCACGCCCTGAGCGGCGACCGCCAGCGCTGCCTGGCCGCAGGCATGAATGAATACCTGACGAAGCCCATCGACCCGATTGCACTGCGATGTCTGCTCGAGGATCTCCTCAAGGCCACTCCGGCGGAAGAGCGCGAACCGAGAACGGCCGAGGACAAGCATCGCCAATCGGCCATTTTCGATATCGGGGCGCTGCTCCAACGCCTGGGGGGCGACGAGCAGTTTCTCCGCGAACTGGTCGGTGTCTTCGTGACGAGCATGGAGGAGCGGATCATCGCCTTGATGTCGGCCGTGAACCGCGGCGATCCCGGCTGCATCGCCACCGAGGCCCACGCGATCAAGGGAGCGGCCGCCAACGTGGACGCCCATGCGTTGGCGGCGGCCGCTGCAACGCTCGAGAAGGCGGCCCGCCAGGGCACCTACATCGTGAACGACGTGGCGGCGGTGCGGCTCGCGTGGCAGGAGACCCGTCAACACAACGCGGTGCGATCCCATGTCGCCTCCATCAATATGGCCACCGCCGAGGAACCACGCGCGCACTCGCGGCTAAACTCCGGCGGATGACAACCGACGGCGACCACGACCAGAGCATCGGTCGCACCACGCTCCGCAAGATATCCTGGCGGCTCCTTCCCCTGCTCGGCCTTGGCTATGCCATCGCCTATGTGGATCGGATCAACATCAGTTTCGCGGCCTTGCGTTCGCGGGTCCCTAGCGTTCGCGGCTGCGAAACCATCCGCTGACGCTCAGTCGATCCCGGCGTGCCGGCAGAACCTCGTGTTCCCGTCCCGCCGTCAGAAAACATACCAGCCGGCCGCCGATCGGTTCGATGTCGCGGTGACCCTGGGCGCCATCGAACACCCGGAGTTCGCCGCCGGCCGCCGCCGGCCACTCGGGGTTCAAATACAAGATGACCGACACGCGTCTTTGATCGCGCCCGAGGGGCTGGTCGAGATGGCGCGCGTACCCCGCGCCGCTCGGATAACGTGCGTAATGCAACTCGAGATCGAACAAGCCGAGATATCCCTCGCGATTGAATTCGAGGCGCAGACGCTCGAGATCGTCGAGCAGCGCTCGCTCTTCGGCGAAGAGCGGTTCCGCCAGCCAACACGTGGAGTCCCCACGAATCTCGCGGCGAGTCTGGAGGCGGCTCTCCGCCCCGACTCTGGCGGGCGAAAAATCCCCGCGGACGCGTCGCCGTGCGGCGCACTCGTGCAATCCAAGAACCCGCGGCGGCGACAGAAAGCCGTCGCGGACCGCCAGGCCTTCCGTCAATAGATCGGCGTGCAAAACGCCGGGCAACGATCCCGCGTCAGCGACCACGGCGCCGCGACGCGGAACGCTTGTCGCCGCGTCGTTTGACCTCACGATGCCTGCGGGACGCGGCGGCCGACACCGCCGTCCGGGCCGGCGCTTTGCGCGCCGCCGACGCGGACTTCTTCCTGGCCGTCTTTTTCACCACCTTTTTGCGCGTTTTTTTCGCGGCTTTCTTCGCCGGCTTCCCTGCCGCCGCGGCCGACTTTTTCTTGCGCGGCTTCTTGCGCGGGACCAGCATGCTGCCGCGGCACTTCTCCGCGCCGCAGCGGCAGGCGAAGATTTCGTCCACATTGGGCGGATCTTCCGGATCGCGTTGAATCTGGTAATCGTAAGCAAGCTCTTCGCCGGCCTCGATCGTCTTCACCGCTTCGACATAGATGCGCTTGTTCTGGGAGGCGCTCTCGCAATTCGGATCGCAGCCGTGATTGATATAGCGTGCGTCGTTGCCGCCGACGCCACCGTCGATCACCGTCTTCGAATCGACCGTGAACAGGAAGGTATGGTTGTCGTTGGGATCCTTGTTCTCGTAGCGAGCGTCGGCCTCCTCGTGGCTCACGCGATCGCCGACATATTCCATGATCGTCGTGCCCTTGCGAATTCGTCGCAGCGCAAACACTCCGTAACCGTGGATGGGGGAGTGTCGGACTTCGATCATGGGTTCGCGCACGCGCTTCTTCATAGGATCCTTGGAGTTGAGCCTCAGACGGCGATCGGAGCTTTGATGGCCGGGTGATATTGATAATTCTGGAAATCGAAATCGTCAAACGAATAATCGTACAGACTGGACGGTTTGCGCCGCAGCACGAGCCGCGGAAGCGGGTACGGGGTGCGCGACAGCTGCAGGTCGACCTGATCCAGATGGTTCAGGTACAGATGGCAATCCCCGCCGGTCCAGACGAAGTCGCCGACGTCGAGGCTGCACTGCTGCGCCACCATGTGCGTGAGCAATGCGTAGGAGGCGATGTTGAACGGCACGCCGAGCAGGGCATCGGCGCTGCGCTGGTAGAGCTGGCATGACAGCCGCCCCTGCGCCACGTAGAACTGGAACAGCGCATGGCAGGGAAGAAGAGCCATCTGATCCAACTCACCGACGTTCCATGCACTCACGACGAGGCGGCGCGAGTCGGGATTGCTCTTCAACTGCTCGAGGAGTCGCGACAGCTGGTCGATGCTGCCGCCGTCGGCGGTAGGCCAGCTGCGCCATTGCTTGCCGTACACGGGGCCGAGGTTGCCCTCATCGTCGGCCCACTCATCCCAGATGGTGACGTCGTTGTCCCGCAGGTACTTGACGTTGGTGTCGCCCCGGAGGAACCACAGCAGTTCATGAACGATGGATCGCAGATGCAGCTTCTTCGTCGTGACCAGCGGAAATCCAGCCGCCAGGTCGAACCGCATCTGATGGCCGAATACGCTCAACGTGCCGGTGCCGGTACGGTCCGACTTGGGCGCCCCGGACTGCCGGATGTGCTTCAGGAAGTCGAGATACTGCCGCACCGTCAGGCCCTTGCAACGCTCGAATTACCGCTGGGGTGGTCGCGCCGATAAGCGTAGACCATCAAACACGCGCCGATCAGGATCATGGGGGTCGTCAACGACATGCCCATGGTCAGCCAGCCGCCGACGAGGTACCCGATGTTGGCGTCGGGCAATCGAACCCATTCCACCGTAAACCGGGCGCATCCGTACAGCAACAAGAACAGGCCGGTTGGCGCAAGTCGGGGCCGAGGGCTGCTGGTAAACCACCACATGATGATGAAAAGCAGCAGCCCCTCGAGTCCGGCCTCATAGAGCTGCGACGGATGTCGTGCGATCAGCACGCCTTCGGCGTTCGGCACGCCGAAGGCCCACGGCACGTCCGTCGGTTTGCCCCACAACTCGCCATTGATGAAATTGCCGAGTCGCCCGGTCATCAGGCCGATCTCCGGCAGGGGCGACACGAAGTCGCACACGTCGGCGATCGTCTTCGATTTGACGCGCGCGAATATGACCGCGGCCACCAGCACACCGGTGAGTCCGCCATGGAATGACATGCCGCCATCCCAGATGTGAAACACGTTCAACCAACTCTCGGCGATGACGTCGTGGCCGTAAAAAATGCACCACCCGATGCGCCCCCCGAGAATGACGCCCATCGCGCAGTAGAAGATGAGGTCATCGATATCGATCGCCGTCCACGTCGATCCCGGTTGCCGTGCCCGGTGGCGAGCCAATGCCCAGGCCGCGAAGAAGCCGATGAGGTACATGATGCCGTACCAGTGCACGCGCAACGGCCCCAGGCCGAACACGGGCCCGATGGAAATCGCGACGGGATCGATGTGGGGATAGACCAGCATGGCTGCTACTTTAGCCCGTCGCTCACGTGACAGAAATAGGCCTTCAAGTATCGGGTCTCGGGAATCGCCGGATGCACGGGATGGTCGGGGGCCTGGCCACCGAGTTCGAGAATTTGCACATGCCTGTCGGTCGCGCGGGCGGCCTTGGCGATCGCGTCCTGCAGATCGTCCGCGCTCACGTGATACGAGCACGAACAGGAAACCAGGATTCCATCGTTCGCGAGCACCTGCATGGCGAGCTGGTTCAAGCGCTTGTACGCGGCCAATGCCTTCGGCAGGTCCTTGCGGCGTTTCGCAAACGCTGGCGGGTCGACGATGACCACGTCGAAGCGGGCCTTCTCCTTGACGAGCGCCTCGAGCACGTCGAACGCATCGCCCTTGCGCGTGGACAGCTTCAGACCGTTGCGTTCGCCGTTCTTGGCCGCCAACTCGAGGGCGCTCGCCGACGAATCGACGCAGATGACCTCGGACGCGCCGCTTCGCGCCGCTCGGATGCCCCACGCACCGACGTAGCTGAACACATCCAGCACCCGGGCGCCCTTGCGCACGTATTTGGACAAGGCGCGCCGATTGGACGCCTGATCGAAGAACCAGCCCGTTTTCTGGCCCTCGGCAAGGGGTGCGCCGAACTTCAGGCCGTCCTCGATGACCAGCCCCATCTCGTCGAACGAGCCTTGCGCGGCTTCGACATAGCTCGTCAGACCTTCCATCTCGCGCGCACCGCTGTCGTTCTTGAACAGCAACGATTCGCACTTGAGCACCTGCAGCACGGCCGCCTGGATATGCGGCTTGAGCAACTCCATGCCGGCCGTGCCGATTTGCACGACGCACTGGGCGCCGTAGCGGTCGATGACGAGACCCGGCAGTCCGTCGGACTCCCCGTACACCACGCGGTAATAGGGATCCGGATAGAGCCGCTCCCGCAGCGCCAGCGCCACCTTGATGCGGGCGGCGAACCATGCCGTATCCGGCATCTTCCAGGTGCCCAGCATGCGGGCGCTGATCAGCGATTTCGGGTTGACATAGGCCAGCCCCAACGCTTTGTCGTTGTGCGTCAACACACGCACGAGTTCCCCCGGCTTGAACTTGGTCAAGGCCGTCTGCGAGGTTTCAACTTCGTTGCTGAAGACCCAGAGGTGGCCCGCGTGCAAGCGACGATCCTCATTGCGCTTCAAGCGCAGCGCTGGCAGTTCTGCCGCGATACCGGATTCAGACATGGAAAGTACTTCAGTTATAGTGGGCCGCATTCTAACCGACGCAGACGCCCAACATGCACCGCAATCGTCTTGCAGCGGAAACCAGCCCCTATTTGCTGCAACACGCGGAGAATCCCGTCGATTGGTACCCATGGGGCGAGGAAGCCTTGCACGCCGCCAAAAGGGAAAACAAGCCGATTCTGCTGTCGATCGGCTACTCGGCCTGCCATTGGTGTCACGTAATGGCGCACGAGTCCTTCGAAGATCCGGCCACCGCGGCACTGATGAACCGATTGTTCATCAACATCAAGGTCGATCGTGAAGAGCGGCCGGATTTGGACAAGATCTACCAGCTGGCCCAGCAACTCATCACACAGCGTCCCGGAGGCTGGCCCCTGACCCTATTTCTGGCGCCGCAGGACCAGAAACCCTTCTTCGGCGGCACGTACTTCCCCAGGGCGCAGGGCCACGGCATGCCGGCATTCAGCGAGATCCTGCGGCGCGTGGCGGATTACTTCGGCGGCCACAACCAGGAAATCGAGGAGCAGAATGCCGAACTCGCGCTTGCGCTCGAGCGGCTCGTGCCCGGGAAGGCGCCTGACGACCTCATCCTCGATGGGACGGCGCTGCCGGGCGCCCGCGAGGCACTGGAGCGTTCGTTCGACCCGCGTTTCGGCGGATTCGGCGCGGCGCCGAAGTTTCCGCACCCGGGCAGCATCGAACGCGCCCTGCGCCACTGGCATGCCACATCGAAGGACACCAGCCCCGACCTGAAAGCGCTGTACATGGCCACGCTGACGCTCACACGAATGGCGGAAGGCGGCGTGTACGACCAGCTCGGCGGAGGCTTTTCACGCTATTCGGTCGATGGTTATTGGATGATCCCGCACTTCGAGAAGATGCTTTACGACAACGGCCAGCTGCTCTTCGTGTACGCCCAGGCGGCATTGGCGAGCGGCGAAGTCTTGTTCGCGCGGATTGCCGGCGACATGGCGGATTGGGCCCTGCGCGACATGCGATCACCGGAGGGCGGATTTTACTCGAGCCTCGACGCCGATTCGGAGGGGCATGAGGGAAAATTTTACGTCTGGAGCCTTGCCGAGGTGCGGTCGCTGCTCACGCCACTGGAATATTCCCTCGTCGCGCCCCGCTTCGGCCTCGACAAGCCCGCGAACTTCGAAGGCTTCTGGCACTTGCATGGCTGCGAAGCCGTGGAATCCATCGCGGCACCGGCCGGCGTTTCGGCGACCGCGGAAATCGATTCGGCGCGCGCCAAGCTTCTCGCGGCCCGCAATCTACGCATCTGGCCGGCGCGCGATGAAAAGATCCTCACGTCGTGGAACGCGTTGATGATCAAAGGACTCGCGACGGCTGGCAGGGTGTTGAACCGCCCGGATCTCACGGACGCCGCCACGGCCGCCGTCGACTTCTTGCGCCACAAGCTCTGGCGCGACGGCCGTCTGCTCGCCTCGTACAAGGACGGGCGGGCGCACCTGGCCGCCTACCTCGACGACTATGCCTTCCTCGCCGATGCGCTGCTCGAACTCCTGCAGACCCGCTGGCGCAGCAGCGATCTGCTGCTCGCACGAGCGCTGCTCGACGTTCTGTTGTCCCAGTTCGAGGACGCGGACGCCGGGGGATTCTATTTCACGGCATCCGACCACGAACGCTTGATCCATCGCAGCAAGACCTTCGGCGACGATTCGGTTCCGGCGGGGAACGCCGTGGCGGCGTCCGCTCTGATCCGGATGGGATATCTTCTCGGCGAACCAGGCTATTTGGAGGCGGCCGAGCGCACGCTGAAGGCTGCGGCGGCGATGATGCTCGAGTATCCGCAGGCGCACATGAGTTCCTTGAACGCCTTGGCGGATTTTCTGGCGTCGATGCAGATCGTCATCATCCGCGGCAGCGCTGCGGAAGCGCAGATCTGGTGCCGGGAACTGGGTGGGCTATACGCACCGACGCGGATGATCTTCGCGATTCCCGGGGATGCCGCGGACCTTCCTTTGGCACTGGCCGGGAAGCCGGCGGGATCGGGCACGACAGCCTATGTTTGCACCGGCATGACGTGCTCGGCACCGGTAACGGATCTTCGAATCCTCGCCCGCGGGCTCACACAGTTCGCCTCGTGAGCTGCGCCGCGATTCGCGCGCGCAGCTCTCCGTATAGTGCTTGCGAATATTCCGGCGCCAGGCTCCAGTCGAATGCCCAAGGTTGGGCGGAGCGCGTCGCCGCGGGCTCGTCCGCATGGCGCGGGAAAATATGCGCGTGCAACGCCGGCTCCACATTGCCGAACATGGCGTAGTTGATGCGCAGGGCGGAAGTGGCGGCCAGCACCGCATCCCCGATGCGCGCCATGTCCAGCAGGAATTGGCTTCGGCTTGCCACCGGCATGTCGTTCAAATGCGGCGCAACGGGATCCGGCAGCAGCAGGCAGTAGCCAGGAAACACCTGGCGTTCGCCCATGACGACCCAGCCGGCCGGCACCTTCGCGACCAGCGCGGGATAATCCGCGGCGCGACACCGGTCGACCATCCGATGGATCGACGTGATGTGGCCCGTTGCATCCGATTCTTGCTCACTCATCGAGGGCCTCCGTTACGGTTGCCGCATCCACCGCGGATGCCTCGTTGCCAAAATGTGATCGCAGGTACGTAAGCAGCGCGGCCACGTCTCCCGGTTTCATCCAGCCAAACGCCGGCATCAGTGTCGGGTAGCGACCTGCCGGCATGGACACCGGCCTCTGCCCTCGGACGACCCACCTCGCCAGATCCTTCGGATCGCCCAGCAGCACTGGCGAACTGACCAGGCTCGGATACACTCCCGGAAGGCCGCGTGCGCCTTCCTGGTGGCACGCAATGCAGTTTCCGTTGAACAGCCGCGCGCCGGTGTCCGCGATGGCCGGTTTCGCAGCGGTCGGCGTCGGATCCGCATGTCGCGAACAACCGGCCGCGCCGCCGAGCGATGCGAGCGCAAGCCAACCAGCGTATCTGAGCATGGGCGAAATCCTACCAAATGGACCGGCGAAGGAGTTTAGTCTCTCGGATGAATACCATGCACCTCACGTTGGACCACCTGCGCCGCTACGCCGTGGCGCGCTCCCTGTTCAAGCCCACCACGCTGGGACGGGCCATCGTGAAACTCGGTTTTGTCCAGGCCGATCCGATTCGTGCCCCTGCTCGTGCGCAGGATTTGACGCTGCGTCACCGGGTCATCGATTATCGTGCGGGCGACCTCGAGCGACGCTATTCGAGACTGCCCATCGAGGAAGACTTTTTCGTCAACTACGGATTTCTGCCAAGGGCGCATCACGCGTTGATGCATCCTCGCGTGCCGAAGACGACGTGGACGACGGCCAGGACGAAACAGGCGCGGGCGATGCTCGAGTTCATACGCGATGGCGGCGCCGTCCACCCGCGCGCGGTGGATCTGTACTTCGCCCACGGCAAGGTGATCAATTGGTTCGGCGGTTCGTCGAACGCGACCACCCATCTGCTCGATGACATGCATTACCGGGGACTGCTGCGTATCGCCCGGCGCGAAAGCGGTACGCGGATCTATGCGGTCCGCGAGGCCGGCGCTCCCGCCCCGGATGCGGCCGCCGCGAACGCGCGCTTCGACACGCTGATCGATGTGATCGTGCAAACGTACGCACCGCTGCCTGCGGCAAGCCTGGGTCACCTCGTGAGCCTGTTGGGCGGCGGCGCCCCGCAATGGATTGCCCACCGCGCATCCGCCCTCGCCCGAGCCAAACAACGTCTCGCTCACGCCAGAGTTCAGGGAGTCGACTGGTTTTGGCCTGCCGATGAATCGCCGACGTCGTCGCGATGGCGGCTGGACGACCAGGTACGGCTGCTCACCCCGTTCGATCCGATCGTTTGGGATCGCCGCCGTTTCACGATTTTTTGGGATTGGGCATATCGCTTCGAAGCCTATATGCCGGCGCCGAAGCGCAAATTGGGCTACTACGCCCTGCCTCTGCTATGGCGCGATCGAGTCATCGGCTGGGGCAATCTGACGACGACCGCGGGCCTCGTCAGCAGCACCTTCGGATATGTGGTCGGCGAACCGCCTGCCGACGCGGAATTCCGGGACGGCCTCGATGCGGAGCTGGCGCGCATGAACTCGTTCCTGCGCCGGGTCTGATCGCTTTCCGATCAAGCTGCGCCACACGCCCGTAGCTCGGCCCATTCCGCCTCCGTGAACAATCGCGATCGCGTATGGAACGCCTTGCCCTCCGGCCCTTCCAGGGAGAAAGTGCCCCCATGCCCGTCGATGACGTCGATGATGAGCTGCGTGTGCTTCCAGTACTCGTACTGGGACTTGCTGATGTAAAACGGGCTCCCGCCGATCTCACCCAGCAACACGTCGCCGGCGCCCGTCGTGATCTCTCCGGGCAGGTAGCAGTTGGCCGCACTGTTGTCGCAGCATCCGCCCGATTGGTGAAACATGACCGGACCATGCTTCGCCTTCAGCATCTCGATCAACTCGACGGCCGCGTCCGTGGCGATGACTTTTTCAACCATGGAATTCTCCAATCGACACGGGGCGGCTCTCCGCCCCGTGATTCAAACCGGAACTAGAAGAAGCCGAGCTTCTTTGGACTGTAGCTCACCAGCAGGTTCTTGGTCTGCTGGTAATGGTCGAGCATCATCTTGTGGTTCTCACGGCCGATCCCGGACTCTTTGTAGCCACCGAAGGCGGCATGCGCAGGATAGGCATGGTAGCAATTCGTCCACACCCGGCCCGCCTTGATCGCGCGTCCCATGCGGTAGCACGTGCTGCCGTCGCGCGACCACACGCCGGCCCCCAGACCGTAGAGCGTGTCGTTGGCGATCTCCAACGCTTCTGCTTCGGTCTTGAACGTGGTCACCGCAAGCACGGGTCCGAAGATTTCCTCCTGGAACAGGCGCATTTTATTGCGACCCTTGAACATCGTCGGTTGCACGTAGTAACCGCCTTCCAGATCGCCCGGCAGCTTCGCCTGCGCACCCCCCGCCAGCAATTCCGCACCCTCCTGCTTGCCAAGCTCCAAGTACGTCAGGATCTTGGTGAGCTGCTCCTTCGATGCCTGTGCGCCCAGCATGGTCTCCGTATCCAGAGGATTGCCCTGCTTGATCGCGGCGACCCTCTCGAGCGCGCGCTTCATGAACTTGTCGTAAATCGATTCTTGAATCAAGGCACGCGACGGACACGTGCATACCTCGCCCTGATTGAAGGCGAACATCACCAGGCCCTCGATGGCCTTGTCGAAGAAATCGTCGTCGGCTTCCGCCACATCGGCAAAGAAGATGTTCGGCGACTTGCCGCCCAATTCGAGGGTGGTCGGTATCAAGTTGTTGGCGGCGGCTTGGGCGATGACGCGGCCCGTCGTGGTCGACCCGGTGAATGCGATCTTTGCGATTCGCCGGCTGGTGGCGAGCGGCAGACCCGCCTCCCGACCAAAGCCATTGATGATGTTCAGGACACCCGGCGGCAGCAGGTCCGCGATCAGCTCGACCAACACGAGAATGCTGATCGGCGTCTGTTCGGCGGGCTTCAACACGACGCAATTGCCCGCGGCGAGCGCGGGCGCCAACTTCCAGGCAGCCATGAGGATCGGGAAGTTCCACGGAATGATCTGGCCCACGACGCCCAACGGCTCGTGGAAGTGATAGGCGACGGTGGTCTCGTCGAGATCGCTGAGCGAACCCTCCTGGGCTCGGATGCAACCGGCAAAATACCGGAAATGATCGACCGTCAACGGCAGGTCGGCGTTCAGCGTTTCCCGGATTGGTTTGCCGTTATCGACCGTTTCGGCATACGCCAGCAGTTCGAGATTCTGCTCGATGCGATCGGCAATCTTCAGCAACACGTTGGCACGGTCGGCGGGCGCCGTGCGGCCCCACTTGTCGGCGGCCGCATGCGCCGCGTCGAGTGCCGCCTCGACGTCTTCGGCGGTCGACCGGGCAGCCTTCGTGAATACCTTGCCGGTCGCCGGCGTGATGACGTCGAAGTAGCCGCCCTTGACCGGGGCGACCCATTTACCGCCGATGAAATTGTCGTACTTGGCCTTGAATTTGACTTTGGCACCATCGGTGCCAGGAGCTGCATAAATCATATTGTCTCCGTTGTAATTGCCCGCACACGCGAGGCCTTACGTGCCAGCCGTCCTCACACATGCCGAAGGAATCCATCAAAATACGGTGGCGAACGTCGACGCCAGCCGCTCATTTTACTCCCGCGGCGACCGCATCGCCAAATCCAGCCCCACGGCCCTCAAATCGTCAACAATTGCTCGAAGAACCCCCCCGATTTCCCGCGCTCGATCCACGAAATGAATCTCGAGGATCCAGTGCCGCGCGAGCCCTGTCGACACCACGGGCGCGAACAATGCCGCCGCCTTGTTCTGCGCGTCGAGCAACGCTTCAGCAATCGAATCCACTTTTGCGATCTCCGCGGTTAAGATGAGATCATTATGCGTAGTCAATATGCGTGGAAGCGAATACCTCATGGTCGCTGACGTCGCGCCTCTGCGCGTAGCCGACCACGCTCGCTGGGAGCAGCTGTGGTCCGCGTATCTACGCTTCTATGGCGTCGACCTGCCGCCGGAGGTGACCAGCAGCACCTGGTCCAGGATTCAATCGGGACGCATTCATGGAATGGGCATTCGCGACGCCACGAAGGAACTCGTCGGCATCGTCCACTACCTCCTGCATGACGACACCTGGTCGAAGTCCCCCGCCTGCTACCTACAGGACCTTTACGTTGACCCGGCCGCCCGCGGCGCCGGTTACGGCCGCACGCTGATCCAGGCCGTCGCGGTGGCCGCGCAGTCGGCCGGAGCGCAGAACCCCTACTGGTTGACGCACGACAGCAATGTCACCGCCCGACAGCTCTACGATCGGCTCGGAAAGAATCACGGCTTCATCCAATACATCTACGTAGACCCAAAACCCTGAGCCGCACGGGCCCCACGGCACGCCCCATGAGTGAGTTTGACGCGGCGTCCGCAATGGGCCCAAGATCCGCTGCACACCCTCCGCTCGGACAAACTCCCATGAATGGCAGCGCTCCCTCGAACGACAAGGCAATTCGGATGACCTTCAACGTTACCGGCGATGAGCAAGCACTCGAGTTGAATGATGCCTGGGAGAAAATCGTATCGGGCCGGCGCGAGCGGTCGACGGCTGCCGCGGTGGACCTCGAGGAGATCATGGAGCGTGCACGGCTGGCGCTGGTGAAGATCGCCAAGGCGATCGCTGACCATCCTGGGACCGGCCAAAGCCGACGTTTGACTCATTTCCTGGCGGGCCTGTACAACGGCCATGAATTTGCATTCGATCTGGGCAATTTGCGCGCTTTGGATTGCGACCTGGCCCAGGCCTGCATCGACTATTTGAACTACGACCGACTCGGTCAGGCGGAAGTGCACACGCACCTGGCCGGTGGCTGCGCCCAGCTCGGACAGTGGGTCGATCGATCCGGTATCGTGCCCCAATTGCACCTGTCCCAAGGTGACGAACATCAGGAGCGATTGGGCGCATTGGTGAAGCGCCTCGGACGAGAGCGGGACGACCTTCTCGCCGAGGCGCTCAATCACTTCTTCGCGCGTCACGAGGCACGGCTGTTTGGCTGCTTGGAGGCATCGGCAGCGCATCCCAGCGACGCCCACCCGTTGATTCACGCTCGACGGCTCGCCGAATCGACCGTCCAGCCGCTATGCGGCGCCGTCGATGGACCCTGGACGGCTCAGCCCTTCGAGTTCACACACCTGTCATGCCGCGCCTGCAAAGACGCATTTTCCCGTCTCAGTTGAGGGTTCGCGGGGCGGCTGCGACGCAGACCCGCACTAGACCGGACTACCGCTTCCTCGTCTGTTGCGGCTGCAGCGCTTCGCGCCCGTGGCGATTGACTCGATCCGACGCACGTCGGAGTTCGTTGGGGCGTCCATCACCGAGTTGCAGGCGCGCGGCCACATGCGCTCCAATGGGATCGAATCGACGTTCGGTGGCCAGCGCCTCGTCCAATAACTTGAGCGCGCCCGCCACGGCATCGGCGAGCGACGCATAGCGACCGCTGCGCACGAGTTCCTGTAGGAACTTGGTCTGGGCCTCTGTCACGGCAATTTGCATCGGAAAACCTCTCGCGCGGTAACTCGGGCAGGCGGCAACTGCGCACCGGGCCGGTTGCCTTGGGTCAGGCCACAGCTTTGCGTCAAATCGGCCTCCTGGGATGTGCGCATCTCCCAATTTCGGCGAATGCTCCTGCCAGACCCGGATGTGCAGCGCCGCGAAGACGGCGGTCGCGGGAATCACGCCCCCGGCAGGGCAGGGACGATCGGTCTATCGACCATTGTGTCTTTGGACGGGACAGGGGAACTCCTTGGGCGGGCTTGTATGCAATGAGACCGGTCCTGCCGTGCGGACATTACAGCCCACCTTGCGACCGCGGAATCGGCTTCCCGTGTCCCCGTCCCTGTTATATCCTGCAACCCTCTTTGGGGAGTAGCCGCCTCTCGGACTCGAGAGTCGATGCATCAACATACTTGGCCCTCATGGCCATGGTGCATCAGCCGCAAGGCCTGGCGAGACCATTGACACGATCCTCATCCGGGCCGGACGAGGCATCCTGTCATTGGTTGCACGCTGTCCGGCCCCCGAAGGATTCCGCTTGAACTCGACCATCATCGTCGCATTCGCCGACCTGCTCCTCGCCGCGGGCTGCATCTACTGGGCCTGCGAGTATTTCGTCAACGGAGTCGAGTGGGTCGGCCGCAAGGCGGGGGTCTCCCAAAACGCGGTCGGCACCGTACTTGCCGCGTTCGGAACGGCACTGCCGGAAAGCGTCGTCACGTTCGTCGCGGTCGTGTTCGGCTCCGATGCTGCCGCGAGGAACATCGGTGTCGGAGCAGCCCTCGGCGGTCCGCTCGTGCTCGCCACGGTCGCGTATCCGGTGGTGGGCGTCATGTTGTGGATCACTCGAATCCAGTTGGCGCGCCAACCCATCGACCTGAATTGCCGCCGGCTCAGCCGCGATCAAGGATGGTTCCTGATGATCTTCCTCTGCAAGATCATCCTCGGCTTCATGGCGTTCGCGATCAAGCCTTGGCTAGGCTGGCTGTTTCTACTGGCCTACGCCGCCTATACCTGGATGGAAATGCGCACCGACGGCGACGCCGCCGAGGGCAAGATGGAACCGCTCAAATTTCAGCCAAAAAAGGCGATTCCTCACACCGCCATCGCCGGCATCCAGACCGCACTCGCTCTGGTGGTCATTTTTGGCGCGTCCCATGTTTTCGTCGGTCAACTGGCCGTGGTCGGCCCCTGGCTCGGCATGCCTTCCGCGGTGGTCGCGCTGCTCTTGAGCCCCGTCGCCACGGAACTGCCGGAAACCATGAACGCCATCATCTGGATCCGACAGGGCAAACATCGTCTTGCGCTCGCCAACATCAGCGGCGCCATGATGATTCAAGCCACCATTCCCACCGCGCTGGGACTCTTCTTCACACCGTGGCTCTTCGATCACGCACTCACGCTGGCCGCGGCGATCACCGCACTGGCCATCGTGGGGTTGCTGCTGCTGCTGAAACGCAATGCGTTGACGCCGATACGGCTTGCCTGGTTCGGCTCGTTCTATGGGATATTCGCCGTCGGCATCTGGGTGTTGTGGCGGTCGGGAGGCCTCACCTAGACCCGCGGCCGCTACACCGCACATTGCCGCTACGCAGCACATCGCTTTTCAGCGTGCGCCGGAACTCAGCCCTTCCAAGTCCTATAGGCACCCGTGTCCAGATGAACGAAATCCGATTTCTGGTAGTACCCGACGCCGCCGCGGCTCATCGTCCGCGCATGATCGGCAAGCCTCGCGCAATCCACGCCGGCGAGCCTCACGTCGATGGCACGCCCCTCCATGTGCAGGCTGTGGCGTGCGACGCCGTTGCTGCGCTCGCGCAATTGCTCGTTGGTCTGCGGCGACCGGTACCCGGAGATCACGCTGAATACCGGATCGACGCCCGCAGTCCGCGCCACATCGAAGAGATAATCCATCACAAGAGGATCGATGGGGTGCTGCTCACCGTTGCGAAAATCACGCAGCAGGACCTGGATCGCCGACAGCGAATCCTTCACGTAGCTGTCACCCCGGAAGAACTCCAGCTCCAACCTTTCGTTCGTATGCAGATTGAGCAGCGAGACGCGTTTCGCGGAAGCCGGAGTGGGCGCACGACGATCGGTCTTGTCCACCGCGGCGGCCGGCCGCGAAAACACGGCGGCGGCCGAAGCCCCGGCGAGAGCCCCCCCCGCTTGCAGCACGCGTCGGCGGGTCCAGATCATTGCGGATCTCGGCCGGTCAAGAGAAGCCCGCGATCCAACGCCAGGACCGTGGCACGGGGAAAGAAATTGAACTCGGATGCCGACGCCCAGGTATAGGCGCCCATGACGTGACCGACCACCAGATCGCCCATCTCGAGCACCGGCAAATCGATATTGTCGGCGATGACGTCGATGCTGTCGCAGGTTGGGCCCGCCAACACCGAGGGGTACGTCATTCCGGGGGCGACCAACGCATCGATCGGATACTTCGCGTGGTCATACATCTGCCCACTATAGCTGCCGTAAAGACCATCGTCGAGGTAATACCACCAGCGGCCGTCGCGCATCGCACGGCCCATGACGGAGGAAACGGCGACCGCGGCGGGCGCGGCGATGTAACGCCCCGGCTCGCCGATCACCCGCACCGCGCCATCGAGCAATCCCAATGCCTCGCGAATGGGGGCGCAAAACTCTTCGATCGTCAGCGAGCGCTGGCAATAGTCCACGGGAAAACCGCCGCCGATGTCGAGCGTCGTCAGTTCCTGACCGCTGGCCGCGGCGCTTCGCATGAGCTCCCGGCACACGTTGATGGCATGAACGTGCATCCCGGAACCGGCGGACTGAGATCCGACATGGAAGGAAAGACCGTCGACCTTGACGTGTAATTCCGTCGCGAGTTCGAGCAGACCCGCAACCGACTCCGGTGCACAACCAAATTTCTTCGACAGATCGCAGACCGCATCCGGGCTGCGAAAGGACACGCGAATCAGCACCGAGGCCTGCTTGCGGAATTTCACGAATTTTCGCAATTCGTCCGGATTATCGACCACGAACCGCGTCACCCCGTAATCCAAGGCCGTGCGGATATCGCTGTCACGCTTGATCGGATGAGTATGAATGCACCGACCCGCATCGACACCCAGCCGCTGGACGAGATCCACTTCACCATTGGTCGCGAGATCGAAATAGGCGCCCTCCGCCATCAGCGTCTGTATGACCGAGGCGTGCGGCAGGGGCTTCAACGCGTAATGCAGATCGACATTGGGCAAAGCGGCAGCCAGCCGGCGGTACTGCGCGCGAATCCGCTGCGCATCGATGATGAACAATGGCGAGCCGTAGCGCCCGGCAAGGTGCTTGATGGAATCGTGGGCGAACGGGTCCTGACCCGGTTCGAGTTCCAATACATCGCCCGCAGGAAGCCTGCGAATTCCAACCGCTTTGGCCAAACCGTTCTCCGTTTAACCCGCGCTCAATTCGAGCGGATCGCCATCCATACCACTGGCGCGTTGCAGTCGATCGAGGATCGCCGCCCAGCGCTCGTCGTGCGGCAGTTCCTGCACCAAAATTCTCTCGCAGCCCGCGCTGTCCAGCGTGCGCAGATGATTATAAAGATTGTGCGCGTACGCTTCAGGCTTTTTACCGGCATTGATCCAGGTCATTTGGCGGTGAGTCTGCAGCGGCGGCCGCATCGCCATGACCGCGACCTTTTCGTGCCGCGCAACGAATTCACCGGCGTATTTCTCCAGATTGTCGGATGAGACGATGGCCAGCGGCGTCGAGGGAGCGTAATGCAGGAGCCGGTCACCGGAAGCGCGCGGTACGGGACCACCGCTGGACAGCGTGACCACGGCCTCGAGCTGGGAGCGCGTGATCGATCCCGGACGTAACAGACGCGCTTCGTTTCCAAGGCATGACACGATGGTCGATTCGAGGCCGAGCGGCGACTCGCCGCCATCCAGAATGACGCGCACCGCATCGCCCAGCTCGTCGCGCACGTGCTCGGGTTTGGTCGGGCTCAGACGGCCAAAGCGGTTGGCCGACGGCGCCGCAATACCGCCGCCGAAAGCGGTCAGCAATTGCTGGGCGATGGGATGCGAGGGCACGCGGATCCCGATGCTGTCCTGGCCGCCGGTCACGATATCGTTGACGCTGCCGGCCTTGGGGAGGATCAGCGTCAGCGGACCGGGCCAGAATTCGGCCGCCAACCGCTCGGCCACCGGCGGCACGTCGGAGACCCAGCGGTGCAGATAACGCGGGTTGTCCAAATGCACGATGACCGGATGATCCGCCGGTCTGCCCTTGACCTCGAATATTTTCCTGACCGCGTCCGGATCGGAGGCATTGGCCCCCAGACCGTAGACGGTTTCCGTCGGAAACACGACCAGCTCGCCCGCCCGCAGCGCCGCAACGGCCTCTGCGATTTCAGTTTGTGTAGCTCTTACCACGGCCACATGATATCAAGCTTGCGTTGGGAGCAAACGCCGCATCTCGCACCAGTGGAAGCAACTGTGCCCCAGTGCCGCTTTTCCCGCGGCTTTAGGGGCGGCCGACCGCGCCTCAGATGGATCGTTCCATGAAAACGAGGTCGAGCCAGCGCCCGAATTTGAACCCCACCTCATGGAAATGGCCCACCACCGCGAAGCCCAGGCTCTCGTGCAACCCGATCGAGACCACGTTGTCCGCATCGATCCCGGCGATCATCACATGTTTACGCATGTCCTTGGCGCGCTGCATGAGCTCGAGCAACAGCATCCTGCCGATCCCCGCACCTCGGCGGTCGGCCCGCACGTGCACGCTATGTTCGACGCTGTATTGATAGCAAGGCCACGCCCGAAAATCGCCGAAGGTGCCGAACCCCACGATTCCCGACGCATCGCGCGCCACGACGAAGGGGAACCCATGCTCGGTCTTCGATGCGAGCCATGTTTCACCCCGTTCGGCCGTGAATTCCGCCTCCGAATACACCGCGGTGGAGTTGCGGATCACTTCGTTGTAAATCGCCAGTATCTGGGGCAGATCGGACGGCGCTGCAGGTGATATCGCGATATTCATGGCCGCTCCCGCATTCAAGGCGTCTTCGCAATCGCCGTTTCCGGGGGGTCCAGCGCCGTGCGCGTCCACGTGCCATCGCTCTGCCGATCGAGTTCGTAGGCCGGCCAGTAATGCTTGTCGAGCTTCAAGGTGATGACATCGGTTTGACCGTTCCAGCTGATCGTCGTCAGGCGCAATGACGCCCGATCCGATTTGCCTCGAACCACCTTGATGAATGCATCCAGGTCCGGCGTCGGCTGTCCGTCGACTTCCACGATGCGGCGCCCTGCATAGAGGCCGTAATGCGTGGCCGGCGAGCCATAGAAGAAAAACGACACGAATACGCCGTAGGGCGCGATGCCGCGCTGTGCGGCCATCGCCCGGTGCGGCGCCTGCAGCGTCGCGCCGGCCCAGATGAGCACCCGGTCGATGTCGCGACCGTTGAGCGCCACGGTCTGCATGGACAGCACTTTCTCGGCTCCATCACGCCAGACGGTGACCGACACACCGGGCTTCTGCACGGCGCCCTCGACCTCGCGGAATCGGTTGACGATCTTGCCGTCGATGGCGAGCAGCAGATCACCGGGCTCGAGCGACGTCGCCGCGGATGATCCGGCCACGAGACGATCGATGCTCAGCACCTGACGACGTTGTTGGTTGTGGTTCTCGAAGCGCCGCACCCACTCGTCGGGCAGACCGAGTTTCCGGGCGCTGGCCAGCGACTCCACATCGAACTCGGCTTCCAACGAATAGAGCGGCTTGGCGTTCTCGACCACCGCGAGCATTTCCATCACCAGGTCGGCGGGAATGCCGCGGTTCATCTGTTCCAAATCCCGCTGGGTCTCGAATGCAAAGCTCGACCATAGCGCGACCACATCGCCCTTGTCATCGGCCAGCACGCCATCCACGTCGCCGGGAGGATTGACCAGGCTGATGGCCTCGAGATTGCTGTCGCGGAATCGCAAGGTGCGCGACAACGGAAACGCCACGGGATCGACGCCCGCGACCTCGGTCTTCTGCGACAGGATTTTTGAATCCCCGCGCTCTCCCACCACCCACACATCATCGCCCGGGTTCAGGTCCTTGGGCAGAAACGTGGCCGCATGGACCGGGGTGTCGCCGATGGACTTCGGGTCGTACGACACCATGGCGAGGTTGTGCAGCGGATGGATGTACTCCACCTTGCCGGGCACCTCGACCGTGCCGTTGAAGGTGACGCGCACATCGCCCATCGCCAGCGGCACGGTGTTGCGATCGACGACCACCAGGCCGCGCTTTGCGTCGACGATGACGCCGGTGCCGTGGTAGTTCTTCTCGGTGACGCCGGAGGTCGAGTAAGGCATGTCGAACGTCACCTGGACCAATGAAGGCGCCAGGCGATCGATGCGCGGATCGCCGGTTTTCGAAATCTGGGTCGCGGCCGGCGCCAACGGCTGCGGCGGCGGTCCGCCACTGATGCCGACGCACGGCCATGTGCCGAGCGCGTCATCACGCTTGCATTTACGGGCCGGAAACCAGCGTCGATCCATGCGGATCACCTTGAGCTGAACGGCGTGCGGATCCTCCAGGGTCACGAAACGCACCGGGGCTCTGGCGCCGTCCGCGAGTCCCGCGAGCGCCGCCTCGAAATCGGCCAGCGTCGTCATCTTCCTGCCGTTGAACCAGCTGATCAACGCGCCATGGGGAATGCCGGCGCTGCCGAAGACATACCCGGGATTCGCGACGTACACGCCCGCGATGGGCAGGTGATAGTGCCGCGCCTGCTCGTATGACAGCGTGTGCACCACGGCCTCGCCGAACTCGAGGTACTCGTCGGCCGTGATCGCGCTCAATGATTCGACCTCGAGCGCATGCTTCAAGGTCGCACTGCCGCGCTGCACCTCCACGTCGACGCGCTGTCCCACGTGGTTGTCCATCACATCTTCCAGCGTGAAGAATTCGGGCACCGGCTTGCCGTCGATGGTCACCAGAATGTCGCCCGGCGACAGCATGCCGTCGGCGGACGATCCGGGCTGCACGTCATCGACCACCAGCATGCCGGTGAGTTTAGGATAGGCGGCGCGCATCCGCGCCTCGGTATCGGCGTTCAGGCCGAGACGCCGCAACTCGTCGAAGGGCGTGTATTTGAACACCGTCTCGAGCGTGCCGCGCGGCACCGGTTTGCCGGCATCGATGAACTTGAGGGCACGCACCACGGCCGTCAACGGCAGGTAGAAACTGGACGCGGCGCCGGTGGCGCCCCCGGCATTGAGCGCCACCACACGACCGTCGATATCGATGACCGGCGATCCCGATGAGCCGCCCGATGTGCCCGACGCAGCCTGATAATAGAAGGTGTTGAAGTCGTTGTATTTGCCGTAACCATAATCCGGTGCCTCGCGATCGAGTCTGGCGAGCGTGCCCGCAAGAATCGACAGCTGCTCGCCGGCGTCGTTGCCGACGACCCGGATCTCGCGGCCGATGACGGCTCCCGCAGGATACAGAGGCAGCTCCGCCGGCTGGATGAACCTGAGCTTGGCGGGATCGTAGTGATAGATGCCGAAGTCATGCACCGGGTCCCGATACACGGGAAACAGCGAGACCTCCTCACGATTCAAGAAGGTGGCCTGGGCCGTCACCGGACCGGGGGTGACGACGTGTCGATTGGTCAGGATCAAGCCGCGTTTCGCATCGATGACGAAGCCGGTGGCCTGCGCGCTGGTGTTCCACTCCGTATCGAAGGCTCGCGTGCTGTCGATCTGAATGGTCACCACGCCGCTCGCGATGCGCTCCAGCGTCTGCGCCCAGTTCGCGGGATTGCTCGGTATGCCGGGCGCGGGGGCCGGAGCGGCCAGGACATCGGTGAAAAAAGCGATGAATAGAGTCAGAACGAACGCGATTCGCGACATGCAGATCCTATGGGTGGTTTATTCAGTGTCGGTGATCGGACAAGACGAGCAGCCATACGGTTCCTAACAGCACGAAACTCAGCATGACGGCCGCCGATCCCATGTCCTTCGCCATCCCGGCCAGCGGATGACGTTCGGTGCCGGATCGATCCACCACGGCCTCGACGGCGCTGTTCAAGATCTCGATCACCAGGATCAGCAGCACGGGGCACACGAGGATCGCCCGCTCCACCCCCGAACGCCCCAAGTAGATGCCAACGGGTATCAGCACTGCGGCCAGGATGGCTTCCTGGCGGAACGCCGCTTCTTCCCGCCAGGCGTGTCGGAAGCCCTGAAAAGAATAACCGAACGCGCGCACCACCCGCGTCCATCCTGTTGGTTTGTCTCTGTCCACGCAAGCTCGGGCTGGTTTCGGAGCCGCATTGTATGCGGACCCCACCCGCTGCAGGCTAGAATTCGCCGAATGAACCGATTGGCCGCCGCAGCCCGGGATGAGCCTCGCCATCGGCCGTGGGCTTGGTGCTGCCCCGGCCACTGCGGCGCCGCGCCGCGCCGCTAGCCGCCCGATTTCTTGGCCTGCCAGCCCGCTTTGAGGAGTTCGCCGACGATGACGTCCCGATGATCACCCTGGATCTCGATGACGCCGTCGCGCACGGTACCGCCGGACCCGCACCGCTTCTTCAGGCGGGTTGCCAGGGCGTCGATTTCCGCCAGGCTCAAGGGCAGCCCGGTGACCGTGGTAACCCCTTTCCCCGCGCGCCCTTTCACCTCCCGACCGACCCGGATGGCGCCCAATTTCGCCGCACCAGGCGCCCCCTTGGGGCAAACGCACTCCCTGACCGCACGGCGGCAGTTCGGGCATAAGCTGCCGATACCGGTGGAATAAACGATGCGCGCTGCCATCGCGCCATTATGCCCAAGTGAGCGATCCAGGTAGAATGGCCACCATGAATCCACGTAGAAAGTCTCTCAGCGTCACGGTGGGCAACGTCACGATCGGCGGCACCGCGCCCATCGTCGTCCAATCGATGACCAACACCGACACGGCCGACATCGATGGCACGGTCGCCCAAATCAAGGCCCTGGCGCGGGCCGGCTCCGAGCTGGTGCGGGTGACGGTCAACAACGACGAGTCCGCCGCCGCCGTGCCGCACATTCGCGAGCGCTTGGACCGTGCGGGCATTCGCACGCCGATCGTTGGCGACTTCCATTTCAACGGCCACAAACTGCTCAAGGAACATCCAGCCTGTGCCCAGGCGCTCGGCAAGCTGCGGATCAATCCGGGTAATGTCGGACGGGGCAGCAAGCGCGATCCTCAGTTTGCGGAGATGATCGAAACTGCCTGTCGGTATGACAAGCCGGTGCGAATCGGCGTGAACTGGGGCAGCCTCGACTCGGACCTGCTCACGCGCATGATGGACTCGAACTCCAAGCTGGCGGAGCCGCTGCCGGCGATCGAGGTCATGCGCGAGGCCATCGTCATCTCGGCGCTTGCCAGCGCCGAGCGCGCCGTGGAGCTCGGTCTTGGGGCCGACAAGATCGTGATCAGCGCCAAGGTCAGCGGCGTGCAGGATTTGATCGCCGTGTATTCGAATCTCGCGGCGCGGTGCAGTTTTCCGCTCCATCTTGGCCTCACGGAGGCCGGCATGGGCAGCAAGGGCATCGTGGCATCCACCGCCGCCATGGGCGTTCTGTTGCAGCAAGGCATCGGCGATACCATCCGCGTGTCCTTGACTCCGGAACCGAACGGCGATCGGACCCAGGAAGTCATCGTGGCTCAGGAGATTCTGCAGACGATGGGTTTGCGCGCCTTCATTCCGATGGTGATCGCCTGCCCCGGCTGCGGCCGCACGACCAGCACTTACTTTCAGGAACTCGCCCAGAAAATTCAGGGACACATTCGCCATCGAATGCCGGAGTGGCGCAAGCAGCGTCAGGGTGTCGAGGACATGACGGTTGCCGTGATGGGCTGCGTGGTCAACGGCCCGGGCGAGAGCAAGCATGCGAACATCGGGATCAGCCTGCCCGGCACCGGGGAGCATCCGGTGGCGCCGGTGTACGAGGACGGCGAGAAGACGGTGACCCTCAAGGGAGGTCGTATCGCCGAAGAATTCCAGGAAATGGTCGAACGCTATATCGAGCGCACCTACGCGCCGATTTCGGCCGCAGCGGCGATCGCGACGCCGGCCGCCCCTGAGCCGATGGCATCATGAGCGAGCTGGCCGCCAAGAAATGCGTGCCTTGCGAGGGCGGAGTGCCGGCACTGACGGCGGCTGCGGCTGGCGCACTGCGCGGGCAGCTGCATGCCGACTGGGCGATTGCCGACGACGCGAAAAGCGTGAGCCGATCGTTCAGGTTCAAGGACTTCTACCGCACGATGAGCTTCGTCAACGCGGTGGCGTACATCGCAAACCTCGAGGACCACCACCCGGACTTGAAGGTGGGATATGACTACTGCCACGTCACCTTCGCGACGCACTCGATCGGCGGATTGTCGGAGAACGACTTCATATGCGCCGCCAAGGTCGACCTGCTTTAAGTCGAGGGCGCAGCGGTCTTCAAGAATGTCGGCACATCCCCGCCGAGGCCCATCGCCCGCTGTGCGAACTCTCTTTTGATGAATGACGCCCGTCCGACGGCGCCCAATCCCAACACGCGCAGCCGTGACAGCGCCGGGTTGCCGCTCGCGAACACCCGCTCCAACCCGTCGGTCACCGCCGCCGTCAACAGATTCTCGCTGCGGCGCCATCGCTCGTAGCGTCGCAGCAGTTTCTGCTCCCCCAAGAAACCGCCGTTACCGGTGACGGCCAGCACGTCGGCGAGCGAGGCACAATCCAGCAGCCCCATGTTCAGTCCCTGCCCCGCCAGCGGATGCACGACGTGCGCAGCATCGCCCAACAGCACCGCACGCAAGCGCACGTAGTCGATCGCGTACTGCAGCTTCAGCGGAAAGCTCACGACCGGTGTGGTCAGTTCGCATTCCCCCAGCGCGCCGCCGCTCGCCCGGGTGAGTTCCTCGCCGAAGGCTGCAGCATCGAGGGAGCGCAACCGCGCGGCTTCGCCCCGGGCCGTGCTCCAGACGATCGACGAGCGGCCGTCAGGCAAGGGTAGGAACGCCAGGGGGCCGGTGGGTAGGAAGCGTTGCCACGCAGTGGCAGCGTGCGGCTTGGCCGTGCGCACGTGCGCGACGAGCGCATCCTGACTGTAGGCATGGCCGGCAGTTTCGATGCCAAGCAGCTCACGCGTCCTGGATTGTGCGCCGTCGGCGCCGATCAACAACCGGCCGCCGAGATCTCTGCCATCGCTGAGCCGCATCCGCACGCCGCCATCGTCGACTTGAACGGCATCGACGGCGGCCTCGATGAACACCACGCCGGCCGAGCCGGCCATGCGCAGGGACTGCGCCTGCAGCGCACGGCTCTCGACGATGAACCCCAGGTTGGATTCACCGAACTCCGCGCTATCGAAGATCAGCGAGCCGGCGCCGCCTGGTTCGCCGCGCGAATCCCACACGCACATGCGCTCATAGGCGCACATTTTACCGGGCGGCAGCGCGGCCCACGTGCCACACCAACCGAGCACGCGCTGCGAGGCGCGGCTCAATGCCAGGACGCGCAGGTCCCATTCGGACTGCGGTACCGTGGACGCGGGCGACAGTCGTTCCGCGATCACCGCGATCCGCTCAGGCGCCACCAGTCGACGCGCCACCAGCAAACTCGCCATGCTCGTGCCGATGACGCCGGCGCCGACGATCAGTACGTCGAAGTCGCGGCCCACGGTCCTCATCGCAGCGGCACCCCGCGCGCCAGTTTCGGGACCCGCCCCGCCGCGCCCGTGCTGAGGCGCGACAGCGCCGCCTTTGCCGGCGGCAGCATGTCGAAGGCCAACAACCCGACATTTCTGAGGCGCTGAACCAAGCCCAGCGGGTTGGAGAACACACGCACGAGTCCGTCGGTGAATCCGATGATGCCGCCGCGGTCCGCGGCACGCCACGCGTCGTATTCGGCGAGCATGCCGGCATCGCCGGAATCGGCGCGGCCGGCATAGGCGCGGCCGGCATAGGCGTGGCCAGCATAGGCGTGGCCCGCCCCGCGGTGTTCGGCAATTAATTCGGCAAGGCTCGCGACATCGCGCAGGCCCAGATTGAAACCCATGCCGGCGACCGGGTGCAGGCTCTGCGCCGCGTTGCCGATGATGACGCAACGACCCGTGCTGGTCTTGTGCGAGCGCGACAACGACAACGGATAGGGTACGCGCCGTCCCACCTTGAGAAACCGCCCCAACCGAAACCCGAAGCGGCGCTGCACCTCCGCGAGAAACTCGGCATCGGACCACGTCAGCGCCGTTTCCGCCATGGCGGGCTTCAGCGTCAACACCAGAGTGCACCGACCATCGGCGAGGGGCAGGAGCGCCAATGGCCCGCTCGCCGTGAAGCGCTCGTATGCAACATGGTCGTGAAATTTCTGTGGGAGAACGGTCGTGATGACGGCCGTCTGCTCATAATCGCGGACATCGGCGTCGACGCCGAAGGCGCTGCGCACGGCGGAGTGGATGCCGTCCGCGGCAACCACGAGACGCGTGCGGATGGTGCTTGCGATCCCGCGCTCGACGACATCCAACTCGACCGACCGGTCGTTGGCGGTGACGCGCAGCACCTCCGCGGGACAAAACACGCGCAAGTCGGGCATCCCTGCAATGCGTCCCCACAGCGCCGCGCCCATCGCGCGATTCGGCACGACGAATCCCATGGCGCTTAAGCCCTGCTCGGCGGCATCGACGCGCGCGAATCCAAAATGCCCCTGATCCGACACGTGAATCTTCCGAATCGGGGTGGCGGCGGATGCGAGCGCGCCCCACACGCCCACGGTTTCGAGTATGCGGCGGCTGCCGTTCGACAACGCCGTGGTGCGCTCGTCGAAACTCGGACTGGCCTGCGAATCATGCGGCACGGCCTCGATCAGCGCGAGTCGTAGCCCCAAACCGTCGAGCGCGGCAGCGAGACTCGCACCCACCATGCCGCCGCCCACGATCGCGATGTCGAACGTGTCGGTCATTCTGCGGCCAATCCTTCGACGGCCTCGGCCGTCTTTTCGAGGGCTGCGGTCAACACATTGGGGTCCCCTTTGGTGACCAGCACATCATCCTCGATGCGAATGCCGATGTTCCAAAATTCCTTCGGCACGCCGCGCGCGGGGCGGATGTAGATTCCCGGCTCGACCGTCAATGCCATTCCTGCCTCGAGGACGCGCCATTCGCCGCCCACCTTGTAGTCGCCGACGTCATGGACGTCGATACCCAGCCAGTGTCCGGTACGATGCGGAAAAAAAGGCAGGTAGGCCCGCGTCTTGATGAGGTGTGTCAGCGCACCCTTCAACAAGCCCAATTTGACGAGTCCCTGCGTGATCGCCCGGACGGCCGCCTCGTGGGGCTCGTTCCAATGATTGCCGGGGCGCACCTTGTCGATTGCCGCCGCCTGAGCGTCCAGCACCACCTGGTATACGGCACGCTGCGCCGGCGAAAAGCGGCCGCCCACCGGAAACGTGCGCGTGATGTCCGACGCATAGTAGTCGTGCTCGCAGCCCGCATCGAGCAGCAACAAATCGCCCTCGGCCAGGCGTTGATCGTTGCTGCGGTAGTGCATCACGCAGGCGTTCGCGCCGCCGGCGACGATCGGCGTGTAGGACAGCTCGGCATTGTGCGATCTGAACTCGTGCTGCACCTCCGCCATGACTTCGTATTCCATTCGGCCCGGGCGCGCGAATCGCATGGCGCGCCGATGCGCCCCAATGGCGATTTCGGCGGCGCGGCGCAGCGTGGACTGCTCGGCACGGCTCTTGTACAGACGCATGTCGTCCAGCACATGATTCAAGGCGACGAACTCGCGCTCCGCGCCCCACCCCACGATGTGCGGGTCGAAGTCGTGGTGCGTCCCCATGGCGTAGAAAATCTGCGACCGCTGCTCGATCAGTCCCGGCAAGATTTCGTCGATGTCCGCGATGGGAAACGCATCGTCCGCACCGTAACGCTCCACGGCGCCGTCGGTGCCGGAGCGCGGACCGTCCCAGGACTCGCGGACTGCATCGCGCTCCCGGACGAAAAGCACATACTCCGCGTGCGCCCGGCCGGGTACCAGCACCGCGACGGCCTCGGGCTCGGGAAATCCGGTCAAATAATGGAAATGACTGTCCTGACGGTAGGCGTACTCGATTTCGCCATTTCGGTGGCGGACCGGCGAGGCGGGGATGATCGCGATGGCATCCTTGCCGATCATGCGCATGAATTGCCGGCGCCGGCGTACGAACTCCTTGCTGTCCATGTCGCTCAGTGCAGCCGTTGCTGAGCGGCGGGATGCACCTGTCTGCGCAAGGGAAGCAACTCTTCGAACACCACCTGGGCGGCGACCCGGATGAATTCCACGAGTTCCGCATAGGCCTGCTCGTTGGATTCGTCGGCCTCCGCTTCGTCGCCCGTTGCCCGGGAAATCTCCGTGAAGTCGCGGACGATCTCGCCAACCTCGCCATTCAGCCCTTCGAGATCGGAGACTTGGCCGGTACCCAACCCGTAAAGAAAGCCGGTGCACCACAACGCAAGGGCATTCGCCCGTCCATTGAGGGGCTCTTCGTCATCCGGCAACAGCGGCTCGAACTCCATGCCCTGTTCGCCGAACGACGTGGCAGTTGCGCTGAAGACCCGCTCGATCATCGCCGCCGACTCGTCGGACAACGCCGTGCCGTCCGGCAGAATCTCATTGAGCCAGTCCTGCATCCGGTAGGGAGCCATGGAACATAGGGCGCCGCACAACGAACCATGCGCCTCCGCCGCGTCGGCCATGCTGCCGGCGGCGGCCAATACATCCTCGAAGTCCTTGAATCGAATTTCCGACATCATAGTGGGGCGGATAATACCGCACGGGCCGTCCCGGGTAATGTCGTATCGCCTTTGCATTGCGTAATGCGTCGCTCTATATTGGCAAACCATGAACGAGCAAAACCCCAGGTCTGCAGTTGAAATTGAACTTAGGCGCTTGGAAAAGCGCCTCGAAGACCTCATTGTCACTGTGGGCCAGATCAAGGACGAAAACCGGGCGTTGCGTCAGCGTCAGGAAACGCTGACGACCGAACGCGCCAGTTTGCTCCAAAAGAACGAACAGGTCCGCGGCAGGGTCGAAGCAATGATCGGCCGGCTGAAATCGATGGAGCAAGCATGACGGAAACACATGCAAGAGTGAGCGTGCGGATCCTGGAGAAGGAATACCACATCACGTGCCCCATCGAGGAACGATCCGACCTGCTTGATTCGGCTGAGTTTTTGAACGCCAAGATGCGCGAGATTCGCGACGGCGGAAAAGTCGTCGGATTGGATCGTATCGCGGTCATTGCCGCCCTCAACATGGCGAACGAATTGCTGCGTCTCCGCAACCGTGACAGCAATCTCGAATCGGACGTGGGTGGCCGCTTGCGTATCCTGCGTGAGCGCGTAGAGTCGACTTTGGAGAAGGGTCAGCAGCTCGAACTGTAGAGCTATCGCCCTTCTCGAGATTAAATTTGGCGCTGCCTGCGGTGTGCGATGCGGATCGGATTACCTCCTGACCCTAATTTGTAAACCCCAGGGGCCTATGCTTGCCGGCAACATTGTGCAAGTCCGCCCCGAGCGGAAAGCCTTAATTGCCGCAGTTAGCCCCACCTGATGCTCAGGTCGGGAGCATCGGTCCAAGACGGCATTTGCGGGTAGCGCCATCCCCTCTTCGATGAAATCCAAGCTTCGCAAACAACTTCGAATCGCCCGGCGCTCGTTGAGCGCCGCCGATCACTCCCTCCGCTCGAATCTGGCGGCGTCCGCGATCACGCGCTTGAGCGCCTTCAAGTGCGGGTCCCGCGTGGCGATCTATCTGCCCTTCGATCGGGAAACCAACACCGCTGCTCTGCTGGTCGCCGCGAGACGACGCGGCATCCGTCTGTTCGTGCCGGTCGTCAGCGATCTGCGCCACCGCCGCCTGCGCTTCTACCCTCTGTCGGGCAGGACCCGCCCCGGGGTCTTCGGCATTTCCGTCCCTCATCGCAGCGGCACTGCGACCGCGCCGCGCTGGTTCGACTTGATCGTCGTTCCGCTGGTGGGAGTCGATGGACGGGGACGTCGACTCGGCATGGGTGGTGGGTTCTATGACCGGGCGCTTTCATTTCGCCGGAATCGCCTGCACTGGCGCGGGCCGCGGCTGGTTGGACTCGCATTCGACTGCCAGCGCGCCGACAACGTCTTCGCCGACCCGTGGGACATCCGTTTGGATTCACTGGCAACGGAATCCGGGCTTCATCAATTTCTCCAAGGTACGCAATGAATCACTGGCTTCTGAAATCCGAACCGACCACCTTCAGCATCGATGACCTCGCCGCCCGGCCCAAACACACGACCGCATGGGACGGAGTGCGCAATTACCAGGCGCGGAACATGCTTCGCGACTCCATGAAAAAAGGCGATACCGCGTTCTTTTATCATTCGAGCTGCGCCGTGCCGGGGATAGCCGGCATCGTCAGCGTGGTCAGGAGCGGGTACCCGGATGCCACCGCCTTCGACCCGGCGCATGATCACTTCGATGCGGAATCGAAGGCGGATGACCCGCGTTGGTATGTGGTCGACGTGAAGTTGCAGCGCAAGTTCTCGCGCATCATCACACTCGATGAGCTGCGCAAATACGCGGCCACGGCACTCGAAGACTTGATCGTACTGAAGCGCGGCAATCGATTGTCGGTGACGCCGGTGACGAAGACGAATTGGGATTTCATTCTCACGCTGGAGTGACTTCGCTGACATCGCTAACACATTGTGATGGTCGCGGCGCGACGTATTGCTTGTATATTTGTTTTTCGTGTATATACTCGGACCCCGGACTAACCCGATAACGGAGTTTCTATCATGGCAGCGAAAGCAAAGAAGGCGAAGAAGAAGGTAGCAAAGAAAAAGGCCGCTAAGAAAAAGTAAGCCTTCGAAAGTAATCAACTGTGCCCGCGTAAGCGGGCACAGTTGTTTTAAGGGGTCGGAAAATTTCATCATCAATCGAGAAAAAGCGCCGCGCAGCAGAAGCCGCGATGGTCTACATCGAGGAAGGCATGGTGCTGGGAATCGGCACCGGCTCCACGGTCAATCAGCTCATCGAGGTGCTGAAGGACCGTAAAATCCAGCTCAAAGGCGCGGTCTCCAGTTCCAATCAGACCGCCGCCGCGCTGCGCATTGCGCGGATTCCGGAGCTGGATCTGAACTCGGAAGGCGACCTTAGCCTCTACATCGACGGTGCCGACGAGGCGACGGCCGATGGCATGCTCATCAAGGGGGGCGGGGCTGCCCTGACACGCGAGAAGGTGGTCGCGGCGGCGTCCGCCAAGTTCGTCTGCATCATCGATGACAGCAAACTGGTCGAGGTCTTGGGTTCCACCTTCGCTTTGCCCGTCGAGGTGATACCGATGGCGAGGTCCTACGTGGCTCGCGAACTCGTGAAACTGGGCGGCCTGCCCGTGCTGCGGCAGGGGGTCGTGACGGACAACGGCAACGTCGTTCTCGACGTGCACCTGAGGATTCCGGACCCGGTGGCCTTCGAGACCGCGGTCAATCAGATTGCCGGCGTGGTTACGGTCGGACTTTTCGCACGGCGGGGAGCCGATGTGCTCATCGTCGCGAGCGACGGTGGGGTCAGGACCTTGGTACTTTCGCCGTAGGGGGCAGCCCGGACATCGACCCGCAGCGCACCTTCGTCGGGTCCCTTAGATTTCCAGGCGGGTGCCGATCTCGACCACACGGCTCGGCGGCAGGCCGTAGTAGTCCGCAATGACCTGCGCGCTCCGCGCCATCTGCATGAACGCCGTGCGGCGCAGCGGCGGCAGATCCGAACGCTGGCCCCGCAGCAGTTCCTCCCGGCTCAAGAAGAACGTGGTCTGCTCCGGATCATAGGGAACGCCGTAGGCTTCGGCATCCCGAAGGATCTCGAGGATGTTGGGCTTCTCCATGAATCCGACCTGCGCCACGATGCGCACGATGCCCTCGCACACCGGCGTCACCGTCAATCGCTTCGCCTCCGCGATGCGCGGTTGCTCGCGGGTGACGACGGTCAGCAACACGACCCGCTCGTGAATGACGCGGTTGAATTTGATGTTGTTGAGCAACGCACGCGGGATGCCGGACGCCTTTGCGTCGAGAAAAATGGCGGTGCCCGCGACCCGCACCGGTGGCTCGCGCTTCAGGTCATCCAGAAAGTCGCGCACGGGCTTCTGCTCACGCAGCAGGCGGGCCATGACGGAAGCGCGGCCGCTCTGCCAGGTCTGCATGAGCCAATAGATGATGAGGCCCGACACCAACGGCAACCAGCCACCATCCTCGAGCTTGGTGAGGTTCGCCGCGAGGAAGGCGATATCGACGATGAACAGCAACGACAGGCCGGTGCGCAGCGCCCGGCTCTCGCTGCCGGTGCGTGACTTGATGAGGCTCAAGGTCAACGGCGTCACGATGGTCATGGCACCGGACACCGCCAGTCCATAGGCCCCGGCGAGCGCCGCCGAGGAACCGAAGCCCAGCACCAACGCCAGCGCAGCAATCATCAATATCCAATTCATGGTCGGCACGTAGATCTGGCCCGCGTGCTCCGCCGAGGAATGCTCCACCCGAAGACGCGGCAACAATCCCAAGCTCACGGCCTGCGTCGTCACCGAGAACACGCCCGAGATCACCGCCTGGGAACCGATGAGTGAGGCCGCGGTGGCAAGACCGATCAGCGGCAACAGCGACCACGACGGCGCCATGAGATAAAAAGGATTCGTGACGGCGTCCGGGTGTTCGATGAGCAGCGCACCCTGGCCGAAATAGTTCAAGACCAGCGCCGGCATCACGACGACGATCCATGCGGCCCGGATCGGCTCCTTGCCGAAATGCCCCATGTCGGCGTACAGCGCCTCGCCACCGGTGACCGTCAGAAAGACGCCCGCCAGGACCGCGAGTGCGCCGACCTTGTGTTCCATGAACACGCGCAAACCGCGGGTCGGGTCCAGAGCCCACAGCACCTGGGGCTCGCGCACGATCCAACTCACCCCCATCACGGACAACACCAGAAACCATCCCAACATCACCGGACCGAACACCTTGGCGACCGATCCGGTGCCGTGTCGCTGAATGATGAAAAAGCAGATCAAGACGACGATCGCGATCGGCAGCACGGGAATCTGTGCCGCGGGTGCGGCGACCTGCAAGCCCTCCACCGCGCTCAGCACCGTGATCGACGGCGTGATGGCTCCATCCGCAAAGAATAGCGCCGCGCCCAATATCCCGAGCGTGCCGTAGATCTTGCGACGCGGACTGGCTCGCTCCGTATTGATGACCAAGGCGGTCAAGGCGAGAACGCCGCCCTCACCCTTGTTGTCGGCGTTCAACACCACGCTGACGTACTTCAAGAGAATCACCAGAACCAACGACCAGAAGATCAGCGACAAAATCCCGAAGATATGGTCCGGCGTGACGTCGATGTGCGGGCCGGTGAAGCACGCCGACAAGGCGTATAACGGGCTCGTGCCGATGTCGCCGAACACGACACCCAGAGCCGCCAGCGCCATTGGCGCCACACCACTCGAATTGCGTTCGCCCGACATCTATATGGGTACCGTTTGCACTTAAGAGAAGGGCCCACATTGTGGGCCCTGTTTGGCTGGGGGACTAGGATTCGAACCTAGGTAAACGGTGTCAGAGACCGTTGTCCTACCGCTAGACGATCCCCCAAAAACGATTGATCGTTTACCGGCGGAAGGCGCTCTCGCGACTAGCGTTTGGAGAACTGTGTTCCGCGGCGGGCCTTGCGACGACCGACCTTCTTACGCTCGACTTCGCGGGCATCGCGGGTGACAAAACCCGCTTTGCGCAACGAGGGCCGCAGCGTTTCGTCGTAGGCCATCAAGGCACGGGTGATTCCATGGCGGATTGCGCCGGCCTGGCCGGTGATGCCGCCACCCTCGACATGGGCATCCACATCGAACTTACCATCCAATTGCACCGCACCGAACGGCTGCTGGACGATCATGCGACCGGTTTCACGACCGAAAAATTCTTCCAGCGTGCGGCCATTGATGACCACCTTGCCGGTGCCCTGCTTCAAATAGACGCGTGCGCTGGACGTCTTGCGACGGCCCGTGCCGTAGAACGCGTTCGTGGCTGATGTTGATGCCATGCTTGTTTTTCCTGAGAACTCTTAAATTTCCAGCGCTTGCGGCTGCTGTGCTTGATGGGGATGCTCGTTGCCACCGAACACATGCAGTTTCTTGTACATGCGACGGCCCAGCGGACCTTTGGGCAACATGCCTTTGACGGCGAACTCGATCGCGCGCTCGGGATGCTCCTTCAACAGCTTGCCCAAAGCGATGCTCTTCAGGTTACCGACATAGCCGGTGTGCTGGTGATAAAACTTGTCGGTCAGCTTTGCGCCGGTGACGTGCACCGTGCCCGCGTTGATGACGACGATGTGGTCGCCAAGGTCTTGATGCGGGGCATAATTCGGCTTGTGCTTGCCCTTCAGGCGGTGCGCGATGGCGGAAGCCAGACGACCCAGCGTCTTGCCGGCGGCATCGACGACGAACCAATCGGTACGGACATCATCGGGCTTTGTAAATACGGTATACATGGAAATACTCGGCTGTTGCAGGACCAACGAAAGGCGCGAAAGTGTACAGAACCGCGAGCCGGGTTACTAGTCCCGATGTGGCGAACTCCGCATCTATAATATAATGAGTCCATGACGCCGCGCACATTTACTCTGCTTGACTTAGTTCTCGGCCAAATTGATAGAGCAATCAAAGTGTTAGCTGCGCCCGCCCAGCCAACCAGGTCCTTGCCGGAGGTTCCGGGAGGCGAATTGATGCAGGGTGAAGGCGATGCGCGGACCTCCGCGCGACTGATGCGGGTCAATCATGCGGGCGAAGTTGCGGCCCAGGCACTCTATCAAGGACAGTCGCTGACCGCCCGGGACCCCAAGGTCGCCGAGGCCATGCGCCACTCCGCCGCCGAGGAAATCGACCATTTGGCCTGGTGTGAGCAGAGAATCCGCGAGTTGGACGGACGAACCAGCCTCCTGAATCCCTTCTGGTACGCCGGTTCGTTTGCCATTGGCGCCCTGGCCGGCGCCATCGGGGACAAGACGAGCTTGGGGTTCATCGCCGAGACGGAAAAGCAGGTGGAGACGCATCTTCGAGGCCATCTGGACCGCTTGCCCGCGTCCGATGCTCGCAGCCGCGCCATATTGAATCAGATGACCCATGACGAGGCCGCCCATGGTGCGAAAGCCACGTCCATGGGCGGGGACGAACTACCCCTGTCGCTACGCTCCGCGATGCGACTGGCTTCCCGGGTGATGACTTTTGGTTCATATTGGCTGTAGGGGATTCCCGTTACCGCTTGCGATTCCGGGACTTATGTAATAAAACGTGCGCAGCACACGCGTTTCGCGCACAGTTAATGCGGCGCGCTATTAAATGACTAGGGAGTGAACATGGAAGAAGGGGCAAAGGCCTTAAGCGATATCCCAGCGATCAATCGTTTCTTGAGCTACTGCCGGATTCGGACAGTCCCTTCCAAGACCGTGATCATCCACGCTGGCGATTTGCCGGACATTCTCTATTACATCATCAGCGGCTCGGTCGAAGTCATGATCGAGGATGAGGATGGCAACGAGATGGTGTTGGCCTATCTCAATAAAGGTCAGTTTTTTGGCGAAATGGGCTTGTTTTACGAACAGCCGACACGCAGCGCCTGGGTGCGCACGCGTCAGCAATCCGAGTTGGCCGAAATGACCTACCCACGGTTTCGGCAGATCGCCGCCGAAAGCCCGGGCTTGATTTTCGAGTTGGCGACTCAGCTGGCCACGCGCCTCGATCGGACCAATCGCAAATTGGGGGATCTCGCATTCGTCGACGTCACGGGCCGCGTGGCACATGCGATCATGGATCTGTGCGGCGAACCGGACGCGATGACGCATCCCGAAGGCATGCAGATCAAGGTCAGCCGCCAGGAACTGTCGCGCCTCGTGGGTTGCTCGCGCGAGATGGCGGGCCGGGTGCTGAAAGTCCTCGAAGAACAAGGGCTTCTGCGCGCCACCGGAAAGACCATCGTGGTGTTCAACGCCCGCCCGAAGGTCAAGACGCGGCCGCTGATCGTCCCGGTGAAATCCGGCGCTGGCGTCGGCGCGAATGCGGTCACCAGCAAGACGGCGCGCACCGAACTCCATGATGATGATGATGAAGATGAAGACGACGAGGATCAGGACGACGACGAATAGCCAAAAGGCCGCCGCGAGGCGGCCTTTTTTTATTGCGCTGAAAAAACGCCTGCGGTGAGAGTGGTCGCCCCGACACGCTCGGGGCGTTTCGGGAGATTTGACGTCACCGGTTCGCGACGCCGACGGCCGCCGCCCGCGGCTTCTTCCCGATCTCCACCTGCTCGCGCATCGCCTTGATGGTGGCCGCGTAATCCTTGCTGCCGAAAATCGCCGACCCCGCGACGAAGGTGTCCGCGCCGGCGCGCGCGATCTCGGCCGCATTGTCGATCTTCACACCGCCGTCGATCTCGAGCTTGATGTCGCGGCCGCTGGCATCGATGCGCCGGCGCGCCTCGGTGAGTTTGGCCATGGTTTCCGGAATGAATTTCTGGCCGCCGAAACCGGGATTCACCGACATCAGCAGGATCACGTCGATCTTGTCGATCACGTAGTCGAGCCAGTTCAGCGTGGTGGCCGGATTGAACACGAGTCCGGGTTTGCAGCCCGAATCCCGAATGTGTTGAATCGTGCGATCCACGTGCTGGGTGGCTTCAGGATGAAAGCTGATGTTGGTGGCGCCCGCCTTGGCGAAGTCGGTCACCAATGCATCCACGGGAGACACCATCAGATGCACGTCGATCGGCGCCGTGATGCCGAACTTACGCAACGCCTCGCACACCATCGGTCCGATTGTGAGATTCGGTACGTAATGATTGTCCATGACGTCGAAATGGACCCAGTCCGCGCCGGCCGCGAGAACCGCATTGACCTCCTCGCCCAGACGCGCGAAATCAGCGGATAAAATCGAGGGAGAAATGATCGTCGCCATGTATGTCCGCCCTTACGTCTGGCCAATTTTCTTACCGCATGCCGCGCGCCGCACGGATCGCCTCATAGGCTTCCTGGATGCGCTGTGTCTTTTCTTTCGCCACCTGCGCCATGGACTCCGGAAGTCCGTTGGCCACGAGTTTATCAGGATGATGCCGGCTCATCTGTCGGCGATACGCCTTGATGACCTCCGAATCCGTCACGCTGGCGGCGACCTCGAGTTCCGCATAGGAGTCGTTCAGGGGCTTCTCCGACGCACGCCCCCCTTGCTGTCCTCCCCGGCCCTGCTGGCGGGCCCGCAATGCGGCTTCCATATAGGCGAATTCGAGTCCCGACATGCCGAGGCGCTCGGCCACCCGTGTCAGGATGACGCGCGCCGGCGGCGACAGGCCATTGCCCGCCAAGGCCGCCCGCAGTTGCAGTTCCATGAACGCGCGCAACAGATCGTGGCGCATGACGCATGCTTCGCGCAGGCGCTCGACGCTGCTCGCGGCATCGTAGCTCGAGGATTTCCCGTTGCGGAAACAAGCGATGGCCGCCGTGACTTCATTGGGCCCCAGGCGCAGTTCCTGCATCAAACGCCGCGCGGCGCCGATTTCCGCCTCGGACACATGTCCATCGGATTTCGCCACATGTCCCATGAGTTCGAAGGTGGTGCGGAAGAAAACGTCGGACACCGACGCCTGCGGGGTTCCGCCTGCCGCCGCCGCCGCACGCTCGTAGGGACTGCCGGCAAAGCCAAATCCGCCGCTCTGGTCGAACATATGTCCCACACAGGCGCCCATGACCGCGCCCCAGACGTTGCGGGTGATCAGGAAGCCGATCACTGCCCCAAAAATTTTGCCTTTCCAAGCCATTCGCGTTGACCTATCCCATCCGCCCCGCCACAATCGCCGACCTTCTACTCCGTCAATGGTAGCAGTCGGAAGCACACCCCCACATGGAACAGTTTTCGCAAACGGCCCCGCTATTCGAATCCCGGATACGCAGCCTCAAAAAGATTCACCAGGGAAAGGTGCGCGACATTTACGACGTCGACGCCGAGCACCTGCTGATCGTCACCACCGATCGGCTGTCCGCCTTCGACGTGGTGTTGCCCGACCCCATTCCGTTCAAGGGTGAGGTGCTGACGCGCATCTCCCAATTTTGGTTCGAGAAAACACGGCACATCGTCGCGAATCACCTCTCCGAGGTCGCGTTGGCCGACGTCATCACCGACCCGGTCGAACGGGCGCCGCTGGTGGGGCGTGCCATGGTGGTCAGAAAACTGAACGCGCTTCCCATCGAGGCGGTGGTGCGCGGATATTTGATCGGGTCGGGATACAAGGATTACAAGCTCCATGGGTCGGTATGCGGCATCGCGCTGCCGCAGGGCCTGCAGATGGCGGCGCGTCTGCCAGAACCGCTGTTCACGCCGGCTTTCAAGGCACCTGCCGGGCAGCACGATGAAAACATCGATTTCGAGGCAATGGTCCGGCTGGTGGGCGGCGATCACGCCGCGCACATTCGGCGCGTCGCGCTCGAACTCTACGCGTTCGCCGCGCAACACGCGCTTGCGCGCAACATCATCATCGCCGATACGAAGTTTGAGTTCGGTCTCGATGAGGCGGGCGATCTCGTCTTGATCGACGAAGCGTTGACACCCGACTCCTCGCGTTTCTGGCCGGTCGCCTCATACAAGCCCGGCATCAGCCCGCCGAGCTTCGACAAGCAATTCGTGCGCGATTATCTCGAATCTCTGCAGTGGAACAAGAAGCCGCCCGCGCCGCATCTGCCCGCGGATATTCTCGCGCGAACCAGCGACAACTATCGTGAAGCGTTGAGACTGATCACCGCCTAAAGTCACGCCCCGGGTTCGCGATCTTGCCATGAAGGGCCCCTCATGTAAGGCTCCGCGCATGCAGAACTGGACCGAACGTCTCGAGGATGGCTTGTTTCAGAGATCGCGAAACATGGCCCCGCCATGGGGACCGGTGTTGCGCGTTCTACGGTTCCCGGCCGCGATCACCCGCGATTGGCTCGTCGGCGATATCAACATCAGAGCCATGAGCCTCGCCTATACCACCTTGTTGTCGCTGGTGCCTTTGATGGTGTTCAGTTTTTCCGTCTTGAAGGCGCTCGGCGCCCGGGGCGATCTGCGCTACATCCTGCATCAGTTCTTCCGTCCGATGGGGGCCGCCTCGACACAGTTGACCGAGAGCGTGATGCAATTCGTGACCAACATGCGCGGCGACGTCCTCGGTTCGATCGGCTTGGGTTTTCTCGTGTACACCGTCATCACCACCATTCAAAAGGTGGAGGCAAGCTTTAATTTCGTCTGGCGGGTCGAGCGACCACGCAGTCTCGCGCGCCGATTCGTCGAGTATTTGGGCCTGATGATCGTCGGACCGATTCTGCTCGCCGTGTCCATCGCACTGATGGGATCGGCTTCGCACAGCCCCTTGGCGCAATGGTTGAACGCCATCCCTCCGCTCGCCTGGGTCATGGGTTTGGCGGGACAGGTCGTCCCCTATTTTCTCGTCACCGTCGTGTTCACGTTCATGTATTCATTCATTCCGAATACACGGGTACAGCTGCGGGCGGCGCTCATCGGCGGGGTGAGCGCGGGAATCATCTGGGCCTTGGTGGGACAGGTGTTCACGTCGGTCATTCTCTATTCGTCGCACATGATGGCGGTCTATACCGGCTTCGCGTACGTGCTGACGACTCTGATCTGGGTGTATTTGAGCTGGCTCATCCTGCTCATCGGTGCGCAGCTGGCGTTTTACGTGCAGTTTCCTCGATACCTGAGGCACGGACAGGAATCCGTCGAACTCACCGGCAGTGCGCGCGAACTAGCAGGCCTCTCGGTCATGGTGTTGATCGGACGCGACTACCGTTCGGGCAGGCGCTATTGGACTGGTACGCGGCTCGCGGCTGAACTCGACATTCCCAGCACGGCCCTCGCGCCCGTGCTCGCCTGCCTCGAACGCGGTGGGCTGATCCTCGCCACGGAAAAGGAGCAATTCGTGCCAGGACGCAACCTCGATGGCATCCACCTGGTCGACATCATCGATGCGGTGCGCAACCGCCAACCCGGCAGGCTCATGATCGACATGCATCCCGTTGGCTGCGCCGCCAACGTGATGATTCAGGTGAAATCGGCGATCGAAGCGAAGCTCGGCGCCCAATCGCTCGAGGATCTGATCAACGCCACCTGAGCGGCGGTGTCGCGGCGCCTACTCGCCGGCGATGGTCATCTCCTTGAGCAGGATCGACCCGGCGCGGATGCCGCCGCGCGTGTCGATGTCGTCCCCGACCGCGCCGATATTCGCAAACATCTCGCGCAGATTTCCCGCGATGGTGATCTCCGCCACTGGGTATTGGACCTGGCCGCCTTCGACCCAAAAGCCTGCCGCGCCGCGCGAGTAGTCGCCCGTCACCATGTTGATCCCCTGCCCCATCAACTCGGTGACGAGCAAGCCGGTGCCCAAGAGCCTGATCATCTCGGCGAGTCCGCCTCCCGTGTTCGGTGCAACGATGAGGTTGTGGGCACCGCCCGCATTCCCCGTGGTCTGCAATCCCAGCTTGCGTGCCGAATAGCTCGACAAGATGTACCCCGTGAGGACCCCGTCGGCGATCAATTCGCGATCCCGCGTCGCCACGCCCTCATCGTCGAATGGCGCGCTTCCCATGGCCTTCGGAATATGCGGTCGCTCACTGATCGAAAAGCCGGCGGGGAATATCTGCTCGCCCACCGAGTTCAGCAGGAACGATGACTGACGATACTGGCTGCTGCCGCGAATTGCCGCGGTGAAGTGCCCGATGAGACCGCGCGAGACCTCGGGCACGAACAAGACCGGCGCGCGTCGCGTGCTCAGCTTGCGCGGGTCCAGGCGCGCGATGGTGCGCCGCGCACTCTCGCGGCCGATGGCCTCCGGATCCTCCAATTCGCGCCAATCGCGTGAACTGCTGTACCAGTAGTCGCGCTGCATGGCCTCGCCGGTGCCGGCGAGAACCACGCAAGTCAATGAATGCGAGGTCGTCGGGTACCCGCCGACGAATCCATGGGTATTGCCATAGACGTGCAGCCCCTGGTGGGTGCTCACCGATGCCCCCTCGGAGTTGTTGATCCGCGAGTCGAACGCCAACGCAGCCGCCTCGCAGGATTTGGCGATCTCGATGGCCCTGTCGGCGCTCACGTTCCAGGGAAAGGCCAGATCCAGATTCGGAGGCGTTTTGGCCATCAAATTGGCGTCCGCCAGGCCCGAACAGGTGTCTTCCGCGGTAAACCGCGCAATGCTGCACGCCTTGGCCACCGTGGCCCGGACGGCGTCTAGCGAGAAGTCCGCCGTGCTGGCCGACCCCTTCCGCTGCCCGAAATACACCGTGATCCCCATGCTGCGGTCGCGCTGGTGCTCCAGGGTTTCCACCTCGCCGAGTCGCACGCCGACCGAAAGACCGGTATCCTGGCTGACCGCGGCCTCTGCCTGAGAAGCGCCGCGGGAGCGGGCCTCCTCCAGGGCACGTTCGATTATCGATTCCAAGTCTTCCGGGGCAAGACGTAACGGGTTGCTAGGCACGACGGCCATCGTCTACTCCAACTCTGTCTTCGAGGACACCAACCCGTGATTCTACCGACCTGGGTGATAGCATGCGCAATATGACGAGCGAGAGTGAAATGGACGAGTCCGGCGAGACCGAGGAGCAGCGCCAGAGCAAGAGCGCGCGCAAGCGCGAAGCCGCCTCACTGCAGGAGCTCGGCGTACAGCTGTCAGCCCTGCCGGATCAGGAAATCAAGGCGTTGGGCCTTCCCGACACCCTTTTCGTCGCGCTGCGCGACCTGCGGCGCCTGCCGTCGCATGGCGCCCAGGTGCGTCAACGCCAGTACATCGGCAAATTGATGCGCACCATCGACCCGCAGCCGGTGCTGGCCAAACTCGCCGAACGCAAGACGCGACACGACCTGGAGATCAAACATTTCCAGCAAATCGAGCGCTGGCGCGACCGCCTCCTGTCCGAACCGGCGTTGGGGGTCGAGGAGTTGCTCAAGGAATACCCCAAAATCGACCGCGATGCCTTGCTCCGACTCCTGGACAAAGCCGAGCGCGAGAAGGTCGAGCAGCGCTCGCCCGTGGGCGCGCGCGAGCTCTTCGCGTTCCTGCGCCAGCTGCTGACCCAGGCCTAAGGCAGGCAAGCGGCCATGAAAGTCGTCATTGGCATCATCATGGGATCCACGTCGGATTGGGAGACCATGCAGGGCGCGGCGGACACCCTCACCGCCTTGAACATCGCCCACGAAGTGCGGGTGGTATCCGCACACCGCACGCCCGATCTATTGTTCGACTATGCGGCATCGGCGCGCGAACGCGGTCTCAAGGCCATCATCGCCGGGGCTGGCGGAGCCGCCCACCTGCCGGGCATGACCGCCGCCAAGACCTCCGTTCCGGTGCTCGGAGTGCCGGTTCACTCCAAGAGCCTCAACGGCATGGACTCGCTGCTGTCCATCGCCCAGATGCCGAGCGGGATCCCGGTGGCGACGTTCGCCATCGGTCCCGCCGGCGCGAAGAATGCCGCCCTGTTCGCCGCCGCGATCCTCGCCAATGAATTCATCGAAGTCCGCATCGCCCTGGATGCGTTTCGTGCGGCGCAAACCGCCGCCGTGCTCGCCAAACCGGACCCGCGGCAGCCTTGAGACCCTCGACGATCGGCATCGTCGGCGCAGGGCAGCTGGGCCGAATGCTGGCACTTGCCGGCTACCCGCTGGGCCTCCGCTGCCTGTTCCTCGACCGCAGCCCCGATGCGCCCGGTGCGCAAGTGGCCCCGATATTGTTGGGCGAACTCCAGGACGCCGGGCGGCTCGCGGAATTGGCCTCCAAGAGCGACGTCATCACCTTCGATTGGGAGAACGTGCCGAGCACGGTGCTCGCACCGCTCGAGAAATTGACGGCGATTCGCCCCTCCCCCCGGGCCCTGGAAGTCTCACAGGACCGACTGCACGAGAAGGCCTTGTTCGCTTCCTTAAGGATACCCGTCGCCGCCCATGCAACGGTCGACAGCAAGGACGATCTGCTGCGCGCCGCGCGCGAGATCGGCCTTCCCGGCGTGCTGAAAACTCGCCGCCTGGGCTATGACGGCAAGGGCCAGTTCGTCATTCGGCATGCGGAACACATCGACGCCGCGTGGGCCAGCATCGGCGGCACGGGCCTGATATACGAGAAATTCCAGGTATTTTCGCGCGAAGTGTCGCTCGTCGGGGCGCGTTCGGCGGCGGGAAAGATCGTGTATTACCCACTGTCCGCCAACACTCATTCGGGCGGCGTTCTGCGCTACAGCATCGCGCCGTACGTCAATGTCGCGCTCGAACGGGCGGCCCGGCGATACTTGAGGAAAGTCATGGAAGCGCTCGCCTACGTGGGCGTGCTGGCCATCGAGTTCTTCATCGTCAAGGGCAAGCTGGTCGCCAATGAGATGGCGCCCCGGGTCCACAACTCCGGGCATTGGACCATCGATGGATGTGTCACGAGCCAGTTCGAAAACCACCTGCGCGCCATTTGCGACCTGCCGTTGGGCGACACGCGTGCCCTGGGACACACCGTCATGGTGAATTTTTTGGGTCTCATGCCCGACCGCGAACGGCTCCTGGGCATCGACGGACTGGCGTTCCACGATTATGGCAAGGAGCCCCGACCGGGACGCAAACTTGGTCATTGTACGGTCGTCCGATCCAGCCCGGCGGCCCGAAACCTCGCCTTGGCCCAGACGCTCAAGTTGATCGAATGGTCCTAAAACGCACCTAAAACAGCTCCGACTGCGCCGATACGTCGCAAATCCATTAGACTGCCCAAGGAATGTATCTAGAACTATTCAAACTCCATGAACTGCCATTCCGCCTCAGCCCGGATCCGCAGTTCCTGTACTTGAGCAAGCAGCATGCGCGCGCCAAGGCGTACATGGAGTCGACCATCTGGTTCACGGATGGTTTCGTGGTCATCACCGGCGAAATCGGCGCCGGCAAGACCACGCTGATCGAAACGTTCCTGCGCGAACTGCAGACCGATGTGGTCGTGGCGCAGATCAACCAGACCCAGCTGTCGCCCACCGCCTTCCTGCAAACCGTGCTGGTGCAGTTCGGCTTCTCGCCCTTCAACATGAAGAAGCCCGAAGTCCTGGCGACGCTGAATCAGTACCTCATGGATCAGCACAACCGCGGCCGCAAGGTCCTGCTGATCGTCGACGAGGCGCAGAACCTCAGCCACAAGGTGCTCGAAGAAGTTCGCATGCTGTCAGGCGTCGAAACCGCCAAGGAAAAGGCGCTGCGCATCATTCTCGCGGGTCAACCGGAGCTCAACGACAAGCTGAATTCCCAGGAGCTGATTCAGCTGGCGCAACGCGTGCGCCTGCGCTTTCATCTCACCGCCCTCACCAAGACGGAGACCTCCGCGTATATCGATCATCGGCTCGAGGTGGCGGGCTCGCAGGGGCGTCGCATCTTCGCGGAAGACACCTACCCCATCATATTCAAATATACCGGGGGCGTACCGCGCCTCATCAACACCCTGTGCGACACCTGCATGATGGCCGCGTTCGGACGCGATCAAGACACCGTGAGCGTGGCCGAACTCGAGACCGCCATCCGCGAACTCCAGTGGGTGGAGTTCGCCTCGGCGACCAATCGAATGCCCCTGCCGCAGATGATGGAGCATCCGCAGCCGCCGAGCGCCACGCACGGCCCCCCCGTCGGCCGAATCCTGCTCGCCAGCGAAGGCCGAACCGTGATGGAGCGGGAACTCAAGACGGGGCGATTGGTCATCGGGCGGACGCCCGACAACGACCTGCAGATCGACAGCAAATTCATCAGCCGCCATCACTGCCAGATCGTCACCCAGGCCGACGCCTGCGTGATCGAGGACCTGAACAGCACCAACGGAATCTATGTGCAATCCAAGCGCGTCCGGCGCCATAATTTGAACGACGGCGATGTCGTCCAGGTCGGCCAGCACGAGATCATGTATATCGATGAACGCTCGCCGCGGATGCGGCACCACGCCGAGAACACCGACACGGCAGTCATCGAGAAACAATGATTTCCGGGCGCGGTGCCGCCGGCAACGGACCGGCCAAAGCCCTGGCGTCGCGGCAGATCGAGTGACGCGAGATCGATCAGCTTGCCGCCGTACTCGCGCCCCTTGGCACGATAATCCAGCAAATACACCTGCCGCAGCGTAGTTCCCAGTAATATGCCGGCCCCTTCAATCGCGTCGGATGGAACATCGGATGAGAGTCGTTAGATGAGCAAGGCGGCTCACCGTTTGGGATTCATGTTGGTTTCCGCCTCTGCCGTCGCGTGGAGCACGGGCGGTCTGTTCACCCGGCTGATCCCGCTGGACAACTGGACCATGCTCGCCTGGCGGGGAATCTTCGGCGCCCTCGGACTGGCCGCCGTGATGGCCGCGCTGCGGCAGAAAGACGTTTGGCATAGCTTCCGACACATGGGCTGGCGGGGGTGGCTATACACCGTGCAATCCGCTGCCGGCATGATGTGCTATCTCACCGCGCTGCGTCACACCAGCGTCGCGAACGTCGCGGTGATTTACGCGACGGCGCCCTTCCTGGCCGCCGGCCTGGGATGGCTGGTGATGCGCGAGAAGCCGACCCGCAGCTCCGTGATCGCGAGCCTGGTGGCACTGTGCGGGGTGGCCCTGATGGTCGGGTTCGGCAAGGGCGGCGGCCTGTTGGGCGACGTGCTGGCGCTCGGCATGACATGGTCCATGGCAAGCACCATGGTGATCGCCAGGAACTATCGCGACATTCCGATCATGCTGACCGCATGCATCTCGTCCCTGTTGAGCGGAATCATCGCGTGGCCCTTGGGCATGCCGATGGCGGTCAACGGTCACGAACTGCTGCTGCTCGCACTGTTCGGCGTCGTCAATTTTGCGATCGGGCTGCCCCTGTTCACGTATGGAGCCCGATTACTGCCCGCCATCGAAACGGCCTTGATCGGGGCGGTGGACGCGCCCCTGGCGCCCTTCTGGGTATGGCTCGCCTTCAGTGAAACCCCGAGCATCAGCACCATGATCGGGGGCACGATCGTCTTCGCCGCCGTGGCGATTCACCTCATCGTCGGCGAGTCGCAGACTTTCACCGAACCCGCGCGTCCGCAGAAATTGGAAGCGTAGTATCGGGGGCTACTGGCCGCCCCCGTGCAACCGGACCGGCTCGAACTCGTCGCCCGGCAGCCATCCCACGGTCTGTTTGGCCGTCAGCGCCTGCCAGCCGAGGGCAAAACCGAACTTGGCGAGAGCCGCGTCGCTGGTGAAGTCCATGTCCGCGCGGTATTCATCGCTCGGCTGGTGATAGTGCTTGGCGGTATATTCCTCGCGTTGCGCCTTGCCCCACTCGGGCGGGTGTCCTGCGAACTTCAACGCGGTATTGATGGAGAACGCAGGGACACCGGCGCGCGCCATGCTGAAATGATCGGAGCGGTAGTAGTGGCCCGCGCCCGGTTCCGCATCCGCTTGAATTTCGAAGCCGAAGGCCTTGGACGTATTCTCGACCACCGGATAAAAGGTCGTGCGTTCGGCGCCCGTGACGTTCACCGATTCCGGGATACCCTCCGGCGGGACGGCGTCGAAGTTCAGGTCGAGCGCCACTTGCGCAGCCGGGAGGGGCAGGTGCTTGCCCAGATAATTCGATCCCAGCAGGCCCTTCTCTTCGGCCGTCACGGATGCGAACAGCACCGGATGCGGCGGTTTGACGGCTGAGCGGGCAAACGCGCGGGCAAGTTCGATCAGGATCCCGCAACCCGTGCCATTGTCGACTGCACCGTTGTAGATGTTGTCGCCGCTCATGGCCGGATCGATGCCGAGGTGGTCGTAATGAGCCGTATACATGACGGCCTGGGTCGGCGGGCCGGGATCCGTGCCGGGCAGCATGGCGAGCACGTTATAAGACTCGAACTTGCGCACCTTGCTTACGACGTGCGCCTTGAGGCGGATCGGCAACTCTCGCGCCTTGAACTTTCGTGTTCCCGCCGTTTCCATCATGTCCTCGAGCTTCAACCCCGCGGCGGCAAAGAGCTGGCGCGCCACATCCAACTGTATCCATGCGGCCGACTCGAGTTTCGGATCCCGGTCGTTCGCCAGGTAAACCTGCTCGTTGCTCCACGAACTCTTGACGACGGGCCAGCCGTAGCTCGCCAAGTCGGTGCGGTGAATGATGAGAGCCCCGACGGCGCCCCTGCGCGCGGCTTCTTCGAACTTGTAGGTCCACCGCCCGTAATACGTCATCGCCTCCGCCTTGAAGAACTTCGGATCCTTCGAGGGCGGTTCGTTCACGATCAACAAGATCACCTTGCCCTTGATGTCGACCCCCTTGAAATCATCCCACTTGTATTCGGGCGCTTCGATACCGTAGCCCACGAACACGATCGGGGCATCGATATCGACACTCACGGTCTGCGTCTGGTTGCTGGTCACATAATCGTCCCCGAGCTTCAAGTCGATGGGCGCGCCGTGCAGGGGCAACAGCGACATCGACGAGTTCGGCTGCGTGAGCACCCCGGTGAAGGCCACCTTCTGCAGATAGGTGCCGTTGTCGCCCGCGGGCTTCAGGCCGTACAGCGCGAATTGCGTCGCGATATAGTTGGCCGCGATATCCCCGCCGCGGGTGCCCGTTCCCCGCCCCTCCAGCAGGTCATCCGAGAGAAACTTCACGTGCGCGCGGATCCGTTCCGGGTCGATGCTCTGCATGGCGGCCGCCACGTCGGGACTGAAACCGAGAGTCGCAGCCGGGTCAGTCGCCGCCCAGGTAGAGGCGCCCCAGATCGCCGCAACGACGACCAACAGCCGGGATGTCAATGCCGCCTTCCGCAAGAATGTCATATCGACCCCGCATTGGACGTAGTAGACCAGACTAACTCAACGGGTTATTTCTCGCACCCTGGCGGGTCAAGATGGCTAACATGCCAGGCAGACGCCTACCCCGGAGATTCAATGCCGAGTCGAAACAGCCCAGCAGCGCCCATGACCATCAGCGCCAGGACGACCGCCATCCTGCCCTTCATCGTCGCCGCCACTTTCTTCATGGAATATCTCGATACGACGGTCATCGCGACGGCGTTGCCGCAGATGGCGCGTTCGTTTTCGGTCGGCCCCAACGACGTGAGCTTAGGGCTGACGGCCTATATGCTGACGCTCGCCGTGTTCATCCCGATCAGCGGCTGGATCGCGGATCGCGTCGGATCGAGGACTGTCTATGGCGGCGCCCTCGTCATTTTCACGCTCGCATCCGTGCTCTGCGGATTGTCGGGGGGCCTGACGTCCTTCACCGCCTCGCGGGTGCTCCAGGGCATCGGCGGGGCGATGATGGTGCCGGTGGGCCGCATGATCGTGGTGCGCAATACGGAAAAGAGCCAGCTTTTGCAGGCCATTTCAACGATAACGTGGCCGGCGATCGTCGCTCCGGTCGTCGGACCCACGGTCGGGGGTTTCATCACCACCTACGCCTCGTGGCATTGGGTGTTTTTCCTCAACGTGCCGTTCGGCTGCCTGGCATTGATCGCGATCGCGAAGATCGTTCCGAACCAGCGCGGCGCCAAGCCGAGACCCCTGGACCTCGTCGGGTTTCTGCTCAGCGGTGTGGCGCTGATTGCTTTGTTGTATGGAACGGAGTTGGCGAGCCGCGACGGAGCGAGCTTCGCCCAGGCCGCCGGATTCATGTTGGCGGGGATCGTCGTGGGCATCGCCGCCGTGCGGCATTTCATGATCTCACCGCATCCGCTGCTGGACCTCTCGACCCTGCAATTGCCGACCTTTGCGGTCACGGTCTTGTGGGGCACCGCGACACGCATCGGCATCGAGGCGGTCCCCTACCTGTCGCCCCTGCTGTTCCAGCTTGGCTTCGGGTTGTCCGCGTTTCACTCCGGCCTGTTGTTGCTCGCGACCGCCATCGGCAATTTGGGCATGAAAGCCTTCACGACGCGCATCCTCAATCGCTTCGGGTTTCGCACGGTGGCAACCATCAATTCCACCATCGCCGCCCTCACCATCGTCGCGTTCGCGTGGCTGGCGCCGTCATCCCCGCTCGCCTGGATCCTCATCGTGCTGTTCGCCTATGGGATGGCGCGTTCGATGCAATTCACGACCCTCGCCACCCTCGCCTATGCCGACGTCAGCGACGCAAAGACCGCTTCCGCCAGCACCCTGTGGAGCGTCGCCCAACAAATGACCATTGGCATGGGCGTCGCCTTTGGGGCCGTCTGTCTGCGCCTGTCCGCGTATTATTCAGGCTCCAATGTTTCCGGGACATCGCAATTCGTGGCGGCCGATTTCCGTTGGCCGTTCGTCGCGGCGGGCCTTCTGGTACTGGCGTCGGTGACGGGTTATTACCGCCTTCCTCGGAACGCGGGCGATCGCATTGCAGCGCAGCGCTGAGCGGCTGGCGAAACGGGGCATCCTCCGGCCCCGCGTCACACCCATGTAACGCGATCGACTTACGCTGGAGACCTAAGATGGTCGCGACACACCGACCGCCAACGCCAAGAGTCGCCCATGTGGTGCATCAAGTTCGTATTGCCTGTTTTCTGTGCACTTGCCGCCGCCGCACACACCGCGTCTGCGGCTGCATCTCCGCCCGGAAGCACACGGCAGATTTGTCCGCGCCCCGCCCCGGGCAGTCCGGTGCCGGAGCCGCGCGACCTGCGCAGTTCGAACGGCGTATTGAAGCTCGACCTGACCATCCGCGACCAACGACAGAGTGACGGCTCGATCCGGTATTGCTACCTGCTCGGCGACGCGACCCAGTCACCGACATTGCGATTGCATCCCGGCGACCTGCTCGTACTCGATCTCAAGAACGAGTTGATGAATCCGCTTCCCGGCGACGTTGCACGGCATCACGTGCACGAACGCGATCACTCGCACGAACACGCCAAAATGTCGCAATCCAGCGATCCCTGCACCAGCGCGATCATGTCGCTGATCTCGACCAATCTGCATTTTCACGGTCTCAGCGTGCCGCCCGAGTGTCACCAGGACGACGTTCTGAAGACGTCGATACAGCCGGGAGACCCTCCCTTCGAATACCGCTTCAGGATTCCGGCGGATGAACCACCGGGGATGTATTGGTACCACCCGCACATCCATGGCTTCAGCAAGGCCCAGGTGATGGCGGGCGCATCGGGCGCTCTCATCATCGAAGGACTCGAGCGCGCCAACCCGCAGGTCGCAGGGCTGCCGGAGAGGGTCCTCATCATCCGCGATCAGGATCTCTTGAACCCCGATGCACCACCCTCGAAGTCCGAACCGGTGGTTCCCAAGATGATGATCGATCGCGACGGAGACTCCGCCAACAACGGCACGGGATTCGGCAGGCCGGCGAAGGATCTGTCGGTCAACTTCGTTCCTGTGCCCTACCCCGATTACCCGACCGCGACACTCGACATGAAGCCGAACGAACGCCAGCTCTGGCGGGTGCTCAACGCGTCGGCGATCACCTATCTGGATCTTGCGGTGATCTTCAAGAGAACCCCGCAGCGCCTCGATCTCGTCGCCATGGACGGCGTTCCACTCAATCACAACGGCAATCCCGCCAACGCCGTCGAATCCGTCGACCATATCGGTCTGCCCCCGGGCGCGCGGGTCGAGTTCCTCGTCACCGGGCCTCCCATCGGCACGCCCGCGTTGTTCGTCACGCGGACCGTCGACACCGGTTCGGGCGGTGAAAACGACCCCAACCGGGCGCTCGTATCCATCATCGCCAAAGACGACGCGGCGGACACGCAATCCACGCTCCCGACGGCGCACGAACCGCTGCCGTCGCCCACGTTGCCGTGGCTTGGCGATGTGCCTCCCGTTCGAGTGCGCAGACTTTACTTCTCGGAAAAGCTCCAGGACCCGAACAACCCCAACAGCGCGACCGAATTCTACCTCACCATCGACGGCCAAACGCCGGTGGCCTTCGATCCTGCGTCGACCGAGCCGAATGTCGTCGTCGAGCAGGGCGACGTCGAGGACTGGGTCATCGAGAACCGCTCGACCGAGCTGCACGCATTTCACATTCATCAGCTGCATTTTCTGCTGATGGACTGGTCCGGCGTGCCGGTGGCGGAACCGTTCCTGCGTGACACGGTAAATGTGCCCTACTACAACGGACGCATGCTGCAATATCCCAGCGTCCGGCTGCGCATGGACTTTCGTGATCCCAATATGATCGGCACATTCGTCTATCACTGCCATCTGCTCGAGCACGAAGACGGCGGCATGATGGGGACGATCAGAGTGGACCCCGCACCTGACAGCCACCACGCGGCGCCTGTTCCACCTTTCGCGCCGCCGTTAACATAAGCATCACATCACTGCAACACGTGGCCCGTAAAACATGGCACACCGCGGTCCCGCGGCAGTCAATTTTTTAGGGGATATCACTCATGAATTTTAAAAGACTGGCATCGCAGACCGCGAGCGGGTTGCGTATCGGAGTCACCTCCGCCGCGATTCTGCAGCTCTCCTGCGGCTTCACCCTGGCGCAAGCGGCACAGAGCATCGAGTCGAACTCGCTGACCCGCAGTCCGATCAAGCATCTCATCGTCATCATCGGCGAGAATCGCAGCTTCGACCATGTGTTCGCGACGTATCAATCGAAAAATGGCGAGCAGGTGTTCAACCTCTTGTCGCAGGGCATCGTCAACAAGGACGGCACGCCCGGACCGAATTTCTACAAGGCCGAGCAACGCGCGGCGGCGGACCCCACCGCCGACAAGTTTCTGCTGGCGCCCGCCAAGTCGGCGTTCCCCAACAATGCGCTCCCGGCGCCGCTGGTTGGCGGGCCGAAGGATTCCTACGTCACGGGCGACAGCCTCGCCTTGGCCAAGACGAGCGAAAACGGTCTGGCCGAGGAATATTATCCCTCCCTCGTCTCCGGCGGCACGGGCCTCACGGCGCACACGCCCGACACCCGCATCAAGAACGTCGATTCCCTGAAGCCGGGCCCGTTCCAACTGACGAACGGCAAGACTTTCACCTACACCGACTATGCCGCCAGCCCGGTCCATCGCTTCTACCAGATGTGGCAGCAGCTGGATTGCGCGGTCGGACACATAACGCCGGAACGGCCGTCGGGCTGCGACGCCAGTCTGTTCTCCTGGGTCGAGACCACGGTTGGCGCGGGCGCCAACGGCCTCGCGCAGCCGGCGAACTTCAGCACCAACTATTCACCGACCGCGGTGACCACCGGTGAAGGCTCCACGGCGCTCGGCTTCTACAACGTGCAGAGCGGCGACGTGCCGTACTTCAAGAGCCTGGCCGACAACTACGCGATGAGCGACAATTTCCATCAGTCCGTCAATGGCGGCACCGGTGCGAATCACATCATGCTGGGTCACGGTGACGCGATCTGGTTCAGCGACGGCAAGGGCACGGCCCTGAAGCCGCCTCACAGCACGGAAGTGGACGCGGGAAGCCCCAATGCCGGCGTCGTGGACGAGATCGAAAATCCGAATCCCGCGCCCGGCACCAACAACTGGTACTCCGAAGACGGCTACGGCGGTGGCTCGTACGGATCGGCCTCCTATGGCGGCGGCTCGTACAGCAACTGCGCGGACCCCACCCAGCCGGGTGTCGCCGCGGTGGTCAAGTACCTCCAAGGGTTGCCGAAGCCCGTCGATCCGCACTGCGAAGTCGGGCATTACTACCTGCTGAACAACTACAACCCCGGCTATTTCGGCAACGGCAACAACGCCTACACGGACAAGAGCCCCGACAACACCGTGTTTACGATTCCGCCGTCGTCCACGCCGAGCATCGCCGACAAGCTCATGGCGCAGAACATCTCCTGGAAATATTATGGCGATCAGTGGAACAACTACGTTCCGGATCCGTACCAGCTGAACTACGGCGCGATCGGCCAGAAGAGCGACGAGTACTGCACGATCTGCAACCCCTTCCAGTACGACACCTCGGTCATGGCGAATCCTGCCGTGCGCAACTCTCACCTCTACGACACGTCGAACCTGTACTTCGACATCCAGCACAACAATCTGCCCGCGGTGGCCTTCGTCAAGCCCAGCGGTCTCGTCGATGGCCATCCGGCGTCGTCCAAGCTGGATCTGTTCGAAGGCTTCACCAAGAAGATCGTCGACCTGGTGAAGGCGAATCCGGAGATGTGGAAGGACACGGCCATCATCGTCACTTTCGACGAAGGCGGCGGCTACTACGATTCAGGCTACGTGCAGCCGCTCGATTTCTTCGGCGATGGCACCCGCATCCCGATGATCGTCGTGTCGCCCTACGTGAAAGCCGGTCACATTTCGCATGACTACACGGATCACGTGTCGATTCTCAAGTTCATCGAGCGCAACTGGAAGATGGGACCGGTGACCACCCGCAGCCGCGACAACTTGCCGAATCCGATCGTGGCCCGCGACAACCCGTACGTTCCGCTCAACGGACCCGCGATCGGCGATTTGTTCGACCTGTTCGATTTCGATACGGTTCTCTAGCACCTCCGCAGCCCGATGGGCTGAAACCAGGCGGTGGCAGGGCGCAACCTGTCACCGCTTTTTTTGAGCGAGACGCGGGCAAGGCGTCGTGGTCTTGACGCCCCACCCGCGACGGCACGCTCCCTGCGTTCCCGCGCAGCGCCGGGATCCCATCCGTTGGAAGCCGCCGAGTGAGTCTGCCCGCGGCAGCGCAGCAGCGAAACACAGATCCGTGCTGCGATCACCCAGAAATCGGACGCGCCAATCCGGCGGTCACCGCAGCAGCCGACAGCGTCTGCGACAGGAAGGGGGCCGGGCGCGGGGCCGAGGAGCGTTGATCTAACCAGTACCACCCACTGTCAGCGCATCGACGCGCAGGGTGGGCTGACCCACACCGACGGGCACCGATTGACCTTCCTTCCCGCACGTCCCGACGCCGCCGTCGAGCTTCATGTCGTTGCCCACCATGCTGACCCGTGTGAGCACGTCTGGGCCGTTGCCGATCAACGTCGCGCCCTTCACCGGCGCCGTGATTCTGCCGTTCTCGATCAAGTACGCCTCGCTCGCGGAGAACACGAATTTGCCCGACGTGATGTCGACCTGGCCGCCGCCGAAATTCACGGCGTACAGGCCCTTCTCGACCGACGCGATGATTTCCTGCGGGTCTCGCGACCCGGAGCGCATGTACGTGTTCGTCATGCGCGGCAGGGTCATGTGCGCGAACGACTCGCGACGCCCATTGCCGGTGGCCGGCATCCCCATCAATCGTGCATTCATTTTGTCCTGAATGTAGCCGCGCAGAATCCCGTTCTCGATCAATACGGTGCATTGGGTCGGCGTGCCCTCGTCGTCCACGTTCAGCGAGCCGCGACGTCGATCCAACGTCCCGTCATCGACCACCGTGATCTCGTCCGCCGCGACCTTGTGGCCGATGCGGTTGGAAAAGGCCGACGTGCCCTTGCGATTGAAATCGCCCTCGAGACCATGACCGATGGCCTCGTGCAGCAGGATTCCCGGCCAGCCCGACCCCAGCACCACGGGCATCGAGCCCGCGGGGGCGGCCACCGCATCCAGGTTCACCAATGCCTGACGAACCGCTTCCCGCCCGTGCTCGAAAGGCTCTTCCCCGCGCAGCAATTCATCCAGACCGAAACGACCGCCGCCGCCGCTGTAGCCCTGCTCACGACGGCCGTTCTGCTCGACGATGACCGACACATTGATCCTGACCAGCGGTCGCACGTCCGCCGTCAACGTGCCGTCGCTGGTCGCGATCAAGACGACTTCGTGGACCGCGGCCAACGACGCCATCACTTGCTTGACGCGCGGATCGACGCGCCGCGTATCGGCGTCGACCTTCATCAACCAGGCGACCTTGTCTTCGTCCCGGATGGTGTCGAGCGGATCGATCGGCAGGTACAACCGATGAGTCAACGGTCTCTGCCACGCCTTGACCGTATGATTGCCGCCGCTGCGCGCAATCGCCCGGGCCGCGTCCGAGGCCTCCAGCAAGGCGGGGAGCAACACCTCGTCGGTGTAGGCAAACCCGGTTTTCTCGCCGCTGATGGCGCGCACGCCCACACCCTGCTCGATGCTGTGCGAGCCTTCCTTGACGATGCCATCCTCCAGCGACCACGATTCTTCGCGCGACAGCTGGAAGTACAAATCCGCGTAGTCGACGCCCCGGCTCATCACCTGGTCCATGACCGCGGACAGGCGACCCTCATCGAGTCCCGACGGCGCGAGAATCATCCGCTCCGCCACATCGAACATCGGCGCTGCACTCATGCCGACACCGCCCTGGGCGCGGTGCCCAGCACGACCGCCTTTTCCACTCCCAATCGCCGATTGTCCAAGGCCGGGAAGCGCGCACGCGTTTCCGCCTGTTTTGCAAGATCGATGTCAGCCGTCACCACGCCACTTCCTTTTGCCAGGCGCGACAGCACCTGGCCCCAATAATCGACGATCAACGTATCGCCATAAGTCTCGCGGCCGCTGGTATGCGTCCCAGTCTGGGCCGGCGCGACCACGTAACACAGATTCTCGATGGCTCGGGCGCGCAGCAGCGTCTCCCAGTGAGCACGGCCCGTCGGCACGGTAAATGCCGCCGGCATGGCGAGCCACTCCGCCCCCAGCGCCACCAGATCCCGATACAGTTCGGGAAAACGCATGTCGTAGCACACCGAGAGCCCGAGTTTGCCGACCGGGGTGTCGGCCAGAACCAGTTTCTGTCCGGGGGTTACATGCGTCGATTCGAGATAGGACTCGTCCCGTCCCGGTATCGTCACGTCGAACAGATGAATCTTGTCGTAGCGCGCCACCCGCTTGCCGGCGGAATCGAACAGCAACGAGGCATTCGACACTCGTGTCGGCGAATCGCCCTTGATGACCGTGGTGCCGCCCAGAATCCACATGTTCAATTGCCGGGCGGTATCGCGCAAAAAATCCTGGATCGGCCCCTCGCCATCGGGTTCAGCCACGGCCAGCTTGTCGGCATCCTTCAGGCCGATGAAGGAAAAGTTCTCGGGGAGACACGCAATGTCCGCACCCAGGTCCTTCGCTTCCCGCAACAAGGCGCCCGCGGCGGCCAGGTTGTCCGGGACGACATGACCGGAGGTCATCTGAATAGCGGCTACTTTTCCCATTACTTCGGTGCCTCGGCAGTCGCAGCAGCAGCGTCTGCGCTCTTGATACGTTCGACGGTGGGATTATCCCAGCTGCCCGTGATTCGATAATACCCTCGCGCCAGGCCCCTCAGCGGCTGTTTGAACACCTGGGTGAACAACAGCACCGCTCCACCGATCACGGGGCCGGCGACAAAAGCAGCCAGCGGCAAGGTCGTATTGACGTTGCCGGTCACCACAGCAGTTTGGTCGTAATCCTTGTTTTTCAAGCCGACCCGGCCAATTAGGCCGATATCCGCCGCGGGCCCCTTGACCAGTACGTTATCGGTATACGCGCTTCCTTCCCGGAGATCGAAATCGCCGCGAATGGTGTCGAACGCGAGGCCTTTGTCGGTCAAATCGCTGAAATCGAGCTCCAAGCGGCGCGGCAGCGCCGCAAGACTCGCAAGCCCCACGACCCGCCCCGCACCCGGTTTGATGCCCGTCAATTGCCCCTTGCCCAAGCTCGCCTGCACGTGGCCCGTCGCCATGCTCAGCGCCTCGCCGGTGGGCGCTCCCACCCAGCTCAAGTCGAAGTCCAATTTCCCGGTTTTGGCCTCGATGACCGCGTCGTAACCCAGATCCTTCATGGTCGCTCCCACGTCCGTACTGGAAAGGCTGCCCTGCACCCGCCCCAGACCCGCATCCTTCCCACGCCACTCCCCCTTGGCCTTGGCCGAAAAGTTCGCCCCCGTGATCGACAACTGCTTGAGGCTGATGCCGTCATCCAGTTTTCTGAGCGTCGCCTGCACATCGCCGAGTTCTCGCCCGTCCCAAATCGTTTCCGCTGCATGAAAATCGAGCGCCGGGATGCTGCGCGGGTTCGCGCCGGCCAAGGCGCCTGCCAGCTTCGGTTCAGCGTCGGCCTTCGGTGGGCCCGGCGCCGGATCGCCGGCTGCGGCGGTCGCAAACTTCAAGCGCTGAAAATCCAGCTTCCATGGCTCGATCGACTCCCCCGCGCCCGGCAGGGATATGCTGCCCCTGACGTTGGGACCCCCGATGCCGATCCGCCATCCACCGTCGGTTTGAGCCAGATCGACCGCTACATCGAGAAAGGACAACCCGAGGTAGTCGATCTGCGCCACCTCGAACTGGGCGGTGCGCAGGAAGTTGCCCAGCGGCTTGGCGCTCTTGTCCGGCGTGTACAGCTTCAACCATCCCGCGAGATCCAGGCGGTCGATCGTCCCGCCGGTGTTGACGATTTGCGAGTCGCTGAAGGGCGGTGGCTCTCCCGATGCGCCCGTCCCTGAGCCGAACGTCACGGCGACGCGCCCCAGTGTCGACCCATTGGCGTCCGAGTCCAGGCTCAGTTGACCGCGCAGCACCGAGCCCAGCGTCACGCTGACCATGGGGCTGCCACTGGCCGGCCATTGCACCTCCACCGACGACGGCAACGCCTCGCCCACGGGCTTTGCCAGCGGTTCTGGAAGATTCAGATCGAGCCCTGCGAGACTGGCGTTGATGCGCAGTGAACGCTCGCGCGCCGGCTCCGGCGCCAATCTGAGCACGCCGTGCCAATCGGTGCTGCCACCGATGACGATCGCCGGGGGCAGCGACAATGCCGAATGCAGCGCATCGCCGCTGAACATGCCGCTGAAAATCAAGATCGTGCGCGTCACGGGCCGATTTCGCGGCGCACGCGCCTGCATTTGAAATGCACCGCCCAGCACCTTGCCGCGAACATCGGCACGCGCCACCTGGGCACCCTCCACGTCCGCATCCCCCGTCAATTCGGTCGCCATCAACGGCGAACCCATGCGATTCAGCGACACGCCGTGCAAATGCGCATGCACGAGCGTCCGGCGATGCTCGAAGTCCTTGAACGGCAGAAACAGGTCGACATCGGCAGACAGCGGCCCCGTGGCTTCCACGGTCGAAAAAACATGCTCCGCCGCCGCATCGACCGGCGTCGCCCGCAGGTAGCCGAGCGCATCTGCCGCATCGCCGCTCACCGTCGTGTGCAGCGTCAGCTCGGCGGAATTGAAGTCGGCGAAGCGTGCATCGCCGCTCTCCACGTTCAGGTTGCCGATGCGTCCGCTGGATAGCTGCACCGCGAGACCTTCATTGCGAAACTCCGCCACCACGGCCAGGTTGTCGGCCACCGGCCAACCGGCCTGATAGTCCAGCGTCAAGCCGTTGATATGCGCACGTGCAAGGAACACACCGCTGCCGTCGCGGAACGGAAAGTGCTTGATCGGTCCCTGAATCACGACGTCGGCATGGGACAGGTGACCCACGGTGAACGCGCGATTCAACCAGGTGAGCGCCGACGGGGCAATCCACAATCTGGGCAGGTACAACCGCGTATTCGCCACGTTGCCGTTGTCCACCGACGCCGCCAAGGTCATATGCGGCGAGCTACCGTCCGCCGGCACTTGCCAAGCCACCCTGGCTTGCAGCATCGCGTCATGGGTTTTCACGTCCATCGACGGCGTTGCGACCAATAATTCGTCCGGCGTGCGCTTCCAGTACAGCGTGGTTTTGAAGTTCTCGAGATCCACCGGCTGCGAAAACTGCGCCGGCCAGGTGAACACCCCTTTGTGAGATTCGATCGCGACATGGCCGCCGCTCTCGTTGCCGGACAACTCGCCGCTCAAACCTCTCAAGCCGGGCGCACGCCCGGCGGGAGCGAAGCCCACGTCGCGAAAGCGCGCCTTCACGCTGAACCCCCACGGGTCCCCGACATTGGCACGCAGCAGATCGACGCGCATGTCCATCCAGTCGCCGCTGGGCGCCACTTCCTGCAAACGCTCCCGTAAATCCCGTTGCGGCAGCAACCCGGCAAGCGGCAGCAGCGTCCCGGCCCGCAAGTAAGCCGCGTTGCCATGCAGCTCCAGCAGCCCGCCGTCGCCACGCCAGTTGATGTCGAATTCGGAGTCCGGATCCCGATTTCCGGCGCGCAGCGCACGCACGCGCCGGCCGAGCAACGTCCAGCGATCGCCGGCGTGCGTCAGGGTGAAGGCTCCGGCGATCTCGTCGAACTTGACGCTCGGCTCGTCGGTCAGCTGGGTCATGACATTCGTCGCGTCGATATCGAGATCGGCGCGCGCCAGATTTGCGCCCCGGCCTCGCGCCGCCACCTCGAAGCCGCCCGTTCCCGATCCCACGCGGCCCAAGTACTCGGGCAGCACCCGATGCCATCCGCCGAAGGACAGTGCACGCGTCCGCGCGAGCGCCGTCCAATTCAAGCCGTCGAGGCGTCCGCTGCCGCGCGCGGTCGCGTCGAGACTCACGACTCCGCCGAGCAGCTGCGGCAGATGCGCATCGATGGTCAGCTCGATGCGCCGCTCGCCGCGTCGCAGGTTCAAGTTCACGTCGCTGAGGTCGAGCCTCGGCAATCCCGGGTTCCAGCCTTCGAGGGTGATGATGCCGTGGCGGATCGCGAGGGTTCCCAGCGGGAGCTGCCCGACATCGAGCTCGGGCAGCGAACCGTTTCCCGCGCCCAACGTGATTTCCGACGCCAGCGCGAACTTATCCGGAGCGACGCGGGCGATCGCGATGACCGGCGAGTCCAATTCGATCCGGCCTGCCAGAATGTTGCCCGTATGCATGAATTGCCAGATGTCGGCACCTACGCGACCACCGGCGGCGCGCGCCAGAACGCGCCGATCATCCTTCGAACGCAGCTCCAGCCGTTCGAAATACAGTTCCGGCCCGTACCAGCGAATCGCCGGAGACACGTGCGCGAAGTCGATGTGATAGCCGATGCGCGCATGCACCCATTCCTTGATCTGCGCCTGATATTGGGGGGCGCGATCGAGCGCCAGCTTGACGCCGAGCATCAGCAGCAGCATCACGCCCAGCAATCCCGCCAGGCAGATGCCTGCGATTTTTCCGACCTTGCGCAACATGATTACATCAGGACCACGTCGTATTGATCGACGGTATAAAGCGCCTCGGTCTGCAGGCGAATCGGCTTTCCCGTCACCAGTTCGAGCTCACCGAGCGCCGCGGACTCCTCATCGAGCAGACGCTCGATCACGTCCTGGTGCGCCAGGACCATCAACTGTTGACACTCGAACTGGCGGGATTGCCGGACGATTTCACGAAACACTTCATAACAGACCGTTTCCGCGGACTTGACGAATCCCCTGCCCTCACACGTGGGACAGGACCGGCACAGCACATGCTCGAGACTCTCTCGTGTCCGCTTGCGCGTCATCTCCACGAGCCCGAGCGGCGACACGGAGGAAATGTTGGTCTTCACGTGATCGTCGCCGAGCGCCTTCTCCAACGCCTGGATCACCTGTCGCCGATGCTCCGGCTCCTCCATGTCGATGAAATCGATGATGATAATTCCACCGAGGTTACGCAAGCGCAGCTGCCTCGCGATCGCCACGGCCGCTTCGAGGTTGGTGCGAAATATGGTTTCTTCCAGATTCCGGTGTCCGACGAAGGCGCCCGTGTTGACGTCGACCGTGGTCATTGCCTCGGTTTGATCGATGATCGCGTAGCCGCCCGACTTGAGCGGCACCTTGCGATCCAACGCCTTCTGTATTTCTTCCTCGACGTGGTGCAGTTCGAATACCGGACGCGGTTCGTCGTAAAGCTCGAGACGCGCCACCGCCTCCGGCATGAAGGTCTGCGCGAACTCCCGCATTTCGCGATGCGCATTCGCTTGATCGATCAGTATCCGGTCGACATCCGGCCGCATCAGATCGCGGAGCATTCTGAGGTGCAACGGTAAATCCGCATGGACCAGATTCCCCGGCTGGGTTCGCAAGCCCGTATGCCTGACGAATTGCCACAGCTTGCGTAAATACTTCATGTCGGCGAGAAGCGCCCCGGCAGGCGCATCCTCGGCCGCCGTGCGGACGATGTAACCGGCATTTTCATCGTCCTCGAGCCCGGACAGCACCGCGGCCCGCAAACGGGCTCTCTCCGCCTCATGCTCGACCCGCGCCGAGACCCCGACGCCGCGGCTCTGTGGCATGTACACGAGGTAGCGGGATGGCAGGGTGATGTAGGTCGTAAGCCGCGCTCCCTTGGTGCCCAGCGGATCTTTCACGACCTGCACGAGTATCTCGTTCCCTTCGGACACCAACGTTCGAATGCTCTCGGTGCGCGGCGGCTCGATTCCGGTGTCGGCGTGCCGCGGATCGAAGATGTCCGACGCGTGCAGAAACGCCGTGCGCTCCAAGCCGATCTCGATGAAGGCCGCCTGCATGCCCGGCAGCACGCGGGATACCCGGCCCTTGTAGATATTGCTGATTAGCCCGCGGCGGCTCGCCCGCTCGAGAAAAACCTCCTGCAGGACCCCGTTTTCGACCACCGCCGCGCGCGCCTCGTGCATGCTGGCATTGATCAGAATTTCCGTGCTCACGAGGCGTTCCCCGGCAGCGGACTGCGCCTCACCGCCATCGCGGCACGCCGGCAATGTCGAGAAGTTCGGCGGTTTCGTACAGCGGCAGACCCATGACACCGGAATAGCTGCCGCGCAGGTCACGGATGAACACGGCCGCCCGGCCCTGGACGGCGTAGCCGCCCGCCTTGTCGCGCGGCTCGCCGGTCTCCCAATAATCACGCGCTTCGGCCGCGGTGATCGGTCGAAAGGTCACCTCGCTGCGGCTCAATCGCGATTCCACGCCGCTCCCATCCGCGAGCGCAACCGCAGTCAACACGTCGTGGCTGCGCCCCGAGAACTGCAGCAGCATCCCCTCCCCGTCGGCCCGGTCGATCGGTTTCCCCAAGATTTTCCCGTCGAGAATGACGGCCGTATCGGCCGCGAGCACCGGCACGGCTGTCGCCGCCGCGACGCGCAAGCTCGCGAATCCCGCCAAGGCCTTGGCTCCGGCAAGGCGCGTCACGTACGTTGCCGGTCCCTCGCCGGGCACGATCGACTCGTCCACGGTCGATGTAAGCACCTGAAAAGGTACGCCAATTTGGGTAAGGAGTTCACGCCGACGAGGTGATCCCGAGGCGAGGTAGACGAAATCTGCGGCCATGCACGCAGGATACCGAACCTGAAGCGCCTTAAGCGCGGTGATACGGATGTCCGGCCAGTAAACTCATGGCTCGGTAGATCTGCTCGGCGAGCACCACCCGAACCAAGGCGTGCGGCAAGGTCAGCGGCGACAGCGACCAGCTCTGGTTGGCGCGCTCCCGGCACGCATCGGACAGGCCGTCCGGCCCGCCGATGAGCAGCGCCAGCGGCCTTGCGTCGCGCAATCGCTCGGCGAGCCAGGCGCTCACTTGCGCCGTCGTCATGGACTTGGCGGTCACTTCGAGCGCCACCACGTAGTCTTCGCGCCCCACCGCTGCCAACATGGTCTCGCCTTCGCGCGTGATCGCGCGCAGGGGATTTTCTCCGGCCCTCCGGGTAGCGATGGGGATTTCGACCAACTCCAGGGAGAGCGGTATGTGCAACCGCTTCTGATACTCGCGGAACCCGTCGTTGACCCACCCGGGCAACCGGGTTCCCGCAGCGATCAACCTACATTTCATGGCCCGAATCGATCAGGCGCGGACCGCACGCTTGGTCGCGGTGAGATCCCAGAGCTTCTCGAGGCCGTAGAATTCGCGGGTGCGCGGCAACATGACGTGAACGATCATGTCGTGCAAATCGATGAGCACCCAATCGCTGTCCTGCTGTCCTTCGACACCGTGTGGCCGAAAGCCGGCGGCTTTCGTTTTCTCGACCACATTCTTGGCAACCGAGCGCACGTGACGATCCGATGTGCCGCTCGCAATCACCATCGTATCGGCGACGTCGGTCAAACCTCGCACGTCCAGCACCTTGACCTCCAACGCCTTCATGTCGTCGAGTGCCTTGATCACGATGGCCTGCAGCGAGGCCGTGCGCGCCGCAGCCGCCTTCTCAGCCGTGGCGCTCGCACGCTTGCTCGGCGCTTTCGCCACTGCCTTGGCCTTGGAGGCCGCCTTCGCCTTGACGCTGTCTTGTGCCTCTACGATGCCCGGCGCACCGCCCCCCGTTTTCTTCTTCGCCGTTTTCGCCCTTGCCGGGCCTGATTTTTTCTTGATTGCCACTAAGTTGTCCGTGTTTTTGAATAGCAGTTCGCATCCAGGATCAGTTTACGCACTGGATCCGGCATGAGGAAGCGCGGATCTCGTCCCATGGCAATCAATTGTCGGACTTCCGTAGAGGAAATCTCGAGCTGCGTCACCGCATGAATGTAAATGCAGCCGGCGCGCTGCTCATGCAAATCGCGGATTCGGCCGGTCCCGCGGTCCACGAGCAGCTCGCCCAGCGGTCCCATCCCCGGCGCCCGCCACCCCGGCCGGTGAGCGACCACCAGATGGGCCAGCTGCAACAATTCCTTCCACTGATGCCACTTGGGCAGACTCAGAAAAGCGTCCATGCCGACGATCAGGCACAGGCTGCGATCCGGATATTCGTGGCGCAACTCCCCCAGTGTCTCCACCGAATACGAAGGGCCTTCCTTGCGCACCTCCCGGTCGTCGACCACGAACCCGGCTTGGCCGGCGGTGGCCAATTCGACCATTTTGAGCCGCAGCTTCGCGTCGGCGAAGGGCCGGTCCCGGTGCGGCGGATTGCCCGCCGGCAAAAACCGGATCTCTTTGAGGCGCAGCGCCTGCTGCAGCTCGAATGCCGTGCGCAGGTGTGCGTAATGGATGGGATCGAAGGTTCCGCCGAAAATGCCCATGGGGTTCATGCGGATACCCTGCCTGAATCCGCCGTGGCTTGCAAAGCGCCGGACAGACTGCAGGCAAGCCCGGTGATCGCCGTCCAGGCATCGCCGCCGGCCAACCCCTTCACCACCCGGTCTGTATGATGAGCCTGGCGCAACAGGCTCGCGAGCGGCACTTTACCGATCCGCGCCAAAGCTTGCGGGGTCGGGGTCGCCGCCTGGTTCCAACCGGTGCCGCGACCGTTGGAACGCAGTCGGTTGCGCTCCCGAACCTGCCACAGACCGCGCAGCTCCCGGGTGAGTGCCCACAGGATCAGCGTGGGCTCGACACCCTCGCTCTTGAGCCCCAGCAGAATCCGCAGCGCGCGTTCGGCGTCCCCGCCGGCCGCCGCTGCGCCCAGTTGGAACACGTCATAGCGCGCGCTGTCGCCCACCGAGCGCAGCACCAGATCCGCGCTGATGCGCTGCCCATTGGCGAGCAGCGCCAATTTCTCGAGCTCCTGCTGGGCGGCCAGGAGATTTCCCTCGACACGGTCGACGATCAGTTGTGCCGCCTCGGGTTCCATCTCCGCATTGAGCGCGCGCGCGCGCGCGCGCAGCCATCCCGGCAGCGCCGCCGTCTCGACCGGCCTGACCGGCACCCAAACACCGTGCTTTTCGACTGCGCGCACCCACGGCGCGTCGCCCGTCTTGTTGTCCAGCTTGTCGGTGATGATCAAGCACACCACGTCCGGCGGCGGACGCGTCGCCATGTCCAGCAACGTCGCCGCACCCTTGTCCGGCTTGCCGCTCGGCATGCGCAATTCGAAGAGCCGGCGGTCCGCGAACAGCGATAATGATTGGCTGGCCTGCCGCAGATCATCCCAGGCGAAAGTCCGGTCGATGAAGAACACGCTGCGATCGGCGTACCCGGCGGCGCGGGCGGCGGCACGGATCGCGTCCGCGGCTTCGTCCACCAACAGGGGTTCGTCGCCCGATACGAGGTAGATGCCCGCCACCCCTTTGGCGAGCGCCTGATCGAGCTGGTCCGCGTTCAACCGCATGCGATTCGCGCCCTTGCCTCGGCATATTCGCGCACCATCCGGTCCACCAGGACTTGCACCGTTTCCACCTCATGAATGCCGCTCACGCTCTGCCCCGCGCTCCAAATATCCTTCCAGGCCTTCAGGTCGGTGTTGCCGCCCGTCCCAAAATTCATCTTGGTCTTGTCGGCCTCGGGAAGCTTGTCGGGATCCAGGCCGGTCTGCACGACGCTGCCGCGCAGATAGTTGCCGGGAATGCCGCTGAACAACGACGTGTACACGATGTCCTCCGCGCGGCTCGCGACCAGCATGTGCTTATACGCGTCGCTCGCGTTCGCCTCTTTCGTCGCGATGAAGCGTGTGCCCATATAGGCAAGATCGGCGCCCAAAGCCTGCGCCGCCAGCACGTCGCCGCCCGTGCTCATCGCGCCCGACAAGATGATGGTGCCCGGATAGATTTCGCGGATCTGTTTTACCAGCGCGAACGGACTGAGCAGCCCGGCATGACCGCCTGCGCCTGCGCAGACCGCGATGATGCCATCGACGCCCTGACCCGCCGCTTTCTCGGCATGGCGCAGGCTGATTACGTCGTGAAACACGAGCCCACCATAGCTGTGGACGGCGCTCACGACCTCGGCGGGCGGGCGCAGGCTCGTGATGACGATGGGCACGCGGTGCTTCACGCATAGGCGAACGTCGTGCTCGAGCCGGTCGTTGCTGGCGTGCACGATCTGGTTGACGGCGAAGGGCGCCACTTTGAACCCCGGGTTGGCCGACGCGTATGCGGCCAGCTCCTCGGTGATCTGCGCCAGCCAGTCGTCGAGCTGTACCGCCGGACGCGCATTCAACGCGGGAAATGCGCCGACGATGCCCGCCTTGCACTGAGCCATCACCAGCGACGGCGTCGATACGATGAACATCGGCGCGCCGATGATGGGCAGCGTCAGTCGGTCTTGCAGCAACGTCGGAACGGGCATGTAGGTGGCTCGCGGGGTGGGAGGCGGGAGATGACTCTTACCCAGCCATTATACTGCAAGCCCCCGCTGGCATATCCTTGTCGCCACGACGTCCCGAGGATGACCATGAAATTCGACACACTCCTGTTCGAGAAGCACGCTGGCATCGCCCGCGTGACGCTCAACCGCCCCGACAAGCTCAATGCGCTCAGCCTCTCGCTGATAGAAGATCTGCGCGCAGCCGCCGCAGCCGTCGATGCCGATCCGGAAGTGCGCGCGGTGCTGCTCACCGGCGCCGGCCACGCGTTCAGTTCCGGAGCCGACCTCACTCGCGATGACTTCTTTCAAAATCCCGGACGCAGCGTCGGTCAGAGCATCGGCCAAAGCCTGACGGACCATTTCAACCCCATGGTCAGTGCATGGTACGACCTGCGCGTACCCGTGGTGGTCGCAGTCAATGGCGTCGCCGCCGGCGCCGGCATGAGTCTCGCCCTCATCGGCGACATCGTGGTGGCCGCGCGGTCGGCCACGTTTCTACAGCTGTTCGCTCCGAAGCTCGGACTGATGCCCGATCTCGGCAGCACGTTCTACCTGCCTCGCTTGGTGGGCACCGCGCGCGCCAAGGGTCTCACGCTGCTGGGGGACGCCCTGTCGGCGCAGGACGCGGTGGACTGGGGGCTGATCTGGGCGTGCGTGGAGGACACGACGCTGCTGGAACACGCCCAGAAGCTGGCGCAGCGTTTCGCCGGCGGCCCGACCCAGGCCTTCCGCCGCATCAAGGCCGTGTTCAACGCACAGCCGGCCGCCACGCTGTCCGAACAATTGGCGTTCGAAGCCATCGCCCAGGCACAGCTCGGCGACACCAAGGACTTCGCCGAAGGCGTACTTGCATTTCGCGCCAAACGCGCGCCAAGTTTCACGGGCACCTAGCGCCGTCGGGGTGCGGCAGCAGATAGACGCGCCCGGGCATCCATAGAGATTGGCAATTGGTCAGCTCGATACTGCGCATACCATACTCGAGCGCAGGGAATCTCAAGTCCAAGGGATGTCATCACCAAACAGACCGTCCAGGTGTTGGAAGAACGAGACCTACAAGACCGCGCTGTATGGCTCGAAGGTCTTCCACAGCGGCGACGAGCTCGGCAGCGAAATCGCCGTGTCCTGCGACATGTGCCACCCGCGGGCCGCGAACACCCACCCCGAAACCTATCCGAAGTTCCAGCCCCAACTCGGCCGCGTGGCCATGCTGCGTGACATGATCAACTGGTGCATCGAGCATCCGGTGCGCGGCAAGGTGCTCGCCGCCGATGATCCGAAGATGCGCGCGCTCGAGGCGTACATCATTGCCCAGCGCAAGGGCATCCCGCTGGACTACGGCAAGCGTTAGGCAGCCCCAGGCCGGGCCTGGCGAGGCTGGGTCTCTTCAGCCCGGCCTATCCCGGCCGGCCCTGGCGAGGGCCGGCCCAATCCCTCGGCCCGAAAGCGCGGCAAGCCACCGGGGTGATTGAGCTGGATGTAGGCGATGAATTTCTCGCGTATCTCGCAGCGCAGGTCCCACGACCGGGATGAATCGCTCGAGGTTGCGAGCACGCGTAGCTGCATGGTCTTTTCGGTGGCGTCGCTGACCTGCAAATTCCAGAAGCGCCGATCCCACAGGGGACTGGCTTCGATGATGGCCTTCAATGCCTTGCGGCCTTCCTCCACCGGAAACGTGTAGTCCACCCACACGAACACCGAGCCCATGATGTCGGCGGACGTGCGCGTCCAGTTTTGGAACGGCTTTTCGATGAAATAACTCAAGGGCAGGACCAGCCGCCGATCATCCCAGATGTGCACGATGACGTAGGTCAGCGTGATCTCCTCGACACGGCCCCACTCCCCTTCGACCACCACGACATCATCCTGCCGGACCGGCTGCGCCAGCGCGATTTGAAAACCCGCGAACAGATTCGCCAGGGTTTTCTGCGCGGCGAACCCGCCGATGATGCCGACGATGCCGGCCGAGGCCAGCAGACTGGTCCCGACGTGCCGCACCTCCTGGAACAGCATGAGGATCGCCGCCACGGCCACCAAGCCGATCATGACGTAGACCACGCGGTTGATCACATGGAGCTGCGTATAGACCTTGCGTGCCCGTAGATTGTCGGAGACGGTCAGGTCATAGCGGGTCAGGATGACGCTCTGCGCAATGCTCACGGCCCGGCACAGCAGAACCGCCACCGCGACGATGAGGATGATGCTGGTGAGCTTGCTCAACACGCTGGCGTAAACGACGGGCAGGCCCAGCAGCGGCAGTCCGAGCCCGACCCCCATGACGATCACGATGACGCGCACGCAGCTGCCGAACAGCGGGACGAGCAGCTTGTCGATCTTGCCGGGGGTGTTCGCCGCCCACGACGCCAGATGCCCCTCGAGCACGTGCGTGGCGCGGAACAGGAACCAGAACACCGACGCGAAAGCCCCCAGATCGAACGCCACATCCATGATGTGGCGCACGACAATCAACCCCTCGTCCGGCTTGAGCTCGAGCAGCAGCGGACTGACGGCGAAGTAGATTCCGTAGACCCAGATCAGGATGTACAGCGGTCTTCCAAGTGCCGTGAACGCCCGATGATGCCAGGTCGGTGTCGCGCCGGCGGCGGACAACCTCGAGCGCCGCCTCACGTAGAGGGCCACGGCCACGTTGACCACGACCGCCGCGGCCAGGTAGATCGCCACGACGGCGAATTCGACGCGCGGCACCGGGCCGAAAAGCGCCGTGATCCAGGATTCCAGCTGGCTGGTCACGACGGCCAGTAATGTATCCATCGAGACTCCCGGGGTGAACGATCGCGATCAGACGATCACAATCAACCACAAAGAGCCCGGATAAGAAAGCGACCTTTATCTGACAAGGTGGCGTTACCCGCTACGCCATCCGCTGCCCGTCAGCGACGGCGGCCGATTTTTTCGAGCGGAACGCGGACTTCGCCGCCGGAATCCCCTACGCTGGAACCACCCACGCCGGAGCCACCCGCCGTTTTCGCCGCCGACGAATCGGACCCGCAATTGTCGCAGCCGCCGCAGGCACCTTTTGCCTTGAGGGTGGCGCGCATCTCCAGGCGCTGCGACAAGCCACGTACCCCGATGACCGCAGGCACACGGCTCAACAACCACGATAGCCCCATCAGCAGGCGCGTGCGCAAGGCCTTCGGCCCCAGCGAATACAGCGCATAGCCGAATCCGGCGAGCAACACGAGGCCGACCAAAAAATCGTCGAGAAAGGCATTCATCGGTCCAATCCCTCCCTCATGCCGTGAGCGCCAGTGCGATGTGATACACGACGAACGAGCCCGCATAGGCCAGCCCGAACATATACGCAGCCATGATAATCGGATAACGCCAGGAATTCGTCTCGCGCTTCACGGTCGCGAGAGTCGAGAGGCACTGTGGTGCGAACACGTACCACGCGAGCAGCGACAATGCCGTCGGCAGGCTCCACGACTGAGCAATCAAAGGCGTCAGTGCGCCGCTCATGTCGGCACCCGTCGCGGACAGCGCATAAACCGTGCCGAGAGCACCCACCGCCACCTCACGTGCCGCCAACCCCGGAACCAGGGCCACGGAGATCTGCCAATTGAAGCCGATGGGCGCGAAGATCACCGCCAGCCACGCGCCGACATGGCCCGCAATGCTGTACTGAATCGCGGGACCGGTGGCGCCGGGCGGCGGCGCCGGAAACGAGCTCAGCGCCCATAAAACCACCATCAACGCCAATATGATGGTGCCGACCCGGCTCAGGAATATCTCGACCCGCTGCCACAGACCGATGGCCAAACTGCGCAGGTTCGGCCAATGATAGGCAGGCAATTCCAGCATCAACGACTGAAACTTGGAACCCGTGCCGCGACGTTTGAGCACCCAGGCAACCCCCATCGCGCTCACGATGCCGGCGACGTACAGCACGAACAAGACCACGCCTTGCAGTTCGAGGCCTCCCCAAACCGCACGGTGGGGAATGAACGCGCCGATGATGAGCGCATACACCGGCAGCCGCGCCGAGCAGGTCATCAATGGGGCGATCATGATGGTTGCCAGTCGGTCGCGCGGGTTCTGGATCGTGCGGGTCGCCATGATGCCGGGAATGGCGCAGGCGAAGCTCGACAACAAGGGAATGAATGCGCGCCCCGACAGGCCGACGCTGCCCATCACGCGATCCAGAATGAACGCCGCGCGCGGCAGGTACCCTGACTCCTCGAGCACCAGGATGAAGAAGAACAAGATGATGATCTGGGGCAGGAACACCAGCACGCTGCCGACGCCGGCCAGAATGCCGTCGACCAGAAGATTCTTGAACACACTTTCCGGCAATGCCCGACCGACCCACTCGCCGAACAGGCCGACGCCGTCCTTGATCGCGTCCATGGGCACCTGGGCCCAGGCAAACACCGCTTGGAATACCAGGAAGAGAATCAGGGCAAGGATCAGCGGCCCGGCGATGGGATTCAGCACCACCGCATCCACGCGATCGCTGAACGTCACGCCGTCCAGCCGGTCGCCGCCGACGACCCCCAGAATTCGGCGCACCTCGGCCTGATCATCCGCGATGTCGGTCGCGCTGGGTGTGCGCCACTGCGCCGCCGGCCGCCGTTCGTGCGAAACCCGCAGGCCGTCGAGCACCTTGATGAGGGCCCCCGCCCCGGAAGACTTGACCCCCACGGTCTCGACCACCGGCACGCCGAGTTCGCTGCCGAGTTTCTCGGCATCGATGACGATGCCCTTGCGACGCGCGATATCCGTCATGTTGAGCGCGATCACCATGGGCAAGCCCAGGCGCTTCAGGCTCAGCACCAGCCGCAGGTTCTGACGCAGATTGGTGGCGTCGGTCACGCATACCACGAAATCCGGCGACGTTTCTCCGGCGCGACGCCCGAGCAGCACGTCGGCGGTCACCTGCTCGTCGGGGGTCATGGGATCCAGGCTGTAAGCGCCTGGCAGATCAAGGATGCGGACCCGAAGGCCGGAAGGGGTGGTCAGCGAGCCCTCTTTGCGCTCCACCGTGACGCCGGCGTAATTGGCTACCTTTTGGCGGCTGCCGGTCAGAACGTTGAATAGTGCCGTCTTGCCGCAATTGGGGTTACCAACCAGCGCGACCAGAGGACTCGGGGCACTAGAGACGGCCTCCATAGGATCAGGCTCGCAGCGGATGCTCCAAGGAAACCCGAATACAGGCAGCCTCGAACAGGCGCAGGGCAAAGGTCCCGGTGCCGATCCGAACCGCAATCGGCTCCCGGCCCATCAGGCCCCGCGCGACGATCCTGAGCTTCTCACCTGGCAAGAACCCGAGTTCGGCCAGACGCCGCCCCATATCGACGGCGCCATCGCCGGCCGCGACGGAGACGACCCGAGCCGTCGCGCCGGTCGCAAGGTCCGCAAGCTGCATGCCCGCCGCCGCCCCGGCGGTCGGATCCCTGGCGGCCGTGTTGGCCGCTGCCGCGCCTAGGGTCGCGCGAATATGCGTCATTTCCATGAACACGAGTCTATATGAGAATCGTTCCCATTACTATTCGCGATTCAAGATGGCTGGAATCTAGGCTTCCGCCCCGTTCCTGCTAATCTTGCGATTCCATTTCATCGGAGGCGGCTGAAATGCCTACGCTTTTCGAAAAGATCATTGCCGGGGAGCTCCCTGCGAACATCGTCTATCGCGATTCGCGGGTCGTCGCATTTCTGGACATTCGCCCTGCCGCTCCAGTACATATATTGATTGTCTCGCACAAGGTCATACCCACTACGGATGACATTGCCGACGAGGATGAATCACTGATTGGACATATGGTCATCGTGGCGCGCGATCTGGCGCGGCAGCAGGGGATTGCCAAGAGCGGGTACCGGTTGATCATCAACTGCAACCCGGACAGCGGCCAGGACGTTTACCACCTGCACTTGCATCTGCTCGGCGGCCGGCCCCTGGGGCCTTTGGTGCAGCGCACATAGCGGCGCGCTTGAGAATTTTAGCCAAAAAGGAATAGGTGATGAAGAAGAAGAAGAGCGGGCCGGTCAGGTCATCGAGCACAGCGCTACGGCCGACCACCAGCAAGTCAAAGAAGGCCGCGTCCAAGACGAAGGCGGCCCCGACCGCGGCGAAAAGGGCCGGAACCGCAGCCCGCTCCTCCCTCTCGTCGCGGAGCACCTCGCCGCGGCGCAGCACGGCTGACCGGCGCGCCCCGGGTACGACCGCACGCGGTGCACCGATCGTGGCACCGGTCAACCCGCTGCGCGAACTCTATCCGCCGATTGAACCGTTCCGTCACGGGTTTCTGCGCGTCTCGGAAGTTCACGAGATCTATTATGAAGAGAGCGGCAACCCGCTCGGTAAACCCGCGATCTTCCTGCACGGCGGCCCCGGCGCAGGCTCCGACCGGCGCGCCCGGCAATTCTTCGATCCACAGCACTACCGCATCGTCGTATTCGATCAGCGAGGGTGCGGCCGCAGCCGGCCCACCGCCAGCCTGGTGGAAAACACCACCTGGCACCTGGTCGCGGACATCGAACGCCTGCGCAAGCATCTCGGGATCGAGCGCTGGCTGGTCTTCGGCGGCTCGTGGGGAAGCACGCTGGCCCTCGCCTACTCGGAGGCCCACCCGGAACGCGTCACGGAGATCGTCCTGCGCGGCATTTTCCTGCTGCGATACGCCGAAATTCGCTGGCTTTATCAGCATGGCGCATCGGAAATCTTTCCCGATTATTGGGAAGCCTACCGCGACGTAATACCGGTCGATGAACGCGACGACTACTTGAACGCCTACTACCGGCGTCTCACGGGAACCGATCAACGGACGGCCCTGGCTGCGGCCCGCGCCTGGTCCGTGTGGGAGGCATCGACCAGCTTCCTGCGCAGCAATCAGGACAACATCAAGAAATGGAGTGAGGATGAGTTCGCCCTGGCCGTGGCGCGCATCGAAAGCCATTACTTCGTGAATCGCGGTTTCCTGCGCAGCGAAACGCAGCTGCTCGATGATGTGGAACGAATCCGCAACATCCCCACGACCATCGTCCAGGGCCGCTACGACATCGTATGCCCGGCCACCAGCGCATGGGATCTCCATCGGGTCTGGCCCGAAGCGGACTTCCGTCTGGTGCCCGACGCCGGCCACTCGGCCTTCGAGATCGGCAACATCAACGAACTGGTAGCCGCAACCGATCGATATAGAAGCCGCTGACCGTGCCGGCACGCCGCTACCGCAGCCTCGCGATCGTGGCGCCCTGACCATGTCCGAACTGTCCACGTTGGCGCTCGCACGGCCCGACGATGCACGCGAAATCGCGGAGATGTCGCGCGACATGATCGAACAAGGCCTGCCGTGGTCCTGGACGACCGCGCGCGTGCAGCACTTCATCATGGCCTCCGAGTCCTCCGTGGTCGTCGCACGTCGCGACCGGCGCGGCGGAGGTTCCCAGCGCAATCCTCGGTTCAGCAACGGCCGCCACGGAGATGCCCGGCATGGCATCGACGCGTTTGCGATCATGCAATTCAGCGCTGACGTGGGACATTTGAATTTGCTCGCCGTGGCGCCGGAACATCGTCGACAGGGACTGGGACGCCAGCTCATGGACTGGCTGATCTTGACCTGCATCGAGGCCGGGGTGTTTCGGGTGAACCTCGAATTGCGCACCCAGAACGAACAGGCACGCGCGTTCTACGAAAAGATGGGATTTGCCGCGCTGGACGTGGTCCAAGGCTACTACCAGGGCCGGGAAGCCGCTTTGCGCATGTCGCTGCGGCTGGCGAAGAACCAGTGTTGAATTCCGAATACGGTCACACCCAGACCCAGTAGATCATGCGACAGCGCCGCCAGATGCTGCCCGCGATCATCGCTGACGAAGAACAGGGCGAAACCACTGAGCGCCAGGAGCGCGAGGAATGCCATCAGGGTCGCGCCGCTCCAGCGACGGAGGCGGCCGGTTGTCATGCCGGTGTCGTCAACGCCGGCGGAGATCTGGCGGTGTTCGGTGCGGATGAACACGACGTGCTCTATCGTGATCGCTGCGGTGCGGCGGTCGTCAAGCTTCTGAACGCCGCGCTGGCCACCTCCGAGATCGATTCTTGCGGCCGCCCAGCGGAGCATCGCGGCTATTACAATGGCGTCGACCGCGCCGCCATTGCATCGGGACGCGTGACGGTCACCGCGCCATGCGCCGCGGTGGCCGACGCCCTCACGATCTGCCTGTTGATCGAGGGTGCACCCCATGTCGCGCTTCTCGATGAATTTGGCGCACGACGCCTCGGAGACCGGTAACGACATGAGAACGCGCATCGATGAGGCATTTCCGCGGGGGAGGCTGCCGCGCAGTCTGCCGATGATCTAAGCGGTCTGTGGCGACAACAGGTATCGAGCCTCGAATATCTTGCTCGACATGGGCATGCTCGATAGATACCCCTGGATCTCGTCGCATTTGAGCAGTCTCAGCAGGCGTGACTGTTGCTCGGTCTCCACCCCCTCCGCCACCACGTTCAAGTTCATCGAATGGCCGAGCTTGATGATCGTGGAGACCAGCGCGATCGCTTCAGGGCCCGTGGTCAGGTCGCTGATGAATGAACGGTCGATCTTCAACGTATGCACCGGCAGCTTGGCCAGGTAGCTCAGCGAGGAGAAGCCCGTGCCGAAGTCGTCAATCGCAAGGAAGACGCCCATGCTGCGAATCGCCTCCAAGCTTTCGATGTTGTGTTTGATGTCCTCCATGACCAAGCTTTCGGTCATCTCGAGTTCGAGTCCCGCGGCGGCGAACGAATCGACGGCGATGACCTGCTCCACTTCGTTGACGAACCCGGGGTTGCGCAACTGCAGCGGAGAAACGTTGACCGCGACCCGCACGGAGTTGAGCCCGGCCCTGCGCCACCTCAGATGATCCGCGACCGCCTTGCGCAAAACCCATCGGCCCACCTCCCGTATCATGCCCTTTTCTTCGAGAATGCCGATGAAATGATCCGGCATGACGAGTCCCGACTGCGGATCGTTCCAGCGTATCAGCGCCTCGACGCCCGTGATCCGTCCGCTCGCAAGGTGCATTTTCGGCTGATAAAACAGCACGAACTGGTCCTTGTCGAGGGCCTGGTGCAGGCGGCTCTCGAGCGTCAGTTTGCCGGCGATCGCGTCGCTCATGTTGCGGGTGTAGAAAAGGTACCGATCGCCGCTGGCTTTCGCCTTCTTGAGCGCGGCCTCCGCATGCTTCAACAAGCTGTCGACCTCGGCGCCCGCTTCCGGGTAGAGGGACACCCCCACTCGGGCCGTGATTCTGAATTCGGCTCCGTTCAAGATGAATGGATGATTGGCGAAGCCGGTCACCAACCTCTCGAGAAACATCCCCAGGTCGCTTTGCGACCCGACTCCGGGCAATAGCACCGCGAAGTGGTCGACGCCCACCCGCGAAACGAGATTCGTCTCGAGAATGTTGCATTTAAGCCAACCTGCCACCTGTCGCAACAAGGCATCTCCCACCGAGCGTCCGAGGCCGTCGTTGACATTCCTGAAAGCGTGCAAATCGATCAGCAGCAACGCGTGCACCAGCCCATTGCCTTCGAGACGACGCAGCAGCTGCGCGACCCGGTCCATGAACAGGGATCGATTCGCGAGACCGGTCACCACGTCGTAGGAGGCCAGATACTCCAGACGCTCCTGCTTTTCGATGTGGTCGACGGCGAACGCCACATCGTTGGTCAGTTCCGTGAGCAGCTTGACCTCTTCTTCATGGAAGAACTGGCACTCGTCGGCGTACAGCGACAGGACGCCGATGACCTCGTTCGCGATGATGAGCGGGAATATCGCCATCGAGCGCACGCCGAAAACCACGTGCAACTTGGCGAAGGCCACCTTGGGATCTCGTTGCGAGTCGTTCGAGACGACCGCGCGCTTCTCGCGTATCGCCTGCTTGACCATCGACGTGGGCACCCCCTCGCAGGCCTCCAGCGCGCTTCTGACGGCACTGCGCAGCCGCTTGTCCTTGCTCGCCAACCCGACGGGCATGAACTTCGAGGTCGCACGGTCGATGAGCGCCATCATGGACAGGCGCAAGCCGCCGTCCTCCACGGCGATTCGGCACGCCTTCTTCATCAGGCTCTTGCGGTCACGCTCGTGCACGATCAACGTGTTGATGCCGCTCAGCATCGCGTGGACGCGGTTCAGACAGGCAATGCGGTTCTCGGCGATCTTGCGCTCGGTCACGTCACGCAGGAAGGTGACGATCGTCCACCCATCCCCGGTGTATTGCGCCCGCCGCCGCACCTCGATCCAGGCAATCACTCCGTCGACGCCGGGGCGAAGCATTTCGATGGGCTCCGCATCGATGCCGCTCTCGATGAGGATGTCGTAGCTGCTCTGCAGCTCGACGGCCGACGTGCCGAGCGCCTCCTCCGGCCCGAGCGCGAGCATCTCGCCCCGGGTCAGCCCAAGCATCCGGCAGGCGGCATCGTTCGCATGGACGAAGCGCATGGTGGAACGCGACACGAGCAGGATGCCGTCCACCATGGCATCCATGGCGGCTCCGAAGCGCCGCGAGTGCGCCTCGCCCTGCTTCTGGCCCGTGATGTCGAGATACACGACCACCGCGCCGGTCGGATAATCCTCGTTCATCGGGGTGACCGTGACGAGGTACCAGCGCTCCTCGAGATTGGACCTCGTCACGTATTCGCAGCAGTACCTCGAAGCCTTGCCGGCAAGAACCGAGCGGATTCCGGTCGCCACCCGCTGAATTTGCGACGAAGAATCCAGCGGCGCACCATCGTATGCGGCGAGATAATCGAGGCCGAGACCCAGGCCGTAATTGGTGTCGATGAGCGGGTTGAAGCAATCGAGCTGGCGTCCGGCATCCGACCAAGAAATACTGCGACCCTGCATGTCGACCAGAATGATGTGCGCGGGCAGCGCATTCATCACGGCTGCCCGCCGCGCCGCGCCGACGGACAGTGCGTCGACCTGTGCGCGATGGAGAAGAAACGAGGTGCCCTCCGGTTCGACGACCGGGTCGGCGGATCCGGCATGCAACTCGTCCAGACGCTCGTCGGCCTTGCGCAGCGTCCTTACCAACACGGAGCTCTCCTCGCCGGAGTCGTCCTGCGGCGACGGCGGGCGCAGCCAGGTGATATTGGCGGTGGTCACGTCGCTTTCCGTGTCGTCTGATGCGGTGGAACGCTTCTCGTCAACGGCTTCCCTTTCCCATAATAAAAACCGCGCTATATCCAAACCCGAGGACATCCTCCGCGCAAATCGGCCGAGGGTATGTACGGCGAACCATTATAGGAATGGCATATTCCGGATCACAGCTGCATATCACTGCATATTCGACGAATTTTCGTCGCCATTGGGCCCCAAGCATCCCGCAGCCCGTCCGGGTGACAAAACCCCGTTCGCCACGATCATCTTTGGCGGCGCTGCGCCGACACGGCGCTGCGCCGACACGGCGCTCACGCATCCGCTCAGCTTGTCGGGGTGCGCCTTGGCCAGTGCCAGCTTGAACTGTGGTTTTATCTCCGCGGGTCGCGGCATGCGGTGCGACAGCTTTTTTTCGTCCGTCATCACGCTGCTCATGTGCGCATGCAATGCGCCCAATTGCCGTCGCAGACGCGCGACCTCGCCCTGCAGCCGGCTGGTGTTGAGGATGATGAGCGTACCGCAGTCCGCGCAGCACATGTCCCGATGGGTGCTGACCCACTGGAGCGTGAGCTGCGCCTTGGCGCTGCATTTCCAACAGTCGACCTCGATCTCCCGTTGCTTGAGCAGTTGCTCCACTTCGGCCGAGTACACCGGATCCCTTGCTTTCATTGCCGTACCCCTGTTCAAGTTCGCTTCCAATACTGGAGCGGCAATGAATAGCAAATGTTCACCGCATGATCACCCGTGAGGGACACTTCAATACGTTGAAATCTGCGCTCCCAAACCCGCGTTCACGGCGCTCACTCATTGACCAGACGATCTTAGGCTCGCATTTGCAGTTAACGACGATTTTCCCGCTGATCGCTTAATTGGATCGAGTGGATGAATTTGCGATGCAGCTCACGTTTGCTCCGTGCTGCGCCGGTTGCTCATGCGCCGCGGCGCGCGCATTTGCTGTGGCGCAGCGCCGGCATTACGTGAACGGTCGCGCACAGAAGCCCGGAACAACTGGCTACATTCCAACATCCATAACTCCGCCGACGGCGGCATAGTGACGTGAACAAGGGAACGCCGATGGATGCACGAGTCCGACCCAAGAGCATGGGTCCGTCGAGGGAAATCTATTCGTCTTACGGCGATCTCGCCGACCGCCTCCTGCCCGCCGCGCGGCGCATCAGCTTTTACGGAGGCGGCGGCGAACTGGTATGGACCCACGGCGCGGACAAGGCCGCCCCGACCCACGTGCCATCGATCGTCCGCGCGATCATTCCCGACGGCGCCCTGGAGCCGCAGGTATCGCGACTGAGCGAATCCCTCATTGCGGTCGCCATCCCCATCGTCCTCAATTCGAAGCCGGTCAGCATCTTGTTGGTCAATACGCTTTGTGACAAGGCAGCGTCTGATCGGCGCTTGATGCGCGAGATCGTCGGCGCCGCGGCGCCGTTGGTGGACTGCCTGTGCCGTGAACTCGGACAACAGGCGCGCAAGGCTCCGCCGTCGGCCACCCTGTCGGAGCGCACCGAGGAATTAGCATGGTTGTTCGCGCTGACCGAGAATCTCCACGCCAACTCCAGCGACCCGCGCGCGATCAGTCAGTTGCTCGGTCCCGCCGTGGAGCGCATGCGGGGCTGCTTCGGCGCGGTGGTAGTGCCCGACCATGGGCTGGAACTGACCTATTCGTCCATGGTTCGCATCGACATGCAGTCAGCCGGAATATTCGAACGCTGCCGTCCCTACTTCTTGAATTTCGTGCAGCGTCGCAAGCAGCCGCTCATCGCGAACAAGGTTTCGGCGGGCAACAACATGCCGCCCTTCAAGGCGCTGGTCCTGCCGATCGAACCGCGTAAGGGAAAAGTGATCGGCTGTCTGGTGTTTCTCAAGAATGCCTCCTTGCCGGGGTTCGGTCGGCGGCAACTGTTCCTGGGCCGACACATCGGCCACCAGGTGGGCGCACTGCTCGAAAGCCAGTACGATCTGTCGACCGGGTTGTTGACGCGCAACGCGTTCGAACAAGACGTGCAGATAGTCGCCAATGCGGGACCCGCTGGCGCTTCTCGGTCGTTGCTCTACTTTGATAGCGATCGCCTGCATGCCATCAATGACGTGTTGGGATTTTCGAATGGTGACGAAGCGATCGTCCGCATTGCGGACTTGTTTCGCGCACCCGCCCTGCCGCACGATGCCGTCACGAGCCGCATCGGGGGCGACAGCTTCCTGGTTTATCTGCCGAAACATGACGCCGAACAGGCCTATACACGCGCCCTACAGATCCTCAAATCCGCCGGCGAATGCGCCGTCGGCGCCGGGGAGACGAGCGTTGCATTGTCCTTGAGTTGCGGCGTTGTCCGGCTTTACTCCGCCGTGGCCGGCCTCGGCGGCCCGATCGCCATCGCACAGATGGCTTGCGCCAGCGCCAAGGAACGAGGCGGCAACCGGGTCGCGATTTATCTCGATGCCGACTCGAGCACGATTCGGCGCAGACACGATATCTTCGAGGTCTAGAAGCTGCGCAGCGCCCCGGCCGACGGCAATTTTTGTATTTACGGCCAGAAAATCGTGTCGGCGACGGATCTGCACGACGTCCGCAGCATGGAATGCTTGGTACGCATGGTCGGCGAGGACGGAACCATCATGGTGGTGCGCAGGCCGGAACCCTCCAAGAACTGCTGGAATCGCTCCGAACCGACCAGTCCGCGCGTTTGCGGCAGTTCTTTTTGAGCGAATGAGCCTGTATGTATGCCAACGAACAGATGCGCATTCACGCTTTGCAGTAAAAAGGCACAGAGATCCGTCGGAAATCGCCATTTAAAGCTGGCGCCATGGAGGCATCGCATGTTGATTGGATTCAAGGTTCGAAATTTTCGATCCTTCGCAGAACAGCAAGCATTTACGTTTTCACCGTCCTCCGACAGCATGCATGCCGCGACTCATTGCCTGCCGACGGGGATGAAGTCGGTGCGCCGGCTGTCCAAGGCAGCGATCGTTTTCGGTCCGAACGGCAGCGGTAAAACCAATCTCATCAGCGCATTTGCGGTGATGCGCGATCTGGTTCTGCATTCGACCATCTTCTCCGAAACCGAATTCGCCGAACGATATGCGCCGTTTCGATTCGGGCCGCTGGCCCGCGACCCCACGGAGTTCGAAATCGACCTGCTGATCGACAAGGTGCGCTATCGCTATGGATTTTCGTACGACGCCCACGGCATCCGCGGCGAACGCCTGTTGGTCTACTGCACGGGCAAATCGCAGCGCTGGTTCGAACGGGTCTGGGACCGCACCCGGCGGCGCGAAGTGTGGTCCCCGTTCTCTCAGAATTTCAGCGGCCCCCGTGCGAGGTGGCGCGACGCCACACGCTGCAACTCGCTGTTTCTGACCACCGCGGCCCAGCTCAATGCCGAGCAGCTGCGCCCGCTGTTCCACTGGTTCGAACATGGGATCGAGCTGGTATATCCGTCGGAGCCCGCGAATCTTGCCCGGGTGGCCACCTCGATACAGGACAAGGCCTTCAAGAAGCAGATGCTCGAATTTCTGCATGCCGCCGATATTCGGGTTCACGACGTGCGCGTGCCGGAACCCGACGCGGAGCGGCCCGAACCCGTGGGCTCCTGGTTCCTGCCGAACAAACGACCGCGGGCCGCGGCCGAGCGATCGGTCGTCGAATTTTCGCACTCTCGCGGCGACTCGATCGTATGGCTTCATGCGGCGGACGAGTCGGCCGGAACACAGCGTTTGGCGAGCCTTTTCGGGCCATTGCTGGCCGCGATCGAACACGGCAAGCTGCTGTTGATCGATGAGTTCGACATCAGCCTGCATCCGCTGGTGGCCCGTTACCTTCTGCAACTCATCAACGATCCCACCGTGTCGGATCGAGGCGCACAACTTCTGCTCACCAGCCACAACACCACCTTGATGGACGTGAACGTTCTGCGACGCGACGAAATCTGGCTCATGTCGCTGAACGAAAACGAGGCCAGCCAACTGACCCCGGTGTGGGGCGCGCCGGCCCCGCCACGCAAGCACGAGTTGATCGGCAAGGGTTACCTGCGCGGACGCTACGGAGCCGTTCCCACGATTCGCCCGGAGGCGGTCAAGAGAGCGCCGGCGCAGGCGACCAACGATTCCACGTCGGCGAAAATCCGGCAGAAGAGCCGCTTCAGCATAAAGTCGCTTGCTTGAACGGTGCGGCCGCGGTCGTGCAGGCCGGCCAGCTCGATCAGCGGTCGCGGCTGCGCAGGATGTGCGGCCCGGCGTCCGACACCCTCGTGGTCCCCGTCAACGACAGCGTCACCCGCAATTCGTCACGCAGAATCTCGAGGGCCCGTGTGACGCCGGCCTGGCCGCCAGCCGCCAACGCATAGAGAAACGACTTGCCGATGAGTGCGCCACGCGCGCCCAGCGCGAGCGCCTTGGCGATGTCCTGGCCCGATCGAATCCCGCCGTCGAACAGCACTTCGCATCGACCATCGACGGCGGCGGCAATCTCCGACAATACCGAAATCGTGGAGGGCGCACCGTCCAGCTGCCGCCCACCATGATTGGATACGACGATCGCATCCGCGCCCGCCGTCACGGCGAGCCGGGCATCCTCCGCATCCAACACGCCCTTCAAGATGAGCTTCCCCGGCCAACGACCGCGCACCCAATCCACGTCGCGCCAGTTGGCCGAGGCGTCGAATTGCGTCGCGGTCCACTCCGCCAAGCTTCCGATCTTGTTCAAGCCACCGATGCGACCCGCCAGATTGCCGAACGTCCGCCGCTTGCCGAATAACACACCGCGAGCCCAAACGGGCTTGGTCGCGAGGTCGAATGCATTGCGCAGGGTCAGGCGCGGCGGAATCGACAGTCCGTTGGGTTTGTCGCGCCAACGCTGCCCCAGCACCTGGAGATCCAGTGTGAGCACGAGTGCCGAACACTGCGCCGCGCGGGCGCGGTCTATGAGCTCTTGATTGAACGCCCGATCGCGCATCAGATACTGCTGGAACCAGAAGGGCTGATTCGTCGCGGCGCGCACGTCTTCGATCGAGCAGATCGACATGGTGCTGAGACAGAACGGAATGCCGAATGCGGCGGCGGCCCGCGCACCGAGAATCTCTCCGTCCGCATGGAAGAAGCCCGCGAGGCCGGTGGGCGCGATGGCCAGCGGCATCGAGACCGGCGCTCCGAGCAGCGTGGTCGCGAGCGACACATCCGACACGTCGACCATGACTCGTTGTCGAAACGAAATGTCGTCCAGATCTGCCGCATTTCGCCGCAGCGTCCGCTCTCCGTACGAACCACCGTCCGCGTAGTCGAAAATCGCCTTCGGAATGCGCCGTTTGGCGAGCGTGCGAAGATCGCCGATGCTCTGAATGATTGTCATGAGGCGAATGTTACCCGGGTCGGCCCGAAGGCGCTCAGTCCTCTTCGCCCGCCACCGGCCGGAAGTGCTCGACGACGGCGGGAGCCGCGAAAAACGGCTGCACGTGGCCCCGCCACTCCGCAAACGCCGGGGAGCCGCGGAATCCGACCGTGTGATCCTCGAGTGTCGCCCATTCGATGCGCATGGCGAACCGATTGGGCGTCTCCACTGACCGCCGCAATTCGTGAGCAAGGTAACCCGGCGTGCGCGCAATCACCTTGATCGCCGTCGGAAACAGCGCCTCGAATTCCGCCTCGCGGCCCGGCGTGATGGTGAGCAAGGCGAGTTCGACGATCATGGCGGCGCCGCGCCCGGCGTGCCCCGCGTGCCCGGGATCCACGACGTACCGGCGAGCGGCACGCCGGCCATCGCGGCCGACTCGACGGTCAACGCCACCAGATCTTCCTTCTCCAGATGATGCACATCCTGCTTTCCGCAGGCGCGGGCGATGGTGGTCAGCTCCATATTGACAGTCTTCAGATAATTTCGCAGCCGCTTGGCGCCCACCTCGGGCTCGAGCCGCAGCTCGAGTTCCGGATCCTGCGTCGTGACGCCCACGGGACACTTGCCGGTATGGCAATGATGGCAGAAGCCCGGCGCCGTGCCGAGTTTCTGATAGTCGTCGATGGCCGAGATGTGCTGGCCCTTCGAGATGTAGCTATCGCTGTTGCAGCCCAGCGCGATGAGAACGCCCTGCCCGATGGCGACGGCGTCCGCGCCCATCGCGAGCGCCTTGGCGACATCGGCGCCGCTGCGGATGCCGCCGGATATCACCAGCTGCACGGTGCCGCGCATGTTGAGGTCGTCCAACGCATCCACGGCCTGCCGCAGCGCCGCCAAGGTGGGGATGCCGACATTCTCGATGAACACGGTTTGCGTGGCAGCCGTGCCGCCCTGCATGCCGTCAACCACGATCACGTCCGCGCCGGCATGGACGGCGAGTTTGACGTCGTTGAAAACACGCGTCGCGCCGACCTTCACGTAGATCGGCTTCTCCCAATCCGTGATCTCACGCAGCTCCTTGATCTTGATGACCAGATCGTCGGGTCCGGTCCAGTCGGGATGGCGCGAGGCGGAGCGTTGGTCCACTCCTTCCGGCAAGGTCCGCATCCGCGCCACGCGCGGATTGACCTTCTGGCCAAGCAACATGCCGCCGCCGCCCGGCTTGGCGCCCTGGCCGATGACGATTTCGATGGCATCGGCCCGCCGCACGTCGTCCGGATTGAACCCGTATCGGGAGGGCAGGCACTGGTACACCAACATCTTGGACGACGCGCGCTCTTCGGTCGTCATTCCACCGTCGCCGGTGGTCGTCGAGGTACCCACCTCGGTCGCGGCACGTCCCAGCGCGTCTTTCACCCGGGCGGACAGCGCACCAAAACTCATGCCGGCGACGGTGATGGGAATGGCCAGTTCGATCGGTTTCGATGCGAACCGCGTGCCCAGGATGGTCTTCGTCGCGCAGCGCTCGCGGTAGCCCTCGAGCGGATAGCGCGACAACGACGCGGCGAGAAACAGAAGGTCGTCGAAATTCGGCACGCGCCGCTTCGCGCCAAGCCCGCGAATTTCATACAGTCCGCTCGCGGCCGCGCGCTGGATGTAGTCGATGGTTTGGCGGTCGAAACCCGCCGATTCCTCCAGCTGCAAGCCACTCATGTTCAATACTCCTGGTTGGCATCGGCGTGCCAGTGATACAAGCTCTTGGCGGACGCGATGCGTTTGAATTCGGCCGGGTCGTCGGAACGGCCCGCGGCGGCCAGCAGGCTCGTGACGGCGGCGCGGTCGGTGTCCGTCATCGGCTCGAAACGCGCGTCCGCTCCCAGCGATCGCACCTTGCCGCGCACGTAGATGACGGCTTCGTACAACGAGTCGCCGAGCGCGTCTTCGGCATCGCCGCAGATGACCATGCGTCCCGCCTGGGCCATGAAGGCCGAAAAGCTGCCCACACTGCCGCCCACGACGATGTCCGCCCCCTTCAACGAAATCCCGCAGCGCAATGATGCGTCGCCATCGATGATGAGCAAGCCGCCGTGCGCCGACGCGCCCGCGGCCGTCGAGGCGAATCCCTTGACATGCAGCCGCCCCGACATCATGTTCTCGCCCGCGCCGGGACCCGCATTGCCATGGACCGTCACCGAGGCATGCTGATTCATCCCGGCCACGTAATAGCCCACGTGCCCATGGATGTGCACATCAAGCGCCGCATCGAGACCCACGGCGATGGAATGCGCGCCATCGGGATTCTGCACGCTGATATGCGAGATGCCCTCGCCCGCCGCGCTCCTGTGCAGATACAGGTTCAGCTGCCGCAACGAATCGCGCGCGAGATCGAACTCTCGGGCCGTCGTCACGGGATTCAAATTCGCCATGAATAGATCTCCTCCGGCTTGGGCTCGAAAAGCGACGCATGTCCGATGTCGGGCAGGTGCGCGAGGGAACGGAATTCCGACGCAATGGCGACATAGTCGTCCGTCTCCGCCACCACCGCCGGTTTGCACGCGAACGCATCGCGCACGATCAGCAGTTCCTTGTCGGTGCCCATCAGGAACGTGAAGAAGCCGTCGAGTTCGCTGAAGCCGCGCTCCACGGCCTTCTCGAGGTCATCGCCTTCCCGCAACCGCCACTCGAAGAATCGGCAGGCGGCTTCGGTGTCGTTGTCGGTCTCGAACGTGATGCCCAGCGGCTCCAGGCGCTTGCGCACCAGATGCGGATTCGACAAGGAACCGTTGTGCACCAGGCAGAAGTCGCGGCCCGCCGTGAACGGATGCGCATGCGCCGGGGTGACCGCCGACTCGGTGGCCATGCGCGTGTGACCGACCAGGTGGGTGCCGCGCAGCGAGCCGAACTCGTAGCGCCGCGCGATGTCGGCCGGAGCCCCCACGTCCTTGTACAGGTCGATGGATTGACCCACCGACAGCACGGCAACCGACGGCGCCGCGCGCTTCAGCCACGACACCACTTTGTCGGCATCGGCCGCCGTGGTGAGCACGGCTTGATTGCCGTGCACGGCGATCTCATGCTGCTCGCGGAACTCGTGCGAGACACGGCCGAGCAGTGCCGACCAATCCACGGCATGCTCGCCGCTGTACAGGCTTATCTTGCGCTGGTCGTCCGCCACCGGCGTGGTGTACACCGCTAGCCCCGCGGAATCGGGGCCTCGCTCCGTCATGCCGGTGAGCATGGGCACCATCAGCGCGCCCAATTGATCCCGCAGCGCGGGCTTCTTGACCAATAGACCGACTATTCCACACATGCGACGGCTCCTGAGACCTTAAAAAAATTCCATGTAGCGCTTGGATTCCCAATCGGACACGTGACGCGAGTACTCGGTCCACTCCATGCGCTTCAGGCGGATGAATTCGCGCGCCAGGTCGGGCCCCAGGCCGTTGCAAATCACGCTGTCCGGCTCGAGCGCGTTGATCGCTTCATGCAAGGACTGCGGCAGCACCTTGATTCCCTTGGCCGCCAGATCCTCCATCGACAACTGATACAGATTGATGTTCTGGGCCGGGCCCGGATCGAGTTTGCGATCGATGCCGTCGAGGCCGGCCGCGATGAGCGCCGCCGTCACGAGATACGGATTGCAGCCCGAATCCGGCAGTCTGACCTCGAGGCGTCCGTGCGGGACCCGCACGCACGCCGTGCGGTTGTTGTCGCCGTAGGCAATATACGCAGGGGCCCACGTCGCGCCCGACAGCGAACGGCCCACCACCAGACGTTTGTACGAGTTGACCGTCGGCGCCGCCACCGCACAGAACGCGGGCGCGTGCGCCAGGATGCCGGCCATGAACTGGTAGGCCATGGTGGATAGTCCCATGCCGGACTTGTCGGCGGGGTCATGGAACGCATTCTTCACGGTGGCCGAACCCACGGAGACATGGAAATGCGCACCGCTGCCGGTGCGGTTCGAGAAGGGCTTCGGCATGAACGTGGCGATCATGCCGTGCTTGTGCGCCACTTCGCTGGCGGCCATTTTCACGAACGTGAAATTGTCGGCCGATTTCAATGCCTCGTCATAGGTAAAGTTGATCTCGAATTGGCCGTTGCCGTCTTCATGATCGATCTGATACACGTCGATGCCGACCGCGCGCAGACCGCTCACCATCTCGTCGAGCACTTCGCGGGTCCGGTATAGACCCTTGTAGTCGTAGCACGGCTTGTCGAGATCGTCGGTGGGATCGGCAGGTCCCAGGGTGCCATCCGCGGCGCGGCGCAGCAGCATGAACTCCGGCTCGATCCCGGTGAACAGGGTCAGCCCGCGCTCCGTCAGCCGTGCGATCTGGTTCTTGAGCGCCACCCGCGAGCAATACGGGTACGGCTTTTTGCTGACCACGCCGTTGCAGATGAGACGGGCGTAGCCGGGCATCCAGGGAATGGCCTGCAGCGTGGACAGGTCGCCCACCGCCATGTAGTCCGGACCCTCCGGCCCCATGCCGAAACCCCACAATGCGAAGCCGGCAAAGCCCGCCCCGTCGTTCAATACCATGTCCAAATGCTCGACGGGCACGGACTTGGCTTTCGCCGAGCCATGAATGTCGACGAATTGGGCCAAAACATAGCGGATCTGGTTCTGCTTGAAGAACTCCTGAGCCTGCTCTCGATTCATACCGAAACTCCCGTGTAACTACCGCCGCATTCAATGACAATCTTATGCCCGGTACCCGCATCGTAAGGCAGCGCTCGCACCGACACCGCCATCCCTCGCGCGCGTGGCATCCAAAGGTTCCGTATGCTTGCGCAGGCCGAAACGCAGTAATCGAGGGGGCATCGGGCTCTAAGGGTATGCGGCGGGACGATTGACGGTTAACAGCACAACTGGCATGTGCGAATATAAGCACGATTTTTAACTGTGGAGCAACTTAATTTGCGTCTTGTGCAATCGCGAATATGGCGCGCCGGGTTGAATTGAAGGGGCAGCCGCGCCCGCCGGCTGTCAGACCCACGGGCGCCAGACCCGCAGCGGGCCGCCCCGCCGCGGCGCACCGCCGGGGGACGGCCGATCGGAGCGAAAGTCCGGCCATCGATCTGGGACGCACCGCCCGGCGGCTGCGCGAGAGCCAGAATCTAACGTTGGCCGACGTGGCCGGACGCGCGGACATCAGCAGCGCCATGCTGAGCAGGCTCGAAACCGGCCGCGTATCGCCGAGCCTGGAGACCATCGTGGCGCTGTCCCAGGCCCTCGGCGTCACCGCGTCCGCGCTCATGCAGCGCGTCGGTGCGGATGATGGGGGAGCGCAGCTGATCCGTGCCGGCGAGGGCCTCGAGACCGTCCGCAGCGGAACGCGTCGCGGGCACACCTATCACTTGCTGGCGGCCCAACGCGGCCCCCGCAAGGTGTTCGAGCCGTTTCTCGTCACCTTGAACGATCGCAGCGAAGTGTTTCCCGGCTTTCAGCATCCCGGCGTCGAATTCATCCACATGCTGTCGGGCATTCTGCACTACCGTCACGGCCGGCACTCGTACGTGCTCAAGCCCGGGGACACGCTGACCTTTCGCGGCGATGTCGCACACGGTCCGGAACGCCTGGAAAAGGTGCCGATCCGCATGCTGTCGCTGATCATCTACGCCAACGAAGAAGAGTAGGCGCCACGCCCCCCGGCCCGGCGCCCGGCAGGCCGCCCATTCATGCTCGAAAGACATTTATTGCGCGATTTTCTCGCGGTAACCGCCAGCGTGGCCGTGCTCGGCATCGGTGTGGGCAGCACGCTCCCGCTGGCGGCACTGACATTGACCGCGCATGGTTTCGGTCCCGAGGTGGTCGGCTGGATGGTGGCGGTCTCGGCACTCGGCGGCGTACTCGGAACGCTCGCCTCGCCGGCCGCCACCCTGCGTTTTGGACGCCGGCGGGTCATGCTCTGCTGCGTGGCCATCGCCGCGGCGTCGGTCATGCTGCTGCAATACGTCGACAGCTTGTGGGCTTGGGCAGCCTTGCGCGCCTTGTTCGGTGCATCCATGGCCCCGCTGTTCGTCCTGGGAGAGGCTTGGATCAACACCCTGCCCGGTGACGCCGTGCGCGGCCGGGTGGTCGCGATTTATTCGACCAGCTTTTCGCTGTGTCAGGTACTCGGACCGCTGTTGAGCAATGCCCTCACCGGCGCGCCAAACCAAGCATTCCTGATCTGCGGTGGCGTCTTCTTGCTGGGAATTCCCGGCATCGCCGTGGCACAGGATGCTTCCATCGCCACCCCCGACGCCCTCGGCAACGGCGCCAAGGATGCAGCCGCATCGTGGCTCACCATCGTCCGCACTGCCCCGGCAATCGTCGCCGGCGCGGGTCTGTTCGCCGCCTTCGACAATATCATCCTGAGCTTTCTGCCGATTTTCGCGCTCGATCGCGGCCTCACCCAGGGCCGTGCCCTCGCCGCCGTGATCATCGTGTTCCTCGGCGACGCGACCCTGCAGTTCGCCGCAGGATCGCTCGCGGACCGCTACGGGCGTGCCCGGGTGCACCGTTTGAGCGGCCTGGCGATGTGCGTCCTGTTGCCGCTGCTGCCCGTGATGATCGCCGTGCCCGGACTTTGGGAGCTGTATCTTTACCTCCTGGGCGGCGTCGCGGGATCCGTTTACACGTTGTCGATGGTGTCGAGCGGTGAGCGTTTCAGCGGCGCCGCCCTGCTACGCGCGTCCGGCCTGATCGCGCTGACGTGGAATCTGGCGAGCAGCGTCGGACCTGCCGCCACCGGGGTCGTCATGCAGCGTCTCGGCCCCTCGGCCATGACCGCGGTGCTGTGGATCATGGCGCTCGGTTTCGTCCTCGCCACGCGCGCCGAACGGCGTGCATGATAACGTTGGCCTTCATCTCACGCCTCGCCCCATAGGAGACCTAAGTCTTGCCACGACATTCGAAGCCGATCCGCGCCCGGTCGCGCACCTCCGGGAATCTGTCCGGCGCCGGGATATTGCTCGGTGCCACACTGCTGTTGGGCTGGGGCGAGGCGCTCGCCGCAACGGCGAGCACCTCCACCTCTGCGCCGGGCGCCGACGCCGAACCGCAGAATTGGTACACCGGCGGCCGCGACCAAGACGGTACGTATTACTCCCCGCTGTCCACGATCAACGCCGCGAACGCCAAGGACTTGGGCTTTGCGTGGACCTACGATCTGGGCGCGCCCCTCCGCGGGCAGGAAGCCACGCCCGTGGTGATCGATGGAGTCATGTATACCTCCGGCACCTGGGGCTACGTCTACGCCGTCGATGCGGCGACGGGCAAGGAACTCTGGCGCTACGACCCGAAAAGCGATTTCTTCGCCGGCCGCAATCCCTGCTGCGATCTGGTGAATCGCGGCGTGGCGGTTTGGAAGAAGAAGGTCTACGTCGCTTCGGGTGATGGGCGGCTGCATGCCATCGATGCGGCCACCGGAAAGAGGGTCTGGGAAGCGGACACCATCGTGGATCACAAGCTCCCCTACGCCAGCACCGGCGCACCACAGATCGCCGGCGATGTCGTGGTCATCGGCAATGCCGGCGCCGACATGGGGCGTGGCGGCGTCCGCGGCTACGTGTCGGCATACGACCTCGACACCGGCAAGTTCAAGTGGCGCTTCTACACGGTCCCGCCTGCCGTCGGGCAGCCGCTCGAGGATCCCGTGCTCGCCGCGGCGGCCAAGACCTGGGATGCGACGCGTGGTCCGCAGTTCAAGCTCGGCGGCACCGTATGGGACGGCTTTGGCTACGACCCTGCGCTGAAATTGCTGTACTTCGGCACCTCCAATGCGGCGCCCTACGATCTTCGGCAGTTGGGCGATGCCAGGCTGGACAGCCTGTACACCGCATCCATCATCGCGCTGCATGCCGACACCGGAAAGCTCGCCTGGTACTACCAGACCACACCGCGCGACAGCTGGGACTTCGACTCGACCCAGAAGATGATCCTCGCCACCTTGGCCGTCGGCAGCGCCGACACGCCGGTCCTCCTGCAGGCCAACAAGAACGGTTTCTTTTACGTGCTCGACCGCAAGACCGGCAAGCTGCTATCGGCCAAGAATTTCAGCTTCGTCAACTGGACCACGGGCATCGACATGAAAACCGGGCGCCCGATCATGACCAAGGAATCCGACTGGTACTCCTCACCCAAGGCCATTTATCCTTCCTGGGCCGGTGCACATACCTGGAATCCCATGTCCCTGAGCGCCCAGACGCATCTGGTGTACATCCCGGTGATCGATGCGCCCGCCGTGTGGGTCGATATGCTCCACAACGGCGGCGAGGTGAAGTATCTCGACGGGTTTTTCACCGCCAACGGCATCCTCGCCGACGACACCTACGACGCCGCCGACTTGAAGCGCCTGTACGGCGCCGTACCCGACCTGAAGGACATCAAGAGCGCGCGCAAAGTGAAGCCGGTCCGCGAATTGCTGCGCGCCTGGGACCCCGTGGCGCAGAAAACCGTCTGGGAGCACGAGACTTCCTCCGGCATCCGCGGCTATGACGGCGGAGTCACCTCGACGGCCGGCAATCTCGTTTTCCAGGGCCGCGGCAGCGGCGGTCTGTGGGTATACGCCGCCGATACCGGCAAGGTGCTCAAAATCATCCAGACCGGAAGCCACATCATGGCGGCGCCGACCACCTACGCAGTCAACGGCGAGCAGTTCGTCGCGGTCCAGGCGGGCTACGGCGGCACGGGCATTTCCGTGGGTTCGATACCACCCAGCAGCGCCGCGACCAAGTACGAGAACACCAATCGCATCATCGCGTTCAAACTCGGGGGCGGCCGGGTGCCCACACCCGCTGCCCGCGTGGTCGAGCCTTTCGACAAGCCGCCGGAACAGACCTCGAGCCCGCAGGCCATCCATGACGGCGAGATCAAATTCGTCGAGGAATGCTCCCGATGCCACGTGCTCGACTTGAACATAACCCCTGACCTGCGCCGGCTCAATCCCGGACTGCACGCCGCGTTCAAGGACATTGTGCTCCACGGCGCGCTCGCGGCCGCCGGCATGGAGCGCTTCGACGATCTCTTGAGCGAGTCCGACGTCGACAACATTCATGCCTACCTGATCGATCAGAGCTGGGTGGCATACCGGGCGCAGGAGGCGAAGTCACCGCAGCACTAGCGCCCGTGTTCGTCGAATACACCCTCGAGCCGGAGGACATCGCGTCGGCGAGGCTGCTCGCCATCGGCATTCGCCCCCGGGTCGAACTGGGTCTGTTTGCCGCCGTCAACGCGGCCATGCTGGCATGGTCCGTCTCTCCCTGGAGTTACAACATGCTGCCGCTGCTCATCGGGCTCACGGCCTGCCTGGGCGGGTTTCGTCTCACGCAGATCGGCAAGGTGCGGCAGACGGCGACCGAGGCGTACCAACGGAATCCGACCTTGCGGCGGCGTACGGCGGCATCCTGGGATGACCGCGGGATCACCATCGCGCCGGCGGCGGCGATGACCGAAAGAATCCTCTGGTCCGACTTGAAGGCACTGAAGGAGAACGAGCGCATCGTGCTCCTGCAGCAACACACGGGAGCGATTCACGCCATTCCGCGGCGCGCGTTCCCCGACAAGGCCATGCTGGTGGGACTGCGGCGCCTGGCACGGTCCGGCGTCAAGAAAAGCTCACGTCAGTCATGACGCCGCAGAATCACTCGTCGTAAATGATGATCGACAGCATTCGGATCGGCACCTTGTCCAGCGTCTCCGGGCCATGCGGGACATCCCCGCGAAAGCTCAGGCTGTCGCCGGGAGCCAGCGGGTAGCTATGGCTGCCATGGCGATAGGTCAGTGCCCCCGCCAGGATGTAAATGAACTCCGTTCCCGGATGCTGAAACCCGGGGAACACCTCGCTCTTGTCGGTCAGCGTCACTAGAAAAGGCTCGAAGGATTTCCGCGGACCGCGTTGCGCCGCCAGGAGGTGATAGGTATGGCCGCGACGGGTGCCGCGCCGCACCACCTCGAGTCCCTGGCCAGCGGGAACACGCTGGGCGCCCTCCTCATCACCGCCCACCTCTTGGAGCAGAAGCGCCGGTCTGACGCCCAGCGCAGCGGCCAGCGCCACCAACGTTTCCAAGCTGGGGGTTACATGACCGGTCTCGAGTCGGCTCAGCATGCCCGCACTGATACCCGCCGTGGTCGCGACGTCGGTCAAGGTCAGTCCCTGCCCTTCCCGAACGCGTCTGGCGACAGCGCCCAATTGGCGCCCGACACTGGGCGGCAATTGGCCTGGTGCGGGGGTACTGGAGACCAACGCAGGCGCTGACGCCCCACCGGTCATCGACTTTTTGGAAAAACGGGCCACGCTACCCTCGCGATGTTTCTTTGAGCTTCCCGCGCAAAGACGCTTCCATGCGCTTCGCGCCCAATTTACACTGCACGTAATTTATTTGCACTACAGTTACTAGCGTGATATTTGTTTCCGATGCCAGCGACCCTGATTCAGACCCACCGCGCGCGCTGGCGAGCGCAGCCGGACCTCAATATGATACGAATCCCGTGAGCGGTGTGCGCCATCAACCTAGCACATTTCGACTACCGCAACAGAGGATCCAAGAGCATGGCGCGCGACCCTAACCACGGCATTCTCTATTCCAAACGATCAGTCACATGAGTGCCAGCATCGACGTTGTCGTCACGCCGGTCACGAGCAATAGCGACGGACTGGAACGTGGCATCGACTGGACCGGCGCCTTCTGGGTGGCCAGCGGCGTACCGCCGCTGGTGCTGTTTTCGATCGGCGCCGTGGCGGCGACCGTCGGCAAACTCTCTTGGTTGATCTGGGCGGCATCGATCGGACTCGGCTTCGTCCAATCGTTCGTTTACGCGGAAATCGCGGGGCTGTTCCCGAACAAATCGGGCGGCACCTCGGTCTACGGCGCGATCGCCTGGGTGAGGTACAGCAAGATCATCGCCCCGATCTCCGTGTGGTGCAATTGGTTCGCGTGGTCGCCCGTCCAGGCCACCGGTTCGGCCTTCGCCGCGGGCTACATTTTGAACGCCTTGTTCGCGCCGGACGCCATGGTCAATACCTGGCAGATCACGCTGCTGGATCTGGGCGCCATCAAGACCGGTCTGAGCCTGCGCATCAATGCGGTGTTCTTGTTGGGCGCCATCCTCATGTTCGCGGTGAAGGCCGTTCAGGACGGCGGCATCCTACGGTCCGCCAACACGACCAAGATCCTCGGTATTTCGGCCATGATTCCGCTGATTCTCATCGGGGTCGTGCCCATCCTCACCGGCGACATGGTCAAGGCGAACTTCTTCCCCCTGGTGCCGCTGGCGCATGACACCGTGGGCCGGGTGATTGACGGCACCTGGAACCTGTCAGGGATCACGGTGCTGGCGGGCGGGATGTTCCTGGCCGCCTGGTCCACGTATGGATTCGAGACCGCNNGTGGTGTATACGCTGGTGCCTTTCGCGTTCCAAGGCTTCCTGGGACTGGGCACGCTGGTCACGCCGGCCGTCGTCGACGCCTCCGGCGCGGTGACCACACCCGCCGTGTACACCGGCATGCTCGCGCCGGACATTTACAACGGCATGGGCGTCGCCGCGGTGATGGGACACATGGTGCACGGCGGACGGCTCATCGCGGCCGTGGTGGTCATCATGCTGGTCCTGGCCCTGGTGCTGTCGCTCATCACCTCGATGGCTGGATCGTCGCGCACCCTGTACCAGGCATCGGTCGACGGCTGGCTGCCGGAATACCTGTCGAAGGTGAACTCGCACCATGCGCCGTCGAACGCCATGCTCACGGATCTGGTCTTCAATCTGTTGCTGCTGTTGATGTCGGACTCGGTGTTCGTGATCGGCGCGGCCAACGTGGGCTACATGATCTTCAATTTCTTGAACCTGAACGCGGGTTGGATCCATCGCCTGGATCGTCCCCATCAGGAGCGCCCGTGGCGCGCTCCGAACTGGATCCTGGGGGTGGGCGCCGTACTATCCTTCGTCAACCTGGCCTTCATGGGATTCGGCGCGGACGTGTACGGCATCGGCACCCTGAGCACCGGGCTGGTGTTCTGCGCCTTGATCATTCCGGTGTTCATCTACCGGCATTACGTCCAGGACAAGGGCCACTTCCCGGATGAGATGAAGGAGGATCTGGGGCAAAACAGCGGCGATTCCGCGATCAAGCGGGCCGGTATCTGGCCGTTCGTCGTGCTGGCGGCCGGTATCGCCGTGGTGGCAGTGACGCATCGACTGGCGGTGTACTAGGTGGCCTCCGGCATCAAGAGCAAGCCCGTGTATTCGCCGCTGCGCGCCGATACGCGCGGCCGCTATCATTTGATGCTGGGCCTGGGTGCCGGACGCAGCGCCTTGGCTCGGGTGATCGGCGAGCTTCGGGCCGCCGCGCCGGCGCTCCTCGAGCGGACTCGCGTGCTGTTCGTGCCCGACGGCGACGAGTGGGCGGAACCGTTTCAGACCTTGGGCCTGGCGCAGGCGCAGGTCTTCGCCGACGCCGGCGCCTTGCTCGAGGAGTTGCGCACGGTTCTCGAACGCTCCTTGATGGGAACCCGCCTGTATGTGGCGGGCCCCGAACATTTCATCGGTCGCGCACTAAGGACCGCATTGGAATTCGACCTGAACAAGGACGAGATCGGCGCCGAGGACATCGGCACGCTGGCCCGCCGTCTCTATTGCGTGCATTGCCGCACCACCACCGAAGGCGTGCGCACCAACATTGCAGCGTGCACCGGATGCGGTCGTTGGCTGCTGGTCCGCGATCATTATTCCAGGCGTCTGGCGGCCTACATGGGCGTCATGGTCGACGCGGAAGCGCCCGGCGACCTACCTCCCATCCAGGAGGCTTACCCGTGAGCGACGCGCAAACCCTCGACGTGGTGGTCGCGGCCATCGAGCAGGTGACGCCGCTCATCAAGCATTTCACCCTGGCCCGCGCGGACGGCGGCACGCTGCCCGCCTTCTCCGGCGGCTCGCACGTCGTCGTGGTGATGCGCGGCGCACTGCGCACGCATCGCAACCCCTACTCGCTGTTGAGTTCGCCCCATCGATTGGACACGTACGAGATCGGCGTGCGGCGCATGGAGGAGTCCCGTGGCGGCTCGCATTTCATGCATGAGAAGCTTCAGGTCGGCAGCCGGCTGGAGATCGCCCACCCGGTGAACCTGTTCGCGCTCGCGAAGATCGCGCGCAAACACCTGTTGATCGCGGGCGGCATCGGCATCACGCCATTTCTGGCGCAGCTCGAGGATCTGCATGACGGAGCCGCGCCGTACGAACTGCACTATTCGGTGCGCTCGCCGGAGCACGCCGCATTCCTGACCCGGCTGCGCGAGCGCGAGGGTGGGTGGCTGCGCATGTACTACGACAGCGAAGACCAGTCCATCGCCTTCGAATCCTTGCTGTCGGACCAGCCGCTGGGCACGCACCTGTATGTCTGCGGTCCGGGCGGCCTCATCAACCGGGTCATCACCACGGCTCAGGATCTTGGCTGGCCCGACAGCCACATTCACTGGGAGAAATTCAGCGCGCCGCCGGTGGGCGAGGCCTTCGAGGTGTTTCTTGCCCGCTCGCGCTTAAGCGTGCATGTCCCGCCCGAGCAGAGCCTGCTGGAGAGCATCGAGGCCGCCGGCGTCGAGGTCCCGTATCTGTGCCGCGGCGGGGTCTGCGGCTTTTGCCAGACGAGCGTGCTCGAGGTCGACGGCGAACTGGTGCACAACGATCATTTTCTATCGGATGCCGACAAGGCCACGCGCAAGACCATCATGCCCTGCGTATCACGAGCGCGCTGCAAGAGCCTCGTGCTCGATCTATAGGAGCCACACGATGAGTGCCGTTTTCAAACCGGACGAAACGTTCCGCGACGACTTCACCTTCCACAACAGCCCCCGGGCCATCCGGCGCTTTCCCCTGCCGTTTCCCGAGGACAAGTACATGTACTCGGTCAACATCGAGGCGCACACGGCGGGTCTCGCCGGGTCGCATGTCGAGTTCGCGTTCGACGTCGACGAACACTACGTCGCCGAATGCCGCGAACGCGCGCTCGTCCTGGCCGCCGAACCGAACCGGTTTCAAGCGTTGCCGCATATGCTGAGCGCGCAATGGGACTGCCTCGAACTCATCATGGAATCCTTCGCGCGCGATTATCCCGCGCATTTCACGCTCGACAAGGCCGGCAACCGCTGGCACTGGGTGAACCGCCCCCTGGGTATCGAGCAGGAATTCATTTTTGGCGATGTCAACACGCTGCCGCGTCCGCCGCTCGACTACATCGGACGCCAGACGCAGGGCGATCTGGTGGTGATGGATCAGCGCGACGAGGATCTATGGATCGAGGCAGGTGTCGTCACCACCCAGGCCGATTGGTCGTTGGACTTCGACCTCGGCATGACCTTTACCGAATGGCACGGACCCGTGCCGCTCGCGCATGAAATGAACGTGTTCGATCGTGCCCGGAAATTCCTGTTGAATCTGCGGCTCGGCCAGCCGGTACGGCGCTTGAATTGGACCATGACCGTCAACCCCCGCCTGGACACATCGCCCGAGAATTACCCCTTCTGGGGACCCGATCGCGGAACGGTGACCGCGCAGAACGCCGGCGATCTGGTGCATCTACGGGTGGAACTGCAGGGGTTGTGGCGGCTGCCGCGCAGCAACGGGATGTTGTTCGGCGTGCGCTGCTACCTCATCAGCCTGCGCGAGCTTGCGACCGTACCCAAGTGGGGCCGGCGCATGCACCGCGTGCTGCGCGACCTGCACCCCGCCCTCGTCGAATACAAGGGCCTGACCCGGTATCGCGACGCCGCCGTCGCATGGCTGGCGTCCTACGACGACGGTGCGCCCACGTCGCCCGGCACGGCCCCGGAATAATTTTTCACGGAGAATGACATGGCTCTCAGTTGGCGCTACTCGGTTTTGGCGGATAGACATCGAGCTCTCGGCTCAAAGCTCGAGGACTGGAATGGAATGGGAACGGCGTGGACCTATTCCAAGGACGTGGCGCGGGATCATGTGGCGATCCGGACCAAGGCCGGATTGATGGATGTATCGGGCCTGAAGAAGCTGCATCTGGTCGGTCCGCACGCGGCCGCGGTGCTCAATTATGCGACGACCCGCGATGTCAGCAAGATCTATCCCGGCAAGTCGGCGTACGCCTGCATGCTGAATGAAGCCGGCCATTTCATCGAGGATTGCATCCTATATCGCACGGCGCCGAACTCCTGGATGGTGGTGCACGGCAGCGGTGTCGGTCACGAGACCTTGAGCAGCTTCGTCACGGGCCGCAACGTGGCGCTCCTCGCCGATGACGATTTGCACGACCTATCGTTGCAGGGACCCATCGCCGTCGATTTTCTCGCGAAGCACGTGCCCGGAATTCGCGAACTGAAATATTTCCACCACCTGCCGACGACCCTGTTCGGCAAGCCTGTGCTGATCTCGCGCACCGGCTACACCGGCGAGAGAGGCTATGAGCTGTTCTGCAAGGGCGAGGACGCCGGATTGATCTGGGACACCATCCTGAGCGAAGGCAAGTCGATGGGCATCGTCCCCGTCTGCTTCACGACGTTGGATTATCTGCGCGTCGAGAGCTCGCTGTTGTTCTATCCCTATGACATGTCGCAGATGTACCCGTTCGAGCACGACGCACCAGGCGACAGCTTGTGGGAACTCGGGCTCGACTTCACGGTGAGCCCCGGCAAGAACGACTTCCGCGGCGGCGATGCGCATGCGCGGCTGAAAGGCAGGGAGCGATTCAAGATATTCGGACTGCTGATCGACGGCACCATGCCCGCCGACATGGGAGATGCCGTGTACGCCGGTGACAAGAAGGTCGGGGTCATCACCTGCGCGATGGTCTCCACACTCACCGGCAAGTCCATGGCCATCGCCCGTCTCGATGTCGACGTTGCGGTTCAAGGCACGCGGCTGGAGGTACGCGGCAAGAACCTCAAGACGCCGGCCATTGCTCACACGCTACCGTTCGACGACGTCGAGAAGAAGAAGCGCACCGCGGTGGGTTGATGCCGGGGCCCGCATGAAGTGCCGGCGCTACTGGCCGTTGGCGGGCTCGGCCTTCGTCCAGGCGATCGCGTAATTTCGCATGCCCTACAAATCGTTGGCTTGTTTGTATGAATTCAGTTCCGCCACCGAAAACGCACCGGCATTGGCGCAGGCGAACAACAACAGAATCAAAGACGGGTGGGCCATCATCGCCCAAACCGCCACTCCAGCGTGCCCGCATATAATGTGGCGATATTGTTTGGAAAGCCGCGGAAATGGTCCACGCTGACGCCGAATTCAAGACCGCGCCACAGGCGGTACGCCGCCGTCAGGCCGGCAGTCACTCCGCCGCCCTCATGCGTCGTGTCGATACGGTCATCCAAGGTGATGGCGACCGCCTTCGTGGCCCAGAAAAAGCAGCCGAGCCGTGGCTCGAGACTGAAGCGTGGCAGCACCTCGAAATGGCCACTGTACGAGAGCGAGACGATGTTGCCGTAACCTCGGGTCAGTTCGGCCGTATCCTGCAACAACGGCGTGAGCTTGCTGATGGAAGGAATCGTACCGCTCAGATGAGCGGTGGTCGAATCGCGGAACGTGTAGCCCAACTCGAGCGCCGTATGCGGCGTGAACTCGTACCCCAGGAACACCGTACCGGCCGTGCCCGAGGTATTGCTGTTCGCCGTGACATCGGGGAAGCCCAACGATGTCAGACCCTGATCGATTTTGGTCGAGTCCTGCCGTATGGGCATGCTGCCGACGCGGATCCCGACATAGTAGGGATCAGTCGTGCCGTCGGGCTGCCCTGTCGAGGATTGATCCGCGCGGGCCGAGTTCGATGACACGCACGCGAGGGTCATCGCAAGTATGAATACCCCGACGAGATGGCGGCCGCCGCTCGTTCGCGCGGCCGCGGTCCGCGTCGCGGCTGCGAGCGCGAAACCGCCTGCCCCCGTGAACCGAAAAACGACCAGCAGCCCCAAGGCCAGCAGCACATACCAACTCATCGCGCCCCCGCCGGACTTGGCCGTCACGGTGACGGCTACCAGCGTGGCGGACAGCACCGCGGTGGCTGCTCCCGTACCACCCGCGCCCGCGCAGGAGATCGTGTACGAGTAGCTGCCGTTCGCCGACGGCGTCACGGTCTGCGTGCCGCTGGTGGCTTCGCTGCCGCTCCAGGAACCGCTGGCAGTACAGCCCGTCGCATTGGTACTGGACCAGGTGAGCGTCGCGGAACTCCCCGCCGCGATCGTCGTGGGATTTGCCGACAGGGTCACCGTCGGCGCCGGCGTCAAGCCCGCGGACACATTGAACCCGACGGACTCCTTCGCGGCGGCGAACGCGCTGCTTCCCGCAAAACTCGCGGTCAATGTCGCCGTGCCCAGCGTCGAGGGCGTCAGCGAACAGCTTGCGACCCCGGTGCTGCCGGTGGTTGCGGTACAGCTGCTGCTGCCCAAGGTGAAGGTGACGCTCTGGCCCGCGAGCGACACCGCGGGACTGGCGGAGACATCGGTCAGCGACGCCACGACTGTAACCAGCGTGTTGACGGTACCGCCTTGAGGACTCGCATTCAGCCCAAGGAAGGACACGTGTTTGCCCGTGGTCCAAGTCACTTTCACGATGTTGGAGGCGAGTGCAGTGCTGTCACCCGTGGCTTGAGCGGTGACGAAGTCGTTTCCCGCTTGCGTGGCAGTGTAGCTCAACGTCGCCACACCGTTGGTGTTGGTGTCGACCAGTTTGGTTTGCGCATTGGCGCCCATAACGTAGAAGTACACCGGCACGCCGGATGCCGGGCTCACGTTCTGCAGAGTCGCCGTCAATGTTTGGCTGCTGCCCTGAGCGGGATTCGGCGTGACAGCGGCCGGCGTCAACTTGATCGCCGGCGCGGAACTCGTCGGCGCATAGGCGCAGCCGCCGGCGCTGTTGGCGATCTTGTAGATCGTGTCGTGCCCCGCGGCGTACATACAGCCATCCGGACCCGTGACACCGACGGTGGGAGAGTTCGCGGAGATGAGAACAGTCGCCGTGCTCGGACTGGCGATCGGCACTTCAGACATCACGCCGGCGGATGACGTTACGATCAGCGATTGGGCGCTGCCATCCGAGTTGGCCGCGCCTATGGCTATCCCATAACTAGACGTGATACCGGCAACGGCTGAGACCGAAACCGTCGCCGCGTTAGTTCCCGAGATCTGCTCCACTGGCGCATTCGGGGCGTAGTCGTAGCCGCTGACTGCATAGAGCGTCCCGTTGGGCGCGAATGCCATCAAACCATTGGGCGTCGCGGGGAGCGTGGCGTAAACGACCACAGAGGTCGGACTGCTGGCATTGGTATTGGCAGGATCGATGACGCGGAAGATCGACGCGTTGTCCGTTCCTCCACCCGTACACTGGTCATCGAAGAATAGATCACCGCTCAGGGGATCAACAGCCAGGCCCGCCGGGCACGTAAGGCCCGAGGCAACCACGCGTAGCTGCGCGCCGGTCGTGGGATCGACCTGCACGATTTCGGCACCTTCATTTCCCAACGTGGCGTAGGCGCTGCCGTCCTTGCCGTAGACCAAGGACCCGAGCGCCGGAGTCAGTGTGCTCAGGAGGTTAGTGGTCGATACGGTGCCGCCGGACAGGCCGGTTTGATAGATGTTGCCGTTCAAGAAATCCGTAGTCAATACATTGCCGGAGGACGTAAAGGCAGGAGCGTTGCCGCCCGGACAGCCGATATTGGCGCCGCTATAGTAAAGGTTTGCCGCTGCAGGCAATCCGGTGATGTAAGGCGTAACCGAATAACCTGTTCCTGCTACCGGCGCACCACCACCTACGCCGCAGGCCGTGCTGGTACTGCCGCTGTAGGTCACGGTTCCGGAACCTGGAATCGCCAAGTTATTGTCCGTGACGTCGATCGCCGTGAACGTCACCGTCTCGTCCACCTGGTCGGTGACCGAAAACTGAATCTGACCGTTTGCGTCGGTCACGCTGGGGGTTGGCCCGGCGATCACCGCGTGCGCGCCGCCATCCGACAACGTGACGGTCTTGCCGGGCGCGGGCCGATTCAAGGAGTCTTTCAATGTCACGACGACCGTCGCTGCGGTCTGCCCGTCAGCGGCGACGGTCGCCGGATTTGCGCTGATCCCGGCGCTCGCGGCGGGCGCCACGTCGAAGGTCACGCTGACCGGCTGCGACAATTGAACACCATCGGTCGTATCCGTCGCCGTGAAGCTGACCGTTTCCGCCGTGAGGTCGGAAACCGTGAAGAAAGCAGTCCCATTCTCGACGCTCGTGACCGCGCTTGCAGGAGAGACAGTCGCAGCACCACCATTGGCCGTCAGGGTAACCGTCTTGCCGCTGATCGTATTTCCATTGGCGTCCTCCAGTTCCACGAGCAAGCCGCCACCGGTCGACGATCCGTCATCCGGTACTGCGATTGTGGTTCCGACCGTCTGGAATGTCGTCGGCTGAACCACCACGGTCATATTGGATTGCCCCGGATCAACCGCGCCGACCGTTCCTTTGCCCAGTCGCAAATAAAGAGCATCGAGATTGGGCGAGCCAAGACCAACGTGCGCAAAGTCGCTGCCCATGGAAGCCGCACTGTGAAAGGCACTCGTTTTGGCGAATGGATAAATGAGCGGATTCAATGCGCCCAGCTTGGTTCCGAGCGATTGATTCAAGAGCGCCGCGAATGCCGCCCATTCGGGTGTCGAGCGGCTGGTGCCGCCATTGAGGTAACCCGACGGGCACCCACCCTCGTCGGCCTGACAAATGGCAAAGCCGTTCGAGGCGGGATCGGCAGAAGCCGCAACATCAGGCACCGAGCGCATGCCCGTCGAGTTCAAGCCATTTTGGAACGTCGGGATGCTGAAGAATTTACTGACTCCGTAGCCACCCTGCCCGGTCGCAGGTATAGCCTGCGATCCGTCCCACCACGTCTCACTACCATAGGTGTGTCCGGCTCCCACCGTGAGTGAAGTTCCTCCCACGGCGACGGCGTTTGGAGAGTCAGCTGGGACCGAGACAGTGTTGGCACTGCCATCCAGACATTTCGTACCGTTGTCTCCCGTACCGTTGAACACCGAAATACCCGATGCCGCCGCTGTCTGAAGGACGCTGTCGATACCTTGGGCCTCTGCCAGCGTCACTTGGTCCTCGCACGAGGCCCAGCTGTTACTGATGACGGTTACGCCATCATTGATCATGGCGTTGAACACCGCCGTATAGCTGCCCGCCTGACCATTGAACGGCGCGTCGTAGACGGCGACTTTCGCGCCCGGCGCGATACTCATGACTTCATCGATGTCGAGCAGCACCTCGCCCTCTCCCGATCCGGGGGTTGAAACACCTCCATTGACCGGCTTTACGCTGAGATTGCTGATCTGCCCGGCGTTGCCGCCCAGCAGATTGATGTAGTTGATAAAGTCACTCACATCGCTGGCGTTGAAGGTGTCGAATTCCACCAGTCCGATGGTTTGGCCAGTACCGTCCGGATAGCCCAGAGCGGTGCTCGTCGCGGCTTGGGCTTTGGACTGCGCATGCAATCCCTTGATGCCACTGGCCGCGACCGGCGGAAATTTGGAGTGAAAGTAGTTACCCCAATCGCCGGGACCATCCGACAGTCCCTTCGGATTTTTCTTGGCGAAGGCGTCATAGTCGTTCGCGAGTGCGCACACGCCCGCGACGCCCAAGACGAAGATGCCGCCGCCGGCCGAGACGCTCGCCCCTTCGCTGATGACCGCGCCATATTGCGCCAATTCGGCGAACGCCGGTGCAAACGACGTAAAAAAGGTGATGAGTTCGCTAACACCGAGAAGATTCGCGAGTGCGTCACCGAGACCACTGACGACATACTGCTGGATGCCGCAGATCGTGATAATTTTTTGGCGCGCCGCTTCCGTGGTCGTCAAGTTCGACAAACCCGAGATGGACGCGATGCGCGACGCTACGCCTTTGGGCAGGACCGGATCCTGGTCGTTGGCGTAGAACCTCAGTGCAGCGATTTCGTAATCCCTGATGCGCACGCCAAAAGCCCGTTCCGTTTGCGCCCGCGTACCGCGGACCGTCAGCGTCATCCGATTCTTCGAACCTTGGACCAGTTTCAGGTGCTGGCCGCGAAGATAGGACAATACTTGATTATAATCCTTTGACGAGGGTCCAAAGCGTTCGGATATCTGCGACTGAGTGAGAAAGTGGCGGTATTGCCCGGAGTTCGGGGCGTATACATCTTTCATGTATTTATCGAACTCGGCCTGATGGTCGCGCTTCAGCACTAGAGTGAGAGTCATCGCAGCAGCCCGCGTCTTGCCCGCCCGTGGCTTCGGAAGACTCGCTTCATCGATGCGACTGGCGCCGGCTAAGGCGCCCAATACGTGGCCGGGCAAACGCACGAAACCTTTGCCAGGATCTGAGCCGATGGTTTGAGCGCCCGATGCGGCAGGAGACAAGCCTGGGAGATCACTGTGTGCAGAAGAATTTGGGCTATCGAACGGTTGAGAACCGGCAGTCGCCATGGGTGAAGAGGCGGACCGGACCGGCGCCGCTTCCGGACTCGCTGCCTGCACGGGCCCGATGCCGTCGTCTGCCGCAATTGCCATGGCAACAGTGACGGCAAGACCCGTCAGTGCGGCCAGAGATCTCTGGAATAACGATTGCCGCGAACTACCGGCGTGAATGCCTGAATGCATGATCCCACGACTCCCGTGCGCCTCGAGTGACGCTTGACTTGGTGCTGCCATTATTAGAACGCGGTTCGATTGAGGGACATCCCCCCATACGAGGGGGGTGGAGTCGGCGCTGCATGACGATTGTCGTACGGGTTCGTACTCGCGTTGACCGCGCTTGCAGATGGTCGCGGTCTGGCGACAGTTGGCTCGCGAGGCGATTTGCCGTTACAACGTGCACCTGTCGTTGGAATCGGACGTGTCTCATGATGCAAATGCTTCGTTGTTTTCGCCTGCTGCCGTCGTTGCTGCTGGTCGGCCTGGGATCGAGTGTCGTTGGGATCGCCGCTGCGGCGGACACCGGCACCGTGACGGTGGCCAGCACCGCGGTGTCGGTCGCACGCAGCTCGGGCACCGTGTCCATCAAGGTGCTGCGCAGCGGTGGCTCGAGCGGAGCCGCCAGCGCCGCCTTTCGCACCCACAGCGGGACCGACGCCGTGAATGTCAACTACATCGGTCAAAGCGGCACCCTGTCCTGGGCGGCGGGTGATGAATCGGCAAAGACGATCACCGTCGAGCTCACCGACGCCGCCTTCACCGGCAGCAAGGCCTTCACGGTGGCCGTCTATTCGACACAAGGCGCCGCGCTCGGCTCGCCCGCGATCACGACCGTGACCGTCGACGGCACCACGACCGCCGCCACGGAGTCGGCATCGGCCTCGGGACCCGCGGCGAAATTGGCCGCAAAGCTTGGCAAGCCGGCACGATTGTTGGTGGGCGTGGGAGCGCAGGGCTCCGGCGACCCGATTTCGGCGATCCTATCGCAGGCCGACAAGATCGACATTTACGAGCACTATCTCGGTGGCGGCGACTGGACCAGTTGGAACAGCCCGCCCTGCGACTACGTCTGCGTCGTGGCCGACGCGGCGGACTCCGTCGGCGCCGTGCCCATGTTCACGCAATACCAGATGGCGAATGACGGCGATGGCAATCTCGCCTCCGTGGCCAATGTCGCATTCATGAAAACTTATTGGGCGCGCGTCAAGCTGCTGTTCCAGGACATCGCGGCGTACGACAAGCCGGCGCTCGTGAATCTCGAGCCGGATTTCTGGGGCTACGTGGAACGCCAGGCCCCCAACAGCGATCCAACCAAGATGACCGCGATCGTAAGCTCGAACGCGGATTGCGCCGCATTGCCGAACAACGTCACGGGACTTGCCGGATGCCTCATATCGATGGCGCGCAAATATGCGCCGAAGGCCTACATCGGCTTCCCGCCTTCGAACTGGGGCGGCAATACCAACGCGGAAGTCGTCGCCTTCATGAACGCCGTCGGCGCCCAGAAGGCGGACTTCATCGTCGAACAGACGTTGGACCGCGACGCCGGCTGCTTCGAAGTCTCACCGCAAACCTCCTATTGCACTCGCGCCGGGACGGGCTGGTATTGGGATGCGACGAACGAAACCCATCCGAATTTCGAAGACCATCTCGCCGAGGCCACTGCCTATCACACCGGTATCGGCAACCTCCCGCTCATCTGGTGGCAGACACCCGAAGGCGTACCCTCGACGACGCGCGGCGGCAAGGCCTTTCATTATCGCGACAATCGCATGAATTATTTTCTGACCCACCCGGCGCAACTCGTTGCGGCCGGTGGTCTCGGGGTGGTGTTCAGCACGGGCGAAAACGACCAGACCAACATCACCACCGATGGTGGTCAGTTCCAATCCCTCGATGAAGCCTATTTGAAGTCTCCGGCGAAGTTGCCGTAACGCGGCGCTTTGCAGCCGCGGCGGCGCTGCGTCGCCGCGGCACGGTTGTCGCGCGATAAAGTGCGGCGGATCACAGACGGTTCGCGCCGTGGCCCACGGGCCTGCGTTCGTAACCAACTCCCGAATCTTGCAGCGCCTGCAAAGGAGCGCCCTCCCCCCGACTCTGCCTTGCCCTCCGGCGGTAGGAAACTAGCGCACTGCGCGCTGGTCGCAAGCGGGAAATTGTTGAAACCCGGGTGGCTTGTTGAAACAATTGCAACCAAGCATCGAAATCGGCGCCGCATCTTGCGCTCCAGTTAAATTCGTTTTCGCGCCAGTTAATTTCGTGTATTGTGACGACACACTTTTTTTGATCGGTTGCTGACGCCTCGGCACCAGCGACCCATAAAGCGGACACAGACAAAAGATGGCAGTTCGGATTGCAATTATCGGCGCCGGTCCCAGCGGCCTGGCGCAACTTCGGTCCTTCGAGGCGTTGCGGCGGCAGGGTTTGGAAGTGCCCGAGCTGGTGTGCTTCGAGAAGCAGAGCAACTGGGGCGGTCTCTGGAACTACACCTGGCGAACCGGGCTCGACGAGTATGGAGAACCGGTGCACGGCAGCATGTACCGTTACCTATGGTCCAACGGCCCCAAGGAATGCCTCGAGTTCGCGGACTATGGTTTTGAGGAGCATTTCGGCCGCCCCATTCCCTCGTACCCGCCGCGGGCCGTATTGCACGACTACATCATGGGCCGGGTCGAAAAAAGCGGCGTTCGCCCCTACGTTCGATTCAACACGGTGGTCCGCTGGGTTGAGTTCGATCCGGCGACCCGCACTTTCGCCGTGACGGTCAAGGATCTCGTCAAAGACGAGATGCGGACCGAAAAATTCGACCATGTCGTGGTGGCCTCAGGGCACTTCTCGACCCCAAACGTCCCCTATTTCGAAGGTGTCGAGGCCTTCCCCGGCCGCGTGATGCACGCGCATGACTTTCGCAGCGCCAATGAATTCGCCGGCAAGCGCATTCTCATGGTGGGCAGCAGCTACTCGGCGGAAGACATCGCCACTCAGTGCCACAAGTACGGCGCCCAATCGGTCACGTTCAGTTACCGCACCAAACCCATGGGATTCAAGTGGCCGGAAGGATTCTCCGAGCGGCCGTTGCTGCAACGCCTCGTCGGCAAGGTCGCCCATTTCAAAGACGGTACGACGGCCGAGGTCGACGCCATCGTGCTATGCACCGGCTACCAGCATCATTTCCCGTTCCTGCCCGATGAATTGCGGTTGAAGACCAACAACCGCCTATATCCGCTGGGGTTGTACAAGGGAATCTTCTGGGAGACGCAGCCGAACCTCATCTATCTGGGCATGCAGGATCAGTTTTACACGTTCAACATGTTCGATGCCCAGGCCTGGTACGCGCGCGATGTCATTCTGGGCCGCATCAAACTGCCGTCGGCGGCGGTGATGTCCGAGGACATCAAGCTCTGGCGCGCGCGCGAAGAGGCGGTGACCAACCCGTTCGAGGCCATCGATTTTCAATCCGCCTACGTGCAGGATCTGCTGAGCGCAACGGACTATCCTCAGCTTGACGTGGTTCGCGTGGGCGAGCTCTTCAAGGAATGGGAACTCCACAAGAAGGCCTCGATCTTGGGCTACCGCGACCATGGCTATCCCTCGACCCTGACGGGAACCGTGGCACCAAAGCACCACACGCGCTGGATGGATGCCATGGACGATTCCCTGAAAGCCTTTTTGAGCGTTCCGACGGCGGCGGGGTAGCAGACCATGCTTGCACTCGCGACGTCCGACCTCGAACCCTCGTTCGAGCCGAACTCCGCGGGGACGCGACTCATCGTGCGGGGCGGGGCCAGCCGTCTCGTATCCTTGAAAGCCGGCGACACGGTTTTCGTGTGCGATCTCGAAGGGATGCAGGCCGCGCTGCTCTTCGCCCATCCCGCCGCGGCGCTCAAGGTCCCCTCGGCTCGAGCAGCGGTGGAGCGCGCACTCATCGACTACACCGACACCGTCCCGGGCCTGGCGGAACAGCTTCGGACGACCGCGGCCCGCGGCATCGAGACGACCGACTTCGTCGGCTTCCGCCTTCTCGGGGACGGCGGACCTGCGGGTGCTGTCGTGCAGTTCAGCGCCGTGGCCGACGTCACCTGCCTGCTCCTTGCGCCCGGCCAGGCGACGACACCGGTTGGACAATCCACGCCGACCGATCTCGAGGTCCTCATCTCGGCGCCGGACCGTCGGACGGCAGGTTGGGGAGACGAGCCGCTGGCCCACCCGAAGGCCGAGATGCTCATCAAGGCGGCGACCGCCGAGGCTTATCACGTTGCGGCCGGCGACTACATCCAGATCCTCGATGTGGAGGGCCGTCAGTGTTCGGACTTCCTGGCGTTCGACGCCCACGCGCTGGCGCAGGGCCGCGAACTGGGGCTCGACACCACCGCCACTCGAACCTTGATGGGAAGATCGTCATCGACGCCCGGGTTGCACGCCAAGTATTTCGACGCCGCCTTCCGGCCGCTGCTGGAGGTCGTCCAGGACACGGTCGGGCGTCACGACACGTTCCTCCTGGCGTGCACCGCCAAATATTATGAAGACGCGGGTTACCCTGGCCACGCGAACTGCAGCGACAATTTCAATGCCGTGCTCGAACCCCACGGCGTGGAGCCGCGCAGGGGCTGGCCCGCGATCAATTTCTTCTACAATACCAGCGCGACGGAAAACGGCCCTATCATCTCCGACGAGCCCTGGTCGCGGCCCGGCGACTATGTGCTGCTGCGCGCCATGACCGACCTGCTATGCGCGTCGTCGTCCTGCGCCGATGATATCGACCCGGCCAATGGCTGGCACCCCACCGACATCAAGGTTCGCATCTATGATCAGAGTTGCCGATTTTCTCCTGGACTCGCCACCCGTATGACCCCCGATGCTGAACCCCGGCTGACACGTCGCTCGGCCTTCCACGAGCGCACGTCGGCGCTGACTCGACATCTCGTCGAGTACAAAGGGTTCTGGGCGCCCAATTGCTTTTCCAACGCCGGGCCGATCGAAGAATACTGGGCCTGTCGCGAGCGGGCGGTCGTGATCGATCTGTCAGCTTTGCGCAAGTTCGAAGTGATCGGTCCGGATTCGGAGCGCCTGCTGCAGCTCGCGCTGACCCGCGATGTCCGAAAGCTCTCCGTGGGCCAGGTCGTGTATTCGGCCATGTGCTACGACCATGGCGGCATGATTGACGACGGCACGCTGTTTCGGCTGGGGCAGGATAATTTTCGCTGGGTGTGCGGCGACGAGTATTGCGGCGTCTGGCTCCGCTCGCTCGCCGAGCGTCACGCGTTGAAGGTCTGGGTCAAGTCGTCGACGGACCAGTTGCACAACCTCGCCGTCCAAGGTCCGCTGTCACGCGGCATCTTGAAGGACCTGGTGGCAACACCACCGAGCCAGCCAAGTTTGGAAGAACTGAAGTGGTTTCGCTTCACCATCGGCCGGGTCGGCACCGTGCCGGTGGTGGTGTCCCGCACGGGCTATACGGGTGAGCTGGGCTATGAGATCTGGTGCCACCCCAACGATGGGCCGGCGCTATGGGACGCCGTCTGGGCGGCCGGCGCGCCGCAGGGCCTGATCCCCATGGGATTTCAAGGACTCGACATGGTCAGAATCGAGGCTGGATTGGTTTTCTCCGGCTATGAGTTCAGCGATCAGACCGATCCATTCGAGGCCGGTATCGGGTTCGCCGTCGCGGCCGACAAGGGGGGCTATGTGGGTGCGGAGGCCCTTGCGCGCCGCCGTCACGCACCCCAGCACAAGCTCGTGGGATTGCAATCCGACACCACCGAGACACTGGCCCACGGCGATAAGGTTTATGCAGGGCGGGCGCAGATTGGCGTCGTCACCAGCGCCGTCCGTTCTCCGATCCTTGGGCGAACCATCGCCTTGGCGCGATTGGACGTGGCGCATGCCGAACTGGGATCCTACGTCGAGATCGGAAAACTCGACGGCCAACAAAAGCGCATTGCCGCCAAGGTCGCGAGCCTGCCCCATTACGACCCGGACAGGATCAAGGTTCGCAGCTAGACAGACGCCGCGCGTCCCTAGGCACCGGCACCCTCGACGACGCTATCGGCGGGACTGGCTGATACCCGTGAGGCGCTCTTCGATCTCGGCGCCGAAAGACGCCTGTGGATTCGACGGGGTCTCGCCCTCGGCGCTCTCGCGTGCGGCAATCGCCGACTTCGCCTTCTCGAACGCGTCGCGCAGCGAACCCGCCTCGGGCAGCGCGTCCCGGTAGAACGCTTCACCGAAATACGTCAGATCGCTGTCGCTCGAACAACCGAACGACGTCCGGTCGGCCGCGGCCGCGGTGATGACGATGGTTTGGGCGTCGCGCAGCGGTTCGATGAAGCCGCCCGCATAGCAGGCAGAGACCAGGATCACGCGCCATTTGATGCCCGCGTCGCGAAGCGCGTCGGCGAGATCCTGCGGTGTCAGGTCCGTGAGCGGAAACTCGGAATTGCTCACGGCAATCGCGGAGTCACTGGCGCCATGTGACGAAATGGCCAGGAACAGCACATCACGATCGAGCTTCATGCGCGAAGCCAGACCATGCAATGCATAGTCGAGTCCCGACACGCTCGCCAGAGGCCCGCCGTTGAGATCGCGCTCGTCGTTGACCAGGGACAGCTGCCGATCGGAAGTCCGATAGCGCTCTCCGATCACCCTCGAAGCGAGGCCGACCTCTTGAGCGAACACTTTTTCATCACCGACGCCCGCGAAACCCAGGAAAAAGGCCTCCGCACGCGGCGATTCGTCGCGCTGCACCTTCTCGAGAGCTTGATCGATGCGATCCGCCTGCTCGAATAGAGCCGTCTCACGTTCGGCGATTTCCTGATCCGAGACCCCGGCCTCTACCTCACCAGGGGTCCAGAGGTCGGGAATCGCGTTGGTCACGTCGCTCAGAGCGACGAACACCACGATGAATGCGACGCCGAGCAATGCCGCGCGGGGTTGCGCCCGTCCCGTGACCGCCGCCATTCCGCGGCCCAGATACAGCAGGGCGTAGATGATCGCGCCGACGCCGGCCGCGATGAACCAGACCGGGCGCACCGTACCGGCGATGAGGGTCATCAACAGCAAGGGCAGAGGCACGAGCCCCAGAGCCAGCGTGAGCGTGGCGGACACCGCCGATGTTGAACTCGACCAACGCAGGATGGCCGCCAGCCCGAGCACCCCGAGCACATACCACGCGAGCAGTGCAATGCCATCGAGCGACAAGGTCGGAACCGGTTGACGCTCGGTCCAGTCGATGGCGACCCACAGCGCCAGCCAGGACAGCCCCAACGCCAGGATGGCGGTGCCCGCGGGACCGCGGGGCGCCGCGTACGTCGCCCTCAAGGTCCAGAAACTGAAGACCGTCTTGAACCACGAGGCTCGCGTCGGAACGGATGTATCGGCGTTCTCGTTCATGGTTGTTGCCCGGAGCATGGCGCTCCGGGCGCGGTCCCATCGTCTACTTCGCTTCGACGATTTTCTTGAGGTTGTCCAGACCGCTGGTGTAGACCCCGGTGATCGCATCGAGGGCTGCCTTGTCATTTTCGTTGTCCGCCGGACTGTCGCCGGCGTTCTTGCGTTTGAAACGTCCGCTCCACGTCACCAGCGTCTTGTCGGTTCCCGTGGACGTGACGACGAACGTCGACGAATAGTGGCTGACCGGCAGCACGCTCTCGACGATCGCATACCGAAACCGATGGCCCGACTCGTCGAAGGCCAGCAGCTTTTCCTTGATCGTCCCGCCGCCCTTCAACGTCAGCACGCGCACCGCGCCCACGGTGTTGTTCGTCCCGCTGACGATCTCGTCGCTGGCCAGCGCCGGATGCCAGGTGTTGAGGCCGTCAAAGTTCTTGGATGCTTCCCACACCTTGTCCGCGGAAGCGGCAATGGTGATGGTCTTTTTCAGGTGCAATTCGGGCGCTGCGGCCACGCTGAAGCCGGAAGCCAGCAGCGAAATCGTAAACGCGATCGCCGTCAATCTTTTCATTTTATGGATCCTCGTGAATTTTTCAACGCCAAGCCAATCGTGACCCTCGATTGTAGGCGATCGGCACCGGGGCATACCAACAATCAGGCTGCCCACCAGGAGAAGCGCCGCGCCACCGGGCACGCATCGACGCTCACTTCCCGTGCGCCGCGCAATTCGGGCGCCCCGCAATCGTGCGCCGCACGCGGCAGCATTTGCGGATAACCGCGCCACCTGCGTCGCGTTGCTCCCTCCCGCGTATCTGGCGTGCAAGAAACTTGCGTGGGAGTAAACCCTATGTTACGAATTGAATCACGCGATCACCAGAAGGGATCGGCGAATCCGCGAGCGGGATGTTCTAAAACGAGCCGCGGACAAAAGTAGACGCAACGACATTCGCTTGTCTTGCGCCATTGTCTTGAATCAGGGAGAAAACCGTCCATGAAACCACTGTTGTCTGAAGCTGGCCCAGGCGCTTCGCGAATCGCCGGCGTCTTGATCGCAGCCTTGTGTGCCTCATGGTTGACCCAGTCGGCACGCGCCGCGACCGCGGCACCACCTGCGGGCGACGCGTACGGTCTCGACGAGATCGTCGTGACGGCCGAAAAACGCAATTCCACCATTCAAAACACCGCCATCAGCATGTCCGCGATCAGCGGCGATGTCCTGCTGGCCAAGGGCATCAGCAGCGTCGAAGACATCGCCGGCCAGGTGCCGGGGGTGTCCATGCGCACCGCCGGGCCGGGCCAGACGGAATATGAAATGCGCGGATTGACCTCGGCAGGCGGATCCGCCGCGACGGTGGGCTTTTACGTCGACGAGACGCCCCTGTCGGCGTCGGCGGTCGCACTCAACGGCCGGACCGTCATCGACCCTGACTTGTTCGACCTGAATCACGTCGAAGTACTGCGCGGCCCCCAGGGCACCCTGTACGGTTCCGGCTCCATGGGCGGCACGATCAAGCTGGTGACCAATCAACCCAAGCTGGGCGTGCTCGAAGGGGCCACAGACCTCAACGTGTCCGATACCAAGCATGGCAGCGCCAACGGCGGCGGCAGCTTGATGCTGAACCTACCTCTCGGCGAGGTCGCCGCGCTGCGCGTGGTGGCCACCGAAAAATACGTCAGCGGTTTCATCGATCGAATCGTCATCCAACCGGGCGCATTTCCGTACCCCACCAATCCCTCCGGGACGGCCACGGCGCCGGTGACCTGCTTTTACTACTGCAACCGCGGCGACGTGGCAGCCGCGCCGGTGGAGAAGGACATCAAGGGATCGAATGAGGAGCGTTACACGGCCGCTCGTGCCGCATTGCTGTTGAAGCCCAACGACGAACTGTCCATCACCACCACGTTGATGTACCAGCGGATCGATGCCGACGGCTACAACAACTATCAGGAAAATCCAGGCGGGCTGGCAATCTATCAGCCCTACGACCAGAAGGAGCCCTACTATGACTCGTTCAAGCTGGCCAGTCTCGACGTCGAATACGGCTTGAGTTTCGCGACGCTCACGTCCGCGACGAGCTATTGGAAACGCGACGTTTTTCAGTCAACCGACTCGACGGAGGCGCTGCAAAACATCAACAACCTCACCACCTTCATCCAGAATCTCTACCAGGAAGAAGATCCGACAGCGCAGTTCAGCGAGGAGTTACGGCTGACCTCCACCGGTTCGGGCGCGTTCGAGTGGGTGGGCGGACTGTATTTCGCGAATCTGCATTCCGGCTACATCACCACCAACCAGGCGCCCGGGTTCGCGACCGCCGTGTCCTGCGGTCTGCCGTCCGCGGCCAACCCCGTGGGCGGTCATTGCCCCGCCTCCGAGCAATACAATCCCAACGGTGTGTTGCGCTATCCGGACGCCACGTTGCCTCCCTACCCCAGCGGTGAGGCGGCGAACCCGAACGGCATCGTATTCAATGACAACAATCCGAACGTCATGAAGCAAACCGCCATCTTCGGACAAACCTCCTACAAGTTCAGCGATGAATGGAAGCTGACCGCGGGGCTGCGCATATTCCACTTCACCATCGAAAACCATGCGTATCAGAGCGGGCTCGGTACCGCATCCGCGAACCAGGACCCCACCGTCCTGTCGCAGAGCGCGGACGGCACCGCCATCCTGCCGCGGCTCAATCTGGCCTACACGCCCACGCCGGATCTGACGGTGTACGGCACGATCGCCAAAGGCTCGCGGCCCGGCGGTTTCAACCTGCCCATACCGCTGCCCACGACCCAACAGCTCACTGCGAATCCGGCCGCGTACAATTGCGGCCTGCCGCTGTCCGGTACGCCGCCGCCGGTCTATGTGACCTCGCAGCCGAACTACACGCCGGACTCCGTGTGGAGCATCGAACTGGGCGAGAAGGCGAAGTTCGACGACCGCCGCTTCACCGTCAATGCCGATGTGTACTACATCAAATGGACCGACATTCAGCAGGTATTGTCGCTGTCCTGCGGCTACCCATACGATACCAACGCCGGCAATGCAAAATCCTACGGACCCGAGGTGGAACTGTCGGCCATCATCGTTCCCGGACTGACCTTCGACCTGTCCGGGACGAAGACCATGGCGTACATCAGCGACCCATCGGCCAGCGCCATCGCCTCGGGCCTGACTCCCGGAACGCGCATCATCAACGTCCCGAAGTACACGGCGGTCGCGTCGCTCGACTACGAGAAGCCCCTGACCGACAAATTGAACGGCTCTCTGTACATTTCCAGTTCTCTGACCGGGCCGGTCGAGGATCAGGCGGCGTACCGGCAGGTGCTGCCGTCGCACAACTTCATCGACGGCCGCTTGGGAGTGTCCAGCGGTCCGTGGGCGGCTTACGTCACCGGAACGAACTTGACCAATAAGATCGCGGCCCTGACGATCGACAATACGGTATTCGCATGGCAAACCTACGCCATCACCCGCGTGTCGACCAATCAGCCGCGCACCCTGGGCCTCGATTTTCAGTACAAGTTCTAGGGAGCACGGGTGAACGACAATTCCGGCAATGCGGTCGATCAAGACGCCGCGCAACTGCGCGCATTGGGGTATGTCTCCCACTTCGACCGAACCATGTCGAAATGGGAGAACTTCTCGCTGGGGTTCACGTATCTCTCACCGGTGGTCGGCGTGTACACGATCTTCGCGAGCGCCTTCATCGCGGGCGGGCCGCCCATGTGGTGGACCTACCTGCTGGTGGGCTTAGGTCAGCTCATGGTGTGCCTCGTCTTCGGGGAAATCGTCTCGCAATTTCCCATCTCCGGGGGCCTGTATCCCTGGGCGCGGCGCCTCATGGGCAAGCGCTGGGCCTGGATGGCAGGCTGGGTCTACGCATGGGCCTTGTGCTGCACGATGGCCGGCGTCGCGACCGGGGTCGCGCCGTTTCTCGCGCAGTTGTTCGGCGTCGCGAGCACGCCGCTCGCGACCACCCTCATCGCGCTCATCCTGCTCGCGATGACCACTCTGCTCAACCTGAGCGGCACACGCCTTCTGGCGCGCGTCGCCATGTTCGGATTCGTGTGCGAGCTGGTCGGCGCCATCGTGGTCGGCGGATATCTGCTCTTGTTCGCGCGCCACCAACCGTTGCAGGTGCTCGTCGACACCTCGTTCGTCCACACGGAGGGACATTATTGGCCCGCCTTCCTCGCCTCCTCGCTGGCGGCCATGTTCTGCTACTACGGGTTCGAGGCCTGCGGCGACGTCGCCGAGGAAACGCCGGACGCCAGCCGCATGATCCCCAAGGCGATGCACATGACGATCTACATTGGCGGCGCCGCCGCGTCCTGGATATGCCTCGCCTTCGTGCTGTCCATTGCAGACATCAATGCCGTCATTTCCGGCAAGGACACCGACCCCATCGTCACCCTGCTGCGCGCGGCGATGGGGGAGACGGGCTTTCGCGCCGTCATCGTCGTCGTGCTGGTGTCGTTCATTTCCTGTCTCTTGAGCTTGCAGGCGGCGGCCAGCCGGCTGGTGTTCGCCTACGCCCGCGATCAGATGATTTTTGGCAGCAAGTACCTGAGCCGGATGTCGCCCCACAGCCATGTGCCCGCCACGGCCCTCGTGGTCATGGGAACCATCCCGGCGGTGATAGCGCTCTCGGCGCTTTGGCTGCAGGACGCGATCGCCACCATCATCAGCTTCGCAGCGCTCGGGATCTATGTGTCCTTTCAGATGATCGTGCTCGCCGCGCTGCTCGCACGGATCAAGGGCTGGCGTCCCGCCGGCCCGTACACGCTGCGTGGCTGGGGATGGCTGGTGAACGTCCTTGCCTTGCTCTACGGGGTGAGCGCCATCGTCAACATCCTGTGGCCGCGCACACCGAACGAACCGTGGTGGGTCAATTACGGCATGCTCGTGACCACCGTCGGCATCGTGGTGCTCGGCGGCCTGTACATGG
>PLUE01000025.1 GCA_003164785.1 Gammaproteobacteria bacterium | reverse complement strand
GCGCCAATGTGCAGATCAACTCCGCCTGCGAAGTTCGCGTGATGCGTGACGGTTCGGTGGAGGTGCTCTCGAGCGTGCAGGATATCGGCACGGGAATCACCACCGTGCTCGCCCAGGTGGTCGCCGAAGTGCTCGGACTTCGCCCCGAAGCGATCACTGTGCGCATCGGTGATACGGAGTTTCCGGCCGGGCCGCCCTCTCACGGCAGTCGCACGACCGCCTCGATCACCCCACCGGCCCGCACCGCCGCATGGCGGATTCTGCAGACGCTGTTGCGCGGGGCGGCGGAAGCCTTGAAGGTGAGCCCCGCCGATCTGATCGCGCGCGACGGGCGGATCGTGGTTCGCGAGGAGCCGAGCCGCGGCCTGCGCTTCGAGGAAGCGGCGGCGCTGCTGCGCACGGACCGCATCAGCGAGGTCGCATCGCGCAGCGACGATTACGCGGGGTTCCGCCGGCGGATTGGCGATGCCGCGGTGGCGCTCGAGGATCTGGGCGGGGTCCAGTTTGCCGCGGTGGCCGTCGATACGGAGACGGGCATCATTCGGGTCGAGCGGGTCGTGGCGGTCCACGATTGCGGCCGACCAATGAATCCTCGGCAAATCGAAAGTCAGGTACAGGGAGGCGTGCTCATGGGCATCTCGTACGCCTTGTTCGAGAACCGCATTCTCGATCAGCACACGGGCCGCATGGTCAACGCGAATCTCGAACAATACAAGCTCCTGGGCCCGCGCGAGACGCCGGTGATCGATGTCGTGACGCTCGAGAACTACCAGGGGCAGAGCGCGACCGATGCCTACGGCATCGCTGAGCCCGCCAATATCGCCACCGCCCCGGCCATCGGCAATGCCGTCTACAACGCTATCGGCGTTCGCCTGCGCAGCTTGCCGATGACCCCGGCGGCGGTCCTCGCTGCGCTCGGCAAGATTCCCTCGAGGAGCTGATGTCCATGAACCGCTTTTCCTGGGGGACCCCAAGATCCGTTTCGGAAGCGGCGGCGGCGGCATCGAGTACCGTCGCCGACGCCATGAGCGGATCGTCCGCTGCCGCGGCCGGCAATATATCCGTCGTGAAGGCGGGCGGCATCGATTTGCTCGATCTCATGAAGGAGGATCTGCTGGCGGCGGGAATGCTGATCAACTTGCACGAGATCCCCGGGCTCGACGCCATCGCCGAGGAGCCGGATGGGAGCCTTCGCGTGGGACCGATGGTGACTCTCGCCCACCTCGCCGAGCATCCCATGGTGCGGCGGCGCTACTCGGCGTTGTTCGATGCGGTGCACAGCTCCGCCAGCCCGCAGATCCGCAACGTCGCAACCCTCGGGGGCAATCTGCTGCAGCGGCCGCGCTGTTGGTATTTCCGGGCCGTGGAACATCACTGCTTGAGGAAGGGTGGAGATCACTGCTTCGCACTCGTGGGTGAGAACCAATATCATGCGATCTTCGGCAATGGCTATTGCGCGATCGTCCATCCCTCGACGGCGGCCACCGCACTGGTCGCGTTGGGTGCGAGGATCGAGCTTACAAATGCTCAGGGCGCCGTGCGGGGAGTCTTGCTGGAAGAGTTTTTCGTGCCGCCCGAACGGGACATCGAGCGCGAAAACGACTTGAGGGCGCACGAGATCCTCACGGCGATCCTCCTCCCGCGGATAAAGACGGGCGTGCGCATGGCGCATCTGAAACAGGGGGAAAAGGATTCCTTCGACTGGCCGCTTGCCGATGTCGCGGTGGTTCTCGACCTCGACTCCACAGGGCGCTGCGAGCACGCGGCCATCGTTCTCGGTGCGGCGGCGCCGGTGCCTTACCGCGCGAAGGGCGCCGAGGCCGCGCTGGTTGGAAAACGCCTGGAGCGAGATGTGGCCGAACAGGCCGCCAACGCGGCTGTGAAGGATGCCACGCCGCTGTCTAAGAATGCCTACAAAGTACCGCTGTTCGCAACCCTGGTGCGGCGCGCGATTCTCAAAGCTATCGGCAAGGCGTGAGACCCAAGACCGATTTTCAGGAGCGGCGCGCGAAGATGGTCGAGCGCCATGCAGCACTTCGCGGCGTGCGATCGCGTCGTTCTCGCGGCGATGCGCAGCCGTGGCGGGCTCATGTAACGATTCCCTCCTCGGAATGAGTCGCACGGCCGGCGCCGTGTGTGAAAGCCCAGTCCACGCAGCGGCTGATTAATCCACCGCCGAGACTGGCGCCGGTGACGCCGTCGAGCGTGTACTCGGTGCCGTTCACGATGGCATGCGCGGCTTGCTGACCGCTGCGGATCGCCGGTCCAATCCCTTCGCACAGGTCGCGCGTGGCGAGGCCGGCAGAATCGCCGGCCAGGAATGCATTGTCGATGCGCATGGGCTCGCCGAAGTCGCGGACATAATAGCTGTAGCCGGCGGGATCATCGGGCACGTTGATCCCGAATTGGTGCTGCAACTTGCCAGCCAGGTGCGACCAGTGTAGCCGGATGTTCTCGCTGCGCTGTTTGAGTCTCATCGCCATGCCGCCCACGCCGACGTTCAGCCAGCCGGAGGCCTTCGGGACATACCAACTGTAGCCCGGCAGACCGTGTTCGAAGAACCATAGGTGGCAATCCGCGTCGCGCCAGTCGCAGGCAAACTCGAGTTCGAGTGTGACCGTCTGGAGTGCCCGGGTTCGCGATAGCGCCCCGCCGAACAGGGACCGGCGCACCGGGCAGGACGTGCCTCCGGCACCGATGAGATGGCGACAGCGGAATATGCCATCGATCTCGTAATACCCGCTCTCGGCTCGAATGTCTCTGACGGCATGCTGAACACACTCGGCGCCCGAACGGTCGAGCAGCCAGGCGTCGAATTCGAAGCGGCGGATGGAGTGCTGGACGCACGGCACTCCGAGGCGCAGTCCTTTGACGTGAAAATGAAGGCGCCTGAAACTGAGCAAGCCATGCGGGTAGGCGCTCTCCTCAAGCCGTAAATCGGCCATCACCTGGGGCGTAATCCAGCCGGCGCATAGTTTATGCCTGGGAAAGCGCTCCTTGTCGAGCACCAGGACGTCCGCGCCGGCCGTCTTCAACCGCTCGGCGGCGGCGGCCCCGGCCGGCCCGCCGCCGACCACTATGACGTCGACATGTCGCACGGGAATGCCATTTATCGGGGATACATGTATTCGCGGGTGAGCGGGAGGTCGTGGTTGTCGTAGGGGGTCACCAACACCTGGAACAGCTGCAGGGTGCCCGTGTCGAACGCCGCGATCGACCCCGCCAGATACAAACGCCACATGCGCACGAAGCGCTCGTCGAACATCGCCCGTACCTGGGCGGTGTTGGCGTCGTAGCGCTCCAGCCAGTGTCGCAGCGTCTGCGCATAATGCAGTCGAAGGTTCTCCACGTCGAGTACCGATAAACCGGAGGGCTCGAAGATCTGCATCATTTCCCCAAGGGAGGGTGCGTAGGCGCCCGGGAAGATTCGCCGCTCGATCCATGGATGCAGGCTTCCCGGCTGGTTGCGGCCGATGGAATGAATCAACGCACGGCCGTTCCTCGTCAACGCGCCTCGTATCACACGGCCCAGTGCCGGATAATGCTCCCGGCCGACGTGTTCGAGCATCCCGACCGACGCGAAGGCGTCGTAGGAGCCGCTGATGTTGCGGTAGTCGTCTTCGACGAACTCCACCCGGTGTTCGAGTCCCTGCTCCCGGGCCCGCCGGCGCGCAAATTCCAGCTGTTCCCGGGAAATGTTGAACGCCCGCACCTTGGCGCCGTAGCGGGCCGCCATGTGCAACGCGAGGCTGCCCCAGCCGCATCCCGCTTCCACCACTGAATCCGCGGCGCCGAGCCGCAGCTTGCGGCATACATGATCCATCTTCGCGGTCTGGGCATCTTCGAGGGTCGATGCAGCGCTTGGATAGTAGGCGCAGGTGTATGCCATGCTTTCCCCAAGCCACAGCGCATAGAACTCATTGCCGAGATCATAGTGCTGATGGATATTCTCGCGCGATCCAGTCAGGGTGTTGCGGCTTGGGGGGCGGCACCAGCCGGCGATGCGGCTCGAGATCGGCTCGCGCGCGTCCGGGGCGAAGATTTTGAACAAGGCCACCATGCACTTCACCAGGTCGCCATCGACCTCGATTTGCCCGTCGGCGAAGGCGTCGCCAAAGCGAATCTGCGCATCGTAGAGCAAGCCGAACAGTGTGCGGCGATCCTTGATGCGCAGGTGTTCGAGGGGCTCAGTTGACGCCGGCGCCACTTTTTCGCCGGACCAAAGGAGACGGAACTCGATCGGCGGGTCACCCAAGACACGCAGCAGACGGCGCAGCAACCGTGCTTCGAGCGAATCCCCGGTACGCGGCCGTGCATCGGACCCTACATTAGCGTTCATTTTTTCTCCAACTTTTATCTTTATAGCTTAACCCGACTGCTCGTTCATGCATTTAGGTATAAATACTTACGGGCTGCTGAGCGCATACATGCTCCGTTGATCCTGGACCACGAGGCCGCGCAGACCAAAAATGACGCCGTAGGGCACCCGTGGATCGATGTGGCTGGTCATACATCGATGATAGGCGATCATCGAGGCGCCGCAACAGGGGGATTCGACGTCGCGGGCAGGGCGCGTGCCCAAATACGCAAGGTGGCGCTGGAAGACATCAACGGGGTATTTACCGACCTAAAAAGCGGGTGCGTGGACGGGCAGCTACTGTGCGCAACGTCCCGCGGGCTGCCATGCAAACCGTGTAGCATCCCGACGCGCGGCATCCGCCGCTCAGGGTGGTGGTGCAATGGTGGCAAGATTTGAAATCGTGGGTTCGAGGACGGACAAGGCGAACTTGCTCGTCGATATGTCGTACCGCGACACGCCCCGGGAGGCGAAGGCGCTCAGCGCGCTGCTCGGTGAAATCCGCGAGGAAACCGGCGTCAAGCACGCGGTACTTGGCACCGATGATTCTCAGCGCTACGCGTTCGCCAAGATCCTATCCCGCATGCTGCAGTTCGCGGACGAAGGCAATTTTGCCAGGGGACTGCCGGAAAAGGACCGCCAGAAGAAGTTGCGTGTGTTGGCGGCCTCCGTCGATGCACAGATGACCAGCTTGGTGCAGGAACATCGGCACCGGCGCGTCATGACGGTGAGCTTCAGTCGCCCGGACGATCAGGCGGCGCTGTTGAAGGCGCTCACGAAGATCCTGCACAAGGCGGGTTGAGCCGCCGTTTCCGCGGCAACGTCGCGAGCAGTCCGGGTCCGGGGAGCCGGTTCGTCGTGACGCTGCCGACGGCGGCGGCGCAAGATCCGACGCGCGGCAGTCGAACTCCGACCCGGCTGAACGGGGTCGGGGGAACCCCGCAAGCCGTCCCTGACGCGAGGCTCATTTCGTACTCTGTACGGTACCAAACAGACCGGACGGCTGTGACGTGTTCCGATGAGCTCTGGAAAGCACACTCAGCGGAATGCGCAGGGATTGGCATACGACCATGAATCCATACTCGAACGACCCAGGCGCCAGCGCCCGACTCACGCGGGGGCCGGCGCGATGTTGATCTCCTTCACCGTCGCCAACTTCCGATCGATCAAGGACCCTCAAACTTTCAGTTTCGTGGCCTCGAGCGACCGCTCCCATTCGTCGACGCATTGTCTGCAGACGGGAAACAAGGCGGTGCCGCGATTATCGAAGGCCGCGGTGATATTCGGCGCCAACGGGAGCGGAAAATCTAATTTTCTCTGCGCGTTGTGCGTGATGCGCGACATGGTTTTGCACTCCAACCGGTGGCTGGACGGCGAGCTTGCGGATCGCTATCAGCCATTCCTGTTCCCGCAGGGTGAGGCGGTCCCAACGGAATTTTCGATCGATGTGCTGATCGGCCAAACCCGGCATCAGTATTCGTTTTCGTTCAACGGCACTCGCATCTGTTCGGAGCGGCTGCTGGTGTGGTCCACGGCGAAAGCCCAGCGCTGGTTCGAGCGCTGCTTCGATGAGTCGAGCAACATGCACGCGTGGGCGCCGTTTTCGCCGCACTTCAAGAGTCCGGTCGGCGGGACGCGGCGGCCCGACCTGCGGCGGGCGCTGTTTCTGGGCATCGCCGCCCAGGACTGTGCGCAACTTCGTCCGCTCATGGACTGGTTCGCACACGGCATCAGGTCCCTCGGCGCCGACGAGCCGGTGGAGCGCAGCGCGCTCATCGAGGTCGTGCGACATGCGGCCTCGAAGCGCAGGCTACTGGATTTCCTGCAGGGAGGCGGAGTCCGCGTGAGCGATGTCCGGATCTCCCGTCTGCCGTTTCCGCGCGTCGAATTCGAGCATGAATCGACCAATCGCCCGCTGGGGTGGATTCGCTTGGACGATGAGTCATCGGGCACGCAGCGCTTGGTGGGATTGTTCGCGCCGCTGTCGGCCGCCATCGAGTACGGCCATCTCCTGCTCGCGGACGAGTTCGACAACGGCCTGCATCCGCTCGTTGCGCGGCATCTCATCCGTGCGATCAACGACAGCAGTGATCGATCCAGGGGCGCCCAAATCGTGATGACGACGCAGACCTCGACGCTGATGGACATGGAGATCCTGCGTCGCGACGAGATTTGGTTGATGGAACTGAACGACAGCCACATGAGCATCCTGAAGACGATCACGGATCGTGCCTCTCCGCCGCGGCTTGGCGAAATGATCAGCACGCGCTATTTGACCGGCCACTACGGCGCCATTCCGCAGGTCGGGGTGGCTGGCTGACGAAGGATCGTGGTTTGACCAGCGAATGATGTATAAAGCACTCCGGCCATCAGAATAAGAGCTGAGCGGGAGATCGATTCATGAATGTCGTTGGTTGCGCGGCGGTGGCGGTCCTCGCCATGCTCACGGTCGCGGTTGCCGCGGGGCAGGAGCCGACGCCCGGGGCGCAATGGCCCTCATACAACAACCGTCTGGACGGCCAGCGATTCTCGCCGCTCGACCAGATCACGCCTGCCAACGCCGCGCAGCTCGGCGAGGTGTGCCGGTTGCAGATCGACGGACCGACGACGTTCCATGCGGGTCTGGTCGTGCTCGATGGCGTGATCTACACCAACACCGGCCGGGAGACGCTCGCCATCGACGCGGCGACCTGCGCGGTGCGCTGGAAGCAGAGTTACCTGCCCGAGGAGGAGCGGTTCTCGCCGTCGAATCGGGGGCTGGCGGTGCTGGATGGCCGCGTGTTCCGCGGCACCGGGGATGCGCGGCTCCTCGCCCTCGACGCCGCGACCGGCAAGCTGTTGTGGAAGGACGTCATCGGCGCGCCGCGTCTGGGTGAGTCGGCATCGGCTGCGCCGCTCGCATGGCAGGGCGTCGTCTACATGGGCATCGGGGGCAGCGAGTTGGGCGCCCGCGGGCGCGTGATGGCCTACGACGCCCAGACGGGCCGCGAGTTGTGGCGCTTCGACACGGTGCCCCGGGCGGGCGAGACGGGCGCCGAGACGTGGAAGCGGCCGGCATCCGCCAAGACCGGAGGGGGCGGGGTGTGGGGCGCCATGACCCTCGATGTGACCACCGGCGAGTTGTTCGTGCCCGTCGGCAATCCGTGGCCCGACATCGACAAGGCGTATCGTCCGGGGACCAACCTGTTCACGGACTCGATCGTGGTGTTGGATGCCCGCACCGGCGCGCTGAAATGGTGGTACCAGGTCACGCCCATGGATTGGCAGGACATGGACCTCGTGGCGCCGCCGGTCCTCTATCGGGACGGCAAGGTTCGCGACATTCTGGCCTTTGCCGGCAAGGATGGTCACGTGCGGGCCATCGATCGCGACACCCACCGCGAGATCTTCAGCACGCCGGTCACGACGTTCTCGGAGAGCCGCTCCGGCCCCACGCCCGAGGGCGTGCGGATCTGCCCCGGGTATGCCGGCGGGGTGGAATGGAACGGGCCTGCGCTCGATCGCCTGAACAACACCTTGGTGACGGGTGCGGTCGATGCCTGCTTCATCGTCAAATTGGGCGCGACCAAATACTCGCCTCAGGAAGCGAGCTTCGGCGGCACGGTCGCACCCGACGGCCCGGTGACCGGCTGGGTGACGGCCATCGACAGCGAAACCGGCGCCGTGCGCTGGCGGTACCACGACGACAAGCCGGTGATCGCCGGCGTGACGCCCACGGCGGGCGGGGTGACGTTCACCGGCGATCTGGCGGGCAACTTTCTGGTGTTCGACAGCAAGACCGGCGAGCTTCTCCACACGCTGCCGACCGGCGGCGCGCTGGCGGGCGGCGTCGTGACCTATGAAGCCGGTGGCCGGCAGTACGTCGCCTTTGCGTCGGGCAATGTCTCGCGCACCGCATTCGGCGCGCTGGGCGTGCCCAGCGTGGTCATTCTGGCCTTGAATCCAGTGCGCCTGGCCGCGGCGCAACCCGTCGCGCCGGCCGGCGGCGGGGCGGTCGGTGCACCGGATATCGCGAGCGGCCGCCGGTTGTATTCCCAGGTGTGCGTGTCCTGCCACGGGTTCGACGGCAAGCTGGTGGGCGATCACGCGCTCGGCAGCCGCGTGTCGCACCTCGATCAGGGAGCCCTGGTGAATTTCATCGAAAATCCGGCGCCGCCGATGCCCAAGCTCTATCCGGCGCTGTTGAGCGAGCAGAATGTCGTGGACGTGGCGGCGTATCTGCGGCAGGCGTTCGGTCGCTAGGCGTGGCCAACGTCGACCGGCGCTACCTTGCGTGGATGGCCGCGATCTTGGGCGTGGCCGTGCTGCCGCTATTTGCCGGCTTCGTCGGCCTTGGGTGGGAGCTGGCGCAACTGGCGGGACTGCTGGCCTGCCTCGGCTGCCTGGGCCTTACCGGTGCGCCGATCAGGCCGCGTGCATCGACGCCGGCGACGCTGATGTCGCTGCGCCTGCATTCGGCCATCGGCTGGGCGACGCTGCTGGCCGTCGCCCTGCACGTCGGCGGTCTCGTGTGGGCCGACCGAACCGTCATCGAATATTTCAAACCGTCCATGCCGCTCTATCTGATCGCGGGATTCGTGGGCAGTGCGCTGTTGATCGTCGTGGTGCTGGGCGCCGGGCCGCGGGTCCGGCGCCTGTTCCCGAGTCATCGGGGCTTCCAGGCAACCCACGTGATCTTGGGCTGCGTGCTGACGTTTTGCGTGCTCGCGCACGTCGTCGCGACCAATCGCTATGCCGGCGGCCATGGCCGGCGCGCATGGATCGTGGCCGCGACGATCGGCGGATTCCTGTTGCTCGCGAGTCATCGTCGCGCGAGCCGCGGCGCCGCGCCCGTGATCGGCCGCTTCCGGCAAGCGGTGTTCGGCCGTCATTCGCGACTGGTGCTCACGGTCTTGATCGTGCTGGCGGTGGGTCTCGTGGGACTTCTGCCCGGCGGGTCGCGCGCGGCGCTGCGCGAGTCGGTGGTGGCGCGCGCGAGTTCGCTGCCGCTGGATTTTCCGCATACCAAGCACGTGCAGGTCAACTGCCTGACCTGCCATCATAATTTCGCCGACGGGCGCGGCTTCGAGAGCTGCGTCCTATGCCACAAGAGCGGACGCGCGGATCTGAAAATGGGTGTCGAAGCCCGCTTCCATGGGTTTTGCACCGACTGCCATCGGCATCCCGCATCGCTGGTCGGCCATGGGCCGGTGTCGGGCTGCGCGACCTGCCATCGGCAGCCGGATGCGGGTCCCTGAGCGGCGCGACGCGGGCACGCCTCGGAAAAAAGTATTACAATGGTAAGTAAGACTTAGGAGGCATCATGAGAGTCACCAGCAAGGGTCAAGTCACCATTCCCATCGATATTCGAGACCGGTTCGGCATACTCCCCAATACCGAGGTTCGTTTCGTCGTACGCGACGGGTTGGTTGTCCTGCAGAAGGCGCCAGCTCGGGGAACGGCCAAAAAGGCGAGTCGGGGGGAAGCAATCGTGACGCGTCTGCGCCAAATCTCGCGTCGCGCCGCGAGAAGTGAGATGACCACCGAGGAGTTGATGGCGCTCACACGGGGGGAATGATGCATGGCGGCGGTCATCGTCGATACGAACATACTCCTGGACATATTTACGCAGGATCCTGTCTGGGAGGAACGATCCGCAGCGGCTATCGCCGCGATTGCGGATGTCGCCGCGCTCGTCGTCAATCCAATCATCTATGCGGAGCTTTCCGTCGGCATCAAAACGATTGAGGCCCTCAATGAGTTTCTAAGCACGGACTTTCGGCGCGACCCGCTCCCTTGGGAGGCTGCGTTCGTAGCAGGTAAGGCGTTTCTTGCGTATCGCCGGCGAGGAGGCCTGAAGACATCCCCGCTGCCCGACTTCTATATCGGTGCGCACGCAGCTGTTGAAGCAATGCAGATCTTGACCCGCGACCCGACGAGGTATCACTCTTATTTTCCTTCCGTGAAAATCATCGAACCGTAGTTGCAGCGTGCATAGGCCCCGCTAACCGTTGGCCGCCCGCGCCGGGATCGTCAGGGTGTATGGAAATCGCGGCGCCGTCCGCAACGTGACCTTGGCCGGTCGGCGGTGATACTCCTCGTTCAAGCGATCGGGCAGGTAGATCCTACCGAAAGAATGAATTTTACTCATCGGCCGGAGCCATTTATCCTGGCCCGCTCTTTACGTGACGGTGGTCGCCTGAACGGCGGGGAACGACAGATACCATGGCAGCGATAGGAATTGAACGCGTCCTGACGGTTCATCACTGGAACCAGACGGTATTCAGCTTCACGACCACGCGCGATGAGAGCTTGCGGTTCGAGAACGGCCATTTCGTGATGATGGGCCTGATGATCGACGGCAAGCCGCTGATGCGCGCGTACAGCATCGCGAGCGCGAATCACGAGGAGTTCCTCGAGTTCTTGAGCATCAAGGTGGCCGACGGGCCGCTGACCTCGCGACTGCAGAACATCAAGCCCGGTGATGAGGTTCTGGTGAGCCGAAAACCCACCGGTACCTTGCTGCTGCACGATCTGAAGCCCGGCAAGCGGCTGTATCTGCTGAGCTCCGGGACCGGCCTCGCGCCGTTCATGAGCCTCATCAAGGATCCGGAAACCTACGAGCGCTTCGAGAAAGTCATCCTGGTGCACGGCGTCCGCTACCGCAGCGAACTGGCCTATCGCGACTTCATCGAATGGGAGTTGACCCACCACGAATACCTCGGTGAGCAGGTGCGCAATCAGCTGGTGTATTTCCCCACGGTCACGCGCGAGCGGTTCCGGTACCAGGGGCGCGTCACGGAGCTCATCGAGACGGGCAGGCTGTTCACCGACATCGCCATGCCGCCCCTGGATCCGAGCGAGGATCGGGTCATGATCTGCGGCAGCCCCGCCATGCTGGCCGATTTGTCGACGATGCTCGATGCCCGCGGGTTTCATATCTCCCCGCATGTGGGTGAACCCGGCGACTACGTGATCGAACGGTCCTTCGTCGCGCGCTAGCGCGCAGGATCCTCGAGCACCCGAAGAAGCTGACACTGAATGCAACCGACACTGAAAATGTCGCGCTCACAACACAAAACGGACCTGAGCACAGCCAGTGGTTGATTAAGGGGAAATCGCTGCCGGCGACGGAGTTCCCCATGGCCCGGCTGGCGACGGGCGAGTATAACTACCGCATCGCGCAATCCTAGGAGATCTCATGTTACTGAATATCCAGAATTTGGAAGGCTACGCCATCAGTGCGACCGACGGCCTCATCGGCGAGGTCATGGATTTTTATTTCGATGACGACGCCTGGGTCGTGCGGTATCTGGTCGTGAAGACGCGCGACGACCCGGAGCGCGACGTGCTCATCTCGCCGATCTCGATCGGTCATCCTGACCATGCCGGGAAAGTGTTCCCCATTTCCGTCACGCGCAGCCAGGTCAACAGCAGCCCGAACATCGATACGGACCGACCGGTGTCGCGCCAGCAGGAAATGGGCTATCTCGGCTATTACGGCTATGGGAACTATTGGGGTGGCGGCGGTTTGTGGGGTGCCGGGATGTTCCCGGACATCTTGCAGGCGGGAGCGGGGCCGGGTGGTCGGGCGGATGCCGCGAACCACCTGCATGACGACCCGCACCTGCGCAGCATCAACGACGTCATGCGCTATTACGTGCACGCCACCGACGGCGACATCGGCCACATAGTCGGCTTTCTGGTGGACGAGAAGTCCTGGGCCATCCGCTACGTCATCGTCAATACGAGCAATTGGTGGTTGGGCCATCAGGTCATCGTTTCGCCGGAATGGGTGGCGAATGTGAATTGGGCCGAGTCCACGGTGTCGCTCGATATGACGCGCCAGGCGATCAAGGACTCACCGGCCTACGACCATGCGGCCGTCTTGGATCGGGACTATGAGACGGCCATCCATGCGCATTACGGTCGCGAGGGATATTGGCTGCCCAAAGCCCGCAAACGCTGAACGACAGCCATCTCCGACGCTCGGACGCAGATCGACCCCGGACGCGAACGACGCGGCGGAGAGGCTATTCTCGAGGTGCCAAGTCCGGCTCAATGACGAAAAAAATGAGGGTGGACGCCCATGGGTCGAACCAGACGCCTTCGGGGGATCGGCACCGGTGCGTTTGCGCTGGTGGGATTCCTCGTATTCGGCTACCTCATCGATCAGATTCCCGGCAATATCGTGCAGGTCGGCGGCGAAGGTAAGGCCTACCAGGTCATGGCGAGTTTCACCGACGTGGGGTATCTCAAAGCGGGCGCCCCGGTCGTGGTCGCGGGCGTCACCATCGGGCGCGTCAGCGACGTCGGCTTGAACCCCCACGATTACAGGGCTCTCGTGACGATGCAGATCTATGCTCGGTACCAGGGGATTCCGGATGACTCCACGGCGTCCGTCAACACCGCCGATCTGCTGGGCGGGCAATTTATCCGGCTCGACCCCGGGGGTTCCGACCACTTCCTGCACGGGGGGAGCGAGATCAAGAGCACTCAATCCGCGTTGGTGCTCGAGAACCTCATCAACCGATTCGTCGCCACCACGACCGGTGCAGGCGCTCCGCCACGGTCACGCTGATGGCGGCGTCGCCCCGCGATGAGGGGAAGCCACGCGCGATGAGGGGAAGTCGCGATGGTCGTGCCTTGGTCGGGCGCGTACAAATGTTGCAGCGAAGACCGGAGGAGGCGATTCATGTATCAGAGAATTCTCGTGCCGGTGGACGGCAGTGACACCTCCACCCGTGGTTTGATGGAAGCCATCCAATTCGCGATCAATCAGGCCGGACGAGTGTGTCTGCTGCACATCGTGAATGAGCACGTCCTCGAAGCCGATTATGCGGTCGGGACCTACGCCGGTGACCTGTACGAGGCGCAGCGCGAAAGCAGCCAAACCGTGGTGCGCGACGCGGAAGCGTTGGTGCGCCACTTCGGTCTGCCGTTCGAGACCGTGGTGCTGGAAGGTCTTGGCGGTCAGCCGGCGCCGCTCATCATCGAGCACGCCGCCAAGTGGGGCGCCGATCTCATCGTCATGGGCACGCACGGTCGCCGCGGATTGCGTCGGCTCGCCATGGGCAGCGATGCCGAAAGCGTCGTGCGGGGGACCACGATTCCGGTTCTATTGGTCCACGGCGATGCGAAGACCGCCGCTCGCCCCGTCAGCGACTCCGCCGCTCGATCGACACCGCGCAGTTCGCCAGTCTGACGTATAGCGAAACGACCTTCAGAATATCCCGATCGATGCCGTCGGTGAAGGCGCGGATCTGCTCATCATGAGTCCAATCATCAGCGTGGTCCGCAGGCGCGCGCGTCTCCATCTCGTCGTCATCGGCCTCTGTCTCGTGCAGGGCTGCGCGACGCATGCACCGCGCCCGACATCCCTCGTCGAGGCCAGTTGCCTCGGGGGCATCCCGCGGGATGCCGATGCAGACGTCGGACCGACGGAATTGGTGCTGCGCAAGGGATACGTGCTCGAGCACAGTGCCGCGGACAAGATTCCGCTCTGGGTCTGCGAGAGCGTGGGCGCGGCTCAGTTGGGCGGTCATGTCGCCCGTCACGACGCCTTCAAGGCCGACCCCATTCTCCTGGGGGCCAAGGCCTACCCCGACGACTATGCCGGTTCCGGCTATGACCGCGGTCATCAGGCGGCCGCCGGCAATCAGACCCGGGACCCGCTGTTGAAAAGCGAGACCTTCTACCTGTCGAACATGGCGCCCCAGCGTCCGTCGTTGAATCGCGGAATATGGACGATGCTCGAGGAGCAGACTCGGGCGTGGGTGAGGGAGTATGGCCACGCCTACGAGTGGACCGGCCCGATTCGTTGCGGTCAACGATTGCGGGCGGCGACGCCGGCGCAGCAGCATTGTCAACGCCGGACCATCGGCAAGGACGCGGTGGCGGTGCCGGTCGGTTTCTACAAGATCATCGTCGTGCAGGAGCAGGGCGCGTGGAAGGCCATCGCTTTCGTCATGCCGAATACGGACACCCAATGCCCCTGCCGGCTCGAGCCGTACATCACCTCGATCGATCGCATCGAGCGCGAGACCGGCATCGAGTTCATGCCGGCGCTCGCGGCGTCCGTGCGCCGCGCCCTGAAGACCTCTCCCGCGGCGCTCTGGCCGTGATACGGTCGGTTCACCATGCGCATCCTCGTAATCGAAGACGACGACAAGATCGCTTCCTTCATCGTCAATGGGCTGAAGCAAAGCGGCTTCGCCGTCGACCATGCGGCCGACGGCGAAGCCGCGCTGTCGTTGGTCGAGTCGGTGCCCTATGACGCGCTGGTGCTGGACATCATGCTGCCGCAGCTCGATGGGCTGAGCGTGCTGCGCCGCATCCGCCAGGAGCGCAAGAGCCTGGTCCCCGTGCTGCTGCTCTCCGCCATGGCGAGCGTCGACAACCGGGTCGCGGGATTGCAGGCCGGCGCCGACGATTACCTCACCAAGCCGTTCGCCTTCTCCGAACTGCTCGCGCGACTGCAGGCGCTGATCCGGCGCGCGACACACGTGGCGGACCCGACCACGCTGACCGTGGCCGACGTATCGATGAACCTGCTGACCCGCGAAGTGACGCGCGGCGGGCAGAAGATCGACCTGCAGAGCCGGGAGTTCGCGCTCCTCGAATTGCTGATGCGTCATCCCGGCCGGCCGGTCACCAAGACCATGATCCTCGAGCATATCTGGGACTACAGCTTCGATCCGCAGACCAACGTGGTGGACGTTCTGGCCCATCGCCTGCGATCGAAGCTGGAGAAGAACTTCGCCCAGAAGCTCATGCATACCATTCGCGGCGTGGGCTATGTTCTCAAGACTGCGTAACAGCCTCCTGCGCAGCTTCACGGTTCGCTTGAGCCTGTGGTATGCGCTGCTGTTCACGGTGAGCGCCGGCATCCTGTTCGGTCTGCTGTACGTGCTGCTGGCCGCGGCGCTCGAACGCAAGGACCATGAGGTCATCGAAACCCGCCTGAAGGCCTGCGCCACCATCTACGAGGACGGCGGACTGGCGGCCTTGCAGGACTTCGTGCGCCGCAGCCGCGAGGCGGAGAAGACGCGCACGTTCTTCGTGCGGGTCGCGAATCCCAGCGGCACGGCGCTGCTGCTGAACGTTCCCGAGGACTGGGTGCAGTTCGATGCCGCGGCCCTGCAGCCCGGCGGCGACCCCGCGCATCTGGTCTGGCTGCGCATTCCGAAGGACGAGGAGAGCGACGTCACCGTGGCATCCACCCGGCTGCCGAACGGCGCGACCTTGGAGGTGGGCCGCACCACCAACAATCGCGAGGCTGTCCTCGAGCCCTTCCGGGTGAACTTCCTGCTGGTGATGACCCCGGCATTGTTCCTGGGGGTCTTCGGCGGCGCCTATGTGGCGTATCGGGCCACGCAGCCGGTGCGCGAAGTGGTGGCGACGGCGCGCTCGATCATCGACACCGGCAATCTGTCGGCGCGGGTGCGGGTGTCGCCGCACCAGACCGACCTGGCCGACCTGGCGTTGCAGTTCAACCGGGTCCTCGACAAGAACCAGGGACTCATCCAGGGCATGCGCGAGGCGCTCGACAACGTCGCGCACGATCTGCGCACCCCGCTCGCGCGCATGCGCGGCATCGCGGAGGTGGCGGTGCAGACCACCTCGGACCCGACGGCCCGCGAGGCATTGGCGGATTGCGTCGAGGAAGCCGACCGCGTGTTGACCATGCTCACGACGCTCATGGACATCAGCGAGGCGGAGTCGGGTGTGATGGCGCTCAAGCGCGAGCCCACCTCGATTGCCGCGCTGTTGGCCAACGTGGTCGATATGTACCAGCTGGTGGCGGAGGAGAAGCGTATCGAGATCCGCACCGATGCCGGGGACACCTGCATGGCGTCGGTGGACGCGAACCGGATGCGCCAGGTGTTCGCCAATCTGCTCGACAACGCCGTGAAATACACCGCCGACGGCGGTTCGGTCACGTTGAGCTGCCGCGCCCTCGACGGCCGCCTGCAGGTGCGGTTCGCCGACACCGGCATGGGCATCTCCGCCGACGAACAACCGCGCATCTGGGCACGGCTCTATCGCGGCGACAAGAGTCGCTCGCAGCGCGGCCTGGGGCTGGGCTTGAGCCTGGTGAAGGCCATCGTCGCGGCCCATGGCGGCGAGGTGTCGGTGGAGAGCGCGACCGGTGAGGGGTCCGTGTTCACGGTCGCGCTGCCGCTGGCGTGAGCGGAACGATACGCATCAGATTGCCGCGGGCCACCCAGCCGTCACGGCCTTGCAGGTCACGGACCAGCGCGAAGTCGCGATACTCGTCCCGCACATGGACCAGCGCCGCGGCGGGCACGGTAAACAGCGGCTCCGCAGCGGCGATCGGGGATGCGCCGGCCGGCGATGCCTGGATCACCACGGCCGCGCGCAGCGTCGACGCGGTGGCGAGGGCGTCGCAGACACTGGCGCCGAGCAGGGCGACACCGATGAGCGCAGCCGCGGTCAGTGCCCCCCGGCGTCTGCGCCCCAGCCCGGCCGCGAGGTAGGCGCCGCCGGCGAGCAGCACGCCCACGCAGCCGAGCCAGTACATCGTGTCGGGGCCGGCGATGCGGCCGTGCGCCTCGAACCACGACCGGGTCTGCCCGGCAACGCCAGCCTTGTCCCACACCGCGCGCAGATTGGCCTGGAGGTCCGGGTCGTGGGGTGCCAGCAGGCGGGCGCGCTCGTACTCGAGGACCGCCAGCGCCGGCTTGCCCGCCCGGGCGTACGCGTTGCCGGCGTTGTACAACGCCGCCGCGGAATAATGTTCCGCGTCCCGCGCGGGAGCCTCGGCCGCCGCGCTGGCGTGCGCAGCCGCCATCGTCAGCAGCAGACCCAGCGACAGCGTCATCGCGCCGAACCTTATGCCGAACCGTTTCATGATAATGCCTCGCTCACTTGACCCATGACCCAGTTTTGCCAATGTTTGAAATCGAGCGGGCTCAGCTTGACGCGCGAGTAGCTGGCCTCGTCGGCGAACTCGAACAGCTGCGCCAGTTCGGTCTGCTTGCCCAGGCGGGCCTCGATCTGCTCGAGCGTGAGAGTGTCCGGCGGCACCTGCCATTGCGTCGCCAGCGCGCGCTGTACGGCCAGGCGTGCGGAGCGCAGAAAGAGCTCGGCATTGCCCGTGCGGGCGGCCTCTCCCATCTGCTCGATCAGCGGTTCGGTGCGTAGCGATTCCGCGCGTGCACGCGCCGCCCGAGCGGCCCCGGCGCGCGCGTCGCGACGACGGCTCCAAAAGCCCGCGCCCAGCAAGGCAAGCAGAAATGCGGACGGCGCGACCAGGTAGGCCGGCTGATAGTAGTGCGGTAGCAGGGACGCGACCGCGTGCCCGTCGTCGACATGATCGGGACGCAACCCGTCGGCCGCTGCGGCGGGGGCTGCGCCGACCGCGCCCGCATCGGGGGCGCCGCCGGCGGTCGGGTTGGCGTTGCGCGCCAGCGCGGTGTCCGCCGCCGGCGCCGCCGTGACCGCGACGCGCAGCGGCTGGGTGTGCGCCTCGACATAGCGCCGGGTCGTGGGATCGAACCAGCTGAACGAGACGGGCGGCAGGGACTGCTCGCCGGGCTGCGTGGCGATGACCGGCTGATCGAAGGTCTTCTCGCCGCGATAACCGATCTCGTCCGCCGGTGCGAACGTCGCGGTCGGGGCATAGGTCTTCCAATGGTCGACATCGTGCAGCATGCGGGTGTTGACGCGATCGAAATTGCCGCTGCCCGAGACGTGCAGGTGCAGCGTCACCGGATCTCCCTCGGTGGCCTTGGCGTCGGACAGGTCGCTGCTCAGGGTAAAGCTGCCGACGGCACCGCTGAAATCCGCCGGACGATCCGCGGTGGGCAGCGGCAGAACGTCGAACACCGTCGGCGAACTCGAGACGGTCACCTGCTTCTGGGTCGCGCCGCCGAAGAAACCTTGCAGGTTCGGATCGTTGAAGAAATCGTCCATGCCCTCGTCCGCGAACATGCGCATGTCCGGGCGCGCCATGGGGATGCGCACGGTGAGCGGCGTCTCCATGGTCAACGACAAGCTGCCCGGCTTGATGGCCGACAGCGCGCTGTGCCAGGTGAAGACCGTGAACGGCTGGTCGTCGATCATCTCCTGGCTGCGCTGCGGCTGCGCCGCGAGCTTGTCGAGCGTGAAGGCATCGCCGTTGAGCGTGGGCAGGCCGTCGAGCGAGGCCACCAATCCGTCGCGCGTGCCGACCTCGATGTCGACGGGGATCCGCTCGCCCACGTACAGCTCGTGCTTGGACAGGCGCAGCCGCACGAAGGCGCTGCCATCCGCGCTGAGGCGGGCGACGCTGCCGCCCGGCGCCGCGCGGGCCGGCGCTGCCTGGGATTGGCCGCCGCCGGCGCCGCGCCCATTGACGCTGCCATTGGCATTGCCCGCGGCGCCGCCGTTCTGCACGGTCAAGACCAACGGCTGGGATCCCGGCGTCAGGCTGGGAATGGTGAATACGCCGGCCTGGCGCGGGATGACCTGGTAGGTCACCGAGGTGGTGGCGCTGGTGACGCCGTTGACGGACTCCACCCGTTGCGATTGGCCGATGGCGACGAATTCCAGGCCATTGACCATGGGCGGCGTTACGGCCGGCGCGCTGGTGCCGGAGGCGGCAATGGTCAGGCGTGCGGCTTCGCCGCGCCCGATGGTGGTGGGCTCGAGCCGTTGCGTCACGGACGGCTGGGCGGCGGCGGCCCAGCCCGCCACCGACAGACACGCCAGGGCGATCACCGCCACACCGATACGTTTCAACATTGTACTGTTCACGATACTCACCAATCCTTCAGGGGTTCATCCGGCCCGCCGACATTATCGCCGTTGCGGGCCACCGGTGCCGCCGGCGCGCGGTGTTCCTCGTCCTTCACGGAATCGAGCAACGCGCGCGCTTCCTGGCGGCTCATTCCGCCGGCTTGACGCGCATCATCGCCGGCCTGCGCGGCGGTTTGCGCGCCGCCCGCGGCATTGCCTGGGCCACGGTCCGGACGCGGGGTGCCCTGGCCGGGCTTCGGCGAGGCCTGGGCCGACTGCGGCTGCTCGCCACCGCTCTGCGGTTGACCTTGTCCCTTGGCTTGCTGCTGCTGCTCTGGCTGTTGTTGATCTGGTTGCTGCTGACCCGCTTGTTGCTGGCCGGGTTTCGGCTGGCTCTGTCCCGGTGAGGGTTTCGATTGCGCCGACTGCGGTTGCTGGGACCGATCCTGGTCGGGCTGACCCTGTTTGGATTGGCCCTGCTGCTTCGATTGATCCTGCTTCGATTGGTTCTGCGCGGATTGATTCTGCTGCTTTTGTTGTTGTTGCTGCTGCTGCTGCTTTTCCAATGCCGCGAGTTTGCGGTTCACGAGATCGCGGTTGAACTTGCCGTCGGCGTCGCCGGCACGCAGCTGCAGCGCCGCGTCGTAGGCTTTGACCGCGTGCGTCCAGGTGTCGATGGTTTGCTGCACGTTGCTCTGCTGGGTCTTCTGGCCTTCGCGGTACAGGGTGTTGCCCAAGTTGTAATAGGCATCCTCTTGATCCGCGAGGCGCTTGGCGTTGCCGGATTGCGCGGCGTCGACCGAGGCTTGAAAGGCGCGGGCGGCATCGGTGTAGGCGCCCGCCTTGTAGGCCGCGGCGCCGGCATCGAATTGCAGGATGGGCTGCTTCGGGTCATGGGCCACGGCCGCGGCATAGTCCTTCTGTGCGGCGGCAAAATCGCCCTGGGCATAGGCCTTGGCCGCGTTCGCCGGCGAGGCCTCGGCCGGGTGCGCGAGCAGCAGACCGCCCAGCGTGCCGAGCACGAGCAGGAGCGTCGGCGCCGCCCAGCGAGCAGACGCGCCTGACAGGCCGAGCGGCGCTCCGGCCGCAGTCGCCGGCGCGCGCGTGCCCGGCGCGGGCGTGCGGCCGGCGCCCGTCGCCGGTTCCCGACGGGTGCCCATCACGAGACTGCCGATCAGGAGGGCGAGCGACAGGGCGAGCGGCCACTGGAAGCGCTCGGTGTAGATTTTCTGCGAGCGCGCGGCGAGATCGTGCTTGGCGAGCGGCGCCACCGCGGCCTGATAAATGGTGTCGAGCCCCTGGTTCTCGGCGCCGAGCGGCGCGTAGATTCCGCCGGTCGCCTGGGCCAGCGCCTTCAAGGCGGATTCGTCGAGACGCGACTTGACGAGTTTGCCGCTGCTGTCCTTCAGGAACCCGCCGCCCTGATCCGCGGGCAGCGGAATGAGGTCGCCGTTGGCCGAGCCCACGCCCACCGTGTAGATCTTCAGACCATCGTGCTGCGCGGCGGCCTTGGCGGTCGCGAGCGCATCGCCCTCGAGATCCTCGCCATCGGTGACGAGGATCAAGATCTTGTCGCTGCCCGCACGGTTCTGCAGGGCGGCCTGGGCTTCGCGAATGGCGCTCGAGATATCGGTGCCGCCACGCGGGATGACGTGGGTGTCGAGTGCGGCCAGCGATTCGTGAAATGCGCCGATGTCGAGCGTGATCGGACATTGCAGGAACGCGCTGCCCGCGAAGGCCACCAGTCCCACGGCATCGCCGTTCAAGCGCGACACGAAATCGTCGATGGCGAGTTTGGCGCGCGCCAGCCGGTTCGGCTTCACGTCGGGCGTCAGCATGCTGCGCGACGTGTCGACCGCGAAGATGATGTCGTTGCCGCGGCGCGTCATGGTCTCCCAGCGATACCCTGCCTGAGGGCCGGCGAGGGCGATGCACAGCAGCGCGACGGACGACCCCAACAAGGTGCGCCGCAGGGTGCGGCGGCTGGCGGACACCGACTGCAGCAGCTGGGCGCGCAGATGCGGCGAGATGAAGCGTTCGAGCGCCCGGCGCTGCCAGGCATCGTGACGCCGCCAGGTCCACAGCATCGCCGCCAGTGCCAATACGCCCGCCAGCAGCAGGGAGGGATGTGCGAAGTTCATGGAAGTCTCCGAAAGCGCGTGTGATCGAGACCAAAACCCAGCGCCAGGAAGGCGAGGGCCGGGAACAGTGCCCACCCGTAGAGGTCCTGATGATGTTCGTAGTGCTGGGCCACCTGCGTGGTCTTCTCCAGCCGGTTGATCTGCTCGTAGATGTTCTTCAGGGAGTCGGTATCGGTGGCTCGATAGAAGGCGCCGCCGGTCAACGCCGACACCGCCTGCAGCGTCTTCTCGTCCACATCCACCTTGGCCATTACGAGTCGGCTGTTGCCGGCCTCGTCCTTGACCGGGATCGGGGCTTCGCCGCGCACGCCGACGGCAATGGTGTAGATCTTCACGCCCAGCGCCTTCGCGGCCTCCGCTGCCGCCAGCGGCGAGAGCCGGCCGGCATTGTTCATGCCGTCGGTGAGCAGGATGAGGACCTTCGATTTGGCCTGCGAGTCGCGCAGGCGATTCACGCTGGCGGCGATCGCCGAGCCGATGGCGGTGCCGTCATCGCCGGTGCCGATGCTGACGCGATCGAGATTTTGGCGCAGCCAATCGTGATCCAGCGTCAGCGGGCTCACCAAGTAGGGGGCTCCCGCGAAGGAGATCAGACCGATGCGGTCGTCGGGCCGCTCGTCGATGAATTTGGCGACGACCGACTTGACCACGTCGATGCGGTTGACGCGCTCACCGCCGAGCTTGAAGTCGAGCGCCTGCATGGAACCCGACACGTCGAGCCCGAGCATGATGTCGATGCCGTTGGTGGATACCTCCGTCCGTCCATGCACCCATTGGGGCCGCGCCAGGCCGACCGCCATCAGCGCGCCGGCGATGACCGGCAACAGCCACAACCAGCGGCCCGCGCGGCTGCGGGTGCTGCGCGCGATCTGCCGGGCGACGCCGATGTTCGAATACTCGATGGCCGCGACCGCGCCGCTCCGGCCGCGCAGGACCCAGATCAGCGGCAGCAGCGCGAGCAGCCAGAGCCACTCAGGTTGTTGAAAGTGAAACATAGGTCTCCCTCGGTGTGGCGGCAGGGGGTGTGGCAGCAGGCGGTGTGGCGGCCGCCGTCTGGGTTTCGCTCTCGGCGTCGGGCTGCGCGGATTCGATCACGAAGCGCCGCGCGCTCTCGAGCATCGTCTGCATCTCCTCCAGGCTCAGATTCCAGCCGCCGAACTTGGCGAGGTCACAGGTCTCGAGGAATTGGCCGAGCAGCGCGCGGTGCGCCAGCAGCGTCGAGCCCGCCGGCTCCAACAGATCGCGCAGGAACTCGTCCGTGGTCAAATGCGCCGCCTTGATCCGGTAGCGGGTCTCGATGTAGTCGCGCACGATGGTCGACACCTCGATCGAGAATGCGCGCGCCTGCGCCGGCTGCATGAGCTCGCGCGCACGCTCCAGGCGCTCGAGCGCGACATCGAGCGGCCGTTTGGCGCCCTCGATCAAGCGCCGACGGTTGTAGGCCCAGGCGGCGTAGGCACCGCCGGCGGCCAGGGCCACGGTCAGGGCGATCAACGGCAGCACCCACGGCGATGCGAGCGGCTTGGGGCCGCGGATGTCGTGGATGTCCTCGGCGGCGATCGCCCCCGGCGCGGCCGTAGGCGCGGCTGAGGTCGTGGCCAGGGGCGCCGGTGCGGGCGGCCGCGACTGCGCCAGGGCGGCCGATCCGCTCAGCACCAGGAGGGCCAGCGCGGCGCGGCCGCAGCCGGTCCGCCGCCGCGCGCCACGGGACGGCGCGAGTGGGTTCGATGGCGTGTTCATAAACGGCTGCGCTCCCGGGTTTTGAAGAACCGCTGCAGCGCCGGTAGGTACGGCTCGTTGGTTTTCAGGTCCAAGGCGTCGACCCCTTCGCGGCGGATGTCGCGCAGCAGGTGTTCGCTGCGCGCGGTGGCTTCGCTCTTGAAGCGCTGGCGCACCGTCGGGTCCGCGGTGTCGAGTTCGATCAACTCGCCGCTCTCCGCGTCCTCGAGCGCCACCAGACCCACGTCGGGCAGTTCGCGCTCGCGGGCGTCCTCGATGTGCACGGCGATCAGATCATGGCGCCGGTTGGTCTGGCGCAGGGCGCGCCGCAGGCTGGCGCGCGCCGCACCTTCGTCGCCGCTCGACTGGAAGTCGGAGATCAGGAACACGATGGCGCGCCGATGCAGCAGCTGGCCGGCCACGTCGAGCGCATTCACGCTGTCGGTGCCGCGGCCCACCGCCGAGTGATAGAGGATGTCGCGCACCACCCGCATCACGTGCCGCCGGCCCTTCTTCGGTGCGATGTATCCCTCGATGCGGTCCGTGTAGAGCAGCAGCCCGACCTTGTCGCTGTTGCGGATGGCGGAGAGCGCCAACAGGCTCGCCACCTCCGCGGCCAGCTCGCGCTTGCTCTGGCCAGCCGAGCCGAAATTGCCCGAGGCGCTGATGTCCACCACCAGCAGGATGGTCAGTTCGCGTTCCTCGGTGTACTTCTTGACGAAGGTGCGCCCGGCACGCGCCGTCACGTTCCAGTCGATGGTGCGGACTTCATCGCCCGGCACGTATTCGCGCACCTCGTCGAAGTCCATGCCGCGGCCCTTGAACACCGAGTGGTATTCGCCGCTCAGGCTGTCGTTCACCAAGCGGCGGGTGCGCACCTCCAGCCGGCGGATCTTGTCGAGGATGGTCTTGGTCTGAGCGGCTTGCATTACGGCACCGGCAGCGTGTCGAGAATCTTGCGGATGATGTCCTCGGCCGTGACGTTCTCGGCTTCCGCCTCGTAGCTCACGGTGACACGATGCCGCAGCACGTCGAGCGCGATGGTCTTGACGTCATGCGGCGTCACGAAGTGCCGGCCATGCAGGAAGGCGACCGCGCGCGCCGCGAGGCACAGGCTGATGGTGGCGCGCGGCGATGCGCCGGTTTGAATATAGCCGGTGATGTCGAGCGCCGCCGCGGTCGGCGGGCGGGTGGCGAGCACGATGTCCACGATGTAGTCCCGGATCTTGTCATCGATGTGAATGGCGTTCACCACGTGACGGGCCTGCAGGATCTGCTCCGCGGTGACGACGCTGTGCACGGCGACCATCGGTTCCGTGGTGGCCATGGCATCCAGGATCGAGCGCTCCTCGGCGCGGTTCGGATAGTCGATGATGACCTTCATCATGAAGCGGTCGATCTGCGCCTCCGGCAGCGGGTACGTGCCCTCGTGCTCCAGGGGGTTCTGGGTGGCCAGGACCAGGAACGGGTTGGGCAGGGAGTAGGTTTCCTCACCGATGGTGACCTGGTGTTCCTGCATGGCCTCGAGCAGCGCACTCTGCACCTTGGCGGGCGCGCGATTGATCTCGTCGGCCAGGATGAGATTGCTGAAGATCGGGCCGTGCTTGGTGCGGAACACGCCGTCCTGCGGACTGTAGATCATGGTGCCCACGATGTCGGCCGGCAGCATGTCGGGCGTGAATTGCAGGCGCTTGAACTGCAGCGACACGCATTGTGCGAGCGTCTTCAGGGACAGCGTCTTCGCCAATCCCGGAACGCCCTCGAGCAATACGTGGCCGTTGGTGAGGAGCGCGATCAGCAGCCGGTCCACCAGCGCTTTCTGGCCGACGATGACGCGCGCCATCTCCTGCTGCAGGGGCTTGATCCACACGGTGTTTTCCTGGACCAGGTCGCGCAGCGCGCGATAGCCCTCGTTGGGTTCCTCCGGCAAGCGGATGGGGACGGCCTGGCCGAAACGACCCTGATCGAGGCGTTTGCCGGCGCTCGTGGCGAGTTCGTTGTTCATGAGAAGATCCTCGGGTGATGACTGCTGGAGTGCAGTACATCGCAGCGAGATGGCCCGAGTCTTTCCCGAGCATTACAGATTTGAAAGGCGGGCGGGGGCCGGGCCGCGATCCCGCAAGTACCTAAGGTCTGAGGTCAATCCCTCATGGCGGCGCGCGCGGCGTAAGCCCATCCGCGCCGCTCGTAGCCCGATCAGTTCATTCGCTGTAGGATGGGTTCGATCGACGTTACCCGGAGAAGATTCGCTCGCCATGTCACAACTGAAGCCGCACGTGTACTTCAACAGCAGCATGGATTCGGCCGACGACTGGCGCGATGCGCTGGCCACCGAATTCAAGGAATTCAAGTTCTCGGTGGGCGACGATGTCGAGGATCCGGACAGCGTCGACGTCGCCATCGTGTGGACTCTGCCGGAGATGGGATTCGAGCAGTTCACGAATTTGCGGGCGATCCTCTCGCTCGGCGCCGGCGTCAATCAGCTCGATCCGAAGCGTCTGCCGGCGAACGTTCCGCTGGCGCGGCTCGTCGATGCCACGTTGACGCGGATGATGGTCGACTATGCGAAAACCGCGGTGTATCGCTATCACCGCAAGTTTCATTTGTTCGAGCGGCGCTCGCGCCAATCGAGTTGGATCTACATCCCGCCGACGCTCACCGATACCACGTCCGTCGGCATCCTGGGCTTGGGCGAACTCGGGGCGGAAATTGCGCTGGCGCTGCGGCTCGAGGGGTTCGAGGTGCTGGGCTGGAGCCGCACGCCGAAGGCGTTGGACGGCATCGAGACCTTCACCGGGCGCGACGGTCTCCAGACCATGGTCGGGCGCAGCGACATCGTCATCAACATTCTGCCGTTGACCGAGGAAACGCGGAATATTTTTTCACGCGACCTGTTCCAGTATTTTCGCGAGTGCGCTTATTTCATCAACATGGGCCGCGGGATGCACGTCGTGGAGGCGGATCTGCTCGAGGCCATCGAGGCCGGCCGGGTCGAGGCGGCCACCTTGGACGTGTCGACGGTCGAGCCGCTGCCGGACGATCATCCGTTTTGGAATCATCCGGACATTTTAATCACGCCGCATGTGGCGGGGACCTCGATACCGATGACCGCGGTACCCTGTATCGCCGAGAACATCCGCAGGGCCCTGGCGGGGGCGCGTTTGTCGCAGCAGGTGGATCGGGAACGGGGGTACTGAGGACCGCTCTGTGGCCGTTTCCGCCGCGCATTTGTATTCCGCCGAGGCCATCGCCCGCGGCGCCGAACTCGCGGCGCTCGGCGATGGCGCGGTGTGCCACACGACGGACAACGGCTGCACCACCGGGATGGGCTGGGGAATCGGTATCGGCCGTTTCGGCGCGATCCTCGCGCCCCTCGCGACCGGCCTGCTGGTCGACCGCGGCTGGCATTCGGTGGAGCTCTATTGGGTGTTCGCGGGGACGTTCTTGATCGCCGCGCTGGCGCTGGCCGCGCTGGTGCCCGCCGCGCGGCAAACCTGGGCCGTGCGCGAGGTGAGCTGAGGCCGACGTTTAAATGAAAACCGCCGGCGAGACGCCGAAGCGCGCCGCCAGCGATCGAGCCTGACGCGCGTTGATCTCGCGCTTGCCGCTCAACACTTCGCTCACGTTCGATTGCGAGCCGAAATTCTCCGCCAAATCGGCCTGGCGCAGATCGTGCTGTTTCATGAGAAAGCGCAGGACAGCGGCTGGTGCCGCGTCGGGAATCTCAACGTGCCGGTCTTCGTACTCGTCCACGAAGGCGGTCACGATGTCCAAGAGGCCGATCAGCGGGTGGGCTTCTTGGTCACCGACCGTGTCGAGAAGCTCGTTCATGAACGCCACCATGGAGCGGTAATGTCGTTCGCTGTCAATCGTGCGCAGCTTCACGTGGGTCTGCGCTTCCAATTCGCGCCACGCTGGCGCCAGCCCGTCGCGTTCCCGGATTGCCGTGTCGGTCATGATTTGGTTCTCTTGCTCAGTGTGCGTTTGCGCATCGAGGCCGACCAGGCGTCGTAGTCTGCGTGGGTGAAAACGCTGCGTATGTAAAGTCGTGCCCGGTCGTAGTGAATCGCGGCGACGATCCTAAACTGGTTGCCTCCAACATCGAATACTGTGTAGGGAGCGACGTCATCCGCCGACCCGAACGTCCCCTTGAGCGCGTTGAAGTCCGAAAACATGCTCAGATGCACCACGCGATACCAAGCGGACAGGGGCGCCTTCGCCGCGGGGTGTCGTTCCCAAAACTCACGCAATGCGCGTCGCGAAATGATCCGCATCAGGTACCTCGGGTAAATATATCTCAAATTGAGATTAAGCGCAATCCTTGAATCGAGAGCCGTCCTCGAGGGCGCGGCATGGCGCTGCGATCAGGAGATCCTGCCGGCGAGTCCCGCCAAGGTCACTCGGTCAACGACGCGGCTTTGCCCAAAAATGGCCGGTCGAAATTCAGGCATCTCCATCGCGCGGACCGGCTGGCGCCGACGAGGATATGCATGTGCGGCAGGCGGATCACGAGGCGGCGTCGATTTTAGTTCTATCGAGCCGCAGGTTTACGCTACTCTGGGCGTGCAATTGGCCAACCAGAGAGCAGACTTTGACGAAACAAAGGAAGGGAATCATTTTGGCGGGCGGAGCCGGCACACGGCTGCATCCGATCACGCTCTCGCAAAGCAAGCAGCTCTTACCGGTTTATGACAAACCGATGATTTATTACCCGCTGGCGGCGTTGATGTCGGCGGGCATCCGTGACTATCTCATCATCACGACCCCGCGCGACCAGATCGCCTTCCGCGACCTCTTGGGGAACGGGGAGAAGTGGGGCGTGTCGTTCGAATACGCCATCCAGCCCGAGCCCAACGGCATCGCGCAGGCGTTGATCATCGCCGAGCCCTTCCTCGACGGCGCGCCGTCGGCGCTGATCCTGGGCGACAACATCTTCTACGGGGCCAATCTGTCGGAATTGTTGCAGTCCGCCTCGGCGCGACCCGACGGCGCCACGGTGTTCGGCTATTACGTCCACGATCCCGAGCGCTACGGCGTGGTGCAGTTCGGCGCCGATGGCAAGGTGGTCGATCTCCTTGAAAAGCCGATCGCGCCGCCGTCCAATTATGCGGTGACCGGCGTCTATTTCTACGACGAGCACGCGCCCGAGATGACCCGGGGGATCAAGCCCTCGCCGCGCGGCGAGCTGGAGATCACCGACCTGAACCGCGCCTATCTGCAGAAGGGCGCGCTGCATGTCGAACGCCTCGGCCGCGGCACGGCGTGGCTCGACACGGGCACCCACAATTCCTTGCTCGACGCCGGCGTCTTCGTGCGCATCATCGAGGAGCGTCAGGGACTCAAAGTCGCGTGTGTCGAGGAGGTGGCCTGGCGCATGGGGTTCATCGACGCCGCGCAGCTCAAACAATTGGCCGCGCCGCTGCAGAAGAGCGGTTACGGCGAGTACTTGCTTCGAATCATGCGAGACGAGCATCAGCCATGAAGTTCATCAAGACCCCGATTGCCGAGGTGATTTTGATCGAGCCCAAGGTGTTCGGCGACGAGCGCGGGTTTTTCATGGAGACCTGGCAGGCCGCCAAGTTCAAGGCGGCCGGGATCGACGTCGAGTTCGTCCAGGACAACCATAGCCGGTCGACCCAGTGGACCTTGCGCGGCATGCACCTGCAGGTCGAACACACCCAGGGAAAGCTCGTGCGGGTCACGTCGGGCTCGGTGTTCGACGCGGTGGTGGATCTGCGGCGCGGCTCGCCGACCTTCGGCCAATGGTGGGGCGCCGAGCTCAGCGACCAGAACCATCACATGTTGTGGGTGCCGCCCGGTCTCGCGCATGGCATGTTGGTGACCTCGGCATCCGCCGATTTTCTCTACAAGTGCACGGATGTCTACAGCCCGGCGCACGAGCGCACGCTCGCCTGGGATGACCCGACCGCCGGCATCGAGTGGCCGATCCCGGCCGGCGTGACCCCGAAGCTGTCGGCCAAGGACGTGGTCGGCAAGACGTTCGCGGACATCGAGAAGTTCGCGTGAGGGTGCTGGTGGTCGGCGGCGGCGGTCAGGTGGCGAGCGCGCTGGCATCCACGGTGCCGGCGGCCCATGCCTTGATCGTCAAGACCCAACTGGATCTCGATATCACCGACGCGGCGGCGGTCACGGACGCGATGGTGGGTCAAGGGTTCGACTGGATCATCAACGGCGCCGCCTACACGGCAGTCGACCTCGCGGAAAAGGAACCGGCGCTGGCGCAGCAGATCAACGCCACCGCGGTGGGCATTCTGGCGCGCGCGGCGCTGGCCGGTGCGGCCCGGCTGGTGCATATTTCCACCGATTTCGTGTTCGACGGCAACGCGAACGTGGCGTACCTGCCCACCGATCGCACCAACCCCTTGAGCGTGTACGGCGTCACCAAGCTCGCCGGCGAATTCGAGGCGTTCGCGCCGGGCGGCAATCCGATCTTGCTGCGTACCGCGTGGGTCTATGCCTCGACGGGCAAGAATTTCGTGTTGACCATGCTGCGACTCATGCGCGAGCGGCCCGAAGTGCGGGTGGTGTGCGATCAGATCGGCACGCCCACCTGGGCGGTCGGCATCGCGCACGCGATCTGGGGGCTCATCGATTCGAATGCCACCCCGGGCATCTATCATTGGACCGACTTGGGCGTGGCGAGCTGGTACGATTTCGCGGTCGCCATCCAGGAAGAGGGATTGGCGCGGGGGCTCCTGACCCACGCGGTGCCGGTGATTCCCATCCCGACCAGCGCATATCCGACGCCCGCGCGGCGTCCGACGTTCAGCGTACTCAATACGGACTCTACCCGTTCGGCCGTGGCATACCCGGCCCAACACTGGCGACATAACTTAAGGATGATGTTGGATGAGCTTCGAGCCCAATAATGTCTTGATCACCGGCGGCGCCGGCTTCATCGGCGCCAACTTCGTGCGCCACTGGCTGGCGACCACGCAGCAGGGCAAGGTCGTCGTCCTGGACGCCCTCACCTATGCGGGCAACATCGACAACCTGAAGGGCCTCGAGAGCGATCCGCGCTATGCGTTCGTGCACGGCGACATCTGCGACGAGGCGGCCGTGAAGCGCCTGATGGAGACGCATCGGATCGACACCATCGCGCACTTTGCCGCCGAGTCTCACGTCGATCGGTCGATCCTCGGGCCGGACGATTTCATCCGCACCAATATCGTGGGGACGCACTCCCTGCTGAAGGCCGCGAAGGCGCTGTGGCTCGACAAGAAGCCGGTTGCCACCCATCGCTTCCACCATGTCTCCACCGACGAGGTATATGGCTCGCTCGGTCCCGACGACGAGCCGTTTCACGAGGAAACCCCGTACGCGCCGAATTCCCCGTATTCGGCGACCAAGGCGTCGTCCGATCATCTGGTGCGCGCCTATCACGAGACCTACGGGCTCAACACCACGGTCACCAACTGCTCGAACAACTACGGTCCGTATCAGTTTCCCGAGAAGTTGATTCCGCTCATCATCATCAACATCCTGCACGGCAAGCCGCTGCCCGTCTACGGCGATGGGCTCCAGGTGCGCGACTGGCTGCACGTGGCCGACCATTGCCAGGCGATCGCGCTTGCGATCACCGACGGCAAGGCGGGCGAGGTGTACAACGTGGGCGGCAACAGCGAGACCACGAACATCACCATCGTGAAGACCCTGTGCGATCTGGTCGACGAGCAGTTGAGCCAGCGTCCCGACCTCGCGAAGGCCTTTCCCTCATCCCCGGCGGTGTCGGGCAGGAAGGCCATGGATCTCATCACCCATGTGCGCGATCGCCTCGGCCACGACCGGCGCTATGCGATCAACTATGCCAAGGCGGCCCGGGAGCTCGGCTATGCGCCGGGACGGGATTTCGCGACGGGCATCCGCGCGACGCTCGAGTGGTATCTGTCGGATCAAGCCTGGTGGCAGGCGTTGCTGGGCCGGGATTATGCGGCGTGGGTGAAGAAGAACTACGCGGCGTAGCACGGCGGGGTGGCTGCCTCGAATCGATTTAGTTCGTGCTCACCTGCACCGCCGTGTTGGCCGCGTGCGCGGAGTTCCGGCAGGCCAGACTGTACGAACTGCTGCCGGTCGCGGCTTTGATCGACCGCGTGCCGTTGGTGCCGACGCTGCCGGACCAGCCGCCGCTTGCGGTGCAGCTGTTGGCACCGCGCGATGACCAGGTCAGCACCGTGGTCGCGCCCGCTTTGACCGGCGCGGAGGGGCCCGAGAAGGTGGTGGAGACGGTGTCCAAGAGATGGTACTTGACCTGCAGCGACTGGTCAGCCATGTCGAAGTCGAGGGCCACATCGTTGTTGGTGCCACCGATGACGGGGAGCGGAAGGTCCGAACCGCCCCAACGAATCATATTCACGGAGACGTTCGAGAACACGAAGCCGACATTCGTCGTGTTCACGAAATTCCCGATTTGTCCCCTGAGGGCGACGGGCGCGGTATCCACCAATGTCACGTTCTCGAACTTGACGTTGGTGTACCCCGGCAGCGGGAAACGAATACCGGCGGGATAGACGTAGTTGATGAACTCGGAGTTGAAGGTCGCGGTGACGTTGCTCACCGTCAGGTTGTTGGACGGGAGAAGGTCCATGAAGCCGTCCGGGCGGGCCGACGTGTAGTCGTTCACGCTGCAGTCGTCGCAACCGAGCTTGAGCGATAGTGCGTAGCCGCTCTGGGTGTCGTCGCCGCCCTTGTCGCGTGCCACGCCGAGGCGCGGGCCCAGGTCCTTCACGTTCTCGATATGGATGTTCGAGTTGAACAGCTTCGGGTCACCGCTGTAGATGTAGTTCAGGTAGAGGAGGTGCGGCGGCGGAAACCATTTGCCGATGCCACCCACGTTCTTGCCGGAGGAGTCCTGCAAGTCGGAGTAGCGCTTCGAGGTGATGTTCTCGAACATCGAGTCCTGCACGTTGCCCTGCCATCCCATGAGTGTTCCGTCCAAGGTGATGTTCGAGAACGTCAGGTTGTGGGGAACGGCCGCGTATACGGCGGTGTGCGGCGTCTTGCCGTTGAGGCTCTGATGGCTCTTCCAGTTCGGCGTCATTGCGAACGCCATGGGCAGGAAGGTATGCGCACCGGATTTGGCGGGCACTCCGAGCGTCATGCCGCTGATGACGACGTTCGACGTGTCGCCCGTGAAGAAGAAGACCGCCATCGGATCGACGCCGCCCGACCAGATGGATTTGATCCAGCCGTCGTTGTTGTTGAAGGTGACCGCGCGATTGGCCGCGAGCCACGGGGTGAGAATCAAGTCGTTGAAGGCGCCGGCCGGCTGCGTGCTGCCCCCCGATGTGACGAACTTGCCCGCGAGTTCATAACCACCGACATCCGGGTTGATCGACACGCTGCTGTTCCACACGACATTCCAGTCGGTCAGGGTGATGTTGCTGGAGTTCGCGATGACGAATGCGGGGTGGAACATGTTGTCGACGATGAATTTGCCCGCGCCGCTGAAGGTCACCGTCGTATTGCTGTCGATGAAGATGCCACGATCGATCGCCAGTCCCGAGTGCAGAAACACCGGGCAATCCACCACCAGGGTGAAGGCGTTCGACTTCGCGGCCGCAAAGGCCTTGATGGCGCCCGACGTGTCGTCGCTCGTTCCCGTGCACGACACCCACTCGCGGATGGATTTGGAAGACGCGGCGTAGGCGTGATGGGACGTCAAGAGAGTCAGAACGAAGCCTGCGAGCAGACAGGCCAATGAGAGCCGTTGCGCACACTCGATCCGACGTTGAAATAAGAATGAAAACATAGGCACCTCATCGAAATTGTCAGGCATGAATCTATGAGGTGACGATACGTCACTGAGTCAAGGCAACAAGCTGTATGACATTGGAGACATCGCAGGTACGCGGGTGACCACTGCGTCACTGATTCATCGAGTCGCTGTCGCCGGGTCCGCACAGGGCGAATGCGACGGCTGATGCGTTGCTCGTCGAGATGTGTGAGCGATGTATCGAGAAAGCATCGATGCGTGTGACGCACGTCACATGATGCCGATCGTCACGCACGCGAACTTAGCCTCGATGAGGATCTGATCAACGGGGTGTTCGATGTCCTGCGGTGAGCCAACCGACGCGTCGATGGGGGCCAGCGGGCCGATTTGGGCGCCAAGAAGATATTTACGCCCGATATGCGCGTGATATTTAAAAACGGTCGGATAAACGACCTACATGGCGGCAATGCCGTTGCTTAGATTCAGGGGTGGGATTACCATCGATCAAAACAACGCGCAATTGTCAGCGCGGCTCTTGGTCCAGGGATCGACTCACCAGGAAGGAAGACGCGCCATGGATTCTGCACTGGGCCGGCTCAGCGTGCATCCGAAGCGCTTGGTCGGCTGGAAATCGATCGGTCAGTTCCTCAGTTGCACGGAACGGACCGCACGGCGTTGGGAAGTCTATCGGGCTCTGCCGGTGTACCGCGTTCCCGGCGGCACCAGAAGCTCGGTGTGGGCGCATGCCGATGAATTGGCGGCGTGGCTGCGCGCGCTGCCGACCGAGACGCGAGCCGAGATGCCCGGGTTGCCGGCCGCGGCCGCGGCGATTGCCGGCGGCGAACCGGCCACGGAACTCCCCATCGAGACCGCCGGCGTTGCGCCCGGCGGCACCGGGGCCACATCGCGGCGCCGCTGGCTGCAGACCGTGGCCTCGGTGGTGATCGTCAGCCTGGCCGCGGCCGGGGTGGTTTCCATGACCCATGGGAGGCGGCCGGAGGTCCCGCGCACCGACGTCGGCCTCAATCGCGAGGCGCACGAGACGATGCTGAGGGCGCGGTTCGAGCTCGCCACGCGCACGCCGGACGGTTTGGCCGCCGCCCAGCGCGACTTTCGCCGGGTCGTCGAGTTGTATCCGCGGACGGCGGCCGCCTGGAGCGGTCTCGCCGACACCTACCTCCTCATCCGCCAGTTCGGCAATGTCCCAGATGACGCCGCGTATCCCGAAGCGGCGAAGGCGGCGCGCGCCGCGATCAACCTCGATCCGCACCTGGCTGATGCGTGGCTCGATCAGGCGTTCATCGCGTTCTGGTGGGAGGGCGACTGGCCGCGGGCGTTTCGTGCGTTCGAGACGGCGCTGCGACTCGATCCCACCGCGGCGAATGCATTTCATTGGTACGCGACCGCGCTCGTGTCACACGGCGATTTCGCCAAGTCCTTGCAGATGATCGGACGGGCCCGGGAACTCGATCCGGGCAACCGCGCCATCGTGGCGGACGAAGGCTGGCTGCAATTCATAGCTGGATACCGCACCCAAGGACTGGCGACCCTCGAGCGCATGGTCAAGATCGACCCGAGCTTCCTGTCCTGGCACGCCTACCTCGCGCGCGCGTACCTGGTCCTGTCGCGCGACGCGGATTTTCTGCGCGAGGCGCGCCTCGCCGCCGAGTTGCGCGGCCAGGCCGATGCCCTCGCCAGTCTGGACGTGGCCGAGCGGCAGTACCTCGCCGGCGGCCGGGCCGCCCTGTTGGACCAATTGACGGCGAGCGCGACGCAGGCCTGGGAGCACGGCGCCGGATCGCCCGTGGTCATCGCACGCTATCGCGCCCTCGCCGGTGATGACGAGGGCGTCGCCCATTGGCTGGCGATCGCCGAGGCGCAACACGATCACCACCTGCCGGGCCTGCGCTCGGATCCTGAGTTGGCCGATTATCGCAACAGGCCGCAGGTCCGGCCGATCGTGGCGCGGTTGCATTGACGTCCACTGTCCGCTGATGTCCGGGTTTGTCCGCTAATTCTCGTTGATCGCGGCGCAATGGAGCCGCAGATTTTAGGCACCTACATCCCTGTACGAGGCCGCCGCCATGTCGACCAACACGACCATCGATCGTCAGCCACAAGTCGCCTGCTACCGCCGTGGCACGCGCATCCGGACGGAGCGCGGCGAGGCAGCGATCGAATGCTTGTCGATCGGCGATCATGTGACCACCGCCATCGGCGAGGAGCGGATTCGGTGGGTCGGCTATCGCAGTTATTCGCGGGGCTTGCTGCGCGGCAACAAGGCCGTGCTGCCGATCCGGATTGCGGCGGGCGCGCTCGAGGGACGCTCGCCGCGCCGCGATCTGTGGGTGTCGCCCAACCATGCCCTGTATGTGGACGGCATGCTCGTCGCCGCGCGCGATCTCGTCAATGGCCTGTCCATCGTGCAAGAGTCAGCGCTGGATGAAGTCACGTACTTCCATCTGGAATTGGCCGCCCATGCGGTGATCTTCGCGGAGGGCGCACCCGCGGAAAGTTTCGTCGACGATGGGTGCCGGGACCTGTTCGACAACGCGGCCGACTATCACCGCCGCTATCCGGGCGCGATCCGCCACCCGGCGCAATTGTGCGCGCCGCGTCTCGAGGAGGGATGGGAGCTCGATGCCGTGCGCCGGCGCTTGACGAATCGTGCCGGCTTTTTGAACTCGTATTTTCGCGCGGTTGCCCGCTCGAGCTTCTAACGAGGCTGCCGGCGCAATCCCGGGCGCCCACGATGGCGGCAGTGCGCGAGCGCGCGCTGTCGGCCTTCGGTCAGAGACGGCGCCCGGTGTACACTGGATCCGATGAGCATCCGGTCATTCCTCTCGAAAACCTTCCGCCGCGAGCGCGCCCCCACGCTCGAGCGGGCCGAAGCCGCCTACGAGTCGGGCCAGAAGGCCGACGCCGCCGCCATGTTCCGGGCCCTGGCCGAGGGTGGTCTGGCCCAAGCCCAATGGCGCCTGGCGCAGCTGTACGAGCGGGGCGAGGGCGTGCTGCAGAATTACGTCGAGGCCACCCGCTGGTACCGGGGCGCGGCGGAGCAAGGCGACGTACCGGCCATGGCGCGCCTCGGGGAAATCTATCTCACCGGCATGGCCGCGCCCGATACCGCGACCCCGGCCGCGTTGCTGCGCCTCGAGCAGAGTGCGGACACCGATTCGCCGCAGCAGGAATCGCTGCTCAAGCGCCTGTATCCGCAAGGCCTCGCGGTCCCGCAGGATCCGGAGCAGGCCGCGCGCTGGAACGCGCAGGCCGCCGCCGCCGATGATGTGCCCGCGAAGGCGCGGTTGGGGTACCAGTACGCCACCGGCTTAGGGGTCCCTAAAGATCTCGATCAGGCCGAGACCTGGTTCGCCGCCGCGGCAGCCCAGGAGAACTCCGCCGGCCAGCTGGGCCTCGGCATGCTGTGGGCGAGCGCCTATGGCAGCGAACGCAGCGATCCGGCCCGCGCGATCGCCTTGCTCGAACCCTGCGCGGCCGGCGGCAACTCCACCGCGCAGCTGTGTCTGGCCATGCTGCTGTTGTTCGGCGAGGGCGTGAACCACGATGACGCGCGGGCGGCGACGCTCTTGGAGCAGGCCGGGACCGCCGGTCAACCGGCCGCGATGTTTTATCTCGGCGAACTCTACCGCCGCGGCCGGGGCGTCGAGCAGAATCACTCCCAGGCCGAGACCTGGCTGCGGCGCGCGGCCACCCGCGGGTATATCAAGGCGTGGGTTAACCTCGTGTACCTGTTCCGCTCGGGCGCGGATCCGGATTTGAACACCGCCGCGATTCTGTGCCGGCAGGCCGCCGACTTAGGGGATGGTGAAGCGCAGTACGTGCTCGGCCAGATGTACCTGCGCGGCGAGGGCATGCCGCAAGACGGCGCCGAGGCGGCACGCTGGTTGGCCAAGGCGGCGGACCAGAACTACCTGCCCGCGTTCGAGCGTCTCGGCTCGATGTATGCGGAAGGCATCGGGTTGCCGCAGGACTTCCAGGCCGCGGCCGATTGGTTTCAGCGCGCGGCCACCTTGGGCGACACCAATGCGCTGTATCACTTGGGCACCTTGCAGCTGGGCGGGCTCGGCATGCCGCGCGATCCGAAGGCGGCGCGCGACTGGTACCGACAGGCCGCGGCGAAGGGCAATGGGGCCGCCTGCCTGCAGTTGGGCATTCTGTATGCGAGCGGCGAGCAAGTGCAGCAGGATTATCTCAGTGCCGCCCGCTGGTATGCGCAGGCCGCCGTGCACGGCACCGAGGCGGGCCGCTACAACCTGGCGTTCCTGCATTTCCGGGGGTTGGGGGTGGCGCAGGATGCCTCGCGCGGTGTTGCCTTCCTCGAGCTGTCCGCCGAGAAGGGCAACGTCGATGCCGCCTGGGCACTGCATCGCCAATACAGCACCGGCGAGTTCGTCCAAGCGAACGAGGCGGCGGCGATACGCTGGCTGGTGCGGGCCGCCGAGCTCGGCAGCGCTACCGCCGCCACGCTGCTCGCCGACAAACTCGATGCGAAAGGCTCCGGGCTGCCGCCGCCCGACACCGTGGTCGGGCTGCTCACGGCCTGCGCGACCCGCGGGAATCCCGACGCGCAGGCGCGGCTCGGTCTGGTGTATCTCGAGGGCAAACACGTGCCCGAGGATTTGCGTCTCGCGACGCGCTGGTTGGTGCGCGGAGCACAGAATGGCAACCCGTTCGCGCAGGCGTGGCTGGGCGATGCGTTGGTGCGCGGTCAGGGCATGCCCGTGGATCTGGATGCCGCGGCGACATGGTACGAGCGAGCCGCGATGCAGGGGTACGCCGGCGCCGTGCTGGCCTTGACGGCGTTGCGCAAGGCGGCCGGGGCGGACGGCAGCCAGAAGGAGCAGATGTTCGAGCTCTGGCTCAAGGCAGCGGAGCGCGGCGCGCCTGAGGCGCAGCGCACGGTGGGCGAGTTTTATCTGCGCGGCGAAGGCACCGAGGCATCGATCGAATCCGCGCGCCGCTGGCTGAGCGCAGCCGCCATGCAGGGCGATGCGCTCGCGATGACCCAATTGGGCTCGGCGCTGCTGCAGCCGCCCACTGATCCCGCGGATCAAGCGCAGGCGGTGGACCTCTTCCGGCGCGCCGCGGCGAAGGGCAATCTCGATGCACAATACAATCTCGGCGTGTGCCTGCGACGCGGCCTCGGCACGGCCACCGACGACATCGAGGCGCACTATCATTATCGCGCCGCTGCACAGCGCGGTCATCGTTCGGCGCAATTGGCCTTGGGCGGTCTCATCGCGGAGACCGCGACCAGCGAAGCCGGGTGGCTCGACGCGGCCCGCTGGTATCGGTTGGCCGCCGACGCGGGTCATCCCGCCGCCATGGTGTCGCTCGCCCAGTTGTACGACGTGGGCCGGGGCGTGAAACAAGATCGGCACACCGCCCTCGCGCTGTTGCGCCAGGCGGGCACCGCGGGACACGCGGACGCGGAACGCGAGGCTCAACGCCTCGACGCGGAACTCAAGAAGCCCGAATTCGCCGGACCTTAGGCTCCGGCTGCAGCTCTGCGCGGGTCGACGGCCGGCGATGATGGATGAGATCGTCGAACAAGGTCTTCCATTTCGGCAGCACCACCCGATCGATGTCGAAATGCTTGACCGCCGTGGCGCGCGCCGCCTCCCGCAGGCCTTGCATGGCGGCGGGCTGCTCGATCGCCGCCTCGATGCGGTTGGCGAGCGTGCGCGGCGAGAAGAAGTCCACCGCGATGCCGTTCTCGCCGTCGCGCAGGACCTCGAGCACGGGCGGGGTGGCCGAGCCGATGACCAGGCAGCCGCTGGCCATGGCCTCGATGAACGACCACGATAAAACGAAGGGGTAGGTCAGGTACACGTGGGCCGAAGACACCTGCAGCAGCGTCAGGTAATCGGCATGCTCGATCATCCCCATGAAATGCACGCGATCGAGATCGAGCTTGGACCCGAGCTCCTGCAGCATCATGTCTTTGTAAGTAGTGCGCGGCGCCGGCGGCGCGCCGTAACTCACCCCATCGCCGCCGACGATGACCACCCGCGCCCGCGGGCAGCGGCGCAGCACCTGCGGCAGCGCCCGCATGAAGATATGAAAACCGCGATAGGGCTCCAAATTCCGGGCCACATAGGTGATGACCTGATCGCGCCGCGTCAGCGAGTGCGTGGTGCCCGGGATCTTGAAGGACGCGGTGCGCATCGGCCGGGCGAGATCGGTATCGACGCCCTCGTGCAGCGTGGTCAGGCGCGGGCGCATCTCCGGCGGATAGAGACTGCGCTGCCATTCGGTGGCGGAGTGACCCCAGTCCGCAGCCTCGAAGGAGAGCAGGTTGGTCGCATTGCGCGCCCGCAGCCGTGCCGGATCGTTGAAGATCGAGACGAATTCGGGATCGAAGCCGACGTCCACCCCGTGGTAATGATAGTAGAACTCGAAGTTCGCGAGCAGCGGCACGTCCGGAAACACGTCCCTGACGAACAGCGTCTCGCCCCAGCCGCTATGGCCCACGATCAGATCCGGATGGAACCCGCCGTCGCGCAAGCCCCGACAGACCTGGGCCACCGCGGCGCCATTATGGATGGCGCGATCGATTTCCACGGAATAGGCATGACAATTGATCGGGCCGCGATCGTCCTTGGGGTAGGTGACCTTGGTCACCCCCACCATGGAGTTGTCGTTCGGCTGCGTGATGAAGCGCACCTGGTTGCCGCGCTGCGCGGCCAGGTGCTTGACGACGTGACGGTACTGCGCGGGGAAATTCTGATGAATGAACAGATAGTTCATGGCTCACGCGCGGTATGGTTGTCCGAGTCGTTGCGGCCCCACTAACTTCGGGCGGTGGGGCGCTTGGCTGAAGACGCCTTGCCGTGGGCTTTACCGGCAGGGCTCGAACTCTTCGATGAGCTGTCGCTTTTCGGTTTTGGAGCCGTCTTTTTCGGCGCCGCCACCGGCGCGACGCGGACGTCCGAGTCTCGATATCGGCCGAACGATGGCCCCGTAGGGATCGGCCGCTGGGGTGCGACCTTGCCTCGCACGGTGACGGCATTGGACTTGATGACCGAGGTCGCTGCGACCGATCGCTTGCGGATATGAACTTGTATTCCTTCGAGTGGATCATTGGCAACCGTGGAACGACATGGGGTACCGTTGCGTACTGGACCTACGGTGAGGCCCGACTTGAAGTACCCACTGTATTCACAGTCGAACATCGCTGCATCGCGACTCGGCTTGAGTTTAATGGCGAAACCCACCAACGGAACCGCCATTCCTTTCGTGCCGCACATGGCCGCATCGCTCAGCCAGGGGGTCTCGAAACCGCTTCCGGTCAGGCCCTTATATTCGATGTCCTGCGCTTCGAACCGCTGCAGCGGCTTCACCGAAAAAGACTCGATCCACAAGCCGGGTGCGATGCGACCGGCCCAGGGAACATCGCTGAAGCTCATATCACCGCGCGTGCGGATGTGCGCCCGGATCTCCATTGGTAGTGGGGCGCCGGCATCGTCGGCGCCTTTGGATTTCACTTTGGTCGCGTTGGCGGAGATGGGGACCGTTGGCGGCTGTGCCTGAGCAACTGCCGGCGCAATCGGCTCCGCGTCTGCCTCGGCGCGTACGTCCAAGCGCTCTACCTTGATCGACAAGGTTTCGCCGCCGGGGCCACGCACCGAGGTGAGGACCAACGTGGCGCCCACACCATTGATCTTCGTCACCAAACAATCTTCTTTTGCGAACAGCCATGCGCCGTCCGTGTTCGGGCCGGCGATAAATTCGACCTGGTCGGAGCGCGTGCCAGGTCCGAGCCCCACATGCATGGCGGGCAATTGCAGCGCGCCGGTGCCTTTGCCATTGAGCGCCGCGGCGCTCTTCACCGAGAACAGATACAGTCCCGCCGTTAAGGGGAGCATTTGTACCGACGCGCTCAGGGCGTCTTTCTGTGCGGATCCCTTGACGGCTGAATTGTCGATTTTTTTCTCCTTAGGTGTAACCATCATATCGCTATCGCGCGAAGGTGCCAGCGAAGATTCGTGCGGTAGTTCAAGAAGTTGATCATTGATGCGGGGGGGCGTGGAGCCCAGGGCGATGAGTTTTCCCATACCCGCCTGGCGCAGTCGGTCTGCTACCGCACCTAAGTCAAACGCCATGATCGGCAGCCCCGAGGCGAGCGCCTCATCGAGCGCATAGCACCATGTTTCGGGCCATACCGAGGCCATGAAGGCGACGTCGGGACGCTCGCGTGACAACAAATGCGAGGCCTCGCCTTCGCTGTAGGGGCCGGTGATGAAGACCTTGCCGGTCTTGAGCAAGCGGGCGTCGTTCTCGGTATAACCGATGACGATGAATTCCAGGGGTAGATCCCTGGTTTTCGCATCCCGGGCGCAGGCCAGCAGGACCTCGTAGCCCTTGTGCTCACCGATGGCCCCGATCAATGCCACGCGGACGACACCGCCGGGTTCCGTGCGTGACACGGGAGTCTGCCGGGGCTCCGGCGGTGAGGCGTGCGCGCGCACCTGGATTTCCCGAGGAAAGTAGCGCGAGAGTCGGGTGGCCGCGTCCGCCGAGGGTGCGATGACATGGCGAGCGCCGGCCAGCCATTCTGCGCTGCGCTGGCGCAGTGCAGAAACCGAGATCTTCTCGCGCAGGTTCGATCCGTTGCTTTTGACGCAGGATTCGCAGACCTCGATCGCGGGTTCACCGCAATAGCCGCCGCTGCCGTCGATCAAGGTCACACGAGGACAGATCCAGGCGTAATCGTGCAGGACAATATCATGCGGTGTGGCCAGGCCTCGAACGACCTCGATGACGCGGGCGTCCAAGTCCAAGAAGTGCTGGATTTCAATGGCATCCAATTGCAGGCCTTGGAGGACCTTTGCCAGCGCCGGCAAGTCATCCGGAATGTCGTACAGCAGGTTGGGTACATCGAGCGCATCGGTCCAGAGCTCACACCGGTGCCGATTGCCCGCGGCCTGCGGGCGCAATACCAAGGGAAACAGGCCTTTCTCGCGTAGTTCGCGGCAACGCTCGGTCACGAAACGGGCGACGCCGCCCATGAACGCCAGTGTGACCAACAGGACGAACTTACCTTGAAACGTGACCAATCGATGTTCATCGAGCTTGCGCCGCAGCGGATTCAGCGGGTCCTTCTCGAGAAAGTCATCGATGAAGCGGCCGTAGCCCGGATGACGAATGTTGAGCAAGCGTTGGCTGCGATCCATCAGCGCCGCCTGTCGCGTACCGAAGGAGCGACCACCGGCGTGATATACGAACACATCGGCCGCCAGCCGATGCGACCAGCCCTTACGGCTTGCGCGCAGGCAGAAATCGGTCTCCTCGCCATACCCTTTGCCGAACACCGACGCATCCAAGGCGCCGACCTCGTTGAGGCAGTCGCGCCGAATGTAGAGGCAAAATCCGATGCCCACCGGGATGTCGACACTAATGCCCGGGTGTGTTTCCCCTGCAAGTTGGTGTAGGGCCGAGGCGGCTTCGAGACTCATCGGATCCTGCGACGACCGTGGATAGCTCGCGATGGAGCCGCTGTTGGTGAACGGCGTGACCGTACCTACATGCGGGTTGCTGTAGGCAGCGTTCTGCAGTCGCTGCAGCCAATCACCGAATACCACGGCATCGGAATTGAGCAACGCGACATCCCGCGTACGACTGCGGGTCACGGCACGATTGACGGAACCCACGAACCCCAGGTTGACGGGGTTGCGAAGCAGCGTGATCTGTCCATTCGCCTCGAGTTCGTCCAGCGCGTCGGCCAACTCGACATCGTTGGTGGCATCGTCGACCACGACGACGCGCGCGTCGCCCACAGTGGCGATCGCCGCCTCGATGCAATTCAAGCTGTGCCGCCGACCGCGATAGACCGGAATGATGATATCGATGCCAGGGCGGCGGGTCGCGATCCGCCGCTTGGCGGTCGCCGGCTGCGGATTCCAGTGGGTCAACGGGGTCGGTTTCGCGCCTGGCATGTGCACCGCGGCATCCAGCAAGAGCGGCATGTCCGGCAACGCTTGCCACTCGCCGTTGGGCAGCAGGGCGGAGATCACGATCCGATGTCCCAGCATCTGGTGCTGCCGCAGGTCGATATCGAAATGGGAGCGCAGACTAAAGTGGTTGGCCTCGGTCGTCTTCAAGTCGAGCCGCTGGCCCAATTCGTCCTCGACCCACAGCGTGACCGGCTGACGTTCCAGCCACGTGATGCGGGCCCAGCCGCTGATCTTACGGCCCGAACTCGATGCACGGCCATCCAATCCAAAGTCCGGGACCGCCCGGCAGCCGCTGCCGAGCAGGGCAGTGCCGCGGGCCTTGATCTCCAAAGTCGCCTCGGGTGGCGCCTTTGGCAGCTTGAAATGAAAGGTTGGACGGCCCGTTTGAAAGGCCGTCTTGATCGGTTGCGTGAATTCCGCGCCGGTATCCAACTTGATTTGCAAGGCTGCGGTGGAGTCGTCCGATCGGATCTCACCGATAAAGTCGAGGCTGGGCGTACGGCCGACCCATCCGGGCGCGGGGGTATCCGACGCGTGCAAAACGCGCGATGCGGTGTAGGCAAGCAAGCCGTCAGAATCCAAGCAAAACTTGCCAAGGGCCGAGCCGAGCTCGTGGCGGGCCTCGCTGCTGCGTTGCAAATGCAGCAGCGCCTGTACCAAAAGCGCCACCACATCGGAATCGGGGGCGATCACGCGCTGCAACAAACGTAGCGTGACGTCGTGATCGCGTGATTCGAGTGAGAGGAGACGTCCGTAGATCGGTCCGATGACCTCGGCATCTGCGGAGGATTTGCGCCACGCTCGATCGATGTGGCGAAGGGCGTCGCCCAATTGGTCATGTCGCAGCGCGTCGCTGACCTGACCCAGAATTTGACGCGTTGCCTTCGTGGTCCCGCCGCGCCGGGCATCTTCCAATGCCCGGCGCGTCGACAGGAGAACCAAAGACCTGAATCTCGACACGTCCGACGCGCTATCGCTCGTCGGACGGTCGTTCGCCGGTAACAATTCCAGACTCTGAACCGTTCCGGTCGCTCTAAGCCATCACACTTACGACGGCTTGTGGGTCGTCACGTCCGACGAGCTCAAGCTCGTGATGCCCTTCAGCTCGATGCTCGTCTTGCCGCCGTCGAGGCTGATATACGTGTTGCCGCCGCTGGTGGAAACGTCGTTATGCGCTTCGAGATACGACAGGGTGTGACCTTCCAAATACAGTTGGTCCTTGCCCGAGACGAAGTTGCTGACGAGGTGCTGACCACCCTTGTCCGCCGCGAGGAACTCGTACGTGTTGGGGCCTGTGCCGCCAATCATCGTGTCGAAGCCCGAACCGCCGACGAATGTCTCGTTGCCGGACAAGCCCTGCATGACTTCCTTGCCGTTTCCGCCTATGAATTCACTGGTCCACTGGCCACCGATCAGCGTCACGTTACCGCTCAGGGCGGCCTCGGTGTGTGTCGCGTAACCCGAGTTCACGAACGAGACGGCGCCGCCGTCGATCACCGCGCTGCCGAACGGTCCGGTGACCGTGGCATGCCCGGCCTCGTGGACGGTGTTATTGCCGTACCCCAAGGTGATGGTGTCGTGTCCGGCCGTGCCCGACTGGTAGATGGTGCCGTTGCCATATAGCGATATGGTGTCGCTGCCGCTGCCGACAGTCATGTTGCCATTGTCGACATTGATCGAGTCATTCCCGTTGCCCAAATGAACACTGGACTGCGGGCCGTGCACATAGACCGTGTCGTTGCCGTTGCCCGCGGTGACCGTCCCGTTGCCGTACGTGATGATGCTGTCATTGCCGTTGCCGGCCTTAATGTAACCAGCGAGCTGGGTGATGATGGTGTCATTGCCGTTGCCGGCGAGTACGGTTCCATTACCGAAAATAACGGTGCTAGTGCTACCACTCCCGACTGTAACTGTTGCCACTATAAATTCTCCCTGTGTCTAGTTCAAAAACGTTCACCGTGCAGCCGACTGCATCTCGCTTGTTGGTGATGTAGCAACTATTGTGCCAACACTGCCAATTCCGTCACGCTATGCATTTAACTTATCTCAATCCTAACCTATTGATTCCAATTAGGTATGTTTATATCCCAGAAGTGTGACGCGCGCGTGAAAAAAAAGAAAAAAATCTGAGAACAGGTTTGGTGCATGGCCCATTTATTAGTGCACTGAAATGTTGCTGGAAATGACCTCGGGTAGTCGCTGCAGGAAGGCCGGCGACACGGACCAGACGTTCGCGACCAGGGATTGGCGGACGCGGCTCCGGAGAACCGCACGCTCCGCGAATTGGCGCTGGCGAGCGTGGTCGACCAGGCAGCAATCGATGGTTTCGCGGGGATCGGCGATAGATCCGGCGAGCCGTAGATGCGTGCTGTAAACGAGAGCGAGCTCATGAGATGCGCGCAACGCCGTTCTCACCCCGAATGTCATGCTCTCCTAGGTTTGATCGAGACCGCGTACACTGCGGCGTAATACAGCCTCCGAACCTGAAACACTTAATCTTGTACAAAAGAGACCTTGATTCCACATCGTCTCACCAAGGTTGTCCCCGCGTGGCCTACGCTGATATGTTTTATTCGAAGTCGAGTTGGGCTGTCTGTTGGACACAAAGAGGTTTCGCTTGCATCCCAAAGAGGGTAGTCACGTCGGCACAGGAATTCTCTTCGGAGAGTACGAACTGTTGGCGCAATCGGGGCTATTCGATGCTGAGTTCTATCTCAGGGCAAATCCCGATATCGCGAGCCTGAACGTCGATCCGCTATTGCATTACCTCGAACGGGGATGCCTCGAACGGCGTGATCCCAGCGCCAGTTTTGATACCTCTCACTATTTGAAGCTATGCGACGCGTTGGGCGAGGCGCCGGTCAATGCGCTTGCGCATTACCTCACCGTTGGCGTCCGTCGTGGGCTTACCCCGATGTCGGGCGTCGACCGCAACCGTTTTGTCGGGCGAACGTCGCCAGGAATGCTGTCGATCGACATCCCTCGCATCGTCAACGGAACCGCCGACGTGTCGGGGCGCGTTGGCTTGTCCATCGTTGGATGGGCGGTGGCAGAGGGCCCCGTGGCAATCGACGTCTCCGTAGACGGCGTTCGGGTCGCTGGCGCGCGGCACGGCTTGCGACGACCTGACGTCGCGGCGGCGCATCCCGATTGGACGTCCGCTCTACTGAGCGGCTTCGCCGTCCATTTGCCGCCGAAGGCGCTGGCAGCGGGGCGGCACCAAGTGGCTGTCTCCCTGCGCAGCGGTAACGAGTGTCCTGCGCGGGTCGAATTTCTGATGGAGGTGCCTGACGCGGTCTCCGAGGGTGGGCCGTCGGCGCTCCGCCGGCGCATGACCCAGGCGGAGGTCGACCGGAAACTCGAGATGTTGGCAGGGCACGACTGGCATCCGCATTTCCAGCTCCTGATCGGGATTCGCGCGAATCCCGACGAGATGGATGCGGCGCGGCGTACGCTGGCGTCGCTATCGCGACAGGCTTATTCAGATTGGGAGCTTTCAGTGACTTCGGGCGCGCCAGGGGATAAAAGCCGTGCGGCAGCAGGTCGCCGGTGTGCGTCACTTTTGGCGGAGCTTTCTCGAGGATTCGAGGACATCGCGTCGCACATCCGGGCGGCCGAATTCAGCGAGGACAGTGAAGCGGACTCGATGGCGTTATCGATTCGGCCAAACTTCGTCATGCGCCTCGCAGCCGGCGACGAGCTGGCCTGCGACGCCTTACTCGAATTTGCTTTGAGCAGCGCCGTCGACCGCGATGCCGAGTTCCTGTATTGCGACGATCGCCGCATCGACCCGGCGGGCAAGGATAACGCCTATTTCAAACCGGGATGGTCGCCGGATCTGTTACTCGCCACCAACTATGTGGGGCGCGCCTGGTGTGCCGAGCGTCGAATGGTCGAGCGCACCGGGCTCCAACTCGCAACCCTGAGCGGGTGCAGCGATTACGATTTGACGCTACGCTTGACGGAGGCCGCCCGTCGAGTCGTCCAGGTGCCGCGGCTGCTTTATCAACAGGGTGGCCTCGGCGGTGCGAGCGAGCCGTTGGAACGGAAGGCCTTACGTGACGCCCTAAAGCGCCGAAAGCTTACCGCGGCCGTTCAAGCCGGATGTATGCCCGGTCATTATCGAATCAAGCGAACGGTTGCGCCGGGCCGCGTCTCGATCATCATCCCCACCTGTGCTGCCGGCGGATTCATCAAGCGTTGCCTGGAGAGTCTGCGATCCCTGACCGCATATCGCGACTATGAAATCATTTGTATCCAGAACATTCCGGAATCCGAAGGTTCCTGGAAACGTTGGATCCGAAAGCACGCGGACGTCATGATCGAGACACGCGAGCCGTTCAACTGGTCGCGCTACAACAATCTGGCGGCAGCGCGCGCCACGGGCAGCTTCTTGCTGTTTCTCAACGATGACACGGAGATCATCGATCCGGAGTGGCTCGAGTCCCTCGTGGAGCAGGCGCAGCGCTCCGACGTGGGCGCGGTCGGTCCCTTGTTGCTCTATCCCGACCACAGCGTGCAGCAAGCGGGCGTCATGTTGGACGCCGCCGGCCGCGGCCGGCATGCGTTTCGGCATCTCACCGACGGTGACCCCGGGTATTTCGGGCTGGCGCGTACCCAGCGCAACGTCTTGAGCGTTACGGGCGCATGCCTCGTGACGCGTCGCGCAACATTCGATGTACTCGGCGGGTTCGACGAGTCGCATAGCGTCATCAACAACGATCTCGACTATTGCCTGCGTGCCTGGAAAAGTGGTTTGTTGAATGTCTATACCCCGCATTCTCGCGTGATCCATCACGAATTGGGCAGCCGCGCGGCGGTGGACGAGCATTACGATGTGGAGAAATTCCGCCGCCAATGGCGTGCGGTGATCGCCAAGGGCGATCCGTATTTCAATCCCAACCTCGCGCGCGACCAAGAGCTGTTCACCGTCGAGACGGAACCTCTCGAGGCTGTGTATGCCGGTCGGCCGTTAATCTTGCGTAGCTCGGTACGGCGCATTCTCGTGGTCAAACTCGATCACATCGGCGACTGCATCACCGCCATCCCGGCGCTGCGACGCCTCAATGCCCATTTTCCCGATGCCAAGATCTCGGTATTGGCCGGCCGTGCCACGCATTCCGTCTGGAAGGCAGAAGTCGCAGTCGACGATATCATCGAGTTCAATTTTTTCCATTCGCGCTCAGGTCTGGGAAAGCTATCGGTCTTGGAAGAAGAGAAGCAAGCACTCGAGCGAATGCTGCACGACAGGCGGTTCGACCTGGCCATCGACCTGCGCAAGCAGCCGGACGCGCGCGACATCCTGCGCGCCAGCGGCGCTCGAGTGCTCGCGGGGTTCGATAGCCAAGGTCGTTTTCCGTGGCTGGACGTTGCCTTGGAATGGGACGAGGACGTGCCCCTGCGAGGCAAGCACGCTCATGTTGCCGACGATCTCATGACTCTCGTGGACGCCGTATCGATTCAATGCGAGAGCGGGCGCGGCGCCATACTCGACCCGCCCCGCGGCGATCTCTCGCTCCCGAAAGCGGAGGTGCGTCGTATCTTCTCGAAGCCCGTCATCTGCGTGCATGCTGCATCGGGGTCGCCCATGCGTCAGTGGCCGCTTCAGAAGTTCGCCGAGTTGATCGAGTTGCTGTTGGACCTCGAGGAATACCATGTGGCATTGATCGGAGGTCCGGACGAGGTGGAACACATTGAAGCGCTACTGGCCTTATTGCCTCGCCGCAGTCAGGTCCACAATCTGGCGGGTCGTTTCGGTCTCGATCAATTGCCGAAGGTGCTGGCTCGGGCGGCGCTATTCGTCGGCAACAACAGCGGTCCACAGCATTGGGCCGCCGGGCTCGGAACCCCGACCATCGGCATTCATTCTGGGGTGGTCGATGCACGGGAATGGGGGCCCGTCGGCCCGAAGGCGGTGGCGCTGCGTCGGGCGATGTCATGCGCACCCTGTTTTCTCGAGCATGCCAGGGATTGCCCGCGGGGGATTGCCTGTTTGACCGAACTTGCCGTGGCTGACGTTTACGCGGCGTGCCGGCGGGCCCTACCGGTTGTGCGGCCTGGGCGGCGCCTTGCCCATGCTTAGGGGTCGGCTCGACTCGGTCACCTCAACCGGGTATGTCGTGGGTTGGGCTTACGACACCGAGAAGCCTTTTTGGCCGCTGGAGGTGGCGGTGATGGCGGATGATGCGCGAGAGGTCGCCTGGGGTCTCGCCCATGGGTACCGCGACGATCTCGTGGAGGGTGGATGCGCCACGGGCTGGTGCGAATTCAGGTTGAAACTCGATCCCTGGCCGGTCGTCGCGCCTTGGCGCGCCTTGTCGGTGGTGGAGCGCGCAACTGGCCGGGCCATCGTCCGAAAGGAAATGCTACCCTTCGTGATGTCCGAGGAGAAGTTCATCGACACGATCGACGCATTGCTGGCGACGGATCCGACCATGATTCAATCATTGCAGCAGCTCCGCGGGTGCGAAGAATTGTTCCAAACATACATCGCCGCGCACGGCGTAGATGCATTCGTCCGCTCGGCCTATGTGTACCTCCTCAGCCGCCCGGCCGATGACTCAGGTTTGGCAGCCTACCGAAATCATTTGCGAGCGAAAAAGGTGACGGCCTACAAGCTGCTGCTGGCGATTGCCGACAGCGATGAATACCGACTACGACCTCGACAGCATTGTGCGCCCACGGTCGGGGCGTTTCCGTTCCGGGTGGATTGATGACGTATCAGCGGGAAGACATTGCGTTGGGTAAGCCGGCGACCCAAAGCTCCGTGTCACCTTGGTCTCGGGGTGATGCTGAGCAGGATGCGGCGCGCGCGACTAGTGGCGTCATTCACCCGGATTATGCTTTCCATACCGATCGACAGACCAATCCTTGGTGGCAGGTCGATTTGGAAGGCAATTACATCATCGAAGAAATCTGCTTACTGAACCGGTTCAATTACGCGGGACGTCTACGGCATTTCAGCCTGATGGCCTCTTTGGATGGCCTCGATTGGCGGCTGATCTATCAAAAGACCGATGATCGAGTGTTGGGCAACCCGGACGACCTCCCACTGGTGTTGGCTGGTACCACATTGGCGCGGTTCATTCGAGTCCGGCTCGACGATGAGGAGATGCTTCACTTCCGATCGTTCCAAGCATTCGGACAAAGGGCTCTGGCGATCGGTAGCGATGACCCGGAGCCATCGGACGTCATCTTCACCGAAGTGCCTGACGCCCATCCAGAGCGATCATGGATCCACGAATTCTGTCGTCGGTACTCACTCGATGAAACCATCGTGAGGCAACAGAGGCTCGAACAGACCCTTCGTATCAAAGCCATCCCAGGCCGGGAATTCCGCGGAGACATCAGCGTCATCCGTGTCGGGCGACACTACGGCCGGTTCGGCAACGTTTTCTACCAACTCCTCAATGCCTTCATCATTGCGCGGCGCATCGACTGTCGGAAATTAGAGATCCCTGAGTTCCTTTGGGGCGACGAGCTGCCGGAATTGCCCCTAATGCTCGAGGCCGTCACGGTGACGGGTTGGTCGGATGTCCAGGACGAGCCGACATTGATGGGTTGCCTGTTTGCTCCCACCGGCTTCGAGCCGTTATTCTCGGACCTTGGCTCACATTTCACGGCCGATACCGTCCAACGGTACCTCCGGCCGTTCTACGAGAACCTGCGCGCCGGGGTCCAACCGTTGGGCTCGAACGTCCTCGCGATGCACTTCCGAGGCGGTGATATCTTCACTCCGAGGGAAGATGGCCACATCCATGCCTGGTATGTGCAGCCGCCGGCGAGCTATTACATCGCGGCGCTCGAGTATGCGCAGCGACATCTAGGCGTCGATCGAGTGTGCCTGGTGTTCGAAGATCGATCGAACCCTGCCATGGACTGCGTGGAGCGAGAAATGGCCGCGCGGGGGATCGCGTGCCAGACCCAGTCCGCCGACTGGTTGACCGATCTTAGGTTCCTATTGGGAGCCAGCCATATCGTGCAGTCCTACGGCACGTTCTGCGAGGCCATCGCCATGCTGTCGACCTCATGTGTGACCTACTTCGGATTCAGGCGACTGTCGAGCGCGCACGACGTGGACGGGTTTCCGCAATCCCGAGTCGATGAAGTGCTCCGAGCCCAAGGGGTGCGCACGATCCTGATAGACGACACGCACGACCGCTACATTCCCCGCCGCCAATGGACCGCGTCCAAAGAGCAGTTGGATCTGATCCGAACCTTTCCACAGAATTTACTGCAGCTGACGGAGATCCCGTCAGCGCCGACAGCAGAGCGGGGCGGTGCGCTCCCGACAACGGGTCCGCTTCACGAGATTCCGAAAGCTGAGCCAGTTCGCCTGGTGATTTGGGACCTCGATGAGACCTTCTGGCGCGGGACTCTCACCGAAGGCGGTATCACCCTGTGGCCTCAAGCCATTGAAGTGATCAAGGAACTTGCCCGCCGCGGGATCGTGAGTTCGATCTGCTCGAAGAACGATTTGGAAGCTGTGCGAGAGATCCTTCAGAACGCAGGGGTGTGGGAATATTTTGTGCTGCCGAGCATCACGTGGGAGCCCAAGGGCTCACGAATTGCCGCACTCATCGAGGCCATACAACTGCGGCCGGCAACCGTTCTATTCATCGACGACAATCCGATCAATCTGCAAGAGGCGCTTCACAGCGTTCCTGGCATCCAGATCGAATCGCCGGAACTGATTCCCATGATGTTGGCGGATTCGCGTTTCCAGGGAAAGGACGACCCGGCCCTGGAGAGGCTCGAGCAGTACAAGAAGCTCGAGAGACGAAAAGCCGACGAAGCGGCAGCAAGCGGCGACGTCGCCGATTTCCTGCGGGCCAGTGACATACGAGTTCGATTCGATTTCGAGGTCATCGATCATCTAGATCGAGCCGTGGAACTCATCAACCGCACCAACCAGCTCAATTTCACCAAAGTTCGACTACCGGAGAATCCCACCGAGGCTCGGGACGCATTGAGGCATTTGATCGCCAGTCATGAAGTGCGGGTTGCCCTCGTCGGTGTCCGGGACAAGTACGGGGACCATGGATGGTGCGGCATCTACGTGCTGCACAATGACGGACGATTGATCCATTTTGCATTTTCCTGCCGAATCCTAGGATTGCACGTCGAGACTTGGCTCTACAATCGGCTTGGTTGTCCTCGGCTGGAGATCCAAGGGGACGTGCTCGCCGATGTGAAGGCAGAAGGGGCTTCCATTGATTGGATCCAGATCGAAAACGTCAGTGGAACAGACGATAAGGAATCGGTTCCGCGGATCGAGCGCGTGGTGGCGCGTGGGGGATGCGACCTCATGCCCGTTGCGCATTACTTCGGGTCGATTGCCGCGGAGGTCGTGGGCGAGTTCAATGACAATCGCTTTGGCATGGACGGCCGGGTCGACCACTCGACCTTCTTGCGGACTGCATTCAGCGATGGCTTGAGCGCAGAGGCGATGATTGCCGCCGCACGTCTCGGTTATCGCGAGGGTGACTTCGCCAGTGCGGCCACTGATCCTCATCGATCACCCGAGATTTGGATTCTCAGTTTCTGGTCCGATGCCGCCTATGTGCTGTATCGGCACCGGGAACACGGATTTTCCGTGCCGTTTTCGTTGACCGGCTATCATAGCAGCGATGCACGAGAAGCAGATCCCGACGCACTTCGCACCAGCGGTGTGGGCGCGCAGATACTGGACGCCCTCACTGTCTTGAAGTCCGACTACGATTACATAGGCTTTATCGGCGAGGTGGATTTCAAGGAGACGCTGCGCCTGATCTGCGCGTCGGCGAACCCGGAAATCCAGATCTTCATCGTCGGCGCGAATGAATATTTCGTCGATTCGAGCGGCCAGGGTCAAATCATGAACCTCACGCGCCAACAGAACCGCTGGATATCGGAAATCATTCCAGCGTACCCAAACGTCCAGCTGCTGAATATTCGCGATCATGTCCGGTCAGAGGCGGAGGTCCATTCGCCTTATCACTTCGATCGCATGGTGTACTACCGCCTGTTCGAATTCATCAATTCGAGATTGGACAAGGCAAGCAATGCGACCGACGCCGAAAACTCCGCTTGGGCAGTTCACGATTCCTCCGACTTGAACGCGGCACTCGCGGCCACCCAATCAGCAGAGGTTCTAGCTCGCACTGCCGTGTTTCTGATGGCGCAGGGGAAGCTCGAAGACGCGCGCCGCTTTGCCGCCAAGGCCATGGAGCTGGAATGGTTGACTTTGTCCGGGCCCGTATTACACCAGATCGGCTTGCGGCTGGTCGAATCGGGCGAGTTCGAGAAAGCGGCAAGCGTCTTTGAGTCGGCGGCGCGGGTCGAACCCACGATTTTTCATCATCGCCACCGCTGGGCGAACGCTCTCGAAAGCCTGGGTCGTCCGCACGACGCTTATGCTGTTCTACGGGATTCCTTGGATCACGGTGACACCAACCCGCATGTGTTGGCCCACGTCGCGCGGCTCCTCATCCGTTTCGGCCGGTTGAGCGAGGCCAGAGCGTTTCTCGAGGAGTGTCTCAAGGAAGATGCCGAATTTCCGCCTTTTCAAGTGGCGATTTTCTCCCTGGAGGCTGCCGAGAATGCCCTCGACACCGCAGGCTCGGGCGACATCGATCGACGCCATCCCAATCGCTCTGGGGTGTGCTGATGCCGTTTCGAGGTCCAGGGCTCCTAGTCTCGCTACCTGCCCGGGAATTGGCCCAGTCCGTGCCGTCCGGGTCGCTGTTCAGGCCGGCCGACCTGCGCGAACTGCCGATGTCGCACGAACTCCGGTCGGCGTTGAGCCTGACGCAACAGGCCTGCACGCGGAACAAGGTACGGTTGCTCGTCGTGGCCCGCCCGGAGATGTTCACCCATGGCGTGTCGCTCGACTGGCTACGGAGCAGGGCACCCGGCATCGAAGATCATTTGTGTATCAGTGACGGCACCGCCGTGCGGCCGATACCCACGATGCGCAACCATCTGTTCCTGTACCGGCTCGGCAGCGTCGACAATGCGGCGGCCTTCGCGCGACTCAGCCGCTGCGCCCCGGAGCTTCTGGCCGGCTTCCACTCCCAGTTGAACACCAGCTTTGGGTTTCGCGTCGGACGGGATACCGTCGTACCACCGACCGTGCTGCTGCAGGGTACCGCCAAAGCCAAGCCCTCGAGTTCCTTCAAGTTCTATGCCCACGTAGACGATCCTTCTCTCGAGGCCAGTGTCCAAAATATCTTGCAGACCGAAGTCAGTTTCAAGGCGAAATCGGGCCGGTTTTCGCATCTCACCTATGTGCCCATGACGGAAGCGGCCGCACATGACAAGCCCTTCGCGAAGAAGATCGCGCAGGCCATTCGCCGATCCTATGCGGACCCGGCCCGCAGCGTGGTGCTCCGATTGCCCCGGCTCAACCCGTCGGCGAGGATCGAGCAGCGGCTGGAAGCGGCACTTCGGGCGGTGCGCGCGCCCGATCTCGATCATCCGCGTGTGCCGCAATCATCGGTGCTGTTCGTCACCGAGGACCCAACCGCGCAGGCGCTGACGGCGTTGGCGGCGGCGCGCGATCTGCTGGTCCACTCGTCCCTCGAGTTCTGGCACCATCCCGCCGGGTACTATGCCGGGTTTCACATGCTGCAAATCGTCGGCTCAATGGCTTCGGTTTCAGAGCGCCGGCGGGTTAGCGAATTGCTGAACTCCGCTCTTGGACGCAGCCAGTCCCGGTCGGAACATACCCCAGCTGGCACTCGTCAATGGCGTTGAAAAAGCCTCACCTCATCCTCGACGTGGGTCCTCTGCTCGACGACCAATGGACCGGAATCCCGGTGTTCACTCGGCGTCTCGCCCAGGCCTTGCTGCGGGATGGGCGGCTGGACGTCCAATTTTCGATCGACCAGGTCCGCATCCCTTCCAGCGATGTTTTGGCGGCAATTCAAACCGCATCCGGTGCCGCGCTGCGCGATGCATTGAACCGGGCGACAACGGGATCCGGCACCAAGATCAGCCGACACTCGCATTTGCTGTTTCCATCGGTCAAGAAGTCGTGTGGCGCGACGCTACACGAGGCCAGCACCGTGCACGACATGAGCACGTTGTTCATGCCGGAGAATCATTCGGAGGCGAACGTTGTCCATCACATCGAACCGCTTCGGGCGGAGCTCGACTCGGATGAGGTCGTGTTCTGCGCCTCGGAGGCGACGCAGGCAGCCGTGATTACGGCGTTTCCGTCGGTGTCGGCGAAGACCCGGGTGCTATATCAATACGTCGACTGGCCGGAGGAGTTTCCGGCGTTCGAGAGGAACCTGCCAGCCCTGCGGCTGGGGCGCTATGCGGTGGTGGTGGGCACGATCGAACCGCGCAAGAACCTGGCGCTGCTGCTCAATGCACTGACAGTCAAGGAAGTGGCCCGCTCGGAGCTCAAGTTCGTGGTGATCGGGCGTAAAGGCTGGCTGATGGACGAGTTCCTGGCCAAACTGGCACCGCTGCAGCGCGAGCGGGTAGCTTTTACGGGATACGTCTCGGAATTCACGAAGTACCGGCTGCTGAAACACGCCGAATTCCTGATCTATCCCTCCCTCTACGAGGGGTTCGGCATCCCGGCGTTGGAGGCCATGAGCCTCGGGAAGCCCGTCCTCGCGGCCCGTACATCCAGTTTTCCCGAGGTGATCGGCGAGGCCGGTGTGTTCTTCGATCCGCTGTCGGTGGTGGAGTTCGCGGCGGCCTTTGCCGAGATTCAAGGTCGGCAGAAGCGATCGGCGCTCGAGGCCAAGGCGATCGCTCAGAGCGCCCAATTCGGGTGGCGGCGCATGGCGCTGCCGGTGGTGGAGTGGGTGATGGGGAAGGGCGTCGACGTGCGCCGATCGATTTCCGCAGTTACGCCACCAACGACGAAATCCGCGTGAAAAGCCGGTAGTAAACGATTCGATCAAAATGCGACCAGTCGGACACCTCATCCTCGGACGATATGACGTCGCGAATGTTGACGACGGCCACGCGCGGATGGGCTGCGGCCGTTTCAGCGATCCACCCATTAAAGCGTACATTGTCGGTCGATGTGTGCGTGACGCCTCGCTGGAGGTCCCGAAGTCTCGTGTTGCCTTGCAGGACGACCACGGGAGATTCCCCCGGCATCGCCGCGAGGATGGCGGTCAGATTGCCCTTGAATGTTGCCTCATCGATGATCCCGACGAAATCGTAGTCGCTTTGCAGCGTCGACAAGGCCGCGGCCATCCAGCCGTTCTTGAGGTTGTCCGGCAGTTCGTCAGCCGTGGCGGCACGCACATCCAAGGCATGATTGGCGCGTCCCGAGAGGGCGAAGGGCACCATGAAATTCAAACGGCGATGGCGATAGAGTGCATAGGACACGTCGGCCCAGAAACTCAGGATGATGAGGCCCCTGCCTTCATGGCGATGGGTTAGCGAGGTTTTGAAGTCCTCGGGGCGGTAGCCGAGCTTGGCGCTTTCTTGGATGGCTTCGGGGCTCAGGCCCTCCAGGGCATAGCGCAGAAACATGGAATGATCGACCCGGGCGTCGAAACCGCCGCGGCCCACGTTGAACTCGCCGATGACCTCGGGGCTGGTGACCTTGAAATAATGCGAAAGCGCCTGGAGATCGCAGCCGCCGCGGGCAGAGACCCAGTCGAATTGATGGCCAGCGTTCGCGGCGCCTACCGACGATTGAGCCAGATCGGTGAGCGTGATCCAGTCGATCTCGCGTGGATCTTTGATGGGGTCGGAGAGCACCTCCGGCATGATTTTCAGCCTAGGACGGCCTAGCCTGCGGTAGAGCCACGTTTCGACGCCCATGCCCAAAATGCGGCAGGAGAAGCAGAAATGGAGAAGCTCGCTGTCGTTCCGCACCATGTAGAACCCGGCCAGTCCATGATCTCCGTAGCGGTCAACCACGTGCAGCAGACCTGCCTGGATTTCATGCGAGGCGAGGAGAGAAGACAGTTCAGCGCCAGCGGCCTTTGGATCGTCAGGAAGCCTGCGTTTCGTAAAATTGAGTTGGTTGGTGCGATTGATGAGGTCGGTGATCCGATCGAGGTGGTCGTGAAAATCATAGATGATCTCGACGCGGATGTTGCTCTGGCGAAGAAAGGCTTCGACCCCCTCCGGCGCTGCTGCCTCATCGGCCTTACGCTTTTCTAATGTCTTGTATTGTTTGAGGCGGGTCAGATCCGGATCAGGTTTGCCGGCGAATAACGGGTCGGCGAGGGCTTTGGGAATGATCTCGATTCCAGCCACCTGGATATCCGGGCTGAAATGCCTGGCCTCCTCCAAATTCGAAGGGTTGTCGTCGATGAACAACACGTTGGCAGGTCGTAGGCCGGTAGAATCAATCAATGCCCGAATTCTGGGTCCTTTGGAATCCCAATTGATGCTCGGGAATATGAAATAGTCCCAAATGCCTTGTTCCGACAGTACCGACTTAACAGAATCAAAGTCGTTCTTGGAGCAGATCGAGCTCATAATGCCGCGGTGTGCCAAATCCTTAACGATGGAATGAGTCGCGGCAACGTGGGTAATTGTGCCTTCTGACTGGGTTCCACGCCAGAATGTCTCGTCCAGGTCCCATATGACGAGCCTTACCGCTTCGGGCATCGAGTCAGCCCGGGCGAAAGTTGCGTGTAAGTTCGACATGATTTGGAGCCAAGCGACGGCATTCCCCCACGAGTTTCCCGATCTCCGACCCTTTTCAAGAGATCGGTCAACCGGATCGAGTGCCTAGCGTACCGAAACTGCGATGAGTTGGTTCTGGTTTTTCAACTATCCGCCGACTCCCGCGTGTCGACGGGAAACGCCTGGCAATGAGCAATAGGTGAAGTTTGGTTAAAGCTCTCGGCTATTAAGGACCCATCTAGACTCAAGCGGTCCGCCCGGGGGTAAACGGAACGTAAGAGGGCGATCTCCGTAGCGTCACTATGATCTTGCCCCCCCCCTGCTGCCCACAGGTAATAGGAATCGCCTTTTGGCGGCAATTGTTATATGTTGCCAATGATAATCCTTCGATCGCAGCCAGGCTATCAAACGAGCCATGCACACACAGGGAAGTTGAGCAAGTCTACAGCTTGGCGCCGTCTCAGTGGGTTGGAAAGGAAATGGAAGTGGCGGCAACAGTCCGGCGATCGGTCGAGGCCTTGCACGCCAGAATTTGGCCGACAAAGGGGGCTGGTCAAAAACCGGCCGGGTAGCGAAGCAGCGGAGAAGAAAACTAACCCGTCTGAGCATGGCATTTGACTGACACTCATTAGCTTTTCCTTGGTTTCTTGACAAAGTCCCATGGGCCGGGTTCACGACCCTGAATTTCATGAATAAGCGCTCCGACTGCCGAGTGAGAGTAAATCCGCGCCCAAGTCCTTCCTTCACAGCGTTTTTCGAAACCGCAATGCTTCCTTTCGGCATATAGGTCTTGGACTGTTGAACAGGGCATCCCCTGATGGGTAGGGTCCCTCGGCTACCGAGCGGAATTCTCGCCGAGTCTGTGCGGCCCGCTCGGACGTCCCCTTTCTAGTACGCTTCTCTGGGAGCAAATGGCACCCGCGATGGGTAGCGCTACGTGTTTCTTATGCGGGTAAACAGATCTTCGCAGCCAAGTAAATGATTAACCGCTGGTGTTGATTCAAAACAAAGAAACTTCATTTTAGTTTCGATCCGAAACAAATTGCTTCCTCAGAATTGGCGCCGCCCCTGGGGCCTCAGAATGTAACAATGCTGGTCTCGCAGTAACAAAGTCTTTACATTACCCCCTGATCTCGCGTTAGGCTAAGGCTCAACCGGTGCGCACTGCCTGGCTAACCTTAAATCATAGCGGCCGGAAACCGGAACTGCTGCGATTGCTCGGTTGAACCCGCAACTAATCTGCTAGGAGTCATTTTTTTTATTAGCTTTAGATCAAAAATTTCTTTTGTATACTGAAGACCGGGTTGCTCTTGATATCTAAGCATCGAAATATGGGATCCCAATGGCAATAACTGAACTGAATGAATTGTCGACCGGATCGGACTTGGGTTTTGAGGTTGATATAGAGATTGAGAACACAACTGCGCAGCTTGCGGATCCGAACGGCTACCTGCTATTTGGCAGATTAAGGGTGCATACAAAGGATCCAATTCATGTGGGTGGTAATCAACCTGGATCCTTGAACGTTGGATACAGAATTCTACGTGAAGGTAATCCGGAAATATTGTTTGAGGACCGCGCAATATTGCAGCACCCAGTTCTCGATCCAGAAGTTTGGTATGGGTTTACGCTGCGGTTACCGAACACCGAACTCATCATTAGTTCATCGCTGCTTCAAGTAGATTTTGTAAAAGAAGATAGCTACTGGTTTCATCAGCTTGGTAATCGTCGATTTGAAACTGTTGTCGCATTCGGGGAATCGGCATCTGGCACATCGAATGCGGCTGATTCGGGAACTTCACTACGGCGCGTGCCAGCGTATCGTCATGACGAGAAGAACTGGTTGCCGTATAAGTCCGAACCTGCCGTTCAGCAATCGCAAACAACAAGATACATTTTCGACATCAGCGATTTGATTCAATTTTGGCGCGACAACATAAACCCAACTGGGATTCAGCGAGTTCAGATTGAGGTTCTCAAGGCAATCATAGACAAGAAGATAGCAAAGGAATTTCATGATGCAAAAGCGCTAACTATGCACTTTGATGTTGAACGCCATAGTTGGTCTATGATTCCAAATGAGATTCTGATCCAGCAGATTCACACTTCATCGCGGCAAGGGGTTACTAAAGACGCCTGGCGGCAAGAACTTGAAACGATGATAGGTGGTGGCAGGGTATACATTCCCGCAAACTCTGACACGATTATAAACCTTGGTAGTTCTTGGTGGATTCCGGATTACTTACACAAGATACAGTGCCTGCGCCTTCAGTACGGTGTACGTTATATACCCTTTATCCACGATGCCATTCCATTAGTTACTCCTCAATTTTGCGCTGACGGCTTAGTGCAGGAGTTTCGTCTTTGGTTTCGCGGCGCAATGAGTGTGGCGGACCATATAATTGTGAACTCCTCGTCTAGCCATAACGATGTGGTCGACTGGGCAATAAAGTTAACCGGCGAATGTGCTGAAGTTTCAATTGCTCGGCTAAATGCGGCTTTTCCACATTCAGAGCAGGCCACTCGTACGGGGATCGTGGAACGTTATAACCTCGATATGTCGCGCTATGTCATTTGCGTTGGCACTTTGGAGGCTCGCAAGAATCACGCGCTACTTTTACGTGTGTGGAGTTCGCTGGCAAGTAAGTTGCCTAAGCGAAAGATACCAAAGCTAGTTTTGGTTGGAAAACAAGGTTGGATGTTTGACGTCGCTCAAGCATTGCTAGCGCAAGATCCCAATCTCAAGAAATCCGTCATCATTTTGGACAATCTTTCCGATCAAGAATTAACTGATCTCTATCGAAATTGCATATTTACCGTCTATCCGAGCTTTTATGAGGGCTGGGGCCTACCTATTACAGAGGGCCTTTCTTATGGAAAGCTTACGGTTGCCTCGAATACCTCATCGATTTCTGAAGCCTCTTCAGCAGGAGATATCCTGCTCGATCCAAATGATTTTTTCGCATGGCAGTCAACGATTGAACAGTTGATTAACGATGAAGAGTTTTTAGATGCTGCAACTCAAGTCAGTCGAGAGCGGGCAAATATACGCACGTGGCCGGACGTTGCTGCGGACATCCTGCTTGCTGCACAAAGTGGAACTCGGCGTCCCGCTGATGTTGTTTCTTCTGCGGTAATAGACGGTAGGATCTACGATTTTACGCTGGCGACCGCTCGCGCAAATTTCGAGTGTTCCGCGCAGCCATTTCGTGCGGGCGTTGGCTGGCATCACTTGGAGGATTGGGGCGCTTGGTCTGCACCGGGTGTGACTGAGCTCAAATTTAGAGTTGCTACGTCGGAAGCTAGGTACGTTTACCTGGTGCTTCGTGGCTCCGTTGATATGTTAAATATATCTGTAACCGTGGATGGTGATATCCGACTCTCCCGTTCTGTAGCGCCAGGTGAACGGATAATACTGCGCGCCGAACTTGCCGCGAACCAGAAGTGCGTCCACACAATTAGATTAGTTGTGCATAATCCAATCGATTTAGGCAGAAAAACTGATGGGGCTGATAAACGCCATGTCGGCATTGGTTTTCAAAATATGTGCTGCACTAAGTGCGCCGACGCTTTGGCTAGGCTCAATTTTTCCGAGGCCATGGGGATGCAATTTATTTAAGATGACAAAAATAGTTCTTTCATTGATTGGGCGATGAGCAAGATGTCACCAACTCCTTTCGAAGTGACATGGCTGTATCGAGCTTTGCTTGGGCGTGATCCTGAAAGCAAGACAATCTTGACGGAGGCCTGTACGGAGCCGTCCATACATGCCCTCAGACGGAGGATTCTGAGGAGTGAAGAGTTCAGGATGCGATTATCAGGCGCGTCGACAAATAATGGTACTTGGGCATTTGAGTCCGAGCCCGAGTTAATTGCGGACCTCACTTGGCACAGCCCATTGAGCGAACGTCAGATCCAGTTGGCTTTTCTCGCTGTTCTCCAGCGTGATGCTAATCGGGTTGAACTGGCTGACCGGTTGATAAAGCAGATCGATCTTTTCGGCCTGGTGGACGAACTCTTGAATTCAAAAGAGCGCAAGGATGCAGAAGAAAGGCGAGTCTTACTTGAAAGATTCGGAAGACGACTTCACGAGCCGTCTAAGCGCTTACCCCGGATTTTGTTATTTGGAGCATACAATAATGGCAACGTGGGGGACGCTTGTCAGGTCGCATCCCTGGCTTCATTGTTGAAAAAGTTTGGAATTGGCACGGACACTGCCGAATTATCGGCGTGTTCTTGGGAGAGTGTTTTATTCGCAGAAGCCGACACCACCGTAGTAGTGCCTGGTGACGAGATCATTAACGCTGACCGCCTTATTGATTATGATTTCATTTTAATTGGTGGTGGCGGGCTCCTATCAACACCGCATTTCCCCCTATTTGAAGAGAAATGGACAGCCGGTTTAGCTAACCTCGGTGTCCCTTACGGAATATTCGGTGTGGGTGCGTCTATGGAGGAGGTCTCGCATCCATCCAGGCGAGAAGCGTATACAAGCCTTATTAAGAACGCGGCATTTGTCATTGCGCGTGATGAGCCCAGTCTAGAGGCCCTTAGATCTGTCAGAGCTGATGCGCGATTGGCGCAAGATCCTTTTTTGATGGCCTATGCAGGAGCATTCGCAAAAAATTGGAAAACCAATACGCGAAACAAACGCCACAAGAATGTGATATTCATTCCTAAGGCGCCCGTGGACGAAATCGAAATCGCGGCTTTGTCGCAAATGGCTTCCTTAGCTGAATATTTCAAAGGATTGGGAGTTCCGATAGCCACTTTACTATTCGAACGTGCGATTGACATCGACATAGCTTCCAAATTCGAGAATGTTACTTACGTGGATAACGCCGAAGATGCAGTAGCGCTGATAGGAAAAGCCTCAGACGTGTATACCATGCGCTACCATGGTGCGATTATTGCACTTTTGAACGGTGTTTCATGTTGGGCGCTCGGGGTTCCAAAACTACTGCAGCTCTACAGTGAAATGAGCATCGAGAAATTTTTTGTAAAAGGTACGGCGGAATGCGATGAAATGGCAGTGCCCTTTGAGGAAAATGACTGGTTGATGGTCCAAGACTTCCTGAAAAATTCCGAGAGGGGAGTGGGGTCATTAGAGGACATCGTTCGGTTGATAGCAACTAGTTTGGAACGACGGGAGACATCTGGATAACTCTTGGTTTGAGTTGACTCGATGCCGGAGGCCATGTTGAGCGCAATGGCCTGCGTAGACGGCGAGTGACCATGCCGCTGGATGATCGAGTTGATCGGTCTAGCTGTGATTCGGCACGATTGAACTCGATGTGATCGATCGAGGCGATTCGCTCTAGCCCTTCCTTTGCTCGGCCATATAGCTCGCGAGGCGGGCCCTAGGATCGACAAACTGTCCATTACCGTCGGTGCCGAAAACACCTCCACCATTGTTATGGCTTATTTTAACTGGTTGAGAAACTTCGATGGTGTTTGGTCCACCTCCTGTACTGTTGCCACAGAACATCGCTGGCGCTGGGGTGGGGTGGGTGCCTAAGTTAAATTGGGAGAATGAAGCTAGAGAAACGGTCAACTCATTGTCAGCACCACTCACTTGAATGACACTTCCGTCGACAAATCCGGCGTTTGTGTTTGTTATTTGAAGCTTTATACGATGCGAGTTTTCGATCATTATTTGCGCACCGCCAGGGATTACCCCGCCGCCGTTTTGCCAACGAACGTGGTTTGTGCCAATCTGAGCGATTACTGATATATCGGTTCCGTTGGTTTGATAATCAACATGGTCAAACCAAACACCGTAGCGAGCGTGGTCGCACCCAAAGATACCCAGAACAAATTTGGCGTTTCCAAATCGAGTCTGCACGCAATGAATGCCGGCTCTCGCGCAAAATACAAACAAATTATTAATGTAAATACCATCTACGCGACCAAGCCTTATGGGATCGTAGTGTTCCATCATATATGCAGCGACTTGTGGTGCGCTGGTAGTGAAGAACCAGCTTTCTAGGTAATTAATGTGGCAAACGTCTTCAGCTTGATCGATGTAAACCATCGTATCGTAGCATTGTCCCTTCATATAGCCGATCTCTAGGCGTCCGACTAAATTGCAGGAAATTCCTCTCGTGACATTGCTTAGGAAAATGTTGTCAAATGACGCCCCCCCATACATGTTATCGAAGGTCCAAACGAAGGGGTAATCAATCGGCACCCATTGTGCGGAACTAACTGCTGGCTGTTGTTGCCAGACGGCAAGGTCGCGAAAGCTAGTGCCGCGCGTCTCACTCCCCTTGTAGTTTGTAATTACAAATGGCCGGAAGTCGGCAGTATTAATCACCAGCCAGGTGCCGCCAGCTGGGCCAGGAGACTCTGCATAGCCTTGCCCTTGGAACATGACATAGGCGCGAGAAATAGTAATCGCGGAGGCAAGTCGGTAGTGCTTAGCGCCAAGCAAGATGCGGCCACCCGCGGAGCCAAGCGCGTCCACCGCGCGCTGGAAAGCGGGAGCGTCGTCCGATGTCCCGTCGCCCTTTGCTCCAAAGTCATCTACGGAGATACCGAAGGCGCCCGCGCCGGCTGGTGTTGATTCCTCTGCTTTGCTAATTTTTGGCATGCCGAAAGAAATCGCCGTTGCTAGTGCAGTTGGGCCAAGCCATGCTCTCCGGCATTCATCAATTTCGGCCGGGCTCGATTGCGGCAGTCTTTTCATCCAACTACCATTCCGTATCCAGCTAATCACCCGTTTAAATCTCAACGGTCTACACCCCTATAAGGCTAGCTTGGTTTCGGCAACTCACCACCCTGTCCCAACTCGCGGGGCAAGTCTCTCACGTTGATCAAAAAGGCTGATTTCCAATAATTTTCCGTCGGTTAACCTGAAGGTGTCTGGTTGGGCAAACGGCCACTTGAATCGGTACAATTCTCCACTGACCTCGTAACGGGCGGTTGCGCGAGGCTCTAACCTAAAAATCTGCTGTCTCTCAGGGCATAGCACGACTTGGCTCCGCCACGAAGGATGTTCCGCCTCGTATACCTCAACTCGCGGAGGCGTATGGCGCGCATCTATGGATCCATTCTCTATGAGCCACCTGATCCCCGTGGCCATAGCCTTATTGTGTGACGTGACCTTTGGGTCAATGCGGCGCTCCGAGTGAGGATGAAAGCTGTGAATGATTGTAATGTCGACAACTTCGGCTTTGTAGCCCGACCCTTGGATTCGAAAGTGGAATTCGTTGTCTTCCCATGAATAGCCTGAAAAATCTTCATTAAAGAGGAATGTAAACAATAAGTCGCGATGCAATATGAACCAAGAATTTCCATCCGCAAACAGGGACTTCTCGCTAGAGCGAATTCGGGCGAGGGACTGCTCGGCAGTTTCATCCTGACGCTCCTGATAATATACATTCGGGATTGCGAAAGGTCTAACAGGTACAGGGAATGGCCGAGGCTCGATGATTGTGTCCGAGTCGCAGAGCATCGTCCACTCGGCACCAATACTTCTCCCGTATCGTATAGCCTCGTTTCTTAACATACTCATGCAGAAACGCAGACCGTTTGCAGCTTGAACAAATGGATTGGATTCGAAGACCCCGCCGTCGAAAAATTCAAGAGCCTCTTGAGGAAGCGGTTTGATTTTATCGGTAAAAAGATAACGCCTGTACGGCACGCCTCCACCATAGCGCGCATCAAGTTCAAGTTGTTGCTGAATGGACCTGAGGAGGCGCCGAAGGTTTTCGGGGTTAGTCGTAGCGGTATAAGGCAAATAAAACAGGTCAGCTGACATGCAAGCTCCCAATGAACGTCGAGGAGGCACTACGTATGTTAATTAACACGGGAATTCTAACTGTTTCAATACCATACGTCCGGGCGCGCATTGCACGAGTACCGCTAACTTGCTGATTTTGCTTCTGATTTGTATCCTATAACAATATTATACAAAGCAGTAGTGGCCCGACGTAATGGGACAAATTCATCTGCTGATGCGCATCGGAGGGATTTTGGTCGGTGGCGATTGCGCCAGTAGCTCATCCAGAGGCATGCGCTCACAAAGGGTCGCGCTGAGTATCTGTAGATTTGCCAGAGTGAGCGCGGCAAGTTCAGTACGTTTCGTCAGTATGAAGACAATGAGAGGTGGAGATGCGTTACAAATTCGTGTTTTCACTGCGGCTTCGTAAGTTCCGAATAACGCCTTGATCCGGAGGTACTGGTTCATCTATTTGAAACAAATCTCCATTGGTAGCCCCGGCGGCCGCCCAAAATCCCCCGCCTTGATGCCGTAAATCGACGGCGGTTAGCGTCGAGCTAGAGAGCGACGGCGGGACGTTACGCTAGGCCCTTTTTCGCGAAAAAAGGGGCCGGGAGTGAACGTCTTGAAGCCTAATTTACGGATTTCTATCCAGACGTTGCTGGATGCAGGCAAATCCCAGCGCGAGATCGCGCGGGTGCTCGGGGTGGTGATGCTTTTCCGCGACGCCCGTCGCACGGGCGCGCCACGCGACTGCACATAGGCATCAATATCGGCGACCGTGAGTGCATCGGGTTTATTCTTGCCAGCGCTTTCCCGTAGCCACTTGAGGAACCGACCAGCCTCGGCACGGCGATCAGATCGCGTCTCAGTGGCCAAGCCGCGAAGATCGCTCATCCATTCGTCGTAGCCTGTGATTATTCGACTATGTAGAACCTCGTACTCAGTGGTCGGCGGCGGAGAGATGGGCCATTGCCCATGAACCACACGCATCAGCATGTGGATGGCAGTGCGATGTAGTTTGCGTAGCCCATTGGATATTCGACGCCGTCGCCGTCGGTATCTCCGGCAAAACCGAAGATCAGTTAGATAGCACTCGACGTCCGAGGATTGTACGCGCTCGACGGCAACTCGATTCCTCTCCAAGTACTGAAGAAACCGACTCACTGCAGCCGTGTAATTCTGTACTACGGCGCAGTCGTACTTTTCTTTCTTAAGATGAGCAGTTAATTGCTGCAGCCAGATATCATTCGATGATCTTGGGTCGGACATGTGCGTCTCCTTGGGGAAGACCCAAGAATGGCACCGAATAATGCGAAGCACCCGTCCACCAAACCGCTTGATTTCCGCCTAACAGTCTGGCTCCTTCGCATTACGGAGTCCTTCTGATTAAGTCACTACTGGCAAGCTCGCCAGTAGTGACTCACGCCCGAGAAGAACTCGTACATGCGCACGTGACAGTCGAGCCAGGTCGGCAGATCCTGCGAGAACGTCGCCCAGGCGAACGTATAGGAACTCGCGCCCAGGGCGCCGACGAACAGCTCCGTGCGGATGCGTTCGCCCGTGTGTTCATCGAAAAGCGGCAGGCCGTCGCAGAAGTCGACGAAGCACTTCTCGCCGGCGCGGTGCGGTTGCCGCAGCACCACCGACAGCCGCTTCTCGAAGCGTCGATATAAATCGGCGAACTGCGAGTACTGGTACCCGTCCGGGTGCTGGCCTTTGTACTCTTCCCACAGCAAGGCGAGCGTCATCTGGTGATCGGGACGCGCGAGTTCCTCGCGCACCTTGATCCAGTCCGGCAGCGGCCGGGCTGACGGGCGCGACGCCGTGACGCCGTGACGCTGGCCACCGGATACAGTCGCCGCGACAACTCGACTTCATCGAGTTCGGCGACGCCCGCCCAGTCAATGAGGTTGGCCACCCGGGCGCGACGTAAACAGTTCGCGACCGCCGACTTTCCGCATCCCACCGCGCGCGCCAGCTGGCGGCAGCTGCCCACGCCGCCCAGCAGGTGCAAGCCTCAGCACATCTTTGATCTTTTGCATTGCAAGCCTCGGTTGGGCCATCCGTTCGCCCCTTTTCGAAAAAAAAAAGGGCGAAGGATGGAGGTTTACACAGGCTCACGTCGATTCGGCCGGGCCCGGGCGGTCAGTCCCAGGGCGGCCCATGCCGGACATCAATCCGGTATGCCGGACAGCGTTCCGCTCCAGCCGCAAAATTGTCCGCGTTGCCAACGGAACACTGTCCGGCATCACTCCGGAATGCTGTCCGCCTTCAGTCCGGAATCGTGTCCGTCGTGGTCCGGATTACGCATTTCCGCGGGAAGCTCGCACAGTGCCTGCGCCCGACCGATCTCGCGCACGATAATTCCTGACACGCCGATCGAACGGGAGGAGGGTTCGCTTGGATAAGCTCCATTATGGCTGCAGAGAGGCGACGGCGAGCCAGAATCATTGGTAGAATGAAGATTCGCAGAGGTCACGAGTGTTATGTCTATTGAGTTCTACTTGCCGAAAATTTGTGGCTCAATTGAGTCCCGGCGATGTATTGGAGGTCCGATCGGGCCATTCAACTCGGGGAATCGATGAAGCAGGGACTTATGAGCGATGATCGAACGGCGCTTGGATCCACATCCAGTGCTTTAAGCGCCCTCGCTTTGATAGCGACCCGCTTAGGCGTCGATACCGACATCGAGCAATTGCGGCGCCGGTTCGCTGTCGGGGAAGCCGAGCCGGACACTGCCAGACTTGTTGCTATGGCCCGGGAACTCGGGCTGGAAGCCGAGTCGCTCCAAATGACTTTCGCGGAATTGCCGAGATTGGCGAAAACTCTGCCGGCCATCTTGCGAGCCCGAGATGGGGGCGCCCTCATACTCGAAGATGCTCGCTCCGATCCCATGAAGGGATCGGTCGCGGTAATTCGAGATCCTCGAGCTCCTGACGACGAGCGCTTGGCCATTGAAGAAGTTCGCCTTGCAGAAGTTTGGGAAGGAGAGGTCATACTCCTAAAGCGGTCAAACGTGTATGTGGATGAGCAGCAGCCCTTTGGCTTGGCTTGGCTTGCAGGGCAGGTTTTACGCGAACGCAAGCTATTTGGAGACATAGCGGTCGGAGCGTTGGTAAGCACGATTTTCACAATTGCGCCGCCCTTCATGTTCATGATCGTGCTTGACCGTGTGCTGGTGAGTCACTCTTATTCTACTTTGAATGTCATTGTGGGCGCGATTTTGATCATGCTGGTATTCGAAACGATCCTGGGATACATCCGGCGCTTATTGACGCAGATTGCGACCACCAGGATCGACGGGCGCCTTAACTTGTACATCGTCGATAAGCTTCTCAAGCTCCCGATGGATTACTTCGAACGAACGCCCACCGGTCGCACCCTCGGTAAGCTTGCAGAGGTTGGGAGAATCCGTAACTTTCTGACCGGACAATTGTTCGGAACCATATTGGATGCGGTCCCTCTTTTGGGGCTCGTTCCCGCCATGCTAATTCTAGAGTGGCGACTCTCTCTGATGGCGTTCGCCCTTGTAGGCGTCATTTTCGTGATCGTCATGGTGTTCCTAAAGCCTATCGGCAAGCTTGTCCGACGAGTCGTGATTGCCGAGCAAGCCAAGGGATCGCATCTGGTCGAGACGATCTATGGTATCCGAACGATCAAGTCGCTCGCGCTCGAAGGAAGGCGTCGCAAGGAATGGGATCATTACGTGGCGGAAGCCACCGCCGCCCGCCATGCCCTTGGGCTGATGTCAAATTACCCCCAAACCCTATCGCTTCCGTTTGAACGGCTGATTTACTCGGGCTGCATGGCCGTAGGGGCGTATGTCATTTTGACTTCTCCGGATTCGATGAACCCCGGTGCGTTGGTCGCGTTTGCGATGCTTGCGGGCCGTTTGGCGCAGCCGCTAGTGCGGATTGCTTCGCTGCAAATGGACCTGGCTGAGGCGCGCGGTGCGGTTAACGAAGTTGCTTCCATCATGAATGTTCCTCCGGAGGTAACCCGAGCGAATGGCTTGCGGGCTCCGATCAAGGGTGAAATTACCTTTCGGGACGTCCGCTTCCGCTATTTGCCCGGTGCACCGTATGCGCTCGACGAGGTGTCGTTCACGGTGCCGCAGGGCACCATGCTTGGCATCATGGGCCGCAGCGGTTCCGGAAAGACTACGGTCACGCGCCTGATGCAGCGGCTGAATTCAAGTTATGAGGGAATGATCAAAGTCGACGGCATGGATTTGCGGGAGATCGATCTGATGCATCTGCGCACCCACATCGGCGTCGTGCCTCAAGAGAACTTCTTGTTTTCCGGCACCATCCGCGAGAACATTTCCATGGCGCGCGGTGATGCCAGCTTCGCCGAAGTTGTCCGCGCAGCCCAGTTGTCGGGAGCGGAGGAATTCATCGAGCGGCTACCGCGAGGGTACGACTCGATGCTCGAGGAGGGCGCCACCAATCTGTCCGGCGGTCAACGCCAACGGCTCGCCATCGCGCGAGCACTCCTGATCGATCCCCCCGTGCTCATTTTGGACGAAGCCACCAGCGCGCTTGATGCCGAAAGCGAAGCCATCGTGAACGCGAATCTGAAACGTATGGCGAAAGGGCGCACCGTGATATCGATCTCTCACCGCCTATCCATGCTGGTAGAGGCCGATGCCATATTGGTTCTGGAGCGGGGCAAGGTATACGACCTGGGAACCCACGAGGAGCTTCTTCAGCGCTGCGACATCTACAAGATGATGTGGTACCAACAAAATCGGCATCTCGATCCGAAGGCATCCGAGAGTCCGAAGCTCCTTGCCAAGGGATCAGTCCGATGAGTACCACTCCAACCGCCACCCGCCGCGCGGTGACGCTGCGTCGCAAGAACAATGCAGTGGGCCAGGTGGTCGGCGCGTTCGAGTCCGAAACCGCGGCTGTATTTCTGCGGACGGCCCCTGCCAGCGAGCACATGATGCTATATGCGCTGGCGGCTATTGTCGTGCTTTCCATCGGCCTCTGTGCTGTGGTGAAACTTGATCGCGTGGTCACCAGTGTCGGGCGTGTCGTGCCGGCCGCTGGCGCGTTTTACGTGTCGCCCTTCGACACTGGCATCGTGCGCCAGATCCTGGTGAAGGCGGGTGATGTGGTGAAAAAGGATCAAGTGCTCGCGACCCTCGATCCCACTTTCACAAGCGCCGATCTGAAGCAGTTGCAGCAGAAGCTCGCCAGCGACGAGGCGGCTGTGATGCGGCTCGATGCGGAACTCGCGGGGCGGCCATACGAGTTTGCCGCCACGGACTCGGCGCAATTGCTTCAAGGCGCGATTTGGCAGAAGCGGCAGGCGCAATATCGATTCGACCTCGCCGATTTTGACAGCCGCATTCATGGCGCACAGTCCCAAGTGGATCAGTACGAGGCGAATTCTCGGGAATATGCGAAGCGTCTTAAGCTGGCGGAGGAGACTGAAAAGGTGTACCAGCCGTTACTGGAGAAAGGATACGTGTCCAAGCTGCAATCGATGCAGGCAACGGACGAGCGCACCGAGATGGGGCGTCTTTTGGGGGACGCGCAAAATCAGATGGCCGCGCTGCGTCAGACCATGGCGGCGCTCAAGGCGCAGCGCGAATCGTACATACAGAAATGGAATTCCGACACCGGTACCGAACTGGTGACGGTGCGTAATGACCTCGACGTGACGCGGCAGAACCTGCAAAAGGCCCAAAAATTGAGCGATCTCGCGAGCCTCGATGCACCCGCCGATGCGGTGGTGCTCAAGGTGGGACGAGTGTCGTCGGGTTCGGTGACGGGTGGAAACGCTCAGGCGATGGGGCAGGAGCCCTTGTTCACGCTGGTGCCGCTCGACGGCCCCTTGGAGGCCGATGTGAATGTACGCTCGGAGGACATCGGCTTCATCAAGGTAGGCGATCCCGTCCAAGTAAAGCTGGATGCATATCGCTACCTGCAGCACGGCACCGCCAAAGGCGCCATCAAGACCATCAGTGAGGGAACGTTCACCACCGACGACAATAATGTACCAGTGCCGCCCTATTTTAAAGTCCGGGTGGCGATCAAGGAAGCGCATCTGCGCAACGTGCCAGCTGATTTTCGGCTGATCCCGGGTATGACGGTGTCGGGCGACATCATGGTCGGCAAGCGCACGATTCTGTCGTATTTGGTCGAGGGCGCGATGCGCACCGGATCGGAAGCGATGCGGGAGCCGTAGGACTTCCCGCAACCCACCTGCATTCATCGTTACTAATCTAGCGTGAATGAATTGCGAGCCAAAATGCCTTTCTTGCCGCATCGAAAAATCATGTTAGATTGAGTGCATTCAAGGCCTTCGCCTCGAAAATTAAATTGGGGACAAAGGGATTGTTGCGACCTTCTACACTCGTTACAGGTGTTCTTGGGCTATTGGTATGGGGTCTGCCGGCACATGCCAACCCTCCGGATCCATTCAAGACCGATGCCGCGCTGCATCGTGACACGCAGGGCCTCGACGATCCGCTCGGCCATGACTGTGCCATCCCGGGTGGTGCACTGACCTTTCCCGCCGCCGTGAATCTGGCGCTGTGCCGTAATCCGCAAACGCGTTCCGCTTGGGCCGTAGCTCATGAGCAAGCCGCAGCCTTAGGGGGCGCCGAGAGCGCCTGGCTGCCAAGCCTCACGATCACCGGTCAAGAAGCTCGGGCGTACGGTCCCCATGCGGACGTCACCGGCGCCATTGTATCGGGGGCTCAGAATTCCGGTGACGCCGCAGCGAATTTGACCTGGACCCTCTACGATTTCGGGGCTCGGACCGGCAAGATCAAAAGCGCCCGCAGCTTGATGGATGCCGCCGCCGCCACGGCAACGAGCGTCGCCCAGCAGGTCGTACGCCTCGTCGTCCAAGCTTATTACGGCGTTGTGGCTGCAGATTCGGGCCTGACGGCGGCGAAGACCACAGAAGAGGTGTCCGAGCACAGCCTCGAGATCGCCCGCGCGCTCCAAGGCGGCGGTGTCGCCACCCTGGCCGACGTCTTACAGGCCGAAACCGCGCACGGACAAGCAGTCCTCGCGCGCGTGCAAGCGTATGCCTCCGCAAAGGGTGCGCGGGGCACCCTGGCCGTCACGCTAGGTTTGACGGCAGACGAGGGATTCCAACTCGATCCCGAACCGATTCCGACGGAACTCCCGACCCTGACGGCGCGGATGGCCGATCTCATGGCCGAGGCCGCGCGTCAGCGACCGGACTTGAAGGCCGCTCAGGCGCAGCGCGATGCCGCCGAGGCCAACATCGGGGTGGCCCGGGCGTTGGGCCGGCCGACGATTGCCCTGGGTGCGATGCACAGTCTGGTGACCACCACCGACGTTCCGAACGAAAACTACAACCAGATTGGCCTGACCGTGACCTGGCCGATCTTTACGGGGTTCGCGACGACCTATGGCGTGCGGCAGGCGCAGGCGACCCTGCAAGCACAGGACTCGAATCTCGAACAAGTTGGATTGAGCGTGACGCTCGACGTGTGGAACGCCTACTATGGTCTCGATTCCGCCAACCAACAACTCGTCGCCACGGCGGCGCTCAACAAGACCGCGGCGGACAATCTGGACGTCGCGCTCGGCCGCTATCAGTCCGGCGTGGGCACGATCGTCGACGTGTTGACGGCGCAGACGGCGGCCTCGACGTCGCGCCAATTACGCATCAACGCCGAACTCGGTTGGAAGGTCGCCCGAGCGTCGCTGGCGCTGGCTTTGGGCCGCCTCACCAGCGCCGAGCCTCTGCGGGACGACGCGCCGCTGCCGTGATCTTGGGTCCCCTGACAGGCTCACAACCCCCGGCCAGTCAAGAGGAGCTTCCCTAACTTCGGAATTCGCGCCGTCCGGGTTATTCTTGTAGGCAAGACCCCGATTCCTGGAGCTCCCGATGCTGGAAGATAGCCCGACCATAGTCCCCATCCGGGTGGCCAATTCGCCCAATGCCTTCGATTTGCGGCGCGTGGGTGCCCACCCGGATTATTGGTACCCGGTGGCCTGGTCCACGGAATTGAAGGAGGGCAAGGCCCTGGGACGGCATTTCGCGGGCGAACCCATCGTGATCTACCGCGGCAAGAGCGGTCAGGTGCGTATTCCATTGATCGTGGACAAGGATTCCAGGCCATCGTGGACAATGCCGCGAAGTCGGCGGCGTGCGCCGCCGGCTATTTTCGGGTATTCACGATGAGTTGCTGGGATGACGATTTTTCAGTCATCGGCAGTCCCTTCCTCTTAACAACCACGTTCAGACACCAATGGCGGCTCTGAAGGCTAGCGGAGGCACGAGTTTGATATCCCGCCCCCTTGGAAATATCCCCGATGCGCATCGGAACCTCTGGGTGCTCAATGAGAGCGGGCAGAAGGTGATTGCTCAGGTTGTTCAGGCGTAAGGCGTGCCAGCCATTGCGGCTTTTAGGCCGATGGTTCCCTTATCAACAATAGCGAGAAAGGCGGCCTTCGCTTTCTTGGTATTTCGCTCCTGTCGAAAGGTCCGGTGAGCCTGGACGAGGGCCACGGTCCACGTCGCCAAGAGCAGACCGGCCGCCAGTTGGGCGTCGGGATCGGTAGGTTCTCGCCCTACGCATTCGGATAGCGCCACCGCAAGGATTTGCGCGATCTCGTCACCTATCGCCCTAGCCCGAGCCTTGAGAGTGTCGCTCCCCTCGATCGTCTCTATGAAGCCTTGGCTCCTAGCAGAAAATTCGACGTAAGGGCTCTGTTCCGCAGCGAGCCGATGAGCGAGCAACCGTAACGTCTCAATCGGGGCAACGCGGGGATCGCGCTGCCGCAAAGCTTCGCGCAGCATCTCGCGACCCTCTTCGTCGCGATCAAAGAACATGTCCTCCTTGCGCGGAAAATGATTGAACACCGTCATCCGTCCGACATCGGCGGCGGCCGCGATCTCGTCCACCGTCACATGATCGAAGCCTCGCTCGAAAAACAGGCGCGTTGCGGCGTTGGAGATGCCTTGTCGCGTGGCGAGGCGCTTGCGGGTTCGACGGTCGGATGGCATTTATGTGTTGCTATTCACGCGCTCTAATATGTACTAAGTATATACTGGAATTCAGTATATAAATGGGACTCTCATGAAGGCAGTTCAGTTCAGCGAATATGGAGGCCCGGAGGTCCTGCATGTTGTCGAGGTCGATGAGCCACACGCTGGCCCCGGCCAAGTGCGGATCGCAGTGCGGGCCGCCGGTGTCAATCCCTCGGACTGGAAACGTCTGGCCGGACAATACCGCGAGTTCGAGGAGGTTACATTTCCCTCAGGTATCGGCGTCGAGGCGTCGGGCATCGTGGATGAGGTCGGCCCAGGCGTTTCCAACGTCTCAGTCGGAGATGCCGTCTTCGGCTGCGGCGAACACGCGATGGCCATGGCCCAATATGCGGTTCTCACACACTGGGCCAAAAAGCCGGATGATCTGTCGTTCGAAGTTGCTGGTGGCCTTCCAGTGATCGCCGACACGGCAACGCGCGCCCTTGACGAGGTGGGCGTGAAATCCGGTGAGACGCTTCTGGTGAGCGGAGCCTCAGGTGGGATTGGTTCGGCCGTCCTCCAATTCGCGCGCCTGCGCGGGATTACCGTAATCGGCACGGCGAGCGCGCAAAAGCATGACTACTTGCGCGAGCTCGGCGCCATCCCGACGACATACGGACCGGGCCTGGCGGAACGCGTGAGGGAACTCGCGCCAAAGGGCGTGGACGCAGCCCTCGATCTCGCCGGCTCGGGGATCATCTCGGAGTTGATCGAAATCGTCGGCGATCCTTCGCGCGTTCTTTCCGTCGCCGATTTCTCGGCTCCGCAGTACGGCGCGAAGTTTTCTTCCGGGCCTCCGAAAGATCTGGAGCGGGTCTTGGCCGATGTGGCTCGGCTTTGTTCCGAGGGCCTTTTCCGTTTGCGCGTGGAACAGACCTTTCCGCTTGAGCAAACTGTAGAGGCGCAGGAAGTCAGCGCCAAGGGGCACGTTACGGGCAAACTCATTATTTCCGTCGCTTGAGCCCAACGATGATCAGACCCCTTGTCGTTATCTATGCCGCCATCGGCCTCGACGCCGTAGGCATCGGCCTCATCTTTCCAATTCTCCCGCGGCTTCTTGAGGAGGTGACGCACACCCACCATATCGCGCCCTACGTCGGGATAATGACCGCGCTCTATGCGGTCATGCAGTTCCTCTTCGCGCCCTTGCTCGGCGCTTTGAGCGACAACCTTGGCAGGCGTCCGGTGCTACTCCTTTCCCTGGCGGGTGCGGCGATCAATTATGTCGTCATGGCGTTCGCGCCGCAGCTTTGGATGCTGCTACTAGGCCGCGCCATCGCTGGCCTGACCAGCGCCAATGTCTCCGTGGCAACGGCCTACATCACCGACATTTCTCCCGAGGAAAAGCGGGTCCGTCGCTTCGGCCTGTTCAACGCCATGTTTGGCATCGGCTTCATCATTGGGCCGCTTCTCGGCGGAGTGCTGGGCGACTACTGGCTGCGGCTCCCTTTCATCGCCGCCGCCGTGCTGAACGCCTGCAATTTCCTTCTGGCTTTGTTCGTCCTTCCCGAGTCTCGCACACCGGCCCGCGAGAAGATCAATCTGGCCGCGCTCAACCCGCTTCGGCCGCTCGGCTGGGTGTTCTCGATGAAGGGGCTTCTGCCGATCATCCTCGTGTTTTTCATCTTGAGCGCCACCGGAGAGGCTTACGGCACCTGTTGGGCGTTGTGGGGCTTCGACACGTTCCACTGGAATGGCCTGTGGATCGGCCTTTCGCTGGGTACGTTCGGTGTCTGCCACACGCTGGTGCAGGCACTCTTGCCCGGCCCGGCGACCAAACTGCTCGGCGATCGCAGGACCGTTTTTGTCGGGATTGCCTGCGCCTGCATCGCTCTTGTCGCCATGGCCTTCGCCAACCAAGGCTGGATCGTATTCGCAATAATGCCGATCTTCGCTCTCGGCGACATTGGCACACCAGCTTTTCAGGCCATAGCCACCCGGCAGGTTGATCCAGCCCGCCAAGGCCAGTTGCAAGGAGTGATGACCTCGGCCGTAAGCCTGGCCTCCATCATCGGCCCGCTGGCATTCTCAACCTTTTACTTTGTGGTCCAGAAGGAGTGGCCCGGAGCCATCTGGCTCTCGGTGGTCGTCATTTATGCAATCGCGGTCCCGCTGGTTTTTCTCGGCACCCGCACCGCCAGCCCTAGGCAGCCGGCGAGCGCGTAGCGCAAAGCTCTTGAGGAATACGAAAATCTGGGCGCCGATCTCGTAGAGACCGACAACAAAGACGAAGGCGCAGATCGCGCTCCGATCAGTTGGAGGATCATTGGAATGGTCCTGTTGCGGGAATGAGAAAGGCCCCGGCAATGATCGACGGGCAGCTATCGACAGCTGCTTGTTCACCATGCCGGCACGGCATCGTAAACGCTATTCCAGCTCACTGCGTAAACTGTCCACCATCACCAAAGCACCCTGTCCACGTTCAAACGAAATCCGTATCCACAATGCTCTGGAATTCCTGTCCATCATTACAGCCGGAATAATCAGTCAGGTGTTCGCACTGGAGGATCGCTGTGCGCACGGCTAGGTACCGCTCTCCTTAGGTGTAGTGAGCGGCGACGAGCTCAAATGCCACTACCACGGCTGGACCTACAATTGCAGCGGAAAATGCGTGGGCGTGCCGTATTTCGGCGGAGTGGACCGGCTGCCGAACGGCATCAAGAGCTACCCGGCGCCTGCGCGCCCTCGGGCGCGCCCAAGAGGCCGCGGCGAGTTACCGCAGGGCGCTGGACTTAAGACCCGAGGACGCCGAGCTGCACGCCAAACTGGGCGAGGCGCTGCTCAACGGCTGGCGCTCGGACGAGGCCGCGGCGAGCTGCCGGCGCGCGCTCGAGTTGATTGTCAGGTGCGTGGAGGCGCCGCGGTTGGCGCCGTCGACCACGGTAACCGTGACGAGATTGACGCCCGGCCGCAGGGGAATGTTCGCGACGCTCCAGGTCGATTGAGCTGATCCGCTCGAGGTTCCGGTGCCTCGTTGCTCAAATTGATTGACCCAACGCACGCTGTTCAGGCCCGCATCGCTGGTCGCGCTGCCCGACAGCGTGATCGACGACTGATCGGTCTCCGTGGCCGGGGTTGCCGGGGCCGTCAGGCTGATCGTCGGCGCTGCGGCGTTCGCCAGCCGTGGATCGACAAAAAGAGCAATCAGAACCGTCGAGACAACAATGCATACGAGGCATGGCAATGATACAGAGACGCGCTTCCTCGGCTGCCGCAGATCCCGCCTCTATACTGCGGCGCGTGATAGCCGTTGCTCAGCACTGGTGATGTCGGCGTCTCAGGCGCACTATCCTTCAGGCGTGAACTGCGCGAGGCCGACGATGCCATTTTCATACGCCCAAAATGCCGAGGACGTGCTCCTGTGGCGCTGCTTTCGTGATAAACCGCAAGGGCTCTATATCGACGTTGGGGCATCCTCGCCCATTACGGACAGCGTCACCCAGGTGTTCTACGAGCGTGGGTGGTCGGGCGTCAACCTGGAGCCGCTGCCCGAGCGCGCGGCCGAACTCACGCGTCTTCGTCCGCGAGATCACACGGTGTGTGCCGCAGCTGGCGCGGTAACGGGTAGCGCGAGTTTCAAGCGCCAGCGAGGCATGGGTGGACTGTCCGCGCTCCAGGAACAAGTGGATCCCGATGTGGCGCGCTACATGGCCGAGGCGTGGCTGATCGACACCCGGGTGATTCCTCTATCGGAGGTTCTCGGTGCGCTGAACATCGAGGATATCGACTTTCTGAAAATCGACGTCGAAGGCAGCGAGGCAGACGTGCTCGCGGGCTTGGATCTCTCACGGTGGCGGCCTGCAGTGATCGTGATCGAAGCGACGCGGCCCATGACGACGGTGCCCAGTCATGGCGGTTGGGAGCCCGGGTTATTGACGCAGGGATACCGTACCGTCTGGTTCGATGGGCTGAACCGGTTTTATCTCGCCGACGAACACGCCGATCTGTCGCAGTACTTTGCAACGCCGCCCAATGTTCATGATGCCATGCCGCGTTTTGGCGCGTTGGGGCCGGCGCTGCGCAATCCTGGCCATCCGGATCACCGGTTCGCGCTCCACCTAGCCTCGCTTTTGTTGAGCGCGCCAGGGATTGAGACCGATGCGTATCTGGAGCAGGTCATGCGCAAAGATCTGCCCCCGGCGCTGTTCGATCGGCCAGTCGACTCGGCTGCGATCACGGAAATTGTTGGCATCGTTTTTGGTCAGCGTCGGCAGCCGGAGACCATCGCCAAAATTGAGTTCCGACGCGCTCACCGGTGCTGAACTGCTTCGGCTGCTGCTCGCGAGCCACGAATTTCGCACGCTGCGGTCCCGCGTCGCCGGCGGTTGAGCCAACACAGGATCTCGTCGCGGGGGCGTTTGCGATTCGGAAAATCTTCGACGGCGTCCCATGGCGTTGCTACAAGCGCAAAAAAAATCGCGTACAACGCGGAATGCGGAAAAAACCAACGATCCGGGACAGCGCTTTAGTTGTGCGCCGCGATACTTTGCTGCAGAACCCTTCCCGAATAGGATTTCTTGCGCGGCTAAGCTGACAATTGTATGACACTGGCAGCGGCGGCTTGACATAACCCTCGATTGCGCATCCCTCGAGTGATTCGACTATGACGTTGGTCACGAAGAACGCCCTTGACAGCGCGCGATTGTTGTTGCGCCCCGTAAGGGACTCCCCTATATTCGACTGCAAGCAGCGGATAGAACACTCAAGAGCTCTAGCTCAAGGAATAAGCTAATGTCTACGCCCAACCCCGTCACCAACATCTATGATTTGAACGTCAATCCGTACACCGGCGGTTTTATTGGCTCGCTCGGTGGCACAAATAACGACGGCAACCCCAGTGACGCGGGTAACACCGTTATCGGCATCAGTACCACCGATGGCGGTTTCACCGCGGTGCCCCAGGATGGGGTTACGACTGTAACGATCGACGGCTCCTTGGTATCCTACACTGTCGATTCGAACGGCGATGCGACCACTTTGCTGACGGGAACGGCGCAGCAAACCGCCGACGCCATCAACCAGAATAATTTGACGAGCACCACCGGTCCGCTGACCGATACCTTGTATTACGAGGTGCAAAACGACGGTGGCCCGATTACGGTCGACTCGGTGACTTCGACGTACGGTGACGTCGATGTAAACATTTCCTCCGACTCCAATGTCAACAACGGTGCCTTGACGGATTCTCCGGGCACCTCCGTGTCCCTCGCCGGGATCGACGTGAGCAAGTTTCTCTCCGATGACGGCAACACGGTTGCCGTGAATCCGAACTTGAGCGTCAACATCATTGCGTTCGACTTCGGTCAGCAGGCATTGCACGGTACCTTTGCGGTGGACACGTCGGTCGCGCAGAGCAACGGAAGCTCGGTCACGATATCAGACGGCAACATCGTTATCTCCGGCAGCGAATCGGCGATTAACCAGGATTTGACCTCCTTGACCTATACCGGTGGCTATGACGGAAATGCTGATCCCGGGTCATACACCTTGGGCATCCAGACAACCGATGATTCTTACGTCTCCCCACCGGATTATAGCAGTGCCACTTATCTTTACGGGACCATCGACGTCAATTGCTTCCGCGCAGGTACACGCATTCTGACCGAGCGTGGCGACGTGGCGATCGAAAACCTGTCGCCGGGCGATGCGATTGTGAGCGCACGCGGTGGCCAAGCGACGCAGCGCGTGACTTGGACGGGTCATCGGCGCATCGACTGTACTCGACACCCGAAACCGGAATCGATCTGGCCGGTGCTGGTTTGCAAGAACGCCTTCGCCGAGGGTCGGCCGGCGCGCGATTTGTGGTTGAGCCCCGGGCATTCGGTGTATGCCGAGGGCGTGCTCATGCAGATCGAGAAGCTCGTCAACGGCACGACGATTCGACAAGTGCCCTGCGATCAAGTCGATTATTGGCACGTCGAAGTCGAAAGCCACGACATTCTGTTCGCGGAAGGGTTGCCGGCGGAAAGTTATCTCGAGACCGGCAATCGTGCGGCTTTCATCGGTGGTGGCGAGTCGCTCGAGCTGCACCCCGATTTTCGTCCCAAGCACTGGACGGAGACCTGCGTGCCGTTGGTCTTCGAAGGTGCCGAAATGCGCCGCACCAAGACCATGCTCCTCGGGCGCGCACGCGAAGCGGGCTATTCCTATTGCATCACGGCGAACGATGATCTGCATGTCATGGCGGATGATCACCGGATCGAGGCGGTACGACTGGGAGCGGATCGGGTCGCCTTCATGCTTCCCGAAAGCTGCGCAAAGATCCATCTGCACTCGAAAACGTTCACACCGGCATATCATGATGTGTCCACGAACGACAGTCGCGTACTCGGTGTTTGCGTCGGTCGTCTTCAGATCGATGCCATGGACATTGCACTTGATCATGAGTCCGCGTTTGCGGGTGAGGGCTGGCACGGCATCGAGCGGAACGGCGATCAAAGCCATCGTTGGACCCGCGGCATCGCCACGTTTCCAGCGGGTACGCGTCTCATCGTCATTGGGCTGGCAGCGCGCGGTTATTATTGGGACATCGAGAGGCCCGCAGCCGCGTTGCTCGTTGGCGGCGAGAGACACGCAGCCTTAGGCTGAGGTTGACTGCGCGAGCGGGAATGGCGTCGGTCGCTCGATGCGCGACGTGGAGAGGAGGGTAATAGTCTTTGTGCTCTTCGGCGGACCGGTCGCTCCCTGACGACCGGTCCGGTTTCCATGATTGAAGGCATAGCTGCACAGTGATGGGACTTCGTGATGAGTTGCCGCCACCTGTGGCAGCGCGGACTGGCTCCTGTTGGATGGAATTTTAAATAAAAAAGGGATGAGTATTCGCCGGAGCCCGATCTCGGGGGTCAGACTTGCGCTGTTGATGGCACTGAGTGCGGTTGCGGTCGCGGCACCCGTCCGGTTGTCGCGGATCCCACCTCGGATCTTTTCCAACCAGACGTGTTCGGCACGGTCTCGTCGCTGCACCGTCGCACCTCCCCGCTCGACGATCCGTTGGGTCATGTGTGTCTCCAGCCGCCCGGGTCGCTGTCGTTCACGGGCATCCCCAATCAGAGCTACGGCCAGATCGGCGTGTATCTGACCGTGCCGCTGTTCACCGGATTCAACGTGGGATATGGCGTGCGCCAGGCGCAGGCAATCCTCGTGCAACGCGAGGCCAGCGAGGAGCAGACCCGTCTCACGGTGACGCTCGATGTCTGGAATGCCTATTACGCGCTGGATTCGGCGAACAAGCAGCTGGTCGCGACGGCACGCTTGACCAAAACCGCCGAGGACAACCAGCAGGTTGCCGTGGGGCGTTACCAGTCCGGTGTCGGCACCATCATCGACGTCCTGACGGCGCAGACGGCGGCGGCGACCGCCCGTCAATTGCGCATCAACGCCGAACTGGGCTGGAAGGTGGCGCGGGCGCAGCTCGCGCTCGCCTTGGGTCCCCCGAGAGGCTCACAACCCCTGACCCGTCAAGAGGAACTCCCCTAACTTCGGAATTCGCGCCGTCCGGGTTATTCTTGTAGGCAAGACCCCGATTCCTGGAGCTCCCGATGCTGGAAGATAGCCCGACCATAGTCCCCATCCGGGTGGCCAATTCGCCCAATGCCTTCGATTTGCGGCGCGTGGGCGCCCATCCGGACTATTGGTACCCGGTGGCCTGGTCCACGGAATTGAAGGAGGGGAAGGCCCTGGGACGGCATTTCGCGGCCGAGCCCATCGTGATCTACCGCGGCAAGAGCGGCCAGGTGTTCGCGCTGGAGGACCGCTGTGCGCACCGCCAGGTGCCGCTCTCCCTGGGGGTCGTCACCGGCGATGAGCTCAAATGCCACTACCACGGCTGGACCTACAACTGCAGCGGCAAATGCGTGGGCGTGCCGTATTTCGGCGGGGTGGACCGGCTGCCGAACGGCATCAAGAGCTACCCGGCGCGCGAAGTGGACGGCTTGATCTTCGTGTTCCCCGGCAATCCCGACTTGGCGGAGAGTCGCTTGCCGAAGACCCTGGGCTCGGCCGCGAACAAGGACTACAAGACCCGGCGCCTCAACCGCGAAGTGGCCTGTCACTACACGTTCATGCACGAGAACCTGTTCGACATGAATCACCAGTTCATGCACCGCAAGAACATGGGGTCGATCCGCGCGCGCTGCATCGGCCAGGGGCATGGCGAGAATTGGGCCGAGGTCGAGTACAGCTTCAGCCGGGTCGAGGGCCGGGCGTCGGTGGGCGAGACCGTGATCGTCGACCTCATGCGCAAGCGCGGCGAGGCGAAGAAGGACTTCTCGGATCACATGCGGATCCGCACCGACTACCCCAACCAGAGCCTCAAAGTCTGGGTGGGGCGCGACATCAAGCAAACCGACGATCCGGTGCTCGACGTGTGGCTCGGCTACACGCCCTTGGATGCACAGCAGAAGACCAACCGCACCTACGGGTATCTTTCGGTCAAGAAACCCAGCCTGTCCGGCATCATCCATGCGGTGTGGCCCTTCGTCACCTGGTTCACCGAACGGATCTTCCAGGAGGACAAGGAAATCGTGGAATTCGAGCAGCAGGCCTATGACGCGCAGGGCACGGATTGGAACAACGAAGTGTTCCCGCCGCTCAAAGACCTGCGCACCGTGCTGGCGCGCTGCGGCGAGCCGATGAAGTAGCTCCGGTGAAGCGCCTCGCGGCGGACACGGCCGAGCTCGTCGCGCTGGCCGAGGCCGGCCGCTATCCTGAGTTGGAAACCCGCGCGCGCGCGATGTTGCTGCGCCATCCCACCTTCGCCGCCGCGCACACGGCGCTCGCCATGGCGAGGTTCGCGAATGGCCTGGAGCGCAACGTAGCGGCCTGCCGCCGGGCGATCGCCCTCGATCCCACCCGTGGAAGGCCCCACCAAGATCTCGGTCTGGCGCTCGTTGGCTTAGGGCGCCGCGAGGAGGCGCTGGCAAGCCTCGGTCGCGCCGTCGAGCTCGATCCAGGTCTCACCGACGCCCATATCCATTTGGGCGATGCGCTGCGCGCGCTCGGCCGTGTTCAAGAGGCCGCGACGAGTTACCGCCGGGCGCTGGACTTAAGACCCGAGGACGCCGAGCTGCACGCCAAACTGGGCGAGGCGCTGCTCGCTGGCTGGCGCTCGGACGAGGCCGCGGCGAGCTGCCGGCGCGCGCTCGAGTTGAACCCCGATCACGTGGATGCCCACTACACCCTCGGCAACGCGCTCCTGGACCTGAGCCGCTGGGAGGAGGCGGAGGCGTGCTATCGGCGGGTGCTGGAGCGGCAGCCTCAGCATGCCGAGGCCGCCAACAACTTAGGCTGCACGCTGCGTCTGCAGCGCCGCGGTGTCGAGGCCGCGGCCTGTGCCCGGCGCGCGCTTAAGATCAAACCCACGCTGGCGGCGTCGCACCTGCTCCTGGCCGAACTGCACGCCGACGCCGGACGATTCGTGGAGGCGGAGGCGTCCTTCAAGCGCGCCCTCGCGATCGATCCCGGCGCCGCGCCCGCCTGGGCGGGCCTCGTCGCGGTGCGCAAGATGACGGCCGTCGACACGGATTGGCTGGCGGGGGCGGAGCGCGTGCTCGCGAATGGCATCGAGGTTCGCCACGAAGTGCCGCTGCGCTATGCCATGGGCAAGTACTTCGACGATCTGCAGGAGTTCGAGCGGGCGTTCGACCACTACCGGCGCGCGAACGATCTCGCCAAGTCCTGCCGTGCGCCGCATGATCGGGAGTTGCTCACGCGCGATGTGGGCATTCTCATCGACTCGTATGACGCCGACTGGGTGCGGCGGGTGCAATCAACGGCGACCTCGACGCGGCCGGTGTTCATCGTTGGCATGCCGCGCTCCGGCACCTCGTTGGCCGATCAGATTCTCTGTTCGCACGGGGCGGTGGCCGGCATCGGGGAGCAGCTGTTCTGGAACACCGTCTCGGGCACCCAGGACGCCACCACGCTGGGGCAGGACGGCGGCCGTCTTCTGCATGCGCTCGCCGACGATTACCTGGCGCTCCTGGCGCAGGCGCCCGCGGCGGCGCGGCGCGTGATCGACAAGCTGCCGGGCAATTTCTTTACCTTAGGGATGATTCATGCGGCGCTGCCCAATGCGCGGATCATTCACCTCACCCGCGATTCCGTCGACACCTGTCTGTCGATCTACTTCCAGCATTTCAATCTCTCGCATCCGTACGCCAACGACCTGGATGATCTCGCGCATTACTACGGCGAGTATCGACGGGTGATGAAACATTGGCGGGCCCTCATCCCGGCGCAGGCGCTGCTCGACGTGCCGTACGAGGGGTTGGTCGCCGACCCGGAAGGATGGAGCCGGCGGATGGTGGAATTTCTCGGGCTCGAGTGGGATGCACGCTGCCTTGATTTTGACCAGACCGCGCGCCCGGTGCAGACGGCCAGCCGCTGGCAGGTGCGGCAGAAAATCGTGGGGTCCTCGGAGCGTTGGCGGCATTACGAGCGGTTCGCGGGGCCGTTGCTGGCGTTGCGGGAGGCGGCGGTCGATGCGGCGGCCGTGACGGCGGGGTGACAGGCCCGAGGGAGCGTCAGGGATGACGCCACCCCGCCTAGGAGTCTGCGCGGCAGACGGATTGCGGCGTAGAGGCACATGCGGCTCGGCCGATATGCACGGTCAGTTTGTGATTATTCCGGTGATGGACAGGGATTCCAGAGCAACGTGGACACCAGAGCAGAATCGGCGGCGGACGCCGCCGCCTTCCCGACGCTGTCCACGATGGCCCAGAATCACTGTCCACGGTCGATGGTCATGCGCTACGGAGCATGACCATTGATCGCCGACCGCGTACAAGCGAACGTCTCCATCCGACGGCCACGACCGGCATTGCCGGGAAAGCCCGGACGCCCCGCGCTTTCGCCGGCGGGCGGAATGGCTCGAGCCTGCCAACAGTTGTTCCCGACCCGCCCTCCTTAAAGCCGCGCTCCGCGCCGGAATGCCGAATAAGGGAGATTCTCGAGTTTCAGTGACGTGTGCTAGACTGTGTATGCGGTTGTGTATGTGTGGGAGTTGCGGTAGAGGTTTTCCCTTGGGTTCATGGGGCTCGAGGCGGAGGAGTCTGGTATGTCTGCAAAAGCCGAAGATCTCATGCGCCAGCAATACCTGGTGCCGCGCAAGAGCGTGAAGAAGCTTCGCGAGATGAGCCGACGCGAGGGCGTCTCCGCGGGTGAGCTCGCGCGTCGTGCAATCGAGGCATACACGTCCGGGAACGTTATCGCCGAGCCCGAAGAAGAAATGGCTTCACGCGCGGTGCTCAAAGACATTCATGCTCAAGTGCGCAAGGTTCTCAAGCGGATCGATGCGAGCCTTTCCGAGATTAGCGCGAGTGAGCGAGCGCTCGCCGATGGCACCTTCCGTGCTCAGGTGGTTGCCGAGACGAGGGCGTGGTTCGATGCGCACCCCGAGGAGGCTCGAGGGATCGTCGAACTCTTCGCGCCGCAGGCGGGCGCATGAGTCTCATCGCCGAAGTGATCAAGTATGGCAAGGACATCATGCTCTTGGGCGAGCGGGTGGACGCGCTCATGTCAGGGAGGAAAGAAACGACCGCCCGGCTCGAGGACCATGAGAGGCGGTTGATCCGCATCGAAACCTTGATTGAAATCTCGCAGGCGCGCCGGCGCGAGTTGCCAAAGCCTTAAATCCGATTTTTGAGCGATGAGCAGCGCGGACGCTACGGCCGTTTCACTGGCTGAATATTGCGGTCGAGCGTGGTCACGGTTTCCAGCGCATCGTGAACGCGGATTCCAACGGAACGTCAACACGATTCCAGCATGATCGTGAACGCTTTTCGGCGTTTGCTGGAATGCTGATGACGATGGCGTGCCGGCATCGATGCTGGTGAAAACGATCGATGGGAATCACCGCCTGAACTCTCGCGATATGGGGTGACAACTCGGTTGTGGACATGATCCGGTGTCCAGGAGGAGCCGGGCCCCGTGACCGACCACGTCGATGCCTGTGTTTCCAGAAACTGTTGGGCCGCGACCAGCGGAGTGAGCCCATCTTCAACGGATTGCTCGCGCAGATAAGGCGGCTTGGATAGCCAACGGCCGCGAAACGTCACTCGCAACGTAGTAGGGCAATCGACAGCGGGCATCGGCCGGGTGGACGAATTGGCCGTCTGCGTGCAAAGATCGGCGTGCAGCAGAACCAGGAATCCAGGGAGGAGCTCCAATGAACAACACGCTATTGCTGGCGACTGTCACCACGCCATCGCCGGCAACGTCGGTGATCCGCCTTCCCGATCTCATCGACAGGCCACCGCCATGGATATGAACCATCGGGTCTTGACAGCAGGTCCTAATGGCGCTGCGAACGGCATTGCTGCGCAAAACTCGGATGCTGCGATCGTCGTGGCCAACGCCATCGCGAGAGGGCGCGATGTGTGGGGAGGGATGGGCATCGTCAGTTTTTTTACGCGTACCCAGTACGCGTTCGATATTCTCCTGCTCCCGCCGGAGGCGAACAACGGCGGATTCAATGTGAAATGCGACCGGCTCCCCATCGAGGGCATGCCGAATCCGGTGGACCTTTACCAAGGCGCGGGTCTCGTCTGGCTCGAGCGGCCGACCATCTTCTGGAACCCCGGCCTGCACACGAAAATTTACAGCGACGTCACTGGCACCGTGGATGAAGGAGTCACCGGGTTCCGACGCTGCCGCAATCCCGGAGAAGTTCCACCGGGTCAGGTCGCCATCGTCCGCTGTACGCCAGCGAGGCCCCGGGCCATGGCGGCGACCAAGGTCGTGATCACGGCGCACGAAATCACACTTACCGGAAGATGTGATTGCGGGCGGGCGCTATCGGAGACACCCTTGCCGTTCTACGAGGCGCAACGGGCCGATGTAGCGGGGCGCCGCGCGTCTGTGTGTAGTAAGAGATTCAAATCGTCGTATCTCATGATCCCGGCACCGGTAGGTCGTATGACCTGTATTGATGCTGCGAGGCTTGACCGGGTAATTGGCATGCGCATACTATGCGCATAGAGGAAACCAAGCATGAAAGCTGATTTTGACGCGGGAGCCCGCAAGCGGGCAGTCAACCTGACTTTAAACGAAGACCTCGTGAGCCAGGCCAAATCGATGACCGACAATCTCTCGGCCGTCGTGGAGACGTTGCTCTCAGAGTTCGTCAGCAGGGAGCGCCGCGAGCGGATTCAAAAGTCGAATGTAGTTGAAGCGACGGTGGCTTCGTGGAATGACTTCAACTCCATCTCGGGCTCCATCGCGGACGAATACTCGTCGCTTTGATGCCGCAGTTCGACGTCCACTGCAATAAAGGGAAACACAAGGACTCCATCCCGTTCGTCGTCGTGGTGCAGTCCTCCCAGTTCGACGATTATCGTCGCAGAGTGGTTGTTCCACTGGTGCGATCGACGGCGCTTGGGAAAATCACTTTCGTTGGTTTCAATCCAACCTTCAATATCCGCGGGATCGCGGTCGTGCTGCACCCACTCGAAATGGTGTCCGTGCCGCTCGACCAGCTCGGGGATCTCGTGGGATCTCTAAGCGACGACGCTCAGTTGATCGTTGCAGCATTGGACGAGCTGCTGAGCAGCGCCTGGAAGTAGGCGACCCCTTGGCCGCGCGCCGCCGCTCCCCATCATGCATCGTCCATTTTTTGGCTAATGGTGAGGCTATAGCGTGGCCATGTCGATCACGAATCGATAGCGCACGTCGCTCTTGATCACACGCTCGTACGCCTCATTGACCTTCTGGATCGGCGTCAGTTCGATGTCCGAGACGATGTTGTAGCGGCCGCAGAAATCGAGCATCTCCTGCGTCTCCTTGATCCCGCCGATCATCGAACCGGCCAGACTGCGGCGACCTGGAATCAGGGAGAAGGCGCTCATCGGCACCTCGGTTTCGGGTGCCCCAACGACCACCATGGTGCCGTCCACCTTCACCAGCGACAGATATTGGTTCCAATCGATGCCGGCCGACACGGTGTTGATGAGGAGGTCGAAGGTCGCCTTCAATTTCTTGAAGGTGTCCGGATCCGACGAGGCGTAAAAATGATCGGCGCCCAGGCGCTTGCCTTCGTCCTGCTTGCGCAAGGACTGACTGATGACGGTCACCTCGGCGCCGAGCGTGCGCGCAATCTTGACGCCCATGTGCCCCAGGCCGCCCAATCCGACGATGGCCACCTTCTTGCCGGGCCCCGCCTTCCAATGCATCAGCGGGGAGTAAAGGGTGATGCCGGCGCACAGCAAGGGCGCGGCCGCGTCCAGCGGCAGATTCTCCGGCATCCGTAAGACGTACTCCTGATCGACCACGATCTTGTCGGAGTAGCCGCCCATCGTCGGCGTCACGCCGTCGCGTTCGATGCTGTTGTACGTCTGCGTGATGCCCGCGACGCAGTACTGCTCCTCGCCTTTATTGCAATACTCGCAGTGGCGGCAGGAGTCGACGAAGCAGCCGACCCCGACCTTGTCGCCGACCTTGAACTTCGTGACGTCGCTGCCGACCCGGGCGACGACACCCGCGATTTCGTGCCCCGGCACCATCGGGAATATCGACTCACCCCAACCATCGTGCGCCTGGTGGATGTCGGAATGACAGATGCCACAGAACTTGATGTCGATCTGGACATCGTGGGCGCGCGGCTCGCGACGCTCGAATGTAAATGGTGCGATGGGAGCGGTGGCACTCGCGGCGGCATAGCCTTTGGTCTGCATGGGAAATCTCCTGAGGGGCGGGCCATGATGAACGAAATATCCGTGAGGTTCAGCACGCCTTGGTGTCGGTTTCGTCCGACAAGAGCTGATGCGCAGCACGTTCCATTTGCCCGCGAGCGCCATCACCATCGGATCGTCGGAGGCATAACGGCGTCAGATACCTGACGACCCTCAGGCGTTGATAACTTCGAGCACCGAACCAGTGGCCGCCTCGACGGCCCTTGCGCAACGTCACTTTCGACAGCTGGATATTTGTAGAGGATATTTGCGTCAACTCAAAAGGGATTCCGCCCCGGCCGAATCACGCTCGCGTGGAGTCGCACCGGGACCTGCGGCAGTACAGGCTCACGCGCCCAACTCGACACGGGGACGGCCGCGAAGGGCAGCGGAAAGTGAGCCGGTTTTGGCTTTGAGGCGGCGACGGATTGTAAAGCACTCCATGTAAAATCCGTGTCCTTCAAGTCTTTCTTTGACGAGAACCTCTCACCAGAACTCGTGATGTCTCCTTCCCCACATCCCCGCCTTCCCGTCGAAGCGTGATATAAACGCGGCGATAACCGAATCGAACATGTGTGTGCGCGATCTCTCGCATACGCTGACGCAATACGGTCTGCCTCTTGCACAAAAAGGGAAACGCCGACATGGGGAAAAATCTCGTGGTTTGCTGCGACGGAACAGCCAACGAATTTGCCGAAGACCGCACGAATGTGGTGAAGCTTTTCGCCACCCTGCACAAGGATCCGCTAGTTCAGATGACTTACTACCATCCAGGCGTCGGCACGATGGCACCGCCCGGTTTCGTCACGAAAGCGGGCGCTTTGGTGGCGCAAATCGCGGGGCTCGCCTTCGGGTATGCCCTCGATCGCGATATTCAGGATATCTACGTTTACATTTCTAACAACTATGAGCCGGGTGATCGCTTGTTTCTCTTCGGCTTCAGTCGAGGCGCGTACACCGTGCGGGCCGTCGCTTCCCTTTTGCACATGTATGGGTTGGTGCCAAAATGCAATGAACCCCTCGTGCCTTACGCCGTGCGGCTCATGTGGAAGATCCACTCGGTGGAAACTCGGCGCGCCAAAGGCCAAACGGGCAAAGGACCGCTCGAGGAATATTTCGCTCTCGCGGCCCAATTCAAGGAGACGTTTTCGCGCAGTTGCTGTCCGCACTTTGTTGGGGTGTGGGACACCGTGAGTTCGGTGGGTTGGTTTGCCAATCCGTTCAGCTTGCCCTATACGGCGAACAACCCGGACATCGCGATCGGGCGTCACGCTGTCGCGATTGATGAGCGGCGCGCTTTTTTCCGCACCAACCTGTGGCGCCCGCCGGAATTGCCGGCTGCCGTCGGGCCCAAGGACCTGAAGCAGGTGTGGTTTCCAGGGGTGCACTGCGATGTCGGCGGGGGTTATGCGGAATCGCAAAGCGGCGTGGCCAAAATTGCGCTTAAGTGGATGGCTGAGGAAGCCAAAGCCGGCGGGTTGCTGATCGAGGAGGACAAGTTGTCCTTGATACTGGGCGATGGAGGCCATGGCTATGTGCGCCCCGACCCCGACGGGCCGCTTCACACATCGCTGACCTGGAAGTGGAGAATCGCGGAATATGTGCCAAAACCGCATTGGGATGGAACCAGGCTGAAGTGGCGTGCCAACCTGGGTCGAGCGCGCACATGGCCCAAGTCGCCCGTTGTACATGATGCCGCGTGGCAGCGAGGGGGGAACTATTCGGATCGCCTCCCCGCCGATGCGATTAGACTCAGTAGCTTAACGAAATAAATTAACGTGCTGCCCAGAGCGCATCGTGAACGCAGATCCAGCGGGACGGATGGCGCTTGGTCCATTTGGCGTCTTTCCCACGATGCTTGCCACAGTCATACCGCGTTTGAGTTGGGCTGGAATGCTGATCGGTGACCGGACACGAGCCAGCGATCCACGTCATCAACTGCGATTGAGTTCCCGGTATATTGGCGCTAGCATCTCTCCAAAAATACTCCTCGGGTTGCTCGCGACCGAATAATACGGAAGGAACCGTTGAATGAGGGAACAGATGGATCTGAACCTAAACGACAACAGCGATACCCCCGCACGCTCGTCGTGGCTCCTCCGCGGGCTGTGCGCGATTATCGTTGTCGCTGGTCTGGCCGGTTGGGCGCGAGCCGACGAACCGACACCGTTACTCGCCGCCGGACATCCCGTCCAGTGGTGGTTTGTGTTCAAGCTCAATCAACGAGCCTTGGCGCGCTTCTACATGGGAACACTGCGCCATCGGAATGATGTCCGCCGTACCGGCATCCGTAGCCGTGGACAATGCAGCACTGAGAGTCATTGGAAGGGAGAGATAATATGTCGACGCCGAATCAATCTATGCTCGTACAACAGGAGACCCCACGGCTCTGCCGGGGGATGGTTACTGCGGCGGCAGCAGTAGTCTGAGGAGGAATCATGAGCACAAACAATGCGATCGGCATTGCAGAGGTCAAGCATACGGGCGCCTACACGCTGCGCGTGCGGTGGACAAAGGACAGGGTGCTTACCCTTGACCTTCGCGAGCCTGTTTTTAAGCTCAATGGGCTGCGTCCGCTACGGGACACGGCGGCTTTCGCGCTCACCGGGGTCGGCGAAGGTGGCCACAGCGTTGTGTGGCCCGGCGAGATCGACATGGGCGCCGCGCGATTGCTCGAGATGGCGCTCGAGCAGAACGGCCGGGCCGATGCGGTCGAGTTCATCCGCTGGCGTTGGAAGCACGGCTTGAGCTTGACGGATGCGGCAGAGGCGCTCGGGCTGTCGCGCCGGCAAGTGGCATATTGCGCCAGCGGTGAGCATGCGGTGCCGCGCACCGTCCTGCTGGCGTGCAAGGGCTGGGAAGCGGAGCGACAGGCCGCGGCGTAAGCGTGCGGGCAGTCTAAGCGGCTATGTCGATCAAATTACGCTGGTAGTAACCTGAGAAGGTCCCGCTCGACGAGCGCGCCCGCGACGTCGGGATCGTATGTGAGATCGCGCTGCAGGAACGAATCGATGTCGGTGCAGAACCCTGCTCGGTCGGCGAGACACTCGTGTAGGTGCGCGATGAACCTTTCCCGCGCTACCGGTTCGCCTTCCGCCCGCATGTAGTGGTCGAAGGCTTGAAGTATCTCGGCAACTGACACGGGAAGAGCAGAGCGGACGGATAACGCCCAATAGAGGTCAAAAAGGTCGCGACCCTTTCTGCGTTGAAACAACGCCCGCATCTTCGTCGCGAGCATCTCGTTGATGTTGTAGGAGACGATTTCAGTCCCGACCGTCTCGCCACGGAACTGGATGGTGAACGGTAGGCGCTGCACGGGAAAGTGCGGAATCCGCTCGGTTACGTTCGTCTCGACCTCGATCGTGAGCTCGCGCCCAGGGTGCACGACACTCGGTACCTTGTAGATGCAGCGAAGGATCCGCGAGGGTTTCGCTGCGTTTCGAACCGCGAGCTGCACCGAGTCCCACACCGAGGATCTCTCGCGGCCGAGCACCGGGCGCAGAACGCGAAGCAGAGATTTCCGGATGTGGCCTTCCGGGCGGTCGCCGACGGCGACGAGGTCGATGTCCTCCGAATAGCGCGCCGCCGGCGCAAGGTGCACTTTGTGCAGGACGGTCCCGCCTCGCATGGCGACTTGGTCAGAGAGGAACCGGTCCTCGAAGATTGCTCTCATCGCTAGGCAGAGGAGGAGATCCTGTTCGATCTGATACGGTTCGGACCATGGCACCACGACTTCGTGGGCGAGCACGTCCTTTTGCGTGAGCACGATCATTGTTAGCCACGACCCAGTTGGAGGTTGTCGATGACGGCCCAGGGGTCGCTGGCAGGGCCTTCAGCTCGATGGCCATGCGCCTGCAATAACGCCGGCGGAAAGCGCTTTGGAAGGGCTCGTTGCACGACCTCCGAGAGCGAATCGAACCCAAGCGCCTCGAGCACGTACCCCGTCCTCTGCATGACGGTGACCGGAACGTTGGCCCGAAGGGCGCTGCGCATCCCCTGAACAGTCATTGCCCCCGCGAGCCCCCGAATGACCTCGCGTACGCGCTCGATACCGCCGAGCCGGTGGCTGAAGGCGATCAGATCGAGCGTGGTCGCCTCGGCGCTGCTGACGGCAAGCGGCGCCGGAAGCCCTGGAATCTCGGTCAGGGGAGTGACCTCGAGCTTCGCCTTGACGTAAAACTGCAGATGGATTTTCCCGACCGCGATGGGCCGCCGCGGACGGAGCAGTAGCACCTGCGTGACTTGGACGGCTTGCTGGGACGAGCCGTGCAGGGCCGCCGCCGACAGCAGCCCCACGTAATAGCGGTGGCCCTGGGCACGGAGGTACTCGTCGAGCCATGCGGTGACGGGAGGCGCGCCGCGCAGCCGATGCTCGGGAGACACAATCAGGAAGGTCGAGGGCCGGCCGGGAAGCGACGTCGCGCGCGGCGCGAGCCGCTCGAGCTGTCGCTGCGCCGCGAGTCGGGACAAATCGGTTTGCTGGGCTGCCTCGTCAACCGACACGATGAGATCTCCGCGCGCTTGCAGATCATCTAGGAATCTTGCCACCCGCCCGCGAGTAGCGTAGTTTCGGTGTTGCACGATTTGCATATTAAACCATTCAGCAGTCTAAAACGAGAACTGTTCAGCAAAGAGAGATGGACCTCTATCCTACGCGTGCGCCATCACCGCGGGCACGACCAACCCCCAAATCGCCGCTCTATCAATCAGCACCGAGACGCACAGCATTACGCTCCCCATCTTGAGCACGTGCAGTCCGCGTCATAGGGATGCAATGTCCCGGGTGCAGATGGCGAGCGGCTGGCTGGTCGGACAGAAGATCGGCTGGTCTTCCGAGCGATGGCGGCATTGCGAGCGGTTCGCGGGCCGCTGCTCTCGGAGTTCGTCGCCAGGGAGCGCCGGGTGCATTTGGAAGGGTCCAAAGCCGTGGAAGCGACCGTGGCTTCGTGGAATGACTTCAATTCCAACTCGGGTTCGATCGCGGGCGAATACTCGTCGCTTTGATCGCGCCGGTAGCCGTTCCACGCTCACGAAGTAGCGCCGTGAGTTGATGCAAGCTTAGTCGTTGCGCACCGATACCGATGCTCTATGCAGCCTCTCGTATGCTTATCGTCACGTGCAGGCCCGCTGCGGCCGCCATATTGACGAGAGCATCCAGGCCGAAAACGTTGATTTTCCCACGCAGCAAATCGGAGACCCGAGGCTGAGTGACACCGAACAACTTGCCGATCTGGGCCTGGGTCAAATTCCTGCGGGAGAGATGCGCTTTGAGAGCCACCATCAGGGCTGAGCGTAGCTTCAGATTTTCTGCCTCCTCAGGCGTGTCCTCGATTGCGTCCCAGACGCTGGCGAACTTTTTCTTACTCATGCGCCCAGTTCCTGCGTCAATTCACGGTAGCGTTTCTCGGCTAGGTCCAAATCCGACTTGCTGGTCTTTTGTGTCTTCTTCTGGAAGCAGTGAAGCACATAGACAGCAGCGGCGAACTTCGCTACAAAAATGACACGGAACGCTCCGCCGGCGTCCCGAATCCGAATCTCCTGAACCCCCGAACCAACCCTCGGCATCGGCTTCCAGTCGTCTGGCTCTATGCCTTGCTGTACTTGGTCAATTTGATGGCCCGCCTCGCGCCGTGCCATTAAGGGAAAGGCTCGAAGATCATCCAAGGAGCCGCCCCGAAACTCGACGGGTTTGCGATCGGTCATCGAACTGGAATATATAATATTTTGTATATTGGCGCAAGACGTTGGGAGAAATTATAGTCACCTCGTACAATTATAGAGAGGCGCTATAATTTTCTATAATTGCGGGCACCGAACCTGCCGTTGCTTCGACGCTCGAGCAGAACGGCTGGGCCGATGCGGTCGAGTTCATACGCTAGCGTTGGACGCACGGCTGGAGCTTGGCGGATGCGGCAGAGGCCCTCGGGCTGTGGCGCCAAGTATCGATCAACCCAAAGCTCAGCCGCGCCCCCGATCCGGATGCCTTCCCGGATACCAGTTCCACCTGCCCGCGAGCGCCATCACCGCCGGCACGACGAACGCGCGGATCACGGTGGCATCGATCAGCACCGAGACGCACAGCCCCACCCCCATCATCTTGAGCACCGGCAGATCCGCGCCCGCGAAGGCGCCGAACACCACGGCCATGATGAGGCCGGCGCCGGTGATGACGGGGGCCACGGCGGCTAACCCGGCGACGGTGGCGCGGTCGTTGTTGCCGTCCTTGTCGTACTCGCGCTTGATGCGAAACAACAGGAACAACTCGTAGTCCATCGACAGCCCGAAGCTCAGGCAGAACACCATCATGGGCACTTCGAGCGGCACGGCGGTGAACGGCCGCTCCAAACCCACCAGACCGTTCAGCCAGCCGAACTGGAACACCGCGACCACGGCACCGATGCCGGCGGCCACCGCGAACAGGTTGGTGATCACGGCCTTGACGGGCAGCAGGATCGAGCGGAATGCGAAGAACAGCAGGATCAGCGTGGCGCCGACCACGAAGCCCACGATGCGCGGCACGCTGCGGAACATGTAGTCATTGAAGTCGTTGTGCTCGGCGGGGGTGCCGCCGATCATCACGCTGAAGGGACCCGCCGGGGTGATCTTCTCAACGTCGCGGGTGAGCTGCTCGATGGCCTTGACCGACAGGCCGTTGGCCGGCGTCACCTCGAACAGCGCGGCATGCCGGTCACGGTTCAGGAACAGCTCGGCGATTTCCGGATGCTCCTTGAGCGCCGCATCGATGTTCTGGTACAGGGCGGTGTACTCGTCCACCCCCAGGCGCTTCTGCAGGCTGAACGGCGAGGCCACCGCGGCCACCCGCCGGTCGCCCTCCAGCGCATCGGCGTAGGCCACCAACGCTTTGATGTGCGCGGCCGCGAGCACGGGTTCGCCGTCGGTGGTGGTGACGATGGCGTAGATCGGGATGGCGGCGTTGTCGCTGCGCATGGTGCTCAAGATGTCGGCGCCGATGCGCGTCTCGGTGGTCTTCGGCAGGAACCAGCGCTCGTTGGTGACGCCCATGTGGGCATGCAGGACGGGCAGGGCGACGCACACCACGGCCGCCCCGGAGACCAGCAGCGTGCGCAGCGGATGCGTCACGATCCAACCGCCCAGGCGATGCCACATCGCGGTGGTGTCGAAGGTCCGCCAGCGGCGCGGGATCACCGGCCAGCGCTCGAGCCAGGGGCTCAAGAGGACCAACAAGGCGGGCAGCAGCGTGAGCGCGGCCAGCACCGAGATGCACACCACCAGCGCGCCGCCGATGCCGGCGCAGCGGGTCTCCAAGATCGGGCTGAACAGGAGGCCGAGGAATCCCACCATGACGGTGACCCCGGACCAGGAAATGGTCTGTCCCGCGAGGGCCACGGTGCCGGCCACGGTTTGTGCCACGGTCGCCTGGGGTGCGTGTTCGCGGTAATGGGTGACCATGAGCAGCGAGTAGTCGATGCCGATGGCGAGGCCCACCATGGTCACCACGTTGCCGAGCAGGTTCGACACCGGGAACGCCTCGGCCAGCAGGAAGGCGGCGCCCAAGGCCACGGTGGTGGTCGCCAGGCCCATCAGGAACGGCAGGCTCGCGGCGATCAGCGTGCCGAAGGCCACGGCGAGGATGGCGAGGGTCAGGGGCAGGGCGTGCTTCTCGGCGTGATCGCCGCCCGTCGCGGACAGCGTATTGACGTCGTAGTCGCCGGCCGGGCCGCCGGTCACGGCCAGCGTGGCGTGCGCGTCCAGGGCCGTGAGCGCGGCGCGCTGCGGGGCCAGCGCCGCGCGCACCACGACCACGCTTTTCTGCTGCTCGGTGGTGTCGGTGGCCGTCAGGCCCACCAGCAACATGGTGACGTGGCCGTCGGCGGAGCGCAGCTGCGCCTCGCGGCCGTCGGCATAGCTGCTGACCTTGCGCACGGCGGGCAACGCGGCGAGGAGCGCCTGGGTGCGCTTGACCCAGGTCAGGTATGGCACCTGATCGACGGTCAGGCTAGGGGCCGAGACCGCCACCACCATGGGATCGATGTAGGGGTTGGTGAAGTCGGTGCGCAGCGCATCCGCCACCGCGATCGAGGGGCTGCCGGGAATCCCGGCGGCGCCGCCCACCGATACCTGAGGCAGCAGATGGGCGCCCCAGGCGCTTAAGCTGATCAGCACGGCCCAGGCGGCGATGACACGCCGGGGGTGCGTGGCAACCCACTGCCCCAGTTTGAAAAATCCGGAATTCACGGTGATGTCGATCTCGCGGGGAGGTTCGGAGGGGCGGCGCCGCGCCCGAGACGGGGCGGCGAAATTTCATTTTGATGACGGTTGGGGAACTGGCGTAAAATATGTTCTTTGCATCAATCATTATGTCAGAGCCCAATCATCATACTTTTGCCGGTGCGCCCGTTCAACGGCCTTGGGATGCACGCCTCGCCCGGTGGTTGATCGGGCCGCTGAAGAACTCGTGGGTCACCCCGAACCACCTTACCACCGTTCGGTCAGGTGTAGGACCCGCGGCGGCCGCGGCCTTCATTCCCGGCAGCTACCTGTGGTCGAACGTCGCCGCGCTGCTGCTGGTGCTGTCGAACCTCCTCGACCACACCGACGGTGAGCTCGCGCGCCTGTCCGGCAAGACCAGCCGCGTCGGTCATCGCCAGCGGGCGTGAGTTACGCCACCCTGCACGATGCCCTGAAAGCCGCGGGCTTCGTGATCTATACCGGGCAGGGCGAGTTCTCGAAGACGCTGTTCCGGATCTCCACCATGGGAAATCTGACATCAGCCGACCTCGGCCGGCTGCTACAGTGCTTCGCCATCTTGCTAGGGTGATCAATGCGCCGAGTTCGGGACGACAACAATCATGGGTACCTCGGCCTCGTCGTCGTGCTGGTCCTGGTGCTGGCCGGCGTGAGCGCGAGGGCGGATGAAGTCAAGCCGACGGACCCCTCGGGCAACGTGCCGCAGCCGATCCCGCCCGATGAAACCTCGGGGTGGTTGCAGCGCTGGCTGAACCCGAAGAGCGCGCCGTTCATTCCGATCCCCGAGATCGCGACCGATCCGGACAGCGGCCTGACACTCGGCCTGCTCGCGGTGTACATCAGGACCGACGACAACAACGACATCTCGCAGATCATGGCGCCGGATTTCCTCTACAACCCGCACTTCGGGTTCGGCGCGCATGCGCGCATTTATTCGTACGCCTCGGGCGATGAGCAGTGGTCGCTCACGGGCGGCCTCAAGGAGCGGGTGGAGCGCGAATTCGACGGTGAATACCAGGTCGGGCGCCTGCGCCTCGAGCGATGGTCGTTCAGTTTCAGCGCGATCTTCGACCGCAGCGGCGTGCCGCGCTTCTACGGCATCGGCAATCGGACGCACTTGGGCGCCCAGTCGAACTACACTGATTCGCAGGAGCTGGCCCAGGCGGCGGTGGGGTTCAACATCACCCACGAGTGGCAGATCCTGTACACGGGCCGGTATCAGGTGGTCGACGTCTTGCCGGGCACCATCAATGGTGAGCCGACCATCGAACGGGTGTACCCCGACGTGACCGGCCTGGGCACCACCAAGCTGCTGCTCAACCGGTTGTCCCTCATCTATGACACGCGCGACGATCTGACCGTGCCGAGCCGCGGCATGCAGCTGATCGGCTACGGCGGGGGCGCCAGCTCGAACGGGATCTTCAACGATTCGATGTACAGCGAGGCGGGCGTCGACGGCCGCGGCTACTGGCCCATCTGGACCAAGACCATCGTCGCCGTGCACTCGGCGCTGCGCTACATGCCCACCGAACACGACAACACCCCCTTCTGGGCGCTCAGCAGCTTGGGGGGCGGGGAGAGCGACGTGGGCGGTCAGCAGGCCTTGCGCGGCTACGGCAACGGACGCTTCGTCGGCCGCAATTCCTTCGCGACCACGGTGGAGCTGCGCCAGACGGTGATGAAGTTCGATGCCGCCGGCACCAGCGTGGAACTCGAGGTGTCGCCGTTCGTGGATTTCGGGCGGGTGTTCGGGCGGACCAACACGGACCCGCTGGGCTCGTTGCACGAGGTGTTCGGCGTGGGATTTCGCGGCATCGCGCGGCCCTTCGTGGTGGGCCACGTGGACTTGGGCTACGGCAGCGAAGGCGTGGCCGTATTCACGGGTTTGAATTATCCGTTTTAACTCCTGCAACCCTCAAGAAGGTGAGGCCACCGGCGGTGGCGCGCGGTCTCGCGATGCCGGCGCGGCCGAGCTAGACAACGTAACAATGTGTCGTTGACCGGGAATTGGCCGCCTGCGGCTTTCCCGTAGCACGATGTCAGCATTCGCGTGGCGCTGCTTCCGCTAGCCTGTTCGTGCATAATTGGGACATAGGTCACAAATAGCACGCAGGAAATCCATTGACGACATCATTATTCGATCCCGTCCGCTTGGGGAAAGTCGAGTGCGCCAACCGCATCGTCATGGCGCCGTTGACCCGGGACCGCGCGGGCCCCCATCAAGTCCCCACGCCCTTGATGGCGACGTATTACGGCCAGCGCGCCGGCGCCGGGCTCATCGTGTCCGAGGCCACCCAGATCAGCGCCGAGGGCCAGGGCTACCTGGACACGCCGGGCATCTACAGCGAGGCCCAGGTGGCGGGCTGGCGCCGCGTGACCGAGGCGGTGCATGCGAAGGGCGGCAAGATCGTGCTGCAGCTCTGGCACGTCGGGCGCATCTCGCATGTCTCGTTGCAGCCGAACGGCCAGTCGCCGGTGTCGAGCACGGCGACGCGCGCCAAGGCCAAGACGTTCACCGCCGCAGGGTTCGAGGATGTGTCGGCGCCGCGGGCGCTGCGGTTGGAGGAAATGCCGCGCATTGTCGCTGACTACCGCGCGGCGGCGCGCCATGCGATCGACGCGGGCTTCGATGGCGTCGAAATCCACGGCGCCAATAATTATCTGCTGGAGCAGTTCCTGCGTGACAGCATCAACGATCGCACCGATGCGTATGGCGGTTCGCAGGAAAATCGCGCACGATTGATGCTGGAGGTGGTGCAGGCCATCGTCGCGGAAATTGGTGCGGCGCGAACCGGCATCCGGCTCTCGCCCATGACGCCGGTCAACGATGGCGCGCCGGATGGTCACGCTCAGGGCTTGTACGAGTACGTGGTGGAAAAGCTCGGCGCGATGCAGCTCGCGTTCATTCATGTGATCGAGGGCGCAACGGGTGGTGCTCGCGATGTCGGCTCCTTCGACTATGCTGCGCTGCGCGCGCGCTTCAAGGACGGTAACGCACAGGGAGTCTGGATCGTTAACAACGGATACACGCGGACGATGGCGATCGACTCGATCGCGAGCGGTGCCGCGGACATGGTGGCCTTCGGGAAGCTGTTCATCAGCAATCCCGATCTCGTCGAGCGGCTGCGCGACGATGCGGCGTTGGCCGCGTTGGATCCCGCGACGTTGTATGGCGGCAGCGCCCATGGCTATACGGACTACCCGTCTCTCGGGACGGCGGCATGAGCGACAACTCCCCGAGGACAGCCCAATCATGGTGACCGCGACACCAATTGCAACGACATTACGTCCGGCCGGCGCCATTTCGGTCAAGCGGGGTGCGCCCCTGGCGATCGTCAGAACTCCCCGCGTGACCGTGCTGTTCGCGGACCTGCGCGGCTACACGGGACTCGCGGAACGGCTGGCGCCGGCGTTGATCCTTCCGCTGCTCGATGAATTCTTCGGCGTTCTCGCGAGCGCCACCACGCTTCATGGCGGCAAGATTTTCCACATGGCGGGGGACGGCATGATGGCCGGCTTCGGCGGCACCGACGCCGCCGACGACGGCGCGCGCGAGGCGCTCGCGGCCGGTCACGCGATGCTGGTGCATTTCGGCGCGCTGGCGGAGCGCTGGCACCGAGAGTTGGGCATCGAGACCGGCATCGGCGTCGGGCTGCATCTGGGCGAGGTCGCCATGGGCATGCTCGGGCCCCCGGGTCAGAAGGCGATGACGCTGGTGGGCGATACCGTCAACGTGGCGGCGCGGCTCTGCAGTCGGGCACGGGCCGGCGAGGTGCTGCTGTCCTGCACGGTCGCCGCGGCGCTCGACATCGCCGGCGGTGAGCGCGAGATTTACATCGGTCCCATTCCGGTGCTGCAATTACCGCAGTTCGCACTGCGCGGACGCAGTGCGCCGCTCGATATCTGGTGCGTCCCGGCGGTCGACCGCGTCACGTTTTAGGCTGGCTCTGCTAAACTTTCGGGGCTGCGTGCCCTCGTGGCGGAATTGGTAGACGCAACGGACTTAAAATCCGTCGACCTAAAATGTCATCCCGGTTCAATTCCGGGCGAGGGCACCATCAAGATATCCGAAGGCCAGCTCATTGAGCAGTGTGCAGTTCACTATCAGTCAATCGAGTCTTCCGATGTTCCATATTGCCCTTGTAGTGCCTTAGTACCCTGCCAATTGAAAGGCGTGTTATAACTTGTTATAATATACAAATGAAACTGACAGTGCGCCGTGTCGGAAATTCGCTCGGAGTTATTTTACCGAAGGATGCGCTAGAAGCTTGGGGCGTAGGTGAGGGCGATCATTTGGAACTTACGGAGCGCGGCATTCGGCCCGCGGCTCGCGGGGGCCTTTCGCATCAGGCATTGGACGAGCTCAAACGTCGCATCGCTCTTGCTCTCGTACGTAGCTTCACGCCCAGGGAAATCCGTGCCCAGATGCTCGCAAATTTGCATCGATGGAAGAAACAGGGGACATGGGGTCCGGCCTATGATGAATGGCAGGCCATTGCGCAATCGGAAGATGACGGCACACTTTTTGCGGCAATGCTCGGACGCGACGACGATGCCGTGAGATTAAGGCAATCGATGCCGGGTGTTGGGCTTCTCCCGCAAGCGGAAGTAAGGAAGCTGAATGAAGAAGCGGGAAGTTGACCACGTACTGCGCGCCGCCGGAAGGATTACCGGTGAGAAGCAATTCATAATCATCGGCAGCCAGTCTCTTCACGGCAAATTTCCCGACCTCCCCGATGACCTCGTCAAATCCTTCGAGGTCGATCTTATGGCTTCGAAGCATGCCGATCGGACAGAATGGCTGAACGTGATCGGCCTGTACTCGCCGTTTCATGACAGCTTTGGTTACTACGCCGATCCGGTCGATCATAAAACCGCGACCCTTCCAAGGGGTTGGAAAAGCCGGCTGGTGAATCTCCCCGACGGAGACACCGAGGGTGTTCGAGGGCTATGTCTCGATCCTCATGATCTCGCAATTGCCAAATATGTCGCGCGCCGGGAGAAAGATATTGTTTTTACCCGCGAACTTGCTGGTCGAGGAATCGTGTCGCACGATCGCTTGCTCGCGTTGCTCGAACAAACTCCCGTCTCCGAGGAGACACGCCAGCGAATTCGCGCTCATATCGGCAGGGATTTTGCCGCAGAAAGAGATCTAGATGGAAGTCAGCACGGTCGAGAGACCGCGGAGGAACCAACATCGGCCACGGGCTCGCTCAGCCTCGAGGAGACTCGAGCGCGGGCCCGGAAAAACTGGCTCAAACTCCGCCAACCCCCGGCGGCCGCCCAACTTCCTCCACCCGTGGCCGGGGCAAACTCCTCCACCCTGATGCCGTAAATCGGCGCCGGTCGGCGCCGAGCTAGAGAGCGGCGGCGGGACGTTACGCTAGGTCCTTTTTGCGAAAAAGGGGCCGGGAGTGAACGTCTTGAAGCTTAATTTGCGGATTTCGATCGAGACCCTGCTGAATGCAGGCAAATCCCAGCGCGAGATTGCGCGGGTGCTCGGGGTGGATCGCAAGACGATCCGTCGCATCGAGCGAGAAGCAAAATCCCCCGGGGTGGCCACCGGGATTTGTGCGGAAAAGGCGGCGGAAACCGCCGATGCCGAGCAAAATCCCCCACCCCGGCCACCGGCTCCAAAGCCGGTGGCCACCCCCTCGGCGTGCGAAATCCACCGCGACTGGATCGAGAGCCAGGTGACCCTCGGGCGCAACGCCATGAGCATCTACCAGGACTTGGCGGAGAACTTCGGATTTACCCACCGGTACAACTCGGTCAAGCGCTTCGTGGCGGCGCTGAAGGCCCGCGAGCCGGAGCGCTTCGACGTGCTCGACGCATTGCCGGGCGAAGAGGCCCAGGTCGACTTCGGTCAAGGCGCGCCGACGCGGCTGCCGAACGGACGATACCGCCGACCGAATCTGTTCGTGATGACGCTCAAATACTCGGGCAAGAGCTTTCGCAAGGTGGTGTGGAAGGCGGATCAAGAAAGCTGGGCGCGCCTACACGAAGAAGCGTTCCGCACGTTCGGCGGATCGGTCACCTATGTCGTGCTCGACAACTTGAAGCAAGGCGTCATCCAACCGGATCTGTACTCACCGGCCTACAACCCACTCTACGTTGCGATGCTCGCCCATTACGGGGCGAGCGCCGACGCGGCACGCGTCGTCGATCCGAATCGCAAGGGGACGGTGGAGAATGCCATCCAGCATACTCAGTCGACCGCATTGAAGGGCCGCAAGTTCGAATCCATCGACGAGCAGAACGCATGGCTCGCGCACTGGGAGGAACGATGGGCGGCGCCGCGCATCCACGGTCGCAAGAAACGCCAAGTGCTCGCGATGTTCGCCGAGGAGAAGCCGGCGCTCAAGCCGTTGCCCACGACCCGCTTCCGCTACTTCCGTGAAACCTCCCACACCGTCGATGACAGCGGTCTGGTGCAGGTCTTGGGCTCGTACTATGCCGCGATACCCGCCGCTCCGGGCGACATCGCCACGGTTCGACTCTACGATCACGACGTTGAAATCATGAACGCCGCCGGTCAGATGCTGCGACGTCATCCGCGGTCGATGACACGCGGGCACTTTGAGATGCAAGAGTCGGATCGGATCTTCAATCCTTCGCGCGAAACCGTGCGCCTGCTCGGCCGGGTGGCCAAGCTCGGGCCCAACTGCTTGCAGCTCGGTCGCGATATCTTCCTGCGCCTGGGCCGGCCCGGGCAGAAGGCGCTCTACGGGCTGTCGAACCTGCCGCGCCGCTATGCGAAAGAGGACATCGAGAACGCGGCCAAGCGCGTGCTCACCTTGAGCCAACCGAGCTATCAAGCGCTCAAGCGCGTCCTCGAGCGCAACGCCGCTGAGACCGAGCGTCGTGCCACCATGCCCGACCTGCAACAGACCGGTCCGCACATCCGAGACATCGAGGAATACCACGCCTTCTTCGAACACGCACAACACCGCTTCGATGATCACACGCCAACAACCCGGTAAAACACAGGAGATGATGCAATGACGATGACAATCACGGAACTGGAACGCTCGCTGCGGGCACTTCGCCTCTCGGGGATGACCGCCACGCTTGAGACCCGTGCGCTGCAGGTCGCGCAGCAGCAGATGGACTTCATCGAGGCCTTCTCGGCCCTCGTCCAAGATGAACTCGACCGGCGCCGATCCCGCTTAATCGACCGCCGGTTCAAACTCTCCGGGCTGACCGAGCGCAAGGATCTGAAGGACTTCGACTGGAGCTACAATCCGAAGAATCCACGGCGCGACATCCTCGAACTCGCGAACTTGAAGTTTATCGACGAGCGCGAGGATGCGCTGTTCATCGGGTCGCCCGGCGTCGGCAAGAGCCATGTCGCGAAGGCGCTTGCGCTCTTGGCAGTGCAACGCGGATACACGGTATTTTATCGCGAGGCCCACGTTCTGGTCGAGGACATCAATCAAGCCCGCGAACTCGGCGAACTACGGAAATATCGAGCGACGATCAAGGCCGCCGATCTCGTCGTGATCGATGATCTGTTCCTACGCAAGCTGCCGCCGCACGCCGGCGACGAACTCGCCGACGTTATCATGAGCCGTTATGAAAAATCATCGACGTTGGTGACGTCCAATCGAGAGATCGACGACTGGGCCAAGCTCATGGGCGACGCCGTCATCGTCACTCCATTGCTCGATCGTCTCATGCACCACGGCCACCTACTCAAGTTCGTTGGCAAGAGCTGGCGGCTCAAGGAATCCGCTGATCGCCTTGCCAAGAACCGTCAAACCGCGTAATCATCCCGCGTCCCGCCGTCGCCAGGTGGGGGATTTTGACCCGGCCACGGGTGGGGGATTATCAGGTAGCCGCCGGGG
>PLUE01000048.1 GCA_003164785.1 Gammaproteobacteria bacterium | reverse complement strand
AGTCGGCGTTAGCGTGGGCTGGTATCAGACATGAGTCGGAACTACCGTGGCGGATGACGTCGGCCAGGAACCTATGCCGCTTGAACGAGATCAGCTTCACTAAACCCTTGCTCCACAAGGCCTCTAGGGGCCCTCAAGTGGAGACCTTTTAGCGTTAGACTGACAGCACCAGAGCCTGGGGCGGACGGAGCAGGATTTCGGAACGATCCTGATAACGCGCTGAGACAGCAACGCAGCTTATGGGGTGCTCGAGCGCGGTCGGTTGCTGCCGGCCGGGCAGTTCAAGCCCGGGCTCATCGAGATCCGAGAGGAGGCGTTGACAAGCCCGGTCGGCGCTTCGGCGCCCGAGGCCCCCACCGCTGCAGCCAGGCCCGCCGGTGCAATTCCACCATCGAGGGCCGCAGCCGGATCGCGACGGAAACCTGCCGATCAGGACGAGGACAAGAGCTGGTAACTGGCTTCCTGCACCTTGCGAACTATGGCGTTCGCCTTGCGCGTCCGGCTCTCGACGCCAAGCCAATGTCGGCTAACGGCGCAGTGCCGCCCTCCCCGCCCCCGTTCTGCGCCTAACGGCCTATATCGGAAACGTCCTGGTTCGGATCACTTGGTGCAAGTCGGACCAGGATCGTTAGGCCGTCAGTTCAAAACAGTTCCTCCTGCACTGGTCCTACCGCCTCAAATCCCACGCCCGCCCCCCGCCGAACTGCGTGGGTCAACCGGTCCAGATCGTCCGACCCAATGGTCAGCGCCGGCGTGAGGTAGACGACCTTGCCCATGGGGCGAATACACACGCTACAATCCCCGAAGGCGGCGCAGAGGGTGTCGGCGTCCACCGCCCGCGTGAACTCGACGACGCCGATGGCGCCGCGCCACGGATATCGACAACGCCGGGCATGGCGCGGCATGGCTCCAGCCCCTCAGTCAGTTGAGCCGAAATCGCCGCCACCATTAGGCCACTGGCGTGTGATCTTGGGTCCAAGGCGGCCATAACTAGACGCCAATAGCGGCCTTCACTCGGTCCGGGCTAAACGGCAGGTCGCGCATGCGTATCCCGGTGGCGTCGGCCAAGGCGTTGGCGAGGGCCGCGCCCGCTGGGCCTTGCCCCGCCTCGCCGGCTCCGAGGAAGGGCTGGCCGGGGCGGTCCAGGACGTGCACCTCCACGGCGCCGGGAACGTCGCGGAAGCGGGCCACGGGATAAGCGCTCCAGTCGAACCCAGTGCGGTGCGTGGCGTCGAACGTCATGGCCTCCATCCCGGTCCAGCTCAGGGACTGGACAATGGCGCCTTCGATCTGGTTCCTGATGCCGTCTGGATTGACCGCCTCGCCCGAATCGACCGCGCTCACTACGCGGCGGACGGCGATGGCGCCGGTCTCGTGCTCGACCTCCACCTCCACGGCCACGGCGCAGTAGGAGGCGAGGTTCTTGTAGCGGGCGAAGGCGAAGCCGCGGCCGCGCCGCCCATCGCTGCGCGGCCGGGCCGCCCAGCCGAACTTCTCCGCGCAGAGGTTGATCACGTCACTGGCCCGCGGATCGGCTAGGTGCGCAAGACGAAAGGCCACCGGATCGGCGCCGCCGGCGAGGGCGAGCTCGTCCATCAGGCTCTCGATGGAGAAGACGTTCATGAACCCGCCCAGTGACCGCAGGGCGGAAACCCGCACCGGCGAGCCGGCGATGAAGTGCGAGGTCACGCGGCCCGACGGGACCTGGTAGAGCGGCACGCCGTTGCGGTCGCCGCCGCCCTCCGGCATCGGGATTGGCTTGGCGAGTTGCGGCGGGAACGGCGGCTCGACCTCCAGCCCCGCCAGCAGGCCGCCGGCGCCGGCAGGCCGACCGTTGTGCGATGGGCTCCAGACGTCATAGCGCCAGCTCGCAATTCTTCCCGCTGCGTCCAGCGTCGCCTCGGCTTCGACCACCATGCCCGTGCCCATCGGCTCCCAGCCGTGCTCCTGCTCGCGCATCCATTGCAGGCGGATCGGGCGGCCCGGCAGCGCGATCGCCGCCAGGGCTGCGTCGGCGGCGGCGTCGTCGGCTCCATTGTGGCCGTAGCAGCCGGATCCTTCGGTGTGGATGCAGCGCACCTTGTCCGGCGGCAGACGCAGAAGCTCCGCCAGCGCCTTCTTCAGCGGATAGACCCCTTGGGTGTGGGTCCAGACGGTCATGGCCCCGTCCTGGAACAGAGCCACCGCGCAAGACGGCCCGATCGAACCGTGCAGCAGCCAGGGCTTAGTGTAGCGCGCGGTCACGGTCTTCACCGCCGGCGCCGGCGCCGCTTTGCCCTCGAAGATCACCTCGTCCTGCGAAGCCGCATCCCGAATCGCGCCATGGGGGTCGGCCACCGGGATCGGCGGATCCGTGCGGCGCCAGGCCGCGCGCTGCAGGCGCTGCAGGGCCTGGATCGCCGTCCACTCGCGCTCGGCGACCACGGCGGTGAAGCGGCCGTTGCGGACCACCTGGACGACGCCCGGCATGGCCTGAACGCCGGCCACGTCGAGCTCGCCCAGGATGGTCCCATCGCTCGGGCCCCGCACCACACGCGCGTGCAGCATCCCAGGCAGGCGAAGGTCCTGCACATAGGCCTCGCCGCCGGAGACCTTGGAGGGAATGTCGATGCGCGGCAGGTCGAGCCCCAGCGTGCGGTGTGGGCCGGTCCGACGCGGCGCGCCGGGCCGCGCCTCGACATGCAGCGACAGGCCGGCGGCCAAGTCGCCGTAGCCCAGGCTCCGGCCGTCCGGCGCCTGGATCTTGCCGTCGCCGCTGGTGGTGAGACCGTCGGGCGCCAGCCGCCAAACCTCGGCCGCGGCCTCGGTCAGCAGCAGGCGCACGTTGGCCGCGGCGTTGAGAATCGCCGTTCCTGAGTCCTGCATGGAGTGGCTGCCGGCGGTGACGCCTTCGTTCGGTGTCCGGCCGGTGTCGGCGGTGACCAGGAGAAGGCCGCCGGGCGCAACGTCCAGCTCCTCGGCCGCCACTTGGATCAGGGCCGTCTTGATTCCCTGCCCCAGCTCCGCCTTGCCGGTGAAGACGGTGATGCGGCCATCGGCGTCCACCCGGATCCAGGCATCGAGCAAGGGCGTAGTCTTCAGGCTGCCTGGTAGTCCGGGCGCCATCGGCTTCTGCGCCGCCCCGCCTTCTTGCGCGAAGGCGCGGGGGGCCAGCGAAAAGACCACCACGAGGGCGCCGGCTTGAAGCAGGCCGCGTCGCGCCAGGTCGGGGGCGTCGGCCATGCTCATGCGGATGCCTTGGCCGGTTCGAGCGGCAGACCCGCGGCGCGGCGCACGGCGCGCAGGATGCGCATGTGGGTTCCGCAGCGGCAGAGGTTCGGTTGCATGTGGGCTCGGATCTCGGCGTCGCTTGGATTCGTTTTGGCGTCCAACAGGGCCTTGGCGCGCATGATCATGCCCGCAATGCAGTAGCCGCACTGCGCCGCCTGCTCGATCTCGAAGGCCTTCTGGATGACACCGGGCGCGGTCACCGTCCCCAAACCTTCGACGGTCACGATGCGGCGGCCCTCAAGGGCGGCGATCGGCAGAACGCAGGAGAACACCGCCTTGCCGTCGACGGTCACCGTGCAGGCGCCGCACTGGCCGAGCCCGCAGCCGAACTTCGTCCCGTTGAGCTGTAGGTCGCCGCGCAGCACATAGAGCAAGGGTGTCGCCGGATCGGCGTCGACCACATGGTCGGCGCCATTGACGTTGAGGGTGAGGCTCAAGCTGCGGTCTCCTTGCGCGCGGCGGCGACGGCGGCCGGCAGTCTGGACCACGCCGGGCGTTCGCTGAAGCGGCTGCGCAAATAGGCGGCGATCTCGGCGACCTGAGCGTCGGTGAAGGCTCCGGCGAACTGCGGCATGTATGGCCCGGCCGCGCCCACGGGGGGTTTCAGCCCTTGCAGGATAATCTGGATGGTGTCGCGCGGGTCATCCTCGTGCAACGGCGTGCCGAACGGCAGCGGCGGGCGACCCTCGCGCATCATCGCCGCGCCCGGTTCGTGGCAGGATGCGCAGGCGCCGGCATAGAGCTGCGCGCCCACCGGATGCAGGGTGGCGGCCCTGGCGGCGCGGTCGACCGGAGGCGAACGCGGCGGGGTCCTTATCATTTCGGCCAGGTAGTCCGCCATGGCGCGCACATCGGCCTCCGGCGCCCGGGCCAGTTCATGGGCGACCACGCCCATCGGCCCGGCCGAGGCGGCTTGGTTCTGGTCGAGGCCGGTGCGCAGATAAGTGAAGAGCCCGTCCTCGGTCCACGGCGTCGCCGCCGGCGTCGATGCGTTCAGCGGCGGGGCGTACCAGCCCTCCGCATAGCCGCCGTCGAAGGCCTTGGGCTTCTGCTCGGCGCCCAGGGCGCCATGTGGTGTATGGCAAGCGCCGCAGTGGCCGAAGCTCGCCACCAGATAGGCGCCGCGGTTCCATTGGTCGGTCTTCCCCGGTGTCGGCGTGAAGGGCTGGGGCCGGAAATAGAGCGTCTTCCAAATCAGCATGACAGGGCGAAAGCCCAGCGGCGGGATCAGCCGGTTCGGCGGCGTTCGCGCGCTCACCGCCCGCCGCGTCACCAGGAAGGCGTAGAGGGCGTCGATGTCGCCATCGTTGGCATAGCTGAAGTGGTCGTAAGGGAAGGCCGGATAGAGCTGAGCGCCGTCCTTGCGCACGCCCCTGTGCATGGCCCGCTCGAAAGCGGCCATCGTATAGTCGCCGATGCCGGTCTGGCGGTCGGGTGTGATGTTGGTGGCGAATACCGCGCCGAATGGGGTGGGGATCGGCCTGCCGCCGGCGTAGGGCGAGCCGCCGTCGGCCGTGTGGCACACCGCGCAGTCACCGAGTTTGGCCAACTGCGCGCCGCGGTCGATCTGGGAAGTTGCCGGTGATGTCGCAGCTGTCGCAGTCACGGCGACCACCGCCAGCATGATCGCGCAGATGAGCGCTGGAATCCAGACATCAAGCTTCATCTGGCGTATCCTCCGCGCGCTGGAAATCAAACGCCGGAGCCTCGCCTTAGTTCAGGACGAGTGATGCGGAGTTAGCGGGCGCCACCCCGTCAATGTCCCTGTCATCGCGCCAGCTCCGTCTTTTCGGGGCCTTGTTGTCACGGGCGGCAAGTCCCGCCCTCATCGCTTTCACCCGCTTGTATGGGCGGACGTGCGACGGCGCCATAGGGGACTGTCATCTGTGGACGGCCCCTGCTCTGCAAGGGTGAAGTTGGGTTGATTTGATGATCTGTCGGGTGCGGTCATCTGTCCGGCCTGTTTGCGCGGCGCTTGACCGCCGCTGGCCCTGATGACGTCCGCTGACCAGGTCCCACTCAGGTTATCGAGCACGAAACTCCGACAGCACTTCGGGTTTTCCTGGTCGCGGCCGCGTTCAGATCATCATCATCCCTCGTGCACCCGCACAGTTCGGAGCGGCGGCCGTGGGCCGCTGCAGTCTTGGTCAGGCCATCACTGGCTCGTGGTAGACTTCCTGCCTCGCCAGCACAGCCCAGGCGATGCGGGCTGTCTTGTTGGCCATGGCGACAGTGACAACCCGGGCGGCCCGGCGTTCGAGAAGCGCTCGGACCCACGACGCCGACGGCGATGAGTTGGTGCGGGCTCGACGGATCAGCGCGACCCTTTTTCGATCTTCACCTCGGCCCTGGAACTCGGACCGCATCATTGGACCAAGCCGCCATTCAAACCGAAGCGCGCCTGGGGGAACCGTCAAACCAAACTTTTATACGGGGCTATACTGCTCACCGGCAAGCACACTTGACTGACTTTGCTGTTGTTTTCGCCGACTGCCGAGTCCATGGCAACGGGCAGAATCCCGCTCTACTTGTTTGCTTTGACAGTGCCGTTGGCTCCGCGGTCGTCCCCAGTGCTGACTTGCCGAGAATGGATCGAGGCTTGCCTCGAAACTTTAGACGTTGGAATGCGGATCATATGACCGTGTAGTCGCGTTCACTCAGAAGGCGGCGCCAAGCCTCCGAAAGGGTGTGGCATGGACCAGTCGAGAGAAGAATTTCTCCATCGCCAAAATGTCGCGCACTACATGCGGCTCCTGCGCGACGCACCTGACGCCTCCCGCCGAAAGGTCCTCATGTCGCTGTTGGGGGAAGAGTCCTCGGCGGCAAAAAGGAATGGCTGGCTCCCGCTATTCCGTTAGCCCAAGCCGACCCACCCGTGGATCGGCGTCGGAGCGTGACCCCGCCACTCTGTCGCTTACTGCACTGATATTGGGAACGAATTTTTTGTCGATGCTGGGAGCCCGATCGGCGCCAATTAGACGCTAGAATGGCACCCAGTTTCCATTGGCATTCAAATAGATAGCTCGGCATTGGCGGCCCCCCGCTTCGAAGCCGATCCACCGCATTGGCTGAGTGGAAGTCCCTCGCGGCCTGATGTCTTCGCCCCCTACCCTCAATCATATGACGCCGGCGAGGCGGCAAGAGCGCGCTCATGCTCGGCGAGCAAATTCTCAAGTTGCGCGACCAGGTTTATCACCGGGCAAGGCTTGATCTGGACGACCAGACCTGAAAAGCGCGTGGCCAGGGCCTGCGGGAGGTCCACCGCCGTGTGGACTATGAAGGTAATGTTGAGACCCACGAGGACCTCCATCATGGCCGAACTGCCCCATCCACCAGATTTACGTCCAGGATCGCGGCGCCTACGATCCCGGTCGCAAGCAAGGCCAGGGCTTCCTCGCAACTCGCGGCCGGACCAACGACTTTGCCGCCAGCGTCTTCCACGGCGAGCGCCAAGTCCAAGGCAATGAAGGGCTGATCCTCGGCCACGAGGACTGATACATGGTTCAGCAACAAGGATGCCCCGGCGCGATGTTCGGGAATATTGAATACGGGTAAGCCCTCAAAGGGCCAAGCGTTCCATTTCCGCCGAAACAAGGACGACCAAGCCATCGGGATTCCAGTGGAAATTCAGGTCCCCGCGGAGGCCGCCGTTGACGCTTCTGCGGGCCAATACGCTGCCGAACCCCTCCCGCTGGGGGGGCGCCGTAATGGTGGGCCCTCCGATTTCTTGCCATGACAGGGCGAAGCGACCGTCGGCTACTGTCCAGGAAATGTGGACGCGCCCACCGGGGACAGAGAGGGCGCCGTACTTGGCCGCGTTCGTCGCCAACTCATGCATGAAGAGCGCGAAGCTCGTGGCGGCCTCGGCGCCGACCGCAATCTCCGGCCCGTCGATTTCGGTGCGTGAGTTGTCGCCCGTTCCGGCCGTATCGGCATATGGCAAGAGAACCCTTCGCAGCAAACCGCCCAAGGTGGTTTCTCGCTTGGTGGCCTGGGCCACCGAATGTTTCGGTCGGATCAACTGGTGGGCGCTGGCCAGCGCGCCAAGCCGGCCTTGAACAGTCTGAGCCAGTTCCTTCGGCGTGGTCGCCGACCTAGCGCTCAACGCCACTATTCCTCCAACGATGGCGAACAGGTTATTGACCCGGTGATCCATCTCCTTGAGGAGCAGCGCCTGCTGTTCCTCATGAATTTTGCGCTGGCTTACGTCGAGGAAGATCACACCGACTTTCAGGACGGCTCGATCGTCGAAGCGAAAGGCGAACAACTCCAGCGTCCGCCCCTGCGACGCCAGATCGCGCTCAAAACGGATCGGCGCTCCAGTCGCCAAGACCGCGTCATAGGTGTCGAACCATTCTTCCGACTCTTCCGGAAACACTTCCCGAATGGTCTTGCCGACGACGTCACCGACGCCAGTTTGCCTCTCAAAACCGGCATTGGCGGAGAGGTAGCGGAAGTCGCTCGGCTCGCCAGCGCGGGTATCAAGCTTTTCGAGTGTGCAGAAGCCCTCGTCGATGAACTCGAAGAGCATCCGGAATCTCGCCTCGCTCGCGCGGACGGTTTCCTGTGCTGCTTGGCGCTCGGTGACGTCGATAAAGCTATTGATTGCCCCAGTGATTTCTCCGCGCTGGTTCTTTAGCGGACGGATATTCACGACCGCGGTAATCCGCGTGCCGTCGGGCCGCTCGACGTGCACTTCCACGTCCCGCGCCTCCGGCATCTTGCCGCTCAACACGTCGGCCATGGGACACTGGTCGTGGGGCATATAGCTGCCGTCCGGCAGGAACAATTTGAACGCGCCACAAAACCGCTCGTTGTTATCCCCTAACGCCGGCTCGCGCCCCCACAGCTCAGCGGCGCGGCGGTTGAAATTCTGAATCACACCGGAGGCATGGCAGGAATAGATGGCCACGGGACCCATCTCGAACAGGGCGCGATACCGTTCTTCGCTTTCGTGGAGCGTCGCCTCCGCCAACTTGCGCTCGATAATTTCACGTCGCAGTTTGGCGTTCAACTCGTCTGTGACGCTGACGAGTTCTTGCTGGCGCAACGAACTGAGGATCAGCGCCTCGTTCATCGCGACCGCGTTTTTATGGAACTGCGTGGCTTCAGTCATCTAGGTCATCGGCCCGACGAGGTGCTCGTCTCCCGACACTTATACCACAAACGTGAGGCGAAGCCGGAAAATCGAAGGGACGGTCAGGCTTGGCTGGGCCCCTCGTCGAACGCCAGACGGCCCGGATGGCCTGCCAGCCGCCCTAGAGACCGGACCTCAAGTTTGCTCGCGGCCAAGCCTCCTCTATTTCTTGGCCTTCGGTTCCGGAGCGGGTTCTGCTTTTTGCGCCGGGCTCGGGCCGGTTCGCGTGGGAATTCCGGTGGTCAGTCCGTCGTAGTCCGTCGATCGCGGCTGGATGACGACCACGCCCTTATCCGTGATGACATATTCGCGGATGTCTTTGCTGTGATTGCCGCCGCGCATCTTGATCACGACCATGACCTTTCGAAGCTGGCCGTCGATTTCCACATAGCGCATCCTGATGATGTCATCGGTCAGGAACGAGATCGTGTAGTGGCTGAAGGAAAATCCGGTGAACGAATCCTCCACTTCGACCGTGCTGAGAATCGTGACCCCTGCCCCGGTCAGCGCCACGATCAACCGGTAGAGCGACTCGCGAAAGTCCTCGCGGAAGCCGGGCGCCAGTGCCATCTCAAGACTGACTAGCGAATCGATCACCAGACGTTTTGCGTCAACTCTTTCGACGGCGTCGAGAATCTCCTGCATAATTTCGTCCACCGAAAGGTCGAGCGGACGAAGGTAGATGATTTCCAGATTCCCCTTTTCCTGCGGCTTCTTCAAATTCAAACCAAAGCTGTCGGCACGATCAGTGTAGCCTTTGGGTCGTTCTTCGAAGATCGCCATGATTGCCGGTTCGCCATCGCGCAGGCCTGCGGCAATAAATTGGGTGGCCAGCGCCGTTTTGCCCGTCCCAGAGGGCCCGGCTATGAGAAGACTGTCGCCTTCGAGAACGCCCCCGCCCATCATCTTATCCAATTCGGGAATGCCCATGGAAAGCCGTCGGCGGCCGGTCGGCTTCCTATTTTTGAGGACGAATCCCAGCGTGCGCGAGAAGGCTTGCAACCCGTCGTCGTTGATGCGGACAGTGTGCAATCCCGGCACCGAGCCCGACCCGCGCACTTTCAAGATTTGCAGTTTTCGCACCACGGAATTTCTTTCCACCTTCTGCGAAAGCCAAAAGAGGCCATCGGCGATGGTGAACAGCGGATTCCCGCGGGTCTCTTCCTCGCCAAATTCGCCGACCAGAAATGTCGTGGCTTCCCAACTCGTCAGAAACTGGGTGAGCTGCTGGATGAACGATTGCATCTCCATTTCACCGGCAGCGGTCTGCGTTTTGCGCATCACGGTGCGAAAGGAGTCCACCACCACGACGCCCGGATTGACCGCCGTGACCTGCTTGATAATTTCCGCAAGGACCGCGTCCAAATCTTGATGCAACACTAGGTCGCTCAGGTTGATGAAGCGGACGGCCTTGCCCAACTTGGATCCATCGAAGAACGAAAACTGTTGCTGGTAGCGCAACATTTTTATGGCGGGCTCGCCGAGGACGGTGAAAAAGAGCGCGGGTTTTTCCGCGGTCGCATTGGCGAAAACGATCTGATGCGCCATCGTGGTCTTGCCGCAACCGGGCATGCCGGCGATGACGTTGAACGAGAATTCCGGGATCCCGCCGCCCAGGATGTCATCGAGGCCGCGAACGCCAGTCGGTAGTTTACGAATCGTTACCTTTGCCGGTTGGCTTGCGGCGTTTTTCGTCAGTTTGCGGTTAGCCACGCCACTAGGTTGTTTTGCCATTTCAATCTTCCGGGACCAACTTCAAGTCATTGATATTACCCAACAACCGCAATGTTAAATCTTCGCCAATGAAAGTCACTAGCAGCCCAAGCAACCCGGCCAGCAGAACAACCCCGCCAGCAGCAATCTCATCCGAGTTCGCTTGGGCTTCAAGTTCGTTCAGCCCTTCGAAAGAGCCGTCCCCTCTGACATGCAGCTCGCGCAGCCAAGCAATTTCCGCACCGGCCAGCACGAGGGCGCGCGAAATGAGCGCACGAAATCCGGCGGCGCCCATGAGTGCGCCAAAATGCGGGCTCAACTTCTCTATGACGACAAAGGCCGCTGTGGGTTTTGATTTGGAGGACGCATTTCGGCTCATCTCAAAAGCGATGAGACGCTCAGCGTAGATACGCAGCTTCGGCGTAGCTCGGTTCATTTGGGAACGTGCTCGAACGAGGCGCTCTTCGGCGATAACCTTGCGCGCGCCCACGGTGTAGGGGCATTGGGCGCTCCGGGCTAGTGGCAAGCCCTGCTGCCTGCCTCTGGCATTGCCTCATAGGTCCGGCCGCGCATCCTCCTTTGACTCCGGCTGCCTCGGAAACCTCAAGTGCGCTGATGGAATTCGGCCCACGCGTCAGCAGGTTTGGTGAAATCAGGCACGTGCCTATCCTTCCTGGTGGATCAGGCCCACCATCCTCGAATGATGACCCCAGCCGAGTGCACCGCCCTGGCGCAAAGCGCGACCACAAATGCCGCCGCCAGCCCAGAAGGCCCATTTGATCCCAGTGGGAAGAGAGCGCCAAGGAATGGCTCGGCCTCGCTGCAACGGCCAGGATGCAAGAGATATTGAAGGCTCGCTTGCTGGGTGACCAGCCGTCCTGATCCCCTCAGAAACCAGGCGGCAATCTACCCTCGCCACCATCGACGATTAGGGCGTTCCGCTCGGACGGCTGCCGCCGTCTTTCGTCGACGGACGGCATGTTTTCATGCGTGGCCGATAGATTTGCGGAACCTGGCTGTGGACCGGATCCGAAGAGGGACCCCGCCATTTTGTCCCTTACCACATTGATATAGCGAACGAATTTTCGTCGATGCTGGGGCCCTGATCGGCACCGACTAGGCGCCAAATAGCCGCTCGGTTTCCATTGGAATTCAAATTGATAGCGCGGAATTGGGGAGGGGGCGTTTCGAGGCCGGTCCGCCCTCGACGACAGGACAATCGATCATCTGACTGACCTTCGCCCCAAGTTCGTCCAACGAGAAAGGCTTGGCGACCATGGACATATTTGCGCCCACGAAGTCGGAGCGGATAGCCGCGTTTTCCGCATAACCGGTGATAAACAGAATCGGTAGTTCAGGCCTGTGGGCGCGAGCCGTCGCCGCTAACTCGCGGCCGTCCATACCCGGCAGGCCCACGTCGCAAATCATCAGGTCGATGCGCTCCTCAGACTTCAGATAGGGCACAGCCGCCAGCGGGTCGGCGAACTCCACGGCGTAATACTGGAGTTCCTCCAGCACTTCACGCACCAGCATTCGCACTGCCGCATCATCCTCGACGACCAACACCCGCTCACCATGACCATGCGGTGCGGATGACGCCACAATGGAAGCAGCCGCGGGCCGCGCCTCCGTCGTTGGCAGGTACAGCTTCACCGACGTGCCGAGACCGACCTGGCTGTGGATGCGCACTTGGCCGCCGCTTTGCCGGACGAACCCGTAGACCATGGACAGGCCCAGTCCCGTGCCCTGTCCCAGTGGCTTGGTCGTGAAGAACGGGTCGAACACCTTCTCGATCAGGTCGGGCGCGATGCCAACGCCCGTGTCGGAGACGGCGACCATCACGTAGCGACCAGGTGATATGCCCGGTCGCGTGGCGACGCGGGCTTCGTCCAAGTCGACGAGGCTAGTCTCGACCGTCAGGACGCCACCATCAGGCATGGCGTCGCGTGCGTTGAGCGCCAGGTTGAGAATTGCATTTTCGAGCTGGTGAGGATCAACGATCCCGGCTGGAAGATCGGGCGCTAACACGACCTCGAAATCGATCTTTTCATTGACCGCTCGTTCAAGCAGATTCGACATTGAGTGGATCAGGCCGTTGATCTCGACGGGTTTTGAATCGAGCGTTTGCCGGCGGGAGAAGGCAAGAAGGCGGTGCGTCAGGGCTGCTGCCCGTCCCGCGGATGCAGATGCGATGTCCATATATCGGTCGAGGTTCTCGACCTGGCCCGTTGCAATCCGTCGTCGCATGAGGTCGAGCGACCCTATGATCCCGGTCAGCATGTTGTTGAAGTCATGGGCAATGCCACCGGTAAGTTGGCCGACCGCTTCCATCTTCTGGCTTTGGCGAAGCGACGCTTCGGCCTGCTCCCGCTCGGCCGTCTCAGCTTTCAGTCGAGCGAGAGCGTCTTCAAGCTCGGCCGTTCGCGCTCGGACCTGTTCCTCAAGGTGGTTCGCCGCGTCGGCGAGAGCCTTTGTGCTGGCTTCGAGAGCGTCCCGCTGGACCTGGATTTGACGACGCTGTTGGTGGAGGTCGAAGAAGACGGCGGCCTTGCTGCGAAGGATATCCGCCTCGATCGGCTTATGAATGAAATCGACCGCCCCGGCCTCATAGCCGCGGAAGCGGCGCTGGGTATCTGCGGTCCCGGCCGTGAGGAAAATGATCGGGATGTGCCGCGCGCGTTCGTTTCCGCGCATGAACTCAGCCAACTGGAAGCCGTCGATCCCGGGCATCTGCACGTCTAACAGGGCCAAGGCCACGTCGTGCTTCAAGAGGATTTCCAGGGCTTCGTCGCCGGAGCGCGCCTTGAGGAAGGCAAGGCCGTCGCGCTGGAGCAAGGCCTCCAGCGACAGAAGGTTCTCCTCGAGGTCGTCGACGATCAGGAAATTGATCGGTTCAAGCATGCCGCTCACGAGGCCCCCAGGCCCACAAGGTAGGCTGCTATTGCGTCAAGCGACATGGACTGCGCCTCCGCACACAGCTCAAGCGCGGCGCTCGGCATCGCCGGCGCGAAGGCTGTCGCCGGGTCCTCCACCAAGGCGACGCCCCCAACGGCAGCGACCGCCTTTAGGCCTGCGGCGCCGTCCTCGTTGGCGCCGGTCAGGATCACGCCGACCAGACGGGCGCCGCAGGCATCCGCAGCACTCTCGAACAGTACGTCAATCGAGGGACGCGAACAAAGCACCGGCTCGTCCGCCGAGAGGGACACGGTGCAGTCCGGCTCCACCAGCAAATGATAATCGGAAGGTCCGAAGTAGACGAAACCCGGAAGGATCGGCTCCTTATCCTCAGCTTCCTTGACCACAACGCGGCACTTCGCCTGGAACAGCGGCGCAAGCAGATCCGATCGGTCAGCCGGGACATGGACGACGACCAGCACAGGGATGGGAAAGTCGGCCGGCAAGGCAGGCAGGATGCGAGACAGAGCCTGGATGGCCCCAGCCGACGCACCGATGACAATGGCGTCCACGCGGTCTCTGCTCATGGATCCCGCCGTTGGTAGATTTTCTCCTCACGAACGAACTCGGCGAAGGCGTTGGCGTGACCGGAGAAGCTCAGGCTCTCTTTCGACCCCAGGCCCAGGAAGCCCTTGCGAGCGAGGGAGTCGCGGAAGAGCCCCAACGCCCGGTCCTGTAGTGGCCGGTCGAAATAGATCAGCACGTTGCGACAAGAGACAAGCTGGACCTCGGCGAAGACCGCGTCAGTGACCAGACTGTGGTCGGAAAAGACCACACTGCTGCGCAGGGATTTGTCGAACACAGCGCGGCCATAGGCGGCGGTGTAGTAGTCGGACAGGGACGACTTCCCGCCTGACTTCTGGTGGTTTTCGGTAAAGACCTTGAGGCGGTCCAGCGCGTAGACGCCGCTGGCGGCGACCTCGAGGGCGCTCGGGTTGATGTCCGTAGCGTAGAAGAGCGTGCGGTCTAGAAGTCCCTCTTCGCGAAACAAGATTGCAAACGAATGGAGCTCTTCGCCGCTGCTGCACCCCGCGATCCACACCTTGAGAGAGGGATATGTTCGAAGGTGAGGAACGACCTTCTCACGGATCGCGCGGAAGTAGCTGGGATCACGGAACATCTCGCTGACCTGCACGGTCAGATAGTCGAGTAAGCGGGGGACCATGGCCGCATCGTGCAGCACAGCGTCCTGCAGGGCTGAGAAGCTGCGAAAGCCGAGTTGCTGGCGGGCTTGTTTCAGCCGACGTTTGATGGACGCCCGGGCGTAGTGACGGAAGTCGTAGTGGTAGCGCCGGTACAGCGCCTCCAGCAGGAGGTGAATCTCGATATCTTCGACGCTGTCACCTACCTCGGTCACTAACGCGGCATCCACACGCGCACGAGAGACAGCAGCTTGTCCACGTCGAGCGGCTTGGCCATGTAGTCGTTCGCGCCTGCGGCGAGGCAGCGTTCCTGATCATCCGGCATGGCCTTGGCCGTCAGCATGATGATCGGCAGCTTCGGCCAGCGCGGATCCATGCGGATGCGACGGGTTGCGTCCAGGCCGTCCATGACCGGCATCATCACGTCCATGAGGACAAGGTCGACGGGGCTGGGGGCATCCGCCTGCCGATTGAGGGCGTCGAGCGCCTCCTGCCCATTGCGGGCGATTTCCACGACAGCGCCGCGCGGCTCCAGGATGCTGGTCAGGGAATAGACGTTGCGGACGTCGTCCTCGACGATGAGGATCCGCCGGCCCTCCAGCACCGCGTCGCGATTGCGGGCCTCGTGGATCATCTTCTGCTGCTCGGCGGGCAGTTCGGAAACCACTTGGTGCAGGAAGAGGGAGACCTCGTCCAGCAGGCGCTCGGGCGACTTGGCGCCCTTGATGATGATGGAGCTCGAGTAGCGACGGAGCTTCTGCTCGTCCTCGGAGGTGAGGTCGCGGCCGGTGTAGACGATGACCGGCGGAAACGCGTAGGCGCCCTCCTTGCTCAGGGTCTCCAGCAGGGAAAAGCCCGAGGCGTCCGGCAGGGAGAGGTCGAGGACCATGCAGTCGAAGGTCTGCTCCTTCAGCAGGCGCAGGCATTCGGCGGCCGTGCCTGCGCTCACGGTCTCCACGTCGCCGGAGCTCAAGAGCTTGCCGACGGCCTCGCGCTGTACCGGGTCGTCCTCCACGATCAGGACTCGGCGCACGGTGCGGGTGAGCTGGGCCTCCAGGGCCTGGAGGACCTCAGCAAGGTCCTCGCGATTGACCGGCTTTACTAGATAGCCGACGGCGCCCAGGGACAGGGCGGTCTGGGTGTGGTCGGTGGCGGAGACCACGTGGACGGGGATGTGGCGGGTCTCGTCGTTGCGCTTCAGGCGGTCGAGCACCGCAAGGCCCGATTGGTCCGGCAGGCCCACATCCAGCACGATGGCGCTGGGCTTGTAGCGCTTGGCAAAATCCAGCGCCTCTTCAGCTGTGCCGGCCAACAGGCACTGGAAACCCACCTCGCGAGCGAGGTCGCGGACGATGCCGGCGAAAGCCTGGTCGTCCTCAACCACCAGCAGGATGCGGCGGTTGTTTTCGAGACGCGCGCTGTCGTCGTCTACCGTGAACGGCGGGGCGGCGGGGCGGGAGGACGGCGCGGGAGGGCCCGCCGCGCCTGGCGGCGAGGGCGCGGGCTCTGGCCGAGAGCTTACGTTGGCGGGATCGTAGACCAGCGGAATGGTGGCGGTGAAGGTCGAGCCCTTGCCGGGCTGGCTCTCGAGCGCGATGGAGCCGCCGAGCAGGCGCGCCAGTTCCCGGGAGATCGATAGGCCCAGCCCCGTACCGCCATATTTGCGGTTGATGGCGCCGTCGGCTTGGCGGAAGGCGTCGAAGATGGCCTGGTGCTGCTCGGCCGAAACGCCAATGCCCGAATCAATTACGGCCAGGGAGAGGCTGTTCCCCGCATGCGTGATGCGCAGGTCCACGCCCCCCTTCTCGGTGAACTTGAAGGCGTTGGAAAGCAGGTTCTTGAGGATTTGCCCCAGCCGCTGGCGGTCCGTGGTGATCGCGGGCGGGCAGCCCTCGGCGATGTCGATGGCGAAGTTCAGGCTGCGCTCGCCAGCGACGGGATCGAAGGTTTGGCGTAGGTCGGCAGCAAGCCGCGTCAAGGATACGGTCTCGGGCCGAATCTCGATGTGGCCGGCCTCGATCTTCGACAGATCGAGGATGTCGTTGATGAGATTGAGCAGATCGTTGCCCGACGACTGGATGGTGCGGGCGAACTGGACCTGTTCGTCCGACAGATTGCGCAGGGGGTTGTCGCCGAGCAGCTTGGACAGGATCAGCAGCGAGTTGAGCGGCGTGCGCAGCTCGTGGGACATGTTGGCCAGGAAGTCCGACTTGTAGCGGCTGGCCTGCTCCAACTCCCGCGCCTTCAGCTCCACGGTCGCGCCGGTGCGGGCCAGGTCGTCGCGCTGGACCTCGAGCTGCTGGGCCTGTTCCTCGAGCTGGGTGTTGGTCTGTTCGAGCTCGACTTGCTGCTGCTCCAATCGGACCTGCTGTTCCTTCAGGGCGCGGCCCTGCTCCTCCAGCTCTTCGTTGGAAACGCGCAGCTCCTCGCTCTGGACTTGCAGCTCCTCGGCCTGGCGCTGGGTCTCCTCGAGGAGGTTGTGCAGCTCGGTCCGGTGGCGCGCCGAGCGAAGGGCCACGCCCACCGGCGCGGCGACCTGTTCCAGGAACACCTCGATGCGCTCGTCTACTGGATGCAGGAAGCCGAGCTCGACGACCGCGTTGACCACCCCATCGGCATTGAACGGCGCGATGACAAGGTGGCGCGGCTTATCCCTTCCGAATGCCGAGCCCACGGTCAGGTATCCCTCGGGGACGTCGTGCAGGATGACAGGCCGGCCGTCGGCGGCGACGCGCCCAAGGAGCCCTTCCCTCATTGCAAAGCCCTTGGGTATGTCGGCGTCCCCCGGGACGCCCAGTTGGGCTGCCCGCTCAAAGTTGTCGCCTTCGCCCTTGAAGAGCACGCCAGCCTGGGCGCCGAGGTGGGGGGCCAAGAAGTCCAAGATGCTCTCGCCGAGCTGCTGAACGGTTTTCTCCCCGAGCATGGCCGCGCTCAGGCCCGCTTGTCCGGCCTGCAACCACGCTTGCCGCTGACGAGCACTGGCCGCCCTGTGGATCAGAACCCCCATCATCAGCGTCAGCGCCATGCCTAGCAGCGCCACCAAGACGCCACTGGCAATCGCCGTGCGGGACGCGGCCTGCATTTCCGCGAGACGCGCCACGCGCAGCCGTGCCTCCTCCTGCCCCATGACGTCGAGCTGCGCCCGGATGGCGTCCATCTCAACCTTGCCGCGATCGGTGTTGACCTCAGCCTGAGCGGCCGTGGCGTTCTCGCCGCGACGCAGATCGATGGTTTGCTTCAGCTCGGCGAGCTTGGCTTCGACATGGGGTTTGAGCTGGCCCAGGTTGGTCTGCTGGTTGTTGTTGTCCTGGGTCAGCGTGGCGATAGTGCTGAGCTCAGAATTGACCTTCGAGACCGCATCATTGTACGGCTGAAGATATTTCTCGTTGCCGGTAAGAAGGAAACCACGCTGCCCCGTCTCTGCATCCTGCATCGTGGAGAGGAGTATGTCGAGAGCGGCGATGACTTCATGCGATTGCACGATCTTCTGGCTATCTGTCTTCAAGACCTGGACGTTGGAGAAGGAGACAGCGCCGCTGAGTAGGAAGAACAACAGGACCGCGATCACGCCAAGTGCGGTCCAGAGCCCCGTCCTTGATGCAGTGGTCGAGGCGCTGCGGAATTTGTCCTGCGGCATTTTGCTCTCAAGCTATGGGAACGAAGAGTGTGCCTATCGTCTTCAGGCCTAGCAGATCAAACTTGGCTACGTGCCCCTGTCGCCGACCGGGGCGGCGCAGTTGTTCGAGGTGTTCAGCCAGCGCTACGAGCATGGCTCCAGCCTACGGAGCCGCCCAGAGACAGCAGAGGCCGCCGCTGGCTAACCAGAAATGACCTCGACACGATCCAGATAGTTGGACAATTCGCCCACCCACCTGCGCGATGCGTCGGTGTCGGCGCTCTCGGCCGCCTGCTCCAGGCCGGCGCCGATGTCAGTGATGGTCTGAAAGCCATAGGCGCCCCCGGAGCCCCTCATGTCGTGCCCGAGAAGTGTCACCGCCTCAAACTCGAACCGGTCCAAGGCGTCCAGCATCGTGATGACATTCTGCCTGCAGTTCTGCAGATATGCGGGGACCCGGTCTGCGATTTTTTGATCCAAACTCAGGTGGACCGTGTCCTTGCGGCTGCTTTCTGTCGGCGCGGCAATGGAACGTTCCTTGATCGCCTGGAGCAGCACGTCTTGCTTGATTGGTTTCGTGAGAAAAGCCGTGCAACCCGCCGCCAGGCAGGTTTCCCGATCCCCTTTCAACGCAGACGCCGTCAGGGCGATAATCGGTGTGGGCGGCCGATCGTTCGCCTGTTCCCACGCTCGAATTGTCCGCGTCGCGGTCAAGCCATCCATGATCGGCATTTGCCGGTCCATCAGGACAAGATCATAGAGCCCAGCTTCAAACATTTCACAGGCGATGGCCCCGGTGACGGCGATTTCGACCTGGTACGGCGTGTCCTCCAGATAAGCCAAGGTGATCATGCAGTTGTCGGGAGAGTCCTCCGCCAGAAGAATACGCAGCGCCGGCAGCGCCGGCTCGGAACCGGTGCCGACCGGCACGGCCACCGGCCGATTGGCCGCGGCCCAGATCTCGAATGGCACGGCAAAGGCAAATACGCTGCCCCTCCCGACTTCGCTTTCGACCCAGATGCGCCCGCCCATCAGCTCCACCAGGCGCTTCGAAATCGTGAGCCCCAGCCCCGTGCCCCCGAACCTGCGCGTGGTGGACGAGTCGGCTTGGGTGAAGCGTTCAAACACATGGCCTTGTTGCTCGGCCGAAATGCCGATGCCGGTGTCCGAGACGGTGAACCGCAATGCGGTCGGAACGGAGGGGTCCTGATCGCGATCGACCCGTAGGGACACTTGGCCGGAGTTGGTGAACTTGATCGCATTGCCGAGCAGATTAAGCAGCACTTGTCGCAGCCGTGTCGGGTCCCCAACCAGGTCGGTGTTCACATCCGGCGCGATCTCACACACCAGAGCCAGTCCTTTTTCGTGGGCCCGAGGCGCCACCATCTCGATCGCCTTCTCCAGGTGGTCGTTCAGCGAGAAGCCGGTCTGCTCCAACTCAAGCTGCGAGGCTTCGACCTTGGAGAGATCGAGGATGTCGTTGATGAGATTCAGCAGGTTGTCGCCGGAGCGGCGAAAGATCTGCACAAACTTGTCTTGTTCAGGCGTGAGGGCCGTCTTCGCCAGCAGGTCGGCGATGCCCATGATCGAATTCATCGGCGTTCGGATCTCGTGGCTCATGCTCGCCAGGAAGTCCGACTTGGTGCGGCTGGCGCTCTCGGCGACGGCCTTGGCCTGCTGCAGTTCCGCCTCGACCCGCTTGCGCTCGGTGACGTCGCGCGCCGCGGCGAAGACGCCTTCCAGCTTGCGGTTCCGATCGTAAAAGGTGGTGGCGTTGTAGGACACCACGGTCTGCTTACCGTCGCGGGCCCGCGCCGTCAGCTCGTAGTCGGTGACCGACTTTTCGCGCAGCACGCGCTTGATCGCCGCTTCGGCCCGCCCCGGATCGGTGAAGTAGTCCTTGAACGGCGCCCCGATCAGCTCGTCGCGCGTGCAGCCGGTGAGCGCCTCCATCTGCTTGTTCACGTCCGTGATGATACCGGAGGGGTTGGTGGTCATCAGCGCATCGATGTTCGATTCGATCAGTGAGCGGGTGTAAAACTGCTGATCGCGCAGGCGCTGATCGAGCTTTTCTTGCTCGGCTTCGACCAGCTTGCGCGCGGTGTTATCGGTGCCGATCAACAGATAACCGATGATGGCGTCCTGCGTGTCGCGCAGCGCCGTGACGGATACCACCGCCGGGAATCGGCTTCCATCCTTGCGGATGTAGGTGAGTTCGTAGATGTCCTCGATCCCGCGCGAGGCTTTGAAGACCAAGGCCTCGAAGCCCGGCGTGATCTTGGTGCCGAGCTCGACGCTCAGCGCTTTGGCGCGTGCGATCACTTCCTGTGGATCGGAAATATCGGCGGGGGTGATCTTGTTCATCACTTCGGCGGCCGCATAGCCCAGCATGCGCTCAGCGCCGACATTGAAGATTTGAATGACGCCGTTCGCGTCGGTGGCGATGCTCGAGAAATTGGCGCTGTTGAAAATTGCACGCTGCAAAGCCCCTGCCTTGAGCAACGCCTCTTTCGCCTGCTTGCGCTCGGTCACGTCGTCATTCACGTAGTACCTCTTTTCCATCCACCGGGTGTTTTGCCAAACGTACGGGATAACAACGTATATGTGTGCATCGACCTCGACGTCGAATGTCGATGTGTTGTCGTGTCGATCGGCGCGGAAGCTCACTATTGACTTTCAATCGAGCATGGACAGCCTAACACGTACCGCGTCAGGTGCAGCAGAACCGCAGTGGAGATTGTCGACCACGACCGCACGGCGAGGGGCTGACGGCGGTCCTGGACTGCCTACCAAGCGGAGCTGGCAATTAGCAATCGGTAGAGATCGTACTCAGCGGCGGCCCTGGCGTGCCGGGGTGCACTTGATTTTAGTGCAATAACTCCCGGTAGAAACACCCCCTATTTCCTGAGGGCTTCCGAGCAGGCCGCGGCAAGATATTGATTTCATTGGTCGTTCAGGTACACCCGAAAAAGGCGTGTTTTTCGTTATTGCCGACGCAGATTTATGGCTCCAAACGTCCGTAGGGTGATCGTTATCGAACTTTTCGCCGGATCGATCGGAATCTAATTTCCAGTTTCATGGCCTTTTGGGCAACTGCTCCAGGTGTACGATGAAGCCTCTTCGCCGTCTCTCTGGTCGAGAGTTTCTCTTTAGCCGATCTGCGGAGATTCTTCACATCCTCTTTTGACCATGGAATAACTACTCGTCGCTTGCGCTTTGCCATCGGATCGTCCTTCAAAAGACGCGCATCATACCGACGTTGGTGCCAGGTTGCTTGTCTGGATGCGCCGATCGACCTTTGGCTTTCGCGCGTTTTTCCGAATTCTTCATGGTTCGAATCTCTTCGCTTTGACTGCCGCCGATAATCAGCGTCTCCACTTCCATAACTGACATGTTTTCACCTTTGCGATGGGCCAGGAGATTAATTCGATACGAGTATGGCCTGGATTACGTCGCCGAATACATCGTCGGAATGCGCGACATGCACCACGTCATCGATGTCCTGTTCGACCGCAGCGACAAGGCCGAGATGCAAGGCTATCTCGCACTTGCTCCCGTCTCAATGTGGCCTACTGTGTGCTGCCGCACAGAGTACGCGACATAATGCTGCTATCGTCAAAGGTTGCGGGTCGTGGGCGGTCGCGGAGTATCCATAAGACAGCGATGCACGATCGTGCATGGGGTGGCGCACACCGCATGAGTCCCACATGTGTCAGGTTCGGATGGACGGCGGTATCGAGGCATCAGTCAAGGTGTATTGACGGACTCTCGCCCGTAAGCAGTAAGGAAACGTCGTGCCCTTGTCAGAACTAGTTCACCGTGGTTGGGGCCGGGTCAGCGAACCGCAGACCCTGTTCCCGCTCATCGCTGTGTTTTTTCTGGTGATCATCTGGGGAACGACCTACGGCATTGTCAGGGTCAGGCACTCCGATGCCGAGCATGCCGAGGCAGAATCGAGCCGCGCACTATTGGACACGTACGAAGCCCAAGTCGTGCGCGCTTTGCGCGAGATCGATCAGACCCTGAATCTCGTCAAGTATTGGCGCGAACGCGCAGGGGAGGGCCGCACCCTCGCAGAACTCAGCGACAAAGGACTGTTGCCACCGGATCTACTCTTCGTCGTCAGCATTGCCGATCAGAAGGGGACTATCGTGGACAGCACGCGCCCGTCCGGGAGCGCGAGCGTTGCTCTCCAAGATTACTTTCGCGAACAACGCGGGAGCGAGTCGTTCTTCATCGAACGGTTGCCGCGGGGCTCCACCGGGGACGCGCAGCTGCACTTCAGCCGCAGGCTGGGGTTGGCGAATGGAGAGTTTGGCGGCGTCGTCATCGTCGCCGTCGAGGTGGCCTATTTCGTCAGTGGTTATGACTCCTCGAAGCTGCGCGAGCATGGCGTCCTCGGCATGCTCGGGTCCGACGGCGCCTTTCGGGCCATGCGTACGGGAGATGTGGTGACTTCCGGCACCTCGATCGACTATCCATCCGTGGTGCCGGAAGCGGACGCCGACGACACGCCGGCCACGATCTCCACCAGCAGCTGGGATGGCGTGCGGCGCTGGACCAGTGCGCGCGAACTCTACGGCTTTCCTCTCGCCGTCCTCGTCGGACTGTCGGTGGATGAACAGCTGGCCGCCGAAGGACGCGACACGCGGACTTACGCGTGGTGGGCGGCGCTCGGAAGCGTACTGACGGTTCTGCTGCTGGGGCTGCTGGGGCGCATGAGCTGGCAGCTCACCCAGAGTCGATTGCGCGAGAGCGAAGCCAAACTGGCCTATGCCGAGCGCGTCGAGTACCTCGCCTATCATGACGGACTGACGGGACTTCCCAACCGCAGCATGTTCAGCAAACTGCTGAATCAGCGCATCGACGAGGCGCGTCGTTATGATAAACGGCTGGCGGTCGCCTTTCTCGACCTCGATCGCTTCAAGCAGATCAACGACACGCTGGGGCATGACGCCGGAGATCAACTCCTCCGAGAAGTCGCGACCCGGCTCAAGGCATGTGTGCGGGACAGCGACACGGTCGCACGCCTGGGAGGAGACGAATTCGTCGTGCTCCTGCCGGAATTAGCGGATGAAAAGTACGCGGGGAGCGTCGCTCAGAAAATACTGCTGGTTATCGCCAGAGCATTTACCCTCATCGGCCAGGAATTCCGCGTCACGGTGAGTATCGGCATCAGCACCTATCCGCAAGACGGTCTCGACGAGCAGACGCTGACCAAGAATGCCGATATTGCGATGTATCAGGCGAAGGCAGAAGGCAAGAACAACTTCCAGTTCTATTCCGAAAAGCTGAATGCCAACTCCCTGGAGCGGCTGACCCTGGAATCGAGCCTGCGGCACGCACTCGAGTGTAACGAGTTTCGGCTTAATTATCAGGCCAAGCGGGATATCGCCAGTGGCCGCATCACCGGTATGGAAGCATTGCTGCGCTGGGAGCACCCCGACCTCGGGACGGTGGCGCCAATGCAATTCATCCCGGTCGCAGAGGAGACCGGGTTGATCGTGCCGATAGGCAAGTGGGTTCTCAAAACGGTCTGTGCGCAGAGCATCGCCTGGCAGAAACAGGGCCTTCCGCCCTTGAGCATCGCCGTCAACATGACCGCACGTCAGTTCTTTGACGAACAACTGCTGCAGGACGTGACGTCGATACTGGGGGCCGCCGGCATGGATCCGCACCTTCTGGAGATCGAGATCCCCGAAAGCTTGCTGACCCGCAACCTCGAGAACACGCTGAGGATCCTAACGGAACTCAAGGCCTTAGGGGTTCGGATCGCCGTCGACGATTTCGGAACCGGATATTCTTCGCTCGCCACATTGCAGCGATTTCCCCTCGACACGATAAAAATAGACCGTTCGTTTACTCGTGACCTCGTCACGCCGACCGAAGACACGGGGCTGGCGGACGCCATTATTGCGATGGGCAAATCCTTGAGCTTGACGGTGGTTGCGCAAGGCGTCGAAACGAAGGAGCAAGCTGAATCCCTGCGTGCGCATGCCTGCGACGAACTGCAGGGCTTTTATTTCAACAAGCCTCTTCCGGCTGAGGAGTTTACCCAGCTACTGCGGGCGCAGGCCACGGAAATCACCTACATCGGCACACGACTTGGGTCGACGGCCGCGTAGACGGTCAGGGCAGCACTCGGACACTGTCATCCACCATTTTATCCTCGATGTACCCGATGGCAGCGGGATTCTCGAGGAGGCGTTTCTTCACTTCAGCACTGCTCGACACGGTCTTGGGCGGCTGGCCGCGCCCCGTGAATATGATCTTTGACCAGTACGCTTTGATTTGCGCAGCTGATTTGCCGGAGATCTTCGTGTAGAACTCATCGCGTGTGATTGAGCCGTCTGCCTGATCGATGGGTACGGCGAGCAGGCCGTTTGGAAACAGGCGTGTCCTGCCTGAAAAGAGGTCCGCCACCTGGCTCTTGCTCAAGGCTGTGATCGGGCTCTTGGCTGAGACCACCACGACCACATCGGCCAAGGCCGTACCACTCACCAGACTCAGCGCAAGGCCGAATGCACCCAATGCGACGCGGTTCATGAAAGTCATGTGAGATCCCGTCACAATACGAAATCGATTGCGATACTGAAGAGATTCACGCCGACGCCCGGCCGAAAGTCCGGTTGCAGGTTAATCAGCGTGCCCGGCGAGCCGGCGCCCAGACGAGTACGGTCGTATTGTAATTTGAGATCAACATTCTTCAGGAAATCCCAGCGCGCACCCACGGAAATCGTCTTCTGAACGGCGATCGATCCCAAAATTGAATTGAGCTCAGTATTGAGGCCCACGGCGGGTGCTGCCAGAGAGGGGGGCAATGCCGATACCGTCAGGCCGGGGTCGAACGTGTTGCTGTCCGCCTTCACCTGGGCGTAGGACAGATACGGCGTGAACTTCGCCAACCGATAGCCACCGCTGACATACCAGGCGGTGCCATCGCCGACCACAGAGTGAAATTGAGTAGCCCCCCATTCTCCCGTCACGAACCAGGCGCCTGGGTCGTACATTCCGCCGAGCCCGATAAACCGGAAGGGCTTGTCATCGACGTCATATCTGTCTGCGAGCGCGTTGCCTTGCGCTCCATACTGCCGGAAGGCAGCGAACAGTGCATTCAGGGAGTCGATGGTCAGGTGGGTTTCCTCATACGCGAGGTGGATGGTGACCGCGCCGTACTCGACGGTGTCGGAGACCACCCACTCGCGTCTCCCTATGACGTTGCCGCCTTCGGGCGCTCTTGAACTGTTCCTTCCGTAAGTGCCCATCACCGTATTGACGAAATCACCAACGTTAATCCGGTAGCTCGCATCCGCACCGTCGCTGTCGGAGACGGGCACGAAATCATAGACCTCGACCGGTGGCCGTACCCACGGATTCGCGTAGCCCACCATGCGAGAATCGGAAACCAGAAACACCGGCAGCACAATCCGCCCAACGCGAACGCTGACCTCCGGCGTGAACTGATACTTGATATTCGCCCACTCCACATGCGGAATATAAGTGTTGTCGTAATTTTGCTCCGCGATGATTTGCAGGACCGCCGAGAGTTGCGGGGTGAAATTGGCGGTGACTTGCGCGCCCGCCGTGCTATCGACGGCGGGGCTCCATGCCCGGGTATATCCGGCACCGTTGGGCTTTAGACGGCTGGACGTGAAGTCCGCGTCGTCTTCGCTCGAGTGCACTACCCCTAAAGTGCCGAAACCGCTGAACGAAAACATCGACGTGGTGGGATCTTCGGTACTAGCGCCTGCGGGATGCCACAGCATCGCGACGAGCACGACCGCGGTCAGTTGGTGCGTTGCGTTGCGTGTGCTCGACCGCGCTGGCTGAGTCGGTTGGATCGGCATTTGTTCATCGCCTCACTCGACCTCAGGGTCGGTTTGCCACTCACCTGTTTCTATGTATCGGCGCCGGCGAAGGGCGGCGCTCGTCGCTTTACTTCCGTGCGACCACGACGGCATCCGCCGATTTTACTTACTCGAGTAAAATCCTGATGTGCGCCAGTCGACATAAGCGTGCGGCAACGCCGTATTTTTCGTTTGACGGCCGATGGCGTGATCCGCGATGACTACGTCGCATCGAGTCCCGAAGCGAACTGACGAGCCCCCCCCGGTGAACGCCACTCGCGATGCAAGAACGCATTTCGCTCGGCACCTACCGGGAAATCGGCGGTTGGCAGACGGAGGACGGCGCCGTGGGGCTGCGGGGCCGCAGGCCCCTCGTCAGATCGCACCCCTGGGTCGGGCCGGATGGACGCCCTGAGGGCGCAGCGCGCCACGACATCGGCAATCGCAATCAGCGCGGAGGCTAGTGGACCGCGCGCAAGGTTTCAATCAACTGGCGCAGCCCAGGCGGTGTTTGCCGGCCGGCAGGGTAATACATATGGAACGCGGGACCGGGCGTTGCCCACCGTGGAAGCACGAGCTCCAAAGATTCGAGCTAGGTAGCTGTTCCAGCTGATGTATGAATGCGAGCCGAGGCGTGGGGGCTGATTCCGCATCGGCCATCGCATGGAAATTCAATCAGGCTGTCAAAGAATCGCCGACGTTCATCGTGTCGTGCATTTTATTTATGCAAGTCGTCGATCCATCGGACCAACTCAGGCGTCTCGACGCCCTCGATATCCAGATTGTATACGAGACCATCACCGCTGCGCGCCAGCACACACTTCAGCTGCAGATCCGGGCTTGGATTGATCTCCTGATGCGGAACGTAAGATGGCACGTAGATAAAATCACCCGCGGAGGCCTCGGCCTCGAATTCCAAGCGCTCGCCCCAGCGCAGTCGTGCAACTCCGTCGAGGACGTAGATCACGGTCTCCAGATCACCGTGGTGATGCGGGCCGGTTTTCGCCGTCGCGTCAACTGTAAAGGTGCCGGCCCAGAGCTTCGTCGCACCCGTGCTCGCATTCGTCACCGCTGCGAGGCGGCGCAAACCCGGCGTCTGAGCGATGTTGGAATCGAACTCCCCGGGCCGAATGATCCGCACACCATCGGATCGCCATCGGGTCGATGAGCTGCTCATGTGTACTCCTCGTTCGTCATTTCCATTGATCAACTATAGTCCGATTTTTGGATACGCCGCAATCAGAGCGGAGGCGGACTAGGGCGAGCGCTCGGATGGCCAGATCGATCTGGTCGTCCACCATATCGCGCACGAAATCCGAGAGAACGAGAGCCACCTCCAGGCCGGGATTCTGTGACAACAGGTCGGGGATGAGCCGACAAGGGCGCCGCCGAACTGAATTCGCAAGCGTCACCCATCGATAGTTCACCTCGGCGGCAAATCGTTCAATTCCTACATCGGTCATGCTCGACCATCCTTACCTACGAAGCCAAGCGCGCCAATGCGCTTTACGAGGTGAGGTTCGCGCTTTGCAGACCCTCGTTGACCCGCAGCGTGAGACGTACTATCTTGGTCCCCGCTAGGGGAGCCCCGCCAGGGGGCTGAGAGGCCATCGATGCATCGTTGCAGCATGGCGACCCTTTGAACCTGATCCAGTTAATGCTGGCGTAGGAAAGTTCGAATGAGTCGTGATTCGTCCTCTGGCGATTCCGGATCGGCTTATTTCCCTCGCAGCGTCAATGGATCTCCGTGGTCACCCAAGGAGTATCAAGATGAACGCCGTAACGCTACAGCTGGCCCAAGAGCCGCTGCCCGCCTCTCGCAAGATCTATAAAACCGGGGAATTCCACGAGGGTGTCCGAGTGCCCATGCGCGAGATCACGCTCCACCCTTCCTCGGGCGAGGCGCCGCTCCTGGTTTACGACTCCTCGGGCCCGTTCACGGATCGGGCGATCAAGATCGACATCGAGTTCGGTCTGCCGCGCTTGCGCGAAAGCTGGATTACCGCTCGAGGCGATGTGGAGGCCTATGACGGCCGCCCGGTTCAGGCGATGGATAACGGGCTTCTCGTCGGAGGGAAGGGCGCGGCTCCCGAGTTCCCTAATCTGCAGCGTCCCTGCAGGGCGCGTGGTGGCGCCGCCGTCACGCAGATCGCTTACGCGCGAGCGGGCATCATCACGCCGGAGATGGAGTTCGTCGCGATTCGCGAGAACGTGGGTCGAGCACGGACCAAGGAAGCTCTCGCGCGAGACGGGAACGCATGGGGAGCGAGCGTCCCGGACTACGTGACACCGGAATTCGTACGTGCCGAGGTGGCTGCCGGTCGCGCGATCATTCCCGCGAACATCAACCATCCGGAATCCGAGCCGATGATCATCGGCCGTAATTTCCTGGTGAAGATCAACGCGAATATCGGCAATTCCGCCGTCACCTCGTCGACGGCAGAAGAAGTGGACAAGATGGTGTGGTCCATCCGTTGGGGTGCCGATACCGTGATGGATCTTTCCACCGGCCGCAACATTCATACGATTCGCGAGTGGATCATTCGCAATTCGCCGGTCCCGATCGGCACCGTGCCGATCTATCAGGCGCTGGAGAAGGTCGGCGGCATCGTCGAAGACCTCAGCTGGGAGGTGTTTCGCGACACGCTCATCGAGCAGGCCGAGCAAGGGATCGACTACTTCACCATCCACGCCGGTGTGCGTCTCGCCTACGTCCCGCTTACGGTGAACCGGGTCACCGGGATCGTGTCCCGCGGTGGCTCGATCATGGCGAAATGGTGTCTCGCGCATCATCAGGAGAGCTTTCTCTACGAGCATTTCGAGGAAATCTGCCGGATCTGCCGCGCCTACGACGTCAGCTTCTCGCTGGGAGACGGGTTGCGCCCCGGCTCGATTGCCGATGCCAACGATGCCGCGCAGTTCGCCGAACTCGAGACGTTGGGCGAGCTGACGCAGATTGCCTGGAAGCATGACTGCCAGGTGATGATCGAAGGGCCGGGCCACGTGCCGATGCATAAGATCAAAGAGAACATGGACAAGCAGCTCGCCCACTGCGGCGAGGCGCCGTTCTACACACTGGGACCGCTGACGACCGACATCGCACCCGGGTACGACCACATCACGTCGGCGATCGGCGCCGCTATGATCGGCTGGTTCGGCACGGCCATGCTGTGCTATGTGACGCCGAAGGAACACCTCGGGTTACCCGACCGCAACGATGTCAAGGTGGGTGTGATCACCTACAAGATTGCAGCCCATGCGGCGGACCTGGCCAAAGGCCATCCCGGCGCTCGGGACCGCGATGATGCCGTCTCACGGGCGCGCTTCGACTTCAGATGGGAGGACCAATTCAATCTCTCTCTCGATCCTGACACCGCCTGCGCTTTTCACGATCAGACGATGCCGAAGGAGGCGCACAAGGTGGCGCACTTCTGTTCCATGTGCGGACCCAAATTTTGTTCCATGCGCATCTCTCACGAGGTGCGGGCGGAAGCGCGCCAGCAGGGTATGCGCGACATGTCGGACAAGTTCCGCGCAGTGGGCAGTAAGCTTTACGTGCCGACGCCCGAGAGTGGCTAATCATGCAGGTGACCGTTATCGGCGCCGGCGTCGTGGGCCTCGTCTGTGCCCTGGAGCTGGCGGAACGCGGCGTAACAGTCCAGGTGCTCGAGCGTGGAGAGCATCTCGGCTCCTCGAGCTGTTCCTGGTTTGCGGGCGGCATGTTGGCGCCGTGGTGCGAACTCGAGAGCGCGGAGCCGCTCATCGCCCGGCTGGGCGGTGAGAGCATCGCCTGGTGGCAGGAAAGATTTCCGGGAACGCTCCTCAATGGCAGTCTGGTCGTGGCTCATGGGCGCGACGCCGGCGAGTTGACGCAGTTCAGCCGCCGCACGGAGCGCTTCGAATGGCTCGATGGTGCGGGGATTGGCGCTCTGGAACCGGACCTTGCCGGACGTTTCAGCCGGGCCCTGTACTTCCGGGACGAAGGCCATCTCGACCCGCGAGCCGCGTTGGCGGCCCTCGCGCACCGGCTTGGCGAGAGGGGCGTTCCGGTCCGCTTCGGCGTCGAGGCATCGGCTGTACCGTTGACCGGGCACCGCGTGGTCAACTGCACGGGACTCGCGGCCCGCGACGTGCTCAAGGATCTCCGCGGCGTGAAAGGTGAGATGCTGCTGCTCCGGCTGCGCGAGGTCTCCTTGTCGCGACCCGTCCGGGTGTTGCATCCACGTATACCGTTGTACATCGTACCGCGCGCCGACGGGCTGTTCATGGTGGGCGCGACGATGATCGAGAGCGACCAACCGACGCGGATCACGGCTCGGTCGATGCTCGAGCTTCTGAGCGCTGCATACGCGCTGCATCCCGCGTTTGGTGAGGCTGAGATCGTCGAGATCGGGACGGGTGTGCGCCCAGCTTTCCCGGACCACTTGCCGCGCATCGGCTGGCACGGCGGCACTCTTTACGTCAACGGTCTGTTCCGGCACGGATTTCTGCTCGCGCCGGCACTGGCGCGCCGGGCGGCGCAGATCCTGCTGGAGGACCGGCATTTTCCGGAGGTGATGGATGAAGATCCTCGTGAACGGCGCCTGGCGTGAGACCGGCGCCGCCGACCTGGCGTCGGCACTGCAGGCGCTAGGCTACGGCGACTCGGTCGTCGCGACGGCGTTGAATGGCGAGTTCGTCCCGAAGAGTTCGCGGCCGGGCGCCCCATTGGCCGAGGGCGATCGTGTCGAAGTCCTGGCGCCGATGCAGGGAGGGTGAATGTTGAAGGTTTACGACACCGAATTGCGCTCCCGATTGTTCCTGGGGACGTCCCGTTATCCATCGCCGGCGGTCTTGATGGAGGCCGTGAGAGTTTCCCGTGCCGAGGTCGTGACAGTGTCCCTTCGGCGCGAATCGGGCGGCGAGCGCGCGGGGCAAGGATTCTGGTCGATCATTCGCGATCTGGGCGTGCGCGCGCTTCCGAACACGGCCGGTTGCCACTCGGTGAAGGAAGCGGTGACGACCGCCCAGATGGCGCGCGAAGTCTTCGGCACGTCCTGGATCAAGCTCGAAGTCATCGGCGAGGATGATACGCTGCAGCCCGATGTGTTCGGGCTCGTGGAGGCGGCTCGGATCCTCATCGCCGACGGGTTCGACGTCTTTCCCTACACGACCGAGGATCTCGTCGTGGCGGACAAGCTGTTGACTGCGGGTTGCCGGGTCTTGATGCCCTGGGGGGCGCCGATCGGCTCGGGTCGGGGGCTCAACAATCTGTTCGGCTTGAAGGCGCTGCGGGCACATTTCCCCGATATTCCGCTCGTGATCGATGCGGGGATCGGTGTGCCGTCCCACGCCGCCCAGGCACTCGAGCTGGGGTTCGATGCCGTCCTGATCAACACCGCGGTTGCACAAGCGGCCCTTCCCGCGCGAATGGCCGAGGCCTTCGCAAAAGCCGTTGAAGCTGGTCGTGCCGCTCATCTTGCGGGCCCCATGGAGCCACGCGAAGTCGGGAGGCCTTCGACGCCCGTGATCGGCAAGGCATTTCTGGGTTGATGCCCGGTGAAGCTGCCGCGCGTCTATCCGATCGTCGAGACGGCCCAGTGGGTGGCGCGGCTGCTGCCGCTGGGCGTGCGGCTGGTGCAACTGCGCGTCAAGGACCGAACGGACGCTGAGGTGTGCGGTGAGATTCGCAAGGCCAGGACGCTCTGCGCACGCGCCGGCGCTCAGTTGGTGGTGAACGACTACTGGCAGATGGCCATGGCCGAAGAGTGCGACTTCGTTCACCTGGGTCAGGGTGATCTGGATATGGCCGACCTGCCCGCGCTGCGCAGAGCAGGCATCAAGATCGGCATCAGCACCCACGATCACGCCGAGCTCGAGCGTGCACTCGCGCTGGAGCCCGATTATCTTGCGCTGGGTCCGATTTATCCCACATTGCTCAAGGTCATGCCCTGGTCCGCGCAGGGGCTCGATCGAATCACGGAGTGGAAGCGGCGGATCGGAATCATTCCGCTCGTGGCGATCGGAGGGCTGACCGTCGAGCGATTGCAGGGGGTGTTCGCGGCCGGCGCGGATGTCGCGGCGGTCGTGAGCGACATCGTTAGAAGCCCCGATCCGGTGGTTCGCACGCAGGAATGGCTGGCTGCAGCGGGTAACCCGGTATGAACCAGCGCTATTCCCGCCAGACGATCCTTCCTGAGGTGGGTACGGCCGGACAGGCGCGCCTGCGCGATGCTCGCGTTCTGGTGGTCGGTGCCGGTGGGTTGGGCTGCGCCGTGTTGCAATACCTAGGCGCCGCCGGCGTTGGACGGCTGGTGATCGTCGACCACGATCGCGTCGAGGAATCGAATCTGCACCGGCAGCCGGTCTATCGCCTGAGCGACGTGGGCCTTCTCAAAGCAGAGGCAATACGCGCGGCACTCCTGGAATCGAATCCCGAGGTTCAGATAGAGGCCGTCAGCGAGCGCCTGACGCCCGCCAATGCCGCCTCCCTGGTCGCCACGGCCGACCTCATCGTCGATGCCGCCGACAGCTTCGCGGTGACCTACGTGTTGAGCGACGAATGCCATCGCGTCACGAAGGGATTGGTCAGCGCGTCGGTGCTAGGATTGACAGGATACGTCGGTGGGTTTTGCGGCGGCGTCCCGAGCTATCGGGCCGTATTTCCGGACATACCGCGCCAGGCGGGATCGTGTGCGCAGTCCGGCGTGCTCGGCACGGCAGTCGGCGTCATCGGAACGCTGCAAGCGCACATGGTTCTCGCGATCCTCCTTGACTTGCAGCCCACCGTTCTAGGGCAACTCGTGACGGTGGACTTTCGCACCTTGCGCTTCGGCGGCTTCTCCTTTGCGGCGGCCCCGGAGCCAAGCGGCGCCGTGATCCCGTTCATTTCGGCCGCCCAGGTAGACCGCGCGGATATCGTCATCGATTTGCGCAGCCTGATCGAGGCGCCCGTATCACCGTTTGCCGCGGCTTTGCGCCTGGACGTGGACGATCTGCTGGGCGCGCAACCCCGGTTTCCCCGCGAGCACCGCATAGTCCTGTGCTGCCGAACTGGCGTCCGTGCTTGGCGCGCGGCGCGGGCATTGCAAAGCCAGGGCCACCAGAATGTGGCGCTCGTGGCGATCGGGGACTGAGGCAACGAGCTTGCGACCCGCCGTGCTCGTGATCGCCGGAACCGACTCGAGCGGGGGAGCCGGGCTCACTCGCGATATGCGAGTCCTGAATGACTTCGAAGTCGACGTTCTCTGTGCGATCACGGCGGTCACGGCGCAATCGAATTCGCGCGTGACCAATGTGTACCATGTCCCTCCGGAAGCCATTCATGCTCAGATCGTCACGGCGTTCCAAACGCGTTCGGTGGGGGCCATCAAAATCGGCATGCTCGGGACTAGGGCGACGGTCGAAGCGGTTGTCGAGAGTCTGCCGTGCGGCATGACAGTGCCGATTGTGTTGGACCCGGTGCTGGTGGCCTCTTCAGGCGGCGTTCTTCTCGATGCCGAAGGGCGCGCAGCGATGTGTAAGAGATTGTTCCCGCTTGCGACGATCGTGACACCCAATATCCCCGAAGCAGCGATGTTGTTGGCGGAAGAGCCGGCGATCGGCGAACTTGCGTTGATATCGCATGCGGAGCGTTTGCTGACGCTCGGGCCGCAGGCGGTTCTGCTGAAGGGCGGGCACGCGGGTGGTGAGGAGGCGATCGATCTGTTGATCTCTCGAAATCATGTCGTGCGGCGCTTCGCTTCGCCACGTATCCGGGTCACCGGTCGCGGAACCGGATGCGTATTGGCTTCCGCGATTGCCGCAGGTTTGGCGTCCGGAATTCCGCTTGCCGACGCCTGCCAGCAGGCGAAACGCTACGTCGTAGCTGAGTTGAGCCGCGCCGAATACGCTGCGCATTGCTGGTAACCTCCGGTTGCAGGCATCGAAGATACGGCGTCGTTTATGTACGCATATGCTAGAACGCGTGCACTCTCGTGCTATACAAACCCGATGGCTCCGATAGCATAATCGCACTGTAGTTCGTTGTCGTGTTTTGGCAACAACTGCATGAAAAAAATAATTGCCGGAAGAGATCGATGAGGCCCTCGAATGCCGCGTCGATCTTTCGAGGTGGGCTCTTAGGGGGGGGCATATGATGATAAAGCGTTCAGACAAGAAACGTGGGCCGGACGTCCGGTCGGGTTTGCGGTCGGTGTTGACTTGCGGCGCCTTGGGCAGCCTGTCGATGCTCATTGCTGGGACCGCCCAATCGCAGCAGGCGCCGGCGGCTGGCGCACAAAATTCTGGCGAGCTCGAAGAAGTCGTCGTGACCGCCCAGCGCCGCTCGGAGAACCTGCAAAACGTACCCATCGCCATTTCGGCGTTCACCGCGGAATCTTTGCAGAGCCGCAATATCGTCGACGTGACTCAGATCGGGAATCTGTCACCGGGCGTGAACCTGGACGCCGGCGCGCCCTTCTCGGGCGACCGCTCCGTGTTGTCCGCCTCGATTCGCGGCATCGGCCAGGACGACTTTGCCTTCAACTTGAACCCGGGCGTCGGCGTCTATGTCGACGGCGTGTACCTGGCGCGAACCATCGGCGCCAACCAGCAGCTGCTCGACGTGGATCGCATCGAAATCTTGAAAGGCCCTCAGGGCACCTTGTTCGGCGCCAACACCATCGGCGGCGCCATCAACATCGTGACCCATGACCCGGGCGACGAGGCGCGCGTCATCGCCACCGCCACCGGCGGCAGCTACGCTCGGCGCGATTTCGCGTTCACAGCGGACTTGCCGTTGATCTCCGATACGTTGCTGTCGACGATCAGCGTGTCGTCGCAGCAACAGACGGGCTGGCAGAAGGTCATCCCGTATCCGAGCAGCAGCCCCTACGGCAACGCGCCCTACGTGGTCGATCCGCAGACGGCGTACCCGAAGTCCGGCTACCAGACCGGGGACAACTACGGCGGCACGGGCGTGGGCACGGTGCGCGGCAAACTGGTGTGGAAGGCGACCGACAAACTGAAGCTCACATTCGAGGGCGACTGGTCGCACGAGGATCAGACGGCGCTGCCGTACACGGTCTTAGGCGTCTATACCGGCAACTTGAACAGCTCGACGTTTTCGACCCTCTACAACCTCTGCATCGGCAACAACGCGGCGACATTGCCGGGCGCTATCTTTGCCAACGGCGGTCCGCCGCCGGCCGTCGTCGCGGCCGGCCTTGCGCCGAACTTCGGACTCGGGTGCTCCCATCCGCGTGCCTCGGTACCCGGGATTTCCACCGGCGGCGCGGCGCTGCTCGGCGCCGGCTACGTCGGCGGGCCCGCGGGCCCGTTCAACTACCTGAACCACCCCGGGACCGCATACCTGGGCTCGAACCAGCCGCGCATCTACGACAGCTACGCCGCCACGAACACCGGCAACATCGACACCACCTATGGGAGCGGACCCGATTTCGCGAAAAACGACGTGTTCGGCACGGCGATCACGGCGAATTACGAGCTCACCGACGCGCTGGCGCTGAAGTCGATCACGGGATATCGCCAGATCTCGTGGAACATCGGCACGGACTTGGACGGTACACCCGAGACGCTGCAGGAAGTCACGGACGAGCAGCATCAGTTCCAGGTCTCCGAGGAATTCCAGGTGCTCGGCAAGGCGTTCGACGACAAGTTAAACTATGTGACCGGGCTCTATGCCTTCAAGGAAGCGGGACACGTCCACGACTTCGTGCCCTTCGAGGCCCTTCTGTACGTCTTCGACCAGGCGAACGACGTGACGAACATCGACTATGCCGCGTTCTTTCACGGCGACTACCGGCTCAACGACAGCTGGGGATTCACGGCGGGCGGGCGGTTCACGGACGCGCAAACTCGTTTTGTGGGCGGCCAGAGCGATCTGAACAACTTCCCGTACTTCGGACCCGGCCCCGACAATATCTTCCGCTATTTCCCGGGAACTCCAGACAGCCAGGCCTGGCATATCTTCGATCCGACGCTCGGCGTCCAGTATCACGTCAATGACAACGTGATGAGCTATCTCAGCTGGGGCAAGGGCTTCAAGGAAGGCGGCTGGACCACGCGTCTGTCCGCTGCGATCACGAGCCCCACGCAAGCACGGTTCCAACCTGAGTACTCCTCGACCTTCGAGCTGGGCGTGAAGTCTGAATTACTGGACCATCATTTGCTGGTCAACGGGGCCGTTTACTACACCAAGTACGATGGCATCCAGCTCAACATTCAGGAGGGCATCTCGCCGGTTTACGTCAATGCCGGCAATGCGAAAATCAAGGGTGCCGAGATCGAAACGCAGTATCTCGTCGGCGGCGGCTTGCAGTTGAATCTGACCGGCTCCTTCATCGACGCCTACTACGTATCGGTCAATCCGAATGCGAATTTCCCCCAGTACGCGCTGCCGGACGGCTCCACCGTGTGTCCGGCCGGCCCGCCGATTTGCGGGACGAAGGGTGATGGGACGTCACCGCTCGATGCGAAGCTGCCGAAGACTCCGCGCTCGAAGTGGACCTTCGACCCCGAGTACACCATTACGCTGCCGAACCAGTCCATGATCCGCTTGATCCCGTCGTACACCTACACGTCGACCTTGTTCAACGATTCGTTGAATACGCCACAGCTCAAGCGTCCAGTGACGAACATGGTGGACGCCTCGATCCACTATGTGTCGGCGAACCAGTTGTACGACGTCGCCTTCGGTGGTACGAACCTTACCGACGACCGGTTCGTGACGGCCGGATCGCCGAACTACGGTGCCGGCGAAGTGGGCGGGTATTTCAATCCGCCGCGGATGTGGTACTTGAGCCTGCGGGCGAAGTTCAAACCATAGCGTCCTCGAGGAAGCCCATATGACAGAGCCGGCCATGAATCAACGACGTCTCGATGACCTTCAAGAAGTCATTCAGGCGGATATCAAGGCCGGGCTCTGTATCGGCACCGGACTCGGTCTGGTGAGCGCCGCCGGCATGGACGGCCGAAATCTACAGGGGTCGGCGAGAAAGGGGGTCTGATTGGGCGGAGTTCAAAATCGCCGCAAGATCGCGCCGAGTTTCGCCACGGCAGCATCCATTGACGAAGTCCAAGTATGGCCATAATTCAGACGGATAAAATTGCCGAACTGGCGCCGGGCTGAAAACATCGGGCCTGGCGCGATGCTGATTCCCGACGCCAGCGCCAGGCGGTGCACTTCAAGCGAATCGACCTGCGCAGCGCACTCAATCCACAAGAAATAGCCGCCCTTGGGGTGCGTGGAGCGATACCCCGGCGGGAAATGACGCTCCATTGACTGAAAGGCAGCGGCTTGTTGACTTTCGAGAGCTTGACGCAAGTTCAACAGGTGCGAATCATAGCCACCGTGTTGCAACATCTCAGCGATGCCGAGTTGGACGGGAAGGCTCGTTGACAACGAGGACTCCACCTTGCCCCGAATCACTGCGTCTGCGAATCGTCCGGCGGCCACCCAACCGAGCCGATACCCCGGCGCAAGACATTTGCTGAAAGTTCCACAGTGCAATACGAGTCCCCGTTTATCGAAGGCCTTGGCGGGTACTGCCGGTGTGGGTGAAAACTGAAGATCCGCGTAGGCATCGTCTTCGATCAACGGGATGTCATGACTCGATAGCAACTCGACCAACTCGCGCTTTTTTTGGCTGGGAACGATCGCCCCCGTGGGGTGCTGCAAGGTTGTCATAAACCAGCATGCTTTCAGTGAATGCTTCGATATGGCATTCGTGAGTGCGGTCATATTGATTCCGTCGGTGGGATGCGTGGGGATTTCTATGACGTTGAGACCCAATCGCTCGGCCGCCTGTAAGCAACCATAGAACGTCGGCGATTCGATCGCGATGGTATCCCCTGGCCGGGTCAAGGCCAGCAGCGCAAGATTGAGCGCCTCCAGCGCGCCCGCGGTAATCACGATCTGCTCAATGCCGATGGTCATACCCAGACGCAAATATCGTCGGGCGATTTGGCGGCGCAGGTCGATGCTTCCGGGTGGAAGGCTCTCGACGGTGCTCCAAGGGTCCATGTGGCGCGCGCTGCTGCCAAGATAGCGGGCGAGCTTCTTCCACGGAAACAACATCGGGCCGGGAAATGCCGACCCCAGCGGTACGACCCGCCGGTCGCGTGATGCCTCCAGCGTGTCGAAAACCAAGTCGCTCACCACCACCCGAGTGGAATGCGACTTGGGCGTCGACGGAACCGGCGGCGGTGCGGGTTTGCGCCTGACCGAGACATAGTATCCGGAGCGGTCCCGCGCTTCTATCAGCCGCATGCCCTCGAGTGCCGAGTAGGCATGTACCACTGTCGCGCGACTCACCTTGCGCGTCAGGCACAGAGACCGAACCGAGGGCAATTGGTCGCCGGGCCGCATCGAACCGCCGCGAATCATCTCTTCCAACTCGCGCGCGACCGTTTCGTAGAGTTTCATGCCGCCACTCTACGGAGAGCAGCGCCCCTGCGCTAGGCTCGGCATGTGACGTTTAGTGGGGCCCGTGCGGCTGGATCCAGCCAAAGTGGTAGCTCACCAACATGAACGCGAACAATGCGACAGAGAGCGCAATTCGCACCGTCAACGCCTGTGCCATGCGGTGCGAGCGCGCGATCCCGACTTCCCCCGATGACATCGACGTCAGCGCGTGCCCAAGGCTCGCGACCACGGCGACCAGAAGAACCACGATCACGATTTCCATGGCTGTGTCTTGCGCGCGTCGGCTTCTTCGCGTCGAACCACCGACACGACTGTGGCAGCTGCGCACGTCATGACAGTCAGCATGGCAAGCATGATGAATACGAGACCGCCGGCGAGTTTGTAGCACTCGTAGACACCCTCGATGACGCCGAGGGGCGTGGTGACCAAAAGTATCGGTTTTGCGATTTTCACGACTGACTCCTTACCTGCCCAGATCGGTTGGGCCTCAGCAAAGTGTACCTAACACGTGAATGCAAGATAGGCACAGACGGGTCCGTGAAATAGCGGTACAGAATGCGAGTCTTGTCGGGGGGCAGGGTGGAGCACCCTGCCATCCCGCGGATCGGTCGAGGCCGGCGAGAATTCATGATCACTTGCCGTGTGGAATGAAGCCCGGGCTGCGCCTTTGCCGTTCAAAAACTGTCTCATAAGTCCCGGCAGGCGGAAGCCTAGGGCATTCTTTGCGATGTCAACCGATGGTCCGACAAGAACTCCATGCAGCTCTCGTGACCGCTGTCATTCTTCGGCAATTTCGTGCAGATGCCTCGCATTTGCGCGCGTAATGCACCGATGTCGCCGTCGTGGCCGTGCGCTGTGTTCCATTGGCGCAGCGCAACGTCGAGCTTCTCCAGGCGCACCCGGGTTCTGGCGTGGATCCGGTCCGGCCCGCTGAGTTCCGCGATGACCTCGATGCCGACTGCTCGGATTCTCTCATGGTCCTCCGGACCGAGTCGCAGCAGCGCAGTGAGATAATCGTAGCCCCATTGGAAGCGCGTCGCGGTGCCCGTGGATTGGCGATACGCCCGCTGATACCATTCCAACGCCGTCGACCGATGGCCGCGCTTTTCTTCGAGTTCTCCCAAGTCCACCATGTAATAGAACGGCGCCTTTGCCGTACGCACCTCGCCCACCAGCATCCGATACATCCCATCCTCGTCGCCCAGCGCGGCGTACACATGACTCGCGCTGTTCACGATGCCGGCACGAACATACGGGTCGACGTGTTTGGCGAGCGCCGCCGCAACGCGAGCCCGCGCCGCCGTCGCCTCATTCGCCGGCACTTTCTTGTCGGCGGCGAATTGGTTGACCACCGTCAGTTGGGCGGCGAGCGCATCCATCTGGTCGGCATCGACGACGGCGGGGTCGTTGGCGAGTTCATCCATGATTCGACGCCAGTCGGCCAGGAACTGTGCTGCGTTGGGCGCACCCAGCGCGCGCACATTGGCGAAAAAGGGGTCATCCAATGTCTCCAGGGCATCGCCCAAATGCGAGGCAAGCGCGTCGTCGTGCGCGAGCGCAAGGACCTCCACCGTCGTCTCTGGTGTCGCGGAGAGAGCGGCCGACGCAATGGTCAAGCGGGCCCGTTCGACCCGACTCGAGGTGGCGCAGTGGTGGCCGGCCGAATCCAGGTCGGCTGCCAGCGTCTTTGGGTCGGCGGCCAGGACGTTGCCATCGTCCCACGGATAGAAAGCCAGTCGACGGCAATCGCTTGCGGACAGCGATGCGGGCTGGGAGCGCAGCGTGGTGAGAATAGACTTGATCGGCGTGACGTCGCTCACTGCGGTATCGAGTAGATCCGCATAGAGCGACAAGTCCGTGCCGCCCGACAAACGGGTCACTTCAACCTGGTCCGGACGCAGAATGACCACAGTCGGATACCCGCTGACATGGAAGCGCTCCCCCCATCGCTGAGCGCCCGGCTCGTCGCCATCCAGATGTACGGCCACGAATTGGTTGGATTTCTCGATGAAATCCTTTCGTGTGAACACGAAGGATTTGAGCTGCTGGCAAGGCGGGCACCACTTGGCGCCCCAATAAAGCAACACCAGCTTCTTGCTCCGACGCGCGGACTCGAAGGCATGGTCGACGTCCCCGCCGTACCAGTCGATGCCCGATGCGACAGGTGCAGGCGTCGCGCCGAGCCGTTGCCACATGGTGAAGAGCAGGATGACCGCCATGGCGAAGGGGGGGAGTGACCCGCGGATGCGCATTCTATCGGGTAAGTTCATCGATTCTCCCAAGCAGGTCGTAGAAGGCCTTTGAGCATCAACCGCCCGTGCAAACCATCCGCAATCATATAGGGCGGTCAAAGCATCCCGCAATCCGGCGGCCGATCGGGTTCAGTCCTGCCCGGAATGACCTCGGATCGAAATGTTCGTTGGCGGCAACTCTCGCCTTCGTTATTCTGTGATCGATGGTTAACCGGATGCGCCGCCCCGACGCAGCATCGAGATCCGTGCGCTCCTGTATACCTCCCCAGCCAAGGCCATTGAGCAGAAAGGCGTGCTTGGCGAATAGATCGGTGAGGTGCCAGATCGATGACGACATCACGGCAAACTCGACGCCGGCCGACAGAGAGGACCTGTCGGTGAGCACCAGTTGGACATGCTTTGCCAATTACGATTTCGGCACTGTTCCCTTGAACGATGCCAGCGGGTGCGCCAGCGCCGACGGTGATCAGCGGCCGTTTGGCCGCGGCGATGAGTTTCGCCGCGGCCAGGATCGAGTCCGGATCGGGGGTGGGCGGCGGCGCGGCGCCGAGGGGCGCGATGGGGGTGACGTCGGCCTTCATGCCGAACACGTCCCATGGCGCCTCGACCGCCACGGGCCGAATCCGCCCTGAGGATAGCTGCCGGAATGCCTGAGCCATGACGGTCGGCGCTTCGGTCGGATGGTTGATTCGTTCGGACCACTTGGTCAGTCCGCGTAGCAGCGCCAATTGGTCGGGCAGTTCGTGCAATTGGCCGCGGCCGCGGCCAATCAGATTCGCCATGATGTTGCCGGTGACGCATAGCACCGGCGTGGTCGCCCCATAGGCGGTGCACAACGCCGCGCCGGAATTCAGAACACCTGGTCCGGGCACGACGGTGTAAGTTCCAACTCGGCCGGTGGATTTTGCATAGCCATAGGCCATGTAGCCCGCACCTTGTTCGTGACGGGTGGTGATGAAGCGAATCCTGTCCTTTCGCTGCGCCAGCGCGTCGTTGAAATCGTACATATGCGCGCCGGGAATTCCGAAGATGGTGTCGACGCCATGGGCGATGAGCGAGTCGGTGATCGCCTGGCCGGTGGTCTGCAATGTCATTCGAAGGTCACCCAATTGTTGAGGTCATTGCGTCACTGTCGGCGCACTGGAGATTCGCAGACCATCGCGGTTGCCGCTCTAGCATGAACGGAAATACAGTCAGACCGGAGCCAAATATTGCCAGTCTGCAAACTTGCAGGACCTTATGAACCAGCGCATCATGACACCGAAAATATCCAGGTGCTGGACAAGAAGTGGGATGAGAGGCCGTGCAACTCGGTGCCGTGATTGAAGTGACGCGGCGCCAATCTTAATCAATAGATAGAGAGATTTCTCGGAAAGCCATGAACCGCAGAAAGTTCCTTTCCTCGAGTGCGGCTGCATCGCTCTGTCTGGGCGCCTTTGGCGTCTGCGCCGTCTCGCCCCGGGAGGCACCTGTCTCCCCACGCTGGGTGCTCTTCGATTCACGCTTCGCGCAATGCCGGAATTTCGGCAGCGCGGCGGCGGCGACCGGACAGCCAACCATCGCATTTCACGGCGACGTCACTCACGTCTGGCGGAGCCGGTTGCTGCCGTATTGGGACGCGCGTGGACGATCGGGCGGTGAAGCCGTGGCCGGGTACACGACTTCAAGCGGACTGTTCTGCCTTGAACAACTCGCCAAGGATCATTGGCTGCGCGTGGTCCTGCGGGTCGAGGCAAGTTCCCGGGAATCCAGTGTTCAGCAGCGTGTCGCTTCAGGGGCGCGGCCGACGTGGGCTCACACTGCCGACGCGCTGTTCGGAACGGTGGACATGGGGAAAGGGCCGGGGCATGAGAACCTCGTCGCATGGATAATTGCAGCCTGAGAGCAGAATCGGCGTGTGGGGAGATCGATCGATGAGGATACCGCCAGGAGTGGACAAGAAGGATTTTGCGAGTGCACTCGCGGAATTCGCGCAAGCGGTCGGTGAGACGTGGGTATTCACCAGCGACGAGGATCTCGATTTGTACCGGGACGCCTACTCGCCCTTCTTGCACGAGGCGGAGGAGCGAATTGCGTCAGCGGCCGTGGCTCCCGCGTCGACGGACCAGGTGCAGCAAATCGTACGCATAGCCAATCGCTATCGGGTGCCGCTCTATGCGATCTCCACCGGCAAGAATCTGGGCTATGGGGGCTCTGCGCCGGCGATGTCGGGGTGCGTGGTGGTCGATCTCAAGCGGATGAATCGCATCATTGACGTGAATGAGGCGAACGCGTTTGCGCTGGTCGAACCGGGCGTGAGCTATTTCGACTTGTATCACTACATCCAGGAACACAAGCTCAAGGTGTGGATCGATTGTCCGGATCCTGGCTGGGGCAGCGTCGTCGGCAACGCGATCGACCGGGGTGGCGGATACACGTCGGCCAGCTACCGCAACCATTTCGATTCCCATTGCGGCATGGAAGTCGTGTTACCGAGCGGCGAGTTGTTGCGCACGGGGATGGGGGCGATTCCGAATGCCAAGACCTGGCAGCAATACAAGTCCGGCTGCGGACCCTGGATCGACGGCATCTTTTCGCAATCCAACTTTGGCATTGTCACCAAGATGGGCTTCTGGCTGATGCCGCAGCCCGAGGCGTACCTGCGCTGCACGGTCAGCGTGCCGCGCTATGACGATCTGATGCCCCTCGTCGAGACCCTCAATTATCTCGAAAACGCCCGCATCACATCCGGCTTTCCGGATATCGCCTCGCCGCTCAACGGATATCCTCCCACCGGGCAGGTGCAGTTGTGGAACGAGACGGGCCCGCCCAATATGACCGACGAGCACCGGCGCCTTCTCGCCGGCGCGAAGGTCGGCTATTCGCCGGAACTCGAGGCCTACGGCATCCGGTCGGGTGTGCCATATTGGGAATTGTGGCTGAGCTTCTACGGGCCCATGGAGGTCATCGACGCGCAGTGGAAGGCGACGCAGCGCCGCTTTTCGACGATCGATGGTGCGAAGTTCCGCGTGGTCGACCGAATGGAACTGCCGTTCGATCCGGCGAAAACAGAGGACTATCACGAACCGGAATTCGGTATTCCATCGCTGCGCGCGTTCTCGATCGGGGCTCGCACGCCGTGGAATCCCACTCCTTCCAAGGGGCACATGTGGTTTTCGCCCATCATCCCGCGCACCGGCGAGGCCATCATCGAGGCCAACCGCGTGTTCGCCGAAGCCGCGCGCGATCTTGGCATGCCGCTATTCAGATCCTTTGCGATGCCCGCATGTTTTTGGGAGCGATCGTTCATTTTCATCCTGGCGACGCCCGTCACGGAGGATCCCGAAACGAACAAACGCTACCGGGAGGGATTCAAGAAGCTGATCGAGGTCGGCGGCCAGCATGGATGGGGCGAATACCGCACGGCGCCGGCATTCCAAAAGTCCGTCATGGATGTCTACTCGTTCAACGATCACGCGCTGCGGCGGTTTCATGAGACGCTGAAAGATGCCATTGACCCCAACGGGATCTTATCGCCGGGCCGATACGCGATCTGGCCCAAGCATTTACGGGGCATTCAGTCGTGACTGCAATTCGGTATGTCATTGGCTCTACGGCGCTGTGGTTTATTGCGATACCCGTGCTCGCCGAGGATCGCGGTGAGGCAATGCCCGGCCATGCGGTCTACACCAAATGGTGCGCTCCCTGTCATGATCCGGGGGTGTCCCATCCTGGCACGAACGCCCTGACGGTCAAATATAAAGGCGTCAAACCCGGGGTGCTACTCGAATGGAGAGACTTGGCGCCCGCGGTCGTGAAGCATTGGGTGCGAACAGGGATCTCGGTGATGCCGCAATTTCGCAAGACGGAGATCAGCGACGCGGATCTCGATGCGCTCGCTAAATTCCTATCGCGAAACACTCCGGCCTCCTGAAGGGCGCCGCAAATTACAATGCTCAAGTTGTCAACGGAAGACCCAGGCAATACAGGGGCCGGGCCGGTGTTGGCGGAGATGCGCGCCGTTCCACCGCAATCACGTGCGCGGTCTGGCGTAGATTCGCAGACAGCCGTGAAAAGAGGCGGGTGGCCGACGTTTGTTAGGCGAGGGCGTCAAATAAAGAGCCGAGCATGGCATTCGAGGTACGTATGACGTCCGCGCCTGCCTGCGCCAATAGGCCGCTTTGGGCCAAATCGGCCACCGCAGTAGTCGGAAATGGATTCGCCGGATTGGCTATCTGTACGGCATCCTGGGCCAATTGCCGGCTGCCCGACGCGATGGTGGCAAGGCCGCTACTCGTGGCGCTCGGCACACTGACCGACGGGATGTTACTGCTAATCGGGCCCATTCCAGAGTTATCGGCAATACGGCGTCAGACTTTAATGTTGGGCCAAATTTGATATAACATCGGTCAGACTGTTGCGTGGACCACGAAATCGGGCCTGCGTCGCGGTGTGATCTCGGTCGAACAAATCCTGGATAGTGCGAGCCTGTCTCTACGCATAAGTGATCGGCATTCGGTTATCCCGGTAGACTGCAGCATCGGCTTCGCCGACCCGGACTGTGGACTTTCGTAACGCTCGTGATTTATACAGCTCGTGTTAGCGCCGGCCTCTAGTCTTGACCTGTATCCACCTGAACCGAAATGGGTAGCCGCACATCATCCCCAGTCCAAGTGGAGCCAGCAGCAGACCGGTCGCGGTCATGATGGGCTTCAGCCGGACCTGGCATTTGACTCCGCAGGGGAATTGCCGCCATGGAAGCGTCCAAAATGGCGAGCACCCACCAAGCCCATAAGAAGAAACCCCAGTCCGAGGACCGCCGCATAGGTCGTAGAGCGTAAGCTGAACTCTCCCATCCGACAGATCAGGATGTAAGAAACCGCGAAGTTGAAAACACCCCAAAGCACGTTTACGGTCGAAGAAGAGAGTCCCTGACCCGATGGCTTGGCAAAGGGGCTTTGAAAAGGACGACCCATCGCCCCGCTCACGAAGTGTGGAATCGCGTTGCTGAGAAAACAGCCGCCAAAGAAATAAGAAATGCAATGTAACCATTCCATCGTGAATCCTGCCTTTCAGTTCAAAAGTGGACCTGCAGTAATATTGGGTGAATCTAGACCCGACTGCTGTTCAGCAGATTCAGAACTTCCTGCGTCGTGCCGCTCTCGCCCAGGCGCGGGAAGATTTTGGTGAGGCTATGGACGTGGGAATCCATGCTCGCGTCTGTCATGGCATCGATCGCAAGCGTGACGTGAAACCCTAACTCATACGCCTGGCGCGCGGTGGACTCAACGCCACTGCTGGTCGAGATGCCCGCGAGCACCACTTGCGTGATGCCCCGGCCTCGAAGATGCTCTTCGAGACCCGTCTTCGCGAACGCACCGGGTGTGTGCTTCGTGATCGTGTGATCTGTAGGCTGCTTGTTTAACTCGGGGATGAGATCGGTCCATGCCGCGGGGAGATCTCCCAGGTGCCGGACCTGCTCCGTTCGCCCCGGTGCTATACCGGCGACATTGACGAGCACCACAGGCAGGTTGTGAATACGGAAGGCATCCGCAAGAGCGCGGGCGTTCTTCACCACCCCTGCAACTGGATGCACAAGCGGAAGCGACACAATGCCCTTCTGCAAATCAATGATGATCAGGGCTGTCTGCGGATCGAGGGCGCTGAGTGCCATGATGTGCTCCTAAAAGGGTTGGTCAGAAATCAGCGAGGCGATTGATTAAATTTAACCTGTACAGTTATTCTGTGTTGTGCATCTATTGCCCACGAAGACCCTCTTTGCAACGGTATGCCCCCGGCAAATGGCTCGTTATCAAACGGTCATAAAAGCGCAACAGTCATGAGAATGTTAGTGGGTATCTTTGGACAGCAAAGCTAGGCTTTGTGGGAAAAAAGCGGCCGCTGTTGGATCGCGGCAAGAATATTCTAAATAGGGGATACCAATCCGATGACGAAATTGTCCGTCGCAATCTCCATTGCAATAGGAACGCTTGCGGGGCTGCCCGTCAGCGCACAAACAACGCTGGGTACCTACGCGGGCGATCTGCTGGTCAGCTCGTCGACGTACACCGACCCAAATTTCGCCGTCGGCGCCGTGCTGCCGAACTCGCAAAACGGTGCAACGCCGACGTATGCCATCGCATCGAGCGCGTTTTGTACGACATCCAATTGCTCAGGCAATGTATGGAACAACGACTCCGCCGACGCCAATTTCGGGATCACGTCGAATCTCGTCATTTCGAACGTCAACGCGACCACCGGCGCGACTGATAATTCAGTGAATATTACCGCGCTCGCAGCGGCTCAGGGGATCAACCTCAACACGAGCTTCTCATCGAAGTCGGAAGGCGCCATCAATTTGACGCCGGATGGCAGCGGCATCACGTTCATGGACTACAACACCACGGCCGGTCAGCTGGATGTGTCGAACTCGAACACACCGGGCGTCACGGAGCCGGGTAATACCGACACAGCCGCCGCGACCTATCGTGGCGTCGTGCAACTCAGCCTGGCGAACAACAGCCTGCAGTACACCACGACGAACGCTTACAACGGAAACAATGGCCGCGCGGCCATCCTGGGAGCCAATGGCTACTATTATACGGTCGGCAATGGCGGCAATGGCAGTGGTAGCGCTCAGACGACGGCCGGTACGGGGGTTCAATTGGTGACTCCCGGCGTGAATGCCACCGCGGCGACGCCGGGCACCACCCAGGTCGGCGCCTACAACGTCAACCAAAACGGCTATTCAGCCGACAAGCCAGCGAAGGACAACAACTTCCGCGGCGAGACCATTTACAACGGCGTCTTGTATGTCACCAAGGGCAGCGGCAGCAATGGGATCGACACCGTTTATCAAGTGGGCCCGCAGGGTATGACGTCGAGTTCCACGAGTCCAACGGCTACGGCGGCGGGGGATATCTCGGTGCTGCCGGGATTCTCGACGACTCTGGCGAAAGCGACACCGTCCGCCGCGAGCCCTGTGTATCATCCCTTTGGCCTGTTCTTCGCCAATTCAACCACCCTGTATGTGGCGGACGAGGGATCGGGCAGCACCACAGACCTGACCACCACGCCTTACGAAGCCGGTGGTCTGCAGAAGTACAGCCTGGTCAACGGCACGTGGGATCTGGACTATACGTTGCGCGGCTCGCTGATCGGGTCGAGCTATACCGTCAACGGCACGGGTTCGCTGGCCGGTGATTCGCTGACGACCAGTGTTGACGGGCTTCGTAACCTCACGGGCAAGGTCAATGCCAATGGCACGGTGACGTTATATGCCATTACCTCCACGGTGGGCAGCAATTTGGGCGATGCCGGCGCCGACCCCAACCAGTTGGTGGCGATCACCGACCAATTGAACAGCACCACGAGCCCCACGGGCGAGAATTACACGGTTTTGCAAACCGCTGCGTTGGGCGAAGTTCTGCGCGGCGTTGCGGTCGCGCCGGTCCCGCTACCTGCATCCGCTTGGTTGCTGTTGAGTGGATGCTTCGGCTTCGGTGCGATGGCGCGCCGGCGTCGTGCCGCCTGATCTCGCGATCCGTATCTTATTCGGCCCCTCTATCTCAAGGAATCAGTAAATGACTCAAATCAAGATGCGATCACGATGGGTGGCATTGGTAATCGCCGGTGGCGCATGCGCCTCGGCAAACGCCGCCGTCATCACCGACTGGAACTTCGGCACCGTTGCGACGGTCTCGCCGGACAATAGCCCGGCACCGACCACTGGCACGGGCACGGTGACCTCGCTGGGGATGACCAATGGTTACACCTACACCACCAAAGGCGCAACGACGGGGGTCGGCTCGGTCACCTTGGACGACGTGACCAACGATTCAACTAGTGGCACCGCCAATGGCTCGACCTTGGGCAACGGCAATGTCTGGCGAATTCGCGGTCAGGCGGGCTCCGGCACGACCGGTGCCGGCAACGGATGGAATATCTCCGCGCCTCAGTATTCCCAAGGTGCTGAATTCGACGTGAGCACGAGTGGCTTCACCAACATTGGCCTCTCGTTCAACTGGGCAGCGACGACCCAGGGCGTCGGCAACATGCAGGTGCAGTACACCACCAACGGCACGACCTGGACGAATATCGGCTCGGTGCTGAGTGCAACGGTGGACAACAACACCATCGGCACGGCCGGATCGGGATTTCAAACCGATACGGTGGACTTCTCGCTGGTCAATGGTGTCAGCAACGATGCCAGCTTCGGCGTGCGGTTGGTGTCGGCTTTCAATCCGACCCTCGGCAACACATATGCCTCGGCGACATCGGTGCTCAGCGGTACGCCGACGCAAATCAACAATAACTCCGGCAACTGGCGCATCGCCGACGTGCAGGTCGACGGCACGGTGGCACCGGTACCGTTGCCTGCCTCCGCCTGGTTCATGCTCTCGGGATTGGGCGGGCTCGCGACGCTGCGTCGTCGTAAGCAATCAGTCGAGGCATAGGAGACGGATTCGTCGTCCTGGTAACATATGAGGATTCGATAGCGATTGCTGCAGTATGCCCCGGTCCAAGGGCCGGGGTTCCTTTCGTGCCGGCCGCGCACCTTGCAGCCTTGCGGGCAGTGTGTCGATGACGAAACCATGTCAGGCCCGAGATTGGGTATAGAATTCGCTCGAACGCGTTCGAGTGCCTACCGGACCGCCTGAAGGAAGACTCACGGCATGAATCATAAATCGTCGGTACGTGAGCGCGTTTTTACCGAATTGCGCAAGGTCGCGCTTCCCGACAGCCGCTTCCACTACGATTTTGGTGAGTTCATCGCGGATTTCGCAGGCAGCGACCAGGCCATCGATGCCTTGATGCGACACCGGTTTTATCGCGACGCGAGCGTACTCTTCATTACGCCCGACAATTGCCTGGAGCAATTGCGCTACCGCACCTTGCTGGACGGCAAGTGCATTCTAATGACCACCTATTCGATCAAGCGCGGCTTTTGGCTGCTCGATCCCGCCAAAATACCCGCCGAAAAATTGCTGTACGCCGCTACGCTCGATGGCATGGAGCGCGTCGGCGTACCGGTTACGCTGGCGGATATCCGGAGCCGGTTCAAGTCTGTCGATTACATGATTACAGGGACCGGGGCAATCAACGAAGTGGGTATTCGATTCGGCAAGGGACATGGTTTCTTTGATGCCGAATGGGGGATGTTATATCGCATCGGCGTAATCACCGCCGCCACGCCCGCGGCGGCAGTCGTCCACGATTGCCAGGTCTTGCGCGAGACTTTGTACCCGGAGGAGTTCGACACCGTCGCCGACGTGATATTCACGCCCACGCGCGTCATCGAGGTGGGTGCACCGCATAAGCCGACCGGCGGCATCATCTGGAATTTGCTGGATCCGCATATGCTCGAGACCATTCCGCCTCTTCAAGAACTCAAGGAGATCGAGTCGTCACTCCAGGCGACGGTCTGAGGAAACGCGGGGCGCCCTTACGCCGAGGATTGTCTCTACAATCGTCCCTGCGGCTCCCTAGTTGTCTTTGTGCCACCGGTATGCAGCGTTGGTCCTTGGGGCAGTCAAGAACGGCAGCAACTCACGCAGTACGTCGTCGGGAGCTTCCTCCGCGAGGTAGTGTCCGGCGCGAATTGCACCGCCAACAACCGTCGGCGCAAAGCGGCGCCACACCTCGAGCATGTCGAACCGCTGCCAGACGGGATTGTCGCTGCCCCACAGTACCATCAGTGGACACAGCACGGGCTGGCCGGCGTCGGCGGCGTCGTGCTCCAGATCAATGGCTGCGCCAGCACGGTAATCCTCGCACATGCCATGCATGGCGAGCGGGTCCGAGAGAACGCGAAGGTACTCGCTCCACGCCTCCGGAACGATCACACCGTCATCCACCGATTTGCCGAGTTCGTAGCGCAGAAACGCCTCTGGATTGCCAGACAGCAGCTTTTCGGGAAGATCGTAGTCTTGAATCAAGAAGAACCACTCCCAGTATCGTGTCGCAAATGATCGGTCGGTTTGTGCGTAGAGAAACGCTGTCGGCAGGATATCCAATAGGGCAACGCGCTCCAGCGCATCCGGGCGATCGAGCGCCATACGATGCAGTACCCTGGCGCCCCGATCGTGGCCAACCGCGGAAAATTGCGCAAAGCCAAGAGCCGACATCAATTCAAGCTGATCGGAGGCCATGGCGCGAAAGGAATAATTCTCATGATTCGCCAAGCCTCTAGGCTTGCTGCTGTCACCGTACCCCCGTAGGTCGCTCGCGACCACGGTGAAGTGGCGCGACAGGAACGGGGCGAGCTTGTGCCACATCACGTGCGTTTGGGGGCAGCCATGGAGCAGGAGCAGCGGCGGCCCGGAGCCCCCAACCCGGCAATGAATCCGGGCCCCGCTGACTTGAATATCCCGCGCTATGAACTGATCGAACAACATGCGAACCTCGGTAGCCAAAGCCAGGACCGTCTCATGAGGTGGCGAATCTCGCAATCGCGTCGGCATGAACGATGGTCAGTTCGAGCGGCGCCTGCGTGCCGGCGAAGGTCGAAATAAGCCTTCGATGGTGGAAGTCGGTGGCCGCGGGGCCAATTCCACCAATGAGACCAATCTGCATTTTGTAATCTCTCCGTCAGGCGTACAAGGTCGCTGCGCATAGCGATGGCTCGGGTAGCTCCGACAGAAATCGTTCCGGGATAAGTGTAAAGACCTGCTGATGAATTGGACCCGGATAAGGGTTCTAGGTCAAGGCTGGGCGCGCTGGGTGGCCGATTGGCACATACAGCGAGAGCGCCTACCAACATCCGATGGATTGCCGCGGTGACGGGTCTACTGTTCCTCATTTGGAATTACTGGCCGTTCGCGGCGACTCCGCCGGATCGGCGGCCGAGGTGACGTTGCCTGGTGAACCTAGAGCCGCCCCACCATCATCCGGTTGGGTCTTGCGCCATCGGCCGTTCAGCCGGCTCCTGCTTGTTCCAACTTTGTCGAACCTCGCGTCGGCTAGTTGGTTCGGCGCCTTCCGCGCCTGCAATGTGCGCCTTGACCATTTCCCATAGACCGTAAACTTTTGCCGAGCAATCCTCGGCGCATGGATCGGGATACGCGAGCTCCTCTGCGAGGGATTCCATCGTGTCCCGCTCCTTCCCAGCAATCGGCGCGGCGGCTCCGAAGCCAAGGATTTGTGATCTTCGCGCGGAAAAGGACTCCGCCTCCAGCGCCAAATGCGATTCGACAGAATCCGCGACGATCGGTAGCAGGTCCCATCGTCGATCTTCCGTGCGAGCAGCGAAGAAATCGATGAAGACTTGGTTGAGACGCTCGTGATGTCGTCGCAAAATGTCGGCGGTGGATGCGGTGGACAAGGAACTTGTCGAGATCATATTGTTTTCTACGGCTGGTCTGTGGTCGACAAGATGCATCAATGCCCTTAAAGCCGCTGTAGGCTCGGTACTGATGCGGCTGTAGGCGATCGTGCCGGTAGTGAATGCGCGCGTGTCCGTGCGCGCGACTTGTCGACCTCACTGACGCCCTGACGATCAGGTCCATGCTGCCGGGCGACGTCCCGTCGCCAGCCTACGCCCGTCCCCGCAGCAGCCCTGTTCGCCCATCCATTAGGTGGTTGTCCATTTAAATTTGCGGGGACGTGAGGGTAAACCTCTCGAGTCGTCGCTTTAGTCAATGTAAGCAGAGCAGCTGGAGCGCGTATCAGCCGGAATGAAAGATCGATGCGGCTCTCCTCGGTCAAACCTTTGTTGCACGCAGACAATCTTGGAGGCCTATCATCGACTCGTTAATTGGCGTTTCTAAGCGGGATTCGAACAGGGTACGGCGACTGCTGGTGGTGGACGGCCATCCTTTGGTGCGTCACGGTCTGCGAGACGTGGTAGATCGTCAAACCGATATGGTGGTGTGCGCAGAAGCAGACACTCTCTCCAGCACGTGCTCGGCGATTTCCGTGACCTTGCCCGACATCGTCGTATCCGGGCTTGATCTTGATCGCAGCGAGGGCATGGAGTTGGTCCGCAGCGTGCGAGCACACCATCCCCAGTTGCCTATTCTGGTGATGTCCGCCCACGACGAATCAATCTACGCAGAACGACTGTTGGCCATGGGTGCCAACGGGTACATCATGAAGCAAGCCCCGACCGACGACGTCCTTTCGGCCGTGAGACGCGTGCTTGCGGGGGAGGTGTTTCTGTCCGCGGCGATGACGAGCGCTTTGTCCTACACAAAACACGCCGGCAGCCGGCTTTCCATTTCGAATCCGATCGATCGTCTCACGGCTCGCGAGCGGCAAGTGATGCATATGGCCGGCTTGGGACTGAGTACACGGGATACCGCATCTGCCCTTGCGTTAAGCATGAAAACCATAGAGTCGCATCGTCAGCGTATACGGCGGAAGCTGCATTTGGAGAACGGCACTCAGCTTGTGCAATACGCGATCGCGTGGTTAACGGGCCAGCACGCCGCGGCAGAAGTTAGATGATTCGAGGCGGACCGATCGATCACGAGCCAATCGTTTGTTGATGGATCGCCGAATGCTATCGGGGCCGGTGATCGTGACACTGCCCGTCACATCATGCAATGTCGATGAGTACGGAGATCCGATGGGGGGAAGCGCACACCGGCGTTCGCGCCGGCGTGAAAAGTTACCAACACGCGCTGGTGGTGGCCGTCTGGTTGCCTAGGTTATCGAGTTGGAAGAACGCACATGCCTGGTCCGCGATCTGCGCGCCGAGAGGCGTCGCAATCAGGGTAAAGCCCGCCGGGAGGCTGACCGTGCCGGTGGCGGAGACGACAGGAACGGTCACGGCCACCGCGATCTGGTAGTACCCGGAGCCCACCGAGATTGGGAAACTCGCGCCGCCGTAACCCACGTCTGATGGCCTCGCGGAGTACGTGTTGGTGGCGGCGTAGAACTGCTCCTCGCGCGTCGCGATGTCCAAGAGTGCGGACTTCGCCTGCGTCCGACGGGATTCGCGTGACTGACCGCTGTAAGTGGCGACGGCAACCGTGGTGATGATCGCCAATATCAACATCGTGACCAGCAGTTCGTTCAGGGAGAATCCACAGGAATGCCGGCTTCTCTGTTTTGGGTCGCTCATCGATTCTCCGGCACGGAAACCCCGGCGCTCGAACCGGGGAGGAAGTGCCGCTCCTGAGGCTGAATTGCTATTGTGAAAATCAATCTGGTCTTCCTTTCGATCCATGCTCCGCTACAAAGCGACCGCGCACGGGGCTTGGTACGAGGAAGTCAATGAATCGTTCTCTTCCCGAGTCTGTTCGTCTTGTGCAAGCAAGACGGGGCCGAAAGGTGTCGCAGACCTCGGAATAAGAAGCTGGATCTGTTCTGAGTGTGGAATGTCGCATGATCGTGATATCAACGCTGCTCGGAATATCCTCTTCCGTTCGGGACATCGAACGCCTGCTGAGGGAATCCCGGCCCTTTAGGGCGGGGAGGATGTCAAAGTGGAAACTCGGTATCGTTTCTCGCATTGGTGATCGGATTCGTGGTGCTCACGCAGGCCGTGAAGGCGCACCCAATACGCTCGACTGGCGTGCATGGAGGCCTAGAGGGCTCCGTTTCACGCGACTAAATGTGCATTATACGGCGCACAAAAAAAAGCCACAAGGTCACGGGCGTGCGCCATGTATACCCTCAGGCCATCGGATAGAGCAGGGACGAGGTATGCGTCAGTCGTTGTCTTGCTCGTCAGGCGGGGGCGCCGCGGATACCGGCGAAGCCAAGCATCAGCTACTGCGAATATATTATTATCGTCACGAGACCGGTTGCGGGTAGGCTGACGACAGCGCACCTCGATCACCGGCACCGCCATCAATCATTGGAGTTCCAAGTCGATGTCAAATATATCCCCATTTGCACTGACGCCGGAGATTTCGGCGCTGGTTACCGGCGCATTCGACAGCGGCAATGTCCTGTTGCTGGCCGCGGTCGATCGGCACGGCAAGCCGGTATTGTCGTTTCGTGGCAGTACGGCGGTGTTCAGCGATACGCAGCTGAGTTTCTGGGCGCGAAACGCCGAAGGTGGAACAATCGACGCGATCAAGGCGAACCCCCACGTCGCTTTGATGTATCGATCGCCATCGGTTCCGCTACTGCAGTTTGCCGGGCGCGCCCGCATTACCGGCGTTCCGGAGGAACGCGATCGAGCCTTCGATCTTTCCCATGCGAAGGAGCGTGAGAAGGACCCGGATCGCAAGGGACGGGCCGTCATCATCGACCTCGACGAGGTCAAGGGTGTGCTCGGGTTCGGCAAGGACGGGCCGATCCTCGCACACCTGGTCCGTGGATAAAGCGGCCGGTCGCGGATTCAACGACATTTGGACGCTGGCCATCGAAAGGAGGAGCTCGCTGAACCAAGGATTGCATGTCGGGTCTCGACGGCGCGCAAAATCAATGCCTTACGGTGAATTGCGGATGGATTCGGAGAAGAGGCCCGCGGGTTGTGTCTACTGCCGTGAGGTTGCTCGATGCCCTCGGGACGGTGACGCCCATCCATGAGATCGTCGACCTCGGCCACCGGGCCGGCCATCACTGCGCACAGCCGATACTGCGGCGTTTCGGCCACGAGGCCACCGTGCGTGCATCCCTGGCTTTCTACAACACCTGCGCCGAAGTCGACGCCATGGCCGCCGTACTTCACCGCCTGTCGGCGTCGTCCGTGCGGAGGCCTGTCAGCGGATCCGTCATAAGGTCATAGCGTTTCGTTCTTTTACCGCCGCTCGCCACATCACAGTCTTATCTCGCTCATGGACGCGGAATCTCACCAATGATTCTTGGGAAGATGTTCGCTGCGAGCGTCGTGCTGATAGTCTTGGGCGCTGTATTGACCGGACAATTGTTGAAACGCGGGGTATCCGGTGTTTGGGTTGGCTTGTTCGGTGCATTGCTTGTCATCGCAGGTACGATAGTTATCTATTCCCCGGGAGTGCCGGCCACCTGTGCGATAGTTGGCTGTGTGGTCGCCGGCGCCGGCGGCGGTATCTTGACATCATGGTTGACCACCCGAACTCCCACTGTGGCCCCAAGTCGAGACCAACTCGGTACGACCGGCGGAATCTTGAGTCAACTTCTATATCTCGGCATGTTCTTGGGCCCGCCGGTGGTCCTTGCCATCTTTGGCAATTTTCCTAGACTGGTATTTTACGCGTTCGTCATAGCAGCTAATATAACGCCCATCGTGCTACTCGCGCCGAAAGGCTGGTTGTTGCCATCAAGGAAAAAACTCGCGGAGGCCAGTACGATATGGCGTTAGGGACCAAGGCGTTACATCTTCAAGGACGGGGAGGATCTCTCCGGCTGTGAAATTCCCTAACCGATTCCCGGCGTTCTACCAAGCCCCGTGGTGGGCGCGGGCGGTACCGGGCGGCGACGACGTACAGCCGCGCCAGTATCCATACGAATAAGCTGCTGAGTAATCGTTATTTCTGTCGGCGGTCAAATCCCGGGATGATACGACCACGCAAAAGATACGCACGTTAGGAGGCAAATTCGTTCGTGATGTACGGCATCTCAAGAATCGACGATAAGGAATACCGCACTCATGCGTGGCGAGTCAGTTTGCGACGTCGTCGCATCATGCACGTGAGAAATTTTGCGGACCAGAAGTGCGGCGGTAAGCGCAAAGCTTTACGACTCGCCCGGGCGTATCGTGACGAGCTGATTCGTAAGAATCCGCCTCTGAGTCGCAAGGAGTTTTCCAACATCCGCCGCCGCAACAACCGTAGCGGAGTGGTGGGGGTATGCCGATACGCGAAGAGTTACAGGTTGAAGGACGGCACGGTGCGTTACAGTTGGTATTGGGAAGCCATCTGGCCGACGACGCCGGGGAAGAGTGAGACCGCGATATTTTCAGTCAACAAGTTCGGTGAAGCGGGCGCATTCAACAGAGCCCGCGCCGCCCGGGTTCTCGGGTTTAAGCGGATCGAAGGCGTGTATTGGCCTTGCGAACCGAGATCAGACGCCGGATCTCGTAACGAACTCTGACTCAGGGGGTCGCCACGGCCCGTTGAGCCTCATTCGGGCTGAAGTTTCGCGGACCTCATGGCTACGACATGACGCTTTATCCGGAAGGCAACGGACCAAGCTTCATCGGTTGTTTCCCCCAAGGGAATGGAAAACAGCTCCAGACCCACATGCGTGGTCGGTCTCGGGCGCCGATCGCGCATGTGGATGCTTTACCCCAACGAGCTAGAATTTATACGTCAGTCTGGTGTAATAATAGCCTCCGTCGATACCGAGACCGGTGCTGGTGTCGTAGATGCTCGCACCGAGGTAGGCCTCTCCCGGCGGTAGCCTCTTCGGATAGACGTTGAAGAGATTGACCGCGCCTATAACCCATTGAAATCCGCTTTCCCAATGGTAGCCCGTCTCGAGATTCGTGACGTGCTTGGGCTTGTTAACGCTCTCGTAAAACACCGCGATTGAGTATATGTTGGGACCCGAATAGAAGGTGTCCTGCGCGACGCTCTTTCCATAGCGAATCTCGTGCAGGCTCATGAGCCAGCCCCCAAGGTGGTACGTGCCGCCCACGATGATCTTGCTCTGTGGCGAATCGCTCGAGAGATACGCGATGGTTTGGGCGTTCAACAGCGGGTTGCCGTTGGCGTCGAGACCGACTCGGGTGACCTCGGTATGGTTGTAGTTCGCACTGAAATCCCAGTCGACGCTGCCCCCGTCACCGAAATCGCTTCGGTAGTCTGACGTGAAATCGGCACCGTAAGTCTTCGTATCCGCTCCGTTAGAAAAGTACACCGCCGTGACATCCGCAGGATCTATACCTGTCGGCGGTGGTGGGGCATCGATCGCCTCGGCTCATCCTGCTGGTGCGGCCGACGCGGTGGACGGGCGTTGGAATGCCAGTCTCAGTCACAATGGTACGGTGATTCCCTTCCGGCTCGACATCTCCGGATCCGGCGCGGCGCTGAAGGGGACGCTCTACGATGGCTTCGAACCCTACGACGGCACGACGAGCGCGACATTTCAGGGCGGCAAACTCGTCCTGAACATTGAGCACTATCTGACGACGATCACGGCGACGGTCAAGGATGGACAACTGGTGGGGAACGTCGTCACGCAGGCGCGGGCGCAGGCCGCCGAATATGCATTTCAGGCAACGCGCTACCCGGGTCCCGTGGCCGCGGCGGCAGATGTGCCATGGATTGCGGGTTCCTGGGAGATTCCGCTCGAGACTCCCTCGTCCAAGGGAGAGAAGGCCTTCCGATTCATCGTTCGGCAGCAGGGCGCGGACGTGGCCGCGTCCATTCTTGCGTTTAACATGCATGCCGCATACAGCATGCGGCATTGGATCGATGACGATGACCACGGTAGGTTTGGGTCCGATGGCTGGGCGTAATGACAATGTCAGTGCAACCTGCTAGAATGAGCGTCTCATTGGAGCCCGCACCATGTCCACACCGAACAGCGCACCCAGCAAGCGCGAGACGCTGAATCTTCGCATCAAGCCCGAGGAGCGCAGCCTGATCGATCGGGCAGCCAAGGCGCGAGGCAAGAACCGCACGGACTTCGTGCTGGACGCCGCCCGCGCAGCGGCCGAAGAGACCTTGCTCGACCAGGTCCTGCTCACGGCCAGCCCCAAGGCCTACGCCGAATTTCTGGCACGGCTGGATCGGCCGCCGCGACCGAATGCGCGCTTGCGCAAGACCATGCAGACGTCCGCTCCTTGGGATTGAGGCGTGGGGCTTGATGCGCCGGTGCCCCTCGATGCTCAACACGAGATCGAGTCGTTTGCGTCCGGCGCCCTGAGCCTGGACCACTGGCTGAAGCGGCGTGCCCTGAAAAATCAGGCAACGGGGGCGTCGCGCACGTTCGTGGCGTGCGAGGGCCATCGCGTGATGGCCTACTACGCCCTCGCCTCGTGCGCCGTGGCGGTCGATACCGCACCGGGCCGCTTCCGTCGCAATATGCCGGACCCGGTTCCCGTCGTCGTGTTGGGGCGGCTCGCGGTCGATCAGTCCCAACACGGCCGGGGGCTGGGCCGGGCTCTCGTGCGCGATGCAGGGCTGCGCGTGATCCAGGCCGCCGACACGATCGGCATTCGCGGGATCATTGTTCATGCACTTTCGCGCGAGGCGAAGACGTTCTACGAACGACTCGGTTTCGAGCCCTCGCCTCTGGATCCCATGTTGCTGATGGTCACGTTGGCCGGTCTTAAACTGGCCAGTCAGTAAGCGGATCGGTGCCGCGGGCATCGATCACCCCTCCGTTGCGGATGGATATTGTCGACGATAATCAGGCTGCCGGCCCCTGTCGAACCAATGCCGCGTGCCGGCGGCCACACCGATCAAATCGTTGCGCTCGCACCGCGTCATGTAGACCTTGCCATCGACGCGCAGATAGAACATGGCCGCTCCCTCGACGAGGGGTCGCACCTCATCGTCATCGTGCGTGTGTTCATTCAGAAACTTTGCCCGCATTTGCGGGTTGTCGGGAAGACAGCGCGCCACATCCACTGACTGGTACGCGTTTTCGCGCTTGAGCCGCTCGATGTCGGGCCGCAGGTGTCTCAATAGATGATGTTACGATCAAAATGTCATGAGCTTATTCACGAATCGTCTTTGCGATGGTGCAGGTGGCGAGCAATGCTCGTTGTCCGTGTACCGATAGCCGTCGGACAGCAATGCCCCCCTGTCCGTGAGGAGACATGATGCTCCAGTTGATTGCCCAGTCCACCGTGCTATTGCGCGGAAACCTTCGCGTCGAAAGCGCGGACCACAGCGTGCGCGACGTGCGTTCTGGTCAAGGGATCATTACCCGGGCCGGCGAATGGGCCCGCTATTCGACCCATGAACCCGAAGATGCCGAGTACATCGCCGTCTGCGTGCCAGCGCGCTGTCGAGTCTGACGCGGCGTTTGCGCTTTTTGGTGGCCGTGCGGCCCGGACTGATCTCGCCCATCCTCGCCGCACGCATCAACGCATCGCTCGATCGTATCAGCAATGGACGCGCGAACTTGAACGTGGTCAGCGGGGCCCGCGGCCGCAAGGTGCGTTTTGGGTTGCGCGCCCACATTATCGTACGAGAGACAGAGGAGGAGGCTTGGCGTGAGGCGGACCGCATGATCGCACACCTCACGGATGATCAAATTGCCAAGGCGCAGGCCGGATTCGCGGCATCGGAGTCCGTCGGCCAGCAGCGGATGGCACGACTGCATCATGGCAGCAGGGATAGCCTGCGGATCGGCAAGAATCTTTGGGCGGGCGTGGGTCTCGTGCGCGGTGGCGCCGGCACGGCCTTCGTCGGCAGCCCCGAGAACATCGCACGGGCGCTGTCGGAATACCGCGATGCCGGCGTGGAAGGCGTTGGCATCGAGATCGCCGCCGATCCATACTCCGGATACGCGCGCCGGATCAATGGGCCGGATGCTGCGCCGGAAGATCGCCGGGAGCCCTGCGAGGCTGTCTCAAGGCGCGAGACCGGAATTGTATGTTCGGTGAGTCCAGAAGGGTATTGGTCACCGTACACAATGACTTGGCTTTCTCCGTGATCTGTTGTGCCAATGGTTCGGTAATGCCGCTGCCGAAAATGGTCACAATGGAGATGGCGTTCAAGAGGCTTTCGGCGGCGCCGATCTCCTTCTCGCCGAGGACCACCACCTCGAAGGAAATGTTGCCCAGCTTTCGGCGGCGGAGTTCTGCGCGGCAGCTGAGCGCAAAACAACTCGCGATCGAGACCAGAAGGTATTGAACCGGCGACAGTGTCTCCGGCGTTCCCACGGCGCTCCCTCCAAAAGGGCGATCATCGCAGAACAGGGTGAGTGGGCTTTGGCCTTCCGACACGGCGTTAACCGACCATCGTTTGAGCGACTTCGTCATGGTGCTCTCCGGGAAGATATCGGGGTGCTGGGCAGAGGCCAGCAGGGTGAGTATCCGCGCGCTGCAACACCCGGTACCCGGCATACAAGGTATCTCAACCGCCGAATTTGACTACTACATCTTAGTTCTGTCGGCATGCAACTTGATTCTGAGTGATCTCAAAATCTCGTCGCATCATGGGGATAACGTCATGAGCACCGTCGACATCGAGGTCTATCGTGGAGCGGATGACGTCGTGTCGATGCGGCCGATGAGGGGCAGAGCGGGATATGCAGCCCATTCCGTCAATGCGTAGCCCACATGGACCAGAGCGAGGATGGCGACCAGCGCCGCTCGCTCCCGCCAGTATTGCGCCGCCATTGCCACAGACCATACAACAAGGTCCCTGCGAAGATGGCCTGCAGGCCCATGTCCGCGTAGAGCTTCACCTGATAGAAAATGACGCCGTAGAGCACCACCGAAATCAGCGAGAACGGATAGTTCCATAGACTACGCGCCGTGGTGAGCCAGACGCCGAGCACCGAGACGATGAAGGCAATGATCCCAAGCGAGGACACGGAGCCTCCGCAGTGGCGGGACGGTCGTGGCGGTCATCGATGATCTCCGCCAAATTTGACCGACACGCTGGCCAGCCAGGTGCGTGGGTCGCCCAATTGGATATAGGTCTCGTTCGAGAAATTCGGGGGCACGTCGCCGAAGAAAAAGCCGCGCACCGGATAGCGTTTGTCGAGCAGGTTGCGGCCGGTCAAATACACCGACCAGCGGGCCGTCTCCCAGCCGATCTTGGCATTCACGAGTCCGTAGGGGTTCGAGGTGTTTTGGTAGGGAGGCAGATCGAAATAATAGCCGCCCATGCCGGTGACGTCGACGCGTGCGAAGGGACCGCGTGGGTCGCGGTACGTGGCATTGACTGCCGCCTGCCAGTGCGGGGCATTGGCCAGTTCCCGGGACACCGCCACGGTGGTGGTGCCGTTCGCCCCCTGCTGCACGAAGTCCTCGAAGTGGGTTTGCAGCAGCCCCAGATCCCCGCCCACCGTCACACGCTCGGTGAGCCGCCACTCGATGTCGCTTTCGAGCCCGTAGTTGTGGCCGCTGGCCGCATTGCCGGTGTAGAACACGAAGTCGTCGGGATTGGTCGGGTCGCTTTGAAAGCTGGTCTTGATCTGCGCGTTGTGGCGGTGCAGATCGAAAATATCGGCGTTGATCTTGAGCCGATGATCGAGGAGGTCGGCCTTGTAGCCGATTTCCAGATTCACGTCCTCCTCCGGATTGAAGGATAGCTGGCTGGGCAGCAGCCCCTGGCTCAGGTTGAAGCCACCCGCCTTGTAGCCGCGCGCCACCGTGCCGTAGACCGACTGCTCGGCGTCGAGCTTGTAGGTGAGCGACGCATGACCGCCCCACAGATTGTTGGCCGGATTCAAGGCGGCGGGCGTCACGGATTCGATCTGCGTGACGGTCACCGGCGCATTGGTGTAACCGATGTTCGAGCCGAGAAAATCGGTGGTGGTGCCCGCGTAACGCGCGCTCCAACGCTCGCCGCGTGCGCCCACGGACCAGCGCAGGCCCGGAGTCAGAGCGCCGTCGAGTTCACCGAATAACGCAATGTTGCGTGCCCGATAACCGCTGTTGATGACACTATCGCTCTGATCGTCGAGCGGGTCGTTCGGAGTGTCGAGCGGCTGGTAGTAGCCGAGGCTCAAGTCGCTCAAGGTCTCCTCGAGTTGATTGCCGTACGCTCCCACGAGCCAGCCGAAGCCTTCGTTCGATTCCGTCCCGAGACGAAATTCGAGGGTCTTGGTGATGCGCTCGCGATTCTGGATCTCCGAATACTGGTAGACCGTCGCGTCGGGCGCCCAGAGAATGGGATTGCCCCAGTCGCCGTCGTAGCTGTATTTGATGACCGACTTGGCGTAGGTGCCGATGGCCGTGAAGCCGAGATTCTCGTTCGGCAGATAGTGCACGCGCAAGGAAACGCCCGTCGAATGCTGCGAATCCACGCCGGGCTGGTCAGACTCGGTATTGCGCGAGTTGTCGATGGTAAAGGCATCGTAGCCGTTGTCTATATTGACCTGCATGGCGTTCAGTTCGACGCGCAGCCGATCGGAAGGCGAATAGACCCACTTGGCGCGATAGGTGTATTCGTCCTCGCGATTCGTGTCGTCGCGATTCAAATACAGATCGCGAAAATAGCCGTTGGTATAGTAGTGCTGTACGGCCAGACGGAACCCCGAGTCGAGGGAATCCACGGGTCCGCTGATGACGCCGCCTTCCGAATGGGTCCCGTAATCGCCCGCATCCAAGTCCGCCCGGGCGTAAAAGGTGTCCGTGGGCTCGGCGCTCTTCATATAAATGAGTCCGGCGAGCGCGTTCGCGCCATAGCGGGTTGCCTGCGGGCCGCGCAGCACTTCCACCTGGTCGAGGTCATAGAGTGTGCCCGCCGTCCCCAAGCCGCTGAAGTCGATGTCGTCGATCAAGAAACCCACGGAGGGATTCGGGGCACCCTGGTATTGCTCCAGTTCGCCGATGCCGCGCAGCTGGAAGTATCGGGGCAGGGAGGTATCGCCGGCCCAGTTGAGGTTGGGAACCAGTCCGAGCACGTCCTCGAAGTTGGTGCGGCCCGCGTCGCGCAAGGTTTGTTGATCCAGCACGGTGATGCTCGAGGGTATCTCAATGGGGGGTGCGGCGCGCAGCGTGGCGGTGACCGTGATTTCTTCGAGTTGCGTATCGGAGCCGGCAGCAGCGTCCGCATGCACTTGAACGGCGCCCGTCGCGAGCGCCGACCCACAAACCCATGCCCGTATCAAGGTGCCAGGCGTTCCCATGTCTTTCATCCCGTTTACTCAGCTATTCGAAGGCCGCGAGCATGAACTGCGAGGCGCCCTCCGCTTAATATCGATTGGCCATAAGCACAGCGAGATACAGCATTTGCCTTACCAAGCTGGTGCGGACACGCTGCCCGACCCCGCAATCCGCCCGAACCGCCACGTTCCCACCGAAACGCATCCGACTCTATGCTTTGAAGCAGTCCACGGCGGGTTACACCGCGATCGGACTCTGGCGGCATCCCGAATCTCAGGCGGCCCGGTACACCGACCTAGATTACTGGAATTCGACTGCGAAGACCCAGGAAACCGGCCGGTTCGACGGATTGTTCATCGCCGACGACACGCTGCGCCATGGCGTGCAGACGCCGACCGACGATCCCTTGTTGACGATATCCGCCATGGCCGCCGTGACCCGGCATCTCGGATTCGCGGTAACGGTATCCACGAGCTACGAGCTGCCGTACTCGTTCGCGCGTCGAGGGTCACCTCGCGCGGCACAGTGCATTGTTTCAACTCGACCTGTCGAAGATCGGACTCGACACGCCCCTCGAGTACGTCGAGTCCGAGGGGATCCGCAGCACGCTCGACGTGTTCACGCGTCTCGATCCGACCCGTCGATGGACACCGCGCCAAATGGCCGCCTCGCTCGGTCTGGCGGCCGGCGGCCCGACTTTCGTGGGGTCGCCGAGCACGGTGGCGGATGCCATGGAACGCTGGCTGATCGAGGGCGACCTCGACGGATTCAATATTCTCGATCCGATGCCAATCAAGTGAGAACCGCCGAGCTGCTGGGCGTGTCGCGCCACGTGATTCGAAGGCTGTTGAGGCGACACGGACTGCTCTTCGCTGCCGAGGCCGGCGACGGTGGTCATCCCGGGGCGTCCGGCGAGGCGAATCGCGACGTCAGTCCTAGTCGGATTCCGGCGCGGCATGTCGCCGGCCCACAGCGTCAGACGGACGAGACTCTCGAGTCGAGACCCTCGCACAATATCCGGGTGAGGAATTAGAGTAGATCGAGCTCGTCCCGCTCGAGCACCCGCTGGATCCGGCCGTTGCGCATGACGGCCGCCCGGTCGCACAGGTGCGCGATCACCCCCATGTCGTGGCTCACCAAGACCACGGTCATCGCATGCGCGGCTTTGACCGTGCCTAGAAGATTGAGAATCTCGGCCTGAACGGAAGGGTCCAGAGCCGAGGTCGGCTCATCGAGGAGCAGCAGACGCGGCGCGGGCAGGAGCGCCCGCGCGATGCTGACCCGTTGGCGCTGGCCGCCCGATAGCTCATGCGGATATCGCAGGGCAATCCGCGGCTCCAGGCCCACTTCGGACAGCGCCCGCACCATGCGCTCCTGCGGCCGTTCCGCCCCCAGCAGCCGCAGCGGCTCGAGGAGCGTGCGCGCGATCGTATGACGCGGATGCAGCGAGGCGAATGGATCCTGGAATACCATTTGCACGTCTTGGCGCAGACGCCCGCGGAAACGCCGATGCGGCTGCGGGTGTTGATTCAAGAGCTCGATGCGCCCATGCCACTCGCGGTGCACGCCGCTGAGCACCCGCAACAGCGTCGACTTGCCGCAACCCGAGGGTCCGACGAGGCCGAAAACCTCCCCGTCGGCGACCGTGAGACTCAGCGAGTCGATGATGGGCGGGGCGCCCTTGGCCAGGTGGACGCTCAACGATTCGATGGCCACTGCGGTCATGGGGCGATCCCGCGACGATCGAATACCGGCAAACGCGTCCCATGCGTGCGCCCGCTCGGCGCGCTCGACCACAACGCGCGCGTGTACGGGTGATCCGAGACCGACAGCTGCGCTGCAGATCCCTGGTCGACGATACGCCCGCGGTACATGACGAGCGCGCGATCACAGTAGCGCGCCACTTGGCGCAGATCGTGGCTGATGAGCAAGAGCCCCATGGACTGCGCCACGGCCCGCTCGCACATCAAGTCGAGAATCTGGCTGCGCAGCTCCGCATCCAGCGCCGACGTCGGCTCGTCCGCGATCAGCAACCGGGGACCGTTGGCCAACATCATGGCCATCATGGCACGCTGACCCATGCCCCCGGATAGCTGATGCGGATAGGCGCGGGCCACACCCGGGTCGGCAAGGCCGACCGCGGCGAGCACCTCGCGCACCCGACGCTTGCGGTCCGCCGCCGGGTCGTGCAGGACCAGCATCTCCTCGATTTGACGCCCGATGGTGAGTACCGGATTGAGGGCATAGCGGGCATCCTGCAGCACCAAGGCCATCTTCGAGCCCCGCAGCCGATCCCACTGTCGCCGCGTGAGACGTTGCAGATCCTCGCCGTCGAACTGCAGCCGCTCGGCGAGCGCCTCGAGCGGCCGGCTGAGAAGTCCCATGATGGCGCGTGCCGTCAGTGACTTCCCGGAACCCGATTCGCCGACCAGGCCAACCCGTTCGATGCCGATATCGAAGGAGATGGAATCGACAATGGGCTGATGCCGCGTGGCGCTGGAACGTACGGTGAGATTGCGGACCGAGAGCAGGGCGTGCTCACCCATGACGCGGGTCGCCGAGGTCACGGAGACCATCCGCCAAGGCGTTGAAGGCAAAACTTACCAGGAAGATGGCCGCGCCCGGAAACGCTGCGACCCACCACTGGTCGAAGACCACGCGGCTTCCCTCGGCGATCATCATGCCCCATTCCGGCGTCGGCGGACGAATGCCCAGCCCCAAGAACCCCAACGCGGCAGCGGCCAGAATCACCCCGGCCAGATCGAGCGCCAGGCGGATCTGAGCGGACGGAATACAGGAGGGTAGGACGTGGCCCCAGAGAAGCCTCCATCCCGTGATGCCCTGCATCTCGGCCGCGGCAATGTAGTCGCTACGTCGCAGCACCAGAGTTTCCGCGCGTGCCAACCGCGCGTAGGCAGGCCAACCGGTGAGCACGAGCGCGAAGGCCGCATTGAGCAATCCCGGCCCCAGCAATCCCACGAATGCAAGCGCCAGCACGAGCGACGGAAACGCCATGACGACGTTGGTCAGGCCCATCAATGCGCGCTCGGTCCATCCGCCGACATAGCCGGCGAGGATGCCGACGCCGAGACCGATGGGCACCATGAGGACCGCCACCAGCGCGACCAGCCCGAGCGTCGGCCGCGATCCGTAGATCAGCCGGGATAGCAGATCCCGACCCAGGGAGTCGGTGCCCAGGACATGCGCCCGGCTGGGCGGCTGCAGGCGGATATCGATGTCCTGGCGTATCGGATCGTAGGGCGCGAGCCACGGGGCGGCTAGCGCCATGGCCCCAGCGAGGATGAGGATGGTGGCGCCGATGACCGCGGCCGCGGACCGTGCAAGCCTCATGCGAGCCTCGGATCCGCGAGCCGCACGGCCAGATCCGTCAGCCCGTTGATCAGGACGAAACAGGCGCCGATCAGCAGGGTTGCGCCCAGGATTGCCGGCATGTCCGCACCGAACAGCGCGGTCGTCAGATAGCGCCCGATTCCCGGCCGCGCGAACACCGTCTCGATCAGCACGGCGCCTTCCAGCAGGTTCGCATAGGTGAGCGCCAGCACGGTCAGCACGAACCCGCGGACGTTCGGCACCATGTGCCGCAACAGCACCCGCGTCGGTCCCGCGCCCTTGGCCCGCGCCAACATCACATACTCTTTGCCGGCCTCGCCCATCAGGGCGGCGCGCGTCAACCGCGTGACGTTGCCGAGAGCGTACGAGGCCAGTATCATCACCGGCATGACGAGATGCGCCGCCGCGTCGGTGAGCGCTCCCGGCACGGTCGCGCGCGCGGCGTCGAGGAGTACGAAGCCGCTCCTCATGTCGACGGTGTATTCGAAGGCGTCGCTGAACCGTCCGGTTCCCCCGATCCAGTGCAGGCGTGCGTAGAACACGAACAGGGCGATCAAGCCAAGCCAGAAAACGGGGATGGAGTTGCCCGCCAGCGAGATGAGCCGTGCCACGCCATCGATGAGTCCATGCGGGTGGCGAACGGACAGCAGCGCGAGGCCGACGCCGCAGACGCCGCCGACGATCAGGGCAAGGGTCGCCAACTCGACCGTGGCGGGAAACACTCGCTCGAGATCCTCACGTACCGGCCGTCCCGTCGAGCGGGACACGCCGAGGTCACCGTGCGCTGCGGCGGCGAGATAGCGCCCCAGCCGCAGGCCCCAAGGCGCATCGAGCCCGAGTTCATGTCGCGCCTGCACATAGGTGCCCGCGCTCGCGTGATCGCCGACCAACTGCAGCGCCGGGTCGATCGGCGAGAGCGACGACAAGGTGAAGGTCACCAGCGCCAAAGCGGCCAAAGTCGCGAGCAACATCGGGATGCCTCGCAGCAGCGCGCCCAGCGTTCGCTTCAATTGGTCACCCGATCGTAGTAGGCCATGTCGGCGTCCACACCCTGAAGATAGCCGTTCACCGCGCTGCGCACCACGACCGCGCTGCGTGCCTGAAGCGCGATGACGTACGGCGACGATTTCTGCACCTCGGCTTGGATCTGGCGGTATTTTATTTTGCGCACCTCGGGGTCCGGCTCGAGCGCGGCCGCCCGGGTGAGCGCGCTCAAGGCGGGTATCTGCCACCCCGCGCGCCAGGCCAGCGTCTTGGTTCCATCCTCGGGATTGAACGCGAACGCACCGGCGGTCGAGTGCGCGTCGAAATAGTCTGGAACCCAATAGAGCCAGACGGCCTCCTCGGCGCGCGCGCGAACCTGGGAATAGATTTCGCTCGCCTCGGAGGGAAGGATATCGACCGAGATACCGGCCTGCGCGAAGGTCGCTTGCAGCGATTGGGCGATATCCCCGTACGGCGGTTGATTGAAGACGCTCAATCGGATGTGCACGCCGGCAAGGCCCGCGCGCGCGAGGATTTGTCTCGCCCGGGCCACATCGAGGTGGTAGGGCGTGTCATCGAGCGCGCCGGGAAAGCCCTGCCCCAGAAACGCCTGATGGATCACGAATTGACCGCGGAGCAACTGGTCGGCGATGCCTCGATAATCGATCAGCCAGCGGGCAGCCTCCCACAAGGCCGGATTCGCAAGGGCCGGATTGTCGGGATTGGCCGTATTGAACAGAAGGTAATGAATGGTCGCGGATGGGAACTCGAGGACCTTCACCGACGGCGATGCGGAGAGTGCCGCGATCTGATCCGGTCCGAGATCCCGCGCCATGTCCGCATCGCCCACCTCGACGAGCAGCCGCCGCGTGCCGGCGTCGGGAACGTTCTTGAGAATCAGCGTGCTGAGCCGCGGTGCACCGGCGGGCGATGATGGGTTCGCATCGAGAATCAACGCCTCGCGCGGTATGTAGCGGCGAATCTTGAAAGGTCCACTGCCCGCCGAATGGCTCTTGAGCCACCCGTTGCCGGCATCGGAGCCTTCGCCGTGCGCGGTCACCACGCGTTCATCGATGATCGACGCGACCGGCGATGTCAGTATGTTCAAGACGACGGCGGTGCCGAGTTCGGCGGTCCAATGGATCATGACCCGGTGAGCGTCGAGTTTGACCAGTAAGGTGTCGATGTTGGCGGCTGTCCAGCCGAGCTGGTTGAGGATGAACGAGGGCGCGCGATTGAGCTTGACCGCACGGCTCAACGAGTAGATGACGTCCTCCGGACGAATGTCGTTGCCGCTCGAGAACCTTGCGTTCTCGAGCAATTCGAACGTCAAAGTACGAGGACCCGCCGTCCAGCGTGCCGCCAGATGGGGATCGAGCTGCTCCGGCCGGTCGCGATTGGGCTGGACCAGGCGTTGGTAGAGGGCGGTGAACGCCTGCAGGCTCGACAGCTCGAAGCCTTCCGCCGGATCCAAGCTGACGATGTCGTCCAGCGACTGCGCCACGACGAACACGTCCGGCGGGTTGACCGTACGCCCGCAGCCGGTGAGGGCCGCAGCCAGGCCAAGGATCAGAGCGCAGACCGAGCCCGCGCGCCACGAACTACAGACGATACTTGATGCCGAGTTCGACGTAGCGGCCCTCGTCGCTGTAGATGGACGGATCATACGGGGTCGCCGTCGGAAACTCGAGCCACAACGGATCGTAGGGCGGTTGACGATCGAGCAAATTGGTCACCTTGCCGTAGACCGTGAGATGCTTCTCCGGGCTGTAGCTGGCGGTTAGGTTCAGCTGACCGTACGCCGGAACTCGCCCCGATTCCTGCGTCAGGAGATACGGTCCAGTGAACAAATACGTCAGCATGGCCCCAAACGGACCCTCGCTCCATCCTACACTCGTATTGCCTTTCCAGCGCGGAAAACTGGCGCCGAACGGCGTGTCGATCGCCCCGTCGTTACCGGCGAAATCAACCGTCGTCCCGCCGCTCGTTTGATTGAAGTTCCAGACGTACGCCCAGTCGGCGGAGAACGTGAATTTCCCGGCCGCGGTCGGAACGGCCGTGCGCGCGTTGAGTTCGAAGCCCTCCGTGGTCAGCGAGTTGAGGTTCTGATAGTCGAAATTGACGTAGGCAATCGTGCCGTTCGGGTTGCGTACGACGACGCTCGGATTGTTTTGATCGATGATGGTTTGGATGTTGCCGGTCCCGATCACGTTGTTGATGACGATCCGGTACCAATCCAAGCCGAGAGCGGTTTTCGAATCCGGCTCCCATTCGAAGCCCACATTGTAGTTCTGCGTCTTCTCGGGACCGAGATTCGGGTTGCCGCCCACGAGCACAGGGTAGTTCTCCTGAACGTTCGGGACGGTGGGCGAATACGGATCGGCGGCGCTCTGGACCCCCGAGGAATTCTTCTGGGACGTCTCCGCGAGGGTGGGCGCCCGGAAACCCTTGCTATACGACGCATAGGTCGTGAGTGAGGAAAGCGGCTGGTACCGCAGAGCAAAACGCGGCGAGAAAGCCGAGCCGAAATCGCTGTAATGGTCATAGCGGCTCGATTGGCTGAACGCGAGCGTCGACACCAGCGGGATGTTGATCTGGTAGTAAGCTGCCGCCACGTTGCGCTGCCCATCGATGGCCTGCAGGTAGAACGGCACCGCCAGGGCGTTCGACTGTCGGGTGTAGTCGGTGACGTAGTCGCGCTCGTGCAGCACCTGCAGGCCGCCACCGAACCCGACCGGGCCGGCGGGCAGGCGCAAGAGGTCCGTCGTCGACGCCGATGCGTCGAGCGAGTCGAGCTTCGAGATCGCTTCGTTCTGATCCCCCACGTACAGCCCCGACAACCCGGCGGGCGTCGCGCCGGGATCGGAGAAGTCGAAGACACCCGTATTCAGGATATTCGTGAGACCCGCGACACTCAGGAGCCCAGTCTCGGAATTGTCGACGATATCCTGGGAATGGCTGATCGATGCCTTCCAATTCCACTCCGCGCTGCCGAGGCCGTTGAACGTACCATCGAGGCCTGCGGCCGCGCGGACGAAATTCGAACGCACGGTCAGGACCTGGGGCTCGCCGAGAAACGTGTAGGTCAACGGGGTGGCAACGCCGTAGGGATTGTAGGCATTGGTGCCCGGCACGAGGTTCGAGATCTGGCTGATCCCGCCGGTCGCTGGATTGTACTTGTACGCGGTCGTGGAGTCATTGATCGCGTCGTACCCTTCAGCGGCAATCGTCGTGTTGTGGCTGCCCCAGAGATCCGCGAATACCTCGAGCGCATCCGATGCCTTGAAGGTCGCGTGCACCTTGGCGTCGAAGCGTTCCTCATGCGGATGCAGCGAGAGTCCGTTGGCCGTATCGACCGCGCACGCGGTGCCGCTGCCGGGTCCGTTGAGCAGGCTGCCGGCGTTGACGGCGGAACCACCGGACGGGCACGGATTGAGCGCGGCGCCGCCGCTGCCGACGCCGGCCGGCTCCCAGTAGTCCGCGCCTCGCGTGAGCGCGCCGTAGGGCTGGGTCGTGTAATCCTGGCCCCGCGTGTTCGAGCGGTCGGCCAACGTGTAGCCGCCCTGCAGGAAGTAATCTGCGCTGGCGGTGACGTTGTAGCGATCGTTGTCCAGATCGCCGACGCCGCCGATCACGCCAACGCGGCGCGTCGGTTCGCCGCCGCGCGTCGCATCGCCGTAGCCTGCGGTGGCCTCGAAACCCGTGAAGTTCTTGCGGGTGATGATGTTGACGACCCCCGCGATCGCATCGGAGCCGTACTGCGAGACCGCACCGGTCTTGACCACCTCGATGCGCTCGATGGAGGTAAGCGGCAACGAGTTGAGATCGACGAAGGTGTCGGTGCCATTGGACGGAAACCCGTACGGAGCCACGCGGATCCCGTCCACCAATACCAGCGTGTATTTCTCGCTGAGGCCGCGCAACGCGATACCGGCACCGCCCGTCGCGCCGTAGGCAAAATTGTCGGCCCAACTGCTGGCGGAGTTCACCGACAGATCCCGCAAATAGTCCGCGACCGTCACTTCACCGCTGGCCTCGATATCCTGTGCGGTGACGACTTGGACCTGGTTGAAGGTGACCCGATCGGTGCTGCGGATCAAGGATCCGGTCACCTCGATGGGCGCCAACTCGTTCTGATCCGCTGCGAGTGACGTCTGTGCCTCTGAATTCGAAACCGAAAGCGCCGCTAAGGCAAGCGCCGTTACGGCGCTCGTCATGCCGATCGAGCGCGAAGTGATCCCCATCTAGTCAATCCCCTGTACAGTCCAATAAATTCAGCGCGGCACTCTATGAGTCCCCTTCGAGGATGTCCAATATCGAAGCTGTATAACCGCATAACAAAATTTCGCTATTACATCCGCGCCAATTATGGTTCATCATTTATCCATGTCGACGAACAAAACCTGGTCCGTGAAGGCCGTCTCGAACGCGGGTGCCCCCGTTACCTTCCATCGGCATGGCGAGCTTCTATTCTGCGGCGGCGAGCAAGGCGCTTCCATATCCCCGGTGGACCATTTGTTGATCGGCGTGGCCGGCTGCCTCGCGCTCAGCTGCCGCGCAGTGCTTGCAGGGCGCCGTTTAGCGACCGTAACCGTCGAGGTCACCGCAACCGGCGAGAAGTCGGCGGAGCCGCCGAGTCGACTTCGACAGATCACACTGGCGGTCAGATTTGGCAGCGAGATCGACGAACTGGAGGCCGCCGCAATCGTCGCGGAGGCCGAGAAATTGTGCACGGTGACGAATACCCTCCTTGATTCCCCGGTGATCGAGGTCCACCCGATGCGTGAGCAGCCCGACCCGACGGGCCACTGAACTGCACGGGGTGGATAGAGATGGAGAGGTGGGGCAGTGCGGTTGCGGGTAAAGCGGCCTGCGCACTGCCCGCCCTATTTGTCATTGCCGTTCAAACAGACGGGCGACATCGCGCATTGATCGCAGCGTCCCGACGGCATCGATGCTGGATTCAGGCGCGGTTCGGCACCGAGCCATAATAAGATATTGGCGAGCACGCAGTAACCGGTCGCGGCGAACCATACCATCGCGGCGCCGACGAAGGCGGTGAAGAGAGTCCACCACGTCGAGTGGGCCAATACCAGGATCGATGCTATGCAGATATTGATCCCCACCGTCAGATAGATGCGCCGCTCCAGGTACCATTTATCAGTTTGCAGGAAGTAGAGATTCGACCGCGTCGGCGTTTTCGCTCCGAGCATCGGCTGAAACCCCAACAGACGCAGCACGTTGCCGATGGGGCAGAAGCCAGTGAACGCGACGTTGATGGAAACGAGACCCGTGGCCGTCACTCCCAGAATCCATAACGGATTGACGAGCGCCGCCAATAGAGTACTACCGAGCAGGACAATCCCGGCGATCAACCAGACGGTGCGTTCGATGTACCACCGATGGGTGGGGACAATGTAAATTCCGCTGCGCGACATCATATGCGAATCCTCTCCCTACAAGGGCGACTCAAGAGTCCAGATGTTCATGCTCAATCGATGGCACCGGCGGCCACCGCGGGGTCCTCCCGAAGCGCAGTGTGCCGGTAGTGCGCGCTACTTTGGCAATTTGTTCCCGTTCGCTTTGAATTTCTCTCCGAATTCCGTCAGCGGTCCGGTGCCCTTGGGATTGGTGTGGCAGTCCCCACACGCCTTGCCGGTGGTCTTGGCAAACAGCGTGGTCGCGGTGGCGGGCCGCGTCATCACCAATGATGCCGCACCCACGATCACCCCGACGGCTGCGGTTCCGCAAACGAGGGTGAACGTCTTTCCTGCATTCATTTTCATACTTGGGTTGTCCTGTGCCGATGTTGCGCAATTGCTTGGTTACCATATCCAAGGGACTCGCTCCAGTCCGTGCGAAATTGTACAGACGTGCACAGATCAGCATGATTAAATCGGCAAATGCCGGCAATCTGTTCCGGCCTGAGTGAGACCCATGAAGGCACCGGAATTGCCGTTGCGGAAGGCAACGGCCAGCACATGCATACTTTGAGTGCGTATATCACCCAGTTCGCACCCCAGACGTGGGGGCTGGGATTTTACGTCGTCGCCGTATTCGGCGTCGTTGGTCTCATGCTCGGCCTATCGTGGGTGCTGGGCGGCCGCAATCATGGACGCGCCAAAATCGAGCCTTTCGAGTCCGGTGTGGTCCCGACGGGCGGGGCACGACTGCGGATCTCCGCGAAGTTCTACCTGGTGGCGATGTTCTTCGTCATCTTCGACGTGGAGGCCGTGTTTCTCTACGCTTGGGCCGTATCCGTGCGACAGAACGGCTGGACCGGCTTTGCGGAGGCGGCGATTTTCATTGGAGTGCTGCTGGGCGGCCTGGCATACATCTGGCGTCTGGGCGGCCTCGACTGGGCCCCGAGCCGCAAAAATATCGAAGCCTATCGCTGGCTGCGCCACCCGCGGCCGGTTGATGCGGCGGACGGCGCGTCGGGGGTCGGGTCAAAGGCAATGACGGCGGGCGTAGTGGCGGATAAAGCCTAGGAAGTTTACTCATGGAATACACGCTGACTCGAATCGATCCGAAGAGAGGGCGCGCGCCGGCGCCGCCCGGGGTCAATCATGACGACAACTACCTCATCGAGCAGGCGGTACAGAAGAATATCGTGCTGACCAAGCTCGACGATCTGGTCAATTGGGGGCGCAAGAACTCGCTCTGGCCCTATAACTTCGGCCTCTCGTGCTGTTATGTGGAGTTCGCGACCGCGCTCACCGGAGTGCACGACCTGTCGCGCTTCGGCGCCGAAGTGATCCGGGCGTCGCCGCGCCAGGCCGATGTCATGATCATCGCCGGTACCTGTTTCGTGAAAATGGCGCCCGTGGTGCAGCGACTCTACGAACAGATGGTCGAACCGCGCTGGGTGATTTCGATGGGGTCCTGTGCCAATTCCGGCGGCATGTACGACATCTACTCCGTGGTCCAGGGAGTCGATAAATTTCTCCCGGTCGATGTCTATGTGCCCGGCTGTCCGCCGCGGCCGGAAGCATTCATGCAGGGCCTGATATTGCTCCAGCAGGCGGTTGCGCAGGAGCGTCGGCCGCTATCCTGGATGATTGGCGAGCAGGGCGTGCATCGTACCCCCATGCCCGCGCAGCGGGATCTGAAGCAGGCGGAGCGTCAGGCCCAGACCACGCTGCGCACGCCGGATTCTGTCTGACGCATGGCGGACGGAACGCCTGCGGCGTCACCTGAGGTCGTGCGCGAGTTGCACGCGCGATTCGGCGAAAATGCCTTCGTCCATCAAACGACGAAGGACGACGTACCGACGCTGTGGGTGGCGGCGGAACAGCGCGACCCGGTCCTGAAGTATCTCAAGAACTCCGTGCCGCGACCGTTCCGCATGCTGCTCGACCTGCAGGCGGTGGATGAGCGCATGCGCCGGCATCGCGACGGTCTGCCGCCGGCCGATTTCACGCTGTTCTACCACCTGTTGTCGATCGAGCGCTGCGGGCCTCGGGATTCCGGTCAGGTGCGCATCAAGGTGGCATTGCAGGGCGAATACCCGGCGGTCGCGACCATCGTCGGCATCTATGCCAACGCCAATTGGTACGAACGCGAAGTCTGGGACCTGTTCGGCATCCGCTTCGAGGGCCATCCGCACTTGCAGCGGATTCTGCTGCCGCGCTACTGGGAAGGCCATCCGGGCCGCAAGGACTATCCGGCTCGCGCCACCGAGTTCGATCCTTACCTGCTCACCGCCGCCCGACAGGACGAGGAGCAGGCAGCGCTCGAGTTCAAACCCGAAGAATGGGGCATGAAGCGCGGCAACGAGGAGGAGGATTTCATGTTCTTGAACGTGGGTCCCAATCATCCTTCCTCGCATGGTGCATTCCGCGTGGTCCTGCAACTCGACGGCGAGGAAATCCTCGACGCGGTGTCGGACATCGGCTATCACCACCGGGGCGCCGAAAAAATGGCCGAACGCCAGTCCTGGCACTCCTTCATTCCCTACACCGACCGCATCGATTACCTGGGCGGCGTGATGAACAATCTGCCGTATGTGCTCGCCGTGGAAAAGCTTGCCGGCATCGAGGTGCCGGATCGGGTCAAGACCATCCGCGTGATGATGGCGGAATTCTTTCGCATCACCTCGCATCTGCTGTATTTGGGAACCTACATTCAGGACGTCGGCGCGATGACGCCGATCTTCTTCATGTTCGCCGACCGCCAGAAAGCCTACGACGTGATCGAGGCCGTCACCGGATTCCGCATGCATCCGGCCTGGTTCCGCATCGGCGGGGTGGCGCACGATCTGCCGACCGGCTGGGACAGGAAGGTGCGTGAATTCCTCGACTGGTTCCCGAAACGCCTCGACGAGTATGTGAAAGCGGCGCTCGAGAACAGCATTCTGCGCGGCCGCACCGTCGGCATCGCGCAGTACAACACGCTGGAAGCCCTGGAGTGGGGCGTCACGGGCGCCGGCTTGCGCGCCACGGGGTGTAATTTCGATTACCGCAAGGCACGCCCCTACTCCGGCTATGAAAATTTTGAGTTCGAGATCCCTTTGGGCAACAACGGCGACGCCTATGATCGCTGCATGCTGCGGGTCGAGGAACTGCGCCAGAGCTGTCGCATCATCCGCCAGTGCCTCGATCACATGCCCGCCGGCCCCTACAAGGCCGACCACCCGCTGACCTGCCCGCCGCCGCGCGAGCACATGCTGCGGGACATCGAGACCCTGATCACGCACTTCCTCGGCGTGTCGTGGGGTCCGGTCATGCCGCCCGGCGAATCGACTCAGCTGATCGAGGCCACCAAAGGCATCAACAGCTATTATCTGACCAGCGACGGCAGCACCATGAGCTATCGCACGCGCATCCGCACGCCGAGCTTCCCGCACCTGCAGATGATCCCGTACATCATCCGCGGCCACATGATTCCGGATCTGGTGGTGCTGCTTGCATCGATCGACTTCGTAATGGCGGACGTGGACCGATGATGAATGACCTGGAACCCTTCGTGCTGCACGGCGACGACGTGGCGGCGATCGAGCACGAAATGCATCACTACGAAGATCCGCGCGCCGCCACCATCGAAGCGCTCAAGATCATGCAACAGCGCCACGGCTGGGTGCCGGACGGCGCCATCCCCGCGCTCGCCGGGGTGCTCGGCATCCCGGCCTCCGACATCGAGGGCGTCGCGACTTTCTACAATCTGATTTTCCGCCGCCCGGTGGGCCGCCACGTCATCAAGATCTGCGACAGCGTGGCCTGCTTTCTCACCGGCTATGACCAGGTCAAAGACGCGGTCGCCCGACACCTGGGTGTGGATCTCGGCCAGACCACCGCCGATGGCCGTTTCACGTTGCTGCCGATCTGTTGTCTCGGCGCCTGCGACAAGGGCCCGGTGCTGATGATCGACGATGACACCCACGGCGACGTTGCGCCGGGCGCGGTCGGGCAACTCCTTGAGCGGTATTCATGACCGCCGCCGAGACCCAGCCTCTCACCTACCGCGTCAACGTGGACGCGCCGCTGGACCTGCGCGGTTACGAATCGCAGGGCGGTTACGCTGCATTGCGCAAGGCGCTCAAGGAACTGCAGCCCGCCGACGTGACCCAACTCGTCAAGGAATCCAAGCTATCCGGCCGCGGCGGCGGCGGCTTTCCCACCGGCGTCAAATGGGGTCTGGTGCCGATGGGTGCCGACGCGCCGCGGGACAAGTATCTGATCTGCAATGCCGACGAAATGGAGCCCGGCACGTTCAAGGACCGCCTGCTGATGGAAGGCGTGCCGCACCAATTGATCGAGGCGATGATCATTTCCGGTTACGCCATCCAGGCGAGCCGTGGCTATATCTTTGTGCGCGGCGAGTACGTGCTGGCCGCGCAGCGCCTGAACCGGGCCATCGCGGAGGCCCGGGCCGCCGGCTATCTCGGTGCCCACGTGCAGGGCTCGCCGTGGAGCTTCGAACTGTTCGTGCATACCAGCGCCGGCCGCTATATCTGCGGGGAGGAAACGGCGCTCATCAATTCGCTGGAAGGCCGCCGCGCCAATCCGCGCGCCAAACCACCCTACCCGCAGGTCGCCGGCCTTTGGGGCAAACCGACCGTCGTCAACAACGTCGAGACGTTGAGCAACGTCCCGCACATCGTGCTGCACGGGACGCAGTGGTTTCACGGCTTGTCGCAAGGCCGGAGCAAGGACACCGGCACCAAGCTGTACGGGGTCTGCGGCCGCGCCAGGCATCCGGGAATCTGGGAGCTGCCGTTCGGCACCAGCGCGCGCGAAATTCTCGAGCAGCACGCCGGCGGCATGCAAGACGGTCGCGAGCTCAAGTGCTGGCTGCCCGGCGGCGCCTCGACCGATTTTCTGCTGCCGGAACACCTCGACCTGGCCATGGATTTCGAGACCATCGCCCAGGCCGGCAGCCGCATGGGCACGGGTCTCATCACCGTGGTGGACTGCGCTCAGAGCATCATTTCGGTGGTGCGCAATCTGGAAGAATTTTTTTCGCGCGAGTCCTGCGGCTGGTGCACTCCCTGCCGCGACGGTCTGCCCTGGACCGTGAAATTGCTGATGGCCCTGGAACGCGGCGAAGGCCAGCCCCGTGACATTGCAACCCTGGAACAGCTGACCCGTTTTCTCGGCCCCGGCAAGACCTTCTGCGCGCATGCGCCGGGGGCGATGGAGCCTCTGCAGTCGGCGCTCAAATTTTTCCGCCCTGAGTTCGAAGCCGGCATCGCCAGGCCGGCGGCTCAAGCGGTGGCTTAAGGCTCGAGGAAACAACCGAAGTGGCGAGGATTCACATCGACGGCAGGCAGTACGACGTCAGCGGCAGCGATAACCTGCTGCACGCCTGTCTGTCTCTTGGCCTCGACATTCCCTATTTCTGCTGGCATCCGGCGCTCGGCAGCGTCGGCGCCTGCCGCCAATGCGCAGTGAAGCAATATCGCGATGCGGACGATAAACAAGGACGCCTGGTGATGTCGTGCATGACGCCCTCGGCGGACGGCACCTATATCTCGATCGACGACGATGAAGCGAAGCAGTTCCGCCAGAGCGTGGTCGAGTGGCTGATGACCAATCATCCCCACGACTGCCCGGTGTGCGAGGAGGGCGGTCACTGCCATCTGCAGGACATGACCGTGATGACCGGTCACGCCGCACGCCGCTACCGCTTCACCAAGCGCACGCACAATAATCAGGATCTGGGCCCGCTCATCAATCACGAGATGAACCGCTGCATCGCCTGTTACCGCTGCGTGCGCTATTACAAGGACTATGCCGGGGGCACGGACCTCGGCGTCTATGGGATCGCGTCCAACCTGTATTTCGGGCGCGAGGCCGACGGCGTGCTGGAAAGCGAGTTCGCCGGCAATCTGGTCGAAGTTTGTCCCACCGGCGTGTTCACCGACAAGCCGCACGGCGCGCGCTACAACCGCAAGTGGGACATGCAGTTCGCGCCCAGCATCTGCCAGGGGTGCTCGCTGGGCTGCAACATCTCGCCGGGCGAGCGCTACGGCGAACTGCGGCGCATCGAGAATCGCTACAATGGATCGGTCAATCATTACTTCCTCTGCGACCGCGGCCGCTTCGGCTACGGCTTCGTCAATCGCAAGGACCGCCCGCGGCAGCCGCTGGTGCTGCAGGAGGGCCGGCTGTCCGCGGTCGAACCGGGTGCAGCGCTGGCGCATGTGGCCCAGCTGCTCGAGTCCGCCAAGGGCGTGGTCGGCATCGGCTCGCCGCGCGCCAGCCTGGAGGCAAACTTCGCCCTGCGCGTGCTGGTCGCGCCCGATCATTTCCACGACGGGCATGCGAGCGCCGAGTACGCGCTGGTACGGCGCGCGCTCGAGATCCTGCGTGCCGGTCCGCTGCCGGCGGCGACGCTGCGCAGCATCGAAAGTGCCGACGCCGTCCTGGTGCTCGGCGAGGACGTGACCAACACGGCGCCGCGCGTGGCGCTGGCATTGCGCCGTGCGGCGCATGGCAGGAGCGCCGCGCTGGCCGCGGAAAAACACATCGACGACTGGCACGCGGCGGCTCTCGCCGACATCGGCCAGCATGAAAAGAATCCGGTGTTCGTCGCCGGCACCGGCGCCACCCGCATCGACGACATTGCCGCCCTGACGTATCGCGCTGCCCCGAATGATCTGGCGCGTCTGGGTTTCGCGGTGGCGCATGCGCTCGATGGCGCTGCGCCGGCCGTGGCCGGTCTCGATGAGACAACGTCGCAATTGGCCGGCACGATCGCCGCGGCCTTGCTGGCCGCGGCCAAACCGCTGGTGGTGTGCGGCACCGGTGCCGGCTCTGCGGCCGTGCTGGAGGCCGCGGCCAACATCGCGTCGGCGCTGCATGCGCGCGGCAAGGCGGCGCAGATCTGCCTCGCGCTGCCGGAGGTCAACAGCGTAGGGCTGGCGCTGCTGCAGACGGGCGAGGGCGGCGGCGATCTCGACGCGGCTTTCGCCAAGATAGAGCGCGGCGAAGCCGACACCCTCGTGGTGCTGGAAAACGATCTGTATCGCCGCGCCGACCGCGCGCGGGTCGATGCGGTACTGGCCCGCACCAAGCTGATCGTGATCGATCATCAAAGCCATGCCACCACCGCCAAGGCCGAGGTGGTGCTGTCGGCCGGCGCCTTCGCCGAAAGCGACGGCACCATGGTCAACAACGAAGGCCGCGCGCAGCGTTATTTCCAGGTCTATGACCCGGCCTACTACGATCCGCAAACCGCGATCCGCGAATCCTGGGCGTGGCTCATGGACTTGCGCGCGCGGCATGAGAAGATTGCCGCGGAGTGGGGACATTTCGACGATGTCACCGCGGCGGTGGCGCAGGCGGTGCCCGCGCTCGGCGAGATCGTGAATGCCGCGCCGAATGCTCGATTTCGCATGCATGGCCTCAAAGTTGCGCGCGAGCCGCATCGTTACAGCGGCCGCACCGCCATGCGTGCCAATCTCTCGGTGCACGAGCCGCGCCAGCCGCAGGACGCGGATACGGCGCTGGCCTTCTCGATGGAAGGCCACGACGGCACCCAGGCGGGCGAACGGCCGGGCGCGCTGATTCCGTTCGCCTGGGCACCGGGCTGGAACTCGCCGCAGTCCTGGAATAAATTCCAGGCGGAGGTCGGCGGCCATCTGCGGGGCGGCGACCCGGGGACCCGGCTGATCGAGCCGGCCGCGGGCGGTTCGGTGGCCCGGTATTTTGAGGCAATCCCGGCGGCGTTTGCCGCACGCATGGGCGAATGGGCCGTGCTGCCGCTGGCGCATATTTTCGGCAGCGACGAGCTTTCCGCGCGCGCAGCACCGCTGGCCAGCCTGATTCCAACGCCTTACATCGCACTCAATCCTGCCGATGCGGACGCATTTGGCGGGGGCGGCGCGGGTGAAGCGGACATAGGCACGAGCGGCGCGCTCGAGAACATCCTGCTCGAACTCACGCTCCCGGGAGGCACCGTCCACCTGCCTCTGCGGCGCAGAGCGGACCTGCCGCGCGGCGTGGTCGGCCTGCCGGTCGGCGTGCCGGGCATGCCCTGGTTCGCCGCCGGCGTCAGCGCCACGCTGCGCAAAGGCAGCAGCGCATGAGTTGGTGGACGCCCGACCTCACTGCGGTGCTGATCGCCGTCGGCAAAGCCCTGGTGCTGATGCTCGGGCTCGTCTTGGTTGCGGCGATGCTGATCTGGGTGGAGCGCCGCCTGCTCGGCCTGTGGCAGGACCGTTACGGCCCCAACCGCGTCGGTCCCTTCGGCCTGCTGCAGGTGGTCGCGGACATGATCAAGATCTTCTTCAAGGAAGACTGGGTGCCGCCATTCGTCGACAAGCCGGTATTTCTGATCGCGCCGCCGGTGGCGATGATCACCACCATGCTGAGCTTCCTCTTGGTGCCGGTGGCGCCGGGCTGGGGTGTGGCCCCGGACCTGAACGTGGGCGTGCTGCTGTTCTTCGCGCTGTCGGGCCTTTCGGTGTATGCGGCCATGCTCGGCGGTTGGGCGAGCAACAGCAAGTACGCGCTGCTCGGTGGCCTGCGTGCCGCGGCGCAGATGCTCAGCTACGAGGTGTTCATGGGCATCGCCCTGATGGGCGTGGTGATCGAGACCGGATCGTTCCAACTCGACCATATCGTCGCGGCCCAGCGGCATCTGTGGTTCATCGTGCCGCAGTTCTTCGGTTTCTGCCTGTTTTCACTGGCCGCCGTCGCCACCACCCACCGTTTCCCGTTCGATATGCCGGAAGCCGAAAACGAATTGACGGCGGGTTATCACACCGAGTATTCGGGCATGAAGTTCGGTATGTTCTTCGTCGCCGAGTACGTCGGCGTGGTTCTGGTCTCGGCATTGCTGACGACGCTGTTTTTCGGCGGTTGGCACGGGCCGTTCGCGGACCGCCTGCCCTGGCTGGGCTTCGTCTGGTTCGCACTCAAGACCTTCTTTTTCATCATGCTGTTCATCCTGCTGCGCGGTGCGCTGCCGCGTCCGCGTTACGACCAACTCATGGCGGCCGGCTGGAAATTCTGCCTGCCGCTGGCGCTGGTCAACATGCTGGCGACGGCCGCGATCGTGCTGGCACGCTCCACGGGGCAAACTTAAGATGTTCGCGATTCTCAAAGGGATCTACTCCAATCTGCGCAGCATGGCGATGGTGTTCTCGCATGCCACCCACAAGCGCGACACCATCCTGTATCCGGAGGTGATGCCCTATCTGCCGCCGCGCTATCGCGGGCGCATCGTGCTCACGCGCGATCCGGATGGCGAAGAGCGCTGCGTGGCATGCAACCTGTGCGCCGTCGCCTGCCCGGTGGCCTGCATCTCGCTGCAGAAGGCGGAGACGGAGGACGGCCGCTGGTATCCGGAATTCTTCCGCATCAACTTCTCGCGCTGCATCTTCTGCGGCCTGTGCGAGGAGGCCTGCCCCACCAGCGCGATCCAGCTGACGCCGGATTTCGAAATGGCCGAGTACGATCGGCAGAACCTGGTGTACGAGAAGGAGCATTTGCTCATCAGCGGCACCGGCAAGGTGCCCGACTACAATTTCTACCGGGTGGCCGGTCTCGCCATTGCGGGCAAGCCGAAGGGTGCGGCGGCTCACGAGGCCGAGCCCGTGGACGTCAAGACCCTGCTGCCCTGACCGAAACGAACGAGGATATGGCATGCAACTGGCTTTTTATTTCGCGGCGGCGGTGGCAGTGATCGCGACGTCGTTCGCGATCACCAACTACAACCCCGTGCATGCGCTGCTGTACCTGATCGTGTCGCTGCTGGCGGTGGCGATGGTGTTTTTTGCGGTCGGTGCGCCGTTCGCCGGCGTGCTCGAAGTCATCATTTATGCGGGCGCCATCATGGTGCTGTTCGTCTTCGTCGTGATGATGCTGAATCTGGGCAAGGCCACGGTGGACCAGGAGCGGCGCTGGCTTGCGCCGCGCACGTGGATCGGACCCGGCGTGCTGTCGCTGGCGCTGTTGTCCGAGCTGGTGTGGGTGCTGGCCGGGCAGGGCGCGCCGGCAACCGCCGCAGGCCAGACCGGCGCGACGCAGGTGGGCGCGGTGCAGGTGGGCGTCGCGCTGTTCGGCCCCTATGTGCTGGCGGTGGAGCTGGCCTCGATGTTGTTGCTGGCGGGCCTGGTGGCGGCGTTCCACCTGGGAAGGCACGAGTGACCACGGTACCGCTGCAACATGCGCTGATGCTGGCCGGGATTCTGTTCTCGCTCGGCCTCGCGGGCATTCTTCTACGGCGCGACATTCTGTTCGTGCTGATGTCGATCGAAGTCATGATGAATGCGGCTGCACTGGCCTTCGTCAGCGCCGGCAGCCGCTGGGGACAGGCGGACGGCCAGGTGATGTTCATCTTGATTCTCACGCTGGCCGCCGCCGAAGCCAGCGTCGCCCTCGCCATGGTGCTCCAGCTCCACCGCCGCTTCCATACGCTGGATACGGATGCTGCCAGCGAGATGCAGGGGTGAGCCGCCATGGCAATGACTCAATGTCATTGTCATGGCGGCGAACGCCCGGCCAGGGATGGCCGGGCCGGGGCCGGAACCGTGCGCCGACCTTGCGCCATGGATGGCAATGGAACAATGAAGCGTTGTTGAAGGAACTGTGACCCCGATGTTCAACCTGCTCTTTTTGACTTGTCTCGCACCTTTGCTGGGTTTCGTGATCCTGACTTGCGGCGGCAACCGCTGGTCCGAGACTACCGCGGCAACGATCGGCGTCGGCACCATCGGCATCTCGGCGCTGACCACGCTGGCTTTGGCCATCCAATTCTGCATCGCCCCGCCGAGCGGCGGCGTTTTCACTCAGCCGCTGTGGCAGTGGCTGCAGGTCGGCGGTTTCGCGCCACACTTTGCCTTGCGCCTGGATGGTCTGTCGCTGACGATGCTGGGCGTGGTGAGCGGAGTGGGCTTCTTCATCCATTTATTCGCCGCGTGGTACATGCGCGGCGACGATTCCTACACGCGGTTTTTTTCCTACATGAACCTGTTCATCGCCAGCATGCTGTTTCTGGTGCTGGGCGACAATCTGCTGTTCCTGTACTTCGGCTGGGAGGGCGTGGGCCTGTGCAGCTACCTGTTGATCGGCTTCTGGTACCGGGACCCGGCCAATGGCGCGGCGGCACGCAAGGCGTTCGTGGTGACGCGGGTCGGCGACGCCCTCATGGCCATCGGGTTGTTCTGGCTGTATCGGGACCTGGGCACGCTCGACATCCAGGAGGCGATGCAACTGGCGCCTCGTCACTTCGTCTTGGGCGGTGCGGCAATCACCTGGATCACGATGTTGTTGCTCGGCGGTGCCGTCGGCAAATCGGCGCAGCTGCCGCTGCAGACCTGGCTGCCGGATGCGATGGCGGGTCCCACGCCGGTGTCCGCGTTGATTCACGCGGCGACCATGGTGACGGCGGGCGTTTACTTGATCGCCCGTACGCATGGGTTGTTCGAACTGGCACCTCAGTCGCTGCAGGCGGTCGGGCTGGTCGGTGCGGCCACGCTGCTGCTGGCCGGCTGCGCCGCGCTGGTGCAGACCGATATCAAGCGGATTCTCGCGTATTCCACCATGAGCCAGATCGGCTACATGTTCTTAGCTCTGGGCGCGGGCGCGTGGGGCGCGGCGATTTTTCATTTGATGACGCATGCCTTTTTCAAGGCACTCCTGTTCCTCACCGCGGGCGCAGTGATTCTGGCCTGCCATCATGAGCAGGACATCTTCAAGATGGGCGGCCTGCGTAAGCGGCTGCCGCTCGCCTATGCCTGTTTCCTGGTCGGCGGTGCGGCGCTGGCGGCGTTTCCGCTGGTCACCGCCGGCTTCTACAGCAAGGACGAAATTCTCTGGGAAGCTTACGCCGGCGGCCATTTGGGGTTCTTCATCGCCGGATTGGCCGGCGCCTTTCTGACGTCGCTCTACATCTTCCGCCTGATCTTCACCGTGTTTCATGGCCGGCCTAAGATCGATGCGCATCCAGGTCACGGCATTGCCTATTGGCTGCCGCTCGGCGTGTTGCTGGTGCTCTCGAGCTTCGTCGGCGCCATGATTCGTCCACCGCTGGCCGGCGTGCTGCCGACCATCGAGTACACCGCGGCGGGCGGCGCCAAGCTGTCGGTGGAAATCCTGTCCGCGGCCGTCGCCGTCGGCGGCATTGCGCTGGCCGCGGTACTGTTCCTCGGCGAGCGGCGCTTCGTAATCTGGCTCGCCGGCACGCTGCCGGGCCGGTTGCTCGGCCGCTTCTGGCTCCACGGCTGGGGCTTCGATTGGGTTTACGACCGGCTGTTCGTGCGGCCCTTGGTCTGGTTCGCGCACGAGAACGAGCGCGACGTCATCGATCTCGCCATCCTTGCCATTCCCGCGGCGCTCGGCTCGGTCAACGCGGGCCTGGTGCGCACCCAGACCGGCAGGCTGCGCTGGTACGCCGCCAGCATGGCGCTGGGCGCGGTACTGCTGATCGCCGCGGTGATCCTGTCGTGAGGCTGCGTTCGACGATGAAGCCGCATCCAACCATGAGGCCGCATCCATGACGCTCGTCTGGTTGTTGCTGGTTCCGTTCATCGGCGGACTGCTGTGCTGGCAGTTGGAGCGCTTCGGCGCGGCGCTCGTGCGCTGGGTTGCGTTGGGCACCATGGCTGTCGTGCTGGTCTTGGCGGCCGATCTGTGGTTGACCGGCGATTATTCGCTGACGCTACTCCGTTCCGCCGGCGATCAGGGAGGCCGCTGGATGGAGCAATTCTCCGTGCCCTGGATTCCGCGCTTAGGTGTCCGCTTCAGTTTGGGTCTCGATGGACTGTCGCTGTTGCTGATCACGCTCACCGGTCTGCTCGGTCTGCTGGCGGTCGCCTGTTCCTGGCGCGACATCACACGCCACGTCGGCTTCTTCCATTTGAACCTGATGTGGAATCTGGGCGGCGTCATCGGCGTGTTCCTGGCCACCGATCTGTTCCTGTTTTTCTTCTTCTGGGAAATGATGCTGGTGCCGATGTTCTTCCTGATCGCGTTGTGGGGCCATAACATCCCCGGCGGCAGGGGACGCATCTATGCAGCGACCAAGTTCTTCATCTTCACGCAGGCATCGGGCCTTCTGATGCTGGTGGCGATTCTGACGTTGGCGCTCGTGCATTACCGCACCACGGGCATCCTGACTTTCAGCTACTCCGCGCTGCTGCACACGCCCATGAGCGCGCGTACGGAATTCTGGATCATGCTCGGTTTTTTCCTGGCCTTTGCGGTGAAGCTGCCGGTGGTGCCACTGCATTCCTGGCTGCCGGACGCGCACGCGCAGGCGCCGACGGCGGGGTCCGTGATCCTCGCCGGCGTGCTGCTCAAGACCGCGGCCTATGGCCTGCTGCGTTTTCTGCTGCCCTTGTTCCCGCATGCCTCCGCCGCGTTCGCGCCGGTGGCGATGTGGCTGGGAGTGCTCGGCATCGTCTATGGCGCGATCTGCGCCCTCGGACAGAATGACACCAAGCGCCTGGTGGCCTATACCTCGATCAGCCACATGGGCTTCATCCTGGTCGGCGTCTATGCCGGCACCGAGGAGGCGTTGCAGGGCGTCGTCATCCAGATTCTGGCGCACGGTGTTTCCGCCGGCGGCTTGTTTATTCTCTGCGGTGAGCTGTACGAGCGCCTGCATACCCGGGATCTGCGCGAAATGGGCGGACTGTGGGCACGTTTTTCCTACCTGCCGCCGATCGGGCTGTTTTTCGTCGTCGCTTCGCTGGGTCTGCCGGGCCTCGGTAATTTCCTCGGCGAATTTCTGATTCTGCTCGGCACCTTCAAAACGCAGCCGGCCGTGGCGGTGGTCGCTACCGGCGGCCTGATACTGTCGGCGGTATATTCGTTGGTCTTGATGCAGCGCGCATTCCATGGCAAACCCAAGGACGCGACGCCGCTCGTGGATTTGAACCGCCGTGAAATCGCGACGCTCGCCACCTTGATGGCCATCCTGATCTGCCTGGGGCTGTATCCACAGCCGGTCCTCAATCTGTCGCGTGCGCCCATGCAGGCGTTGCGGGGTTGGTATGCGTCGGCGCAGAGTGGCGCTGTCGCGACCGCGAACATCTCTGCCGGGCGAGGGGAGCCATGACCGTGCAACAACTGTTGGCGCTCTCGCCGATCCTCATCACCAGCGTCTCCATCGTCGTGGTGATGCTCGCCATTGCCCTCAAGCGCCACCACGGGTGGACCGCAACGATCGCGGTGGCGGGATTGAGTCTCGCGCTGCTGCCACTCATCGTGCACTTCTGGCTGCCCGGCATCAGCACGCTGCCGCAAACCGTGACGCCGCTGCTGGGCATCGATAACTACGCTTGGCTTTACATGGCGCTGATCCTCATCGCCGCGCTGGCCACCGCGACGCTTCTGCCCGCGTATATGGAGGGTTACCAGGGCAATCGCGAAGAGATTTATCTGCTGCTGCTGCTGTCCACGCTCGGCGGATTGACGATGGTCGCCAGCCGTCATTTTGCCTCCTTTTTCCTGGGTCTTGAGCTTTTGTCCGTGCCGATGTACGGCATGGCAGCCTATCTCGTGAAAGCGCGCCGCTCGCTGGAAGCGGGCATGAAGTACCTGGTGCTGTCGGCCGTCGCTTCAGCCTTCATCGTCTTCGGCATGGCGCTGGTGTATTCACAGACCGGCACGCTGGTGTTCGGCGACATCGGCGCGAGCGCCGCGAACGTGGCCGATGGCGCACGCAGCGTGATGATTCTCGGCGGCGCCATGCTCCTGATCGGCGTCGGCTTCAAGCTGTCGCTCGCGCCGTTCCATCTATGGACTCCGGACGTCTACGAAGGTGCTCCGGCTCCCGTCACATCGTACCTGGCGACCGCGTCCAAAATCGCCGTGTTCGCGCTGCTGCTGCGCTACTTCGTCGAGGCGCGTGCCTATCAGTACGATACCTTGGTCGATGTGTTGTCGGTGCTGGCGATCCTGTCCATCGCCATTGGCAATGTCCTGGCGCTGCGGCAGGAGAATCTCAAGCGCCTTCTGGCCTATTCATCGATTGCCCACTTCGGCTATCTGCTGGTGGCGCTGGTTGCCTCCGGCCCCTTGGCGATCGAGGCGGTCGGCGTCTACCTGCTGACCTACCTGGTGACCACGCTGGCGGCGTTCGGCGTCATCACGCTGATGTCGAGCCCCTACAAGGAGCAAGATGCAGAAACACTGTTCGATTACCGCGGCCTGTTCTGGAAGCGTCCGTCCCTCGCCCTGATCCTGACCGTGGCGCTGCTCTCGCTCGCCGGTATTCCGCTCACCGCCGGTTTCATCGGCAAGTTCTATGTGCTCGGCGCCGGCGTCGACAAACGCTTGTGGGTGCTGCTTGCCGCCGTCGTACTCGGCAGCGCCCTCGGCCTCTACTACTACTTGCGTGCAATGGTGCAGCTCTACCTGCGCCCGCGCTGGGTGGTGCCGTTTGCGGCCCCGCGCAACTGGGCTCGAGGCGCGGGCGGCGGCATATTGATGTTGCTGACGTTGGCGATTCTGTTGCTCGGCGTCTATCCCGGACCGTTCATCGCATGGGTGCAGGCGGCGGGTCTGAGCGCGAAGTAACAACTCCCATTCATTGCGCCGCGCGCGGCGTGCTGTCGTGGCCGAACTGATAGCGCACCGTGAGGCCAAACATGTTCACGGAGTCGCGGTACGGCTGGATCCCCAACGCCAGCAGGTTCGGCACGGTGGACGGTCCCACCGCGTTGAGCGCCCAGTCGTTGGAATTGTATTGTTCGCGGGTGTACTTGAAATGGACCTGCAAAGCGGGCGTCCATTGATAGGCGACGCCGAGACGCGCGGAATCGAGCTTCGTCCAATTCTGTGGAAAGGCCTGTGGCGCGGCGCCCACTGCGGTGTCGGTGTTGTCATACGAAGGCGCGAGCAGGTAGTCCAATGTGAGCGTCCAGCGTGCTTGCGGGACCCAGCGTCCACCCACGTCCAAGTTCCAGAATCGCTCGGTGTCCGCGCTGAGCCACGGCGCCGTGAGCGCCCCCGTGTAGCCGTTCTGCAGCATGGCCATACGCTCGTAACCCGCATCGATATAGAGGCTCAACGTCTCGCGCGGTGTCCAGGTGAGCGTCGTCGATGCGCGCTGCTGGTGTGCGGCCAGCAATCCCAGCGGTGAGGATCGATAGTCATCCTTGGCGAGGAAGCCCTCGACCGTCCAGCTGATCGTCGCGGTGGCGGCCCAGGAACCCGTGAGGGAGCCGAACACCCGATCGCGCGGCGCATAGATGTAGTCCCGCACCAAGGGATTCTCATCCGCCGGCAGGGCGGCGGTGTTGAACGACGAGGCCTTGCGCAGGGCATCGCCGTATTTCACCGTGAAGGTCAGGGACGAGAGGGGCGTGACCGTGGCGCGGCCCCAGCTCTGGGTTTCCTGGGTGTTGGTGATCACCTGCCCGGGCCCGTAGTGATCATCGTTGAACTTGCCGCCGACGCCGATGCGCAGCCAGTGCGTCAAGGCGTAATCCGCGCCGCCATCGAGTCGTACCCGGTCCTCGCTGTAACGGGGCGTGAGCGCCGTACCGCCCGGAAAGGTGTCCGTCACGACGTAGTCGACGGCGATCGGCGTCGTTTTGTCGTCGCGGCCGTCATAGGCCGCATTGCCCCGGATGCTGAGCTTCGGCAGCGGCCGCGACGCCAGTTGCAGTGCGTAGTGCGACAGATGCACATCGCCATCGAGCGATCCCGGGGCCGGCACGCCGGCACCGGCCAAGGTGCTGACGGGCAGAAAGCCATCGTCCTGCCGAAGCCAGCCGAGCGAGGCCGCGAAAGTCAACGTGGTCGCGTACCAGGGCAGCTGCAGATTGCCGGATGCAGCGACCTGCTGCAGGTTGTTGCTGGGCGGAACGCTGAGTCGTCCCTCCGTGGCGCCCGGCACGATCGGCAGATAGGGATTCGCGAAGGTCAGCGCATCGTTGTCATCCTCGAACCAGGAACCGAGGTAGCTCACGCGCAGACTCGCGATTCGGCCGGACCACGCGACGCCGCCTTCGAAGGAATCGGTGACATAGTCGACGGGCTGGGATAATTGCACCGCTTCGGTCAAGAAGCTGGCGCTCGTGAGCTCGGTGCCCACTTTTTCCTGGCGCCGAAACTCGCCGAACAGGGTCCAGCCGGGACTTGCAAAGAAGCGGCCCAGCAATGCCACCGTGCGCCGGTCCGTCTCGATCGGTGCGGACGCCAAGCTCGATCCCAGCGCACTCATGCCGGCGGTGCCGCCGGCCGCGATCCAGCCCGCGGGCAGACCGAGATTCGTGCCGCTGGCCTGGTACGGTGTGACGGCGGTGTCGTAGAGCCGCGCCGGCTGGCCGTCGTAGCTCACGCGCAGATCGTACTTGCCTTCGCGGCCGCCTTCGACGTACCCCTCCCGAGAGGCGAGTCCGAGCTGCTCGAGGTCGTAGTTCGCATACGACCCGTCGTCGCTGCGAAGTTGTCCGGACGCGCCCACGTCAGCATAGGTGCCGGGGTGATCGATGCCGGTGTAACGGCCGAAATAGGCGTTCGCGCCGCTGGCGGACAGCGCGCCCACTTCCACATTGGACTCGTAGCCTTGCAGGAAGGGACATTGCGTGCATTTCCAATCGCTGGTGTCCGCCGGCGTGTCGGCCGATGCCGGCGCCGGGATGCTCAATGCCGCCATCGCGACCATGGCGGCCAGCCGCGGCGCGAACGGAATGTCCGGATGCTGCTGGGATGTACGATGGCGAGAGTTTGCGTTCATGAGGTCTATCGCATCAAGGCGCGGCCGGACGGGTTATTCGAGCCGTGAACCTGGGAATGACAGTTGATACAGCCGCCGGCGAGCAAATAGGCGCTCGACGTTCCGCCGGCCAAACCCTGTGGCGTGTTCGCGATGGATGGATGGCCCGCGCCCTCATGACAGGTCTGACACAGAAACGGCGGGCGGAGCTTGAGCAGCGCCGGTTGCACCGAGCCATGCGGCTGGTGACAGCTGGTGCAGTCCTCGGTCACTGGCTGGTGTTCCCAGAGAAACGGCCCGCGGTATTCGGCATGGCAGCTGGTGCAGGTTTCGTTGACGGTGTTCCTCACCAATTGCGCCGGCGCCGTCGAACCGTGCGGCGAATGGCAGGCGGTACAGGCCATTTTCCCCTCGCTCATCGGATGATGCGACGGTTTGAGCAGGTCGGTGTGTTGTGCCTGGTGACAGCTGGTGCAGACCTCGATCTGCGTGGCCGCGGTCAGCACCGGATCCTTCGGCTTGTGCAGATCATGGCAACTCGCGCAGGCCACGTTGCTCGCGGCATGCGCGCTCGACGCCCAATCGTGCGCGGCGTTCGATTGATGGCAGCCGAGACACACGGCATTCTGCTGTGATGCCGGGGTGAGCGCCTTGGGGCCGAAGTCGCGCATGCCCGCGAGCGGGCCGCCGCCGGCCGCCGCGTGCGCGCCGCCCGGACCGTGACAGGCCTCGCACTGCAGACCGCCGTGACCGAAGGGGCCATTGGGATCGTTCGGGCGCGCATGCTTGGTGCGGAAAATGCCCGTGACCGTGGTGTCACCGCCGTGACAAGCCAGGCAGGTGTCGGCTCCCTGCGCACTGTAGGCGGCAGGCGCCGGCGTCGATGATGCGGCTGCTGCGCCCGACTGCGGCGCATCCGCGGCCCGTGCCGGCCCCAAGCCGCACGCCAGCAGCACCACCACGGCTGTTCCCCGTCGCAACCACTGCATTCAGGTGCCCACCGAACGCCTGTCCAGCGACCGTGATTGCCCCCTCACGGCGTGGCGGCCGTCGTCTGGTTGGCCGGGAAGCTCAAGACATGGTGCACGACCTTCACGTCCGCGACACCGCCCGAAGCATGGCACACGGTACAGGTCTCGAGGGACGAGACGGAGGCGGCATTAAGGGTGCCGTCCGCGTTCTTCTTGGCACTGAAACTGCCTCCGTTCTGCAGCATGTGGTTGATGGCCGAACTATCGGTGTGGCAGGCGGAGCACGCCGCGGAATTCGGCGTCGCCACCGTGGCCAGGGTCAGATCCGAGGTGACGCTGTTGGCGTGGATGGTGGTGCCTTCCGCGGTCGTGGGATCCACCGGGTACTCGGTACCGGAAAGGTGGCAGGCCTCGCAGTTGGCCAGGCTGGGGACGCCATTTTCGTCGCTGCTGGGCGGATACAGCACCTGGAGCGTCTCACCCCCGCCCGGGGCGTGGGTGGAGCAGATCGTCAACCCACCCGTGCTGGAAGCGGCCCCGCTGGCGCCATTGCCGTAGGTGCCGTAGATCGGGCTGGTGGTGTTGTAGGCGTACGGGTCTCCCGAGGCATGGATGGCGTGGATTATGGTCTTGAGGTCAATCGCGTGATCCGCGGCCCCGACCGGCGAGCTGCTCAGGGCACAGGCGCCCTTGGTTTGCGTCGACTTGGTGATATCCAGGATGTCCGTGGCGTTCGGGTTGTGGCAGGAGGCGCACAGGTTGATGTCGGTCTGCGGCGCCGCATTACCCTTTGCGTCCACCGTTGCCAGGGTGCGGTTCTCCCCGTGCACGGTCAACGTGCCATGGCAGGTGGCGCACTTGGTCGCAAAATCGACGACCGCCGTGCGGCTCGCGGGCGTCGTGCCCGTGATGGTGACTGTCTGACTCGCGGTCTTCACACCCAGCGAGACCGCCGTGGTGCCGCTGCCGGAGAGGTTGTTCAGCGACTCCACCGCCCGGCCCTCCAACGAGGCGATCAGCGAACCCGTGGCATTGGCTGGAAGGGCCGTGGCAGCGGTCACGGTGAATGAACCGTCGCCGTTCTGGATCGCCGTGCCGGCCTTGGCGGCGGCCGCAAGATTGATGGTCAGCGGCTGGGCAGGATTGCTGCCCGAACCCACGTTGTTGACGCCGTTGGCGCCCAGGCTGTTGGTGCTCCAGGCAAGGTCCAGGTTCAGGGCGGAAGAACTTTGCTGGAACGGACCACCGGCGGCGCCAATGGGGTACGGAGCATTGTTGTTGGTCGGATCCGTCACGCTGATGGTGGCGACCGGCATCTGGCCCGGCGCCGTGTTGGAGACGCTGACGATGTTGAACAGGAAGTGCTTGATGGCCGTATCCACGCCCGTCGTGTGCGCGGCCACCACCGACAGCGAACCATTGTCGATGGTGCTGGTCGGACCGTGGCAGATCGAGCACTGGCTGTCGTTGGCGACAATGTTCGCGGCGCTATGGCCCGCCCCGGTCGCGAAATTGACGTTGTCGTGGCAGGAACCGCAGGCGACTGCCGAAGGCGCCGAACTGAAGTTCCCCGCCTGCGGCGTGCTGGTGTCGCTGGTGACATGGCACACGGTGCAGAAGCGCGTGCCCGGCCCGGACACCGCGCTGTTGTTGCCGCTGGCATCGTCCTGCGGGAACACCACTGTCGAGAAATCGCTGACGGCCCCGCCATAACCGTAGATGTAGTAATTGGAGGTGGGGGAAACCGTGACTCCCGTGAAGGACTTGCCCGCCACGTTGGGCAGGCCTGCGCCGGTATGAATGGCGTGGACCATCGCCTTGAAGTCCAGGGTGTTGCCGCTGGACGGATCGATAGTGCTGGGGTTGTGGCACACCACGCAGTACTTCACGCCCTCGCGCGCACCCCCGTGCACGGCGAGGCTCTGGTGGCAGCCATTGCAGCTGGTGTCATCGACGATGTCGAACTGGGTGATACCGGTGGTGGCGCCGGTCGAGGGCTGGAAGGTATAGACCGGGCTGTTCGCCACGATGGTGGTGCCCGCGGAATTGGTGACGCCGCGGATCTCGAAACCCACCCGGTGGGTGAGCGTCGGCACATAAGGGACGGCCTTGTCCGCGGAGATGTCTTTTGCGAAGGTGTACTGATATGTGCCATCGCCGTTATCGACCAGAGTCCCCGCCGTGCCGGCCTCGACGGTTGCCTGCGGCTGCGGCGTGGTGCCGACCACGGGGTCCGCGGTGGTGCCCGCGCTCGCGGGAGTCGCCGTCGTATAGATGTATGATTGCCATTGGCTCGACATCAGCGGCGCGGGTGCCACCGTCTGCGGCGGGACCGCGGCGAGCTGCGTACCCGCGGGGACGAGCTTGGCGACCGCGAAATCGATCTCGCCCGCCGTCAAGCCCGACAGCGGCTGGCCGCTTTCATTGACCAGCTGGAATTTCACCACGGGCTGTGCGGGCGAGGTGGTGGAAATGGTGACACCGGTGATGGTCGCGGTAATCGTCGCGGCCGTCGTCAGGCTGAGCGCGCTCACCGAGCCGGTGGCGCCGGTCGATCCGGTCGCGCCCGTGGCGCCGGTCGCCCCCGTGGCCCCGGCGGGGCCGGTACTGCCACTACAAGCTCCCAGCAGCGCATAAAGCATCGCGGTGACCATTGCGGCCGCGCCCCAAGTGGCGCCGCGGCGTAACCCGTCAATCCCGTTCCCACGCGACATGTAACTCTCCCCGATCGATCCCGACAATCCGCGGCTGCGCAACACCCACGCAGACACCCCGAAGCACTCACTCACACCTTACGCCACAACCGGGGAAGCATCTGTACGAAAACGTACAGATCTCGGACCCGCGGCGGGAGTAGCCTGTTCCTTTCGGTTGACGGCGATGCGTGCCAACGCTGATCATTCAGATCAGCCGACAGATTCGGATTGGGATGAAGGATCGCTCATGACTGCCTCGAGAACTTCGCCGTGAATTCCCCGCAACCCGTCGGCGGCATTGCCGCATGGCTTTGGCGGCGCCCGCAGCGTTGGTTTTTGCTCGGTATTCCGGCCGGGGGACTGATCGCCTTCATCATCGGCGTCGTCGTGACGGGCGGCTTCGTGGGCGGCCTCAAATTTGCAGAGACCAATGCGTTCTGCACCTCCTGCCACGAGATGAATACCGCTGCCCAGGAGTTGAAGCAGAGCGTGCATTCCTCCAACGAATTCGGCATTCAGGCGGGCTGCGGTAATTGCCATGTACCGCCGGCCTTTCTGCCGGGCCTGTGGCGGCACATTCAGGCATATAAAGAGTTGTGGGGCCACCTGCGCGGGGAACTCGATACGCCCGCAAAATACGAAGCGATGCGGATGGCGCTGGCACAGAAGATCTGGGACGAGCTCAAGGCGAACGATTCCGCGGAGTGCCGCAGCTGTCATACGCCGGCCGCCATGGCATTCGCGAAGCAGCCCCCGGCCGCCGCCGAGGCGCATCAATCGTTGGCAAAGAGCGGCATGACCTGCATCGATTGCCACCAGGGCGTCGCGCACACGCTGCCGGGTGGCTGAAGCGCCGACGAGTACCTCAAGCGGCCGAGGCACCCGCCGCCGCAGAACGGTCTCGAACACGAGCGCACAGCACCCGTGCGCACGAGACCCGAGCGGCCCCACTCACTGCACGCGCACCCGAATCAACTCCTCGCCGTCCGGATCGACGACATGCACGGCGCAGGCAAGGCAGGGATCGAAGCTGTGAATGGTACGCAGGATTTCGAGCGGCTGCTTCGGGTCTTGCAGGGTGTGACCCTTGAGTGCCGCTTCGTAGGGGCCCTCGGTACCGTTCACATCGCGCGGGCCGGCATTCCACGTGGTCGGTACCACGGCCTGATAGTTCGAGATCTTACCGTCGTCGATGATGATCCAATGCGCCAAGGCGCCCCGGGGAGCCTCCACGAATCCCACGCCTTGCGCGTGTCGCGGCCAACTCGACGGCTCCCACAGCGCATCATTGAAGGTGCGCACATCGCCGGCCTTGATGTTCGCGATGAGAGCGTCGTACCACTGCGGCATGGCGTCGGCCAGTATTTTGCATTCGAGGGCACGGGCGGCGGTGCGACCCATGGTCGAGAACAAGGCATCGAGCGGCAGGCCGAGCTGGGCCAGCGACTTGTCGGCGAGTTCCTTGGTCGGTTCGTGGCCGTTGGCGTACAGCATGAGCACGCGCGCCAGCGGCCCCGTTTCCATCGCGTGCCCCTTCCAGCGCGGCGACTTCAGCCAGGAATAACTAGCCGAGGTGTCGAGGTTCTTGTATGGCGAGGGTGGCCCGGAGTAATTCAGCTTGGTTTCTCCGCGGTACGGATGCAACCCGACGTCCTTGCCGCCCTGGTAGTCGTACCACGAATGTGACACGAATTCCTGGATGTCCTCTTCCGCGTTGAGGTCGACCTCATGGATATGGGAAAGGTCGCGACCCAGAATCGCGCCGCGCGGTATCAGGAAGGTTTTCGGGTCCTGACTGCCCAGGGCCGGGAAATCCCCGTAGGTCAGAAAATTTCCTGTGCCTTCCCCGTAGCCGGTCTTGAACCAATCCTTGTAAAACGAACCGATCGCCAGGATATCCGGCAAATAGACCTGGTCGACGAAATTGCGCATCTGTTCGATGACCGCGGCCACGCGCTGCAGGCCGACTTCGTTGACGGCGGTGGTGCCGGTGCCGGCGCCAGTGTGGACGCTGATGGCGGAAGGCGCGCCGCCCACCAGCACATTGGGGTGCGGGTTCTTGCCGCCGAAGATGGTTTGTAGCTGCACGACCTCGCGCTGCCAGGCGAGCGCATCGAGATAATGCGCCACGGCCATGAGGTTCGCCTCCGGCGGCAACTTGTATCCCGGATGGCCCCAGTAGGCATTGGCGAAAATGCCGAGCTGGCCCGATTCCACCAGCTTCTTGACCCGGTTCTGTACCTCGGTGAAATAGCCCGGCGAGGAGCGTGCGTAGGTCGAGATCGATTGCGCGAGCGCCGAGGTTGCCTTCGGATCGGCTTTGAGCGCCGAGACGACGTCCACCCAGTCGAGGGCGTGTAAGTGGTAAAAATGCATCACATGATCGTGCACGAACTGCGCGGCGATCATGAGATTGCGGATGAGCTGCGCGTTGGCGGGGATGGTATATTTCAAGGCATCTTCGACGGCGCGCACCGAGGCGAGCCCGTGGACCAGCGTACACACCCCGCAGATACGCTGCGCAAAGGCCCAGGCATCGCGTGGATCGCGGCCCTGCAGAATGATTTCGATGCCGCGCACCATGGTGCCGGAGCTCGACGCCTGGGTGATGGTCGAGCCGTCGAACTGCGCCTCGATCCGCAGATGCCCTTCGATGCGCGTGACGGGATCGACGACGATGGTCTGTGCGGTCATGGACGGTCTGCCGCGGCCAGGAGATTATTGGCCACGAGTTCCAGCAGGCTGTGGGTGGTCTTGTCCCAGCTGAAGTGAGCCTGCGCATCGTCGAAGGTGCGCCGGCAGTCGGAGCAGCTCGTCACGAACGTCGTGGCCCCGGTATCGTCGATCTCGCGCAATTTGTTCTCCATCGTCCGGTAGCGCAGGGGCGCCGCGCGCTCGATGTCGAGCACTCCACCGCCGCCGCCACAGCAGTAACTGAAACCGCCGTGATTCTTCAATTCGTCGAGCTTGATGCCCATCGCTTTCATGAGCGCCCGCGGTGCATCGTTGACGCCGCCCTTGCGCACCAGCTGGCAGGGATCATGGAAGGTGGTTTTGCCGGTGCCCGCAGGCGTCAGCTTCAGGTGCCCCGATTGCAACTCGTCGGCGAGAAATTCGGTAACGTGGCGTACCTTGAAGGGCAGCGCCTTGCCGTACAGATCGGCCGCTTCCCAGCGCAGCGCGGTATAGGCATGACCGCATTCCGGCACCAACAGAACCTTGGCTTTGCAGGCAATGGCCTGCTCGATCAAACGCAGACTGATCTCGCGCTGCCACTCCTTGCCGCCCGCGTAATAACCGTAGTTCTCCGCCACCAGGCCATCGCTGCGAAAGGTGCACGACACACCGAGGTGTTGCACCACGCGCGCGAGCGCCGCGACGGCACTCGGGTAATGCTCGATGTCGGTCCGGGGTACGCACAACATGATCTCCGCCTCGGGCTTATCGAGCGGAATCTCGACGCCAAACCGTGCGCCGATGGCGAGCAATTGATCGCGATAGGGCTCGGCGCTCGCCTCCGGCTGGCCGGTCTCGCGCTGGTGCGCCGCCTTCTGGTAGAGTTCCTTCGGCGCCAGACCAGCATCGAACATGGCGTGGCGCGCCTGCTCGATGAGCGCGGCCACATCGATGCCCATGGGACAGATCAAGCTGCAACGGCCGCACATGTTGCAGCTGTCGAACAGCAGATGCTGCCAATGCTCCAGCTGATCGGCGGTCACTTCACGCTTCAAGCCCAATAATTTGAACAGCGGGGCGAACGGGCTGGCTTCGCGTTTATAGGCCTGCTTGAAAGGTTCCACCTTCCAGATCGGCGTGTATTGCGGATCTTCGGTGGCGATGTAGAAATGACAGGCGTCCGAGCAGATGCCGCAATGGATGCAGGACTCGAGACGGAAGGCGCTCAACGCGCCGATCTCCTGCACGAAGCCCTTCATGGCACCTGCGACGCGAGCCTGCGGCGTGCGCGCCTCCTCCGCGGGTGCAAGATTGGCGGCGAGTAGACCGATGGCATCGCTCATGAGGCGGCTCCTTTGCGGGCGAGTAGCGCACCGTTGATGGCCCGGGAGGGAAAGATGTAAAAGGCGTGCATGAGCTTGCCGAATGGGAACCAGATGAGCAGCACATCGACACTCAGGATGTGCAAGGCCAGCAGCGTCTCGTACCGAGCGCCGACGTGAGCGGTGGTGGCAAGACCCGTGACCAGGACCACCATGGTGATGAACCAGCTGAAGTAATCGTCGAAATTCGACAGCATCCGCATCACGGGATTCGTTACCCGCCGAAACAGTACCGCCAGAAACAAGGTCAGGGTGAGCACCGAAATCACGGTGATCACGCCGCTCGGCAACCCCGGCCAGCGGAGGCCGAACAGGCTGCGGAGAAAGAGAATATGCGGAGTGAACAGCAGCACGACGGCAAACAGGCCGAGATGATAGCTGTAGCCGAGCGCCTCGCCCGGGCCGGTGCGAGCGATGAATTCCGGGTGCGGGATCGAGCGCGTCGCCACCGTCAGCGCGCCGCCGAACAAGTACTTGAGCATCGAGGCGCGCGGCCTGTTCCAGTCACGCCGGATGCGCAGCAACCCGAAGCCGAGGATGCGCCACACCACGCCCAGACAGAACACGACCAGCGCCACCTTGAGTGCTGGCCCGCGTGCGAAGCCTAAAAGATCCATAGGTCAGCCTCCTGTCGTTTCATCGTCGGTTTGCTGCTCGCTGCGGTGCTGACGCAGCCGGGCCGACCCAGCCGCCGCCAGCCCCAGTGCGGCGCCCACGGCCGCCGCGCCGGCACCGACTTCCAGCACCCGCAGTGGCGTCGACTCGCCCGCCTTGCCCCACGCGGCGCTGGACAGCGCGGAATAGAAGCTGCCCTTGTCCCAGAATCCGGGCTCGGAGCAGCCGAGACAGCCGTGTCCCGACTCGATGGGGAAACTGGTGCCGCCGTTCCACTTGAGCGTCGCGCAGGCATTGTAGGTCGTCGGTCCCTTGCAGCCGAGCTCATATAGGCACCAGCCATTGCGAGCCCCTTCGTCGTCGAAGGACTTGGCGAATTTGCCCTGGTCATAAAACGGCCGCCGGTAGCAGCGATCATGGATGCTGTTGCCGAAGAAAACCTTGGGGCGCCGGTGCTCGTCCAAGTCCGGAACTCGTCCGGTGCTGACGAATTGCAGCAGCGTTCCGGTGATCACCTCGGGAATGGGCGGGCAGCCGGAGACGTTGATGATGGGCTTATCCCCGACGATGGCGCTGACCGGCCACGCACCGGTCGGGTTCGGATCGGCAAATGGGATGCCGCCAAATGCCGAGCAGGTCCCGACGCAGACGATGGCCGCCGCGCCCTTGGCCGCCTCGCGCAGGATATCGACGGCGCTGCGACCACCCGCCATGCAATAGCCGCCGCCCGCATCGGTGGGCACGGACCCGTCCACCACCAGCACATATTTGCCGAAGTTATCCTGCATGGCCTTGTTGCGCGCCGCTTCCGCAGCCTCGCCGGACGCGGCCATCAGCGTGTCGTTATAATCCAGCGAAATCGTGTTGAAGATCAGGTTTTCGATGGTGGGGCTGAAGGATCGGGTCAGCGACTCCAGACAGCCGGTGCACTCCTGGAACGAGAGGTACACCACGGACGGTCTGGGGCCGCTGCGCAACTGCTCGGCCATCGCCGGCCCCATCCAGGGCGGCAGGGCGAGGCTCGAGGCCACGGCGGTACAGTACTGGATGAAACCGCGCCGGCTGATGCCGTGCTTCAGCAGCATCTGTCCCACCGTCAACGCGTCGTTATCCTGAGTCATTCGTTGCTCCTAGCTCGGTCGCGCGGTGATCGTGGCGATTTGCGCGCGCAGCGTTTGTACCCCTGCGGCGATGTCATCGGGCGCGCACGCGAGGATATCCGGCACCCGCGTCACTTCGAGCAACTCGGCGACCAGATCCCCTTGGGCGTTGCAATGCTTCACCCACCAGATTCCGGCGATGCGCGTCTCGACGATCGTCGACAGACCTTGCGCATCGACCGTTGCCCGCACTTCGCCTTCGCCGAGCGCGCGCTCGAGGGCCACCCGGTCGTTTGGGCTCATTGGCAGGCTGCGCAAATCGATGGCCGCGGGCGTTTGGCTGTCCACGAGCCGTCCGAGCAGCGTACTCAATTCCATGAGAATGGCGGCGACGCCGCCGCCCAACCCGCCGCTATTGACTGACAGGCCGTCCGAGACCAGAGGTTCGACCCGGATCGAGATGTCCGTGAGGCGGCTCAAATGGGCTGCCACCGTTTCAGCAACGCGATGGCCCGATGGGCGGCCGCGGGCAGGGCCTCGGCGACCGTTGCCGAGAGTTCCTCGCTCCAGTCGATGCGCTGCGGTTGAATGCACAGCAGCGCGCGGCGGGGGGGCAGGCAGTCCTGGAGTCGCGCCATATCCAACAGATCAATCAGACCCACCTCATGCACGGTTCGGCGGCGGTTGCTCGTCAGAAACTCATCCATTGCCGCGTCTTCGAACAGTCTGACGGTTCCCGGCGCGCCGTTGACATCGGCGGCATCGACCACCAGCATCGAATTTGTCGCCTCGATATACGACAGCAAGCTGAAGCTCAAGGTGCCGCCGTCTATAAAGACCGCGGCATGGTCGCCAATCTCCGCGCGCAGCCGCTCCACCAGCTTGACGCCGGCGCCGTCGTCACTCAACAGTATGTTGCCGAAACCGAGAACCAAGGAAAGCGGCGGCCCGGGAGGAATCCGCACGCACGGATGTGTGCCGTCAGCTGGAACGGCGTCCGCTTTGGATGTACTCCGAGGGTCTTGTGCAAGCCATGACGTCACCATCCACCCTCATTGCGTTTTGTAGATGAAAGCACGTTTCCGTTGGTCTATCTGTGCGTTTTCGTACAGACCCGGTCACGTAACGGCGCTATCCTTGCGTAGATCATTGGGAATCGCTTTGCACGAGCTGTCCGTTTGCCAAGCCCTGCTGACGCAGGTCATTGAAATCGCAGCCGAACGAGGTGCGGATGCCGTCGAGCGCATCGTCATCGAAGTGGGTCCGCTGTCGGGCGTCGAGCCGGCGCTGCTTGCGCGCGCATTTGACGTGGTTCGCACCGGCAGTTGCGCGGCGCAGGCCGTGCTGTCGATCGAATCGCCGGGGGTCACCATCTGCTGTGTGACGTGCGGTGCGCAATCGCAAACTGCGCCGAATCGATTGGTGTGCACCGCATGCGGGGGATATCGCACCCGAATCGTGGCGGGAGATGAGCTGCGGTTACGGCGCGTCGAATTGCGAGTGCCGCAGCCGGCATCCGTGGACTAATGGACTCCGAGTTCGAGGATTACAATCATGTGCACTACCTGCGGCTGCAGTATGACCCCCGGTACCGCTCATCTGAAGCTGGATCGCAACGGTCCCGCAACGGTGGTCGACGTGGTGCAAGATCTGCTTGCCGCCAATGACCAGGTCGCGAGGCATAACCGCGAACACTTCGACGCGCACGGTGTCCTCGCCATCAACCTCATGTCCTCGCCCGGCGCCGGCAAGACCGCCTTGTTGGAAGCGACGATCGTGGCGCTACGCGACCGATACCGTATCGCGGTCATCGAAGGTGATCTGGAAACCGACAACGATGCCGTGCGCATCCGCGCACAGGGTGTGCCGGCGGTGCAGATCACGACGGGAACGGCCTGTCACCTCGATGCGTCCCTCGTGCATGGGGCGCTGCACGAATTGCCGCTGGCGGGCCTTGATTTGCTGTTCATTGAAAACGTCGGCAACCTCGTTTGCCCGGCCAGCTTCGATCTCGGGCAGCACTTGAACGTCACCTTGCTGAGTGTCACCGAGGGGGACGACAAGCCGGCGAAATACCCGGTGATTTTCCGTGCCAGCGACCTGGTGGTCTTGAGCAAGGTGGATCTGCTCGAGGTACTGGAGGATTTCGACCCGTCGCGCGCGGCCGCCGCGCTGCGTTCGCTCGGTGGAGAGACACCGATGATTCGCACCGCCGCACGGCGGACCGAGCAGATCCGCCCCTGGTTGGATTGGCTGGAGCAGCAACTGGCGCGGCCGCGGGCGGTGTCGCCGAGTTCGCGGCCGCGGCTCGCCGCGGCGGTCGCGGCTTAAGTATGTGCCTCGCCGTTCCCGCGCGAGTGGTGGCGCTGCTGGGCGATCAATGGGTCGAGACCGACGTCGGCGGAGTTCGCTGCCGCGTCTCCATCGCGCTGATCGACGACGTCGCGCTCGGCGATTATCTCATCGTGCATGCCGGGTTCGCCATCACGCGCCTCGACGTCGAGGAAGCGGAAAAGACGCTGGCGCTATTCGAGGAGATTGCCGCGCGCCTCCAGGGAGCAGCCCATGCGCTACATCCGCGGCTTTCGTGACGGGGCCGCCGCGGCGGCGCTCGAGCAACTGATCGGGGCGGAGGCCGACCCGGGACGCGACTACCATTTGATGGAATTCTGCGGCGGCCATACCCATGCCATCTTCCGCTATGGCGTGGAGGATTTGCTGCCCGGAAACGTGCACTTGGTCCATGGTCCCGGCTGCCCCGTCTGCGTGCTGGCGACGCCCCGGCTCGATGCGGCCATCGAACTCGCGGGCCGGGACAACGTCACGCTGGTCAGCTACGGCGACATGCTGCGCGTGCCGGCCTCGCGCCGGCGCAGTTTGCTCAAGGCGCGCGCGCAGGGCGCGGACGTGCGCATGGCCTACTCGGCTCTCGAGGCGCTGGACATCGCCGCGGCGCTGCCACAGCGACACGTGGTGTTCTTCGCCATCGGCTTCGAGACCACCACCCCCGCGACCGCGCACCTCATCCTGGAGGCGCAGCGGCTGGGGCTTCGCAATTTCAGCGTCTATTGCAATCATGTGGTCACGCCCGCGGCGATCCAGAGCATTGTGGACTCGCCCGACATGCACGAATGGGGCGAGGTGCGGGTCGACGGGTTCATTGGTCCCTCGCACGTCAGCGCGGTGATCGGCAGCCGTCCGTACGAGCATTTCGCGGAAGAATATCGGCGACCAGTGGTCATCGCGGGCTTCGAGCCGCTCGATGTGATGCAGGCGATCCTCATGCTGTTGCAGCAACTCAACGACGGACGCGCCTGCGTGGAAAACCAGTTTACCCGCGGCGTCACCCGCGACGGCAACCGCAAGGCGCAGCGTCTGGTCGCCGAGGTGTTCGAGGTGCGTCCGAGCTTCGAATGGCGCGGCCTCGGCGAGCTGCCCCACGGGGGGCTGCGCATCAAGTCATCTTTCGGCGAATTCGACGCGGAACGCCGCTTTGCCATGGAGATGCGCCCGGAACGAGAGAACGAAGCGTGTCAATGCCCAGCCATCATCCGCGGCGTCAAGAAGCCCACCGATTGCGCGATCTTCGGCACCGCGTGCACGCCGCGCAATCCCATCGGTGCGTGCATGGTATCTGCGGAAGGAGCCTGCGCCGCGTACTACAAGTATCGCCGGGGCACAGTGCAGGCGGCCGGGTGAAGGGCATTCGACCGCCGGTGCGCGCGCGCTCAGCCCTACGGTGCGGACCGACGCGTGCATGAGCAGCGCCGCTCCCGATAGCCCGTTGGTGGCCACGTCGGGGTCGGCGCATGCGGCGCGGCGCTTTCGCATCGGTGGGCGCGTGCAGGGCGTTGGCTTCCGACCATTCGTCTATCGCCTCGCTCACCTCTATGAACTCGCCGGCTGGGTGCGCAACCACGGCGGCGAGGTCGACATCCTCGCCGAAGGCCCGGTGGAACGATTGCGGGCTTTTGGGGACGCGTTGCTATCGCGGGCGCCGCCCGCGGCGGCGCCGCGGCTGCTCGATGTGCAAGCCGCTCGCGCTGAATCGAGCCATGGTTTTCGGATTTTGGCCAGCACCCGCGGAGATTCGACCATTCATGTCCCGGCGGACCTCTTTACCTGCGACGACTGCCTCGCGGAACTGCGCGACCCGCGGGCGCGGCGCCACCGCTACCCCTTCATCAACTGCACGCAGTGCGGACCACGCTACACGCTGATCCGCAAAATGCCCTACGATCGGGCGAATACCACGCTGGACGGCTTCCCGTTGTGCCGCGACTGCGCCGCGGAGTACGCGGACCCGCTGGATCGACGCTTCCATGCCGAACCGCTCGCCTGCGCTGCCTGCGGCCCCACTCTCTATTGGCACGACGCGCGGCATGCCATCGGCGGCAACGCGCCCGCCCTGGCGGCGGCGCTGGCCGCCTTGAACGACGGCAAGATCATCGCCGTGCGGGGCGTCGGCGGCTATCACCTTTTATGCGATGCCCGCAACGAGCAGGCCGTCGTCCGCTTGCGGGCCCGCAAGGGGCGGCCGGCGAAACCGCTGGCAATCATGGTGCCGTGGCGCGGCCGCGACGGGCTGGATTACGCCCGTCTGCTGGCGCATCTGTCACCTCTCGAGGCCGCGGCGCTGAGTAATGCCGTGCGCCCGATCGTGCTGACGGCGCGCATCCCGCACGCGCCGGCCGCCCCCTCTATTGCGCCGGATCTTCGCGAGATCGGGCTGATGTTGCCGTACAGCCCGTTACACCATTTACTGCTCGAGGACTTCGGCGCGGCGCTCGTGGCCACGTCGGGCAACTCGAGCGGCGAACCCATACTGACCGAACCTGCGGCGGTGGAGATGCGGCTTGCCGATGTGGCCGATGGTTTCTTGCACCACGATCGGCCGATTGCGCGGCCTGCCGATGATCCGGTGGTCCGAGTCGTTGCGGGGGCCGTACGATCCGTGCGACTCGGACGCGGTACCGCACCGCTTGAGCTGCAGCTGGCCCGCCGCGTGGCGAGGCCGATACTCGCGGTGGGCGCCTACCTGAAGACGACGGTGGGGTTGGCGTGGGACGACCGCGCGGTCGTCTCGCCGCATATCGGGGAGCTCGCGAGCCCGCGTGGCCGCGAGGTATTCGCGCAGGTTGCCCATGATTTGCAGCAACTCTATGGAATACGCGCGCAGTGCGTCGCGCATGATGCACATCCGGGTTTTCCCAACACGCGCTGGGCACGCGACTCGCGGTTGCCGACCCATGCGGTCTGGCATCACCATGCGCATGCGGCGGCGGTCGCCGGCGAGTTCCCCAGCGACGATGCGCTGCTGTGTTTTACTTGGGACGGCATGGGCCTCGGGCCGGACTCCACATTGTGGGGTGGCGAGGCGCTGTTGGGAGCGCCAGGCGCCTGGAGCCGCGTTGCAAGCTTCCGTCCGTTTCGTGTGCCGGGCGGCGAGCGCGCCGCGCGCCAGCCCTGGCGCTCGGCACTGGCGTTGTGCTGGGAATGCGGACAATCATGGCCGGCCGGAGAACCCCTGGCCGACCCGTTGCTGCGCGCCGCTTGGGAAGGGGGTTTGAACACGCCCTCGACGACCTCGGTCGGCCGCCTGTTCGACGCCGCCGGTGCTCTGCTGGGCGTCTGCCTGGATGCGAGTTACGAAGGCCAGGCGCCGATGCACCTGGAAGCGCTCTGCCGGCACACCGCACCACCCATTGCATTGCCGCTCGCGCGCGACGCGGGTGGCATGTGGCGCAGCGACTGGGCGCCCCTCTTGCCGGCACTGCTGGACACGCACGTCGATCCGGCACAGCGCGCGGCGATGTTTCACTCGAGTCTCGCGCACGCCGTGTGCGACCAGGCGCTCGCCGTGCGCGGGGACAGCGGTGTCGCGCGCGTGGGCTTGAGCGGGGGAGTATTCCAGAATCGCACCCTGACCGAGCAGGCGCGGGATCTGCTGGCGGCGGCCGGTTTCGAGGTTCTGATACCGCAGCGCCTGCCGATCAATGATGCCGCGATCAGTTTCGGCCAGCTCATCGAGACCATCGGCGCGCAGACAATCCAATGAATCGGGATCGCTTGCGCTCACCTGCATTTCGTGACACGCACATCAGTCTTGCACACGGCAATGGGGGCCGGCTGATGCGCGAGCTGATCGACGAGCTGTTCGTGCCGGCCCTCGCGAATCCGCAACTCGACACCGCCGCCGATGCAGTCGCGCTACCCCTGCCCGCCGATCGCGATCTCGTCATCACCACCGATGGCTTCACGGTCCAGCCGCTCGAATTTCCGGGCGGTAACATCGGCTCGTTGGCCGTGCACGGCACGGTCAACGATCTCGCGGTCAGCGGCGCCGTGCCACGTTACATGACCCTGAACGTGTTCCTCGAAGAAGGATTGGAGATCGCCCTGCTGCGCCGCGTGATCGACGCACTGGCGAGCGCGGCGCGCGACAGCGGCGTCGCGGTGGTCGCCGGCGATACCAAGGTCGTCGGTCGCGGTGACTGTGACGGGATCTATTTGGCGACCACGGGAGTGGGTTTCCGACCGCGCGGCGTGCGCTTCGCGCTCGACCAAATTCGCGCCGGCGATCGCCTGTTGGTCAGCGGTCCCATCGGTGATCATGGCGCCGCCGTCATGCTCGCCCGCCAGGAATTCGGCCTGCGCGGCGACCTGAAATCGGACGCCGCCAGCGTATTGCCCCAGGCACAGGCGCTGATGACGGTACCCCATTTGCGTTTCATGCGCGATCCCACGCGTGGCGGGCTTGCGACCGTGGCGCACGAGATCGCGCGGGCGACCGGGCTGGCCGTTCGCCTCTCGGAAGCGTGCATCCCCATCGACGACGCCGTGCAATCGGTATGTGAATTGCTGGGCTTTGATCCACTATATCTGGCCTGCGAGGGCCGCGTCGTTGCGGTCGTGGGACCTGAGTCCGCCGAGACCGCGCTGGCAACGTTGCGCCGGGTCGCACCCCAAGCGGCCCTGATCGGCGAGGTGAGCGCAGGTGCGCCGCAGGTCATACTGGCGACGGCCTTTGGCGGCCAGCGCTCGCTCGATGAACTCGAAGACGACCCATTGCCGCGCATCTGCTGACACGGGAGCGGAAAGGGCGATGAATTCGGTGGATAGGTCAATTCGTACGGTCCGCCCGGGGTCGCGGAATGAGCCTTCTGGGAAATGGCAGAACATCACCTGGCTCCGACTCCGGTACAATTACGCCATCGCCCAGAAGGCGATCATATTCTCGGCGCACCACGCCGTAGCACTCGCAGCAGCGTGTTTCGAGACCGGCTCGATTGATGACCGTGATTTGGCCGCGGCTGGATGCGATGAGACCCAGGTGCTGCAATTTTCCTGCAGCCTCGGTGATTCGTTCCCGGCGTGCGCCCAAGATGTTGGCGATCAGTTCGTGCGTTATCGTCAGTCGGTCCGAGGCGAGACGATCGAGCGTAAACAGCAGCCAGCGGATCAATTGCTGATCGATGGAATGAAGCTGATTGCAGATGGCCGACAGCGCAATCTGTGTGAGACACACCTGCGTATATAACAGGAGCACGCGTTGCATCGCGCCGCCCCTTGAGAATTCCTCTTGCAGTATCTCTTGCCTGAGGCGATAGGCTCGTCCGGCGGTTTGCACGACCGCCCGGCCCAGCGACGTTTTGCTGCCCATGATCAGGGTAATGCCCACGAGTCCTTCATTGCCCACCGCCGTAATCTGCATCGACGCACCCTCGACCGTGACGTAAGCGTGGGAAATGGTCGAAGTGGTCGGGAAGTACATGTGGCGGAGTGGCGAGCCGGACTCGCTCACAACTTTACCGAGCGGCATTTCCACCGGCTCCAAACTCCTGTGTATTCGCTCCCATTCCGTGTGCGGGAGTGCGGCCAACAGCCTGTTTCGGCGCGAGTCATCGGCGGGAAACATATTGGCAGGCATTTATCTCAGTCCTGTTACTCGCGAGTGATTAAGGTAAAGCATCGGCCGGAAAGCCACAGTACGCATAATCCACAATACAATCGGTGCTGACCGCAGGATTGCTCGGCACAGAAGATGGACCGATCGAATTCCGGATCGCAGTCGCGATAACCCGTAGGTGGTTGCGCCTTTTCCCGAGTGTGGTTATATAGATCGAGATAGAATCTGACGCCCATGGAACCTCAATGTATGCGACTTCGTCAATGCCTGGCCGTTCTTGCCGTGTGCTTCGCCGTCGTGCCTCCGACGGCGTTCGCGACCACTCCCGGAGAGATCCCGATCGGCGGCACACTGCGGGGCGCGACTCTGCAGGGACTCAACGGGCCGTTGCGAAGCTTGAGCGCGTACCGCGGCCGACCGTTGATCATCAATGTCTGGGCGAGCTGGTGCGGACCCTGTAAGCAGGAAATGGCGTCATTGGAGCGGCTCGCGTGGCGCGACCAACAACAATATTTCGCAATCATCGGCATCTCGACCGACGATTATGCCGATCGAGCCAAAGACTTGTTGAACATGACGAATGCGACCATCAGCCATTTCATCGACCATGATTTGCTGATGGAAAATATGCTGGGTGCTTCGCAACTGCCGTTGACCGTCTTTGTCGATGCCGATGGTCGGGTACTCGGGAGAATTTACGGTGCCAGACAATGGGACAGCGCCGACGCGTTGCATCTGATCGATGCGACGTTTCACAAGACACACCGGCCGCAATGAAGAATTCGGCCCCTGATTCGCCGGCGTGTTCGTAAGAGAGGGCGGCCGGGGCATTCCTGCGGCACGCTCGAAGTCTCACCCAATGCACCCGGCGCGCGCCGCCCGACCGTCGGCTGCGGGATGGCCATCGAATTCATGGGGGTTCGACTGCAGGGCCGAATCGAGCGATACAGGCCACGCGATCCAGTTTGCCCGATGCCGTGATCGGCAAGGCGTCTGCAATCACCAGAGCTCGCGGCAATTTGTATCGAGCCAGCTGCTCGCGCAGCTGCACGGTCAGGTGAGCGAGCGTGAGAGGAGGACTCGGCGCCGTCGGCACGACCACTGCCACGACGCGCTGGCCGAAATCGCCCGACGGCAGACCGAAAACGCACGCATCTCGAATCTCCGGCAGTGCACGGAGGGCGCGCTCCACCTCCTCAGGGTCGACCTTCTCGCCGCCCGTGACGATGACCGAGTCGCTGCGGCCGAGCACGTAGATCTCGCCCGCGGGCCCCACGGAGCCACGATCCGTCGTGACGAACCAGCCATCGGCGTCGACCGCGGGCGTCGCCGCGCCCACATAGCCGGAGAACAGGCTGGACGCCTTGATGGCGATGCGTTCACCCACGATTTTAATTTCGACCCCGGCCAGCGGTTGGCCCGAACTCACGCAGCCGCTGTGCTGTGGGAGAGGCGCATATCGCTCGACATACCGCCGCGCCGCGATTTGCGATCCCGTTTCGGTGAGCCCGTAGCTGGTCAGCAGCGGGATACCCGCTCGTCTGGCGCGCTCCGCAAGAACCGGCGTACACCCCGCGCCGCCCAGCAGCACCGCGCGCAGCGAAGGGGGCGGTTGAAAGCTCTCGTCGAGAAGGCGTTCCAAGACAGCCGGAACCAGCGACACGAGGGTCACGCGATGTTCCCACAGCTGACGCCCGAGCTCGCTCACGCACGCCAGGAGACCGGCGGCACCCGGCGCAAACACCACGACCGTGCGGCGCGCGACCAGCATGCGCACGATGATCGACAGTCCGGCCACGTGCGACAGAGGCAGACACACCAACCAACGCTCGTCCTCATCGAGACCCAAATTCGACTCCGAGCCGGCAGCGGACGCGATGACCGCGCGGCGGCTCAAGACGACGATCTTGGGCTTGCCGCTCGAGCCGGAAGTGAGCATCAGTGAAAATGCAGCTTCCGGGTGGGCTTCCGATTCCGTGGGCGCCGGTGCGGGTCCGGGTTCCACCGGAGGTAGATCCTGGGCACCGGTCAGGGCCTGTGCCACGGCTCTGTCTTGCTCGGTCGCCTGTGCATGGAGCGCCAGGAACGGCCTGCCCGTCGCTGCCAGGGCGTAGAGCCAGAGCAGGGTGTCGAGATTGAGCAGCGGCTGAAGCAGCAACGGCGCGTGAATCCGCGCCAGGGCGGCGGCGCGAGTCGCGCTGAGCGTGGCCAGTTCGCCATACGTGAAGCGGGCATTTCCTAGAATCAGACCCACCCGGGTGGGCGACTCCTCGGCGGCGGTGAAAATCGACAGACCGGTCACGTGAGCGGATCCGAGGCGAAGCCTAGGCCGGTACCGGACCACGCATGAAGGCGTCCGTCGACGATCGGTAGCGGCAGTTGGGGCCACGCGGCGATTCCGGGGTGGGGACCGAGCCCATGGGCCGCCCGCCCCGGCAATGCCAGCGCGAGTGCGGCCGCCGCGGTGAGTGCCACCGGTCCATCGAAGCTGTGGGAAACGATCACGCTCAGATTCAACGCGGCGGCGCGCCGGCCCAGCGTGAGACAGTGGCTCAGTCCGCCGAGTAGCATCGGCTTCAAGACGACGACGCGCGCGCCCGACGATCGCGCGAGCGCCGCCAGATCGTCCGGGTCGAGGCCCCGAAGCGACTCATCGAGGGCCAGGGGAATCGTGCTGCAGAGGGGCTTGGTCAGCAGCGCAGACGGCTCTTCGAGGAACTCGATGTCGAGCGTTTCGAGAATTCTGCAGGCGTAGCGAGTCTGCTCCAGCGACCAGGCGCGATTGACGTCGATTCGCAGCCGCGGCGCGGCGCCGAGCGCAGTTCGCAACGCCTGCACCCGATCGAGCTCCGTCTTGAGATTTCCGGGGCCGCCCAATTTGAGCTTGAAATGGACGTATCCTGCCCGCTGTGCGCCGTGAATGCGGTCGAGCGCACCCGCGTCCGGGGCGCCCACCAGCCACGCCAGTGCGCGTGTGGCGCCGGAATCGGCGCCCAATAGTGCCGGCGCCGAACGGCGGCGAAGATGTCCGCGCATATCGAGGACCGCGGTCTCGAGCGCCATGCGCGCCGCCGGTTGCCCTTGCGGAAGCAGGCTGGCCACGGCGTCGAGCGAGTCTTCGGTGTGCTCGAGATCGAGCGCGCGCTCCACCGCGGCGAGATCCAGCGCGCCGAGCGCGGTCGCGGCGCTCTCCAGGGTATCCGGTGACAAACCCGGCAGCGGGGAGGCTTCACCGAAGCCGCGACAGCCGCCCACGCATAGCTCGAGCAAAAGCCCGGATCGCGAAGGCCACGCACTGTGCGCGTTTTCCGCGTGCTCGCTCGGTCCCGATACCCGTCTCAGGGACAACCTCATGAGGCACGAGGTGGCCGACTGGTCACGGCAGGCGCTTGAAGCGTTTGAAGTCGGGTTTGCGCTTTTCCAAGAACGCATCTCGTCCTTCTTTCGCCTCGTCGCTCATGTAGAAAAGCAATGTCGCATTGCCCGCCAGCTCCTGCAGGCCCGCCTGGCCATCGCAGTCGGCGTTGAGCGCGGACTTGAGGCAGCGCAACGCCATCGGGCTATGCTGCAAGATTTCCCGGCACCAACCGATGGTTTCCTCTTCGAGCCGCTCGTTGGGCACGACAAGGTTGACCAAGCCCATGTCGAATGCCTGCTGCGCGTCGTACTGGCGGCATAAAAACCAGATCTCGCGGGCCTTCTTTTGGCCGACCACACGTGCCAGATAAGAGGATCCATAGCCGCCATCGAAGCTGCCGACCTTGGGCCCGGTTTGCCCGAAACGCGCATTCTCGGCGGCGATCGTAAGGTCGCAAATCAGATGCAGAATGTGTCCTCCGCCGATGGCGTAGCCCGACACCATGGCAATGACCGGCTTGGGCAGCGTGCGGATTTGGCGCTGCAAATCCAGCACGTTCAGTCGCGCGACCCCATCGTCTCCCACATAGCCGGCCGTGCCCCGCACCCGCTGGTCGCCGCCGGAGCAGAACGCTTCCTTGCCCGCGCCGGTGAGGATGACGACACCGACATTCGTATCCTCGCGTGCGTCTGCGAACGCCTGACCCAGCTCCTGAATCGTGAGAGGCCGGAAGGCGTTGCGCACTTTCGGCCGGTTGATCGTGATCTTCGCGATGCCCTCGACGGCCTTCTCGTAGATCACGTCCTTGAACTTGCCGATTGGCTGCCATTCCACGGTCATCTTGGGGGTCCTTTAGAGAGGTAAGCCGAACAGAACTCCGGACGCTCGAGCACGAGATCGTGCCCGGCGTTGGGCGCCACCGCCAATCGAGCGTGCGGCATGAGGCAGCACAGCTCCTCGGCAAGCGCCACGAACTTTTCATCCTGAGCACCCACCAGAAAGTCCACCGCGCATGCGGTCTGCGCGAGCGTCTGCCGCAGGTCGGGCATTTGTCCGAGCCCGACACTCATGAGGGAGCTTGCGAGTCCTTCGGCCGTATGCGTGAGACGCTCTTTTCGCTTGCGCGCCTTGACGGTGTCGGGCAGCGTCCGCTGGGTTTCCCACAGCGGCAGGACTTCCCATGCAGCGATAAATTCAGCGAGACCGCGCTCGCGCAATTGCCTCGCGAGCCGCCCGTCCTGTATCTGGCGCTCGATCCGTTCCTCTTGGGTGCGCAGCCCCGGATGCGCCGAGACGATGACGGCATGCGAGAACCTGTCTGGATAGCGTGACAAGAGGCCCAGCGCGAGGCGGCCCCCAAGAGAGTAGCCGAACAGTTCGGTCGCATTGGGCATGAGGGCGGCGAGGCGCTCCACTTCCGACAAAAAGTCGTCGCTCGCAGGCTCTGCGAGATGTCCGCCCAATGCTGGGGCAACGGCGGGTCCCGGCACCTCGAGTTCTGCGAAGCTGTCGGGCGAGCCGGTGAAACCGTGCAGCATGAGCCAGCTCACGGGGCGGACCCCGCGAAGAGAATTCCGAATCGCGCCAGGACACGCTCGCGGACCATCCGCGCGCTGTCCGGACCTACGCGTACATGAAGCAGCGTTGCCGAGTTCGTCGCGAGCGCTTCCTGGGTCGACGCAAAGAGCTCGGCGAGCGTGGTGGGAGCGGCGTAGCGAAGCCCGAAGAGCCGTGCGGCATGGGCCAGATCGCACTCGGGGGCGGTGCGCCAGAAATGCGCGAGACCCGGAACGGCGCCATATACATGGTGAACCGGCAGCTGATCGAAGATTCGGCCTCCCGCATTGTCGAGCACCGCGACCACCAGCGGCGAACGCACCATGCTCGCCACGGCGAGACCGCCGAGGTCATGGAGGAGACTCACGTCCCCCAGCAACAGCAGTGTGGGGCGCTGCGTGCCGAGTGCGCTGCCGGCGGCTCCGGACACGAGTCCGTCGATACCGTTGGCGCCGCGCTGGGTGAGAATCACCACCTCGGCAGCCTCGAGCACGTAGGCGTCGACGTCGCGGATGGGCAGGCTATTGCCGAGAATGAATTGCGCCAGATTCGGCAGGGCTCGGGCAATGCACGCGACAGCGGCGCCTTCGGCGAGCCCCGGTTCGCAGGCGAGTTCCTCGCGGACCAGTGCCCGGCAGATGCGGCCGCTCTGGACCAGCGATGTGGCAAACGCACACTGTTCACGGCGCGGCTGGTGGCGGAGGGAGTGCAGTTCGCGCAGCATCGCGGCGAGCGATGCGGCCAGGTCGCCGTGAGCAATCACGCGCGCGATGCCGCTCGGATCGGGACCTTCGTGCTCGCAAAGTACGTAGCCTTCCGCGGCGGCGTCGAGAGCCCATCGCTCGATCTCGGCGCAGGTCGGCGTCAGGCCAACATACAACAGGACATCGGGAGGATGCTTGTATCGAAACGGCTCCGACCCGAGGAACCACCCGAAATCCGGACAGGCGAGCGGGTGCGAACCGAGCGCGAAGCGCATTTGGCTGGACGCCTCGGCTAAAATCGGGAATCCCAGCGAGTTGGCGATCTCGGCCAACCGACCAGCGAGTTCGCTGGATTTTGGCGCGAGCGGGCCCAGCACGATCGCGCCGGCGCGGGCGCGAACGAGCGCACCGACGATGGCTTGCAGTGCGCCGGGGCAGGGAACGGCGCGGGAAGGCGCATGGCGCGTGGGTGGTTCGGCCAACAACGCAGTGACGTGCGCGCTCAGCGCCACCTGTTTCGCGCCGGCGGCTGCGACCGGCTCCAGGGGCTTGCGCGCGCGCACGTTGAGATGAACCGGCCCGGGCAGGGGGAATCGCGAAATCGCGACTGCTTGAGTGACGGCGCGCCGCAGGCCGAGTAGGGCGCTCTGCGCGCCGTCCGGCAGCCCAAGCTCGAAGAAGCGCCGCACATGGTCGCCATAGAGCTTCAATTGGTCGATCGTCTGTGCAGCCCCCGAGTGTTGCGCCTCGAACGGGCGATCCGCCGTGATGACGAGCAGGGGCAGGAAGGCGAGCGCGGCCTCGATGAGCGCGGGGAAATAGTGGGCCGGCGCCGTGCCCGACGTGCACAGCAATGCCGCGGGACGTCCCACGGACCGGGCAAACCCGAGCGCCGCGAAGGCTGCGCTGCGTTCGTCGATGATCGCGTGGCAGCGCAGTCCGCGAGTCTGCAGCGCCTGCCATGTGAACGGCGTCGAGCGGGAGCCGGGGCTGATGAATACATCGCTGACTCCAGCGGCAGCCAGGGTGCCGAAGAGCAGCCGCGCCCATTCTCCGAGGAGATGGGCATCGTCCCGCGCCGACGCCAAGGCTGCCATGCGTCAGTCGACCCCGAGGGCGGCCAGCAAGCCGGCGAGCTTCCATCGCGTTTCGCGAAATTCGCTCCGGGCGTCCGAGCCATCGATGATGCCAGCCCCCGCAAACAGGTGCGCTTCGCCGGCGGCCAAAAGCCCCGAGCGGATCGCGACCGCAAACTCCCCGTTGCCGCTGCGATCGAAGGCGCCGATCGGGCCGGCATACAGTCCGCGGTCCGCGTGTTCGTGTTCGGCCAGCCAATCGAGCGCGGCGTGGCGCGGCGTCCCGCCCACCGCCGATGTCGGGTGAAGTTTCGCGACGAGTTCGAGCACGTGGACGGGCTCTTTCAAGCGGCCTTCGAAGCGCGTTCGCAAGTGCGAGAGGTGGCGCAACGGATGCACTTCCGGACCGGTCGCGATCAGCGATTCGCACAGCGGATCAAGCACGGCGCGGATCTCCCGCGCCACGATGGAATGCTCCGCACGATCTTTGGGGTTGAGGAGCAACGATGCGCCCTGTGACGGATCCTCCCCCCGCCCGGATCCTGCGACCGCTTCCGTCCAGACGCTCGCGTTCGCGCGTTTGATGAGGCGTTCCGGCGATGCGCCAAGGAACGTGCTGTCGCCGACCGACAGCGCGAAACGGGTGCAACCGGGAGCCTCGCCCCGCAGGCGGTCGAGGACATGCGCCGGATGCGGCAAAGGCGCTCCGCGCAGCACGGTACGTCGCGCCGCCACCACTTTTTGCAGCCGTCCAGCCGAGATTTCGCCGAGAATCCCGGTGACGAGCGCCAACCAGTCGGTGTCCGCCTCGTCGGTGACCCGCCATTCGCAGACGGCGGGTGGTGCGGGGCTGGACGTGGGATGCAGACTCTGCAGGGCGGCTTGCGCTTCGCGGGCGAGACGGGTGCGGCCCGCTGCACTCGATAGCTCATGCTCGCGTGCGAAAAGGGTGAGCCAAGCTCGATCGGCGCGGCGCGTGTAGGCGATGCGCGGCAGCACGAACCGGGCATCACCGAAGCCTCGCCACGCCGCGCTCGGGACGCGGGCTGGCTGAAACGCGAAGGCGCCGACCAACTGCGGATCCGGCGCCTGAGCACCGTCGAACCGGATCATGTGAAGTTCCCGGAACAATTGGTCTGCTGCGTGTCGGATCAGCTCGAATCGAGTGTCGCCGGTGGCGACGAGAGTGGCCGCGACGCCCACGCCCGAATATTCTTCCAGGGGGGAAGGGGACCACAAAATCTTGCTGTCGTAGCCGGACATCAACAGGAGGCGTTCGGCGGGCGCCACCGGCGCATCGAGGCTGATGCCGATTGTTCCATTGGAGTGGCGGTGGTCACGCAGCATGCAGCCGATCAGTTGCTCGAGCCTGTCTTTCTGCTGCCGATCGCTCGCGCAGGTCGAGTATCCGCGGAGGCGGACGTTTCGGCTATCCAAGCACCATGTCCCGCAAAGGGCGTTGACCGGGCAACTTGCAGGAACTCAATGTCATGCCCAATTTCCCGTGAACAGGCCCCGGCCAGCTGCCGACCGGTCGGGTGCGTTCGATGGCAATGCGCGCGAGTCTCGAGCCCGCTGTACTCGGCGAGCGCGAATCGGCCTGTCCGACAACGTACATAGTGCTACGTTCGCAAGCAAACAGGCCATCAATTTTCATTGTTCATTTTACCAACAATGCCGCCGCGATGCGTCGGTTTATTTGCCTGACTTATCGACTGGTGAGTAAAATGGTACATTGCGGCGAGGTAAATCCCGACGTTCCCGGCTCAAGGAGACCGCCCGCCATGGCGTTTCGCACAGGCTTGTATATCGTTCCCACGCATCGGTGGTATATCGAGCGTACCGTTTGGTTGATCGCCGGGTGCGTGCTGTTGTCGGCCACGCTCCTTGCGCTGCTCGTCAATCCGCTATGGATCTTGTTGGTAACGGCGACCGGCATTGTTTCAATCAATGTTGCCTTCACGGGATTCTGTCCGGTGGGCAACGTCTTGCGCCTGCTTGGCTTTCGGCCGATGTTGGGGTCGAAGGCGCCGACGCGTTGGAACCTGTATTTCCTGCAGACCGACAAGTGGTATCTCGAGCGCCGCATTTACGTGACGGTCGGGGTGAATATCAGCATCGGGTCCATGCTGATGCTGGCCTGCTCGCCGTGGTGGGCGATTTTCACGGGCTTCGTCGGCGCAGCCATGATTTGGTTCGCGGCAACCGGCTACTGTGTTCTTGCGAACATTCTGTTGTGGCTCGGGTCGGAACCTCGCTTGAACCCAGCGATGATGCCGTCGGGTCGCTGCGCGGACTGTGCCATGTCGCCCGTGTGCCTGAATGCTGACGTCAAATACGGTCGAGGACCGGCATAAGGTCGATCCAGCTGCCGACCCATCCAAACCTCGACACGGCCAATGGGACCGGCGCCCCGCTGGTTCGGCGTGGCTCGCTGCGCGCTTGGGGGGTGGCCATGAGACCTCGCACGCTGCTCGTGGCGATTAGTCCGGTCTTGGTGGGAGCGGCGTTCAGCGTTGCGCGCGCAGGCACGATCGACATCGTTGCAGCGCTCCTCGTGCTCGGCGCGGCACTGCTGGTCCAGGTGGCAACCAACATGCAAAACGACGTTGGCTACACCGTGCGCGGAGGTGAACAGAGCGGTACGCGCACAGGCCTGCCGCGCGCGACCGCCAACGGATGGCTGAGTGTGGGCCAGGTGCGTGCCGGCATCGTGGTGGTTGGAGCCATCGCATTGGGGGTTGGACTGTCGCTCGTCGCGTATCGAGGCTGGCCGGTACTCGTCGTCGGCGCATTGTCGCTGTCCGCGGCGCTCGCGTATATGGGCGGCCCCAAACCGATAGCGTATACGCCGTTCGGTGAACTCACGGTGTTCGTGTTCTTTGGACTCGTCGCCGTCGCCGGCACCGAATGGGTGCTGACAGGAAGCGTCTCGTCGTCGAGCCTGCTCGCCTCCATGGCGATTGGCGGTTTGGCGGCCGCTGCGCTGGCCGTCAACAACCATCGTGACATTGACCACGACCGACAGGTGGGGCGACGCACCTTTGCCGTGATCGCAGGCAACGCGGGTTCGCGACGTCTCTATGCGGGCTTGTTGCTGGGTCCGTTCATCCTGGTGCTCGTCATGGCCGTATCGGCACATGCACCCTCGCTCCTGTTGCCGCTATTGCTCCTGCCGACGGCGGCGCGCCTGTTGCGTGACTTCGTCGTCTGCCGGCCCGGCGCGGCGTTCAATCTGATCCTTTTCAGAACGTTCCGGCTCGAGCTTGGTTTTGCCGTATTGCTGTCGGCCGGAGCGCTTCTCATCAGAGTGCTGGACTGAGAGCGTCTCACGAGATCTGCTCAATGTCGCCGGCCAGGCACGGGCTGGGAGAAGTGAGGCGACAGCCGGATCACGGCGCCATGCTGCTAGTGGTCGAGATAGCGCGCGGCGTCGGACCGACCCTGCTCCCACGTGCTCCAGCCGGAGTTCATACCAAAAGGGGCACGCTCCATGATGGCTTGGATCTGGCGGATCTTGCCGTGCTCCAGCTTGAAAGCCTCGGCGAGCTCCCAAGTCCAGGGCTGCTTCGGTCCGGCGGTGACGGCGCGGCCATCCGGCACCTTGAACGTGCGCGTGTTGCCGGCATCATGGTCGAAGAAAATGAAGCTGAACACGAGCCCGCGCTCCGGGTCCACCGCGACGTAGCGCCGATCGCGGATACGGCTGACGAAGTGCAGCAGACCGGACTTGAACTGCTCCATGCAGCTCCACTGGCCAGAGTACATTGAAGCCGTTTGCGGGTCCGGGCGGGTCTGACCCTCGGGGGTGGGTTGGTTGGTGGTGAAGCCGCCATTCTCGATGCGGTTGCAGTCATCCGCGAACGGGTATTCGCCCTTGCCGTCGTTCATCTGCATGCCGGAGAAGTACATGTTGGCAATTCTCACCAGATCGGCGCGCGGCAACCGTTCGTCTTTCGGTATCTCGCCGGTCCAGGCGAAGCCGATCTTGTCGAAACCGGCCGCCGATTTGCCGTCCCGCTGCACCAGAGTCTCGACCTCCGTGATCTTGCGATCGACGATTTTCATCTGCAACGCCAACATCGCGGGTGCCTGATCCTCGACGATGCTGCCGAAGAAGGCGACGCGTCCGGCCGCAGGATCCGAGACCACCAGACGATAGGTGCCGCGGCCGCTCATCGTGCGCCACAACCCTTCGCCCGGCTGCAGATGCTGGCCGTTTTCCGTGAATTTCACGTGCGACGACAGGGGCAGGCGCGAGGGATCGTGTGCGACGTTGGCATCGAGGTACAGATCGACCATGCCGGTCATGCAATCCCGGTCGCAGGTGGCGGCCCCCGCTGCAGCCACCGAGCAGCCGAGAGTGGCGGCGATGAGCATCGTTTTTTTCATCACGAACATTACTCCCAACCGGAATGTGAGCCGAACGGGATGGAGGCCATGGTCGCCTCGATCTCGACGATCTTGCCGTCGACCACTTTGAACACTTCTGGGATGACGGTGTCGAAGGGGCGGCGCGTCGCGCCCGAGTATTTGAATTCGCCATAGCCGGGAACGAGGGTGGATGGGATTTCCCCATCCTGGTGGAACATGACCACGCACTGCACGACGCCACGCTCCTCGTCGACGACGTCACAACGTCGCGGCTGGATCTGTGTGATGTAGCTCCACATGTTGCTGTTGATGTTGCCGCGACAGCCGATGTGGCCGAAGTCCGGCAGTTGTTTCTCACCCTGACCCAAACTGGATGTTGCACTGGGGGGCCGCGGCGCCGGGGCGCCGCCACCCATGGCGAGGGCGGCGGTCGGCGGCACCGGCGGCCCCGCCGTCTGCATGCCGTTCTCGATGCGGAAGCACTGATCATCGAATGGTACCGAGTCTTTCAGATGATGATCCAGTGCATCGAAATACAGGTTGGCGGTGCTGATGAGCTCCGCGCGCGGACGGCGCTGCTCCTGGGTCAGCACCTGGTTCCACAACGGCGAGGGCGCGGTGCGGTCGAAATTGCCGAAACCGGCGCCTTTGCGAATCACGACGGTCTCGAGTTCGGAGATTTTCTGCCCGGCAACCTTGAGCCTCCCCGAGAGCCAGACCGGGTTGCCGTTCTCCTTGATCAGCATATAGAAGCCCGCCTCACCGAGGGTGGGATCGGCGATGACGAGTTTGTAGCCCTGGGGCGGATCGCTGGCCGTCTGCCACAGCGCCTCGCCGAGCTTCAGGGGCTGTGCGTTCTCGGTGAAGCGCGCGTCGGCGGCGAACAGGTCGGGTGAGGGATCGTGGTGCACGAGCGCGTCCACGTATTTGTCGACGAAGCCGAGCAGGCAATCATGACCGCAGGCGACGGGCGCCGGCGCTGTCGATGAGGCAGCGGTGTGCGTGCCGGGCTGCTGCGAACAGGCGCCGGACAGTGCTGTGGCCAACAACAAGGTGCGGGTGACGATGGGGTTCATGGCGGCCACTCCTTACTCGCTCCAGCCGGATTTCATGCCGTAAGGGACGTCCAGCAGCACGGCTTCTATCTGCCGGATCTTGCCGTTGGAGATCTTGAACAACTCGCCGATCTGAAAAGTCTTGGGGCGCCGATAATCCGGACCGACCTCGACGTCCTTGCCGTTCATTTTGAATGAAGACACCATGCCGGTGTGATCGAAGAATACCTCGGCATAGACCAGGCCGCGTTCCACGTCGACGATCGGAAAGCGGCGGTCACGGACCTTGGTCACGATCACCGAGAATCCCGTGTCGAACTGCGCCTTGCAGCCCATCCTTTGCATCGGCGATGCGTTGGGGTCGGACGAGTTGGCGGAAATGTTGCCATCCTCGCGGCGCTGGCAATCCGGATCGAAGGGGACATTTTTTCCGGAATGATCCGTGTCGAGGCCGGTGAAGTAGCTGTCGGCGATGCGGATCATCTCCGCGCGCGAGATTCGATTTGTCGGTGGCACAGCCTCGACGAGAACGGGCGGTGGTTTCACGAAATTGCCGGGCTTGGCGAAGCTCGTCGTGCGGGAGACGATGGTCTCAGCCTCGGTGATCTGCTTATCCACCACCTTCAGGCGCAGCGCGACCTGCACCGGAACATCGTTTTCCTTCATCTGGCCAATGAAGCCGACCTGACCGGTGTCGGGATCCGCGAAATATAGCCGGTAGGTGCTGTCGGCCGAAGCGGTTTTCCATAGCCCATGCTGTTCGCCCAAGTCCTGGCCGTTCTCGGTCACCTTCGCGTTCGGAGCGAGCGAGGCCAGCGCCGGATCGTGAACGACGAGGGCCCTCAGGTAGTTGTCGATGAAGCCTTGCAGACAGTGGCGATCGCAATCGGACTTCGTTGCCGGGGCCTGCGCGTGGCTGCACACGGTGCCGAGGATGCTGATGACAGCGGCGGCCATCAGCCACGCTCCACCGCGGCGCATGTTGGTTATAGTCACGTCCCGATTCCCCTTCGTCGGCGCGCTCGTGCCGGCGCAGCTCAGCCTCGATCGCATGGCAGTATAAACCGCCTTTGCAGCGAAGCGCACGTCGAACCGCAGCGCCGGCCCTTCGGTAGCGCGAAGAAGTCGGTGCGCGCGACCGTCATCCGAGTAGTATCAGCGCTCGGCAATAGACTGGAGGTCAAAAGGAAACATGAAGAAACCACCCGCATTGGTAGGTACGCTGTCTGCGTTGACCTTGGCTGCGGCAGTCGCACTGGCCCAAACACCGCCGGCCGGTGGGCCCCCGGACCCCCAGGCTCGTGTGGCGCAAATCGCCAAGGATCTGGCGCTGACGAATGCCCAGAAGCCGCAGTTCCAGAAGATCTTGGATGAAGAGCATGCCAACTTGGTGGCTTCGATGAAACAGGAGCGGGAACAGAACACCGATGTCCAGACCGCGCATCAGAATCATCAGAAGATCGAAGACGCAGCCATGGCGAAACTGAAGCCTGTCTTGAACGACGAGCAGTACAAAAAGTACCAGGAAATCGTCGAGGCCGAGGCTTACGCCCGGCATCACCGCGCACCTGCCGTGGCGCCGGCCACGTAGAGGCGGATGAGCTGGACTTTCATCCAACCACCCGGGACGGCGGGCTCGGTGACGTGGACGGCGGCGCCCGATTCAACGCGCGTCACCCAGGAGGCGACGCCTTGAATCGTCTGGAAGTCCTCCAAGCTGCGTGAGGGGAGCCGCCCGGCAAGTTCAAGCCTTGATGACGGCGAGCAGATCTTCGTTAACCTGGTCCTTCATCGTCGTGCACAGTCCATGCGGAGCGCCCTTGTATACCTCGAGCTTCGCATTCGGGATGAGTTTCGCCTGGAGCACCCCGGCATTGGCGAACGGCAACGTCAAAAAACGCATCCGCCGAAAGCGGCCAGCCATGGCTGAACACCACGGGTTGTCCGCCGCCCCAGTCCTTGTAGTAGATCTGGGTGCCGTCTTTGGTGGTCATCGTGCTCATCGGTAGCTCCGGAGGCCTTTCATGGAATTGGGCAGGTCAGATCTCAATTTGCTGATCATTCTGGAGGGGTTGCTGCAGGAGCACTCCATCACCAGGGTCGCCGAACGCTTGGAATTGAGCCAACCGACTGTAAGTGCGGCGCTCGGTCGATTACGGGCCGTACTCAACGACGAATTATTCGTCAGGTCCCACTGCCCTCGACGGACCGCAAACGATTGCCGGCAAACCGAAGTACCCATGGGGTATTCCCGGCCCGCCGGACACGCTCCGCGCACAGTCTGCTAACGCACAGACGCAATACGGCCGAGTGACTATCTTGGTTGCCGTGCTGTCGATCGGCAACAGTCAACAACGGCATCCGCCCTCCAATAACTTCTCGATAGTGCATAGGCGAAGTACAATGGCTTTTTGTCCTTGGAATCACTCGCGTCGCGGTTCGACCTGGACAGAACCGGATGCCGGCAAGCTCTCCGCGCGAAGAAGGACAGACGTTTTGCCGAGAATCACGGAACACGGTCAAGAACCAACAGGTACTGTCAATGACGAAGCCGTTAATTTTGGTCACCGGTGGCGCCGGATTTCTTGGAATCAACTTGTGCCGCCATTTACTGGTAAATGGCTACGCTGTCAGGTCAATGGATATCGCGCCATTCGACTATCCAGAGCGCACGGCGGTGGAGGTTCATCAGACAGACATTCGTGATCCGGCCTCCGTGGAACTGGCGATGGCAGGAGTGCACGATGTCGTTCATTGTGCCGCCGCATTGCCGCTCGCCAGCAAGGAAGATATTCATTCGACCGAGGTCGAAGGGACTCGACTGTTGCTCGACAGTGCTGCGCGACACGCCGTGAACCGTTTCATCTACATTTCATCGACATCGGTCTATGGAATCCCCGACCACCATCCGCTCTACGAGTACGACGAATTGCACGGCGTCGGCCCCTACGGTATTGCCAAAATCGGCGCCGAGCAGCTGTGTCTTGAATCGAGAAGTCGTGGCCTTTGCGTCCCCATTCTACGCCCGAAGAGCTTCGTCGGACCTGAGCGCCTTGGGGTGTTCGAGCTGCTCTACGACTGGGCCTATTCCGGAAAGAACTTTCCCGTCTTGGGGTCCGGCGATAATCTGTATCAACTTCTCGACGTCGAGGACTTATGTGACGTCATTGCTTCCTGCGTGACGCTACCTCCGGATGCCGTGAACGACATATTCAACGTGGGCGCGAAGGTGTATGGCACCATGCGCGACAATTTTCAAGCGGTGCTCGATCGGGCAGGGCACGGAAAACACGTGATCGGCTTGCCCGTAAAACCGATAATCGCGGCGCTCGAAATCCTGGAGAGCTTGCATCTTTCCCCGTTGTACCAATGGATCTACGCGACCGCGGCCCAAGAGAGCTTTGTCTCCATCGAGCGCGTGGAAAGTAAATTGGGATACGCCCCACGGTACTCCAATCGCATGGCGCTCGTTCGCAACTACGACTGGTATGTCGCCAATCGCGCACAAGGGCTCGGGAGAGCCGGCGTGACGCATCGCGTTCCATGGAAAAAGGGAGCGTTGAAGCTGGCAAAATGGTTCTTTTGACGGTATCGGATGCGAATACGGCGGTGGCGCCGGTCGAGCCCACCGCAGTGGATCGCGTTCCCCTCGTCGTGGACCTCGACGGAACTCTGCTGCGAACCGATTGCCTCATCGAGTCAGTGCTCGTCCTGGCGCGGACGAAGCCGCTGAGCCTGTTGAAATTACCAGTTTGGTTGCTCCAGGGACGTGCGTATCTGAAGAAGCGCCTCGCGCAAATCGCGATTCCCGATGTTCGTCTTCTGCCGCTGCGTCCCGCTATCGTCGAGTTCCTGCGCGGCGAAAAACGTCTGGGCCGAGCGTTGATTCTGGCCACCGCAACGGATGGCAAGCTGGCGCAGGAAGTGGTGCGAGATCTTGGGTTGTTCGACAACGTCATCGCGAGCGATGGCAAGATCAATCTCAGCGGCCAACACAAGCGCGACCGACTGGTGGAGATCTTCGGGCTGAGAGGCTTCGATTACATTGGCAATAGTGTCCGCGACACTCCGGTCTGGTATGCCGCGCGACGAGCGCTGCTCGCAACCCCCTCCCGCCGCCTTGCGGAACGGATAGTCAAGGTGACGCCCGTGCAGGTGATCTCACTTGAACGACCGGCGGGTTGGCAAGATTATCTACACGAGATCCGGCCGCTGCATTGGGTGAAGAATGGACTCGTATTCGTGCCGCTCGTCGCAGTCCACGGCATCCTTCAGCTTGAATCACTAGTACGGTCCTCGATAGCGTTTGTTGCGTTCTGTCTCTGCGCGTCGGGTCTTTACGTTTTGAACGATCTGCTCGACTTGCCGGCCGACCGCGGGCACCCGCACAAGAAGGACCGGATGTTGGCATCCGGGCGGATTCCACTCGTTCACGCGCTATTGATGCTGCCAACGTTGCTCCTGATCGCGTTTGCCATCGCTTTTCACCTGTCCCTCGGTTTTGCGGGCGTGCTGGCGGCGTATTCATTACTGATGGTTGCGTACTCGCTGCGCTTGAAAGACATCACCCTCGTGGATGTGTTGGTGCTCGCGGTGGGCTATTCCGCACGCGTGGCGGCCGGTTCGGTTGCCAGCGACGTGAGGATTTCCGCGTGGCTGTTGACCTTCTGCGTGTTCCTGTTTTTTAGTCTGGCGTTGATCAAGCGCTATGCCGAGTTGATTATGCTCGAAGCGCAGCCGGCCATGAGGGTCGTCCACGCGCGGGGCTACCAGGACAGCGATAAGTTCATCCTCGTGGCTCAGGGCATCGCGAGCGGCTACCTTGCCGTGATAGTGCTGGCGCTCTACACGAATACCGAGATCAGTCACCGACTCTACGCCCGCCACGAGTATTTCTGGGGCATTTGTCTTCTGCTGATGTACTGGGTGAGCTACCTGTGGATCATGGTCAATCGCGGTCGGATTCATGATGATCCGGTGATTTTCGCGCTTTCAGACCGGGTAAGTTTTTGGACCATCGTCGCGATGGGCGTCATTGCGGTGCTCGCGCTATGATGCGTTGGCCGCTGAGCATGTCAATGGGGCGGCTCTTGCTGAGCGGGTGGATGACGCTGGTGGCGGTCGAGCTACGGGCGGCGGATAGAACCTTCGCCGAGCCAAATACGCCCGAGGTCGCAGCGTCGCAGTGGGCGGAATATCAAGCGAACGTGCCCAAAACGATCATCGAGCTGCAAGCCTTGAGGCGCAGCGCGAGCATTGACTTCTCCCTGCCCGGGGATTCAGGTACGGCCACCCTGATCGATCTGAACCCGCAAATCAATGTATGGTTTCTGCTGACTATTCGCCGGCGCTCGACGGGTCAAACGCTCTCCTATCACCTGGAAAATCCGTCGCCCGAGACGCAGACGCTGGCACTCAGTCAGGCGGACCCTTATGGCGTGGAACTGACTGTCGCCGGCCATACCGTCGGCTGCACCCTATGGCCGAACGGACAGGCGACGATCCTGCAGGAAGCACAACATGGGGATCTTCCCTATGCGCCGCTCTGCGCAGATCGCCTCTTTCTACGCAATTCAGTCGCCGGGAGCTACACCCACTTGGAGCGTGTGACGAGCTTTTTGAGAGACCATGTTTGGGGCGGGGAGCGGATCGTCGGATTTGTAAAGGATCAATTCTTTCGGGATGCCTTCGTTGAAAATCGAGTGACCGCGCCGACATCGACGACATTCCCCGCGAGCCCCTCGTTGACGGGCGGCCCACGCGCCCCGGAACTCGCCGCCGGATATGCCGCTGTTGCGGTGATCCCCACCGACCTGGGAATCGATGTGGGCGTGGGGTCGCATGCTCTCATGATGGGCCGATGGTATCCAGCGCGCGACGCTGCCGGCATATGGCTGAGTGTCATTCAGCCACAAGCGGTCGGTCCGCCAAGTTTCCTTGGTAGGAAAGCGACGGTGAATGCGCTCGATTCGGTCGAGGCCGTGGCGCTCGACTATATGGTGGCGATGGATCTTTCAAAGTTCGAGGTGGGGTTCGCCCTCGGGACCGACCATCCGCGTGTGGGGTGGTCGGAGCGCGTGCTGCCCACCGTCCGCGATTCTCGCCTGGCGGGCCCGGATGGCATTGGCACCGTGGCACCGTTGGTGGTGAATGGCATCGTGAGCCCGATCCTGGTCGATCAGGTGGCGGCGACTTTTGCGGGCGGATTCAAGCGCGAACATGGCGCCTTCCGCTACGGACCGCTTGCCCAGCGGAACAACGGAAGCCACTACGGCTTCATCGAGCAAGGCGTGGTGTTCAGCAAGCTACAACCTGAGTTGGCGACCCTGTTCGTGACGGACGACGGCAAGGTACAGATGAAGACTTGGACGGCGGCCGATGACGCGCTGCTGCCGCACATCAAGTTTGCGCGACAGAACGGCGTACCGTTGGTCGAGTTCGACGAGCAGACCGGGATGTCGTCGGCCGGCCCGCTGGTCAACAACTGGGGTGCCGGGAATTGGTCGGGATCGGACGATGAACACCTGCGCACGCTGCGGGCGGGTCTTTGCCTGCAAGTGTCGGCAGAGACTCGGTACCTCGTGTTCGGATATTTCTCGACGGCGACGCCCAGCGCCATGGCGCGCGTTTTTCAGGCGTACGGATGCCGATATGCCATGCACCTGGACATGAATGCGTTGGAACATACCTATTTTGCGATCTACACGCTCCAAGACGGGCGGATCAGCGTGCAGCATTTGATCCAAGGCATGGCGGAAGTCGATCGCAAAGGCGGCGCGGAGCTGGCACCCAGGTTTCTCAGCTTCCCGGACGACAGGGATTTCTTTTACTTGACTCGAAGGAAGGGCGCTCCATGATGAAGACCATATTGCTTTGTTTCCTGTTCGGCATGTCGGCCGGCGCGTCCGCGCAAACCGCCTCGTCGGGGCAGAACGACCAGCTGTTCCAGCAACTGCAACTGGTTCATGGCTTGAGCGACGCGCAGATGCGGGATATTCGAGCAATATTCGCGCAATCGAGGGTCATCGGCCAGGGTAATCCCGCGGTCACACGCCACCCGGTCACGCCCGAGCAATGTGCCGCCATGCTGGCGAAACAGGGCGTCAAATACGAGAATCCGCAGTTCGAGCAGATTTGCGGTGCCAAATATATGGCCCCGCTCTTCGACCCGAAGACGACCTCCGCCGACCACGCCAAGGCTTGCATCGATCAGTTCGAGTTTCCCAATATTCCGTGCGCCTATCCCGTCGTATGGGTGAAGGCGCGCGAGGCCGCGCTGATCTGCGAGGCCGAAGGCAAGCGCCTGTGCGATGCACATGAATGGGAAGGGGCGTGCGCGGGGAGTTTGCAACCGCCCGATTACGGCTTCGATCGCCTCAAGGGGGAGGCGCCGGAAGCGGCGATTCACCAAATGCGGATCACCCACAACCTTGCCGACCAAGCGACGAAGAGCTGGAGTTATGGCCCCGAATATCGAAAAGGCGTCTGCGCGACAGGGAGTACAAAAACGCCGGGATGCCCCGGCGGAGACTGGAAACTGTGCGGATCGAACACCTATCCGGCCGGGGATTTTCCGGCGTGCCACAGCTCATCGGGTGTTTACGACCTGAACGGCAATGCCGCGGAACATATGAACCTTCCGCTCAACGAACAGCAGATGGCGAGCCTTGGCAGCAAAGAACTGGGTTATACCGAGATGAAGGGGAGTTGGTTCATCTTCGACACCTACCGGGCGCACGAGGACTGGTGTCGATGGCGTGCACCGTTCTGGCACGGCACCCGCGTCATGGCGACCGACAGCCACGCCAATTATCACTTGGGTTTCCGTTGCTGTAAGACCCTCGAGGCGACGAGCAGCCTGGTTCCCGCCGGCGGATCGCTTCGTCAAAAAATGGCGCAACGCTGACAGGTGCCATAAGCCCGCGCGCCGTTTGCGGCGGCGCGCGCGCCGACGGTTGGGCGGAGCACTGCCGCCCGACCCAACCATGGCCATGGAATCGGCAAGGGCCTCAGTGCTTGATCGATTCCGGGGTTCCCGGGGTGTCCTTGCGTCTCGTATCCGGCCCGGTCGGCTCCGAATGCCGGTGCGCCCGTGTCGCGAAGAAGCGGCGCGCCACCGCGAGTAATTCCGCCGTGAACGGGTGTTCGAGGGTCTCCACGCCGAAGACACGCGCGCCGAGATCGGGGCGGTGGCGGTCCAGATACTCCTTCAATTCGAACTTGATGTTGCCCGGACCGGCGATCAGGATTCCGCCGGAATGGTCGAGAGTCGCAACGATCCGGTGAAAGAATTCGACGTCGATTGTCTCCTTGCTGCCTTCCTCGTGATGAGGCTGACGATGAAGCGCCTGAGCCGACGTGTGGGAATGAACCACGATTTTCTCCTCGTCCGTCGCGCCTACATGGAAGACCTTCGCCTCGCTGCGGTCGATCCAGACGATCGAGTCCCAATGCTTGCTCATGTCATGTGTCCTGTGTTGAAAGTAGCACATTCTGCGCGCCCCCCGGAGCCGCTGACTGTCCGGCTCCGTACAGACACTCGGGCCGAAGAGCCCCATGCTTCCGCTGTGCGCTGTCATACGCCCAATCCGCATCGGCGTCTGACACTGCGAAGCGTCCGCCGCCTCTGTGTTCCAGTGAACAGAAAAGCCGCTGAGTAAAGCCCCGACTTCATGCTTTGGATCAGGAGAGTTTACATGAGCGACACTTGCGACGCCGTCGTCTGGGTCGATCATCGTGAACCGCGTGGCATGTAAAAGATTCTGTATTTTTCTATACAATTAAGAATTGGACAGCGCAGGGTGCCGCGTTCCCCGGGGCTGGTCTGCCGTTCAGATCGCTCGTTGCAAAGCGGCTGAAAGCCCACAACCGTTTGAGGTCCCTCATGAATGCTCCCTTAGACGCACAATTCGGAATCGGGCACGAGCACGTGTTTTTGGGCGAAAGCCACGACAAGAACGAACGAAAGACATGGGCAGTCATTGCTCTGTGCGGCGTGATGATGATCATTGAGATCGCGGGCGGCAGCATCTTCGGCTCTCTCGCGCTGGTGGCGGACGGACTCCATATGTCCACGCATGCGAGCGCCATGCTCATCGCGGCGCTGGCGTACACCTATGCGCGAAAACATGCCCAGGACCGCCGCTTCGTTTTTGGAACCGGGAAACTCGGCGATCTGGCGGGATTTACGAGTGCAATCATCCTCGCCATGATCGCGCTGCTGATCGGCTACGAAGCGATCAATCGATTCCTGGCGCCCGTGCCGATCAGATTTGGAGAAGCCATTCCGATCGCAGTTCTTGGGCTCATCGTCAATATCGTGAGCGCTTGGTTGTTGAGCGGGAGCGATCATCACGGTCACGACCATGGTCACGGACACGGTCATGCTGACGAACATGACCACGATGGCCATGCGGACGGTCACCATGACCACGCCGGGGAAGTGCAGCGGATCGTGACGGCGTCCGGCGCGATTACTCTATCGATATTCGAGGACGGCGTGCCTCCGGTATTCCGTATCGAGTCGAAATCTCCCGGCATGGCATTGGCACCCGGCAACCTGAGCGTCTCGACGGAGCGTGCGGACGGAACACGCCAGATCTTTGCATTCAAACAGGGAGGAGGGGATTTCCTGGAATCGATACAGTCGATTCCAGAGCCGCATGCGTTCAAGGCGATTGCCAGGCTGGGCGGCGAACAACATACGGTGCAATTCGCCGAGCACCAGCATCATGAGCATACGGTCGATTCACGGGACCACAACATCCGGGCGGCGTATATCCACGTGATCGCGGATGCCGCCGTCTCGGTACTGGCGATCGTTGGGTTGCTCCTCGCCAAGACGTTCGGTTGGCTGTGGATGGACCCGTTGGCGGGCATCGTCGGGGCTTTCGTCATTGCCAATTGGTCTTACGGCCTGATCCGTGTCACCGGCGCGATCCTGATGGACATGAGCCCGGACGAGACGGTTGCCAATAAAATCAAGGCGGTCGTGGAAACGGCAGGCGACAAACTCGTCGATTTGCATGTGTGGCGCCTGGGCCCCGGCCATCTCGGCGCCGTGCTGTCGGTCATCAGCAGTGCACCGACCCACGGACCCGCGTTTTACCACTCGACGCTGCAGCGCCTCAAGGGTCTATCCCATATCACGGTTGAAGTTCATCAGCAGCCGGTGGCAGGGTAGTCGATTCCGTGAATGACCGACCGCGCCTGCGGGCACTCGGGATAGAACACCGTGTCGAAGTCGGCCTGCGAGACGCTGCCCAAGCGCACCGTGGCGGCGAGTTGCGCCGTCGCGGTCGAGAGAGCTTCGCATTGGCGCCGTCGTCGATCGTCCCACACTCGCGGCGGCGACGGGCTCATCCCATCGGCGAAGCGCCAATGTATGACAGCGAACAGACGGGCGCAGTCAGGTGCGCGCAGAATATGACTAGTGGTTCCGTCCGAACTCGCTCATGGAGAATCGACAATGTTACGCACCGTCCTGGATTTGGAAAAATACACTATCGGCGCTGAAGATGGCACCATCGGCCGCGTCAAAGATTTTTATTTCGACGATGAAGCGTGGGTAGTCCGCTATATCGTCGTCAAGACGGGTGCTTGGTTGGTCGGCCGCGAAGTGCTGATTTCGCCGTTCTCGATCGGCAATCCGGATGCGGAGGGAAAAGTGCTTCCGGTGTCCATCACCAAGGAGCAGGTCAGGAACAGCCCACCTATCGACAGCCAGAAGCCGATATCCAGGCAGCATGAAATAGGCTATCTCGGGTATTACGGATACCCCTATTATTGGGGCGGAACCGGGCTGTGGGGCGCAAGTGCCTATCCGGCTGCGATGCTGACCGGTGTGAGCCTTGGCGGAGCGCAGGCTGACGGTGCAGGTTGCCCAACGGAAGCGCGGCGGGGGCAGAACGACGATCAGCACCTGCGCAGTTGTGAAGCCGTGAAGGGTTACCACATTCACGCAACCGATGGCGACATCGGACACGTGGAAGGCTTCTTGGTCGACGACCAAACGTGGGCCATCCGATACCTCATCGTGAACACGAGCAACTGGTGGGTCGGGCATCAAGTGCTGGTGGCGGCCGAATGGATCGAGGACGTCAGCTGGTGGCAATCGAAGGTCACGACCACTCTCAATCGTCAACAGATCAAGGACGCTCCGGCGTATGATCCTGGGCGCGCTCTGAATCGCAGTGATGAGGAAGGAATCTACCTACATTACAACCGCCGAGCTTATTGGCAGGCAATAAAGGGGCACGAGGCCGCCTGATACCGAGGACCCGATCGACCGGCCAATCCGGGGATCTGTCGACCCGGTCCACGCGCACATCCGAAGCGGCACCGCCCGCCACGGACGTCGGTTGGCGAAGATGCAGGCGCTCGAAACCGGAGACACTGAACCATGACAAGCAATACCCTAACGCCAGAGATGCTTCGCAAGATCAATGCCTATTGGCGCGCCGCCAACTATGTATCGGTCGGGCAGATTTATCTTTACGATAATCCGCTGTTGAAGCGACCGCTCGATATCTCGGACGTCAAGCCCTTGGTGGTCAGTCACTGGGGCACGACACCGGGACAGAACTTCATCTACGCGCACTTGAATCGGGTCATCAACAAGTATGACCTTGATATGTTCTACATCGCGGGCCCGGGTCACGGCGGCCCGGCGATCGTCGGCAACGTGTATCTCGAGGGGACGTGGAGCGACGTCTATCCAAACATCACCCAGGACGAAGCCGGGCTGAAGGAATTATTCAAGCAATTCTCATTTCCGGGCGGGATATCGAGCCATGTGGCACCGACCACGCCGGGCTCGATTCACGAGGGTGGCGAGCTCGGTTACTCCCTGAGCCACGCGTTCGGTGCCGTTTTCGACAATCCCGGTCTGATCGTGGCCTGCGTCATCGGCGACGGTGAAGCCGAAACCGGCCCTCTGGCGACCTCCTGGCAATCGAACAAGTTCTTGGATCCGATTACCGATGGCGCGGTGCTGCCGATATTGCACCTCAATGGCTACAAGATCAGCAATCCCACCGTGCTCGCGCGCATCGAGGGCGAGGAGCTGGAGCAGTTCCTTCGCGGCTGCGGCTGGGCGCCTCTCTTTGTCGAGGGCGATGATCCGGACACGATGCACGAACGCATGGCGACCGTGATGGACACGGCCATCGAGCAGATCGAACACATCCGCACGAATGCACGCAACGCCAAGGACCCCTCGCGCCCTCGCTGGCCGATGATCGTGTTGAGGTCACCCAAGGGCTGGACCGGCCCAAAGATCGTCGACGGCCTGCAGATCGAGGGCACGTTCCGGGCACACCAGGTCCCCATGCTGGTGGACCCGGATCATCTCGATCACGTACCACTGCTCGAGAGCTGGATGAAAAGCTATAAGCCGGAGGAGTTGTTCGATGAGGCCGGTCGACTCGTTGCCGAGTTGGCGGAACTCGCCCCGAAAGGCAATCGCCGCATGGGTTCGAATCCGCACGCCAATGGCGGGCTGCTCCTTCGCGATCTTAAGATGCCGGACTTTCACGACCACGCGGTGCACGTTCCCACCCCGGGCGCCGTGGAGGCGTGCGATACGGAGGTGCTGGGGAAGTTTCTGCGCGACGTGTCGCTGCTGAACCAGCGAGACCGGAATTTTCGCATATTCGGTCCCGATGAGACCCTTTCGAACCTGTTGGGTGCAGTGTTCGAGGTCACCAAGCGGCAATGGGACGCACGCACGGTGGAGAACGACGAGTTCCTCGCACCCACGGGACAGGTGCTCGATTCCATGTTGAGCGAACATCAATGCGAAGGTTGGCTCGAAGGGTACCTCCTGACCGGACGCCACGGGCTGTTCAACAGCTACGAGGNNTTCATTCGCATCGTCGATTCGATGTTCAGCCAACACGCCAAATGGCTCAAGGTCTGTCTGGAGCTGCCTTGGCGCCGCAAGATCTCGTCGCTCAACTATCTGCTGGCTTCCCACGTCTGGCAGCAAGATCACAACGGCTTCACGCATCAGGATCCGGGATTTCTCGATCATGTCATCAATAAAAAGGCCGATATCGTCCGGGTATACCTGCCGCCCGATGCGAACTGTCTGCTCTCGGTTTTCGATCATTGCCTGCGAAGCCGCAATTACGTCAACGTGGTGGTCGCCGGCAAGCACGCCCTTCCTCAATGGCTGACCATGGACGCGGCCGTCGTCCATTGCACGGAAGGCATCGGCATCTGGCAATGGGCAAGCA
>PLUE01000002.1 GCA_003164785.1 Gammaproteobacteria bacterium | reverse complement strand
GCCGCAGCGCTATGCGGACGAATACATCGAATCTGTGCTCACGGTCAAACTGACGGGCCGAACCTCACTGCGTGCCGCAGAGGGCTACGCGCGAGGGATCTTGAACCTGCTCAAGCTTAAGGTGCCGACGCCGGACCACACCACGTTGAGCCGTCGGGCCCGTCAGCTCGAGGTCGAGCTCGGCGCGCGGCTCGATCCGAATAAGCGCCACGTTTTGGCAGTTCTGGTTGCAAGATCACCCGGTGATGCCTCTTGCTTAACGCGCCTCGGCGGCCCGCCCAACATCCAACGAACGTGCGTGACGGCTGCAATACGCTCAAGCACTCTGTGGATAATGCGGCAGGGCCCTTTGTATCCGCCCATCCTCAGTGCCCAAAAAAAGTCGCCACCGTTGTGGATGGCGACGATGCAATAATGCGCAGAATCTTAAGCTGCCGCGAGTGCAGCCTTGATTGCTGCATCGGCTTTGGCCGATTGTTCCCGCTTGGCCTCGGCCGTGCAGGGGGGGCATCGACGGCAAAGCCGCCCATCTTCTCTAGTTTCGCGAGGTATTTGATGTACGACTGGTCCATGCTCAAGGGAGCCAGCTCGCAAAGGAGCGCAGAGCTTCGCACGATGTGCCAATAGGCCTTCTCGGCGATCTTGCCAGATCCCACTGCCGCGTGAAGAACGTTCAAGGTCTGATAGGCCTCTCGGATCTTCACCGGATGCTGTGACATTGTGTGCAGGATCCCTTCGGGCCCCGGCCACACACACAGCTGCGTGAGCAGCTGACTGACGGTAAGCCCGACTTGACCGGCGACCGGTGCAATGGCCGTAAGGCCACCCTTCGCCACGTCTCGCCACCAGTGCCCGTCGGAGGGCGCCACGCCCAGGGCTTTCGGCTGATATCTCAACGCGGCGTACACCGTCCAGATATTCTGTCCGGGAAACCCTTCGATGAAGCGCACCAGAAATCGCTCTTGGGGGTGGGTCAATACGGGCCAGATTTTGGCGCGTAGCTGGGCCTCGATCCCGTAACTTTGCGTCATCGCCGGAACACCCTGATCCAGGATTTCCGGAATTATCTGCAGCCCTGAATCATCGAGAACCGCCGCGTAGCCTGCGTTTTCGAGGACCGTGAAGGTTCTCGGCAGTCGCAGGACCCCGGTGAGGGCGCAATAGCCCGCTGGAAGCAGTCGAAAAACGAGCCGCCCACTGGTCGGCTTGATCGGAAGGGTAAACATTTTGGCTCTGTCACCTAATCGTGTTGGCGGGGCTGGCTGCTGCTCGAGGAGTCAGGGTGGCTAGACCGGGCAGTGGCACCCACGGCGGCGGCATAGAAGGCTCCCGCTCGGGTGAGATCGGTCACACCGAGGGAGAGGTCGCGCAAGCGGTTGGGCTGTCCCGACTCACTGTGCGGCTCTCTGCGCATTGGTGAGGACCACCCGCTCGAGCATGGCGATCGTGTTCTTGCGGATGGGCTGGTCCTTTGCGAACGTTTTGAACTGTCCGGCCAGGGCACAAACTGCCTCGATCTGAGTCAGGGCCCACTTTGCGTCCAATCCCGAGTCCTTGGCCAGACGCAGCAGATGGGCACGGCCGATCGCGCGGCCCTCACCGCACACATCCATTTGGTGCTCACCACCCGGGCCTTCGGAGTAGGTCAGATCGTAGGCCGGGGAGAGCTGCCACTGGCGGGTGCGACTCAAGCGAAAAGAGAAGTTCTTCGCATGGTCGTCGCGATTGTTGAAGATAACGTTGAATAGGGCGCGCCCGTAGGCTTTCCTCACCTCGCGCTCATCGCGGCTCAAGTGCCTCACCACACGCAGAAAGAGCGAGTAGTCGATGACGGAGGGGATGCGAAAGTCTGCATCCAAGGCACCGGCCAAAGTGAGCACTGGCACGCGTTCACCGGACTCGATGTCAAAGCGGGCGATCCCGAATGCGGCGAGTGTGCGATCGAGCTCGAAGTAGCGGGTCTCGGGGACCTGCAATCCCGCTTTGCGCGCAAGCGTGGCGTAGAGCGCTTCGATCGCGCACACCTCCTTGTGCTCACGCGGGGCCTGGAACTTGATCAGCCAAGGATCATGGTTGGGCTGTGCGACCGAACACACGCTGCCGGTGCCGGGGTCATAGTGCACGAGCACCTTGGGGCGGGCCCCCTGCGGGCTGCCACCCAAAAGAGCCATCTCCCGCAGCGCCTCACCGTCGCGGCCGCGGATCACCGCGCGGGCCTCCTGGGCCAGGGTCAGGAGCTTTAAGTCTTCCTCGGGGAGTCCCGCGCGCGTGGCGGGCTCGAACACGAGCGCACCCAGCCCCCGATCGCCAATCCACGCCAGACGGTCGAGCGGGGAGAGGGTGCCCGGGTTGCGACCTTCGCGACGGAAGAGCTTGTCCATGAGGACCCGGCCCCAACCGTCAGGCAGGCAGTCGGCTATGAGGCCCGGCAGCCGATCCTGGGTGTGCGGAAAGCCCCCGTAAGCTTGCGCGCGCAGGGCGAGCTTGATCGGGGAGAGCTCGAGCTGCTGGGCGCGAGCTTCCGCGGAGTACTCGAACAGCAGATCGGTGCCGTTGTCCGCCAGCACCCCGAGCAGCCAGCGCTCGCCCCAGCCGGCGTAGATGACGTTGAGCTTTTTCACGAGACCCTGCGTTTGGGGGCCCGCTTGCGCGTGGCCCGTTCGGCCTGCTCCATCTGCTCGATGGAGCGCGGCGCGGTCAGTACGAAGAGCGATTCGAGGTGACCCGAGAGCCCCAGGGCCTGCGCGATGCGCACGAAGGACTCGAGAGTGGCCACCCCCTTCACTTCGAGGTTGCGCAGTGTGCCTTCCGAGACACCGGCGCGGCCGGCGACTTCCGCGCGCGAGAGCAGCTGCGAGAGCCGCTGGGCCTTCAGCCGCTCGCCAAGGGCGGCGCAAATTTCCGTTTGAGTTGTCAGCGCAAAGCTCAAAGTTTTATAAGTTGTGCCCATAAATACCTCATCCAGTATCAATATAATAGCAGTTATAGGCGCCGAACGCAAGCGTAACAATTGAGCGCAACTAGCAATCGTTTATAGGTTGGTTAACGAAGTTATATGTAACTTGCAATATTTTGCGTGTTATTAGTCACCCCTTCGGATCTCCCGTTCACTCACCTCGCCCAGCGGCACCGGCTCCACACCCGGCACCCACCAACACGATTTGGTGACAGAGCCAACATTTTAAGTATCCTGTATTCGTGTTGTTTGTCCTGTCTGGGTGTAGCCAGCTGTCAGCCGGAATCTGTGATCCACCAACACGATTTGATGACAGAGCCATTAGTAAATCGGCTACTAGTTTCTACTAATTTCATGTCTGCCACAGCGCTAGCGCAGCGCTTGGTCGCTCGCATGCTTGATGTCATCAATGCGGGCAGCGCTCTCCTCGCTAAAGAGTGCTGCCAGTCGATGCTTCAACTCCGCCGCGGCTTGTGGACACGCCAAGCCAAGTTCAGTAGGCGTCTGCACGAAATGCGCCCAGGCTGTTGCCGGAACGCCCTCGCCAAATTCATCATCGACCGCCAACCACTGCCGCGGCCGCCGGCGCTCGACATCCTGCAGGATCTGCGCATGTCTCGGCAGTTCCTCGAACTCACTCTTACCGGACTTCGAACGTCCCAGCTTGCTGTTGTCCGCGGCAACATTCGGGGTTCCCTCATTTTCAGTGTGAAGTCGAGAGGTGGCGCTAGGGAAGCTCTGCACAGGTGTCATCAAATGACCGATACTGAGTGGCAGTGAGCAGCAGCGGAGTGGATTGAACGATGCAACAGACGACGTTTGCCTCGGTTGCTTGGGAGAAGAAGGGCAAGGTGACGCGCCGGGAGCGATTTCTGGCCGAGATGGACGCGGTGATCCCTTGGGCCCGGCTCTTGGCGCTGATCGAGGCGCACTACCCGAAGGCTGGTAATGGCACGCAGCCAAAGCCGATGGAGCAGATGCTGCGCATTTATTTCATGCAGAACTGGTTCAATCTGTCGGACCCGCAAGCCGAGGACTCGTTGTACGACATCGAGTCGATGCGCCGCTTTGCCGGTATTGAGTTGCTGGGGCACGACATTCCCGATGAGACGACGATCCTGCGATTCCGGCATCTGCTTGAGCGCCATCAACTGACGGAGGCGATCTTTGCCGAGATTCGCTCGCTGCTGGAAGAGAAGCGATTGCTGCTGAAGAGCGGAACGATCGTGGATGCAACGATCATCGCCGCGCCGCCCTCGACGAAGAACGAAGAGAAGGCGCGCGACCCCGAGATGCACCAGACCCGCAAGGGCAAGGATTGGCACTTCGGCATGAAGGCACACATCGGGACCGATCGGCGCGGCATCGTGCACAGTCTGAACACCACCGCGGCGAACGTCAGCGACATCACGCAGATGCCCGAATTGCTGCATGGCGAGGAGCGCGAGGTGTTCGGCGACCAGGCGTACTGGAGCGAAGCGCATCGTCAGGCCGCCCTGGCGAAAGGGATCCGCTACCGGGTCAACCGGCGCTCGCCGCACTTGAGCGAGCACCAGAGGTACATCAACCGGCGCCGCTCCGCCGCTCGGGCCCGGGTCGAGCATGTGTTCCATGTGGTCAAGCGCCTGTGGGGATTCAACAAAGTTCGTTACCGCGGGTTGGCGAAGAACACCGCTCGCCTGTTCACGGCCTTTGCGCTGGCGAATTTGTATCTGATCAGACGCCGGTTGCTGCCGCCGCAGGGAAGGTGCGCCTAATGATCGTGGGAGAGCGAGAAATCTGCGGGAAAAGCACCACAAACAGGCCGCTTTACGCTCGACTGCGCCGATTTCCATGAATTTTGTCGGCTTTTTCATTTCAACATCGGCTCGCGCATTCACCTGCGCAGAGCTTCCCTAGGACGACAGGCGGTGCAAATGAGCCTTACGGATCTGCAGCACGCTGGGATGTTATTCGCACCCGACATCGGCTCGGAACGGAATGTCAGCCATTAGTGTCACTTTCAATTAATCCTGTCACTGACACGATTAGCTGAAGGGATTGGACAGCAATTACAGAAACTCACAAACCAGTTCTGCATGAAATAGATGCGCAGCATCTGCTCCATCGGCTTTGGCTGCGTACCGCTACCCGCTTTGGGGTAATGCGGCTCGACCAGCGCCAGCAATCTCGACCAGGGGATCACCGCATCCATCTCGGCCAAAAATCGCTCGCGGCGCGTGATCTTGCCCTTCTTATCCCACGCTACCGAGGCAAACGTCGTTTGCTTCATGAATTTATCAGCCCCACCGCTGCTGCTTACTGCACACAGTATCGGTCATTTAATAACATCTGTGCAGAGCTTCCCTAAGCATGTCCGGCCCTTTTAGGGAGCTTCATCACTAGGCACCGTCGACTCGGCGCCACTTTTTAATCGCCGCCTCTGCGTCGGACCCGGACATGCCATTGATAGCTGAAACCACGACAGCTATAGCGTGGCTCGCTTTAATCAACCGATTTAATGGGTTTGAGTAAAGACGAGTGACTCCGTCTTTTATTTGGCCAACTAAAGCCTTAGACGGGATCAGAAATCCACACACATCATCAATTGGGTCTATCGAGCTGGATTCAGCAGACGGATTTCTAGCGGAGTAACCTTGCAGCTGAATATGCGATGCGCAGTAAGCACGATCGCCTGCCTGCGCATCAAAGTAACCGGACAAATACCATGTCCGCGCGACTCCATCCAACGCGAGCCAAGAGGTGCCATCTAGAGACACATCGGAATAAGCAGTTGGCGACAGCGTCAGCAAAATGACTGTAATTAGCGCATACCTCGACACAATTATCTTCCTTATGCTTGACCGCCGCGCGTTGATTCGGCGAAGTGTGCAAGCGCAACGCGGAGAAATATTAAATTGCTGTGCGCCTGCCAAGAAGAAGCTGAAGAGACAAGCGCATTGATAAGATATTATTCGGCCGAATCGATACCTGCGACTTTGGTAACCATATAATCGCCAAGCGCCTTGGTGACGTGATCGCTGTCACGTCTTCGCTCACAGATTAGATCAGTGGATCTTCCGCTCGAACACCAATTTCGCCGATCGAGCACTATGTCTTATTTATGGCGCCTACGGATTATAGAAATTGAATAGACTAAGGCTGCGGCTATTTTTCCAGGCAGCGCTTCGAGATTTGCGGTAAACAAGCGCCCGGACTGCTTTCAACCGTCGCATACCCCTTCTTTTTGCTCCCTACATTGTTCGATATCGGTCTGGTAGTGAGACCCGCAGGCGCTTTGCGCGCTCCTGAAACGCGGCAGCACCGCCTTCAAGAATATCGCATACCTGCTTCCGAATATATGGATTTTCAAGCCCACCACTCGTATATGACATAGTAGGCAGCTCGCCCGGAAGATGGGAACTCGCAGTGGCAACAATCATTTGGTCTGCGTCGGCGTTCACGACGAGATTCGCGTTGTGCGTCACAATAATGATCTGCCGGCGCTGCTTGCCGGTCTTAAATCGCCACACCAGCTCATCGTAGATTGACTTTGGGTCGAGGTTTTCTTCGGGTTGGTCGATAATCAACGGACGATCGTCTTCTAAGTCGATCGACAAATAGAGTAGCAACAAAACTATGCCGCGCGTTCCCGGCGACAATCTCTCAAGATCAACGCTTTCGTATTGCACGCCGTATGAAACTGTTATGTGGTCTGTGCTATAGAGCCAACGAAATACTTTTAAAATCCATTCGCGGAAAGCATGGCGATCCTTGCGATCAACAGGGCACTGTTCGACAAAGCGTGCCCCGTACTCTTTACGGAACGCCGCCATGGTCGTCGCGACCGTCTCTGCGGCGCCAGTCTGCCACGCCTCAAGTACGCCAGAGTCCTTGGCGGCGAGGAGCAACGCGCCCTTTCCTCGGAACGGCCCACTTGCGCGCAAGTCGAACAAATTCTCCCCATGGGTGGCCCATGAGTCCAAATCGACAACGCGTCGAATAGAGAATCCGAGCTTGCCGAGTGTGCCACCTTCCGCCTGGAGAATGTCTTGCAGCGGCCTGTAAAGGATGGACAGTTCCCGCGCCTCCCGCTCTATGGCCTCAAAGACGCCTCTGTACGCCGCCGCCCTCGCCTCCGTCAATTCAGCAATACGCGCGTCAGCTTTCTCAGCCAATTCTATATCCCGCTTGAGTTTTGCGATTGCCACCTCTTCCTTTGCAATCTTCTCGGACAGCCGATCGTATTTCTTCGAATTCGCCGCATCAATGCCAATCAACCCTCGCAGACGCGACGCCTCCGCATTCAACAATGCGGCCGACTGCTGGGCCAGCTCAACGCCCTCTACAATCAAAGGAGCGGCGGGAATAGGCGCGCCATCGCCTGGAATGGAGTCGCTGGGCCGAGGGCCTTTCCACGCAGTGAGATTGTCTTGGGCCGACTGTAAGGCGTCAGCGAGAATCTTGTCGGCGTCAACGCCGACATTAATTAGTAGAGCCTGCCATTGCGTAGCGGTCAGTCCGGACTCCGGATAAGTGTTCTGTTGGCGTCGAAGCGTTGCCGGTGCGCCGATCTTGCGGAGGGCAATGATTTCGTCCCGCAAACCAGTGAGCGGCTGGTGTCTTCGGGTCCAGGCGTCGACCTGAGTGCGAACCTTGTCGAGAGCATCAGACACTTTCTCAAGCGCCTGCCCGCGTTCCGCCTGACCTTTTGCGAGCAAACTTTGACGATCTCTCTTATCGCTGTGGACAGCCGCGCTCTTCGCCTTCTGTTGAGAGCGGAGCTCATCCAGAGAATCTTTCCGCGCCTGCTCTGCCACAACGCCGGAGGAGCATTCGGCTATGGCGGCTTCGTGCTCTTGTCTGGTGCTGCGTAACGCTGAAGTCTTCAGCTCGCGCAACTCCGTGAATGATGTGGCGCCCATGCGATCGTCGGCGCTGTGAGCCTGAAAAATGACCCGCTCCACTTCATCGACCAGGGAATCGGTGAGTCCTTCAGACGAGCACAATTGATCCACGAATTGTTGCGATAGATATCGAACGTGTGGTTCATCGAATATCTCTTCCATCTCCACGCATTTAAGCTCGTTCTCTGTTGTGCTCGTGTCCGCCCAATGTAAAGTAGCTTTAGCGTCGCCCAAAAGCTTTGCGGCGCGGGATACAAATGAACGTTCACTCAGTTGCGGTGAAAGCGCCGTGGCCGCAGCGGCCACGAGATCAGCAAGCGCTGTCTTGCCCGAACCACGGGCACCAATGACGGCGACGAGCCCTGGATTGAGGGGGATGTCGGGAGTGGCAAACCACGGGGCATTAGTCACCGATAGCCGCGCAATTGTTTGTGAAGGAAGGGCGTGTTGCGGCGGTTCAACACCCACAAACGCGCGATTGGCGGGCTCGAGGCAAGCTTGCCGCAGAGATTCAAATGTAACATCACCCTTAATCCAGCAAAACCGATCCGCTGCAGGGTTGCCAACAGCCGCCTGAGTGTGGGCATCGGATCCATGCAAGCAAGGCTTCCGCCCTCCATAAGTGGCGGCCAACTCAAGCGCGGATACAGAGCCGTTACCTAGCCAGAATTCGCGCTGTTTTATTTGCGATGAGAATATTAGGTGCGCATCGCGCTGCAGTTCGCGGCGAAGCGCCGAAAATGACGCGTTCTCCTGCATGCCGGACGTCCCGTCCCGACTACCGCCAGCAACCGCAATCAAAATATTGCCCTGAGCCCATTCACTCTTCCGAAAGCTGCTGCGCAGCTGATCGTGGTTCACCTTAAATTGTGTTGTTCCAACGACAAGGGCTCGCCTCTCATCGGTCAAGGAGGAGTCAAATGCTCGGCCAAGGCGAATGAGCTCCCCGCGTTCACACCGATACTCCTCTCCGGAGAAAGTGAATGTTAGACCTAGCAGAAACCGCCGAATCTCAGCTACGTGGTCCGAATTGTCAGGAGAGACCAAGAGATGAAAATTGATTGCGGTTTGGCTTGACGTCGCAATGCCAAAGCGCATTTCTACGTTCGGAAATATCAGGCCGACATTTGGAAGGCGACCTCTCGACTTCTCCTGCAAGACACGCTCGTAGAGATCGACGCTAAGATAATCCGTGACGCCCAAAGCAGTTATCGTCGGACTGGAAGTTTCCACACCGACGAGAAATTCTTCCCAGGGATTCAGGCCCCCATATTGGTTGTTGAGTACAGTTCCAGGTGCATGAATATGCGGGTCCCAGCGATTCCACAATGATCCTTGGGGGTTATGCATCACGGTCATTAATTCTGTAAGCGGGTTGTTTGAACATTTCGATTAGATTATCTGTTCCGCAGGCGCCACGGGTAGACAGTATGCGTCCGCTAATCCGCGTATTCCCGGTTTCGGCATGATCGACCAGAGTTAGCCGCAGGCAAAGAACCTGGAGGTCACGGATGAGTGCGACACGATTATCGCCATCGCGGCGGCGGGAAGATATTCGGGCCTGGTGGGCGGCTCATATGAAGGCGCATCAGGATTCAGGGCAAAGCCAGGTGGCTTATTGCCGTGCGCGGGGTTTGGATCCAAAGTACTTTACCCTGTGGAAGCGCAAGCTGCGTGAACCACGGGGATCTGGAGAGACGATCGAGCCGGCTCGCCTGGTTCCGGTCGTGGTGCGGGCCCATAAGGCCGTATCCCCATCGAAGGTGGCTCGGGAGAAGCGCTCGAGCGAGCCGGCCACGATTGTCGCGCTCCGCTTAAGCCTCGGCAATGGGATCAGTTTGTCGCTCGAGGTGGCCACCGGGGCGATTCCGACGCTGGTGCGTGAGCTGGCTGGGCTGCGATGCTGAGATTGGCGCCCGGCTCGCGCATCTTCATGGCCGTGAAGCCGGTGGACATGCGCCGGTCCTTCGATGGCCTATGCGCCACGATCACCGAGGCGCTCGGCGGTGATCCGCTCTCGGGCGATGTATTTCTGTTTCGTGGTAAGCGGGCGGATCGGATCAAAGCGATCGCCTGGGATCGGACGGGACTGGCGATCTGGTACAAGAGACTCGAGAAGGGCAAGTACAAGTGGCCGACACGGGACGCTGCATCCATCGAGTTGACCGAACACGAGCTCGCGCTCCTGCTCGATGGCGTGGACTTCACGCGCATCCGTCGATTGCCCGCATTTTCGTTGCACGCGCCGCCACCATGAACGCGGCAAATATTTCTCGCGCGGGCTTTCTCTCGTCGATGAGTTTGGTAAAATATCGCCGTGGCAACCGCTGCAAGTTATCCCACCGATGTGAAGACGCTGCACTTCATGCTCGATGAGCAGCGGCAGTTGATCGAGTCGCTGAAGGCGAACCTGCACCGACTGCTCAAGTGGCAGTTTGGGCCCAAGAGCGAGCACATCAACGTCGATCAGCTGGGTCTGTTTGTCGATGGCAGTCTCGTGATCGAGGTTCCAGAGTCTGCACCCGCCGACCACGCCGAGCGCAGCAATACGAGCCCGGCAACGAGTGACTGGCGACGCGCCGTCCGGGTACTGCGCAACCTGCCGCGAGTGATCGAAGAGATCGATGTGCCCGAGGCGCAAAAGAGCTGCCCCTGCTGCGGTGAGGCGCTGAGCGCATTCGGTCACGAGTCCTCCGAGCAGCTGCAGTACATCCCGGCCCGGCTCGAAGTCCACGAGACGCGCCGCAGGAAGTATTCCTGCGGCCACTGCCACGGGGCCGTGGTTCGCGCACCCCTGCCGTGTTTGCCACCGATCCCCAAGAGCATGGCCTCGGCGAGCCTGCTGTCGTATTTGATCGTCAGTAAGTTTGCTGACGGACTGCCCCTGTACCGGATTGCTGGGCGACTTCGGCGCCTTGGCATCGAGTTGTCCCACACCCTGATGTCCGAGTGGCTGATGCAGTGCTACCCGCTCCTGGAGGATCTGCATCGGCGGATGATGCGTAAGGTGCTCGATTCTGGCCACATTTATACCGACGATACGACCCTGCCGCTGCAGAACGATGATCCCGCCAGACGATCAACCGTCGAGGCGAAGCTTTGGGTGTACGCCAAGGATCACCGGCACGGACCACCGCTCATCGTGTACGACTTCTCGCGGTCGAGAACTCGGGATGCGCCGCTGACAGTCCTGGCCGACTACCGCGGTTATCTGCAGGCCGACGCCTATCCGGGCTACGATCCGCTATTTGTGACCGGCAAGATCATCGAGGTCGCTTGCAATGTCCACGCCCGCCGCAAGTTCGTGGAGGCTGCGGATCTGCTCGAGAAGCCCGGGCGGCCGCACGAAGCGCTTGCGTTTTATCGAGAGCTGTTCGGGATTGAACGCAAGATCAAGGATTGGAGCGATGAGGGGCGGCTACGCGAACGACAGGAGAAGACCGTTCCGCTCCTCGCCCAGTTCAAGGCCTGGCTCGATCACGCCGTCCACACCGTGTTGCCCAAGGATACCTTCGGCATCGCGGTGAACTACGCCCTCAAGCACTGGGAAGCCCTGACGAACTTCACGAAGGCCGGCCACCTCGACGCGTCGAACAATTATGCCGAGCGCTGCATGCGCCCGGTGGCCGTTGGGAGAAAGGCATTTCTATTCGTCGGCTCCGAACGGGCGGGTCACGCTGCGGCGATCTACTACTCCCTCGTGGAGTCTTGCAAGGCGAACAAGGTCAATCCGCTGACCTACCTGACCTATGTCCTCGCCAATGCCAGGAACAAGTCGATCATGCTGCCAACCCCGGAAGAATTTACCGCCTCAAACGTCGCCCACGTCGGGTGATGCGCTCTTTAACAATCTGGATTATGCTGGACTAGGCAGCAAGACGCGGA
>PLUE01000045.1 GCA_003164785.1 Gammaproteobacteria bacterium | reverse complement strand
TCTCACATCACATTGGCACAGGGGGTTCTCGGCGTATTTCACTTTCTTGACGCCTGTCAGATCAATGGCGATTTCCCAATCAGGATCTGGAAACTGTAAATTGAAGTCAGTGTCATTCAATTTCATTTGCATAACGCCCCCGATCGCGGAGCCTGGTGAGTAGGGGAACAATGCAACGCCGGCTTTGGAGTTCAAGGCTTCTCCAAAATGATCTGCGACCCAAGACTCCGGCGCGCCACGGACGGCAGCAATTTCAGGGCGGATAGCTGGAGAAGCATCGGGAGAGATCGTTACCTTGGTGATCTGCAGAAACAGGTCACCATTGCGCGGAAGTGTAGCTGTCGCCAAAGCGGCAGCATACCGTCCGAAGATGCCATCCTTTCCCTGTGCGCCCTCGTAGGCCTTCGCGACTCGCTCATCAATCTCGCCGTCGCTGGGCGAATGGTTCAGGACGTCAAGGTAGGCGAATGATATTGGATAGGTGCGGCGAATCTTTTTGGTCGCAAAATCGAAGATCAGCGCTTGAGCGCGAATTTGCACGAATAGTTTGTGTACCGGCCCGAACGTTTCTTCAGATACAGTCTCGCCCGTTACGGTAAGCGCCGTAACAAGAATCTCATCCCCCTTGGAATCAATATTTTCGGAGGTGTTGAGGTCAAAAGGGTATTGACGGCCAGCTAACGAACGGCAGAGTACCGTAGAAAGAGCACTGCCTCTTTCGATGATTGATTTTTCGTACCGCTTGGAATACTTGAAACGAGTTTCAATGGAGTTGGAATTGCCCGCATAAGCAAATCCGGCGCAGGTAACGGTCGATGAGTACACCAATGAAGGAGCAGATCCGCCCGCAACGACTGCGGCCAGCAACAAAAGACGCAGCAATTTGTCGAAACTACTGCACGTCCACGAATCGTCCCTGATGGTAGCCATCTGCTGCAATTCATCCAGTTAAACGCGGATCATACAGGCGTCTGTGCACAGACTGTATGCAATATCTCACAGTCCTGCACTAAACGTTCGGTCCAGGCCGACTTTCTGCGAAGTTCTTCGAACATAGGGGCCGTCGCAGACAATCGAGCAACATGCCGGCCATCCACAATAATCGGATCACGTTGACTAGATGTCCGCATCGGGCCAGACGATCAAAGGGTCTTCGGCCAAGTCAGGTCGAATCAGAAACATCTCATCGATAGCCCCACCCTTGGCTACCAACTCGCGATCGCGCGCTTGCGATTCTCGCTTCATTTGGTCCAGCTCAATAGCTGACGCGATACGAGCTGGCTTTCGCATACGCAATCGCGGCACCTCAAGGCGTTGCGCCTTAGGACGGTAGGCCGCGTGGTCCCTGACGATCTTGCGCTTCATGGCGCCCTTGTAGCCTCAATGCGTCCTGTTTTCAAGATGCGTACGAGACCGGATCCAGTACCCAAATCCGACGGAAACAAGAATCCTCTTGCAGAGTACTCGACAAGAGGCCCCACCCCGGACCTTATACAGGTCGGACCGGGCGGCTGAGCTGTATATCGCTAGAAGTTTCAGACGCGTCCTCGGTTTTCAACTTCGGTAACAGACATATCGCCGAATTTTCTCCTCATACAGTATTGCTTACGTTTCCGGCCAAACTTACAGTGCTGCTCACTGAGGCGCGCGCCCTCCCAACATTCGCGCCAAGAGACCCGAGTCGCCAGCTTCAACCTGTTCTTTTCGATTCTTCGGACCAGTGGAGCCACGGTTCATTTTCTCAAAGGACTGCCGATGTATTGGACTCTGCGTCGCGAGTTTTCTACTCGAGGCACTCGAGCGTTCGAATCTGAAAGGAATTTTCCGTGTCTGCCCGCCCACACTTTGATGGTGTCGTTCGAGTGCACCCACCTGTGGGTGCTTGGCGCCGTAGGCAGAAAAAGTCCCACTTGCTCCAGGCGAGCTACCGCACGACGGACTTGTTCGCGTTAATCGGGGAGGGCCCGCGGGGTGCGCTCGACTATCTCATCAAAAGCCGCTGGGGCGCCGCCGGCGACAATTCCCAGGTGTGTCCGGAGTGTGGAACCATCGGAACGCACTACTGGCTGGAATCTCGGCAGTACTGGAAATGCCGAGAACGATCTTGCCACGCACAGTTTTCGATTGTGTCCGGCACTTACCTGCATTCAACCAAGATGTCGCCAGACAGGCTCTTGAGTGTCCTCTTCCACTTTGTCGAAGGAAAGAACTCGATCTCCGCGCGCCAAATCTCGGGGTTGCATGACCTATCTCACCAAGCCGCTCACGTATTTTTGATGAAGGTACGCGATGCCATTCGCGACTCGATGCTGCGTGAACCGCCGCTCACGGGGAAAATCCAGGCCGATGCGGCATACTTCATCAAGTACAAGCGCCCACGTAATGTGGGCACCGGACCCGCATTTGCCGCCAAGGAGGATGAAAAGAACGCCGGCCTCGACGAGAACGCCAAGACGACGCGCTTCGTACACCCCAACATGCATGCACTGGTCGTGTTCGTTCAAAGCGGAGGGGCCGGCACCCGCAGGTACAAGCTTGCGCGAGTCAAGACCGAGGGTCAGGTCAATATTGCAGAGCTCGGTAAGAAGTTTTGCGCCGGCGAGATCGAATTCACCACCGACGAACACTCCGGCTATTCGCTTTTGGTGGGGCCCGCGGTCAAGCATTACGTGATTCTTCACCAGAAGCAGTTCCAGGATGCCGACAAACGCAACACGAACAACGCAGAGAGCTTCTTTTCGAGGATGCGGCATGCTTACCGGGGCACGTGGCACCGCACGAGTATCCAGAATCTCGAGTGGTACGGCTGGGAGTTTGCCTGGCGGCAGACCATGGTCGGGCGCTCGAACGAAAAGCAGCTTCAGGATCTACTCGCCCGGGTGTTGGCACCCTTCGATGAGCGGCGTTTCAGCGATTATTGGCGCAAGCAGCCGGATCGACCGAGGCCTGACCCCGATGATGTCGGCTTGGTGGTCGAGATCGATAAGCGAACTATTCCGAAGAAGCGCGGACGACCGCGTAAGGGCGAGGTTCGCTACAAGGAACCACCCCGAAAGAAGAGACAGTACAATAAGAAATCGGCGGCCACGAAGGATCCCGTGCCGCCGACAGATCCTGCTACCGATTGAGCATTGATCGGGACAACCGGACGCGCTGAATAGCCCGGTAATCCCCGAAGCGCAAATTATGCTTGAAAGTCAGAATGCCGCGTTGCTTCATCACGAACATCGCCTCACGGAGCTTTTGCAAGAAATCATGAAACTGCTTCGAGGTGAACTGTAGCCTTCGCTCCGCCGTGATCGTCTTCCCAATCTCGCGATAGGTCAGCCATTCCCCGTGCCGCAGGGCATCGAGAATGCCGCGACGCATGCCGCCGTGCTCCAAGTGGCCAACCTTCGGCACGGTCCACGTGGGCCGCAGCGCTGACTGGTCGAAGTTGATGCCAAGAAATTTGAGCATCGCCTCGATGTGCCTCATCGTGGCAAGCGCTTCGCGACGCGGCACCAATGGCCTCACGCCGGCTTTGGCTTTTTCGAGCTCACCCCGCAAGCGGCAATGGATACGGATTAGCGCCCGCGCGGATTGGCGAGTAGGAACGGGTAACGGGCACTTCCGTACAGGGGTGGTCGGCATGCCCGTTCAACGACACCACTCGACCAATCTTGAGGGCGGTCATTCAGAACTGGGACGAGTTTGGGTACCGGAGACAGCCGCCGTGCTGGGTCAAGCCTAGGCGGCAGCCTTCAGCGGGCCTAGCCAACCCTTTGCATCGAAGCGTGTCCGCCAAAGAATGCCGCGGTTTCCTGGGACACGACCCCACTCCTCGAGTGCTCCAAGCTGCTCCAGACGTCGAGCAATCCCAGAGACCGTGCTCAAAAAGCTTTTCTCCAGGGCCTTCGATTCGAACTGAATTTTACAGGCTACGACGACAAGGCGGGCGAGCTCCTTGGTGGAAAACTCCCTTTTGAGGCGGACGATGACTTCGAGGCATGCCTTCGTGATCATCCCGTTTCGAAATCGTCGCGGTCTGAAACCGCGATGCGGCCCGGCGGGTGGCCGCCATCCCGGGGCCACCAGCTTGATCGAGTATTCGAGGACACGAATTTCGCGATCGATGTCTTTGAGCGCCTTGATTAGCTCTTGGCGGCGGAAACCCAGCGCAGCGCGCTTTTTGGTGAGTACTTTCGGAATTCGGACCGGCATGGCCGCATTGAATAACGAGCGGAATACGGCGTCTAGAGCGCCGGTGTTGCATTCTCTAACCTATCCGGGGTGCTTTCTCTAACGGGTCGAAATTTATCCTGGGTGTTTTCTCTAACAGTGGTTATGTAAGGTGTATTTACTTGGTAATGCCGCACTTTCTGCTGACAAAATGACAAGAATTACTGAAATTCACAATTGAGGAGCAGGGGGTAGAGATCTTTCTGCAGCAGATTCGCGACGAACTGATTGAGCGTCGGTACTTGCCGCTCCGATCACGGAAGAAAGAGATACCGAAGGACGGGGGCCGCAAGGTTCGCATGCTGTCGATTCCGAGTATTCGTGATCGTGTGGTGCAGGGCGCGCTCAAGCTGATAGTGGAGCCGATCTTCGAGTCGGATTTTCAACCAGGATCGTTTGGTTATCGGCCGAAGCGGACAGCTCATCAAGCGGTGACCCGGGTTGCCGAGGCGATCTCGCGGTGGCAGACGCGCGTTATTGACGTTGATCTAAAGGCCTATTTGGACGGTGTTCGGCACGCTGTGCTGCTCGCCAAGGTAGCCAAACGGATTGACGACGACGACGTGCTCCATCTGCTGAAGCTGATCCTCAAGGGGAGCGGGAAACGGGGTGTTCCACAAGGTGGTGTTATTTCACCCGCGCTCAGTAATCTGTACCTCAATGCGGTGGATCGGATGCTGGAGCGGTCGAAAGAAGTCACCCGGGACGGCAAATACGTGAATCTCGAGTATGCGAGGTTCGCGGACGATGTCGTGATCTTGATCGACGCCCATCCGAAGCATGACTCGCTGCTGAAAGCGGTTTGGAGTTGACCCGCCTATGCAGATCTCCGCATAGGCGGGTCAGGTCCACAAAGTAACCGCATTCGCCGACAGGTCTTCAAACGCAATCTCACTAAAAAAGGGCTAGCGCTATCGCTAGCCCGTTTTATCTTTCGAAGTCGACTCTTTGGTTGGACGTCATAGAGTCGATAGGGGTCACTTAGATGGGCCACCCTTATGGGCTGAATCGCTAGCCTTTGTTTGATCACTGGCGACGTGTTGTGACCCTGCCGGCGTCATTCCTGCGCTCCCCTTTTGCGATCCGCCCTGCGACTGTTGACCGCTCTTGTTGTCGGCACCGCCGGATTGGGGGCGATTGCCATCTTTGTGGTGTGACGCGTCCTGTTGATGACGTGACGCATCTTGTGATTGCTGACCCGTCTTGCTAGCCGCGTCGTTCCCACGGTTGCTCTCATGCTTTCCAGTGCCGTCGTGATCCTTCACATTCGTATTCTTGTTGTCTGTAGACATTTCATACTCCAGCCAATAGCGCGGCGTAATGCCGCGGATTGAGAATCTCAGAACGCGTTGAAATTAGCAGTCGGCCATCGGTCGCAGTATTTGTAGGAGGAATGCGCCTAATGGGTGAGGAAGACCCTTCCGGCCGAAAGCTGTTACAGATTCCATGGCCTTTCTATTACACACATCTTTTCGAAGTTATGCCAGGGAAGCGTGTCGCGTGGCGATAAATCAACTGTAAGCACTCCGCAATCCCCGTTTGATGAGGCGAGCATCGGCGGCGTTGGCATCGCGTGATTTAATCGCCCAGTAGGGCTCGATTAACCCCGTACTGGCGTTTCTTCAGGGATTCTGGCTAGGCGAGGTGCCGCGTCAGGCGGCCGACTGCTGTCGATTCTGCTCTTTCTTCTGTTCGTCGCGCATCGCTTTGAGGTTCCAGGGCAGCAGCGCCTCAACGTGCTCCACGGTGCTGGCCGCAGGCAGATGCTCGAACAGATAGTTCAGATACGCGTAGGGCTCGACTTGATTGACGCGGCAGGTCATCACCAGCGAGAACAGGTTGGCGCTCGCTTGGGCGCTGCCCGCATCGTAGCTGAAGAGCCACGCTTTTCTGTTATAGAAATACTTCGATAAGAGGCGCTCATGGATGTTCTGCGATACCCAGGGCGGTGCACGTGCCAGTGCGAATCTCTACTCGCTGTCTTGAGCGCTCGAGCCAACGGCATCGAACCGCTTGAGTATCTGACCCATATCTACACGCAAATACCGGCAGCGACCACGGTCGAGCAGTTCGAGGCGCTGCTGCCGTGGAACGTCAAAGAGACGCTCAAGCAATCCGCCGCCGTCCAATCGTCGATCACTGCGACGACGTCCAACCCGACCGCGCGTCCGAAAGCAACCACGCGGTTAATCGAGACCATCGACACCGACTGACTACGCAGGCATCCCCATCCACCCGCGACTGGCTGAAAACACGTGGTTCCTTGAGCGCTTACCATTATACTGAGGTTGAGGTGGCCAGCGTTAGGTGGGCGAACAGCGGCGGTTGCGACCGGCCCGCAACGTTCGTCGTCTGCGGATGAGTGCGCTGGCGCATGCTTACAACGGACGCCTGCTTCATGTTCCCGGTAGGAAATATAAATGAAAAAGATTCTTCTTCCGGTTGCCTTGCCAAGCACCGCGCTAAGCGTGGTTCATCAGGCGGCGTTTTTGGCTCGCCATTTCGAGTGCGAGATCCTATTGCTGCATGTCGTGACGTCACTGAACTATCCCGCCGGTGTACTGGAGAGTGGACACGGGCTCACGGAGCAGGATCTGCATGCGGCAATCATCAAGCGGGCTCAGCAAGAGTTGGACCTAGCGCTGCGGAGGGAGCTCGATGGGCTTGCCGTCAGGCGCTTGTTGCTCAGAGGCGATCCGGCCCGTGAAATCGTGCGGACGGCTCGAGACGAAAAGGTGAGCCTGATCATGATGTCCACCCGTGGCCATGGTGCATTCTACCGCTTCCTGCTGGGCTCAGTGACAGCGAAAGTGCTACACGACAGCGACTGTCCGGTGTGGACCGACGCTCAGTGGGAAGAGGCGCCGACGCGCGAGTTCGCCATCCGCAACGTTCTTTGCGCGGTTGATTTGGGCCCCCACAGCCACAATACCGTGTCGCGGGCTGCGCAGATAGCCGCTAAGTTTGGCGCGCGACTCACGCTCGTTCACATCACCCCCGGCGTTGAGATTTACGGCCCTGGAGGGCTCCAAGTCCTTCCGGAGTGGAAGGAGGAGCTCGTTGGCTACGCCGCCGGGGAGATCGCCAAGCTACAGCAGGATGTAGGCACCAAGGCGGAGGTAATCATTGATAGCGGCGGTGTGCATAAGCGGTTGAACCGAGCGGCGGAGCAAGTCAACGGCGACCTCCTGGTCATCGGGCACCTGCCCGTCGGCGGTCATTTGGGAGACAACCACAGTGGCTATGCGATCGTTCGCGAGTCGCACATCCCGGTGCTAAGCGTGTGCGGACCCATGTAGAGAGGTTCATGATCTCCGTAGTGCGTGTCGTTTTCCCAAGAGTTAGGAGGACAGGGGGAGGAAGTTTTTGTGTCGGGAGTAATGGGTTGCCTTCGGTGGCACAACGAATATCGCGCGCGCAGTGGTGGCTGGGGCACGAATTCCGAGGCCACAACGTTGCCCCTTTTGCTTATTATCGATGCCCCGGATTTTTGCTAGGATCCGAGGCTGCCGAAGGCCATATGTACGATCGCTGCCGGGATCAGGGACCCCGGCGCGGACTCGCGCTTGGCAATATAGCGGGTCTAGCCTGCCGCGCCGAAGGTGACAGCCACGAGCGCCTGCGCGTCATATTGGGGCGCCTTGATTCCGTGGTCCTCACTCAGCATCCGTCGCATCGCGACACACTGATTGTCGACCATGGCAACGGCCATTGCCCCGCTCGGGTCGTTTCGTTGCTAGACGAGTCGTCATCTTGCAGTGCGTGAAATCCGGGCAGACTCGCGAGGCGCTTGACGAAACGTTTGTCGTCACGGTGGATGCGCAGTCCCTTCATCAGGTCGTTCACTCGCTCGCGCTTTTGAAGATCGGCCGGTCGCACTTCGATGGGATCGATTGAAGCGATAAGGCCACTGTCGATTTCAGTATTTTCTGTCCAATCCTTCAGCAGGTGATGTCCAATTTCCCGTGTGCAGTGCGATTTACGCTATTTCCTGAACTTCGATCCATCGAGAGCGGCGATATTCTGGCGGCCATTTCGCCTGACGCTGTGCCAACCACTGACGGCTCGCCGGAGCGGATCCCAAGAGTAGGGCGCCCTGCCGGTCTTGGCAGGTTGTCGCAGAAGAACGGTCGGAGGCCGCCGTATGGGACGTCGTCAAAAGAGCGTGGGCGGTCCAGAGTGCGGCTCCGCGAACCTTTGGGTTTGCGATGTCCCGCAGACTTCGCGTCAATGGACTTGCAGGATAGTCGGATGTGTACATCCGGTGACCTCGTCCTATCAGACCGTACCCTTCCTGTTCCTCGGTGGGAGTGAAGTCCTCCGCGATTGACCAGGATCGAACAGACTCGAAATGAGTCAGTGCCCATGTTTGAACCACGTCCTGACAAGGGATTACCCTCATCCGAGCTTTGTGACGA
>PLUE01000028.1 GCA_003164785.1 Gammaproteobacteria bacterium | reverse complement strand
GAGCAGGGGCTGGCGGGCGCGAGCGAGTTGGATAGTGCCGCGCTCGGCCAAATTGCCGAGGAGTCATTGGAGCTGACGCTATCCCTCACCGGCCAGCCTTTTCCCCAAGACCCGATGCAGCAGCTGCTGCGCGGCGTGGAGGCCGTGTTTCGTTCGTGGAACGACGAGAAGGCGCGCCAATACCGCCGCGCCAACGGCATCGACGATGCCATGGGCACCGCCGTTACCGTGCAGGCGATGGTATTCGGCAACAGCGGCGGCACCTCGGGCGCCGGGGTTGGATTCACGCGCGACCCGGCCACCGGTGAGAACCGCCCGTATATCGACTTCCTCTTCAACGCCCAAGGCGAGGATGTGGTGTCGGGCCGCCATGCCGGGCATGAGACCGTATCGCTGTCGCAGAGGCTGCCCCTCGTGGCGGCGGAGCTGGCACGGATGCAGGGCATGCTCGAGGGCGAGTTCCACGACATGCAGGATTTCGAGTTCACGGTCGAGACGGGTCGTTTGTATCTTCTGCAAACACGCGCGGGCAAGCGCACTCCGTGGGCGGCGCTGCGCATTGCCGTCGACATGGTGAACGAGAAGCTGATCAGTCCCGACGAGGCGTTGACTCGCCTCGACGGCGTTCCGCTCGAGGCGCTCGAGCGCGCGCGTCTGTCCGATCCGCTCGGCGTCTTGCCGCTGGCCACCGCGACCCCCGCCAGTATCGGGGTGGCGTCGGGCACGATTGTCTTCGATCCAGCTCGCGTCGTGGAACTCGCCGAGGGTGGTAAGTCGGTCATTCTGGTCCGACCGGACATCTCCACGGCCGATATGGCAGGCATCGCCGCGGCGCAAGGTATTCTAACGGCTGCCGGCAGTCGGACCTCTCACGCTGCCGTCGTTGCCCGCCAACTCGGCAAAGTGTGCCTGGTCAACTGCTCGACGCTGCGCGTGCTGCCGAATGAATCCAGCTGCACGATCGGGGATACGTATCTGCGAGAAGGCGACGCGCTCACGCTCGATGCCGATACCGGGCAAATCTACCCGGGACTGCTCGCCGTCGTGCGCGAACGACCCACCGCCGCCCTCGCCGAGATCGCCGCGTGGCGTTCAGACACCGGCGCCGTAGCGTCTCCCGCCTGCGCGACCGCTCCCGCTGCGCGCGCGGCGACGCAAACAAAATGATTCTCCATGGGCCGTCAGTCATGCGCAGCGCGCGCTGGCGCACTATTCCAGCTGATCCGACTGTCAGTTCGCTGGAAAATGTTTCCGAGCACAAGCGCGAACGTGCGCAATGTGCTGGTCGGCAACGGCAGGCGCGAGGTGCGGCACGACTTCGTCGAAGTGCAGATGCTCGAGCAATTCGAAGCCGGCCGAACGCAAAATATGTGTGTCCTGCAAAACCTGCACGGCATTCCAATTGCCGGTCTGCACCAGCACTGGCAACGGCGCTCCCGAGAGGGTGACGAGAACGGATTTCTTTCCCGACAGTAGACCGTGCACAATGCCCCCGTGCGATTCATAGGCGAAACCGCGCGCAAACACCCGATCGACATACCCCTTCATCATGGCTGGCATCGACAGCCACCAAAGCGGATAGATGACCGTCAGGACGTCTGCGTCCCGGATATCCTCCTGTGCCCGCGCGACATCGCCGCTCACCGGGTTATCGGCTCGAACGGGCTCAAGCTCGTGCGCGGCCAGCACGGGGTTGAATCCCATGCGGTACAAATCATAGATCGTCGTGCTGTGTCCGAGCAGTTCCAATTCCGCGGCATAGGCACGCGCCAGCGCCAATGTAAAACTCTCTTCGGAGGGATGCGCGACAACAATGAGGTGCTTCATGTCAATTCCTTCGGTGTTCGGATCTAATGCCCCGCCGGCTGTCTGTCATCGATCGTGCGATTCGCGCGTTCGCGAGTGCGCGAAGCACGGACTGTCCTGCTCGGGTTCAGCGCGCAGCGTACTTTCCAACAACGCGAACGCGATTGCCGGATCGTCGGCGTACTGGAATAGTGCGAGGTCTTTGCGGTCGATCATCCCATGGCGCACCAGAGCCTCAAAATTGATGACCTCGTTCCAGTAGCTGGTGCCATAGAGAATCACAGGAATCGGACGGTCCAGTTTGCCGGTCTGTGCCAGAGTCAGGATCTCGGAAAGCTCGTCCAGAGTGCCAAAGCCACCGGGAAACACGACCAGCGCACGCGCCAGGTGCGCGAACCAGAGCTTGCGCATGAAGAAGTAACGAAATTCGAACGATAGCTCATATTTTACGTAGGCATTCGGCCGCTGTTCGTGCGGCAGACTGATATTGAGGCCGATCGTTCTGCCCCCCGCATCCGCGGCGCCACGGTTGGCGGCCTCCATGATGCCGCCGCCGCCGCCGGTACAAACGACGTAGCGATGAGCATGCGATGGCAGACCCTTGGACCACGTGGTGACTAGACGAGCCAGTTCGCGCGCCTCATGATAATAACGTCCGAGCGGGCCATCGCTCGACAGGCGCGCCGACCCAAAGAAAACGATCGTGTCGTGAATATTGGCGAGACGAAAGCGGTGCAGCGGTCCTAAGTATTCCGCCAGAATCCGCAGTGGTCGACCGTCCTTGCTGGCGAGGAAGCTTTCGTCTTCGTAGGCGAGCTCGGCTGAGTTTGACGCGCCCTCGAATTCCATGGGTTATTGCAACCGCTCGAAATCGATGAAGCCGCGGGCGACATCTGTCCGGACCAGTTTGACTCGACACCGATCGCCCACATCCAGGCCGTCATATCCTTTGATGACTTTACCCTCAGTCGTCGGCGCAGAGATCCGGACCCAGGTTCCCTTGTCCGCGGCCCCCGTAACGATCGCGTCGAAGCATTGACCGATGCGCGGTGCCAACAACAGCGCCGCCGCCGATTTGCTCACTTGTCGTTCCACCTTGGCGGCATTGTCTTCCTGCGCCGTGCAGTGTGCGGCCAGCAAGCGCAGTTCGTCCGGCGAATACTCAGCGGCGTGCCCCGACAGCGCCGATTTGAGCAGGCGCTGCGTGAGGAGATCAGGGAAGCGCCGGTTGGGGGCCGTAGAATGGGTGTAGTCGTTGACCGCGAGGCCGAAATGTCCTTCGATCGGCTGTCCCGGCAGCTCGAGCATGTATTCACCCCTGCCCAGCAGCTTGATGACGCACAGCGACAGATCGGCGAAGCGAACCGGATCGGCCTGGCGACGCTTCATGAGGAAGGTATTGAGCATCGGCGCAGAGGGTTCTCGTGGAAGGGCCTCACCGAGCTGCGCCGCCAGCGCGACGATCCGGCTCCACTTCTTGGGTGTCTGCAGCACCCGGCGTAGTGATGGCACACCCTGGCTCGCAAGGTACCGTGCAGTCACGCCATTGGCTGCGATCATGAAATCCTCGATGAGCACCCGAGCTCTGTTTTTCTCGTCCGGGCGTAAGTCGCTCAGCACGTCGCCGTCATACACTGGCACGGCCTCGATCGTTTCCAGGGTCAAGGCGCCATGTTCGCGCCGTACATTCCTCAGCGCTTGCGCGACTTGATCCTGGATGCGCAACTGCTGATCCAGTCCGTGAACGGCGGCGAGCCGTGCGGGCGCGGAACCCCTGCCCTCCAGCCAGGCGCCGACTCCGTTGTAGGCAAGTTTGGCCTGATTGCGGACCTGCGCGCGATAGACTTCGGATGCGCACAACGTCCCATCGACGTTCACCGTCATGTCGATGACGATGGCTAGACGCTCTCGTCCCTCTGCCAGAGACGTGAGGTCGGTCGATAACCTCTCGGGCAGCATCGGAAAGATCTGCGGGACTGTATAAACAGAGGTGGTATTGTTGCGAGCATGATCGTCGATCGGCGAGCCCCGCTGGACGACGGCATCGACGTCCGCAATCGCCACCAATATCTTCACGGCCCCGCCATTCAATGGTTGTGCCACCGTCAGCTGATCAAGGTCCCGCGAATCATCGTTGTCGATCGAGGCCCACAACAGCTCGCGTAGATCCAGGATCTCATGCCCCGTCGTCGCGGCGGGCCCGGTAATGGAGTAAGCTTGATTCAAGGCCGCGGCGGAGAACTCCGGCCATAAGCCGCGTTCCCGCATCGCCTGCCATGCAATGCCGCTGAGCAGATCCAAGCTTGCCGTGCCAGATGCTTTCATATGCCGATCATACGGAGAATCGGCGCCGGAGCATCTAGGGCGAAATAGGGCGGCTACTAATCCCCGCTCCATCAGGACGGTTCGAGTCCAGCAGGGTCGCTGAATTGCTGAGACGTGAGATGTAATCGGCAAGTGCATCCTTTTCCTGCGGCGGCATACCCCGAAGCGCACTCGTCATTTCGGGTGGTGCGAGGTCCTTGTGCAGATTCGCCGCCAACTCGACCTGTCGCCTCAAATAGGGATAATGCTGTCCGGCTATGCGCGGCACTCGATTGCCCCGCTCACCTCGGCCATCGGCGCCGTGACAAGCAGCGCAGATGTGCGCGTACAGTTCCTGTCCCACGCGGAGGTGCTCGCCCGTGCCCTCAACCGGATTAGGATTCGCATCCAGACCCGAAAGATAGCTCGCAAGCGAGACGATGTCATGTTGGTTGCTGAACGTCTGATGCGCCGCTACTACCTGCATTGCCGTGTCTACACGTGCCCCTGATCGGAACACGGCCAGCTGCTTCTCCAAGTAGCGCGCCTGCTGGCCTGCAAGGCTGGGAATGGCGCCGTCCGGCGAACCCCAGGCGTTCGGCTGATGGCAGACGACACAAGGCGCATAGAGACGACTTCCGGTCGGCAGCGAGGGTGCGGCGTGCGCCACGCCAACGATCGCCAAACTCAGCGCGACCTCTAATAACTGAGCCCGAAGTTGCTGGAATGATAATTGCATGGGTGCAGCTTAACCGGTGCCAGTGGTTGCTGCATTCAGGGAAACTACGTACGAACTCATGAAACGGAGCCGCTCGCATGACTTGATTCGAATGATCTTCTGTCGAGTCGGTCGTGAGGCGCATATGATTCTCCATGCGCCGAAGGCCGGCAAAATGCCGCAGACGCGGCAGTAGGATTCATTCTTTGCGCCTTCCGCTCCTGGACCTCACGATTGCCCCCACCAGGAAGCCGACGCCTCCTGCGAAGCCTATGACTTTCCAGGCATTGTCACGCACATAATCATCGGCGGACCGCACCGTGCCTTTTGCTTCTCCCGCCGCGCATATCCGCGCGGCTTCCAGATATCGTTTCGCGGTTTGCAAAGACCCTACAATGCGCTCCCGCACATTAAGTACCGCCTCGCTTGCGGTGTCTTCGGTTGCTTTGAGCAATGCGTCCAGATCGATCACCAGGACCGTTAGATCGCGTACCAGCACTTCGGCATTGACTTGTTGCACGAACCACCTCCCATCGCGCGGTTGATCTCCCACTAGCGACCTTCGTTGAGTCGCAGTGCGATTTCCGCCTCTGCCGCCCACCAGTCCTCAGCCTCGTGGCCCGGCACAAACCCTCGGTCTTTGGCGCGGAAATACGCCGCGTCAGCGACCAAGCTATGATAATAACCCATCAGATGAGGAGCCTCCGCCGCTATCGCGTAGTAAGGAAGCGTCGAACGTTGCGTCGATTGGCTGAGGACTTCCTTCAGATTCGCAAGATTGATTGCGTTCGAATTGTCCGTGTTCATCATCGCCTCCTGTTTCCTATTTCAACGCACGATTAATGTCCGCTTTTGCGACGGTCGTCACTATCGGGAGAAATCTCTCTCGTCAGGGGCGCATGGCTCGGCACAGGTGGACTGCTGCTGTCGCAACCAGCACAGCGCCCTTTACCGGGCTTTTTGGTCGCGGGCCGTCTCCGCTTGCGCCTCATCGGCCCGATGCCAGCTGGCATCGGGCTCGTATTGCTTCATGGCTTTGGCGACAACGGCGGTCTCCTTGCCGAGATCCTTCTCGTACACAACTCCATCGGTGCCGACGATGAAGGTCATTACACCGGAAGACCGGTAGTCCGCAGGATGGGCCACGAACGCGAATCCTTCGGTCATCTTGCCGTTGACGACGTAGCTCTTCGCTCCGCCGGGAGCATGTTTCCCCTGTTGCCTGAGGATATGGAAGTAATAACCGCGGTAGGGAGTTTGAACGATCTCTTTCCCATTGTTCGCATAACCCTCGGTGACGGCGGATGCCACCAGCGGCCCGATGGGGCTCTGCGGATCCCCCGCCGCCGCAGGCCAATAAAGACCGTTGCGGCGCCCGGCATCACTTAAGATTTTCTCGGCAAATTCCTCGGGCTGCGTGCGGCGATAGTCCTTCTCTGCTGCCACGAGTTCCTGGCAAACGCGGATGGTCGATATTTCGTTCCGGCCGATCCGGCGGAACAGAATTTCCATCTTGCCCGCGTCGGTATCGAAATACCACGAGTGACCCCTGTGCACGAGCGGTATGGGCGTGGGCCAGTTCTTTGCGCCGATATACAACGTCGTGGTTCCATCCGGTTCTTTCACCAGACGGTGCATTTCCCGGTATGCCTGCACGAATTCAGCGCGGCTGTGCATGTCCTCGGTGTCGTCTCCCGAGGAGACGATTTGCTTTCCGTCCGGACCCAGCAAATCGAGCGTCGCCTTCTCGTCATTGTTCTGCAGGGTCGTGACCAGGGCCTTGCTCGCCTCTTCGGGCGATGAAAACATCTTCTGACCCGGTTGCTGCGCCATGGAACGGAGGGGAAAGCACGCCATCAAGAGAGCGGCACATAGGGCTACTTCAAGCCGATTAGCCCCGTGATAGGTGTCGATGCTCAAATTCGTTCGCAGCATAGGGAGCCTCTTCATTTGCAAGTGTCTAAAATCCAGGGACATCATGAATCCTCAATTAATGCCGTCCACCGCCGCCACCATGCCCCCCTCCGCCAGCGTGGCCGCCGCCGCCAAAGCTCGAGCTTCCGCGTGAGGAGAAGCCTCTGGCCTGCCCGCCATGATCGTAGCCGCTGAGGGCGCCCGAGCGCACGCCGCTTTCGCCGCGGGGTTGCGCGTATCCCCGAGCCGCATCATTGCGTCCGCCGAAAGGATCTCCCGTTGCGCCGGGCCGGTTGTAGCCGCCTCCGGAGCGTTCGGCGCCACGCTCGGCATTGCCACCGCGATTCCCGCTCACTCCGCGCTCGACGTTCGTTGCCACGCCCCGCTCGCCGCCGCCCCGGTAGTAAGCGTTGCGGTTGTAAAACGTGTTGCTGTGAGAGAAGTACCGGTTGTGGTCATAAATGGGATATCGATTGTGCCAGTCAAATCCCCAATGGCCCCAACCCCATCCGAAACCTCCAAAGAAACCGATGCCGAAACCGATGCCGAACGAGAGAAATGGACCGTCATACCAGATTCCAGGATAGGGATACCACTCCGGCCACGCCAGGATCGGATCGCCGTAAACCAGCCACGGGTCGTATGCTGGGACGTATACGACATCGGGGCTCGCCGGCTCAATAACGATCGTCGAATTCTGCCCGGTCACCGTTTGCTGCGGCGTGCTCTTCAAATTCCCCGCCACCTGGGCCCGCTGCCGCATCACTTGCACAGCACCCATCACATCCTGTTGCTGATTATAGTAAGCGTCGCCGAGAGACGACGTCCAAGACAGGTTCTTGTCCATATTTCCGAGCACGGACGGAAATGCGGCGAGTGCCTTGATGCTCGGATCCCAGGGTTGCTGGTCCACCGCTTGGGCCAAGGCATTGCCCTTCAAGTCGGAATGAACTTGCACCCATCGCTCCGCCAACACGACCTGGTCGGGAAACGTGGACCCCGCCAGGATCTGCGCCACCAGCGAGTCCGGATACAGCGCAATCGGTGCAACCAACTGCTGCAACTGCTCGGGAGTTTGTTGGGCATAAGCCGGCGCGTGGGCTGCGGTCGGCGCCGGAGCTTGCGCGTCTTGATAGGCTGGAAGATCCACAGGCCATATCGCAAACAGCAGAGCAGCCGGCAAGAGAGTAGCCACCATCTGCTTGCTGAATCGCAGTTTCGAGAACCCTGCGGTGAAGTCGACACTATTCATGTTCTTGAACCCCTCTTTATCTTCATCGCCCGGGCCTCCGCGTAGTCAATATCTCTGCTACCCAAGCTAGCAGTCTTCGCCTGGCGAACCTATCCGCACAAACGTGCGTCGCCCTGCGGCTTCCGCGTATTGCCTGTTTCTGGGGGTCGTCGGGACATTCCCCCTCAAAACGCCGGGTAGCCGGGTAGCCGACAGACCTTCGTCTGGCGTGCCGATGGCCGCCGGAATCCCGACCGGCTAGGTCCCGTCCCGGAATAGCGGCAGGTTCAAATCCCGCTCGACGGTGGGCGCGACCAACCCGAAATGGCTGTAGGCCGTGCGGGTGGCCACCCGGCCGCGAGCGGTGCGCATGAGGAAGCCCTGCTGGATCAGAAACGGCTCGATGACGTCTTCGATGGTGCCGCGCTCCTCGCTCATCGCGGCGGCGAGACTGTCGACGCCCACCGGCCCCCCCTCGAATTTTTCGATGACGGTCAGCAGGAGCTTGCGATCGAGCATGTCGAAGCCGAGCGGATCCACCTCCAGCATGTCGAGCGCCGCCAGGGCGACTTCGCCGCTGATGAGGCCACCCGCCTTGACCTCGGCATAATCCCGGACCCGTCGCAGCAGGCGGTTGGCGATGCGCGGCGTGCCACGCGACCGTTCCGCGATTCGGTCGGCGCCGTCGGGCAGCAGCCGCAACTTCATGATCGAGGCGCTGCGGATGACGATCTTGGTCAGCTCCTCGGTCGTATAGAACTCCAGCCGCTGCACGATGCCGAACCGATCGCGCAGCGGCGACGTCAGCAGGCCCGCGCGCGTCGTCGCGCCCACCAGCGTGAACGGCGGCAGGTCGAGCTTGATGGACCGGGCGCCGGGGCCCTCTCCGATCATCAGGTCGAGCTGCGAGTCTTCCATGGCCGGATACAGGACTTCCTCGACCACCGGGCTCAGCCGGTGAATCTCGTCCACGAACAACACGTCGCGCGGCTCGAGGTTGGTGAGCAGCGCCGCCAGGTCGCCGGGCCGCTCGAGCACCGGACCGGAGGTTTGCCGCAAATTGACCTGCAGTTCATTGGCGATGATGTTCGCGAGAGTGGTCTTGCCGAGCCCCGGAGGTCCGAAGATCAACACGTGATCCAGCGCCTCACCGCGCTGGCGTGCGGCCTGGATGAAGATCTCCATTTGATTCTTCACGTTCGGCTGACCGACGTAGTCGGCAAGCGTCTTCGGCCGAACCGCCCGATCGACGACTTCCTCGTCGCGTCCGCTGGTGCCCGAAATGATGCGATCTTGTTCGATGCCCATGGGAGCGCTATGCCCGGATCGTCATGATGGCTTCACCGCCGACTTCAGTGCGCGGCGAATGATGTCGGTGGTCGACAGACCCGGCTCGTCCGCCGCCTTCAGCAGGCGGGTGACTTCGGGCGGCTTGTAGCCCAAGGCGATCAGCGCGCTGAACGCCTCGCTTTGCGGCGTCGGCGCGGCGCCCAGGGCCGCCGCGCTCTGACCGTCGCCCGGCGCGGGCGAGGCGAGCTTCTGGACGCTGTCGCGCATCTCGATGATGACGCGCTCGGCGGTCTTGCGCCCGATGCCCGGAATGCGCGTCAGCATGGCGACGTCCTCGGCCTCGATGGTGCGCAGAAAGTCCTCGACGCTGGCGCCCGACAAAATGCCCAGGGCGATCTTCGGACCGACGCCCGACACCTTGATCAAACTGCGAAACAGGCGCCGCTCGCCGTCCGTGCCGAAGCCGAACAAGATGTGCGCGTCCTCGCGAACCACCAGATGCGTGAACAGGGCGACGGGCTCGCCGGTCGCTGGCAACCCGTAGAACGTCGACATGGGCGCTTCGAGTTCGTAACCGACGCCGTTGACGTCCACCATCAGGAGCGGCGGCTGCTTGACCGCCAACCGTCCCTTGAGAAAGCCGATCATGCGCGCGCGCCCGCGCGCAGCACCGAGGCGCGCACCCGGCCGCGCAGCGCGTGACACACCGCGGCCGCCAGGGCATCGGCGGCGTCCTCGGGGAGCGCACCCTCCAGCTTCAGAATGCTCTTCATCATGAGCTGCACCTGGCCCTTCTCGGCGCCGCCCGTGCCCACCACCGCCAGCTTGATCTGGCGGGTGGCGTACTCGAAGACCTCCGCGTTCGCCTCGGCGAGGCCGCAGATGGCGGCGCCGCGCGCCTGCCCCAGCTTCAGGGCGCTGTCGGGATTGCGGTTCATGAACACCCGTTCGATGGCGATTTCCTGCGGCTGATACTGCTCGACCACCGTCTTGATACAGCGAAAGATCTCGCACAGCCGGGACGCAAAATCACCCTGGCCGGTGCGGATCACGCCGCTCGCCACATAGGTCAAGCGCGCCCCGACGACGTCCACCACGCCGAAGCCGGTGCACTGCGAACCAGGGTCGATTCCGAGCACGCGGATGGTCATGGAAGGTGGCATGGGCGGTTATGATAGCTCATGGAAACCACCGCAACGACCCGGACGGCGAGCACCCGGCTGATTGAAGGGTTTGCGACCGTTCGCGCGCTCCAACTGCCGCCCGACGCCGAGCCCACGCGCGCGGGAGCGCTCGACGTCGCGGAGATCGTGCGCACACTCGACGCCGACGACGAGGTGGTGCTGGCCGCCATGATCCAGCCGCTGCTCGACGCCAAGCTCATGGAGCGGGAGGCCGCCGAGAAGCGCTTCGGCGACGAGCCGACGCGCCTCGCGCGGGCCCTGGGGCAGCTCGGTCACTTCGGCCTGCCGGCGGAATGGACGCCGGAGCGCGGCCTGGAAGCGGGTCAGGCCGAAGCCCTGCGCAAAATGCTGCTGGCCGTGATCGGCGACGTCCGCCTGGTCGTGGTACGGCTCGCCGAACAGCTGCAGAAGATGCGTTCCGCCAAGGCGCTGGACCCCGCGACGCAGCGCAGATTCGCGCTCGAGACGCGCGAGGTGTACGCGCCGCTGGCGAACCGGCTCGGGGTCTGGCAGGTCAAGTGGGAACTCGAGGATCTGGCCTTCCGCTATCTCGAGCCCACCGAGTACAAACGCATCGCGGCCGTGCTCAACGAACGGCGCTCGGATCGCGAGCGCTACATCGATGAGCTGAAGACGCTGTTGTTGGGGGAACTGCGGGCGGCCGGGATCGAAGCGGCCATCGAAGGCCGGCCGAAGCACATCTACAGCATCTGGCGCAAGATGCAATCGAAGCACCTGGCGTTCGAACAATTGATGGACATCCGTGCGGCCCGCATCCTGGTCGGGACCGTGGCCGAGTGTTACGGCGCATTGGGCGTGGTGCATTCCCTGTGGCAATTCATCCCCGGCGAATTCGACGACTACATCGCGACGCCGAAGGACAATCTCTATCGCTCGATCCACACCGCCGTGATCGGCCCGGGAGGCGACCCCGTCGAGATCCAGATCCGCACCCACGACATGCATGCCAACTCCGAGCGCGGCATCGCCGCCCATTGGCGCTACAAGGAGGGCGGCCGTAGCGATCAAGCCTACGAGCGCAAGATCAACCAGCTGCGCACCCTGCTGGCGCCCACGGAGGGTGTCGAAACGGCGAGCGACTTTCTCGATCGCATGCGCGTCGAGCTGTTCCAGGATCGCATTTATGCGGTGACGCCCAAAGGCGAGATCGTCGATGTGCCCGTGGGCGGCACGCCGCTGGATTTCGCCTACCAGGTGCACACGGATTTGGGCCACCGCACACGCGGCGCGAAGGTCAACGGGCGCATGGTATCGCTCGACACGCACCTGAAGAACAGCGACACGGTCGAGATCATCACCGGCAAAACGGCCCAGCCGTCGCGCGACTGGCTCTCGCCCCAATCCGGCTTTCTCGCAAGTCCCCGTCACCGCAACAAGGTACGCGCCTGGTTCCGCAAGCAGGAGGAGACCCAGAACAAGGTCGAAGGCCGCGCCATGCTCGATCGCGAGATCCAGCGGCTGGGCGTTAACATGCCGCCCATGCCCGAGCTGCTGGCGGAACTGAAGCTCGACAACACGGAAGCCTTGCACGAAGCGCTGGGACTGGGAGAGCTGAGTTCGGCCCAGGTCGCCGGCGCCATCCAGCGACTGCTGCACGCGCGCGCCGACCGTCACGACGTCCCGCGGCTGCGCCCCACCCCGGAACGTGAGCCGGAAACCGAGGTCCACGGCATCGGCGATCTCCTGTCCACCTATGCCAAGTGCTGCAAGCCCGTGCCGCCCGAGCCGATCGTGGGCTACATCACCGTCGGGCGCGGGATCAGCATCCACGCCCGAGCCTGCGCCAATTTCGCGCGGCTCGCCGCGAAGGCGCCGGCGCGGGTGTTGGCGGTGGCTTGGGGAAAAACCGGTTCGGGCGAGTTCCCCGTGGACATTACCATCGAGGCCTTCGATCGACGCGGCCTGGTGCGGGACGTCAGCGCGATTCTCGCGGACGAGAAGATCAGCATCCAGGGCATGAATACGGTGACCGACAAAAAGGACGCCATCGCCCGCATGCAGATGGCCATTTCCATCACCGGCCTGCCGCAGCTCTCGCTCGCGCTGGCGCGGATCGCGCAGGTGCCCAGCGTCATCTCGGCGCGGCGAAAAAGATGACAATTCGCATGCGGAGGGCGGTTTCGGCCCTCCCGATCGGTAACGAAACGCTCTAGTCGTGACCCCATACGTTCCCGAGGCGGGAGACATCGTATGGCTGCAGTTCGACCCGCGGGCGGGTCATGAACATTCAGGTCACCGGCCGCCCGGCACGCCCGCTACCGGTTGATCGCGTCGATCGCCTTCTTGTCCACCGACAACGCCGCTTCGTGAATGGCCTCCGACAGGGTCGGATGCGCGTGCATGGTGCGCTGGATGTCCTCGGTGCTCGCCGAATACTCCATCGCCAGCGTGGCCTCCCCGATGAGTTCACCGGCCATCGGGCCGATCACGTGGACACCGAGCACCTCATCGTCATCCTTGGCGGAGATGATCTTCGCCATGCCCGCCCCAGCCTCCATCGCCCGCGCCCGCCCGCTCGCGGCGAACGGAAACGTACCGACCTTGTACTCGCGACCGCTGGCCTTGACCTGCTCCTCGGTGAGTCCCACCCAGGCGATTTCCGGCGCGGTGTAGATCACCGACGGGATCACCTTGTAGTTCACCTCACCGTATTTGCCGGCGATGAGGTCGGCCACCATGCAGCCCTCCTCCTTGCCCTTGTGCGCGAGCATGGGTCCGCGAACCACATCGCCCACCGCCCACACGTTCGGCACGGCTGTCCGGCAATGCTCGTCGACCTGGATGAAGCCGCGCTGATCCACCTCGACGCCGGTGCCCTCGGCCAGGAGACCGTCGGTGAACGGACGGCGCCCCACGGCGACCACCAGCTTGTCCACCTGCAACGTGTGCTCGCCCTGGGCGTCCGAATACACCACATCGACGGCGGCGCCCGAGACCTTGGCGCTCAGCACCTTGGCACCCAACTTGATGTCCAGCCCCTGCTTCTTGAAGTGGCGCTGCGCCTCCTTGGCGATGGTCTGATCCGCCATGGGAAGGAACGAATCCATGGCTTCGAGCACGGTGACCGCGCTGCCGAGGCGGCGCCACACGCTGCCCAATTCGAGTCCGATCACGCCGGCGCCGATGACGCCCAGACGTCCCGGGACCGCGTCCAATTCGAGCGCATTCCATGAATCGATGATGTATTTTCCGTCGTGCGGCACGCTCTTCAGCCGGATCGGCGTGGAACCCGAAGCCAGGATCACGTTCCTGGCCTCGAGGGTTTTTTCCGAGCCATCCGCGGCGGTGACCAGAACCTTGTTGCCGGGCAACAGCTTGCCGTGCCCCTGAATGCCCACAACGCCGTTGGCCTTGAACAGTGCGGTGATGCCGGTGGTCATGGTCTTGACCACGCTGGCGCGACGCTTCTGCATCGTGGCCAGGTCGAGTTGGATGTCGCCGAGCTTGATGCCGTGGGTCGCGAACTCTTCCTTCGCACGCAGGTACAGCTCGGACGACTCGAGGAGCGCCTTCGAGGGAATGCAGCCCGCATTCAGGCAGGTGCCGCCGAACGCGAAGCTGCCGTCGAAATTCTTCCACTCATCGATGCAGGCCACTTTGAGCTTGTTCTGACCCGCGCGGATGGCCGCGGGATATCCGGCCGGCCCCGATCCGATCACGATTACATCGTAGACATCGCTCATATGCCGAGCACCATCCGCGCCGGATCCTCGAGGCATTGCTTGACCGTCACCAGGAACTGCACCGCCTCGCGGCCGTCGATGATCCGATGATCATAGGTGAGCGCGATGTACATCATCGGACGCACCACCACCTGGCCGTCGATGACCACCGCGCGATCCTGGATCTTGTGCATGCCGAGAATGGCGCTTTGCGGCGCGTTGACGATGGGCGTCGACAACAGCGAGCCGAACGTGCCGCCGTTGGTGATCGTGAACGTGCCGCCGGTCAATTCTTCGATGGTGATCGTGCCCGCGCGGGCACGGCCGGCGAAGGTCGCGATCGCCTTTTCGATGTCCGCGAAACTCATCTGATCGGCATCGCGCAGCACCGGCACGATCAGGCCGCGATCGGTGGACACGGCCACGCCCACGTCGAAGTATTCGTGATAGACGATGTCAGCGCCTTCCACCGAGGCGTTCACGGATGGAAACTTCTTTAATGCCTCGACGCAGGCCTTGGTGAAGAACGACATGAAGCCCAGCTTGGAGCCATGCTGCTTTTCGAATTGATCCTTGTAGCGCGCACGCAATTCGTTGACCGCCTTCAGGTCGACTTCATTGAACGACGTCAACAACGCCTGGGTCGACTGAGCCTGCACCATGCGCTCGGCGATGCGGGCGCGCAGACGTGTCATGGGCACGCGCTGCTCGGCCCGCGCGGCGCGGGCACTGCTCGTGGCGGACGTCACCGCCGTCTGCGCGGCCGGCGCGCGGGCGGCTACGCCCGGGGTGGGCGCCGGCGTGACCGGCGGCGCAGCATCCTTGGCCGACAGATAATTCACGACATCGGACTTCGACACCCGGCCATCCCGACCCGAGCCGGCCACGGCGCTCGGATCGACCTTGTTCTCCTCGACCACCCGCTTCGCGGCGGGGCTGAGCTTGGCCGAGCCAGCGGCGGCGGGCGCCGCCGCGGCCGCGGCGCCCGCCGCCTCCTTGGCGTTCGCCGTGGCGCCGCTCGAGCCCGCCATGATCGCCGGCGCGCTGGCGCCCGGGACGGCTCCCGCGCCTTCATCGATCACCGCCAACAACTGGCCGCTCGTCACCGTTGTGCCGTCGCCCAATTTGATTTCCGTCAAGATGCCGGCCGCCGGGGCGGGCACTTCCAGAACCACCTTGTCCGTTTCCAGGTCGACGAGATTTTCATCGCGCGCCACGGCGTCGCCGGGCTTCTTGTGCCAAGTCACGAGCGTGGCGTCAGCCACCGATTCCGGCAGCTGCGGCACGCGCACTTCGATAGTCATTATCCTGTCCTAGTTTGAGCGGCCGGTAGGCGCATCGTTTGTCGAGATGTTTCATCCGGCGGCGTGCCCTGCAAGGCTGCTGTAACCAGATTCTTTTGTTGTTGTTCATGGAGCGCGGCGATGCCCGTGGCGGGCGCCGCCGCACCGGCGCGGCCGGCGTACAGCAGTTCATGCTTGAGGCTCAACGGCAGCTGCAGCCGGTGGCGGATCTGGTACCAGCTGCCCTGATTCTGCGGCTCTTCCTGGCACCACACGATCTCGCGCGCGTTCGAGTACTTGCGGATGATCGTTTCGTACTCCTCGGAAGGAAACGGATACAGCTGCTCCAGGCGGACGATGGCCACGCTCTCGACCTTCGCCTCGCGCCGCGACTTCAACAGGTCGAAATACACCTTGCCGCTGCACAGGACGATGCGTGTCACCGCCGAGGGCTTGAGGGTGTCGATCTCGTCGAGCACGTTCTGGAATTTGCCGGACGCGAGCTCCTCGAGCCGCGATACCGACAACGGATGCCGCAGCAAGCTCTTGGGCGTCATGATGATGAGCGGCTTGCGCAGCGGACGCACCATTTGCCGGCGCAGCATGTGAAACATCTGGGCCGGAGTGGACGGCACGCACACCTGGATATTGTATTCGGCGCACAGCTGCAGGAAGCGCTCGAGGCGGGCCGACGAGTGCTCGGGCCCCTGGCCTTCGTAGCCGTGCGGCAGAAACAACGTCAGGCCCGACAACCGGCCCCATTTGGCTTCGCCGGAACTGATGAATTGATCGATGATGACCTGGGCGCCGTTGCAGAAATCGCCGAACTGGCCCTCCCAGATGGTCAAGCAATGCGGCTCGGTGGTCGAGAACCCGTACTCGAATCCCATGACCGCTTCTTCGGACAGCACAGAGTCGGTGACCGTGAAGGTCGGCTGATTCGTCGCCAGGTGCTGTAATGGGACGAAGCGGCGCCCGCTGGCCTGATCGTGCAGAACGGCATGTCGATGGAAGAAGGTGCCGCGGCCGCTGTCCTGACCGGTGAGCCGGACCGGATAGCCTTCCTGGATCAGGCTGGCATAGGCAAGATTCTCCGCACAGCCCCAGTCGAGCGCCAGATCGCCGGCCACCATCCGTTCGCGGGCCTGCATGATGGCCAGCACGCGCGGATGCAGCTTCCAATCGGTGGGATAGGTCGTGATGGCCTTGCCCAGGGCCTTCAGCCGCACCATGTCGACCGAAGTCTTGACCGGCTCGGACCAATCCGCCCCCAGGTACTCGCTCCAATCGACGGTGTATTTGTTGCCGATCAGCCCGAGTGCGGCGCGCGCCTGAGGCTTGCCCTCGTCGAGGCCGTTGCGGTACTGGTCCATCATCGCCGCCGCGTCCGCCGCCGCGAGAACACCCTCCGCCACCAATTGCTCGGCGTACAGCTGGCGCACCGTCGGCTTCTTGCGGATCACCTGGTACATCAATGGCTGAGTGGCCGAGGGCTCGTCGGCCTCGTTGTGGCCGTGACGCCGATAGCACACCAGATCGATGACGATGTCCTTGTGGAACTTCATCCGGTATTCGAGCGCGAACCGCACGACGAAGCATACCGCCTCGGGATCGTCCGCATTGACGTGCAAGATCGGTGCTTCGACCATCTTGGCAACGTCGGAGCAATACAGCGTCGAGCGCGCGTCCTTCGGGTCGCTGGTGGTGAAGCCCACCTGGTTGTTGATGATCACGTGAATCGAGCCGCCGGTATAGAAGCCGCGCGCCTGCGAAAGCTGCAGGGTCTCCATGATGACGCCCTGGCCGGCGAAGGCCGCATCCCCGTGAATCTGCACGGGCAGCACCTTGTCGCCGAGCGCATCGCTGCGCCGCTCCTGACGTGCGCGCGCCGAGCCTTCGACCACGGCGTTGACGATCTCGAGGTGCGAAGGATTGAAGGCCAGCGCCACGTGTACGTTGCCGGAGCCGGTTTTCAAGTCCGACGAGAAACCCTTGTGATACTTCACGTCGCCCGAGCCGCGCAGCTTGGCGAGGTCGTAGTGACCCTCGAATTCGTTGAACAGATCCTTCGGCGATTTGCCGAGCAGGTTCACCAACACGTTGAGACGGCCGCGGTGCGCCATGCCGATGATGGTCTCTTCGACGCCGGCCTTGCCGCCCTGCTGCACCAAATCGTCGAGCAACGGCATCAAGCTGTCGCCGCCCTCGAGCGAGAAGCGCTTCTGCCCCACGTACTTGGTATGAAGATAACGCTCGAGGCCTTCCGCGGCGGTCAGCTGCCAGAGGATGTTTTTCTTCTCATCCGCGGTGAAGCGCCGCTGCATGCGCTCGGATTGAAAATGATCCTGCAGCCAGAGTCGCTCGTCGGAGTCGGACACGTGCGCGAATTCGGCGCCGATGGTGCTGCAGTAGATGAACTTGAGCGTGGCCAGGATGTTCTTCAGCTTGCTGCGGCCGGGGATTGCTCCGATGCGGCTGCCGGTGAAGAACTCCGTGTCCAGATCGGCGTCGCTGAGGCCGAAGTGGTCGAGGTTGAGGACGACCGGTTTGCCGCGCTCCTGCAGGCCGAGCGGATCGATATTCGCGATCAAGTGGCCGCGATTCGCGTACACCTGGATCATCCGCGACACCGCGCCCTGTTTGGCGCTCGCGACGTCCGCATCGGCGGACGTCGGGGCCGCGACGGCGGGCTTGAGTTGACGCGTCAACAGCCGCTCGCGGACTTCGCCATGCGCCACATCCACCGAACTCCCCTTCAATCCGTTGAAGTAGGCCGCCCAAGCCGGATCGACCGAGGAAGGATCCGTCAAGAACTGTTCGTAGAGATCCTCAATGAAACCGGCATTTCCGCCGGACAGAGCCGAGGTGGCTAGTTGATCAGCAAGTGATTGGCTCATGGGTGCATCGTGCTGCAAGAAACCTCAATTAACTCAAGGTGATGGGAAGACAAGTCGGTAATCTCCGGTGGCGCATAGTTTAGCCCAATGGCGCACAATATGGAATGTAACTTGGGCCGCCGAGGTCACAGTTTGAAATATTGACCAGCGCCCGGAGCATCCTGAACTCGTAGGCCAGCAGCCCGACGTAGGCCGCGAATACGGCGTACATGACCAGCTCGACCCGCACCAGGCGCATGAAGCGATAGCGCGCCAGCAACACCATCGTCACGACGCCTGCGCCGGTGAGCGCCATCTTGACCGCAGCGAACAGGGCGGCGCCGCGATCGAAGACCGCCGCTCGCTGAGGGATACCGGCTCGTCGGGACGGGGGCTCGGATTCATTTGCCACACTATCCCCACTCGCACGCGGCCGCGGCCGCGGCCGCGGCAAGCACGATGCGTCATAATCCGCGCTTCGACGGCAGTATTTTTTCGCTGCGAGGCTGCCGCTGCCATACTCCAGGCATGTCAAAACCCATTCCCTCGTTCGATGCCCACTCAGTGGCGAGTCCGGCAGCGGCCGGCTTCGATGTCTCTCGGCTGGAACGCCTCAGCGCGGTGCTGCACGCCGATAGCGATGCGGCTGCCATTCCGGGCGCCGTCGCCCTGATCATGCGCCGCGGCCACCTGGCGTATTACGAGGCGTTCGGCTTCGCCGACCGGGCGACCTCCAGGCTGATGCAGCGCGACAGCGTATTTCGGATCGCATCGATGACCAAACCGATGACGGTGGTCGCTGCCTTGATGCTGATGGACCGCGGCATGCTGCTGCTCACGGATCCCGTGGCGCGCTATCTGCCCGAACTGCGCGACGTCAAGGTCGGGGTGGAACACCTCGATTCGACCGGACAACGCAGTCTAATCCTCGAGTCCGCGAAGCGGCCGATGACCATCCATGACCTCATGCGGCACACGGCGGGGTTCACCTACGGGCAGTTCGGTGATTCGCTGGTGCAAAGGGCCTATCGGGCGGCCCGGTTGATCGACAATCAACAGACGAACGCCAGCATGATCGCCAAGCTGGCGCAGCTGCCCTTGTCTCATCAACCGGGCTCGACGTTCGAATACGGGATGTCCACCGATGTGCTGGGCCGCGTGATCGAGGTCGTGTCGGGCCTTACCTTGGACCGCTTTTTTCTCGAGAACATCACGGGCCCGCTCGGGATGACGAGCACCGCCTTCGGCGTCGCTGCGGCGGAACTGCATCGGCTCGCCGAGCCGCAACGCGACGCGGCGGCATCCCCCGTACCCGCCGTCGTTCCCTACGACCCGGCTCATCCAGCGCAGTGGTTCTCCGGCGGCGGCGGCCTGCTGTCGACCGCCTGCGACTACGCCCGCTTCTGTCAGTTCCTGCTGAACGACGGTGAGTTCGATGGCCTGCGCCTGCTGGCCCGCAAGTCGGTGCAACTGATGGTCCAGAATCATTTGCCGTCGACCTTGAGCTATGGACCCCGGACGGCGGATCTGGGCATCGCCGCCCCGCTGCCCGAACTCGGGCAGGGCTACGGACTGGGTCTCGGCGTGCGTCAGCAGGCCGGCCTCATCGCGGTGCCCGGATCGGTCGGCGATTACTTTTGGGGCGGAGCGCTGGGACCCTACTTTTGGGTCGATCCCCAGGAAGATCTCATCGTGGTGTTCATGCTGCAGGAGCTGAACGTGCAGCGTCGCACCCGCTACCGCTCGTTGATGCGGGCATTGGTGTACCAGGCGCTGGCGTAATGGATGACGGCATGTGCGCCGCCCGTCCACTGACGTAAACTGGCGGCACGTGACATGCGGGGAAAAGCCAAACAGGGGGGCGCTCGTGGCAGGACTATACTTCGAGGAATTCAGCGTCGGCCAACGCTTCGTGCACGCCATCCGGCGCACGGTCACGGAAGCCGACAACGTGTTCTTCAGCGCCCTGACCCACAATCCGGCCGCGCTGCACCTCGACGAGGAGTATTGCCGCACCCAGACCGAATTCGGTCAACGCATCGTCAACAGTGCCTTCACGCTCGGGCTCATGGTCGGCATTTCGGTCCACGACACGACGCTGGGCACGACCGTCGGCAACCTCGGGTGGGACGAGGTGCGCTTTCCGCTGCCCGTATTTCACGGCGACACGCTGCGGATCGAGAGTGAGGTGCATGAAGTGCGCGCCAGCCGGAGCCGCCCGCTCAATGGCATCGTGACCTTCATCCATCGAGCATTCAATCAGCATGGCGCGTTGGTGGCGTCCTGCAAGCGATCGGCATTGATGCTGCGCGCGAAGACTTAGATGACACCGCTGCGTTCCCTGCTGTTCGTGCCCGCGGACAGCGAGCGCAAGCTCGCGCGGGCCGGGGGGGCCGACGCCGACGCGGTGATCCTCGACCTCGAGGATTCGGTGCCGCCTGACCGCAAAACGGCGGCCCGCGGATTGGCGCGCGAATACCTGCAGAACCATTCGGGCCAGCCGGTGTGGGTGCGGGTCAACGATCTCGTCAGCGGCGAACTCCTGCGCGACCTGGCCGCCCTGACGGCGGTGCGGCCTGAGGGCATCGTGCTGCCGAAAATCCGCGGTCCCGAGGATGTCGCGACCGTCGCCCACTATCTCGAGGCACTGGAATTCACGAACGCCGTCGATCGGCCCATTCCGATCCTGGCGCTGGTCACGGAGACTCCGATCGCGGTGCTGCGCATGGGCGACCTGGCGTCAGCGGCGTTGCCGCGCTTGATGGGCATCGGTTGGGGGGCCGAGGACCTGAGCGCCGCCCTCGGCGCCGGCAATCCCCGACTGCCGTCGGGCGCATGGCGCTACACCTATGAACACGCCCGCAGCCAATGCCTGCTCGCAGCCCACGCACTCGGGATCGAGGCCATCGATTCGGTGTTCGTCGATTATCGCGATGCGGCCGGGCTCGCGGACGCCTGCGCCGCCTCGCGGGCCGACGGCTTCACGGGACGCTTCGCGATTCACCCGGACCAGGTGCCGATCATCAACCAGGCGTTTACCGCCAGCGATGCCGAATTCGAACTCGCCCAGCGCATCATCGCCGCCTTTTCATCGGGCGCCGGCGTGGTCTCGCTCGACGGCAAAATGTTCGACATACCGCACCTGAAGGCTGCGCGCCGGCTCGTGAGCTCACGAGCCGGCCCCGGGACGCGACCTAGCGGGCGCTGACCATTTTCGCCACGAAGTCGCTCACCGCCATCCCGGCGAGCGCGTCCGGATCCGCGAACGCCTGCTTGATGGATTCACATTGCTTGGCTGCGAAATGCGCGCCGATGCTCGCCTCGAATTTCCGCACCAGCACCGGCATGCCTTCGGCACGCCGTTTGCGATGGCCGATGGGATAGTCCACGGCGACCCGCGGACTCGATGTTCCATCCGTGAAGAACACCTGCACGGCATTGCCGATGTAGCGCTTGTCCGCCGCGTAGTACTCCTGCGTGAACGTCGGGTTCTCCGTCACGCGCATCTTCGCGCGGAGCGCGTCGACCCGCGGGTCATACGCGACCTCATCCTCGTAGTCGGACGCATTCAAGCGTCCGAACAGGAGCGGAATCGCGACCATGTACTGTATGCAATGATCCCGATCGGCCGGGTTCGCCAGCGGGCCGGTCTTGTCGATGATGCGCACGCCAGGCTCCTGGGTTTCGATCGTGACCCGTTCTATCTCGCCGAGCCGGTCACGGATCTGCGGATGCAGCGTCATCGCCGCCTCCACCGCCGTCTGCGCGTGGAACTCCGCGGGAAAGGAGATCTTGAACAGGATGTTTTCCATGACGTAGCTGCCGAACGGCTGCGGCAGCGCCAGTGTCCTGCCCTTGAACAGGACATCCTGAAAACCCCAGGTCTTCGCGCTCAGCGCCGATGGATAGCCCATTTCGCCCTTCAAGGCAAACAGCGCGTGCCGCACTGCCCGGCTGGTGGCGTCGCCGGCCGCCCAGCTCTTGCGTGATCCCGTGTTGGGAGCGTGCCGGTAGGTGCGCAGCGCCCCGCCGTCAACCCAGGCATTCGACACGGCATTGATGATCTGTTCGCGCGTGCCGCCCAGCATGGCGGTCACCACGGCGGTCGATGCCACGCGCACCAGCAGGACATGATCGAGGCCGACACGGTTGAAACTGTTCTCCAAGGCGAGGACACCTTGAATCTCGTGCGCCTTGATCATGGCCGTCAAGACGTCGCGCACCTTCACGGGCTTGCCGCCGCGCGACAGATAATCCGCCACCGCGAGGATGCCGCCAAGATTGTCGGACGGATGTCCCCACTCCGCCGCCAGCCAGGTATCGTTGAAGTCCAACCATCGAACCATGGCGCCTATGTTGAATGCGGCGTTGATGGGATCGAGTTCGTACGAAGTCCCGGGAACGCGGGCGCCCCCCGTCAACGTGGCGCCCGGCACCACCGGGCCCAGCAGCTTCGTGCAGGCGGGAAAGCTCAGCGCCTGAAAGCCGCACGCCAGGGTGTCCATCAAGCAGTACGCGGCCGTTTCGTAGGCAAGAGAACTCGTGATTTCATGGCTGAGCGCGTAGTCGGCGATCGCCGTGAGCACAGGATCCGGGGCGGGACGTTCCGCCGATTTAATATCGTGTGACATGGAGTGTGTGCCTGGCTGTAAGCAAAAATGGTTGGCCGCGCCCTTCAGGACCGGTCGGCCAGCGGAACGAACTCGAGATTCTCGGGACCGGTGTAATTGGCGCTGGGACGGATGATCTTGCCGTCGATGCGTTGCTCGATGACGTGCGCCGCCCAGCCCGACGTGCGGCTGATGACGAACAATGGCGTGAACATGGCCGTCGGCACGCCCATGAGATGGTAGGAAACCGCCGAGAACCAATCCAGATTCGGAAACATGTTCTTGATCTGCTTCATGACGCTCTCGATCCGTTCGGCGACGGCGAAGCCGCCCATGTCTGCCGACTGGACCGCCAACGCGCGCGCGACTTCCTTGATGACCTCGTTGCGCGGATCGGAGATCGTGTACACCGGATGACCGAAGCCGATGATGACCTCCTTGCCGGCGACCCGCCGCCGGATGTCGGCCTCGGCGGCATCCGGCGTTGCATAGCGGCTCTGGATCTCGAAGGCCACTTCGTTCGCGCCGCCGTGCTTCGGTCCGCGCAGCGCGCCGATGGCGCCCGCGATGCAGGAATACAGGTCGGACCCGGTTCCTGCGATGACGCGTGCGGTGAAGGTCGAGGCGTTGAACTCATGCTCCGCGTACAGATTCAACGAGGTCTGCATGGCGCGCACCCAATGATCCGGAGGCCGGGTGCCGTGCAGAAGATGCAGAAAATGCGCGCCGATCGAATCATCGTCGGTTTGCATCTCGATGCGCCGACCGTCGCGCGAGTAGTGGTGCCAGTAGCACAGCATGGAACCGAGCGAGGCCAGCAGTCGATCCGCAATCTCGCGCGCCCCCGCGAGCGGATGGGCGTCGGCCTCCGGCGTCAGGCAGCCGAGCGCCGACACGCCGGTCCGCAACACATCCATCGGGTGGCTCGACGCGGGCAAGTGCTCGAGCACGGCGAGCACCGCCGCGGGGGGCACCCGCAAGGACTTCAACTTCGCCTTGTACGCGGCGAGCTCCGCCAGGGTCGGGAGTTTCTCGTGGACCAAAAGGTGGGCGATTTCCTCGAACTCGCACGTGGCCGCGATGTCGAGGATGTCGTAGCCGCGGTAATGCAGATCGTTGCCCGTCTTGCCGACGGTGCAAAGCGCCGTATTGCCGGCGGTGACGCCCGACAAGGCGACCGATTTTTTGGGCCTGAATGCGGAAGCCACCATCATTTCTCCTTTCCCTCGGCGAACAACTCGTCGAGCTTGGCTTCATAAGAGTGATAGTCGAGATAGGCATACAAGTCGGCGCGCGTCTGCATGCCGGACACCACGTTCTTCTGCGTGCCGTCGCGCCGGATGGCCTGGTAGGTGGCCAGCGCGGCCGCGTTCATCGCCCGGTACGCGGAGCAGCAATGCAGCACGATGTCCACGCCCACCGTGGCGAGTTCGTCGCGCGTGTACAACGGCGTGTGACCGAACTCGGTGATGTTCGCCAGGATCGGAACCTGCACGGCGTCCTTGAACCGCCGATACATCGCCAGCGTAGGAATCGCCTCCGGAAAGATCATGTCGGCGCCCGCCTCGACGCAGGCCACCGCACGCTCGATGGCGCTGTCGATGCCTTCGACCGCCAGCGCATCCGTGCGCGCCATGATCACGAATTGTGGATCCGTGCGTGCATCCACCGCTGCCTTCACCCGGTCCACCATTTCCTGCTTCGACACCACTTCCTTGCCCGGCCGATGACCGCAGCGCTTGGCCTGGACCTGATCCTCGATGTGCAGGCCGGCGGCGCCGGCCTTGCTGAACGACCTGACCGTGCGGGCGATGTTGAAGGCCCCGCCCCACCCGGTGTCCGCATCGACCAGCACCGGCAACGCACAGGCGTCGGTGATGCGCCGGATGTCGATCAGCACATCGTCCATCGTGCTGATGCCGAGGTCCGGCAGGCCGAGCGAGTTGGCCGCGACGCCGCCGCCGGATAGGTAGAGCGCCTTGAAGCCGCAGGCGGCGGCCATTCGCGCAACGTACGCATTGATGGCGCCGACCACCTGCAGGGGACTCTCCTCCGCCAAGGCCGCCCGAAACCGGGCGCCGGGTGACGTGACCGCAATATTCATGTCTCTTCCTCGGGATTCACTCTCGAACTATAGAGCCGCCATGCGGCCTGTTGCATGACGAATCCGATCAAATTATCTGAGAAAAATTGCAACATCCCGGGCCGCGGCTCCGCGACGTCCGGCGTCCCCGCCCGCGGCGTCATGGTTGCAGGCCGCGCCGGAATTCGCCGGGCGATGCACCCGTCCACTTCCGAAAGGCCCGGTGGAACGCGCTGCGCTCCGAGAAACCCAACGCCAAGGCGATATCCATGACGCTGCGCCCGGAATGGCTGAGATACTCGATCGCCAGATCGCGTCGCAGCTGATCCTTGATCTCTTGATAGGACGCGCCCTCCTCGTGCAGCCGGCGCCGCATGGTCGCCGTGGTCATGTGCAACTCCGTCGCCAGCGTCTCGAAATCCGGCACCTCGCCCGGCGGCATCTGCCTCAGGCGGCGGCGGATGCGCGAGTTCAGGCTGCTCCCGTTCTTGTACTTGACCAGAATGCTTTCGGGCGCGGTACGCAGGAACTCCTTCGCGCTGCGCTCATCCTGCACGATGGGCAGTTCGAGGTGATCGGCGACGAAGGTGATGGCGGTGTGCGGCGCGCCGAACTCGAGCTCGGTGCAATACATGAGCCGGTACTCCGCGCTATGCGGGGGCTCCGCGTAGCGGAATTTGGCGCGCAATATCGGAATCCTCCGGCCCACCAACCAGCAGGCCACCCCGTGCACCAGCATCAACAGCACTTCGTGCCCGAAGACCTTCGGCGCGATCGCCGCCGAGCGTTCCCGCAGGACGATGGACGCGTGCGCGCCGTCCCGTTCCAGTGCGCCGGCGATGTCGTCGAGGATCAATCCGAAGAAGCGCAAGGTCCTTTCCAGCGCCTGCCCCAGATCCCGGCTGCCCAGCACCGAGTGAACCAGCATGGCGAAACTACCGGACTTCATGCGATGCGAATCCTGGCCGAAGAATTCGTCGTCGAGAAGGAGCGCCACCCGCCGCCACAGTTCGCCGTAATGTTTCACCGACACGCGCGCCTGCGGAACCTGGAGCAGCCCGGGCGACAGGCCGACCGCGAGCAACAGGCCGTCGGCATCCAGGTGACGCGCACGCAGGCTCTCCAGCGCCGCCGCCACGAAGCAGATTGCAACGGTACCCGCCTCGGTGCCTTGCGCGACCCTAGGCGCCCTGCGGCCAATTACCCCCGCGCTCGACGCGCCCGGCGACTGTTGCATTTTCGATCACGCATTTTGACTGGTTTTGACACAACGCTGGAAGCGTCGACCCCCTATAGTTTACGCGATGCGGGTGGCGCGCGGGGCGGACACGATGACGACGGAACTCTACAGCGAGGATCAGCTCATGATTCGCGACGCGGCGCGCGACTTCGCGCGGCGGGAGTTGGCGCCGTGCGCCGCGCGTTTCGACAAGCAGGGCTGGATCGACGATGCCGCGGTCGCCAAATTGGGCGAACTTGGGCTGCTCGGCATGATGGTGCCGAATGACTGGGGCGGCTCCTATGCCGACCACGTCGCCTACGCCCTGGCCGTCGAGGAAATCGCCGCAGGCTGCGCGGCCACGGCCACGCTCATGAGCGTCCACAGCTCCGTGGGCTGCGGCCCGATTCTGAAATTCGGCAGCGAGGCGCAAAAGCGACGCTACCTGCCCGACATGGCGCAGGGCAGGGCCATCGGATGCTTCTGCCTGACCGAGCCGCAAGCCGGCTCGGAGGCCCACAATCTCAAGACTCGCGCGCTATTGGACGGCGACGAATGGGTGTTGAACGGGTCCAAACAATTCGTCACGAACGGCAAACGGGCCGCCGTGGCGATCGTGTTCGCGGTGACGGATCCGGAACTGGGAAAGCGCGGCATTTCGGCGTTCGTCGTACCCACCACCACGCCCGGCTTCCTCGTCGGGCGTCCCGAGCACAAGCTCGGCATACGAGGTTCCGACACCTGCGCCGTCACCCTGGAGAACTGCCGCATTCCCGCCGACTGCCTGTTGGGCATCCGCGGCAGGGGGTTGCCCATCGCCCTGTCGAACCTCGAGGGCGGACGCATCGGCATCGCCGCCCAGGCCATCGGCATCGCGCGCGCCGCCTTCGAGGCGGCGCTGGCATACGCCAAATCCCGCCGCCAATTCGACCGGCCGATCGCTGAATTCGGCAGCATCGGCAACATGCTCGCCGACATGCACACCGCCATCAATTCGGCCCGCCTGTTGACCCACCATGCGGCCAAACTGCGCGGCGCCGCGTTGCCCTGCCTCTCGGAGGCCTGTCAGGCTAAACTAGCGGCCTCGGAGATGGCTGAGCGCGTGTGCTCCAATGCGATCCAGATTCACGGCGGCTATGGCTACCTGGAAGACTACAACGTGGAACGACACTACCGTGATGCACGCATCACTCAAATTTACGAGGGCACCAGCGAGATCCAACGTCTGCTGATCGCCCGAACGTTAACGACACAAGGGGAACTTGCATGACCACCCAACCCGCCGTGCGCGCCGACCAGGCGCCCACCGTGAAAATGCTGCTCGACGGCGCTTTCATCGAATCGCACACCACCGAATGGCATGACGTCGTGAACCCGGCGACGCAGGAAGTCCTGGCGCAGGTTCCCTACTCGACCGACGACGAGATCAACGCCGCCGTCGCTTCCGCCAAAAAGGCGTTCAAGACCTGGAAGAACACGCCGCTCGCGGCGCGGGCACGCATCATGCTCAAACTGCAGGCGCTGGTGCGCGAACACATGAGCCGCATCGCCCGCACACTGAGCGCGGAACAGGGCAAAACGCTCGCCGATGCGGAAGGCGATATCTTCCGCGGTCTCGAGGTCGTCGAGCACGCCTGCTCCATCGGCAGCCTGCAGATGGGCGAGTTCGCGGAGAACGTCGCCGGCGGCGTCGATACCTACACGATCCATCAGCCGATCGGTGTCTGCGCGGGGATCACGCCCTTCAATTTCCCCGCGATGATTCCGCTGTGGATGTTTCCGATGGCGATCGTCTGCGGCAACACGTTCGTGCTGAAACCATCGGAACAGGATCCTCTCACGCCCATGCTGCTGGCGGAACTCGCGCTGCAGGCCGGCATCCCTCCCGGCGTGCTCAACATCATCCATGGCGGCAAACGCTCCGTCGACGCGCTGTGCACGCATCCGGATATCGTCGCCGTGTCCTTCGTGGGCTCGACCCATGTCGGCAATCACGTGCACGCCCTGGCATCGCAGCATGGCAAGCGCGTGCAGTGCATGATGGGCGCCAAGAATCATGCGGTGGTGATGCCCGACGCCAACAAGGAACAGTCGATCAACGCCCTGGTAGGGTCCACGTTCGGCGCCGCCGGCCAGCGTTGCATGGCCACCGCGGTCACCGTGCTGGTGGGCGACGCACAGAAATGGATCCCCGAATTCGTGTCGAAGGCGAAGACACTCAAGGTCAGCGCCGGCATGGAAAAGGGCGCCGACCTGGGGCCGGTGGTGTCCAAGAACGCGAAGCACCGCATCCTCGGATTGCTGGAGGAAGGCATCAAGGCGGGCGCCAAACTCGAACTGGACGGCCGCAACATCAAGGTCGCCGGCTACGAGAAGGGCAACTTCGTCGGACCCACCATATTCTCCGGCGTCACCCCCGACATGACCATTTACAAGACCGAGATTTTCGGGCCGGTGATGGTCATCATGGGCGTGAATACGCTCGATGAGGCGATCGCGCTCACCAACAGCAATCCCTTCGGCAACGGCACCGCCATCTTCACCCAAAGCGGTGCGGCGGCCCGCAAATTCCAGAACGAGATCGATGTCGGCCAGGTGGGCATCAACGTCCCCATTCCGGTGCCCGTGCCGTTCTTCAGCTTCACCGGCTCGCGCGCATCCAAACTGGGCGACCTGGGTCCCTACGGCAAACAGGCCGTGCAGTTCTACACCCAGACCAAGACCGTGACCTCCCGGTGGTTCGACGATTCGAGCGTGTCCGGCGCGGTGAACACCACGATCAGTCTCAAGTGAACGTCGCGTTCATCGGATTGGGCAACATGGGCGGACCCATGGCGCGCAATCTGCTGAAGGCCGGGCACTCACTGGCGGTGTTCGACGTCGTGCAACGCAACGTCGACACCCTGGTGGCCCTCGGCGCGACCGCGGCGGTGTCGGCCAAGGCTGCCGCCGCCCGGAGCGACGTGGTCATCACCATGCTGCCCTCGTCGCCCCATGTCAGAAGCGTCTACCTGGGGGACGAGGGTGTTCTGGCCGGGGTGCTTCGCGGCGTCCCGCTCATCGATTCGAGCACCATCGATCCGCACACGGCGCGCGACGTCGCGACGGCGGCGCGCGCGCGGGGCAATCCCATGGCCGATGCACCGGTCTCGGGCGGCACCGGCGGCGCGGAATCCGGGACGTTGACGTTCATGGTGGGGGCCGAGGCGACCTTGTTCGAGCGCATCCGGCCGCTGCTCGCGCAGATGGGCCGGAACATCGTGCACTGCGGAACGCCGGGGACCGGCCAGGCCGCCAAGATCTGCAACAACATGCTGCTCGGCATTTCCATGATCGGCGTCGCGGAGACCATGAATCTTGGCGCATCGCTCGGCATCGACCCGAAGGTGCTCGCCGGTATCATCAACACCTCGAGCGGCCGATGCTGGAGTTCGGATACCTACAATCCCTATCCGGGCGTCATGGACGGCGTCCCCGCCGCGCAGGGATATCGCGGCGGCTTCGCGACCGAGCTCATGCTGAAGGATCTGGGCCTGGCCACCGACGCCGCCCGGCAGGCGAAACAACCCGTGGCCCTGGGCGCGCTGGCGCACCAGCTCTACCAGCTATGGAGCGCGCAGGGCGCCGGCGCACAGGATTTCTCCTCCGTCATCAATCTGCTCAAGCAACACGAAGCCACGCCCGGAACTCCCCATGATCGACTGTAAAATCGACGGGCACATTGCCCTGGTCACCCTGAACAATCCCTCGGCGAATACGTTCACCGCGGAAGGATTGCTGCAGCTCGAGACGCTGATCGGCGCGCTCGATCGCAATCTCGACGTATACGCCGTGGTCGTCACCGGTCAAGGAGAGAAGTTCTTCAGCGCCGGCGCCGATTTGAAAACCTTCGCGACCGGCGACAAGGTGCGGGCGCGGCTCATGGCGCAGCGCTTCGGCGCCGCGTTCGAGGCGTTGCAGGAGGCTCGTCCGGTGGTCATCGCCGCCATCAACGGCTACGCCATGGGCGGCGGGCTCGAGTGCGCGCTGGCGTGCGATCTACGGATCGCCGAGGAACACGCGCAGATGGCGCTGCCCGAACCGTCGGTCGGGCTGCTGCCGGCCGGCTGCGGCACGCAGACGCTGCCCTGGCTGGTGGGCGAGGGATGGGCGAAGCGCATGATCCTCACCAATGAGCGCGTCGACGCCGAGACCGCGCTGCGCATCGGGCTCGTGGAACAGGTGGTGGCCCGTGGTCAGAGCGTGCCGACGGCGATGAACTTGGCGCAGCGGGTCAGCGGCTTGAGCCCGCGCGCCGTGACCTTCAGCAAGAACTTGATCCATCAGGCGCGCCAGGGAACACCCCGGGCGGCGGCGCTCGCGCTCGAGCGGGAGCGATTCATCGATCTGTTCGACGGTGAAGATCAGCTCGAAGGCGTGAATGCCTTTCTCGACAAGCGCAAGCCGGTCTGGAAAAACGCCTGACCGCGGCCGCCTCCATGACCGATGCGGAGATTCTCTGCGACATTCGCCAGCATGTCGCCATCATCACGCTGAATCGCCCTGCCGCGCTCAACGCCCTGTCGCTCGGCATGCTCGTGGAGCTGCGGGCGCGGCTGCGGCGCTGCGCGGAGGATTCGGACGTCCATGCCGTGCTGCTGCGCGGCGCCGGCGACAAGGCATTTTGCGCGGGCGGCGACATTAGAGCGCTGTATCGTAGCTTCAAGGAGTCGGGGTCGTTGCACCGTGCATTCTTCGTGGCGGAATACACGCTCGACTATCTGCTGTACTCGTATCCCAAGCCCTACGTCGTGCTGCTGGACGGCATCGCCATGGGCGGCGGCATGGGCCTCGCGCAGGGATCGACGCTGCGCATTGCCGGTGAGCGCACCCGGATGGCCATGCCCGAGGTGAGCATCGGATTGTTCCCCGACGTCGGCGCGAGCTATTTTCTGTCGAGACTCCGCGGCTCTTTGGGGACTTATCTTGCATTGACCGGAGTGCAGCTGCACGGCGCCGATGCCGTGTATGCCGGCCTGGCAGACGTCTATCTCGCACCCGCCGCCATCGCCGCGCTCCCCGACGATCTCGCGGCGCTCGACTGGCCCGACGATCGGGGCGCATGGCACGAGGTCGTGCGCAGGCTGCTGGACGGCCGGTCCCTGGCGCCGGAACGCATCCCCGCCTCCCCCGGCCAGACGTCATTGAGCATGCTCCAGCCGGCGATCGACGCGCATTTCTCGCACTCGTCGGTCTCGGCCGTTCTGGACTCGCTCGACGGTGAGAATCGAGCCGACCTGGCACCCTGGGGGCGCCGCACGGCCGCACTGATCCGCAGCCGCTCACCAACCCTGTTGTCGGTCACGCTGCAGCAGCTGGCGCGCGGCAAATCGCTCGACCTTGCCGGCTGCTTTCGCATGGAGCTCGGCATGGTGCAGCAGTGCTTCGAACAGGGAGATTTCATCGAAGGCGTCCGTGCCCTCCTCATCGACAAGGACAATGCACCGCATTGGGCGCCGGCACGACTCGAGGATGTGACCGAGGAATCCGTACGGGCTTTTTTTCAGAATCGCTGGGGTGGCGCCCAGCATCCGTTGGACAACATCGAGAGCGAGTCACTGACCGCCGGAGACCGATCATGAATTTTAGCAACACACTGGCAATCATCTCAGGCGGCGCATCCGGCCTCGGTCGGGCGGTGGCCGAGCGGGTCCTGGCCGCCGGCGGGCGGGCCACGATCCTCGACCTCCAGGACGCCGGCGCCGCCGTCGCGACCCAGATCGGCGCCTCCTTCTTCAAGTGCGACGTATCCGACGAAGCGCAGGTCACGAGCGCCATCGATGCCGCACGCCACGCCATGGGCGGCGTCAATCTGCTGGTCAATTGCGCCGGCGTCGGCGGCGCGGGCCGGCTCGTCGGCAAGGATGGACCCATGCAAGGCAGCCACTTCGAGAAGGTGATACGCATCAATCTGCTCGGCACGTTTCATTGCGACAAAGCCGCGGCCGCCATCATGCAGAACAACGCAGCCGACGCGGATGGCGAGCGCGGAGTCATCATCCATACCGCGTCCGTCGCTGCGTTCGAAGGACAGATCGGCCAGGTCGCCTATGCGGCCAGCAAGGCGGGCATCGTCGGCATGACGCTGCCCATTGCGCGGGAGCTTGCACGCTTCGGCATTCGTTGCGTGGCCATCGCCCCCGGCATCTTCATGACGCCGATGCTCGCGGGGATGCGGCAGGACATCCAGGATTCGCTGGGCCAGCAGGTGCCGTTTCCCTCACGGCTCGGCCGACCGACGGAATACGCCCAGATGGTGCAATCCATCGTCGAGAATTCCATGCTCAACGGCGAGACCATTCGCCTGGACGGCGCCATTCGCATGGGGCCGCGCTGAACGGCGCGCGCGATCGCTACTGCCGGGCTCGCACGCGCAGGCTTTCCCAGCTTGCATCGGCGATCCACCCACCATCGACCGGCAGACTCACGCCGTTGATGAAACCGGCCCGCTCATGGTCGAGCAGAAAGGCGATGGACTCGGCCACGTCGTCGGGCCGCGCGAAGCGCGCCATCGGCACCCGATTGACGATGTCGCTGTCCGCGTAGGCGCCGCTGCCCTGGTCGGCCACGTCCATCTCGGTCTTGATCCATCCCGGACAGACGGCATTGACGCGCACGCCGCGCCCGCCCCACTCCGCCGCCAACGTTTTCGTCAGACCGATCAAGCCATGCTTCGACGCGTTGTAGGCGCTGCGGTGGCTCACCGCCGCGAGACCCGCCACCGACGCGACGTTGACGATGCTTCCCTGAGCGCGCTCCAGCATCTGCTTGCCCAGGTATTTGCTCAATAGAAAGGGCCCGAGCAAATTGATGTCCATCACCCGTCGCCACTGCGCCGCCGTGGTGTCCTCGGCGGGCGTGATGAGGCTGATGCCGGCATTGTTGACCAGACCATAGACGCCGCCGTATTCACGCTGCGCCCACTGTGCCAGCTGCTGGACGAATTCCTCGGACGAGACATCGCCGGACAAACCGGCCACCTCGCCGCCGGCGGCACGCAACGCATCCAACTGGGCGTCGATGGGCTGGATGTCCAGCAGGATGACCCGGTAATTGCTGCCGCTTCGGGCCAACAACGAGGCCGTGGCGAGTCCCACGCCTTGGGCGGCTCCGGTGACGACGATTGTCTTCATATTGAATCTCCGTGAACGCCGAGCGCGGGTTCGCGATCGGCCGATGATGAATCCGGTGCGCCGGCCGATCCGAGCACGATGCCCAGCCATGCCAGGGCGCTGACGACCGCGAATGCGGCGCCGATCAAAAACGCGGTATGCCACATGTGTCGCCCCGAAAAATACGCCACGATGGGAATGCCGATGATGCCGCCCAGGTTGCCGCCGGTGTTCATCAGTCCGCAGACGGCCATCGTATCGCCACGTCCCACGGTCATGGCGCCGCCCCAGAACGCGCCTTCGGTCAGTTCGACGCAGCCGAAGCACGCCGCCAGCCCCACCACGGCGAGGTAGGGACTGGCGGCATTCACGGCGCCCAGCAGCAAAATCGCGGCAATCGGCATGGCCACGAGCGGCATCGCGCGATATCCCCACCGGTCGCCGAGACGCTCGCACAGCACGCTCGTGACCACGCCGCCGACCCCCGCACCGAGCGCCGCGACCAGGGGCGGCGCCATCGCCAACCAGCCGCTTTCGAGCAACGAGAAGTGACGTTCCTGGACCAGATATAGGAACACCCAGTTCGACAGGAGATAGAACACGTAGTTCATGAACATGTAGGAAATCGCCAGCAGGACGACGTTGCGATCGCGCAGCAGGCAGAGGAATCTCCGCATGCTGAGCGAGGTCGGCGCGCGCGCCTCCTCCGCCAGCGGATCCTTGCCGCCGATCTCCTCGAGTTCCTGCGGCGATACCGACGCGTGCTCGCGCGGGGTATCGCGCCCGTACCACGCCCAGACCGCGATCAACGCGAGCGCGGGCAGGCTCGTCCATATGAGCGCCGGCTGCCACCCGAAGGTCGTCATGAGCCACACGATGAGCGGCGGCGTGAGCGCCGCGCCCAGACCGAGGCCCATGGTCTGCAGGCCCTGCACGAAGGACCATCGATTGGGCGGAAACCACGCCTCGAAGACGCCGCCCGACACGGGGAATATGGCCCCCTGGGAGCATCCGAGCAGCGCCTGCGCGGCAAACAACGCGATGAACAGGGCGGTGCCCGTACAGAATGCGGGCAGCAACGGCGTCGCCAGGGTCGCCAGGAACGCCGTCAGACCGATGATGACGAAGGTGCGGCGCGCGCCGAGGCGTTGCCCGAAGATACCGCCTGGCAGTTGGAATATTGCATAACCCCACACGAAGGCCGACAGCAGCCAGCCGATTTGGTCCTGGGACAAGCCCAACTCCGGCATCATGCGTTCGGCGGCCACCGTGATCGTCTTCTGCTGCACGTAGGCCACGAAACCAAATCCGAACAGGCACGAGAAGATTCGCCACCGGATCCGCACCGTCTGGGCACGGGCCGCCGCGGCCAACGGGATGCCCTTCAAGCGTCGGCCGCCTTCACGATCGGCGGCTTGTCGTTCTGCATGCCGAGACAAATCTGCACGGCATCGCCGAACGAGGTCGCCGCGCCGTCGGCGTTGCGCACGCTGTGCATCGCCGGGCTGGGCTGCAACAGCATCCCCGGCAGGAACAACGTCACCAGACGCGCATCGGGAAAGCGCTGCCGGATGCTGTCGGCCACGGATTCTCCCTGGGCGCGCTCGTCGCTCGGGAAGGCGCTCACCAAATAGACGACCGAGACACTGGCCGGCGATGCATCCGGCGGCCGCGGCGCTTTCAGATCCTCGACGGAAATATGCCGTGCGTCCAACTTTTGGTCCCGCAGGATTCGCACCAACAGCTCGGTGACCAGATCGTCGGCGACCGTTCCGAGCCCGACGCACAGCATCACCGAGCCCGGCTTCACGGCGAGCGGTCCCTGATAGCGCCCGGTCGACGCCTCGCGCTGCTCCCGCAGACGTCGGCCCGCGCTGGTTCGATCGAGCACGGACACGCGGCTGTTGCGGCGGGTCAACTTCCGCCCCTCCCCGCCGATGGCCTCGATGACGGCGACCATGGCATTGCGCACCTTGGACTGCTGATCGCTGTTGATGGCGCCCGTCTGAAGATCGAGACGCGCCAGATACAGAGCGGGCATGAGCACCACGTCGCAGTAGGCGGCGAACGAATTTCGTTTGAGAAAGGCGCGGGCGCTCGCGATGATTTCTTCCGAGTCGGCCGACAGCGCCCGCTGGTAGAACCGCTGCGGCATGGTCAATGCCTGATTGTCGCCCAACAGAATGTCGAGCAGGCTCAAGGCCTTGATGTGGCGTCCCGCCACCACCAGGCACAGCGTGAGCGGCGTCGAGACGATCAAGCCGATGGGCCCCCACAACCAGCTCCAGAATATCGCTGCGATCACCACCGACAGCGGCGAAAGACCGGTCGTGTGTCCATATAATTGCGGCTCGATGAGCTGAAACGCAATGAGCTCCACGAGCACGAACAGCGCGAGCGTGGCGATCGCCAGCGACCACCCCGGGTCGACCGCCGCCGCCAGCACCGCCGCGAACAGGGCGGCTATCCACAGGCCCACGTACGGCACGAAGCGCAGGACTCCCGCCATGGACGCCCACAGCAAGGCGTGCGGCAATCCGATGATGGTCAGCCCGATCGAGAGGGCGCTGCCGACGCCCAGGTTCACGGCAAACTGCGAGACGAAGAAGTTCGACAAGCGGTCGCCCGCGTCGTTCAGCGCCAGGGTCGTGGCGCGGATATCGGTGCCACCGGCAATGCGGATGAAACGGTCGCGCAACGCCTCGTGTTCGAGCAGCACGAAGATGAGCACCACCAGAACGATGCCGGCCGTTTCGAGCGGGACCCAGACGGAACTCAGCACCCGCTGAATGACCTGCAACGGATTCGTCGGTGGATTGTGGATCTCGACGGGAATCGGCGCCGCCGAGCCCGCATCTTCGGGTGCCGCCAGCGTACGGGCGGCCGGAATTCTCTCGGAGTGCTGGCTGATGATCCGGGCCGCCTGGCCGGCGAGTTCGTTCAACCGCCCCACCGTCATTTCGTTCAGGGTGGCGAGCTTGTATTGGATGGTTTCTTCGTATTGCGGAAGACTCGCCGTCATCCGCACCACCTGCACCCCGATCACCGCGGCCACCGAGCCGAAACCGACCGCCAGCGCAAGAACCGCAATGAGCACCGAAAAGGTCTGACCCAGGCCAAGGCGGCGCAACGACCGTACCAGGGGCGCGATCAACAAACTCAAGATGACCGCCAGCGTGATCGGTACTAGAACGTCACGCCCGAAGTATAGCAACGCGAGCACGGTGCCGGTCGCGAGTATGCCGCCCGTCCGATCGCCCAAGGACAAGCGTGGCGGTGGGTCGGGTTCGCGAGACGCTGGTTCATCCATGCCTTATTTTGGCACACGCCGATCGCTATTGTCCGGCCGGCACCGCATCATCGCGCTTTTTCGGCTTGTCCTGAGGGTGCAAGCCCGCGTCCTCCAGCAATTGCTTGCGCACATAGAGAAAGCGGATCGTTTCGTATTCGAACGGCGAGCCCGTGGAGTAATAGCGGAAACTGACGTTTGAACGCTGATCGACCGCGTTGACGACGTCCAACCCCCACGACTGATCCCCGCGGTAGAGGTCGGCCAGGTTGATGCCGTACGATGTCGCGTAATCGCCGAGAAATCCGACGCCGCCGCGCAAGGTCGAGGGCCCCAACAACGGGAGCACCACGTACGGTCCCGGATGCATGCCCCATTTTGCCAGCGACGTGGCGAATCCGGTGGGCGCATACGCCAGATGAAACTTCGTCGCGGGGTCGAAAAGGCCGCCGATTCCGATGGTGCTGTTGATGACGAACCGGCCGAGACTGCGTATGCCGTTTCGCAGACGCCATTGCAGCGTGTAATTGATGACGCTGTCGACCTCGGAAAGATTCTGAAAAAAGTGATGTACGCCGCTGCGGACTGGCGACGGGATCCAGCGATAGCCGTTCGCCACCGGCAGGAACACGTCTTCGTCGAAGCGCGCGTTGAACCGGTACGTGAACCGGTTGAGGCGCGCCCACGGATCGTAGGTCCGCGACGGCGGCGCCTCGGCCGCCGTCAGCGGCGCCGGGGCTTCGGCCGGGTTCGTCTCCTTCGCCTTGGCGTCCTTGGCCGCGTCCGACAGAGCGGCCGCCTTCGCGATCGCCGCAGCATTGTCCGCCGCCGGCGTCTCGGGCGGCATGCGATGGATCTCGATGCCGCCGGTCGCGCAGCCGCCCAAGGTCAACGAGATGCCGAAAATCAGCGCGGATGACTTCATCGGGCGGCTCCAGGCCAACGCCCGCCCAGCATGTCGAGCATGTCCGCCGCCTGCTGCCGTTCGCCGATGTTCCCGAGATGGCCGCCGTGATCGTACACGACGATCTTCGATCCCAACGTGGTCTTCAACCATTCGAGTTCCGCCTTGTCCAGAATCACGTCGTCACTGTTGGTCTGGGCGTAATAGTCCGGATCGTCGCGCAGGGCGTCGCCGATGATCTCCAGTCTATTTTGCGCGACCAACGAATCCACGGTCGATCCATCCCGATGCGCCAGATAATACGGCGCGAATACCTTCGTGAAATATTCCGCAAAAGGTTTGCCGCGAAGAATGCGCGCGGTCTCCTCGAGGGAATCGCCGACTTGCGGCGGATGCTTCGGGTCGACCACCACCCCGGTCCCGGCATAGAGGTCGCCCGCGAAGAACATGTTCATGAGATCGATGCGGAACTCCAGGGCGATCGCCGCGGAGAACTCGGCGTCGGTCTTCAAGACGTCAGCCGCCGCGCTCAACAGGAAGTTATTGTCGATCTGCACGCGGTCCGATGCGCGGTACAAGTTGGCGAGCTGCGCATAGAGCTTCTGGTACAGACGTTCCACGCCCGCATCGCCGGACCCGATGTTGATCGCAAACAGCTTGTCGAGACGGCCCACGGACGCGAACAAGCTCACGGGAGGATTGATCATCACAACGCGATGAATGTGCAGCTTGTGCTCGCGCGCATCGATGTACTTGACCACGGCGGCGTTGGCGCCGCCCAGGCTGTAGCCCAGCACGTCGATCTCGGTGATCTTCACCTTGTGCGGCAGATGCTGGACGATTCTCTGCATCGCGGCGTAGAGGTCGTTGCCGTCCTGGAACAGATCGCCGGCCACCCCGGTGCTCGAGGTGGAGACGATGAAGCCGGGAAAGGTCGGTGACGGCATGGTGAGCACGTGGTAGCCGGCGCCATAGAGGACGGCGCGCAGCGTCGACAGATCCTTCGAGTTGCCGTCGCTGCCGGTGCCGGCGATCACGATCGCCAGCGGTGCGGGCTTGTCCTGGGCCGAAAACCACACGCGCAGTTTGCGATCGAACCAGAACACGGCGGGCACCGGCCGCGCCCAGGGCATGGGAATGTTGATTTCGATCAGCGGCACCCTGGCCGGCAGGGGAGCGATGTCTTGCGGCGGTGTGCCAAAGACGGTGGCACGCAACCCCGCCGATTCGGCGAGTCCCGTTGATGGACCTTGAACCATGGGTGCGACGATGGGTTTCGGATCTTCCGCGAATGCTGCCGATGCCAGCGCTGTTGTCGCGACCCCGGTGACCCAGATGCGCCTTGCGGCGCCTCGACGATTTTGAAAAAACTTCAATCTGATCCTTTTGAAGCCAGCCTGCGGCATCGGTGCGCGGCGCTTCGCCAATTGCTCCAGCGCCTCGTTTTACCACGTATCGTCATTGTTGCGGCGGCTCACGGCGTGATGGCGCGCTCGAGTTCCGCGGCGGCTTTGTCGATACCGGCCGCGGCGTTCTCGATCACCTGCGCGACTTGCGGGACCTGAGCCTCCGCCTCATGCCATTTTTTCTGGTCCATGTATTCACGGACGGCCGCGATGGGCTTCGCGCCGTAACCCGTGTAGGCCCCGGGGGCATAAATCTGATTCTTGAACCAGGGCCGTTCCGGCAGGCCTTTCTGATTGAGGAACAGGCGCGATACCCGCAGCAGATCGGCATTGATGAGGTGCAACGACTTGGCCGAAAGGGCCGGCGATCCCTTAGCCTTGAAATCGGCGACCGATTGCGAGAAATGCCCGGCGCTCTTCTTCAACGTCTCGATTGCGTTCTTCATGGGAGCAAAGTTGATGTATGGGGGCACGGTTTCGGCGGGCGGCGGCAGCCTCGGCCGGTGCGGGTCGTTGATCGCGGCGAAGACGCCTTCCTGCAGCTCGAGATTGCGCTCCGTGAACTCTTCTTGCTTGTCCTTCAACTGCTTTTCGAGTTCGCCCTCGTACTTGGCGATCGCATCCGCCTGCGGAACGTAGTCGACCGGAATCACGTCGGCATCCGCAAGCCGCATGATGGCCGAGCCGGCGGTCTGCGACAGCGCGCGCTCATAGAGGAAATCGGTGTCGCCGAAATGCGTGTACCAGTAAAAGTCGTCGTAGATCGAGTGGTATTGGTCGCCCTCTTCTTCGTCGCCGAACGACAGGTCCAACGTGGAGATGCCGGCGAAGTCCTGGAACGCGGTGAAGTCCGAGCCGTCGCCCAATGCATCCACGACGAGATCATCGCGCTTGCGCAAGTCGCTGCGCTCATCGGCGTCCTTGGCCTTGCCAATAGCGGCGAGGTGCGCGCGCTCGAATACCGACAGCTTGGTCTCCGGATCCTGAATGTCGCGGGCCACGGCACTCACGACGTTCTGCAGATCCTGGGTGCCTCCCGGCGACAGATAACCACGCTCGTTGCCGTCGGAGTTGATGTAGGCAACCGCGTGGCTCTGCAGCTCGGCGAGATGCGTCTCGACCCATTCGACCGAGCCCAGCAAACCCGGCTCCTCGCCGTCCCAAGCACAGTAAATGACGGTGCGCGACGGAGACCATCCATGGCCGTGCAGTTCGCCCAGCATACGAGCCTCCTCGAGCATGGCGGCCTGGCCGGATATGGGGTCATCCGCGCCGTTCACCCACGCATCATGGTGGTTGCCGCGGATCACCCACTCGTCCGGCGCCTTGGCGCCCTTCAGGGTGGCGATCACGTCGTACACCGGCTTGGTGTCCCAGTGGGACGTCATCTTCAGGTGCACCACGGCCGGTCCAGGTCCGACGTGGTAGGTGATCGCGAGCGCCCCGCGCCAGCTTTCAGGGGCCACGGGCCCCTTCAAGGCCGACAGCAGCGGCAGTGCATCGGCCCAGGAAATCGGCAGCACCGGGATCTTGGTGATGGTCTTCGCATCCTTCAGCGCGAGCCTTTTTGCGCCCGCCGTCGCACCGACGCCGGGCGTCAACGGATCGCCGGGATAGTCGGTGTCCATCACGCTGCCGCGCTGCACCCCGTCCTTGGAACGCCAGCCGCCGGCGGGAAATTCATCGCCCTTGAAGTATCCGTCGCCGCTGGGGTCGGAGTAGATGATGCAGCCGATGGCGCCGTGCTCGGCGGCAACCTTCGGTTTGATGCCGCGCCAGCTTTGCCCGTACCGCGCGATCACGATGGCGCCCTTCACGGATATGCCGAGCCGATCCAGTTCTTCGTAGTCTTCGCGGCTGCCGTAATTGACGTAGATCAGGGGCGCCGTCACGTCGCCGTCGGCCGAATATGCATTGTAGGTCGGCAATTGTTCGGCGGTTTGACCGGAGGTTGGATCCTCCGTCAGCGCCGGTTCGCGCAGCGATGCGGTGAACGACGTGGGTTGCAGCATCTCGAGCACGCGCTCCTTCGGGGTCGGGAACAGCACATCGAATGTCTCGATGTGCGCGTCGAAGCCCCAGGACTTGAACCTGGCCAGGATCCACTCGGCGTTGTCCTTGTCGTACGGCGATCCAACGTGATGCGGCCGGGCGCTCAAGCGCCGCATGTTTTCCCGAATGCCGTCGGGGGAGATGCCGTCGCGAAACCGCGTTTCCCACTGCACTTCCGTCACCGACGCCTGTGTGCCATAGCCCAGCAACGGTGACGCTTGGCGGGTCGACTCTGATTCGGAATGGACCGCCAGCAGCGGAGCAATCGCGCATAACATACCGGTCAACCAGCGTTTCATCGGAAAATCCTCACGTGAAGGACCGACCGCGGACGCGGCCCGTCGGTTAAAGGTCTGCCTTTTTCGATTTGCGTCTCGTGGCAGGTCCCACGGTCGACTGGTCGAACGGATAGGCGTTGCCCTCCGTGCCGCTGTAGCTCCTGGCATCGATGTTGCGCAAAATCTGCGTCGTGACGTCGATGAATATCTCGATCCGACGCTCGTCGATGTTGCCCATCACCTCTGCCCGCAGCTTGTCCGTGATATCCATGATGTCCCGAATCGCGCGCATGCCTTTGGGCGTGATTTTGTTCGTCGTGACCCGACGGTCGGCGGAGCTTTGACGGCGCGAGATCAACCCGTCCTTGGCCAGGACATCGAGCATCCGCACCATCGTCGGGCCTTCGACCGAGATGAGGCGCGCCAGCTCTCCCTGGGTGATTTCATCACCGGACAGGGCCACGAGAAACATGGTCTCCCAGCGGGCCATCGTCTGCCCGGTGACCTTGACACGGTCATTCGCCAGTTTGCGCCACCGGCGCGCCGCCGTGACAATCGCGCGGGTCGCGCGAAAATACGCTTCGTTCTCCGCACCTTCGGTGAATTGCTCACGGTAGTTGCGCAGACGGCGATCTGCGGCCTCGACCGCCACCCCCCCCTCCGGCGGACCGAGCACCTCCTCCTCTGCATCGGGCGCACTCGGCGGGACGACCCGACGGCCGCGCGCCGCTTTCGGACCGCGCTTCAATGCCGACCGAGGCCCGCTGCGGTGGCTGGGTTTAGTCAATTGCGGAGCGAATGCGGCACATACCCCCTAGCATAGCGTGCCGTGGGCCCGCCTTCGATCAAATCGTCGTGAGTCATGGGGTCACCTTTGGATGTCGCAAGTCTTGAGGCTCGGTGGCGTAGAAAATCAGCGCCGCCGCGGGCAGCGCGAAACCGATCCAGCTCACCAACGGCCATCCCCCGCGCGCCACGGCAACACTCGCGACCGCCGATCCGACTCCCCCGCCGACGAAGAATATGGCCATGAATATCCCGTTCAACCGACTCCGCAGGTGCGAACCGATTTCGTAGATGGCGCGCTGGCCGAGGACCAGATTGGCCTGTACGCCGAGATCGAGCAGAATGCCGCCCACCAGCAGCATGGTCAACGACTGCGAATGCCCGATTCGCGATAGCGGGAAGGCGACCGCGACGATTGCGATCGCGAAGCCGGTCGCCACCCGGGTATGCCCTCGATCCGCGAGTCGCCCGGCGATCGGCGCCGCCAATGCGCCGGCGACCCCCGCCAAGGAGAACAGGGCAATTCCTCCCTGCGACAGGTTGAAGTGCGGGCCCGCCAGCACGATGGGCACCGCCGTCCAGTACAGCGTAAAGACGCCGAACAACGCCGCCTGATAGAGCGCGCGCCGACGCAGCAATGGCGTATCGCGCAGCAAGGTCCAGAGCGAGGCGATCAGTTCCCCGTAGCCGTGACTGCGGGCCGGGCGCCGCTGCGGCAGCAACCCGCGCAGGGTAAGTCCGAGCAGAACCATCGCGACGGCCGACCCGGCAAACACCGTACGCCAGCCAAACGCGTTGGCGATGAAACCGGCCAACGGTCGCGACAGCATGATGCCGACCAGCAAACCGCTCATCACGTTGCCGACCACGCGGCCCCGATCGGCATCCGGGGCGAGATGCGCGGCAATGGGCACGAGCATCTGCACGACCACGGAGCCCAATCCGAGCAACAGCGTGGCACAGAGGAAAGTGGCCGCCGAATCCGCCGTCGCTGCCATCAGCAACGCGGCGATGGCCCCGCACAGCGTCCACAGCACGAGCCGTCGATTTTCGACGAGATCACCCAGAGGGACCAGGAACAGCAGGCCCAGGCAATAGCCTAGCTGAGTCGTGGTGACGATGAGGCTCGCTGCCGCCGGCGGCAAACCGATCACCGGGGCGATCAGGCCCACCAAGGGCTGCGAATAATAAAGATTCGCGACGATCAGGCCGCAGGCGACGGCAAGCAACAGCGTGACCCGCGGTGTGCGGCGCGCAACCAGGTCTGAATCGGATAAAGCGTGGATCGTATCTGTCCTGTATGAGGCGGCATTCAAATCAGTGCCGCGGGGCCTTATCGCCGTCGGCCGGCTACTGCTTGCGCGTCTCGCGTGATTCGAGCAGCGCCTGGATTTTGGCGAGGGAGTCCATGTAGCGTTCGGCCAGCATCTGCCCATCGGCATCCGCGCCCAGTTCCTCGGCCAACACATTGGCGAGCGTGTCGATGGCGACCCGCACGGTCATGGATTCCGCATCGGACAGCTTCGTGCCGTTGATCGTGATTTCGGCTTCATCGTGCATGAATTGCGCTCGCTGTTCGTTGACCCGCATGGCGTAACTGATTGATTCTATGGTGCCCCGGGCAGGAATCGAACCTGCGACCTAGCGCTTAGGAGGCACTCGCTCTATCCACTGAGCTACCGAGGCCGGAGAAAAAAAAGGCCGGAACCTAAGAAGATCCGGCCTTTAGTTTTGGTGGAGGAGAAGGGGATCGAACCCTCGACCTTCGCATTGCGAACGCGACGCTCTCCCAACTGAGCTACTCCCCCGAAACCGTCGAGCCGAGCCATCCGCCATTGTGGCGGCGACCGGGCTCATTTCCGACGCGGAACTATACCGGAATCCGGAAAGAATCGCCGCATTGAATGCGATCGCTGATTCGCGGCCGGCGACCCGGGCGCACCCGCCAAAGTATCCACACCGGACCTAAGGAAACTCGCTAGGATGGAATGGCAATGAGGCGGATCAAATGCTAAAGGAAGGCGAACGAGCGCCAGAATTCACCCTTCCGGACGACACGGGTAAAGACCGCTCACTGACGGATTTTTTGCGCTCGGGCGCCGGAATCCTGTATTTTTACCCCGGCACCTTCATGCCCGGCTCCGCCCGGCAGGCCTGTGACCTGCGGGATCTGCACGATGAACTCGTGGGCGCAAAACTTTCCATGACCGGTATCAGCCCGCAGAGTCCCGCCTCCCACGCGAAGTTTCGAGCCCGCCACCGGCTTCCCTTCACGTTGCTGTCGGACGCACACAAAGAAGTCATCAAGATGTATGGCGTCAACGGGCCTTTAGGGCTCGGCGTGCGCCGCGCCACTTATTTGATCGACGGCGGCCGCCGCATTCGCGACGTCGTGGTGGCGGACTTCATGATCGGCCGCCACCTTGACTTCGTCCGCAAGGCCATCATGCTGCGCGCGGCGGCCAGCGTCAGTAGGTGACCCGCAGAACGTTCGCGCGCCCGATGCGAGGCACGCAGACGATGTACATCGTGCCATATTCCGCACCGCCGATCACCGGCAGGTCCCTCACGCCGCTCAGCGCCTCGACGATCTCGTTGATCGTGTCGCTATGCCCGACGACCAAGACGCGTCCGCCCGCATGCTCGCGCAGCACGCGCCGCGCGAGGCTCGACGGATTCGAATTCGTGGTGACGATCGGCGTCAATCCCAATCGCGCGGCCAACGGCGCGGCCGTCATCCGGTTTCGCACCGTGGGTGACACGTAGATGGCCTCGATGTGCCCGGCCGCCGCCGCGTCGCCGAACATGCGCGACAGCCGTTCGGCCCGCGCCACACCCGCCGGCGACAGGGGCGGATCGCCGCCGGCATCGAGTTCCTTCTCCGCATGTCGAATCACGACCACCATGGTCGAGTCCGCCGTCCCCCACCCCCAAATCGCAAAGCCCAGGATGCCGATCGCGCAGATCGCGCCGAGCACGGTGAGCCAGATGGGCGTCAGAAACGGCCTGCGCTGCAGGCTCGCAAAATCCTTCGTCATTAGCGCATGATAGCAATGATTGGCCGTACTCTGCCCGCCCTGACCATCGTGATTCTGGCCGCCGGATATTCCACGCGGTTGGGCCGGCCGAAAGCCCTGGCGCGGGTGCACGGCTCGACCCTGCTCGCCAGAACGCTCCGCTCGCTGCACCCGTTCGCCGCCTCATCGCGGATCATCGTCGTGTTTCCGGCCGGCGCTCATCGTTACCGTGTCGGCCGGGACGCCCGGATGGTGCGCTTCGTCGCCAATCGGCATCGCGCCAGGGGATTATCGAGCTCGGTGCGCCTCGGCATCACGCACGCCCGCTATGCCGCGGGCGTGCTGCTCCTGCCCGTGGATCTGGTTCACCTGCGGCCGCGCGACATCGCGCGCTTGATCGCTCGATGGCGGTCCGGGCGACGGCGGGTGGTCGCCCGGCGCCGGGGGCTGCAGGCGGCTACGCCGCTGATCCTGCCGCGCACGCTGTACGCGCGCGCGCTCGGCGTGAGCGGCGATCAAGGACTGCGTGAGTTCGTTCGGCATCTCCCCGCCGACATGATTTCGCTCGTCGATATGCCGTCCGCGGAGGACGATGTGGACACGGCCGGGGACCTCGAGGCCGCCCGACGCCGCTGGCATGCGCCGCGCAGCGGGATTCAGACGGTTTGCACCAGTCGATAGCCCACCGCCGTTTCCGTCAAGAGATGCTTGGGCTGCGCCGGATCGTCCTCCAGCTTGTGGCGCAGGTGTCCCATGTACACACGGACGTAATGTCCGTCCTCGGCATGCGACGGGCCCCAGACCTCGCGCAGAATCTGCCGGTGGGTGAGCACCTTGCCCGCATTCGCGATCAACAGACTCAGCAACCGGTATTCGATCGGCGTCAGATGCACTGCGACGCCGCGCTTGTGGACCGTCCTCAAGCTCATGTCCACGACGATGTCGCCGAACTGGACGATTGACGCGACGCCGGCGCCCGACGTCAGTTGTCGACGCGACGCCGCGCGCACCCGCGCCAGCAGTTCTCCCACGCCGAAGGGCTTGGTCAGATAGTCGTCCGCGCCGGCGTCGAGCGCGTCTATCTTGTCCTGTTCACCCACCCGCGCCGACAGCACGATGATGGGCACTTTGGACCAGCCGCGCACGTCGCGGATGAAATCCATGCCGTCGCCGTCCGGCAAACCGAGGTCCAGAATGACCAGATCGGGGCTGCGAGTTCCGGCATCGGCCAGGCCCTGGCGCAGGGTATCCGCCTCCACCACGCTCCAACCCTCGGCCTCGAGCGCCGTGCGCACGAAGCGCCGGATCTGACGTTCGTCCTCGACGAGGATCACGACGGGCGACGGATCAGCCATGGGTCGCGAGGGCCCCTACCACGCTGGGTAGTCGCGAAATGCCTGCAGTGCGAGGTCGATCTGTGCGCGCGACACATTCAGATGCGTCACGAGCCGGGTATGTACGCCCAAGGACACGCGAATGCCCCGCGACGTCAAATGATCCGCCAATGCGCCGACGTGCCGCCGCGGGATCTCGACGTAGAAAATATTCGTCTGGGGAAGCTCCACTTGCAGGCCAAGCTCGCGCAGACCCGCAGCGAACGCGGCCGCATTGGCATGATCGTCGGCGAGCCGCTCGACATGATGCTCGAGCGCGTACAGCCCCGCCGCCGCGAGCACCCCCGCTTGACGCATGCCGCCGCCCAGCGCCTTGCGCCAGCGGCGCGCGTGGCGAATGAACTCGGCGGCCCCCAGGAGCACCGATCCTGCCGGCGCCCCCAGTCCCTTCGACAGGCAGACCGATACCGAATCGAAGCCCGCCACAGCGCTGCGCTCGTCGACGCCGAGTTTGACGATCGCATTGAATATGCGGGCGCCATCCAGATGGGTGTGCAGACCCTGGGCATGCGCAAAGCGGGTCACCTCGCGCTGATAGTCGGAGGGCAGCACCTTGCCGCCAATCGTGTTTTCCAGCGCGAGCAGACGAGTCCGCGCAAAGTGGATGTCATCCGGCTTGATGGCGGCTGCAATCCGCTCGATGGCAATCCCCCCATGCGGCTCGTGCTCCAGGGGCTGGGGCTGAATGCTCGCGAGCACCGCGGCGCCGCCCTGCTCGTACTTGTAGGTATGGGCGTCCTGGCCCACGAGATATTCATCACCACGCCCGCAATGCGACATGAGCGCCGCCAGGTTGCTCTGCGTGCCGGTCGGGAAAAACAAGCAGGCCTCGAAGCCGAAGCGCTCCGCCATCACACGCTGCAGGCGGTTGACCGTTGGGTCATCGCCATAGACATCGTCGCCCACTTCAGCCGACGCCATGGCCGCCCGCATCCCGTCCGTCGGCTGTGTCACCGTGTCGCTGCGTAGATCAATCATGGTATGGCACGAACCCGTATTTGACGAACACCGCAGCGGCGGTCGGCGTGCGCAGGAAGTCGGTGAACTGCACCGCCTGCCGCTGCGCTCCGGCACGGAGCGCGATCGGATAGATGATAGGCGGATGTGTACCGTCTGGAAACGTGTCGACGATCCGTACGCCTTTGTCGACCAGCGCGTCGGTTCGATAGACGATGCCGAGCGGTGCTTCGCCGCGGTCGACGAACGCCATGGCGGCGCGCACGTTGTCGGCGCGGACGAGGCGGCCCTCGACAGAATTCCACACGCCGAGCGACGTCAGCGCTGCCCGCGCATAGCGCCCGACCGGCACCGAGTCCGGATCCCCGGTCGCCAGTCGGCCGTTGCCGAGCGCCGCGGCCAGCGCGAAGTGCGGCTCGATGGTCAGTCTGAGCGTGCTGTCGGCCGGCGCCACGAGCACCAGCCGGTTGCCGAGCAGGTCACGTCGGGATCCGGGCTGAATGAGCTGCCGGGTTTGCAGGTAATCCATCCACTCGATGTCGGCCGAGAAGAAGACGTCGGCGGGGGCTCCGCTTTCGATCTGACGCGCCAGCGTGGAACTCGCCGCAAAGGAGAACTTCACGGGGACTCCCGAGGATTTGGTGAAATCGACGCCCAATTCTTGCACAGCATCAGTCAACGACGCCGCCGCAAAGACCACGATCGCATCACCCTGCGCCGACGCGGCCGCCGCGCCGGCGTCGGCGCGGCCAGCACAGGCGCGGCCGGAATGGCCGAGAATCCCCCACCAGGCGCCCGCCACGAGCAGCCCGGCGGTAATCAAGCCTCTAGAAGGTCGTTTCATGAACCAGTTCCGTACATAAGCAGCCACACAACGCTACATTCTCGCCCACGCCGCCCGGGCTGTGCAAAACAATCGCTGAAGCTCTCAACCATGCATACGTCCCGCCGATAAACGCTTGAGCCCAACTCGTCGCGGCGATTCACATGCAACCGACCTACAACTCATGGCTCGTCGCCCTTTCGATCGCAGTGGCGGTGCTGGTCTCGTACACGGCGCTGTCGCTGGCGGCCCGGGTGTCCGCGGCCAGTTCCACGTTGGCCCGGGTCTGGCTGACCGTCGGCTCGATCACCATGGGCATCGGCATCTGGTCCATGCACTTCATCGGCATGCTGGCGTTCTCGCTGCCGACGGCACTGCGCTACGACGTGATGACGACCTTGCTCTCGTTGTTGGTGGCCATCGTCACGTCCGGATGCGCGCTTTGGATATCGAGCCGCGCCGCCCTGAGCTTTCGTCGATTGGGCGGCGGCGCGCTGCTGATGGGCGCCGGCGTCTCGATCATGCACTACTCCGGCATGAGCGCCATCCTGATCGTCCCGGAGATTCGCTACGCTCCGGGCTGGGTCGCCGCATCGATCGTGATTGCCGTGGTCGCATCGTTCGCGGCGCTGTGGCTCGCCTTCAACCTGCGCACCGGGAGCTCGTGGCTCCTGGCGCTCGGCCGGGTGGGCGCCGCATTGGTCATGGGCGCCGCCATCAGCGGCATGCACTATGCGGGAATGGCGGCCGCCCGCTTCAGCCCCACCGCGCTGTGCGTCGGCGGCCTGCCCATCGACAGCACCCGTCTGAGCGTCCTCGTCGGACTCATCAGCGTCGCCTTGCTCGCCATCGTGTTGATCACGACCGTGTTCGACACGCACCTGCAATCACGCGCGACGGCGCAAGCCCGCCGTTTGCAGGAAATCAATGCCGAACTGCAGCGGCAGGCTGCCAGGGCGCAATCCCAGGAAGTGCGCTCCCGCATCAGTGAAGAGCGGCTGAGGCAGATCTCCGACAGTCTTCCCGCGATGATTGCCTACTGGGACGCCCAGGGCATCTGCCGATTCGCCAACCAAGCACACTTCGACCGCTTCGGGCTGAGGCCGGATCAAATCGTCGGCATGTCGATCGATCAGTTGTTCGGCACCGAGAACTCAGAGGCCAGGCGCAATCGGGTGTTCGCGGCCCTCGCCGGTGAACGCCAGACCTTCGATCAAGCCGTGACCGACCGGGAGGGCAACGTCAGGCACTGGCAGAGCGAATATTTGCCGCATTGGAACGAGCACCGGGTCGTGGGTTTCTACGCGCTCGTCGTGGACATTACCGCGCGCAAGATCGTGGAGGAGCGTGTGGTACGTCAGGAGGCTCTGCTGGCGGCGACCAGCCGGATGGGCGAGATCGGCGGTTGGGAACTCGATGTCGAAGCGCGCAGCCCCTATTGGTCGGACACGATGTACCGGATTCACGACCTGCCCATCGGTCAGATGCCGACGCCGCAGCAGGCGCTCGGATTCTATCCGCCCGGCGCCCGGGAAATGGTCGCCGAATCGCTTGCCGGAGCCTTCGAGCAGGGCAAGTCCTTCGACTTCATCGCCCCGTTCATCACGGCGACCGGCCGGGAGCGCTGGGTGCGCTCGATCGGGGAACCTCAGATGCGGGACGGCCGCTGCGTCCGCATCATCGGCGCCTTTCAAGACGTCACGGAATCGCGGCAGGCGGAACAGGCGCTGCGCCTCGCCAAAGACGCCGCCGAGGCGGCCAGCCGCGCCAAGNNCGAGTTCCTGGCCAACATGAGTCACGAAATCCGCACGCCGTTGAACGGCGTCATCGGCATGACGGGACTGTTGCTCGACACGCCCATGAATGCCCAGCAGCGCGAGTACGCGGAGATCGTGCGCTCCAGCGGTGGATCGCTGCTCTCGATCGTCAACGACATTCTCGATTTTTCCAAGATCGAAGCCGGTCGTCTGGAGCTCGAGTCCATCGAGTTCAACTTGCAGGATGTCGTGGAAGATGCCGTCGATGCGGTCGCGTTGCGCGCCGCCGAGAAGAACCTCGAGTTGCTGGTCGACGTCGATCCGCACACGCCGCACACCTTCATCGGCGATCCCACCCGCGTGCGCCAGATCCTGCTGAACCTGCTGAGCAATGCCATCAAGTTCACCGAGCACGGCGAGGTGAGCCTGAGCCTCGCCACGACAAAGGCCGGCGAATCGCACGTGAATCTACTGTTCGCGGTCCGCGACACGGGCATCGGCATCCCTCCGGACCGCGTCGACACGCTGTTCGCACCCTTCATTCAGGCGGACAGCTCGACCACGCGAAATTTTGGCGGTTCGGGGCTCGGCCTGTCGATCTCGAGGCACCTGGCGGAAGCCATGGGTGGCAGCATCGAAGTCGCCAGCGCGGTGGGGGAGGGCTCGACGTTTCGCCTCGCCCTGTGCCTGCGGCGAGCCGAGCAAAAGTCGCCGCGTGAGGCGACTGCCAGACTCCAGGGCCTCGAGGTGCTCGTCGTGGTCGAGCACCCCAGCAACCGCCGCAGCCTCGAACGCCAACTGGCGCCGGAGGGGTGCCTGCTCACCTTCGCCAGATCCGCGGAGGACGGCCACGACAAGTACCTCGCCATGCTCGCCGAGGACAAGCCGCCGGCCGCCGTCATCATGGACTATCAGTTGCCGGCGCAAAACGGCGCATGGCTCGCATCCGCCATTCGGAGCTCCCAGGCGCCGCCCTCATCCTTGATACTCCTGACCTCGTTGTCCAACTCCCCGCCGGAAGACGATCTGCGCTTGATGGATCGCGTCATCACCAAGCCGGCGAAAACCATGGTGCTGGTCCGGGCCCTGACCGAACTGACCCGCGCCGCCAATCAGCTCGCCCAGACCAGCGAGATCGCGCCGGCGGCACTGGAGTTTTCGGGTGTGCGCATTCTGTTGGCCGAGGACAATGCGGTGAACCAGAAACTCGCCGCCCGATTGCTGCAGAATCTCGGTGCCGAGGTGCAAGTCGCGGTCAACGGCATCGAAGCGCTCAATGCCCTGAGCGAAGCGGACTTCGACATCGTGCTCATGGACTGCCAGATGCCGCAGATGGACGGCTACGAAGCCACGCGGCAGCTACGCGGCTCACCCGGCCGGGTGCGGAACCCCAAAATCCCGGTCATTGCACTCACCGCCCACGCGCTGGCCACCGACCGCGCCAAATGCCTGAACGCGGGCATGAACGATTATCTGACCAAACCGATCGATCCGATCCGTCTGAAACAGGCATTGACCAAGGCTTGGTTGACCATCGAACGCCGCGGTAAGACTCCCATGGTGACCAACGCCGTCTTCGACGCGGCCGCGCTGCTGGCGCGCACCGGCAACGACGCGCAGTTCGCGCGTGAGTTGATCGCCTTGTTCGTCACGTCGGCCGCTGAAACCCTGGCGCGCATCGCGGCCGCACTTCAGGGTGAAATCGATTCGGGCAGCCTGCGCCAGCTTGCTCACAGCCTCAAAGGGTCGGCGGGGACCGTCGCGGCCGTGGCGGTCGCCGCCGCCGCCTCGCGCCTCGAGCGGCTCGAGCGGCTCGAGTCCGCGCCGGAAACCCGTGATGCTTTCGATTCGCTGCTGCGGGCTTTCAACGACACCGTCTCGGAGTGGCTGCACAAGGGATGGGTCGATCCCCCGGCGCAGGCACAGCATCTCGGCAACTCCTCGGCATGAGATTTCTCTTTACATCGGGCGCTGCGCCCACTATTTTCCACTTACTTTTTGTCACGCGAGGTTCGCTTCAATTGGACAGTAGCCCACAGCCAGGTGATTGGCGCTGCATCCGTTGCGGCGTGCTCCCGACCGGATGAGGCCTCCTCGCTGAAGGACGCCCTGCCGCCGTGAGCGGCAAGCGCGTTTGAGACGATACCCCACCGTGTTTGACCCAATGCCTCCTTGAAATGATCGCCGGCCGCCGTGAGGGCCCGGCGCGCATGGGGTCTGCCATTGAATCGCACATCGCTCACATATCGGTGAGGCCACGATGATCGACACTCAAACGCGCATTCCCCTGAACCACATTCGCGGTGCCCTCGGCAGTCTGCGCGCAGACGAGACCGGGCGGCGCCTGCACAGGCTGCGCACCTTCCTGGCCATTTTGGGCCCCGGCCTCATTGTGATGGTCGGGGACAACGACGCCGGCGCATTCAGCACCTATGCCCAGGCCGGACAAAATTACGGCACGAGCCTGCTCTGGACGCTGGCGCTTCTCATTCCCGTGCTGTACGTGAACCAGGAGATGGTCCTCAGGCTGGGCGCCGTCGCCGGCGTCGGTCACGCGAAGCTCATTTTGCAGCGGTTCGGCAGGTTCTGGGGCGCCTTCAGCGTCATCGACCTGTTCGTTCTCAATGCGCTGACGCTGGTCACCGAATTCATCGGCATCAGTCTCGGGCTCGGTGTCCTGGGCGTCCCGAAGTCGTGGGGACTGGCCACCGCCGCCGTGGTCATCATGGCGGCCGTGAGCACCGGTGATTTCCGCCGCTTCGAGCGTTTCGCCCTCGTCCTGGTATCCGGCAGTCTGCTCCTGGTTCCGGTGTTTTTCATGGTCCATCCGCCATGGGGCGAGATGGCGCACGACTTCGCGGTCCCTCGACTGCCGCCCAACGCACCGCTCGCCGACGTCATGCTGCTGATCATCGCCATCGTCGGAACCACGGTCGCCCCCTGGCAGCTGTTCTTTCAGCAAAGCTACGTCATCGACAAACGGATCAGCGCGCGCTACATCAACTACGAGCGTGTGGATCTCATCATCGGCATCGTGCTGGTCGTCCTGGGAGCGGTTGCCATGATCGCCTTCTGTGCGCATGCGTTTGGCGGTACGCCGGACGCCGGTCATTTCACCGACGCCGGCGACGTGGCGTCCGGACTGACGCGCCGGCACGGCAGCACCTTGCCCGGCATTTTATTCGCGATCGCCTTGATCGATGCCAGCATCATCGGTGCCGCGGCCGTCTCGCTCTCCTCCGTCTACGCGATCGGCGATTTGTTCTCGATGCGCCACTCGTTGAATCACAGTCCGCGCCAGGCGAAGTTCTTCTACGGCGTGTACTTCGTCCTGATCGTCGTTGCGGCGGCGCTCGTACTGGTGCCGGGAATGCCGCTCGGCCTGCTCACCAACGCCGTCCAAACCCTGGCCGGCGTGCTGCTGCCGAGCGCCTCGGTGTTCCTGCTGCTGTTGTGTAACGACGAGGAGATCCTCGGCCCGTGGGTCAACTCCTTCTCCTTCAACCTGTTGACCATGTTCATCGTGGGTGTGCTGGTGACGCTCTCCTTGATCCTCACGGCCGCCGTGGTTTTCCCGGGCATCGGCGGCGGTCAGATCACCATCATTCTCGGGCTCGGAGCCGGCCTGGCGGCGTTCGCGGTGGCGGTATTTGCCGGCACCTCGAAGCGCCCTCCCCGGCTCGCGCGCAGCGCCGCGGCGGCGGCGCGCAGCACCTGGCGCGCGCCGGATCTGGAGGCGCTCGGACCGATCACGCTCAATCCCCTGCGGCGCATGGGGATGATCGTGCTGCGGGCGTATCTGGTGATCGCGGTGGCCATGGTGATCGTGCGTGTGGTGCAGACCGCGACCGGTTGAAAACGCGACCTACCGCACCCATCGCTCACTTCAAAAGCCGGCGAGTCGTGTCACAATTGTTCCATGACAAGCAGTGAAACGACATCACCGAAGGCCAAGCTGTCCGCCTTGCGCACCAAGCTGATCGCGTGGTTGACCGACTCCGCCTACCCCTTGTGGGCCGTGGCCGGCATCGACCCGCACAATGGTGGCTTCATCGAAACCGTGGCGCAGAACGGCACCGGGCTGGCGCACCCCCGACGCGCGCGGGTCCATCCGCGCCAGGTCTATGCCTTCGCACAGGCCCCGGGCTTCGGCTGGTCTGGCGACGCCGCCGGCATCGTATCCCGCGGCACGGATTACTTTTCGACTTATTACCTGCGGCCGGACGGGTTGTTCCGGACCTTGGCCGCGGTCGACGGCGCGCCCTTGGACGATCGGGCGGTGTTGTACGACCAAGCGTTCGCCCTGCTGGGTTACGCCGCCGCGGCGACCGCGCTGGATGCGCGCAGCAGCTTCGAGGAGCGCGCGCTCGAATTACGCCGGGCCATCGAGTCGCGGTTCGGCGCCGCGGACGGTTCCTTCCGTTCGGGTGAGACGGCCGGGGGCTACGTGGAATCGAATCCCCACATGCACTTGCTCGAAGCGTGCCTTGCCTGGGCCGAGATCGGTCGCGATCCGGGCTGGACGGACTGGGTGCAGCGGGTGCTCGACCTGGCTGTTACGAAATTTGTTCGCCCGGACACCGGAGCGCTCGGCGAATCGTTTGCCGCGGACGGTGAGCCCGCGCCTGGCGTCGCGGGTCGGATCGTGGAGCCCGGGCACCAGTTCGAGTGGGCGTGGCTGCTGCTGCGTTCGCAGAGCCGGCATCCGGGGCCGCTGCGGGAGGTCGCGCTGCGGCTGATAGCCATCGGCGAGCAATACGGCGTGCACAATCAAGTGGCGATCAACGCGCTGCTCGACGACTTTTCCGTCCACGATCCCAACGCGCGCTTCTGGCCGCAAACGGAACGTCTCAAAGCGGCGCTCCTCGCGGCGCAGATCACCGGCGAGGAGAAGTTCTGGGTCATGGCCGCTGCGGCCGCGCAGAGCTTGTTTCCGTATCTCGCGACGCCGGTGCAGGGCTTGTGGCTGGACGTCCAGCTTCCCAACGGCGAGCTTCTCGACTCACCCGCACCGGCCAGCACGTTCTACCACCTGGTCGGCGCCATCGTCGTGCTCGATAAAACCCTGAAATCACCCGCCTAAGGAAGCTCGCGCAACGCGAAGAGGTTGCCGAGGTCCAACGCGGTGCGACGCAGGTTCTCGGCCGTGCATTGCATGGCCTCGGTCACCGACATCGCGCGGTTGCCGATCGCGATGAGCGCATCGAAACCCGAGCGCAGCGCGGGGCTCGCGCTCAGCGGGACTTGGCCGGCGAGGCCGACGACGAAAGCACCCTGCCTCCGAGCCCGCACGGCGACCCCCCAGGGACCCTTGCCCTCCACCGTCTGCTCGTCGATGCTGCCCTCGCCGGTGATGACGACATCCGCCTTCGCGATGGCGGCATCGAAGCCCACCCGCTCGAGAAAATAGTCGATTCCGTTCTCGAGCGTGGCGTCCAGCAGACCAAAGAGACCGGCAGCGACCCCCCCGGCGGCGCCGCCCCGCTCCAGATTGCCGATCTGCCGGCCCGTCTGCGCGAACACGATGTCGCTGAACCGTCCGAGGGCCGCGTCGAGCGCAATGACGGCGGCGGGAGCGGCGCCCTTCTGCGGGCCGAACACGGCCGCAGCGCCTCGGGCCCCCACCAGCGGGTTCGTGACGTCGCAGAGTATCGTCAACCGGCAGGCCCCGAGCCGCGGATCGATACGCGTCATGTCGATGGCGGCAAGCTCCATCATCGACCCCGGCAAAGTGGTCAGCACGGCTCCCTCGGCATCTAGAAACCGCGCCCCCAACGCTCGCAGTATTCCCGTTCCACCATCGACCGTCGCGCTGCCGCCGACGCACAGGATGATCTCGCCCACGCCGCGGTCCAGAGCGGCGCGCATGAGTTCGCCGGTCCCGAAGCTCGTCGCGCGCAGTGGATCGAGTTCGTCGCTGCGCAGGTGGCGCAGCCCCGATGCCTCGGCAAGTTCGATGATGGCCGTGCGGCCCTCGTCGATCAAGACGAAGCGCGACTCGAGCACCCGTCCCAGCGGATCACGCGCCGCCGCCGTGACCTCGAGGCCGCCGAGATGCCGCAGCAGGAGAGCCGCGGTGCCGTCCCCGCCGTCGCCCACCGGGCACGTGGACCAGGTGCCGGCGAAGCGGCTCGCCCGCAGGCCTTCAGCAATGGCGTCGGCGACCTCGGTGGCGTTCAAACTATGCTTGAACGCATTGGGTGCTATGAGTATGTGCATGAACCTTTATACTCGACCTGCATCAGGTTACCCAGCCTCCGTCACGCATCACCCATCGAGGGACCCGATTATGCCGACCGATAGAATCGATATGCAGAAAATGCAGGCCAGCCTGGACACGTCGCTGCACGCGCATTGGGCGTTTTTCCTGGTCGAGGGCTTGATCCTGTTGGCGCTCGGCGTGATCGCCATCGTGGTGCCGCCGATCGCCACCATCGCGGTGGAGGTGGTCATCGGCTGGCTCGTGCTGGTGAGCGGAATCATCGGCCTCGCGACGACGATCAAAGCGCGCGGCGCGCCGGGATTCGGCTGGTCGCTTATTTCCGCCGTTCTCGGCATCGTCGTCGGCGTCGTGTTGCTGGCATGGCCGCTATCCGGCGCGCTCACGCTGACGATGATCCTGACGGCGTTTCTGTTCATCGAAGGCATCGTCTCGATCCTGTATGCGCTCGATCATCGTCGCGATTTGACGCCGCGCTGGAGCTTCATGCTGGTCAGCGGCGTGGTGGACATCTTGCTTGCGGGCATGATCTTCGCGGGACTGCCCGCCACGGCGGCGTGGGCGATCGGCCTGCTGGTCGGCATCAATCTGCTGTTCGGCGGCGTCGCGTTGATTGCCATGGCACTGCAGGCGCGCACGCCAGTGTCGCGCGCGAACCCCTAGGGCGCTCGCGGCTCCCATCAAGCGGAAGCCTTGTTGGCTTCGACCACCGTGACGGCGGTCATGTTGACGATCCGGCGCACGGTGGCCGCCGCCGTCAGGATATGCGCCGGCGCGGCGCAGCCCAACAGAATGGGCCCGATGGCCACGTTCTGACCGGCCGCCGACTTGAGCAGGTTGTACGCAATGTTGGCGCTGTCGAGATTCGGACACACCAAGAGATTGGCGCTCCCGTGCAGGGTGCTCCCGGGCAGCAGCGCCTTGCGTGCGGCTTCATCGAGCGCGCAATCGCCGTGCATTTCACCATCGACCTCCAGGTGCGGCCGCAGGCGATGCAACAACGCCAGCGTCTCGCGCATTTTCAATGCGGAGGGCGCGTCGCTGCTGCCGAAATTCGAATGCGACAACAGCGCGACCTTCGGGGTCAATCCGAAAGCGCACAACTGGTCTGCCGCCAACTGGGTGATCTCGGCCAGCTGCGCGGCGGTGGGATCCAGATTGACGTGGGTGTCGACGATGAATACCTGCCGTCCCGGCAGAATCAGACCGCACATCGCGCCGTACACATTCACGCCCGCGCTGCGCCCGATGACTTGATCCAGGTAGTGCAGGTGCCGCGCCGTCGTGCTGATCGTGCCGCAGATCAGGCCGTCCGCCTCGCCCTTCTTCAACAACATCGCGGCGATCAAGGTGGTGCGACGGCGCATTTCCAATCGAGCATATTGCGGCGTCACACCGCTTCTCTGCGTCAGCGCATGATAGGCCTGCCAGTATTCGCGATACCGCTCGTCTCGTTCCGGGTTCACCACCGTGACATGCTCACCGATGCGAAATCGCAGGCCATGCCGCTTGATCGCCCGTTCGATGACCGCGGGACGTCCCACGAGGATGGGTGTGGCCAGTTTCTCGTCGACCGCGATCTGCACGGCCCGAAGCACCCGCTCATCCTCGCCCTCGGCATAAACGATGCGGCTGCGCGCGAGCGGCGCCCGGCGTGCCGCGGCAAAGATCGGCTGCATCAGGGTGCCGCTGTGATAAACGAACTGCAGCAATCGCTGCGCATAGGCATCCAGGTCCGCGATCGGCCGGGTCGCGACGCCCGAGTCCATCGCCGCCTTGGCAACCGCCGGCGCGATCTTGACGATGAGCCGCGGGTCGAATGGCTTGGGAATCAGATACTCCGGCCCAAATGCCAGATCCTCGATTCCGTCGTAGGCAGCGGCCACCACATCGCTTTGTTCCTGACGCGCCAGGGCGGCGATGGCCCGTACCGCGGCGATTTCCATCTGCCGGGTGATCGTCGTGGCGCCCACGTCCAGCGCGCCCCGGAAAATGAACGGAAAGCACAGCACGTTGTTGACCTGGTTGGGATAATCGGCCCGGCCGGTTGCGATGATGGCGTCGTCACGCACGGACTTGACCTCTTCGGGCAATATTTCCGGCGTCGGGTTGGCCAGCGCCAGAATCAGCGGCTTGGGCGCCATCTTGGCGACCATGCTCCCGGTGAGCACGCCGCCTGCGGAAAGCCCGAGAAAAACGTCCGCGGCATCGATGACGTCGTTCAGCACACGACTCGTCGTCGCCTGGGCAAAGCGCGCTTTTTCGGGATCCATGAGTTCGGTGCGGCCCTCGTACACGACGCCGGCGAGGTCCGTCAGCCACACGTTTTCGATGCGCACGCCCAGGTCGAGCAACAGGTCGACGCAGGCGAGGGCCGCGGCGCCCGCGCCGCTCACGACCAGCTTGATCGTCGCGGCATCCTTCGCCACGACTTCAAGCCCATTGAGCACGGCGGCGCCGACGATGATGGCGGTGCCGTGCTGATCATCATGGAATACCGGGATCTTCATGCGCCGTCGCAGTTCCCGTTCGACGAAAAAGCACTCCGGTGCCTTGATGTCCTCGAGATTGATGCCACCGAACGTGGGTTCGAGTGCCGCGATGACATCGACCAGTTTTTGCGGGTCGCGCTCGTCGACTTCGATGTCGAACACGTCGATGCCGGCGAATTTCTTGAACAGCACCGCCTTGCCTTCCATCACCGGCTTCGCCGCCAACGGCCCGATGGCGCCCAATCCGAGCACGGCGGTGCCGTTGGTGATGACACCGACCAGATTACCGCGCGAGGTGAAGCGGAAGGCGTTGAGCGGATCCTCGACGATGGCTTCGCAGGCGGCCGCCACGCCCGGCGAATAAGCCAGGGCCAAATCGGTCTGGTTGACCAACTGCTTGGTTGCAGCGATCGAAATCTTGCCGGGAGTGGGGAATTCGTGATAGTCGAGCGCGGCTTTTTTGCGCGCTTCGGCGAGGTCGTTGTTATTCATGTGCGAAGACTACCGCACAGGCTGTCAACCATCGAGTGCCCAGGATCGTTATGCTTGCGATATCGCCATTAGGCTGAGCCGTGCTGGAGGTCTCCCATGAGAATATTTCCGACCAAGAACGTGATCGCAGGTTGTGCTCTGGCTGCCCTGCTGGGTTCCGCCGCCGCGCTCGCCGAGGGGGTCCCCGCGCATGAACCGGGTGTATGGCAGGAACACAAGTATTCCTTCCAGTTCATGGGGTTCACGTCGACCTACTCGTGCGACGGCTTGGCAGACAAGCTGAAGATTCTTCTCATCGCCGCGGGAGCCCGCAGCGATGCCAAGACCACCGCCGGCGCGTGTGCATCGGGTTTCGGCCGACCGGACAAGTTTGCCCGCTCCGATCTGACGTTCTACACCTTGGCGCCCGCTGGCAGCCCGCCGCCTGTGGCGCCGACGCCCGGCACCACCGCGGAGGGCGTCTGGCGTCCGGTCGCTTTGGCGGCACGCAGCCCTCGCGACCTGGGAACCGGCGATTGCGAACTCGTGGAGCAATTTCGCACGAACGTGCTGTCGATGTTCTCGACCCGCGATGTGGACAATCACACCACCTGCATTCCCCATCAGGAGTCAGGATCCATCATTGACCTGAAATTCGAATCTTTTGCTGCAGTGCCACAACCAAAGGCGGTCAAACACTGACAGCAGGTCGGGCAATTTTGCCACGGTTGCTGCAGAGGCACCCGGCGTATCCTTTCGTTCCATGATGAGGAGGGAGGGAGAATGATGGATTGGAGAAGATTCGGCGGCCCGCGCAGTGGGTGGGGCCTCCTGCCCGGAATGATGGCGGCATTCTGCATCGCGGCTTGCGCACCCTCATCCCACGTCCTCGTGGGTAATGCTCGCCCCCCGATTCTCCCCGCAGATGTCAAGGTCTATTCCCATCCGCCGGCGGCATTCGAAGAAATTGCCATATTGGATGCGTCCAGCAAGAGCGTCTTTTCCGGGGGAGGCCAAAAGACCACGGACAAGGTCGTCGCCCGCCTGAAGGGCGAGGCGGCCAAACTGGGCGCCAACGGTATCATTCTCGAGGGCTTCGATGAACGGCAAACCGGCGCCATCGGCAGCGGCGTCGGATCCGACTCCTATTCTCGCAACTCCGCCGTCGGCGTCGGGGTGGGTGGTTCCCTCGGTATTTTCAAGACCACCGGCAAAGCGAGCGCGATATTCGTACCGCCTGGCGTGCCGCCTGGCTAGGAATTTCATGCTGAACACGTTCCGCACGCCGCGGCTTGCCTGTCTTGTCCTCATCGGCTGTCTAGCCTCCGCAGGCGTGAGCCCGCTCGCGTGGGCCGGAGCCGCACCAGACTCGGCGGAAACCCCCGCGACGAGACAAGACCCGGCGGTTACCAAGCCCGCCCTGGACCGCTCGGGCCGCAGACGCGTCGGCAATGCATCGCTCTATGCCAAACGATTCGCCGGCAAGAAAATGGCCGACGGCCAGTTGATGAAACCCCATGGCGACAATGCGGCCAGCAAGACCTTGCCGCTCGGCACGACGGCCAAGGTCACGAACCTTAAAACCGGTCAAAGCGCGGTGGTGACCATTCAAGATCGCGGCCCCTATGTAAAAGGTCGGATCGTGGATCTCTCGTCCGCGACCGCGAAGCAGATCGGCATCGAGCACGAGAAGGGGGTCACAAAGGTGGCGGTAACCCCCATCGCGGTCCCCCTCGCCGACGGCACCGTCAAAGCCGGCGCAGCCGCCGCAGATGTCCCCTAGACGAGCGCTCCCTGAGTGGGGAGTCCGATCGGCGTATCGACGATTTCCCGCTCCGTCAACGGGGGATCCACCCGCTCCTCCCGCTCATAGGTGCCGATCAAACACCCGACCCCAATGGCGCGAGCCAGGATCAACTCGATGAGCGCGGACCGGCCCGGTGCCTCGGGTACAGGAGCCCCGGCGCCCAGCGCAAACAACTGGAAGACGTAGCGGTGCTCACCGTGGCCGCGCGGCGGATCCGGTGGCAACCAGGCATGTCGTAAAAAAGAATTCTGCCCCGTATCCAGGCCTACACCCCGATGGTCCGGGCTTGCGAGCGCACCTTCCTCGATTTCGCCATCCGCCCGGCCGAGATCCACGACGATGGCGTGCACCAACGGATGCGGCGTCGGCGAGTCAGCGTCTTCGACGATCAACACCAGGGAGTCCGTGCCTGCTGGCACCTGGTCCCATTCGAGCGGCGGCGAGAGGCCATCGCCGTCCGCGGTGAAGCGGATCGGCAGCCTCGAGTTGAACATGAATGCCTTGCTTCGCAAATCGATGCGCGCCGTCTCGCGTAATCGATGCAACTGGTTGTAAACCACGTTCGCCATGCCGGCGCGCTGATTGATGAGCGCGTGGCCGACACTCTCCGGAAGTTTCTCGAGCATCTTGAGGTCTCCTATTCGGGCACTGGACGAACACCGTACGCGCATCCGCGCGGCCGGCTTGTCGGTGTGAGTCGCGAACGCAGCTGCGCAGATTCTTACAGCCCTCGGCTAGCTCATGATAGCCCGCCAGGGCCTCACATCCTCGTCGAACAGCTCGGGGTGGCGCAGCCTCAGCCCGAGCACGAGGGTAAGCAGCTTATGATCCGGTATGCGAGCGTTCTCGACATCGGCCAGCAGCGATCGCAACGAGCGCTCGACGACCGTGATGCCCTCGTTCTCACCGACCGCGCCGCCGCCCGGCCCCGATCGTTCGGCCGCCGAGTAACGGACCAGAAACAACGAAACCCGCTCGGTCGAGACCCCGGCGCTCGACCACACTCGTCCCAAGGGCTCGAGCGGCGCCCGGCATTCCAAACCGAGCTCTTCGCCGGCCTCGCGCCGAACCGCCTGCGCCGCGTCCTCGCCCGCGTCGATCATACCCGCACAGGCCTCCTCGAGATAGGCGTCCCCGGAGACGACGAAGACCGGGGCGCGAAACAGACGGACCGTCAACGCGCAACGGCGCCCGGCATCGTACGGAAGCAGCGCGACCGCCTCACCGTGACTTTCCACTTCGAGTGTCGACACGATGCCGCCGTCGCGTTCGATCTTCAGACGCCGAACATTGAGGTAGCCGGTTAGGATCGTCTCGTCCTGCACTATTCTGACCACCGACACCTCTCAGTATCTCAACGTCGACTCACGGCGGGACCAGGTTCCTGCCATCCGCCGCCCAGCGCTTTGACCAGCATCACGCTGGCGACCATTCTACGCGACTGGATGTTGGCCTCCTGCAGCTGCGCCTGCAAGGCCGAGGTTTCCGTACTGGCGACCTCCAGATAGGTGACTTGTCCCTCCGCATAGCGGAAGCGCGCCTGTTGCAACGCCACCCCCGTCGCCAGAACGGCGGAGGCTTCCGTGCGGCTTTCCTCCTCGAGACGGCGCAGCGCCGCCAAATTGTCCTCGACATCCTGGTACGCGGTCAGCACCATCTGGCGATAGTTCGCGACCTGCTCCTCATGCACGGCCTTGGCCCGGTCCGTCTGGGCGACCAGACGGCCGCCCAAGTGCTGCTGACCGAATGGCAATCGCGCGAGCCCGGGAAATACCGAAAATTCGTCGAGGAGATCGATGCCTTGCTCACCCTCCTAGCCCTGTCGCCGCTGACGGATTCGACCGCGGCATCGATTTTGAGTTGCGCCCTGGGCCGATTGCGCGCGACGCGCCCGCGCCCCATCCAATTCGCCCGCCAATCGGACCGTGAGGCGATCGGCAATGCGATCATCGACGTGCTCGTGCAGTCGCCGGCGGCGCCATGAAGGGGGCGGAACTCATCGGGTGGGCCAGCTCGTTCGTTCTCTTGATCACCATCATGAGCCAGACGTACACCCAATGGAAAACCAAGGCGGTGGCCGGCGTGTCGCGCTGGCTGTTCGTGGGCCAGCTGACCGCATCGACGGGCTACACGGTTTACAGCTACCTGCTCCACAACTGGGTGTTCCTCACCTCCAATATCGTGCTGCTGCTCACGGCCATCGTGGGAGAGTGGCTCTACGTGTCGAACCGTCGGCGGACCGCCGCGGCGTAACGCCCGAAGAGACAGCCGAGATGGGCCAGAGGCTCGTCGCCGGTGTCTGTACTATCGTTTCAGATACACTCGACGCAGCATCTGTAGCCGAGAGCAATGAATGAAAGTTGGACTGCTGGCATCGCTTCCTATTCTCACCGTGATTTTCCTACTAATTGGGAGGCAAAGCGCCTTGGCCCGCTCCCCGGTCGATGTGTCGGCATCCGAGGCCGCGGTGCGCATGGCCGATGGGGATTGGGCCGCGGCGGCCAACGTCGACTCGTGGATGTCGTTCTATGCCGCCGATGCAATGGTTCTTCTGCCTAATGATCAGCTCGCGAGAAGCAAGGAACTCGTTCGTCAACCGGTGGCCCGCCTTTTAGCACTGTCCCACCTGTCCCTCACATGGCAACCAGTCGAAGTGAAGGTGGCCCGCTCAGGCGCCCTAGTGTTTTTGATCGCAGCCTACGAACTGCGCTTCGATGACTCGAATGGGACACCAGTATCGGATCGAGGCAGCCGCCTTGAGGTCTGGAAAACGCAAGCCGACGGCAGCTGGAAATGCATCGTCGATACGTGGAATTTAGACGCGTCGGGCGCGCCACCGCCAGATACCCGAGCCGCTTCAACGAAGTCAAGCTCTGGGGCGCCGCTTGTGCAGGCAGCGACACCATCACCGGATGCCGCTCAGGAGTCTGGAACCGCCGCGCCGGCGCGCGCGTCGACCACCAAATACGGTGACATGCCGACCAATTACGAGGAGGCAATTCGAAAGTACTTTTTAGAACGTCTGAAAAATCCAGAGTCCGTCCAATACCACGAGATTAGCAAGCCGGAACAGGGGTACACCACGGAGATCACCGGCGGCTTGTTGATGCGTGAGAAACGCGCATATGGGTGGACCGTTACGACGACAATCAACGCTAAGGATTCCCACAATCGGTACGTCGGATTCAAGACCTACACGTTCTTGTTCCGCGGCGAGAAGATTGTCGGTGCCCGCTTGCCTTTGCCGGGGGATGAGATGAATTGAGCTGAGCCTCACATAGCGACAGGAGCCTGGCCAACCGCCCGCTCGCCATCGGAAACCTATCGGCGGCTGCCCGTTTCCACATCAACGTCGCGCCCTGCGCCAACGAAAAGGCCTCGAAGATCTTGGAAGATCGACGAGGCCTGTATCGCAAGCTTATATAAGATGCGCCATGTTACATGGCTCTCAACACCTTAACCGGGGGCTGGGGGCGGGAGGTAACGCTCTTCGCCGGCCTCTGCTGCCCAAGGCAGCACGCCACCCGATGTTTCCGAACCGTCTCTTACGAACTCTTCGCCACTCCGGCGTCGGCGGCAATGCCCTTGATCTTCTTCAGATGTGCTTGCACCGTCGGCAGCGTGGCGGTCGCCCAAGCCTTTGCCTCGGCATCCTGACCCGACGCGATTTCCTTCTTGAGCAGGACGACGGTTTCCTGATGAGCCTTGATCTGGCCCTTGATGTAAGACTTGTCGAACGTATCACCGGACAAGACATCGAGCTTCGCCTTGGTGGCCATTTGCCCGATGCTGGCGCTGGTGGGTAGCGTGATGCCCTTCGCCTGCGCGGCGGCCTTCAACTTATCGTTGGCCGCCGTATGGTCCTTGACCATCATCGCACCGAAATCCTTCACGGCCTGGCTGTTGCCTTTGCCTTGCGCCAACGTTCCCGCGTCGACTTCGGCGATGCCGCCTTCGGTCGCATGCTTGTAGAACGACATATCAGGGGTGGAATCCGCGGCCACCGCTGCCAACGGCGCGGCCAAGATCAGCAAGGCCAAAATACTTTTCATTCGATGCTCCTTGAAATATGAATGGTCGGCGCGGGCGCCGACTCGGTTGTTGCTCATGACCGAACGCACCAGGCGAATCGTCAGGACGCAGTGTGCGGGTTGCTGCCTCGAACGCGGAGCAGCAAGGTCCTCGACCGGGGGTAGGACAAGTTCTACAGCGCGCCGCCTGGCGGGTACGGCAGCCGCTCGCCGTCTGCGCTCAGCGGCGCCGTCGAACCATGGTTTTCATCAAGTGCTCGAGCGCCGCTTCCGGATCCACGCATTGTCCGGTATGGACGGGCGAGGTCTGCACCATGGTGCTGCGAGGCGCGACCAACCAATGAAAGCGCTCCCGGGGCGTCAGGCGTCCGATGGCGCCGGCCTCCGCGCCGCCGGCGCAGATCGCAGGTATGGCCGCGAGCGACGCCTTGACCGACCCGAGGTCGACATGGGCGTCGAGCGCCAGCAGGGCCTTCTCGTCCAACTCGACGCAGGCCCGCAGAATGCGCGCAATGTCGCAGGACAGAATGATTCCCGCGTTCACGAATTCGCCGCGCTCCACGCGCGGCACCACCCGCACGATGGCGTAATCATAGGTTTGCAGCGCGCGCACGCTTGGCCTCCTCCACGAACACGGCGGACGACCGTAATCGACGCGTGAAGTATTTCAGATAGGCCTCGCGTTGGGCGTCTTTCCCGGAAAAACCCCGGTCCTCCGGCAACCACTCGCCGGGGATCGACTCGACGATGGCCGCGAGTTTCTCGTCGGTGAGAACTGCGCGCATGCGCTCGTCCACCTCGTCGAGGGCACCCGCCCATTTCAACAGCACGTGATCCCTGATGAGCTTGAAGGGGCTTGCCGCATGATCGTCGTCGCGAGTCCAGGCATGCTGGAAATAGAGCGCCGCGCCATGATCGATCAGCCACAACCGCCGATGCCACATGAGCATGTTCACGTTCCGCGCCGTGCGATCCACGTTGCACACGTACGAATCGAACCAGACGACGGCAGAGGCCAGCGCCACGTCGGGCTCGTAGGTCAACGGATCGAACGTGATCGACCCGGGCAGGTAATCCAATGCCAGATTCAAACCACCGCTGGCGCGGATCAATGCCTGAATTTCGGCATCGGGTTCGGTGCGCGCAAGATCGACGGGCAATTCCATGAAAACGATCTCGGGAACCAACAGCCCGGCCATGCGCGCGATTTCGCCTCCCAGCAATTCGGCCACCAGCGCCTTCGACCCCTGGCCCGCGCCGCGAAACTTGAGCACGTACAGACCTTCATCATCGGCTTCGACGATGGCGGGCAGAGAGCCCCCCTCGCGCAGGGGCGTCACGTAACGGCTGGCGGTGACCGTTCTCAGCGTACGCTACCCGGATACCGCGTGTTCGGAGTCGATCTTCGTCAGCGCCCTGCGGCGCTCCAGGTGTTCGGCGTGCGCACCGAGGGCCGGCAGTCGCTCGTAGAGCGCCGCCTTGCCGTCGGGATACCACGAGCCGAGCATGTAGAGATAGACATCGGCGATCGAGTAACCTGCGCCAAGCACATAGGGACCGAGTTCCTCACTGATCAAGCCCAGAAACTGCAGGAAATCCTCCGTGCCGCGGCCGCGTATCGCCTCGGCATCGGCTGCGCCGCGCTCTGAATAGCGGTCCGAATAGTAAATGCGCAGAGCCGCCTCGTACACGTTCGCCGACAGGAACACCATCCATTGAAGAAATTTCGCATGGGCGCTGCTGCCCGGCGGGGGCGCCAACGCGGCCTCGGGATGAAGGAGCGCGAGATGGATGAGGATGGCGGCTGATTCGAACATCGATGTCCCGTCCGGCAACGTCAATGCAGGCACGCGACCGGTGGGATTGACCTTGCGGAACGCCGCGACCTCCCCGGCATCCGAGCCGACCCAGCTCAGTTCGTAAGGCACGCCGATTTCCTCCAGCGCCACTTGAACCGCAAAGGAGCCCGAATTCTTCCGCCCGTACAGTCGGTACGTCGCGGGGGTGGTTTCACGCATCGCTGCTGCCTTCGAGTTTGTTTGAAGGATCGGATTATGCTCCAGTGACGCTGCTCCGGCGTGCGTTTCGTGGTCAGGGCGAGTAGCCGTGCGCCACGCGATAATAATAGTGACGCACCAGCATGCCGTTGCGAATCAGCGAACCTTCGATCACCGGCCCGGCCGTCGCGACATGATCTCGCAAATGGACCAGATCCAATGCGCCGGGATCCCACGCCACCAGCAACAGGGTGCGACCTGCCTGCAATTGGGCGGGGAACCATTGTTCGTACATCAGGCCCAAGCCCTCGAAAAGATGGCCGGTCGATGTCGAGGCGACGGACTGTATTTGATCGCGGGAATAGAAGGCGAGTTCGCTGGCAATGGCGTAACGATCCATGCCGACGACCAAGAGCCGATCGGAGTCCGTCGACCGGAGTTCGTCCGCCACCGCCCCTATTTGGCGGCCGAGGTCGCGCCATCCAACCGGAATCAACTCGGTCTGCCGCGGATACCCAACACCGGGTATGCCCTGCACCAGATGGTACAAACCCGCGGCATAGAACAGCAGCAGCGCGAAGACGGTCGGCGGCCACGCGGCCCGCAACCCGCGGCACCATCCTGGCGCCGGCGCCGCATAGGATCGGGTGACGCCGAAGGCAAGCACGGGTAGGGCCGCGACCCAGGGAGCGCCGGTCCAATCCAGCTTGACCTCGTGCCGTAGACTGAAAAAGAAAAACACCGTCATCGGTACGAGCAGCGCGAACAGCAGCAGCCGCCACGCGCGCGCGAGCCGTTCCTCGCCGGTCCCCATGCCCGGCCGGGATCCGCGGCGGACGAACGCCGCCACGACGGCCCAGACGCCCGTCGGCGTAATCAAGACCAGCGCGCCGCCGATCAGCTTGTGCAGGGAGAACCTCGGTCTTTCCGCCAATCGGCGCGACGTTTGAAAGGCGAACGATGCCCAATCATGTTGGGCGTTCCAGAGCACCACGGGGGTGAATACCACGGCCGCGAGCATGGCCGCGACGTACGGCTCCCGGCGCCGGAACCACTGATGCGACGGGCGGTCGAGCACCATGAAGAGGAAGGCCACGCAGCCCAACAGGCCGATCGTATACTTCGACAACAGCCCGACGCCCAGCGAAAAGCCCAACCACAGCCACGCCCTCGGCCGCTGGGCCACGAGTGCCCGTTCCATGAAGTACAGGGCGGCGGCCCACGTCGCCGTCAAGGGCGCATCCGGCGTCATGAGCAGCCCGGAGAGGAAAAAAAACGGCAGAACCTGTACCAGAACCAACGCCGCCAGCGCGCTGTCCTCCCCGACAACATGCCGCGTCAGCCGGAATGCGAACACCGACGTGATGCCGCCGCAGCAAAGCGCGCCAAACCGGACGCCGAATTCGGTGTTGCCGAACAACGAGGTCCCGATCCGGATCAGCCAGGCCACCATCGGCGGGTGGTCGAGGTAACCGATGTCGAGATGGCGCGAGTAATTCCAGTAGTACGTTTCTTCCGGCAGCAATTCCACCTGCGCTGCATAGACCAGACGCAACAGGAACGCGTAACCCACGATGGCGACGGCAAGCTCCCGCCACCGCGCTCCGGCGCTCGAGCGGGAAGCTGCGCGCAGGAGGAACCCGGTGGTGATCACCGTGAGGGGCAACGCGATGTGAATCGGGAAGGCTTCGCGCCGCGCCAGCAATTCGAGCAGACCGCTGCGCAAGGAAAAAACCAGCACGGTCGCGATGGCGAACAACGCACCATCCCTGGTCGTGCGCACGCGCCGACAACTCACGCCGGCCGCGACGATGAACCCCAACGTTTGAGCGGCATCGAGGGATGCACCACAGGCCATCGCCGCATAGCACACGACGACGTCGATCAGCATGACCATGGGTGTCCCCGCAGTCGCCGGCCAGGGCTGCTGCCATTTCAATGTCGTTCTCCCCTGATGCAGCCTGGTGCGGAGGCCGGAGCGTACCCTACGCTCATCGGCAATGGCACTCACTCAAGATTTTGCGGCGTATGCCGAAAGCCAGGATGTGCACCCGTAGCTGGCGCCTGGTATGGACTCCGGGCCAAGATCTCACCTTTCTCGGAGTAATACGCATTATGTTGAATGCTCCCGCGGCCCCGACCTATCAATCGGTCAACGCGTCCGTCGCGCCGATCAATGCCGCCGACAACGACGCGCGCGGCGCCGCGTTGCAATTTTTAGGGAATCTCGCCGCCGAAATATCATCGGGAACGGTCGATCTGCCCTGCTTCCCCGATATCGTGATTCGCATCCGCAATGCCCTGACGGATCCGAAGAGCACGCCCGAAAAGAACGTGACCATCGTCGGCGCCGAGCCACGGTTGTCCGCCCGTTTGCTGCAGACCGCCAATTCCGCGGCATTCAATCCGTCAGGCCGCCCGCTCACGGACTTGCGCACGGCCATCACCCGCCTCGGCCACCAACTGGTGCAGAGCGCGGCCATGGCGTTTGCGGTTCAGCACATGAAAGAGGAAGAATCGCTGCGCTCGATCGCCAAGCCGATGACCGAACTCTGGAGGGAAAGCATCTCGGTGGCCTCGATTTGCCAGGTCGTGGCGCGTCGCACCAAAGTCAGTCCCGATGAGGCTTTCTTGACGGGCCTGCTTCATGGCATCGGACGGCTCTACATCATGGTGCGCGCAGTCGGCAAATTTAACTCGGCTGCGTCAAGCGACGCATTCTTCGAGTTGATCGCCGGTTGGGACGCCTCGATCGGCAAGACCGTGCTCGAGAACTGGGGATTCGCGGAAGAGATGTCGAACGCCATCGGCGATCAACGCGACATCGAGCGAAAGCGCAAGCACGACGCGGATCTGTCCGACATTCTCATCGTCGGCATCGCATTGGCCGAGGCGATGCACCTGCCGCCGCCTCGCGTGGTCGACGTGGAGAGCATTGCATCGTTCGCCACCATCGGCCTGTCGGCGCAGGACTGCGCCACCATCATGACGCATGCCGAGTATCAGCTGGGGTCGCTGCAAGACGCGCTCGGGTGCTGACGCCCACCTGACGCAGCACGACGACGACGGCACCCACCGACCCGAACTGCCCGCGCCCGACCATGCCGCTCGTCGGCAGGGATCGGATAAATCGTGTGCCGTTCGATGCGCGAAGGCTGATCCATGCCTCCCGCTAGCGTACGCTTGGCGCCATTGCCAGCCAAATCGAGCGAAAAATCGTGACACATCGGACGCCGCCGCGGATGAGCGATCTCAAAGGGCTCTGGAAACGATCGATGATCGAGCGCCCCGACGGCAGCCGGGACACCACCACTCGCGTGGACTGGCTGCAAGGCGTGAGTCTGTACGCGGACCTGCGGCAACCGCCATGGCTGCCGGAATTCGCAGGCATTGCGACGCTCGACGATCTGTCGCGCGCGGACTGTGTCGCGCTCGCCCGGCAGGAGGGTTTCGCGGGGCGGCTGGGTTTCGACGGCCGGCATTTCGAGTGGTTGCGTCACATCGACTTTCAACCAGTCTCGCCCACCGCGGATGCCGGTTCCCTGCACTGGGAGGCGCAAATCCTGGTGGAACGCGGTCGCGACGTCGACTATCTCGAGCATTGGCATCGCGAGGCGGGCGGCAGCGCGCCCTGGGCGGCCACGCTGCTGCGGGAAACGGATCGGGGCACGGCTGCCCTGCTCGTGCGCGCGGGGGCGCTGTTCATGTTTGCCCGCGATCGCGCGGACCCGCTCGTCGGACATCGCACGTTGAGCGACGCGGTCGCGGCCGCGCCCGACGTGCGTGCGGCACGGGCGATGATCGATTGTGAGATTTCATCGGGCGCCGTGACCGCGCACGGCTTTCGCATCACCGCCTCGACCCTGCCGTATCGAGTCGGTCGGAGGCTGGGCCAGCGGCTGTCGCCCTCCACCATGACGATTCCCGATCATGATGCGGACGGCGGGGGGCTCGAGCGACGCTGGCACATCGTCGACGCCGAGGGAGACACCGCAGCGTTGCGAGCATGAAGCGTTCCATGCGGATCATCGCAACGATCGGCGCGATCGGCGCCGCCGTGCTGGCCGGCGCCGCGCTCACGGCATGGCTGGGTTTTCGGGGCAGCCTGCCTGCCATCGATGGCAGCGCGGCGCTGCCGGGGCTCGGCGCCCAGATCACCATCGACCGCGACACAGCCGGTGTGCCGACCATCACCGCCCGCGATCGCGACGATCTGGCCCGCGGCCTGGGGTACGCGCACGGGCAGGACCGCTTTTTTCAGATGGACCTGCTGCGGCGGGCGGCAGCCGGCGAGTTGTCGGCGCTGCTGGGATCGTCGGTGCTGTCCGTCGACCGGAAATTGCGTGTCCACCAACTGAGGCAGGTGGCGCATACCGTGGTCGAACAAATGGACGGCCGCCAGCGCGCGCTGCTGGACGCCTACGTCGCCGGCGTCAACTCCGGTCTCGCATCGTTGCACAGCCGTCCTTTCGAATACTGGTTGCTGCGCGCCCGGCCCAAACCCTGGGCGGCGGAGGACAGCATCCTGTGCATCCACGCCATGTACCTGCAGTTGCAGGACGGCGAAGGCCATGCGCAATTACAGCGGGGCCTGTTGCGTGCGCTGCTGCCGGAAGCGGCCTGGCGTTACCTCGAAGCGTCCGCGCCGGAGTGGGACGCGGCCATCGATGACAGCCGGGACCCCGAACCGCGGGTGCCTATTGCCGCCGAGTTCAACCTGCGCGAGCTCCCGAACCTGCCCATCGCGCTGCCGACGTGGGTCGTCAAGCGGTTGAATCTGCTCGGCAGCAACAACTGGGCGGTGGCAGGCCAGCACACGGCGAATGGGTCGGCCATCGTTGCCAACGACATGCATCTGGCCTATCGCGTACCCAACATCTGGTATCGCGCGCGACTGATCCAGAAGGGGCCGCCCGCCGCGCTGGACCTGACCGGCGTCACACTGCCCGGTGCGCCGAGCACGGTCGCCGGCAGCAACGGCTCGATCGCCTGGGGCTTCACCAACAGCTATGGCGAGTTCGCCACCGTGATCCGTCTGGTACCCGTGGCGAACGACCCGGATGCCTATCAGACGGCAGCGGGCCCGAAGAAGCTGCGCCACGCGGACGAGCCCATCGAGGTGTTGGGCGGAGCCACCGAGCATCTGAAGATCGCCTTGACCGAGTGGGGACCGGTCGTCGGCAACGATTGGGAAGGCCATCCGTACGCGTTGCAGTGGTCGGCACAGGATCCGAATGCCACGAATCTGGAAATGCAGTCGCTCGAACAGATCCGATCCGTGCAGGACGCCCTGCGCGCGGCGGCCAACTTCGGCATTCCCGGACAGAATTTCATGGTCGCGGACAAGGACGGTCACATCGGGTGGACCATCGCCGGTCGCCTCCCGCAGCGTGGCGCGGTCGACGCCGGCGCTCCGCAGCGTTCCACCGATCCGACCGTCGGCTTCATCCGCTGGCGTGATGCGGACGAGCAGCCGCGGGTGTTCGATCCTCCGTCCGGCTATCTGTGGAGCGCCAATGCCCGCGTCGTGGGGGGTCCCGCCGCCATCGCGATCGGCAACGACGGCATGGATCGCGGCTCGCGCGCGACCCAGATCCATGCGGATCTGCAACGTGCCGCTCAGCCTTTCACGCCCGCATCGAGTCTGGCGATCGCCCTCGACGATCGCGCCGTATTTCTCGAGCGCTGGAAGTCGTTGCTCGAGGACGTGCTCGTCCGGTCGAGCGCGGCGGGCAATCACGATCATGAGGCCGCGCACGCAACTCTCGCCGCCTGGAGCGGCCACGCCGCACCGGAGGATCCGGCCTATCGGCTCGTCAATTCATTTCGGGAACAGGTCGAAGCGCGGGCGTTCTTCATGTTGATCGCCCCCGCCCGCCTGCACGCGCCCGATTTTGAATTCGAGATTCCGAGCAGTTTCGAAGGGCCGCTGTGGCGGTTGCTCGATCAGCGCCCCATGCACCTGTTGGCGGCACCGTATGCCAGCTGGGACGCCTGGTTGCTGGATGCGCTCACCGCGAGCGAACAGCTACCGGTCGGTTGCACGGCGTTGACGTCCTGCACGTGGAGTGCGGTCAACGCGGTTCACATCGCTCATCCGCTGTCGGGCGCACTCCCGGCGCTCGCAGGACTGCTCGACATGCCCACCGTGGTGATCGCGGGCGGACGCGAGGACATGCCGCGTATTCAAGGACCGGATTACGGGGCCTCGGAACGCTTCAGCGTCGCGCCCGGCCACGAGACGGAAGGTTACTTCCACATGCCTGGCGCGCAAAGCGGACATCCGCTCTCGCCGTTCTATCGGGCGGGCTTCGAGGACTGGGCGAGCGGCAGGCCGGCGCCGTTTCTACCCGGTCCACGCGCCCATACGCTGACCCTGGCCCCCTGACGTCACCGGGGTGCGATGGCCTGGATTCCCAGGCAACCGCGCGCCTCCGTGCACACTTGGTTGACGGGACACACCACCGGCATGCCCTTGACGCAGCCGCGCGCATCCGCTCCCGCGGTTCGCGGCGCACAGCAGCGCGATGAGCACGGACCAATGACACTGCAGGCGCGGGGGTGATCTCATCGGTCCGAATCCTATCATCGACCGTCAATTGCTGCGTGAGGCCTGCGCCTCGTTCGAGAAGACGCCGGGCTCGGCGGCCGCGCCGGCGGCCCCGGCCGGCGCTGGATTGGCGGCCGCCGCGATCCCCGAGGCGGCCGCGGGGTTGCCGATGCGCTTGGCCGTCCGCAAACCCTCCTTGGCCATCTGCAGATTCGGCGACATCCGCAGCGCCTGCCGCCAGGCGGTGATCGCCTCGCCTCGATGTCCGAGCGTCATCTGCGCGGTACCCAGGGCGGCCAGGGCGAGCGCATCCCTGCGGTCGGTCGTGCCGGTCAAATTCACGACCGCGCGCGCGGTGTCGCGATCCCTCGGCCGTAACCGTGCGGCGGCCAGGTACGCCTCGAGCGCCGCGGCAGGCTGCTCGTCCCGCTGGAGCAGCAGCCCGCGGCGCTTGAACACGTCCACCTCGTCGGCGGCGCCGGGCAGCCACGCCGATTCGCAGGCGCGCTCCGCGGCCCGTCCCGCCTGTGTCAAACAGCCATCGAGCAGCGATTGCCGCAGCGACTGCGCCGCGCCGATTTTCGACTCGACCGACTCGCGATTCGCGCCAATCGTCAGGGCATTGCGATACACCCCGATTGCCTCCCCCGGACGTTTCGATTGCACCAGGGCGTCCGCCTCGGCAACCAACAGGCCGGCATCGTTGGGGCGCAGGTTCAACGCCTCGTAGCACGCCAGGAGCTCGCCCTGCTTCGAACACCGCGACGTCGCGCGCGCCAATTTCGCGTCCTCGCGTCCCTCCGCGCTCACCGGGACGGCCGTACACAGGACGATGAGGGCGAGCACCGCCCCGCGCGTCCTCATTGACCCATCTCCCGCACCAAGCGAAAGCCCACCGTACTGCTGCGATAGCCGCTCTCGAAGCGATTACGGTAGGTCGAGTTGACGTACTGCGGCGACGTGAACCATGACCCGCCGCGAAGTTCGTGTTCCGCGCACGCACCGCCCCGGGCTGCGCCGTCGGTGGGTGCGCCCACATAGTCGTCATACCAACAATCCTGCACCCACGTGAACACGTTGCCCAACAGATCGTTCAGACCGAAGGCGTTCGACTTGAAAGTACCGACCGGTGCGGTGTTCACATACCCGTCGCTGCACGGGAACACGGTCCAACCGGGATACCGCCGGCCGGCTGTCTCGTCCGCAACATCCGCATGGACACAGGCCGAGGCTGCATCGGCGCCCCAGGGCTGCGCGACGTCCGCGCCCGCCCGCGCCGCATATTCCCATTCCGAGGAACTCGGCAGACGGTACACATGGCGAGCTTTTTCGGACAACCATCCGGCATACGCCGCGGCGTCATCCCAGGACACGCACGTGACCGGATGAGTAACGTTTTGCGCGAACCCCGGGGCCTGCCAGCTCGCGCTTTTCTGATATTGCCAATGACCGTCGTACACGTTGCAGCCCGACATTTCGCGATGCGTGGCAGCAACGAACTCGCGATACTCGCCGACGGTGACATCGTTCGCACTCATGGCAAAGGCATGCGCGATCACGACCCTGTGTCGCGGCATCGCGAACGCCGACGCGACGTCTCCCGCGGCGGCGTCTCCCGCACCGGCCTCTCCCTGCTCGAAGCGGCCGGCCGGGACCACCACCATCGCAGGACAGCTGGGACAATCGTGAATCATCGCGTCGGGAGCGGACTGCGAGCTTTCCCTGGCGCCGGCCATGATGGATGGCCGCGAGTGCAGCCCTGAAATCAGGAGGACGACCCCGATCACGCCCACGATGATCGCCCACCCCCAGCGTTTCGCCAACCGGACGGCCGGGTCCTGCAGCAGTTGGTCGAGGAAGCGGCGGATGGTCGGCGTGCGCTTGGTCCGATCGAAAACCAGCGCGCCCACGAGCGCCGCGTACTGATGCCGGCGCATGCCCGGTGGGCGCGGTGGGCGGGCGTGCGGATCACGCCCTCGCGGGTCGCTCTGCCGCCCGAACGGGTGCCTGCCGCTCAGAGCCTCGTAGGCGATGCAGGCCAGCGCGTATACATCGTCGGCGGGCTCCGGATCGCGCCCCGCCACCATTTCCGGGCTGGCATAACGGAGAGTGACGGCCTTGGGAGTCGATTGAGCCGCCGGTTCGGCGGGAAGCCCCTCGTCCGGTCGCGCGATGAAGCGAGCCATCCCGAAATCGATGACCTTGATGACCCCCTTGTCCGTGATGAGGATGTTGCCGGGTTTCAAGTCGCCGTGAACGATGTGGTTGCCATGGGCATACTCCAAGGCGCTGCCCACCGCCGCGATGATGGACAGCGCGGCCGCACGATCGGCGTCGCTGGATCCCGGGATCCGCAGCCGCTTCTGCAGCGACTGGCCGGACAGGTACTCCATGGTCATGAAAACGGTCTGACCGTCCCGATCGCAGTCGATGACCCGGACGATGTTCGGATGCGACAGACTCTCGAGCTTGTGCGTTTCGCGCTGCAGCGCAACAATCGATCCGAAGTACTCGCTGAGCGGCTCGGTCAGCACCTTGACGGCGACATAGGGGTCGGCGGCGCCCGCTTCCACCCGTCGCAGGTCGATGGCTTTGAAGACTCGGCTCATGCCGCCTTCACCGATCAATGCGACCAAACTGAAGCGGCCCTGCAGGATATCCCCTACGCCGGCGCTAGGCGGTTGCGCCGCTGGATGCCTGCGGTTCAGCCCGGTAACGACGGTGGGGTCCCGGGGCCATTCTTCGAGGTGGTGCAGGATGGCGTCGTGCGCGTGACCCGGCAGGGGCTGCGCAACCTGCTGAAACTTAAGCACCTCCATCAAGGCCATGGGAGAGGCCTTTTCGATGGCCAATTGGCGGTCGATTTCCCACGTTAGTTCGTCCTGGGTCAGGTCGCCGATCTGGAATGCGCGTAATGCGTGGGCGAATGCTGATATCGGCAATAGAGGGCTCGTCTTGGGTGGATACGGCGACGCGAACGTCCCGCGCGACGCCGCGCAATCATACCTAATGCCATCAATTGTTGGGGACCGGGGCAACGCCCGAACCGCTAGAATGTGCGCCATGTCCGCTGATTTGACGAACGCACTCAAACGCACCTTTGGATTCGACGCTTTTCGCCCCGGCCAAGAGGCCGTGGTGCAGCATGTGCTGACCGGCCGTGACGTGCTCGCGCTCATGCCGACGGGCGGCGGCAAATCTCTGTGCTATCAACTACCCGCCTTGCTGCAGCCCGGGATCAGCCTGGTGGTTTCCCCCCTGATCGCCCTGATGCAGGACCAGGTGCGCCAGCTGCTGGACAACGATATCCCGGCAACCTTCATCAACTCCAGCCTGGAGTCCGGGGAAATCGCCCGCCGCATGGCCGGCCTGCAGCGCGGCGATTACAAACTGGTCTACCTCGCCCCGGAACGGCTGGTCATGGGCGATTTCCTCGACGGCCCCTTGCGGCGCCTGGGTGCCGGGCCCGGCATCAATGCATTCGTCATCGATGAAGCTCATTGCGTCTCGGAGTGGGGACACGACTTCAGGCCCGAATACCGTCAGCTGTCGGTGCTGCGCCGCAGACATCCACAGACACCGATTCTGGCGTTCACAGCGACGGCAACGCCGCGGGTGCGCAGCGACATCATCGCGCAGCTCTCGCTGCGCGATCCCGCCGTGCACCTCACGAGTTTCAATCGTCCGAATCTGTTCTACCGCGTGCGGCCCAAGAGCAAGCGCAGCTATGCCGAGCTGCTGGCTCAAGCGCGCGAGGGCGGCGCTGGAATCGTGTATTGCCTCTCGCGCCGCCGGGTCGACGAACTCACCGCCGAGCTGCAGGCCGATGACGTCCGCGTCCGGCCCTACCATGCGGGCCTCGATGCCGACGCGCGGCGCGACCACCAGGAAGCCTTCATCCGCGATGACGTGCAGGTCATCGTCGCCACGGTCGCATTCGGCATGGGCATCAACAAGCCTGACGTGCGCTGGGTGATCCATTACGATCTGCCGAAGAGCCTGGAGAGTTATTACCAAGAATCCGGGCGCGCGGGCCGCGACGGCGACCCGGCCCGCTGCACCCTGTATTTCGGTGTCGGCGACATCCGTACCTCCGAGTTCCTCATCCAGCAGAAGATCGATCCGAACACGGGCGATCCGCTCGAGGCGGAACAACGCATCGCCCGCCAGCAATTGCGCCAGGTGCTGAACTATGCCGAATCCACCGACTGCCGCCGGGCCATCCAGCTGCGATATTTCGACGAGATCTTCGCGGCCCCTTGCGGAGCCTGCGACAACTGCTGCGAACCGCCGGCAACGCAGGACTACAGCGTCGAGGCGCGGCAGTTTCTGTCCGCCATCGCCCGCCTGGGACAGCGCGGCGAGCGCTTCGGCGCCGGATATATCACCGACATCCTGCGCGGCGCCCGCACGACAAGAATCCTGACCGGCGGTCATGACACATTGACCGTATACGGCATCGGCAAGAGCCATTCGGTCGAGGAATGGCGTTCACTGGCGCGCTCGCTGCTGCATCAACGTCTGATGGAGGAATCCCAGGACGGCTATTCAGTGCTGTCCCTGAACGACAGCAGCTGGCAGGTGCTGCGAAGCGAACGTCCCTTCCTGGCGGCGATTCCGCCCAAGACCGAACGCAACCGAACGACCTCGGTCACTGCCGCGAGCAGTCCCGCAGGCGACGCGCTGTTCAATCGACTCCGCGCCCTGCGCAAGCGCCTGGCCGACACTCAGGGGCTGCCCCCCTATGTCATTTTCCACGATGCCACATTGCGCGAGATCGCCGAGCGGCGGCCGCAAACGCTGAGCCAATTCGCAGGCATCCGCGGTGTCGGCGAGGGCAAGCTCGCGCGCTATGGACAGCTGTTCATCAGTGAGTTGCAGCGCCAGGCGTGAGCTCTCGATACTTCATCATGGCATCGATGCTCGGTGGCTTCCCGCGCCACGCGAGATACAACCCGGCGAGGTCCTCGGTGTTGCCCCGGGAAAGGACCATCTGCCGAAACCGATCGCCGTTGGCACGGGTCAGGCCGCCATGGTCTTCGAACCACTGGAAGGCGTCGTCATCGAGCATCTGCGTCCAGAGGTACGCGTAGTAGCCGGCGGAATAGCCATTGGCCCAGATGTGGCTGAAATAGCTGGATCGATAGCGCGGCGGTATGGCGCGCAGATCGAGGTGCACCCGCTGCAGCGCCCGTTTCTCGAATTCGTCGGGATTCTGCAGCGGCGCATCCGTGCCCAGCATGTGCCACTGCATGTCGAGTTCGGCCGCCGCCAACAATTCGGTCAGCCGGTAGCCTTCGTCGGCATTTTCCGACTTGACGATCTTGTCGACGAGATCCTTCGGCATGATCTCGCCGGTCTTGTAGTGCTTCGCATAGTGATTGAAGATCGCCGCATAGTTCGCCCAATGCTCGTTGAACTGCGACGGGAACTCCACGAAATCCCGCGCGGTCGCGGTGCCCGACAAGCTTGGATAGCGCGTGTTGGCAAACATGCCATGCAACGCGTGACCGAACTCATGGAACATCGTCCGCACGTCGTCGAAGCTGATGAGCGCCGGCTCACCCGCGGCCGGCTTCGGCAGATTGGCCACGTTATAGATCACCGGCAGCGTCCCCAACAACGTCGATTGGGTGACGAAGTTCGACATCCACGCGCCGCCATTCTTGTTGTCCCGCTTGAAATAATCGCAGTAAAAGAGGGCGAGCGGCTTGCCGTCCACGTCGCGCACTTCGAACACGCGCACGTCGGGCTGATAGACCGGAATGTCCTTGCGCTCCGAGAACGTGATTCCGTAGAGCTGGTTGGCCGCGTAGAAAACACCGTTGACGAGAACGTTGGAAAGCTCGAAGTAGGGCTTGATTTGCGCGTCGTCGATGCTGTAGCGCGCCTTGCGCACCTGCTCCCCGTAGAATTCCCAGTCCCATGCCTCGAGCGTGAAGCCGCCGTGCCGTGCATCGATCTGCGCCTGGATGTCGGCGCCCTCCCGCGCGGCCTTCGCGGTGGCGACGGGCACCAGAGCATCCATGAAACCGAGCGCCGCCTCCGGCGTCTTTGCCATCTGATCGCCGAGCTTCCAGGCCGCGTGATTCTTGAAACCGAGCAGTGCGGCGCGCAGCGCGCGCAATTGCGCCATCCGCGCCACGGTGGCACGGGTGTCATTCGCATCGGCGCGCTCGGCGCGGCCCCATGAATTCTCGAATATCGTGCGCCGTGTGGCCCGGTCCTCCAACGACACGAACACCGGCTGCTGAGTGGTGTTCTGCAATGCGAGCACATAACCGTCGAGTTTGCGGCTCTGCGCAGCCTGCTGCGCGGCCGCCAGGCCGGCGTCGGAGAGCCCGGCCAGCGCCGCCCGGGATGCGGTGTGCCAAGCCGCCTCCTTGGTGGCGGCGAGCAGCTTGGTGCTGAACGTGTCGGACAGCGTCGAGAGTTCGGCATTCATCTTGCGCAAGGTCGCCTTGTCCTTCATCGAGAGGTTGGCGCCCGAATGCACGAACTCGTCATAGGTGTATTCGACCAGGCGGCGGGATTCGGGATCCAGATGTTGCGAGTCCCGTGCTTTGTAGACCGCCGCGACCCGGGCAAATAATTTCGCGTTGAGATAAATCTCGTCATGCTGCGCGGCGAATTTTGGCGCCAGATCCGCCTTGACCGCCTGCAGCTGAGGATTGGTGTTCGACTCGCTGACGGCGTTGAACACCGCGCTGGCTCGTTCCAGCAGCTGCCCGCTCTTCTCCATCGGCACCAGCGTGTTGTCGAAGGTCGGCGCCAGCGGGCTCTCGGCAATCGCCTCGATTTCCGCGAGCTGCTGCACCATGCCGGCCTCGATGGCGGGCTGATAATCGGCGTCCTTGATCTTGTCGAAAGGCGGCGCCTGGAACGGCAACGTGCTGGCTGCGTAGAAGGGATTGGCTGGCCCGAAAGCCGGCGCCGCGGCGGCAGCATCGCCGGCTCCCCCGCACCAGAGCCCCGTTGCGACAGCCACGAGAACGATCGATGTACGCAAGATGTTCGGCATGTTTTCCTCGTCGACGGCTCGCCGCATCATACTCCTAAGCGGTGATGCAGCTTGTACACCTCCCGCTGGAGTTCTCTCTTGGATGGACGGCGTTTCCTTTACGAAGTAGTGAAGCCGTACGCCGACGGCGCAGAATGAGTTTTTCCCCGGGCCGTGGAGATCAACATGTCGTGGAACGTCGAAGTAGCGAGCGATGCCGATATCAAACGAGGACTCGCCCCGGTCAGCCGGCCGATCGATCGACATCCGCCTTACAAGCGCATCGCCACCGAGGAAGCCTGGAACATCCCGGAGATCTTGGAAGCCCAGGTGCGGCTGCTCGAGAGCCCCAATCCTCCCGACGATCCGTCGTTGCGCATGGCGGGCATGTTCTCGAAGCTGAAACCCCTCCAAGACCAGTTGATGGACATCGGAGAGCGGCGCATCGCCCGCATGGACGAGTTGGGGATCGACAAACAGCTCCTGCTCCTCACCGCGCCGGGCGTGCAGGTATTGGAACCGGACGAAGGCACCTCCCTCGCGCGCCTGGCCAATGACCGGCTGGCGGAAGCGTGCCGCCGTTTTCCCGACCGATATGCCGGACTCACGGTGTTCGCTCCCCAGAACGTCAAAGGCGCCGTGGCCGAAATCGAACGTGGCATGAAGACTCTCGGTTTCAACGGCGCCGTGCTGAACTCGCATTTTCGCGGCCGCTACCTCGATGAGTTGGAATTCTGGCCGATCATCGAAGCGCTCGAGGCGTACGACGCGGCTCTGTACATCCACCCCACCATACCGCCGGCGGCCTGGTCGCAACCGTATGAGTTCCGGGGCTTCGGCGGCGCCCTCGCCGGCTTCACCCACGAAGTCTGGATGCATACGATGGGCCTGATTTTCTCCGGCGCCTTCGATCGCTTTCCGAACTTCCGACTGGTGATAGGACATATGGGTGAAGCGATGCCGCTGCTCCTGTATCGCTTCGATTGGATGCAGAGCAACGCGGACGGCAAGGAAGGATTGCGTGGCGGCGCGCCGGCGGTCAAGTTGAAGCACCCGGTGTCCTACTACTTCAAGACGAACATCTGGATCACCACCAGCGGACAGGGATGGGAGCCCTCGATCAAGTACTGCATGGACGTCCTGGGCCCGGATCGCGTGATCTACGCCATGGATTATCCGTACCAGCAATCGGCCGACGAAGTCGCCGCCTACGACGCCTTCGACATGAGTCCGGAACACAAGAAAATGCTCATGCAGACCAATGCGGAGCGGGTGTTTCGCCTGACGCGCTAGGCTGCGGCGGCCCCGGCCGACCGGGTCTCGCGCCTTCGGTTTTCCGTGTTTGTAGGACAAACGTTGCCGCGGAAACGCCACACTCGAACCATGGGTTGGGCGGCCCTGTGCGCCCTCATGGTTTGGTTGAGCCCCTGGCGCTGACGAGGGACCGGGCTCCAGCGCGGGGCATGCCGCGCTGGAGCCTTGTTGACGACGCCGGCTTGGAGCCGGGCCGCGAAACGCTCCATCTCAGGCCGTGGCCGCCGCCGGCTTGCCCGCCGCCGCGATCACTTCGTCCGCGACGTTGCGCGGCACCGGATCGTAGTGCGAGAACTCCATGGTGTACGAGGCTCGACCGCTGGTCATGCCGCGCAGCTGGCCGATGTAGCCGAACATCTCGGACAGCGGCACCATCGCCACCACGGCGATGTTGGTGCCCCGCTCCAGCTGATCTTGAATGGCGCCGCGGCGACGATTCATGTCGCCGATCACGTCACCGAGATAGTCTCCCGGCGTCACGGTCTCGACCCGCATGACGGGTTCCAGCAGGATCGGGCCGGCCTTGCGGATGGCCTCACGGAACGCCGCCTTGGCGGCAATTTCGAAGGTCAGCGCATTCGAGTCGACGTCGTGGTAGCTGCCATCGGTCAGAGTCGCGCGGAAATCGACGGTCTGATAGCCGGCAAGCACGCCATCCTCCTTCTGAATCCGCAAACCCTTCTCGACCGCCGGCACATATTCCTTCGGCACCGAACCGCCGACCGTCTTGTCGACGAACTCGAACCCGGCGCTGCGCTCCAACGGTTCGAACGTGATCCACACTTCGGCGAACTGGCCCGAGCCGCCGGTTTGCTTCTTGTGGATGTACTGCTCGTCGAACTTCTTCGTGAAGGTCTCGCGGTAGGCCACCTGCGGCTCGCCCATGGTGCCCTCGACCCCGAACTCCGTGCGCATGCGGTCCAGCGTCACTTCGAGATGCAACTCGCCCATGCCGCGAAGAATCGTCTGCCCGGTTTCACGGTCGGTTTCCAGATGCAGCGAGGGATCGGCGCGCACCATCTTGCCGAGCGCGGCGTTGAATTTCTCCTGCTCCGCCTTATTCTTGGACTTGACCGAGACGCTGATGACCGGCTCGGGGAAGCGCATGCGCTCGAGGACCACGGGGTCGGCGGAATCGCACAGCGTGTCGCCGGTTTCCGTATCGGTGAGCGAGACCAACGCGATGATGTCGCCGGCGCGAGCTTCCTCGACCGGGTTCGCTTCCTTCGCGAACATCTCGACCATGCGGCCGATTTTCTCGCGCTTGCCGCGCGTGGAATTCTGCACCGAGGCGCCCTTGACAAGCACGCCGGAATACACCCGGATGAACGTGAGCGCGCCATAGGCGTCGTTGATGACCTTGAAGGCCAGCGCGGAGAACGGCTCGTCGTCGGAGCACTTGCGCTCACCGATGGTTTCGCCGTCCGCGTCCACCGTCTTGATGGCGGGAACGTCGGTGGGAGCAGGCAGATAATCGACGACCGCGTCGAGCACCTGCTGCACGCCCTTGTTCTTGTACGACGAACCGCACAGCACGGGGGTGAAGGCGGAGTTCAACGTGCCCTTGCGCAGCGCCTTGCGCAGCGTGTCGCCGGAAGGCACGGTGCCGTCGGTGAGGAAGGCCTCCATGGCCTCGTCATCCTGCTCGAGACAGGTGTCGACCAATTCGGTGCGGTACTTCTCGATGGAGTTCAGGATGGCGCGGTCGCTGGGCACCGTGATGCCGAGCTTGTCGGCCAGATCCGGCGTGATGTCCAGGCTCTGCCAGTGGGCGTCCTTGTCGTCCGAATCCCAGACCAGGGCCTTCATTTCGACCAGGTCGACCATGCCCTTGAAATTATCCTCCGAGCCGATCGGTAATTGCACCGGCAAGGGACGGGCGCCCAGGCGCTTCTTGATCATGTCTACGCAACGCAGGAAGTTCGCGCCGCTGCGATCCATCTTGTTGATGTAGCACATGCGCGGCACGCCGTAGTTGTCGGCCAGACGCCAGTTGGTCTCGGACTGCGGCTCGACACCGGCCACACCGTCGAACACGACGATGGCGCCGTCGAGGACGCGCAGCGAACGGTTCACTTCGATCGTGAAGTCCACGTGTCCCGGTGTGTCGATGACGTTGATCTTCTTGTCGCGCCAGAAGGCGGACACAGCGGCGCTCTGGATGGTGATGCCGCGCTTCTGCTCCTGCTCCAGATAGTCGGTGGTCGTCGACGTCTTCAGATCCTTCGTATCGTGAATGTCGATGATCGTGTGCTTACGCCCCGTGTAATACAGGATGCGCTCGGTCGTCGTCGTCTTGCCGGCGTCGACGTGGGCGATGATGCCGATATTGCGTATATCGGAAAGGGGCGTTGTGCGGGGCATAGCAGTGTTCCGTAACGATGGTTTCAGTGGGGCCGCGGTCGGCCGGAATTCAAAGGGCGCAAAGTTTGCCACGGTGGCGTGGCATGTGTCGAAAAAAAACAGGGTTGAGGGTTCAGGAAGCCCACTCGGGTCCGCCCGTATCCACCCACCATTATAGCGATTATTGAGCGCCGATGCACCGCGCAGGGTCGCCGCGGCCGCCGAACCCGCCAGCCGGCGCCCAAAACGGGCTTTTAACGCCCCAACACCCGCTGAATCGCCAAAATGGGCCGCCGCCGCGCGCCCCGGCGCCGTCGCCGCAGCGCCCCGGCCATACTGGCGGGCCCCCTTAAGAATATGTGCTGCCGCGCAACTCTTGGGAGCGGGGCCGCGCCCAAGCGGCAGCCTATGCAGGCCTGCTCGCCGCCGGTGCAAGGCCGGCGCGGCGTTGCACCGCGATGGCTCAAAGCGCGCGTCCCCAAGTCCAACGCTTGTTGGCCCGGGGCGCAATGTGTTAACTAAATGCACTGCTTTTTGCACAACCACCCCGGGGACATGATGGAAAAGGAAGATGCTTCGAGTCCGCTGAGCCGACGCGACCTGTTGCGCATGATCGGCGTTACCGCGGGCAGCGCCGCGATGTATCAGGCCATGGACAGCCTTGGCCTCGCCGCGGAGTCCCCCTACAAGGGCCCGATCGATTTGCAAGGCGCGCCCCAGGGTGCCTCGGTCCTCGTCTTGGGCGCCGGCATGGCGGGCATGACGGCGGCCTATGAATTGCGCAACGCCGGCTATCAAGTCCAGGTCCTCGAATACAACGCGCGTGCCGGCGGTCGGAACTGGAGCCTGCGGGGCGGCGACACCTACACGGAATTGGGCGGCGCCACCCAGCACTGCGAGTTCGACAAGGGCCTCTACATCAATCCGGGCCCCTGGCGAATTCCGTATCATCACCAAGGCATGCTGAGCTACGCCAAGCGCCTCGGGGTGCCGATGGAACCGTTCTTCCAGGTCAACTACAACGCCTATCTGCACAGCAGCCATGCGTTCGGCGGCAAGCCGCAACGTTACCGCGAGATCAAGGCGGACTACCAAGGCCACGTCGCGGAGTTATTGTCCAAGGTCACGAGGCAGAATTCCCTCGATGCCGCCGTCAGCAAGGAAGATCAAGAGAAGCTCCTCGAGTCACTCAAGGAATGGGGCGCTCTCGATAAGAATTATTCGTATGTTTCGAGCGACGCAGGCAGCGATCGCCGCGGATTCCAGAAGGACCCGGGTGGCGGCTTGACCGCCCGCCCCATCCCATCGCAACCCACGGCCCTCAAGGATCTCCTGGACTCGAAACTGTGGATGGGCATACCCACCGGCGACACGTACGACATGCAGACCGCGTTGTTTCAACCGGTTGGCGGCATGGGCCGCGTCGGTGAAGCCTTCGGCCGCGAGCTCGGCACCCTGATCCGCTACAACGCCAAGGTGAAGGCCATCCACCAGGACGACCACGGCGTCACCGTGAGCTACGAGGACACGACGACGCCGGGCACCACGCTCACCGCGAAGGCCGACTGGTGCGTGTGCACGATTCCACTGCCCATCCTGGCGCAGATTCCCATGAACGTGGCCCCCGCCCTGTCCTCGGCGATCTCGGCGGTGCCGTACGCCTCCGCCATCAAGGCCGGATTGCAGTTCAAACGTCGCTTCTGGGAGGAGGACGAGCACATCTATGGAGGCATCACCTACACGGACCTGCCGATCACGAATATCGGTTATCCGAACACCGGCTTTTTCAGCGGCGGCAAGGGCGTGTTGTTGGGCGCGTATATCTGGGGCTTGAACGCGATGGAATTCACCGCCATGACCCCCGCCGAACGCGTGCAGAAAGTCGTCGAATACGGCAGCCAGATCCATCCCCAATACAAGCAGGAGTTCGACAACGGGGTGGCGGTGGCATGGCACCGCTCGCCGTTCACGTTGGGCTGCTTCGGGATGTGGAGCACGGCAGCGCGCGCCAAACATTACGACGACCTGTGCGCGCTCGACGGCCGCATCGTCCTCGCCGGCGAACATGCGTCGTTCCTCGGTGGTTGGCAGGAGGGTGCGGTCACCTCCTCGCTCGATGCCATCGGTCGCCTGCATCAACGCGCCGTGGCGCAGGGAGCGAAATCATGAAGCGCGCTGCCGTTCTGGTGCTCGCAGCCGGCCTGAGCGCCGGCGCATTGGCCGACGACTCCGCATTCACCTCGGGCGGCGACCTCGGCAGCGCCGGCGGCGCCGAAATTTACGGCCGGATCTGTCAAGGCTGCCACATGCCCGGAGGACAAGGCGCGGTGGGCGCGGGCCATTATCCGAAGCTCGCCGGCAATCCGGCCCTGGTCTCGTGGCAATACGCCGCGCTGACCGTGCTCAACGGGAAGAACGGCATGCCGCCGTTCGGTCTGCCCGCGGATCAGGTGATGGAGACGCGCGCCGTGCATTTGAGCGACGCGCAGATCGCCGATGTCGTGAACTTCGTGCGCAGCAATTTCGGCAATCACCGCAAGGACAAGGCGACGGCGCAGCAAGTGGCGGCATTACAGCATCCCGGCGGGACCGAGAGCCATTGATGAAACGCCGCGACCTGCGCTTATGCCAGGCATTTTTCCCGCCGCTCGTGTATCTGCTGCTGGTCTCCGTGTCGGGAGTCGCGTGTGCCGCGGTCATGGCCGCTGCGCCGCCCTCGTTCTACGATCCGCTCGAGACCTTCGCCCCGCTGACGCTGCCGGACCCGGTCAACCGCTACCGCTCGAGCAGTGGCGCGCCCGGTCCGGACTATTGGCAGAACCGCGCCGACTACGAGATCCATGCGACCCTCGACCCGGCCGCCAAGCGGTTGAGCGCGGACGAGGTGATCACGTATACCAACAACAGCCCCGATGCTCTCGCGAGTTTGTGGATCCAGCTCGATCAAAACATCTACCGCAAGGACTCCCGCTCCACGACCGCCGGCGGGTGGGAGCGCAAGGAATTCACCGATGGGTTCGTGCTGGACTCGTTGGACGTCGATTCGCACGGGAAGCGGAGCACGGCCGATTATCTCATCACCGATACGCGCATGCAGTTGCACCTGGCGACGCCCCTGAATGCTCATGGGGGACGCTTACGCATCCATATCCGGTATCACTATGAGATTCCGGGGAAATTCGGGGGCCGCACGTCGTGGGTCACAACGCCCAAGGGCGAGATCTACGACATCGCGCAATGGTATCCGCGCATGGCGGTCTACGACGATTTGCGCGGCTGGGATACGTTGCCCTATCTGGGCAACGAGTTCTATCTCGAGTACGGACATTTCGACTACTACGTGACCGTTCCGTCCGACATGCTGGTGGCGGGGTCCGGTGAATTGAAAAACCCGGGGCAGGTGCTGACGAAGACCGCGCTGCGCCGGCTGGAAGCGGCGCGCGCGAGTGACCGCACGGTCGTCATACGGGGCGCGGAGGAAGTGGCCGACCCTGCGGACCGCCCCGCCCCGACGGCCGCGGCAACGGGTCCGGCGACGCTTACATGGCATTTCGCCATGAACGACACGCGCGACGTCGCATTCAGCGCCTCGAGTGCCTTCGTGTGGGATGCCGCCAGGATCAATCTGCCTGGCGGCGGCCAGTCGCTTGCCATGTCCTTCTACCCCGTCGAGAGCGGCGGCGAGTCCGCATGGGGGCGGTCGACCGAATATCTCAAGCACGCCGTCGAGGAGTTCTCGCGGCGCTGGTCCGTCTATCCCTATCCGGTGGCCGTGAACGTCGCCGGCGGATCGTCCGGCATGGAGTATCCAGGCATGCTCTTCGACGGCATCGCCGACAAGGGCAAGGAACTGTTTTGGATCACGGCGCATGAGATCGGCCATACGTGGTTCCCCATGGTCGTGGGCTTCAATGAACGGCGCAATGCGTGGATGGACGAAGGCTTCAACACCTTCATCGACATCGATGAATCCGACGCATTCGAAAACGGGGTCTATGGTCCGAAGCGGGATTCCGAGTACGCACCGGGCGGTGGCAATCCGGTCGACGAAATGGTGCCCATCCTGAAGGACCCCGCGGCGCCCATTCTGTTGACGAGGGCGGATGCCATCAAGGAGAAATACCGCCACTCCATCACCTACTTCAAATCGGCCTTGGGTCTGGTGTTGCTGCGCGGGCAAATCCTGGGACCGCAGCGCTTCGATTGGGCGTTTCGCAAATTCATCCGGGACTGGGCGTTCAAGCATCCATCGCCGTCGGATTTCTTCCGCGCGATGGACAGCGAGGGCGGCGAGGACCTGTCCTGGTTCTGGCGCGGCTGGTACATGCACAATTGGAGCTTGGACCTGGCGGTCGACGATGTTGCCTACGCCAATGGCGAAGCGCGCGTCACCATCGCCAATCGCGGACGCCTGGTGATGCCGGCGATGGTGCTGGTGACCTTCGATGACGGCACCAGCACGCGCATCGCACTCCCGGCCGAAACGTGGATCCAGAAGACCTCGTACACGATTCGGCTCGCCAGCCAGCGACCCGTGCGCACGGTCGTCATCGACCCGGAGCACCTCATTCCGGACAGCGATCGAAGCAACGACCAATGGAACTCGCCGTGACGATCGGCCCGGTGGGGATGGATGAGAAAAACACCGGGCTTGATGGAAATTTCTCGTTTGTCGGGACCGCACTCCTTGCGTAACGTGAAAGTCGAGCGATGCACCCGCACGAATCACTTCAAGGAGCGAACAGAATGCACACCTTATTCACGACCTCGACGTTCAAGAACGCGAGCTTGATTGCCCTCCTTTCCGCCGGCTTCTCCCTGTTCGGCGCCACGGCCGCGAGCGCCGACACGGATTTTACGAATCCTGCCGTGGCCCTGTCAGGCCAGGCCGTGATCGCGTCGGGCACCTGCATCGCGAAGTACGCCGCCAGTCTCGATGATCGCACCAAGCCCGCTGAAGAGATCGGGCGGCTGATCGCCAAGCGTTGCTCCAAGGAAATATCCCGCTCCGCCGGCCTGGCGTCGTGGATGGTGGGCAAGCCGGAAGAGTTTCAGAAGAACCTGAAATACACCCAGGACAAGCTCACGACCAACGCCGTCGAGCGATCGCGTGCGGCGATGGCCCGACCGCACGCCGCCTAGTTTCCCAAACTCCCATGCCGGCGCCTCACAGCGCCGGCAGCGCCGGGCCGCCCGGCCCGGCAAGCTGGAACGCATTTGCCAACCCGATGAGGCGCGACTCGCTGTACGGCAGCCCCATGAACGAATAGCCGACCGGCATGTTCCCGCTGATGCTGCCCGCGTTCACCGTGATCTCCGGGAACCCCGCCGCGGCCGCCACATAACCGGCGCTATACGTATCCTGGGAGAGGCACACATAACTCGGATCCGCCCGATCGAATCGAGGGGATGCCGGGCAACTCATGGTCGAGAAGACGAGCGCCTGCAAATTGTGTGCGGCCATCAGCGACTCGAGCTCCAGCCGGACGCCGGGAATCGTTTGGGTCAAAATGCGGATGTACGTGGGCGAGTCCGCGAGCGACGTTGCATCCGCCGCGCGCAGCGCAGCAAGCCGGGCCGGGTTCACGGGCGTCGCGGAACCGGCAATGTCGCCCGCCTCGCTGAGTTCGATGAGCCGCGCCAGCGTTTTGGGTTGGGAGGAAGCCAAGGTCCCCAGATAGCGTTCGAACTGCGGCTTGAACTCTGCTTCGCCCACGGGCCCCAACACGGAGTTCCAGAGGTCCTCGAAGGATGCAGGCAGTGTCACCGGAACCAGCACTGCACCCAGCGACGCGAGCCGGTCGAGCGCCGTCCGCTCGACCGCATCGACTTCGGCGTTGCCGCCGCGAAAATTACCGACCACCCCGAGGCGCGCGCCGCGAATGGAGCGCGTGCCGAGCGCTTCCACGTACCGGGCGCCGGGCAACGGTTGCGCGAGCGTTGCCGTGTCTCCTGGATCGGGACCGGCGATGGCGTCGAGCACGATCGCGAGATCCTTCACGCTGCGGGCGAGCACGCCGGTCGTGTCGAACGTCAGAGACAGAGGAACGACGCCGCTGCGGCTGGTCAATCCCAATGTCGGGCGCAGACCCGCCAGCCCCGTGACGCTGGCCGGCGCACGCACCGATCCACCGGTGTCCGTCCCCAGGGCGAACGCCGCGAAATCAGCGGCCACGCCGGCCGCCGACCCGCTGCTCGAACCGGAGGCGTCGCGCGCCGTATTGTAGGGATTGAGCGTCAGACCGCCGGCGGAGCTATAGCCCAGGCGACCGTGGGAAGCCGCGAGCTCGGACATGTTGGCCTTGCCGATCAGAATGGCGCCTTGATCGAGCAACTTTTGGATGACGAACGCGTTGACCGCCGGGACGGAGTGCTTCAGCGCCGCGGATCCGCCCGAGGTCTCGATGCCGGCCGTGTCGTAATTGTCCTTGGCGATGAACGGAATCCCGTACAGCATGGGCTTGTGAACCATCGTCTTCGCGCCGACATCCAATTGCCTTGCCTGCTCGAGCGCCCGGGGATTCATGGTGATCAACGCATTGATGCGCGGCCCCGCCTTGTCGTAGCGCTCGATGCGCCGCAGATAGTATCCGACGAGCTGCTCGGAACTGAGCCGCCCCGAGTCGAGCGCCGCGCGCAACGCGCCGATGTCCGCATGCGCCGGATCGAAGGGCTGGCGCCCCGCCGCGGGGGTATCGAGGCCAAATTGCATGATGAGAGCCAACAAGAGGACCAACGGTCTGGTGGAATGGATGTGCGTCACCGCAATTATCTTACGCCAACATCACCCTTTCCGACGTCGACGGCCGTGCCGGTCGATCGAGCGCCCTTAAGCGACGACGAGGGGCCCCACCACGTCGAGTAGGACGCGTCTGGCGAGTGGTGGGCGATTCGCTTACCCTGTCCTCCATTCGCCTATCGACGCTCGCGCAACTCAACGGGAACCTAAGCGATGCCTAAGCCGGCCCTCTCGACCTACCGCCAGAAACGCGATTTCACCAAGACCGCCGAGCCGAGCGGCGATCAGGCGATCGCCGCATCCGCGCGCGGCAGATTCGTGATCCAAAAGCACGCGGCGACGCGCCTGCATTACGATCTGCGACTCGAATTGGACGGCGTCTTCAAGTCGTGGGCCGTGACCAAGGGGCCGTCGGTGGATCCCGCCGACAAGCGCCTGGCGGTGGAAGTGGAGGACCATCCGCTGGATTACGGCGACTTCGAGGGCACCATCCCCAAGGGTCAATACGGCGGGGGCACGGTACAGCTGTGGGATCGAGGATACTGGTCCGTCGAAGGCGACAAATCGGCGGCCGAAGCGCTGAAGAGCGGCGACCTGAAGTTCGAGCTGGACGGTGTTCGTCTCCATGGCAGCTGGGTGCTGGTGCGCATGCGTAACGATCGTGAGGGCGGAAAACGCACGAATTGGTTGCTCATCAAACACAAGGACGCGAGCGCCGTGCCCGGTGGTGCCGACGCCCTGCTCGAGCTCGACGAATCCGTGGCATCAGGCCGGTCCATGGACCAGATCGCGGCAGGTAAAGGCCGCGCGCCGAAGCCCTTCATGCTCGCGGACAAGACGTCGGCGCGTTCCAATGCGGTGTGGACCACGAAGCAACCCAAGGCACCGGCGGTGAAGCCGGTGGTCGCGGAAATGCCGATCCCCGTTGAATCCGCGGAGGTTATGCCGAACGAGGAACTCGCGGCGCACCTCAAGGCAGGAAAAGGCAAGCCTCGGGCGTCCGGTCAGGCCGTGGTCATGGGCGTACCCATATCCAAACCCGACAAGGCGCTGTGGCCGCATGCCGGCGACGGCCGGCCCGTCACCAAATTGGATCTCGCGCGATATTACGAAGACGTCGGCGCCTGGATGCTGCCGCATCTGATCGGTCGCCCCTGCTCGCTCGTGCGGGTGCCCGATGGGCTGGGTGGACAGCAGTTCTTTCAGCGCCATGCGATGCCCGGCATGTCCAACCTGTTCGAATTGGTGAAGGTGCGCGGCGACAGGGCTCCCTATGTGCAGATCGACCGAATCGAGGCGTTGGCCGCCGTGGCGCAGATGGGGGCGCTGGAGATCCATCCCTGGAATTGTGCACCGGGCGATCCGGAGGTCGCCGGCCGCTTGGTGTTCGATCTCGATCCCGCGCCCGACGTGGCGTTCGCCGCGGTGATCGCGGGAGCCCTCGAAATCCGCGACCGGCTGCGCGCCGTCGGCCTCGAGGCGTTCTGCAAGACCACGGGCGGCAAAGGTCTGCACGTGGTCACGCCGCTCACGTCGGGCAAGCAAGCGGTGAAATGGGAAATCGCCAAGAATTTCGCCCACATTGTCTGCGCGCAGATGTCCCAGGACAGCCCGGCGAAGTATGTGGACAACATGTCCAAGGCCCAGCGCGTCGGCAAGATCTTCCTGGACTATCTGCGCAACGACCGGACCGCGACCGCGGTGGCGGTACTGTCGACGCGGGCCCGTGAGGGCGCCACGGTCTCCATGCCCATCGACTGGAAGCACGCGCGCCGGGGGCTCGATCCCAAGAGATACACGGTGCGGACCGCGCCGGCCATCCTGAGGAAAGACAAGCCTTGGGACGGCTATGCGGAGGCGGCCCGCCCGCTCGCCGCCGCGATCAAAACGGTGACCGGGACGACGAAGCGAAAACGCTGAACTATCGGCGTCAAGGCGCCGTGCGATTCATGACGATCCAATACATGCCGGCGTGCATGATCATCTGCGTGAAGGCCTCTATTTCAACCGGCTTCACCAGATAGCTGTTCACACCGAGATCCGGTCTCGATCCTCGGCGGACGATGTCAGCATCAAAGCCGGGCGTATTCGTTCTAGCCCCCGGCGCGGTGATGCCCATCAAAATGGCGGTCACGCTGCTGCTGCCTTGACGCGATCTCATCCATCACCGTCACCAGCGCGGAGCGGATTCCCGGCTCGGTCGCGGAATGTCCGGCATCCTCGACCATGATGAGCCGGGATCCCGGCCACGCCTGATGCAATTGCATGGCTGAAATCGGCGGACACAGCAGATCGTAGCGGCCTTGCACGATGGTTGCAGGCAGGTGGGCGATGCGGCCGACCCGCCTCAGCAACTGGTCCTCCGGCTCGTACCGGTTGTTGCGGAAATAGTGGACTTCGATGCGCGCCATGGCATAGGCGACCTGCTCGCCGGTCGCCCCGGCGATTCTCGCCGAATCCGGAATCAAATTTGCCAGCGTCGCCTCGAAAATGCACCAGCGACGGGCCGCCGACAGTCTGACGGCATGATCCGGATGGTCGAGCAGTTTTGCATAGGCTTCCAGCGGATCGTCGCCCCCCGGCACGGCGCCGAGCAATGCGTCCCAGGCATCCGGTCGAAACAATCGGCCGGCCTCGAACAGCCAGCGAATTTCCCATTCCCGCATTAAGAAAATGCCGCGCAAGGTCAAACTCAGGCAGACGTCGGCATGTTCCTCTGCATAGGCGATGGCCAGCGTCGATCCCCATGAGCCGCCGAAGACATGCCACCGCTCGACTCCGCGATGCTTGCGCAACGCCTCAAGGTCGGCGACGAGGTGCGCCGTGGTATTGCTCCCCAGCTCGCCGTTCGGGGTGGAACGGCCTGCGCCTCGTTGATCGAACAGCACGATGCGATAGCGGGCCGGGTCGAAGAATCGCCGGCTTGCGGCGGAACAGCCGCCGCCGGGACCACCATGAAGAAATACCACCGGAAGGCCATCGGGATTGCCGCACTCCTCCCAATACAAGGTATGGAGGTCATCGACGATCAGACGGCCGGACTCGTAAGGCTCGACGGGCGGGTATAGGTCGCGAAGTGAAGTCATGCGGTGACGTTAGCATGCCGATCATCGTGTCGCCTCCCTGTCGAGCAATGCACGCTTGCGGTCGACGCCCCACCGATAACCCGACAAACCGCCATCGTTGCGCACCACGCGATGACAGGGAATCGCAACCGCCAACGCGTTGGCGCCGCAGGCCTGCGCCACGGCACGACAGGATGTGGGCGCGCCGATGCGCTTCGCGATGTCGGTATAGCTTGCGGTGCTTCCCGGCGGGATTGCACGCAGCGCCAACCAGACGCGCTGCTGGAAGGCCGTGCCCCGCACATCGAGCGGCAGGTTCAAACCGATGCCCGGTGATTCGATCAATCCCACGACCTGCGCGATGATGCGCTCGAACTTCGCGTCACCGCCGATCAGATGGGCGCCCTTGAATCGATCCTGAAGATCGCGTGCCAGGACATCGGGATCGTCCCCCAACAGGATCGCGCATACACCCTTGTTCGTGCAGGCGACCAAAATCGAACCCAGCGAGCACTCGCCGATCGCGAACCGAATATCGATGGCGTTTGCGCCGGCGCGATAGTCGGTGGGCGTCATCCCCAGCAGCTCGCTCGACGACTCGTAGAACCGCCCGCTCGAATTGAATCCGGCATCGAAGATCGCCTCGGTCACCGACGCGCTCCGCCTCAGCGTGTCGTGGATCCGCCCCGCCCGGCATCCCGCTGCGTAGGCTTTCGGCGACAAGCCGGTCGCCGATTTGAACAGGCGCTGCACGTAAAACGGACTCATGCCCACGAGGCATCCCAATGCGTCGAGACTCGGCGTGGATTCGGCGCCTTCGATGTGGCGGCATAGTCGTGCGATGAGCGCGGCTTGGCGCTCGGCGAGCGGCGACTCATCCGGGCGGCAGCGTTTGCAGGCGCGAAACCCGGCTTTCTGCGCCTCCGCCGCCGAGGCGTGAAACTGCACGTTCTCGATTTTCGCGGCACGGGAGGCGCATGATGGCCGGCAATACACCCCGGTCGATTTGACCGAATACAGAAACGCTCCGTCGGCTCGTTTGTCCCGCGCCACGATCGCCGCCCACCGCGGATCGGACGGTTTCGCAGGCTCGGGCATTGGGCTTACAGGGGGGATTTTCATGTCGATTCCTCGAGCAGTTCAATGAGCCGTAGTGTTGCGGCGCGCCGCATGGGCCGCATCCCGATTCTTGCGCTCGAATCGCAATTTTATCACCTAGAATGCCGTTCGTGATCGACCCGCCAGACCTGCGTTTTGTCGAGGCCAGCTCCTTTCTGCGAGCCCTCGACCCGGATTGGGCACGCGCCATCGGCGAGATCGGCGCCTGCCGGCACGAGTCGAAGCCGCATCGCGGGCTGCACGAGACGCTGGTGCGCGCCATCGCGTATCAACAACTGCATGCGAAGGCCGGCGACGCGATCCTGTCCCGACTGAAGGCGTTACAGAAGGACAGCGCATTTCCATCACCGGCGATGATGCAGAGACTCGGCGAGGCGTGGCGCCCGCATCGGACCGTCGCCGCCTGGTACCTGTGGCGCATCCCGCCGACGTGGGGATGAACCCGGCCCTCACCCGTCAGAATCATCACCGCAGCTGGCTGTCCTTGCTGCCGCGGCGGTTGTAGCCGCTGAACTTCGCCGCATCCTGATCGTGCACCGCCTGACAGGCGACACATAGCCTCACACCCGGGATGGCGAGCTGCCGCGCCTGCGGAATGTCGGCGTCACACTCGGCGCAATGGCTCAAAGACGGGCCTTGAGGCAACAGTCTTTGCACCCTGCTGATCGCGTCCTTCACGGTCGCATCGATCTGATCCTGTACGGCCCCATCTTGAGCCCAACCCGTGGCCATGGTCCTCTCCTGTAGACTCCCAGTTTACGCGCGTCGATCGTGGCCCCCGTGGCCAACACTGTAGAATGGCCCCGTCGGAATGACAGCGCCGGCGAGCATTTTCCTCCATGGACCACTTTTGCGCCAGACCGTGATCAATACCCCTTGCCAGGGCGCCGGCGACGAACATTTCGCCTATGCCTTCCTCCCTTCGGCGATTGGAGCTGGTATGGAAGATTTCCTGGGCAAGCCGATCCTCGTCGAGGATCTCAGAACCATGGTCGAGAAGTGGACGGCCGGCGCCGCGAAGGAGCTGGCAACCTGAATCGAGCTGCCTCCCGAGGCGTGTTGCGTGTAATAGTCGATGCCTGACCAGATCGGGCGCCGATGCGCCACACCACGAGAGGGAGGGGTTCGATGACTCGAGTTGCCAATTCGTTCGGCGCCGCGGTGGGGCGCATGTCCGTGGTCATCGTCTTGCTCGCTGCCCTCGATGCCGTCGCCGGCACGACTGACGGACCCGATTTCGCGGCCGTTCGGGGTGATCGCAGCAGCGGCTGGCTCGCACAGACGAGATCCGAGGTGCTCGCCCGCAACGGCGCGGTCGCCACCAGCCAGCCCCTGGCGGCGCAGGCCGGTCTGCAAATCCTGAAACAAGGCGGGAACGCATTCGATGCCGCGGTCGCCACCGCGGCGGTGCTGAATCTGGTCGAGCCGGAAAGCGCCGGAGTCGGCGGCGACGTCTTCGTTCTCGCGTGGGTGGCAAAGGAACACAAGCTGATCGCCTTGAACGCCAGCGGTCGGGCTCCCTCGGGCGCGACGCCGCAACATCTTGCCGGGCGCGGCTACACCAAAATCATGCCGCAGCATGGGGTCGATTCGGCGACGGTGCCCGGCGCGGTCGACGGCTGGGACGTGCTGCTCAGGCGAGCCGGCACCATGACGTTCAAGGAGACCTTGGAACCGGCCGCGGTGTTGGCCGAGCAAGGGTTCGGCGTCACCGAACGCATCCACAATGATTGGATCTACGGCGCGGAGATCCTTGCCGGCGATCCCGACTCGGTCAAGACCTACCTCGTCGACGGTCAGCCTCCCCGGACGTACGATGTCTTTCGCAATCCGGATCTCGCCCGCACCTTCCGCGCACTGCAAACGCAGGGCCGGGATGCATTTTATCGCGGCGATATTGCCAGGGCCATCGTCGCCAAGATGTCCGCTCTCGGCGGGACGATGTCGATGCAGGATCTGGCGAACACCCGGGCCACGTGGGAAACGCCGATCACGACCAATTATCACGGCTACGATGTCTACGAGATGCCGCCCAGCACCCAAGGATTCGCCGTTCTGGAGATCATGAACATCCTGGAGGTCTGCGCGCCGCGAATGGGGTTGAATCTCGCGCAGCTTGGGCCGCGTTCTCCGGCCTACTGGCACCTGCTGGTGGAGGCCAAAAAGCTCGCGTATGCCGACTTGTATGCGTTTGACGCTGACCCAGGATTCTCAGCGGTGCCGGTCGCCCGGCTCATCTCCAAGGCGTACGCGGCGCAGCTGTGTGCCCGTATCGATCCGCACCGGGCGTCGACGCCGGAGCCCAAGGGCGATCCCGTCGGCGGCACCGTCTACCTGGCTGTCGCCGATCGGTGGGGGAACATGGTGTCGTTCATATACAGCGTCTACGACAGCTTCGGCTCAGGTGTCACCGTGCCCGGCTACGGCTTCGTGATGAACGACCGTGGAACCCTGTTCTCGCTCGACCGCAGGAGCCCGAACATCATAGCGCCCGGCAAACGACCCTTTCATACGCTTCTGCCGGGATTTCTCATGAAGGAAGGCCAGCCCGTGATGGCGTTCGGTTTGATGGGCGGCAACCAGCAGGCGCAGGGACATGCCCAGGTGCTGGTCGACATGATCGACCTCGGCGCGAACCCGCAGGCCGCGAGCGATGCTGCGCGGTTCACGCATGGACAGGCGACCAACAAGCTGGTGCTCGAATCGAATCTCTTCGACGCGGTCGGCAAGGGGCTGGAGGATCTGGGGCACATCGTGGAGTCTGCCAACGGCGAGGACATGGGCGGCTTCCAGGGCATCTGGTTCATGCCGGCATCCGGCCTCTATCGAGCCGCGTCCGACCATCGCAAGGATGGCGGAGCCGTGGGGTGGTGAGCCCCGGATCGACCTGGCAACACCGGGTATATCATCACTCAGGAACCGTCAACCGTGCGGCCCACGGATAGCGCGCTCCGGGCGCCTGGCATTTTACAATTTTTGAAAGGAGTCATTCAGTGACGGAAAAGAGCTGTGACATCGGTCTGATAGGTCTCGCCGTCATGGGCCAGAACCTGGTGCTCAACATGAACGACCATGGCTACAAGGTTGCGGTGTTCAACCGCACCACGTCGAAGGTCGACGACTTCATCAACGATCAAGCGAGGGGAACGAAGGTCGTCGGGACCCACAGCATCGCCGACATGTGTGCTTTGCTGAAGGCGCCGCGGCGCATCATGTTGATGGTGAAGGCTGGCAAGGTCGTGGACGATACGATCGAGCAGATCCTGCCGCATCTGGACAAGGGCGACATCATCATCGACGGCGGCAACTCCCTGTTCTCGGATTCCGACCGACGCACTAAGGGCCTGGCGGACAAGGGCATCTTGTTCATCGGAACCGGTGTCTCGGGCGGCGAAGAGGGCGCACGGCGGGGTCCCTCGATCATGCCCGGGGGCAACCCGGCGGCTTGGCCGCACGTCAAGGACATCCTGCGCTCCATTGCAGCCAAGGATCTGGACGGCGCGCCTTGCTGCAACTGGATCGGCCCGGATGGCGCCGGCCACTACGTCAAGATGGTTCACAACGGCATCGANNAGTACGGCGACATGCAGCTCATCGGTGAGGCCTATCATCTGCTGAAGGCGGCTCTTGGCCTGTCCGCCGATGAACTCGCGCGCGTCTTCGCGGAATGGAACAAGAGCGAACTCGACAGCTTTCTGATCGAGATCACGGCGGCGATATTCGCCAAGAAGGATGAGGACGGTGAGCCCATCATCGACAAGATCCTGGACGCCGCCGGACAGAAGGGAACCGGAAAATGGACGGCCATCTCCGCCCTGGACCTCGGAATGCCGCTGACGCTGATCGGTGAAAGCGTGTTCGCCCGCTGCCTGTCGGCATTGAAGGACGAGCGCGTCAAAGCCTCCACGAAATTATCCGGACCGACGGTCGAACCGCTCTCTGCGGACCTCAAGGATGAATTCATCGAGCAGGTGCGCAGCGCGCTCTATTGCTCGAAGATCATCAGCTATGCCCAAGGGTACATGCTGCTGCGTGCGATGGACGAGGAGCGGAAATGGAACTTGAACATGGGTGAGATCGCGCTCATGTGGAGCGGCGGTTGCATCATTCGTTCGGTGTTCCTGGGGGACATCAAAAAGGCGTTCGACAAGGAGCCCAAGCTGGAGAGTTTGCTCACAGGCGACTTCTTCATCTCCGCGATCGGCAGGTATCAAGTGCGGTGGCGGACGTCCCTCATCAGGTCGATCGAACTCGGCATCCCCACGCCGGCATTCTCCACCGCCCTGGCGTTCTATGACGGCTATCGTAGCGACCGACTGCCGGCCAACCTCCTGCAGGCGCAGCGCGACTACTTCGGCGCACACACGTACGAACGCGTCGACAAGCCCCGGGGAACATTCTTTCACACCAACTGGACCGGGCACGGCGGCAGCATCTCCTCGTCGTCCTATAACGCATGATTGCCGGGCCATGCGCCCGGCAGATAACGTCCCATCGTGCCGCCGCAAATTGCCGCCATTCGAAACGCCGCCACGCTCGCGCTACAATCCGACGATGCTTCACCGTGTTTGCATATTTTGCGGATCCAATGTCGGCGTCGACCCGGACCATGTGGAGGCTGCCCGGACCATCGGTAAATTGCTGTCGCAGAGCGGCATCGAACTCATCTATGGCGGCGGCAACGTCGGTTTGATGGGCGCCGTGGCAAACGCGTGCCTGCAGCACGGCGGACGCGTCACCGGCGTGATCCCGCAAGCCCTCGCCGACAAGGAACTCGCGCACCAGGGATTGACCAGGTTGCACATCGTCCGGTCGATGCATGAGCGGAAGGCGTTGATGGCCGAGTTGTCGGACGCCTTCATCGCCCTGCCGGGCGGCTTCGGCACGTGGGAGGAGCTGATCGAGGTCCTGACCTGGGCCCAGCTGGGGATACATGGAAAGCCGTGTGCGCTGCTGAATGTCAATGGCTATTACGATCCGCTGCTCGCCATGGCCGACAGGGCCGTTGCGGAAGGCTTCGTTCGGGGCGTGCACCGCGGCCTGCTGATATCGGACACGAATCCCGCCCGGTTGCTGGAGCGCCTCGGCAGCCACTCGCCCGCGCCGCCGACGGAAAAGGTCACACGGGCAGCACCCGAGCCTTAGTGTCGCCGCCATGCCAAGGATGAATCGGCGGCGCTTCACGTACTGCTCCGGCCCAGCGGCACATCCGGTTTCGAGGACGTCCGTGTGCCCGGCTTCGGCGCGTTGCTTTGGCCGTGATACGTGTAGACCAGCGAGAATTTGACGGCGTCGCTCAGATTCTTGCCGGCCGAATGCAGGGTGTTCGAGTGGAAAAACACCGCGTCGCCGGGCGCCAGCCGGGGCGACTCCGCGCGGCGCAGGACTTCTGCATTGTCCGCAAGATCGGTACGGAAGAACTTGGCCTCGTCGTATCGGTCGGCGGCGAATTCGCGCCGGTGCGAGCCCGGCACGAACCACAACGCCCCATTCTCGACGCGTTCCTCGCCCAGCGCGAACCAAACCGACACGAGATCCTCGCGTTCGTAAGACCAGTATCGAATGTCGCGATGCCAGCCGGTGAGGCTGCCGTACAGAGGATGCTTGGTCATGAGGCTGTTGTGATGCACGCGCGACATCAGCACAGGCTCGCGGAAATAGGCTTCCATCCACTCGCGCACCGCCGGCGCCGTGCCCCACTCGCGAAACGTTGGATCGCGACCGTACGCATCGAGAAGCCGACGCACCGTCTCGCCGCCGACATCCTCGCGCGATTGCGGCGCGCCCGGATATTGGAGATCCGCTTCGAACTCGAGGGGGCCGGCGCGCGCGATGAGTTGTGCTCGCGCGACGCGGTTGAGCATGGCCAGACGTTCCTGGGGAATCAACCCGGAGACCACGATGAATCCCACGTCGCGAAGTTGTTCGGTCTGGATTGCAGAGGCCGCGGTCGGGAGTGGAAGGCTCACGCGACGCCATCCGGGAGCGCCGGTTCGTGGTGCGGTGCTTCGGCCTTTGCCAGTATCAAGTACACGCTGCCGAGGATTAGTCCCGCGGCAACCACCGTTCGCACGGAAATGACCTCCCCGGCCACGAAATACCCGAGGGCGATGGTCGTAATCGGCAGGGTCGCCTCGATCACCGACGTGATGCTGGATGAGACGAACTGCTCCGCCCAAAAAAGCGGTCCATAGGTTGCGACGAACATGCACAGGCCGATGAGCGCAAGATTGCGCCACTGCAATGGCGTGGGATTGGGAACGCCCCGCCAACGCATCACCGCATGCAACAACGTCCCCGCGATGAAAAAACGCAGACCCGCCGTGAAGAATGGCGGCATTTGCAGAACCGCGATGCGGATTGCCAGAAAGGTGGCGCCCCATAGGACGTAAATGGCGGCAAACGCCGAAATCATCTGGATCCTCGCTCGACTCATGGCTCTTCTTCGTCCGTTCAACCGCCAAACCGGCCGGCCACCGGTTACCCGCATGCGGCGGCGGTGATCTCCAGCATCAATTGTAAATAGTACCGACATCCGCCCGGTTTGGCTGAGGAAAGGGGCTCCCAAACTGTGACTCATTCCAGACCCGCACTGCGGCAAACTACCCTATTCTCGCCTTTCGCCGGGCGAATCGCATCCACCCTTGAGAGTCATATGTACCCCACCGCAGAACCCGCCGCCGGCAATGTCCATTTCGAGGCCGCGCTCGAGCGGGTCACGGACGCTGTCGTCATCACGGATGCAGAAGATAACGTCACCTACGTCAATGCAGCCGCCGAGAAACTCACCGGGAAGTCGCGGCTGCACGCCGTCGGGCAGCCCCTGGCGGAGGCGCTTTTGATCGTCGACGCCAATAACGGTCAGGCGATCGACGCGGCCGTCGCGTTGGCCAAGGGCTCGGACGACGACGCCAGCTCGCAGAACAACGCGGTGCTGCTCGGAGGTGGCGACGGCGCCATCATCATCGAATACAGCGTGTCGGTCATGCGCGACGAGCGCGGAAACTTTCGCGGCTCGGTGACGGTCTTTCGCGACGTCATGCGCCGTCGCAGGGCGGAACTTGCCCTGCAGGCCAGCGAAGAGACTTTGCTGGCGAACGCCGAGGCGCTGTTCGAGGAAAAGGAGCGCGCCCAGGTCACCTTGAATTCGATCGGCGACGCCGTGATCAGCATCGATTTTCGAGGCCGGGTCAGCTTTCTGAATGTCATTGCCGAGAAGATGAGCGGTTGGACCCAAGCCGAGGCCTCCGGCCGATTGCTGGACGAGACCTTCTTTCTGGTGGATTCCACGACACGCGAGCATGTCAGCTGCCCCGCGATGCGGGCGATCATCGAAAACAAGACCGTGCGCATCGAGTCCACCTGCGCGCTCATCCAGCGGGACGGAACGGAAAGCGCGGTCGAGGTGTCCGCTTCACCGATCCACGACAAGGACATGGGCGTGATCGGCGCCGTCATGGCCGCCCATGACGTCACCGTGGCGAGCGACCTGTCGGCCAAGCTCGCGCGTCTCGCATTGCATGACAATCTCACGGGATTGCCGAACCGCACCCTGCTTGCCGATCGCCTGGGTCAAGCACTCGAGAGAGCCCAACGAAACGCCGGCGTGGTCTCGTTGCTGTTTCTCGATCTGGATCGCTTCAAGCCCGTCAACGATACGCTCGGCCATGCGATCGGCGACGAGCTGCTGCAGGCTGTCGCGAACCGGGTGCACGGGTGCTTGCGCAGTTCGGACACGCTGAGTCGCTACGGCGGCGACGAGTTCATCATCGTCCTCGCCGACATCGCCCATGCCGATGACGCGCTCCCCTGCGCGGACAAGGTATTGGCGGCGGTCAACGCTCCGTTCGAGATCGGCGGGCATCGCCTGCAAATCGGCGCGAGCATCGGCATCGCCAGTTCCCCGCACGGCGCGATCGATGCCATGGCGCTGATGAGAAACGCCGATCGCGCCATGTACCACGCCAAGGCGGCCGGCCGTAACGGCTATCGAATTTACAGTCCCGACATAGTGCCGCTGGAAGGGATCACGTGAAGGTAACGGCGACCCCGCGTCGCGCGTGACCGCAGTCGGCTGCGGGAACCCCTTAGGGTGAATTCTTCGGATTGCGCATATTATGTCCGTCCAATCAATGGAGTACCGGGACGCAATGTTTGAGCCTGACGGGACGCCTCAGCCGGACGCCGATGAACTCCACCGTATTTTTCGACGCGCTCCGGCAGGCGCTCTGGCCGTGGCCGGTATCGCAACCGTGCTCGTCTTCGCCCTGTGGCTCGTGTTCTATTTGATCGTGTTCCTCCCGCGGGGCCTGCAACAGTGAGCGTGGACGGCGCCGAGGGCACGGAACACGCGGCGGCGGATGCGGAACGACGTTGGGCGGCCGTGTCGATCGTCCTCATCCTCGCCCTGCTCGGGGTAATCACCTTCACCGGCATCCATTGGGCGAGCATGCCTCCTTCGGGAATCGAGCCCGTCGATCCGACGACGCTGCATGTGTCCGGGGAGTTCGTCGAACAAAACCTGGGCGCGCAAATTCGGGCGGACGGTTCGGTCATCGTGCGGCTCATCGGACAGCAATATTCATTCACTCCGCAATGCGTCGTGGTCCCTGCGGATACCAAGGTGACCTTTCGCGGCACCAGCGCCGACGTGGTTCACGGCTTCCTGGTGACCGGCACCAACGCGAACGCCATGCTCGTGCCCGGCTACGTCACGACATTCACGACCCAGTTTTCCCATCTCGGCGACCATCTCATGCCATGCCACGAGTTCTGCGGCACCGGCCATGCGGCCATGTGGGCGCATGTCCGCGTGGTCTCGCGGACCGACTTCGACAGGATCATGAGCGAGAAATCAGGCGGTCATTGTGATTAAGGCACGGTATTTGATCCTCGCGCACTTTTGGAGCGCCTTTGCGCTGTTCTTCGCGGCGCTGCTGCTCGGCGAATGGCAGATGATCATCCGCAGCCCTCTCCACGCCTGGATCAACATCCCTGAATACTATTATCGGTCGGTGACCGGACATGGCACGGTGATGGCGTACGTATTTCCGATGCTGGTCGCCATGGGATTCGGATATGCCATCACGGAGCTATCGCTGAAACGACCCTTGATCGGACTCAAATGGGCCTGGGCGGCGTTCGGCCTGGTCATCGTCGGTGCACTCTTGGCCGCCGGCGCCGTGGCTTCCGGCGCCGCGTCCGTCCTCTACACGTTTTATCCCCCGCTGATCGGCAGTCCCTTCTTCTACATCGGCATCGTGCTGGTCGTGGTCGGCTCCTGGATCTGGGTGGCGTTGATGGGAGTCAATCTGCACGGCTGGCGCAAGATCAATCGGGGCGAACCCGTGCCGCTGGCCATGTATGCCATCGTGTCGGGCGCCTATCTGTGGGCCTGGACCGCCGTCGGCGCAGCCCTGGAGATCCTGTTCCAGATCCTGCCCGTGGCCCTGGGATTCAAAGACACCATCGACGCCGGCCTGGCCCGTGTGCTGTTCTCCTGGACCCTGCACGCAATCGTGTATTTTTGGTTGATCCCAACCTACATCGCGTTCTACGTGATCGTGCCCCGGGCCATCGGCGGCAGGCTCTACAGCGACGTCATGGCACGCCTGTCATTTGCGCTCTTCCTGGTGTTCGCCATGCCCATCGGCATCCACCATCTGTTTGCCGATCCGGAGGTCGGTTCGGGATTCAAGTACGTTCATGCCATATTCACCGGCATGGTCGTGATTCCGACGCTGCTCACCGTGTTCACGATTTGCGCATCGGTCGAAATCGCGGCGCGACTGCGGGGCGGCAGGGGAATCCTCGGTTGGGTGCGCGCGCTGCCCTGGCGGAACCCAGCCATGCTCGGGGTGGCATTTTCATTCGTGATGTTGGGCTTCGGGGGCGCGGGCGGCCTCATCAACATGAGCTATCAACTCGATTCGACGGTTCACAACACACAGTGGGTCACGGGGCACTTCCACCTCATATTCGCCGGCGCCATAGTCATCATGTATTTCATCATCGCGTATGACCTGTGGCCTCACCTGACCGGACGCGCACTCGGCCAGTCGAGCTTGATCCGAACCCAACTCTGGCTCTGGTTCTTGGGCGTGATGGTGATGACGATTCCGTGGCACCTGGCGGGGTTGCTGGGCATGCCGAGACGCATGGCGTACTTCGACTACTCGAATCCGGCCATTGCGCCCGAAGCGTGGACGGTCATCGCGGCCGCGGTCGGCGGGGGTCTCATGGTCTGTTCCGGCGCGCTGTTCGTCGTGGCGCTCCTGAGAGCCCATCGCGGTCCGCGGGTCGAGCTGCCACCTTATCGATTCAGCGAATCGCTGCACGCCGTGACGTCCGTGCCAAAGACCCTCAACGGTTTCGCGGTGTGGGTGGCGCTCATGATCGCACTGACCATCGCCAACTATGGAGTGCCGATCGTGCAACTACTGGCGGCGAAGACCAACGTGCCCGCCGTCCTTTACTTCAACCGATGAACGCGCCTCAACCTCGCTCGTTGGCCGGCATAGCCACCCTCACGGTGGCGGTGATCGCGTGTGCCGCGTTCGGCATCGGCTTCTACGTCTTGCCCGGCACGAACCCGCAGCTCGGCTTGTGGCAGCGCATGTGCCGGGCTGCCGGATTCGTCACGGCGCCCGAGCGGGACAGCGAGGCGGCAGCGTCCGGATTGACGAATGTCGTCGTCCCCCGAAGCGCGCTGCGGATGGGCACTTCCGACGAAATCGGTCGCGGCGCCACGCTTGCCCTGCGCTGCACGGCCTGCCATGGCGCCCAGGGCCTGAGTGGCGCCAATGCACCGAATCTGGCAGGCCAGTATCCGGAAGTCATCTACAAGGAACTTCTGGACTTTCAACGCGGCGCACGCACCGATGCGGTGATGGGCGCCATGGTCGCAACCTTGAGCGACGCCGACATGCTGGATCTGGCGCATTACTACGCATTCCTGCCGCGCCCGGAAAAAGATCGGACCACGAGCATGGCTCCCGCCCTGGTACGCGTGGGCGACCCCATGAGAAACATCGCACCCTGCATCTCCTGCCACGGAGCGAAGGACGGAAAAACCGGAGCGCCGGCCTTGGAAGGCGAGCCCAACGCCTATCTGGTCGACCAACTCAACGCCTTCGCCCACGGTTCACGAAAGAACGACGCCAATTCAGCGATGCGAAACGAGGCGCGACTGCTGACGGCCGCGGAAATCGGTCTCGTGGCCGATCATTACGCGGGTGCGTCCCAATGAAACGAGGCAAACGCGTGCGTCAGCTGGGGCTGATCTGCTTGAGTTTGGTGCTCAGCTCGTCCGCGTGGACCGCCGAACCGAGCGCGGCGCCGGATACCATCGCGGCGCGCGTCCAGGGCTGCCAGACTTGTCATGGAGCGCACGGTGAGGGGACGGCGGACACGAACTTCCCCCGCATCGCCGGCAAACCCGCAGGCTACCTGCTCAACCAGCTGCAGAATTTCCGCGACGGCCAGCGCAGCTATCCGCCCATGAATTATCTCGTCGCCTACATGCATGACGACTATCTGGCGGAGATCGCAGGCTACTTTGCCGCGCAACCGGCCAAGCTGCAGAGCATGGGAGAGACCGCGTCGGCGGGCGACGCGGCAACCCGATTGTTGGTGACCAAGGGCGACGTCGTGCACGGCATACCCGCGTGCGTGCAGTGTCATGGCGCGCGCCTGACGGGAATCGAGCCGGGTATCCCCGGCCTCATCGGTTTGAACGGCAAATATATCGCCGCCCAACTCGTTTCCTGGCGGGTCGGTACCCGCCATGCTAAAAAGCCCGATTGCATGCACGATATCGCGTCGCGCTTGAGCGAAACCCAGGTCCGGCAAGTGGCTGGATGGCTGGCGTCCCGACCGGCGGTGGACCCCACTTCACCGGCCCCAGCCGGCGCCTGGACGACTCCACTCACCTGCGGCAGCCAACCATGAAATCGAATCTCGCGTTTGTCGCGATCGTTTGCCTCGGCCTGTCGGCCGCAGGGGCCCGCGCAGCCAACGTGGCAACGCCCGCCCCGGCAATTCACGCCGTCGACAGCCCGATGTCGCGGGGTGAATATCTCGCTCATCTGGGCGATTGCGTGGCATGCCACACCAAGCATGGCGGCGTGCCATTCGCCGGCGGCTTTGCCATGCCCACCCCGTTCGGCACATTGTATTCTCCGAACATAACCCCCGACAAGAAAACCGGCATCGGCAACTGGACCGCGACGGAGTTTTATCAGATGTTGCACACGGGTCGCTCGCGTGACGGCACGCTGCTCTATCCCGCGATGCCGTTTCCCGCGTACACCAAGATCCCCCGCGAGGATGCCGATGCGCTGTTCAAGTACCTGCGCTCCTTGAAGCCCGTCAGCCAGCCCAACCGCGACAACGAATTGCGATTTCCCTACAACAACCGCAGCCTCATGTTCGGGTGGCGGGCGCTGTATTTCACCGAGGGCACCTTCAAGCCCGCGGCGGAGCGCTCCGCTCAGTTCAACCGTGGCGCCTATCTGGTGGAAGGGCTGGGACACTGCGCGTCCTGCCACTCGACCATCAACGCCCTGGGAGGAAGCTCGGACGACAGCGCGTTCGCCGGAGGTCTGATCCCGCTGCAGAATTGGTACGCACCGTCGCTGACATCCAATCTCGAATCCGGGCTCGGCAGCTGGTCCGTCGCCGATATCGCCGCCCTGCTGAAAGGCGGCGCCTCGATGCGCGGAGCGGTCTACGGCCCGATGGCCGAAGTCACGCACAACAGCTTGCAGTATTTGTCCGACGACGACGCGACCGCGATGTCGGTCTATTTGAAGTCGCTGCTCGAACTGAAACCTCCGGCATCCCATCCGGCTGCCGCCAACCTGCCGTCGGCGACGGCACTCGCGGCGGGCAAGACGATCTACGAAGCGCGCTGCGCCGCATGTCATCGCAGCGACGGGCAAGGAATGCCGCCGGCCTATCCGCCGCTCGCCGGCAATCCCTCGATCGAGATGGAGTTGTCCGTCAATCCGCTGCGCATGGTGTTGAATGGGGGCTATCCGCCGCAGACCGCCGAGAATCCGCGTCCCTACGGAATGCCGCCGTTCGCGCAGATCATGTCCGACGAGGAAGTGGCGGCGGTGGTCACATATATCCGGGTTTCGTGGGGCAACCACGGATCTCCCGTCACGCCGCGCGAAGCCAATGCAATGCGCGTCGCCCCCCTGTTGGATTAGCAAAGAGGACATGGACATGACTCATCGAGTTGGCATTTGGATCGACCACCGCAAGGCGACGATCGTCGTACTCACCGCCGATGGCGAAACGTTGACGACGATCGAATCGCAGGTGGAGAAGCACGCGGAACGCGGCGGCGATTCGCCGATGAAAGGGAGCTACGAAGCCCGCCAGATACCGGCCGACGACAGCCGGCAGCGGGCGCTCACGGGTGACTTGAATCACTATTACGACGCGGTGATCGCAGCATTACCGGGCGATGGCGGCGTGCTGCTGTTCGGTCCCGGCGAAGCCAAGGGCGAAATTCACAAGCGCATCGCCAAGACCAAACCGTCCATATCGATCCTCGCCGTCGAGACGGAAGACAAAATGACCGACAAGCAGATCATCGCCAAGGTACGTGGGCATTTCGGCGTCGCCGCGGGACGCCGAACATGACGGCGTGACGGCGGGCGTTTAAGCGGCACCGCCGCCCGTTATGGCGGGGAGCAATTCACCGTGGTCTTGGTCAACATCAACTGCGCACAGGCGCTCGAACGGGCCGAACGAGCGCTGAGTGCAGGGTCTCCCGCGCACTCGGCGCTCGATCTCCTCAAAGGTTCGGCGCGGGTTGATCCTTGGGTCGGGACGCGTTGGCCTGGATCAACTGGGCCGCGGTTTTGGCGCCGTCCAGGGCCAAGGACGGGCTATAAGCCGCCACGGTGAAGCGCGCGACCGTGCGCTCGTCGCGGGTAGACGCTGCGCTCGCGATCGAGTGATCTTCCGTCACGATCGTGACCCCGCAATGGTCGATCTGGAACTGGAACTCGTCGGACGTGGTCTGGAGCGCCAGATTGGGGGTGGTACTTCCCGGATTGAATTGACCCCGCCCGGCGATGACGGCGCGTCGATTGCACGGATCGCCCACCTGAACTGCGCCACCCGCTTGAGTACGCCAGGTGGGCGACGCCGGAACGTCGGCGGGTCCGGCATAGCCTCCGTATTTATTGACGAGTCCCGCGGCAAGCGCCGATTCGCGAACAGCGTTCACGGATGAATACGCGACCGAGTGCACGATCAGCATCGCCCGCTCCTTGCCCGGCACCGGCGTGAACATGACCTCGTAAGACTCCGCATCGCCCGCGACATCGCCGGCCGGACCAGGCGTCCAGCTGGCAATGACATTCACGTAACGTCCACCCGTCGTCGACCCCTGACCCGCCTGGGTGGCGCCTCCATGGCTCAACGTGTCGGTCGATTCATAAAAGTCGCGCAGTTTCTTGGATTTGAGGATGCCGCGCACCTCATCGGCGGACATGCCGAGCTTGACGCCCGCAACATCCGTTTTTCCGGGCGGCTCCGGAATTGCGACGAGCTCCCGTTTCGCCGGTGGGGCTGCCGCGGCGGCCCCGGTAGAAGCGGCACCCGACGCGGCGCCTCCGGTGAGTACGTATCCATCGGTCACCAGGAGCCCCTCTTGTTCCGCGCTGGCACAGCTGTAGACCGAGACCGCAGTGGCTTTGATGCCCGTCATGCCGTCGCGCCGTGGTACGGGTTGCCCGGACACCGCATTGGGCTGCCGCTTGCCTTTCTTCTCGTCCACCAGGCAGTAGTACCGGTGCACGTCGGGCTGCGGGCCCACGTCGAAGTGCCCACGCACCACTTCGCGATCGAAGTCTTCCTTGAACGCCTGTTTTACGGACGAAAAGAGGCTTTCCTGGGGGGCCGGGACGGCCGCGTCGCCGGGCGCAGGCGTGGCGGCTTCCGTTGCGGGCCCGGGCGAGGCCAAGGCCTCGCTGTCGATGCCCGAGCACAGGGCGAGAGCCGCTGCACAGCCAGGCCAGAAATGCCGAATTCGTCGCGCGCTGCCCACATGTTCCCCCGGGAAAGCCTGTTTGATTCTTATGGCCCGAGTCTAGTCGGTCGGACGCGGTTTCGCACTACGCACGGCGCGACACGGGAACGGGGCATTGACTTTCACCGCCGCGAGCATCTAGATGAACACCATCGGGGTTCCGAATCCGCGAGCGCTGTGGATCGGCCCATATTGGTCTCGTTCGGAGAGCGCGTGGATGGATCAAAAACGAACAGGGTGACGCGAACCTGGTTTGCCATCGCTGACGTTTACCAACTCGACCAACAGCCTGCTGCAACTATCGACCGAGCCCAGCATGCGTGGGCGAGTGATGGCCATCCGTCTCGCCATCGCATTGGGCGGAACGCCGATCGGTGCGCCCATCGTCGGCTGGGTCGCCGATGAGTTCGGCCCGCGCTGGGCGCTCGGGATCGGCGCCGCCTCTGGCTTTGCCGCGGCGATCGTGGCGATCCTTTATCTCGTGGCGTGATCCGACCTGGTCGATACTCGATGGTCAGCGGGCGGCTGCGGCAAGCCCAGCGATATGGGAATCTAACGTAGCTTCCACGCCGGCCGCACGAAATGACAGGTGTAGCCCGTGGGGTAGCGCTCCAGGTAGTCCTGATGCTCGGGCTCGGCTTCCCAAAAATCGCCCACCGGGGCGACCTCGGTCACCACCTTGCCTGGCCAGAGCCCCGATGCATCGACATCGGCGATGGTCTTCTCGGCGACGCGCCGCTGCTCCTCGCTCGTGTAGAAGATGGCTGATCGGTAACTCGGCCCAGCGTCGTTTCCCTGGCGATTCTTGGTGCTGGGGTCGTGGATCTGGAAAAAGAACTCCAGAATCTGGCGATAGCTGAGCTTCGCCGGATCGAAAATGACCTCGATCGCCTCGGCATGGTTGCCGTGATTGCGATAGGTCGCATGGGGCACTTCTCCGCCCGTGTAACCCACCCGTGTCGAAATGACGCCGTCATAGCGGCGAATCAGGTCCTGCATGCCCCAGAAGCAGCCGCCGGCAAGAACCGCACGTTCCTCACTCATCGCATTCCTCCACTGGTGTTCATCCCACCAGTTTACGGCTTCTACGCCGCGGATCCCATCTCGACCAGACTGATGCGCCGATCCGCGGCGGCCGACTCGAATTGCGCGCTGATCACGGTGAGTTCACGTTCATCGTCCACGCACACAGAACTGATGAGGCAGGCGCGATCCCGGCCGCGACGCTTCGCCTCGTACAGTGCCTTGTCGACCAGGCTGATGGCGCTGTCGAGGCTGATGCCCATGGTCGCGCCTGCCATCGGAAAACACCCATACCCGATGGATATCGTGCACGCAATCGACTCGCCGTTCCATAACACCGGATCCCGGCGCACGGCCTGCAGCAGCCGGTCCACCGTGATGTCCGCCTGTTCCGGGGTGATCGGATCTAGCACGGCGAGAAACTCCTCCCCGCCCCAGCGCACGAGCTTGTCGCTTTCTCGAAGCGCGGCCGACAGCCGGTGGCTGACCGTCGCGAGAACCGCATCCCCTGCAGGGTGACCCCAGGTGTCGTTGATCTTCTTGAAATAATCGAGATCCGCCAGCAGAACGCAACCGCAGACCGGCCGGGCGCCATCCACGGTCAATACGTGTTCGTTGAAGTATCGCCGGTTGCGCAGGCCGGTGAGCGCATCACGTTCGCTGTTGAAGCGCAGACGATTGTTGGCCCTTCGCACCCGCGCGACGCCCCAGCCCAGAGCCGCACAGATGCACGTGACGAACAAGGTTCCCGCCAGGATGAGCTGCAACTGCAACCGCTGCCCGCGCATCTCCGATACCTTCAAGGCGTTGTCGCGCCGCAGGAGTTCGAGTTCGCGGGCGCGTCGCTCGTCATCGAATTTCGCCGACAGCTCGAGAAATGTCTTCTGCCGGGTGACCGACATGGACTTCTCGCTGGCCTCGTCATAGCGATGATAGACCTGGATTGCCATCATCAAGTAGCCGGCCCGCTCGAGCGCATCCGCGTACTCGCGCAGCAACTCCTTGGCATTCAGCAGACTGGCGCCCGCAAGCGATTCGCCGATCGCGCCTTCGGCCAACCTCTCACCCTCCTTGATGTTGCCGAGACCGATATACGCCAGACCTTCGTTGAAGAGCACGATCGGCTCATCGCCGCTTTCCCGCAGCCTCATGACCATGGGCAATGCCTGCTTCGAATATCGGAGCGATTCGCCGTAATCGTGGGTCTTCAGATACGAATCGCCCAAATTGATGAGGGCGTGCGCCAGCCATTTGTTGCTGCCCGACCGCCTGGCATGCTCGAGCGCCGCGAGACTGGAACGGCGCTCGGCCGCATGATCCCCTCGCCGGTCGGCCACGTCGGATAGACAACCTTCGATTTCCACGAGTGCCGCCTCGTCGCCGAGCGCCGTGGCGAGCACTCGAGCGGCCTCCAAACGCTCGGAAGCTCGGTCGAAATTGCCGGTGTTCGTGTAGATCCTGGCCAGCCACAGCATGGCGTGCAAGCCGCGCAGGTCGTCATGCATTTCATGCGCAAGATCCAGACCCTGTTCGAGGAACGGCAGTGCGGCTTCGGCCTGGCTCAGCATGCGCAACGTATTTCCGCGGAGGATCGCGAGCCGATAGCGCTCGCTGCGGGTCGCGAGCGAATCGATGTCCACGTGGGAAAGTTCCGCATTGGCCGCCGCATACTGGTCCCGCTGATACAGCGAATAGGCGCGGACATAATGTTCCGCGACGAACGCGGACTTCTCCCCCCGTTCGGCGGCCAGGCGCAACCTGGCCAGGGTCGCCTCGACGTCCGCGTCCCGGTGCACGTCGGCGTACACCATCCCCAGGATTTCGAGCGTTTGCGGGTCCGGCATCTGCCTTTCGGCCAGGGTCAGCGCCCCGATCAATTGCACCGCGCGTTCGGGATCCGACCAGTCAAGCATCTCGATGCGATCGGCCACGGTCGGATCGGCCGCAGCCGCGGCCGCAACGAGAACCCCCATGACCCATACCCGTGCGCTTTTCTTGGACGGCCGCATACCCGGTGATAAATAACTGCAGTGCAGCACTGCGAATGTGCCATTTTTGTCACATCCGCCGGTCGGATTGGCGTGACGGATGTCATCTCCCGGAGGTTCGGGGCGGGATCCGGTAAATTTATTCGCTCAGGATGTGACTCGGGTCCGCGGATGAGTCCAATGTCGGCCCCAAGGCCTTCGCCACGAGCTCGCGAAATGCTGGTTCGTCCATCGCGATGAGGTCCGCACCGACGAACGCGATCATCTCAGCTTGGTCGATCGTGATGTCGCTCACCGCGAAACACTTCACGATAGTTCCGTCGCTCGCGACGAATCGCGCCGTCCAGGTATCATCGTCGTACGCCCGCGACGAAATCGGTCCACCTTGGAACAGCACGGTGGCCAGGCGATCGCCGTTCGGGATCGCGGACAGAAACGCCGCCATCGAGGCGGGTTCGGCAAGAAGCGCGGAAGTCATCCAAACTGTGGTGCTCATGAGATCTTCTATACCATAGAACGCCCGCCCGCCCCGCCCGCATCATTACCCGGCCACATCGCAATGCGCCGAGCACCGCGAGTCCGACTCCGTCGGGGATGGTCAGCACACCGGTTCGGATTTAACCTTCACCTTTGGGGGTATAGCTTGCCACGCACGTACACCTGCCCCTTGCCGAGCGCGCCACCCACGCTGAAACCGGCTTCGCCGACCGTCGGAAACACCGCGTACGCATAGCTGTTCGGAAAAAACGCGGCGCTGTCGCCGGCATTCTTGAACAGCGCGATGGTATCCGAGTAGTTGTCCGCGTGGGCCATGCCGGAAACCACCAGCAACAACGGCGCGATCCCTAGAAGCTTGGTCAGCCTGTTCATTTTTCTTGCGTCCTGACATGTTGGAAAGTGGGCAGATTGCCTCGCTTTCCGGGCGCTTCGTGTAGGACGGATTCACCAGTTGGTGTCGGTCATTCCTTGAAATCCGGATGGCGGGCGATCAGCTGCCGCAAGCGAAGGATCACCGCCTTCGCCAAGAAGCCGCCGGTTTCATCCAGCGGCCACAGAACCTCCTCGGGCCCCGCGCTCACGCTCGAGACGATCTTCGCCACTTCCTGATGGAATGCGATGCGTCGGCCGAACATCGCATGGTCGGGAGCGAGTCCGGCATTGCGCGGAAAATCTCCGTACGCGGCAACGAACTCCCTCAACGAGAGCCCGCCCTCGAGGCACGCGCAGACCAAGCCATCGTGTGCGTCGAGCAGCGCGCCGATCTCGGATGGCGAGCGAGCCATCACTGCAAAAGCGGATCACCCGCCGGGAGCTGATGCGCGTACCACGTGGCCAGCCGGTGTCGAACCGTTTTCTCGGCCACCTGGTCTTCCGGCATCGGCGCGATGAGTTTGTCGTGCACCAACAAGCGATACACGTATAGAGCCTTGTCGGCGGCGGAGTCCGTTGCCTCGAATTCGACCGCCCCGCGTCCTTCGGCGTATTGGATGCCGGCCAGCAGGCCCGCCTTGAACAGTTCCGCTTCGTGCTTGAGCTTTTTCATGGGAGCCTCAGCATACGCCACGACTCACGGGGCCGCCGCATCGACGCGACGCGCCCGAACCCGCCTGCCCTTGACCATCCCTGCGTTGAGTTTGGCCAGCGCCCGGTCCGCGATCGATCGATCGACCGCGACGTAGGTCGACATGTCCGTCACGTTGATCTTGCCGATCAGCGTTCCCGCAAAGCCATGATCCTTGGTGAGGGCGCCCAGCACGTCGCCGGCGCGGATTTTTTCCTTGCGGCCGCCGACAATCTGCAGGGTGACCATGGGGGCGATGAGCGGTTTGTCGGAACCCGTGTCGAGCTCCCTCAAGGTCCGCCATTGCGCGGGCGCGTGCGTGAGCGCCTCGATCTGGGCGACGCGGGCCATCTCTTCCCGGCTCGCGAGGTTCATCACCAAGCCTTCCTCGCCCGCGCGGCCGGTGCGGCCGATGCGGTGGATGTGCACCTCCGGTTCGTAGCTCACGTCGACGTTGATGACCGCCTCGAGCTGAGCGATGTCGAGACCGCGCGCGGCGACATCCGTCGCGACCAGCACGGAACAACTTCGATTCGCGAACCGGATCAGCACCTGGTCGCGATCGCGCTGCTCGAGCTCGCCGTGCAATGCGCTGGCCTGAATGCCTTCGGCCGTCAGCGCCTCGACCAGGTCGCGGCATTGCTGACGCGTATTGCAAAACGCCAGCGTCCTGGCAGGTTGGAAGTGGCGCAACAACTGGCCAACCGCGTGCAAGCGGTCACGTGGCATGACCTCGTACCAGTACTGCTGCGTAAGGTTCGCGGCGGATTCGCTCTCGATGGTGACCCGTTGCGGGTTGCGCAGGAATTGCCGGCTCAGCTCCGCGATGCCGTCGGGATAGGTCGCCGAGAACAACAGCGTCTGGCGCGCCGGCGGACAGGCCTGCGCGATGGTCGTGATGTCGTCGACGAACCCCATGGCCAGCATGCGATCGGCCTCGTCCAGCACCAGCGTCTTCAGCCCGGACAGATCGAGCGCGCCGCGGTTGAGCAAATCCAGCACACGCCCCGGCGTGCCCACGATGACATGGGCCCCGCGCTCCAAGCTCGCGAGCTGGTTGCGCGCCGGCACGCCGCCGACGATCGTCAGCACTTTGATGTTCTCCTCCGCCCGCGCAAGACGCCGCGTCTCGACCGCAACCTGTTCCGCGAGCTCGCGCGTGGGGCACAGCACCATGGCCTGGATCTTGAAGTCGCGCTGGCTCAGCGTGGCGAGCATCGGCAGCGCGAATGCCACGGTCTTGCCGCTGCCGGTATTCGCCTGGGCAACCAGGTCGCCGCCGGCCAAGGCGATCGGCAGCGCGGCGGCTTGAATGGGGGTCATCTCGACGTAGCCGAGTTGCGTCAGATTGGCGACCACGGCCGGCGGCAGTGGGAGTGTGTCGAACGACACGAGAGGGCTGGCGGGGGTGCTCATCCCGCATTGTAGGCCTTACGGGGCTGCCGGGCAGAACTCGCACGGCCGTCGCAGGCCCTGGCCTCGGCCGCATGGTTTGGCGGAAGCGGTGAGATTCGAACTCACGGTAGGGTCGCCCCTACGCCAGTTTTCAAGTCGCACGACTCGCACGATGACCACACGCTCACGCACGTAAACGCTTGAATCGCCAAATGTATTTTTTCTTTAGAGCTGACTGAATTGCCCGGATTTCTGCTTCAGTGCAACTCAATTGCAACTGGCAAACGCAAAAGCGAGCCGAAATGCAATATGGTAAAGTCTGACGGCATTGGCAAGCGGATTGACTTTCCGAGATGCGACACAGGTATAGGGTTGGCCGACATAATGCGTTAACCTAGCTTGGATCACACAACCGATTCGACCGGAGGTTTTCTTTGGCAAAAAAGGCCAAGCGCAAAAGCGCCACCGCTCCGGCGGTGGGCATGCCTATTCCGCTACAGGCCGGGCTTCTCGACATGGGTCGCAAAATTGCGCTAACTGTTAAGAAGCAGTCGGCTGAAGAGATCGTCTATACCCTCTCCGATGGAACCAAATTGAAGCTGAAACCAATCTTGGTTAGCATCGAGCGGTCGCTGAACGTATTCACGCCTGTTGGCGACCCCCTGTACCAGATCCAGACAGGTATTTTTATGCAAACCGAAGTTCCAAAGAAACTGAAGAAAAAAACGCCATGACATACCTGTTTCAAAGCAGTTCTGTTGGCCGCTTCACTCAGCAGCAACCTTACGCCATAACCCCGATCACGCCAGTAATTACTGTAAACAGCTCCGAAACCTATGAAGTAGGTACGGCAGCGAGAATATTGGCTGCTCAGCGAGGCCCTCGAGCTAAGGCGCCTGCGGATCAAGACAAGTTTCTCGCTTGGCTAACCGGGTAAAAAGCGGCGCTCAGCCAAAGAAAAAGCAAGCCCCGCGGATCGTCGAGGTTATTGCCACACCAAATATTCGACCGCAGTACGACGAATATAAAATAGAGTTCCCGGAAATTCTCGATAGCGTAACGCTGTTCAATACGTACAAAAGAAAGATTCCTCCACGGCAGCTTCCGAAGAACATGAAAGATCACGTTCTTCAAGGTGTCCTTGCCGGGATTCGGGAATGTCACCTAGCGCCAGATGTTTTGCTTCTGTACACGCATAAAGATGATGTAGTCGACATGTTGTACATTTGCCGGCACGATGACCTATACGGCAAGCGTGCTCGACAACTATCCGCCCAGATAAAGGCACTTCGTTGATCTGTTACCTGGCCGGTCATGCGAACACGGGCCGCATCAACTTCCACAGGAAAGAGCATTAGCGATCCCGCTTCATCGGCCGCCGTGCCGTGGCCAGACACCGATGCGCCCCGCACTGAGAGCACCGGAGACGCTCCAGGATCGCCGCGAAGGGTGCTTCCCAGCCTACCATCCTGGCGAAGACGTCCGGGTGAGCCTCCCGGGCGTGGCCGCAATGGGCGCACTTGAGCATCAGAATGTATTGGCCACCGTGGTCTGACAGCTTGACCACGGTGAGCGGAGTTTGGTCTCGGGGCATCATAGCAAGAAACTGTATATAACTACAGTATCAGAGCCAAGCGATTCTAGGTGGCTGCCTTCGGCTTCGTCCGCTTGTTGGCGTGCGATAGACTCAATCCGGACTCGATCCCGGGAGACGGAGTTGCGGCACTGCGCTGATGTCAGCCTTCGGGTGGCCCGTTATTACTGCGCGACCCACCAAACTTCTGGCGCTTAAGGACCCAACCGTGGTCGACGCTGTAAAACATGTCTGGGGTGGTGCCTGTCTCACTCCTAATTGCCTGATACTTCCCCAAGGCGCTTAGCGCATCGGGGTCTCCTCTGTCGCATGCTGCCATGAGTTGGTCATAGGACCGAGGCCGTAGCTCATCGTTTCTTCTAGTCAATTGCGGCACCTGATTATCCGCGGGATTCGCCTCACGACTGTAGACTTTATCAAAAAATTAGGCTACCGCTAGACCGCCTCGACCAGAGCGGCGTCATTGTTCTTCGGCGTATTGACGCGCGTCGTGACTTCGTGCGCGACCATCAGCCCGGAATCGTATTGCGCGAGAACAGCCCGAGCTTCATCCGCAGCGCCGTTCAGCCACGTGTCATGATCCTCGCACCTCAGGATCGCCGGCATGCGATGGGGGTTGTTCCCAGTGTTGTGGATGTGGCGCATGAGATCGTTCGCCGGCATGGTGATGTGCACGCAGCTATCAACGGAAGTGCCATCAGCCTTCACAGAACGGTCCCAGAGGCCCGCGAAGGCGAACACCGGGATCGGACCACCATGATATAGAACGGCGCCTTGCGGCCTTCCTCGTTCATGTGCCACTCGTAAAATCCGGTTGCGACCTGTAGGCACCGCTGGCCGCGCTTCCATGGGCCACGGTAGGTCGCCGCCGTCTCTACGGTCTCGATTCGAGCATTGATGGTGGAATACTTGGTGGGCTCGCCTTTGGCGAAAAACGGAATCAGGCCCCAGCGCAGTAGATCGAGACGGCGGGCGTCTTCGGCTTGGCGAATTACGGGCACCTTCTGAGTAGGCGCAACGTTGTAACTCGGACGGATTTCCAACCCCGGGGAGCGAATGATGTTGAATTCGCGCTCGATCGAGGCGTCGTCGGGGAATACATATCTGCCGCACATGGTAATAGGCTATCCGGCAGCAGCAATACGGTCAAAGTAGGTCATTGCACCATACTTGGGCGGTCGTCCATCCAGTATCTCGGAGGCTCGCATACTGTATAAGCGTCGCCCGTGCTCGTGTGGCCTCAAGGGGAAGGCTGATCCGTGATCAAACGCAAGAATTCTTCATGGTTTGCCAGGGTCGTTCACAGTATGCTAGGCAACATGACGGAAAACACTGACAGCCGACGTTTGCCCCGCTGGCCGTTCCGGCTCGATACCGACAAGGCCGTCGAATCTGTCCTCTACATTGCAGGCCGTGTTCCAAATCCGACCCTCCATTCGATTGCCAAGGTGCTGTTCCACGCGGACAAGGCGCATCTGAGCCGCTATGGCCGCCCCATATCGGGTGATCGATATATTGCGATGAAGCATGGGCCGGTTCCGAGCGCCACCTATGACATTCTCAAGACGCTGAAGGGCGATTCAGAGTTTCCGCTTACCGATCGGGCGCGCAACTCCCTGAGCGTTGACGGCTACGCGGTGCGAGCACTGCGACCGGCCGATGAGCGGGTACTGAGCGCGTCTGAAATGGAATGTCTCGCCGAATCCGCGCATGCGCACGGCGCCAAGTCGTTCAAACAGCGTACGGCCGAGAGTCACGGCCCCGCATGGCTCGCAGCCGATGAGAACGATGTAATTGGCCTGGAGAGCCTGTTGCTTGAGATCGATAACCGCGATGAGTTGCGCGAACACTTCGCGCAAGACGGTACGTAGCCCGAATCGATGACGCGCAGGCCGGACCCCGCCGCGCTGCGCGCCCACGCACTCACCTTGCGTGCCGGTGTCGTGCTTCGGCGCTACGATCACGTTGCAGAAAAAACAAAACGGCTCGTGTTAATCGTCGCGACCGCTGAGCGCTCACTCGCATTCTACATCAACACTCAACCTAGCAGGTTCATTTGCGCGCAGGCCGATTTGCTACGTCGTCAGGTTCTAATGCCACAATCTCTCCACCCGTTCATGCAACACGATTCGCATATCGCATGCCACGATACCGTGAGCGTCGGCGCCATGAGTCAACTAGTGACCGGTCTCTGCGATGGAAGCGTTGAGCGGCTAGGCGCCGTCCATGAATCGCTGCCCGAGTTGATAGGTATCGCGGCGGCGGGGTCAAAATTGATCGCGCAGCGGGATCATGAGCTAATCGAGCGGGCATTTCCCTGTCAGCGGGATGTGCTCGACCCGTAAACACGCTGACGCGGTCTGATTCTTTCTTCCGCTGATAGGTTTCTTCCCGGTGTACCTCAATGGCCTTGGGTGCATCGATTCCGATGCGGATCTGCGCCCCATTGATCCCTAGTGTTGTGACGGTAATGTCCGGGGCTATCTTGATGACCTGGCCGATGTTTCGCGTTAGAACAAGCATGGGCGCCTCCTTGCTATGGAAATCTATGTTCCCACAGGTCGTATCAGCCGTCGCGCTTCGTCTGCCGGCGAACGGTCGCGGTCGCTCGGCGTGCGCCGCACTGGGAGCACCGTAGGCGTTCAAGGACGATAGCAAGAGGTGTTTCCCAGCCGGCGAGCCGGGCGAACAGTTCGGGCCGTGCCTCGCGCGTATGGCCGCAATGCGAGCATTTGAGCATCAGCACATACTGCCCGCCATGGTCGGAAAGCTTGACCACGGTCAACAGTTGGCGAGGGGGCATCATGCCGGCGATTGTCGCGAGCACCGGGTGCTGTCGTCCATCCAGTACCGCGAGGGCGCCAACACTGTATAGAATGGGATGCAGCGAATGGAGGCGCAGATAGATGAAGCATATTGACGTGGCGAGGAACGCGGTTCCGTTGTTATTGATCGCTTCGACGCTTTTCGTAGCGGTAAACGCTCACGCCAACGACGCGCTATGCAAGGCGCCCCCGTATGGCGACGCGCAAAGCAATTTCGATGCGATGCTCGCGGCCATCAATCAGGCCGTGGCCGCGTCGCCGGATCTCCCGCCCGGCCTGCTCAAAATTCAGATGCTCACGACCATAGAGATGGCTTGCGAAGCCAAGTTCCTTGGTCGCAATCGAGCAATGTTCAATAAGAAGGGGATTTCCGGTAGTGAAATCTCAATCACGGGGCCCGTGGCTTTGGCGAATAGATGGTTCGCCGCGCGCAACGCAGAAGCCCAACAAGAACAAGAGCCCCAACGCGAGGCTAGACCCGATACTCGCATCTATATGGTTTTCATCTGCTCGCGAATAGCCGGCTCCTGCCAAATGACGGCCCCAGCCCGCGTCGCACTCGGCCAATTTATGCCGGCTATCACCTATCCAAGCTTATCCGACTACCAGGACGACATTAAGAGGACTGGAGGCGGCAGGATGCCCGATGCCCAGGGCCGATTCATGCTAAGCCAAGACATGTGGTCCGAGTGCCGCGGCAAGCACGTAGATACTTGGGAATCCGGGCGATAACAAGGACACTAATCACATGGACCAAGTGAAACGATGCCCCTACTGCGCCGAAGAAATCCTTGCTGCGGCGATCAAGTGCAAGCACTGCGGTTCGGCATTGGAAATGCCGCATGTGTATTTCTGGCGGAGAAGGTTCGGGCCCGTGGCGTCGCTCTTTATCGGCATCGCAATGTTTGTGGGACTCGTGAAGTTCGTTGGGTTCCTGGCATCCCCTTCGAATGTCGTGCGCACGAATTCCGAAACCCCAAACGATAACCTCGCCACGTTAGAGGGGAATGCGGGCCTTCCGAACCTTAACGACATGGCGCCTCCCCATCCGTTGCCGCGCGATGAGGCGAATTTTGTCCGCATTGTCAGCGACGCCCAAGACCAATCGCGCACCGCCAGCAATGACATGCAGCGCGGCGGCATCAAAGCCAAGAGGGATCACGCGCTATGCAAGCTGCTGGCGTCACTCTCGGTCACAAACTGGATCGGTACAATGAAAGACATCAATTCCAATAGTGATGGCAAAGGCGTCTTAGAGATCCGAATAGCCGATAACATTTACGTGCGAACATACAACAATGCGCTATCCGATTTCTCAAGCAATACGCTGCTCGATCCCGGCAGTGCCGTGTTTGTTGCCGCGTCCGCAATGACCGTAGGCCAACCCGTCCAATTCTCTGGCGAGTTTCTGCGAGATGAAGAGGCGGGATGTATCGATGAAACGAGCCTCACCCTGCGCGGCAAACTACGCGAGCCGGAATTTATATTTAGGTTCTCTCGTCTCATGGATTCAACTGCCCCGATGCCCGATGTAGCTCATGATGCTACGAATGAACCTGTTGCCGACGCAGCACCTGAAATTTCTCCCGCGCCGGAAGATGCTGAATCGTCTCCGCCAGCACAAGACTCAGATCCGGCCTCCGCTCAGGCCACACAGGCACAAATTACCGCTATTTCTGGGGCAGCGCCGATCGAAGACACGCAACCTCCGTCCACGATCAAAACGGTCGATGACCTAACGCCCATGCGCAGCATCAATCCCGCAGCCGCTGACCATATCGATAATTCTTGCAAACAGTATGCGCGGGGCGACTCGCGACGCGAAACCCTCTGCCGAAGTCAGGAATTGCATGCATGGCAACGGCTGGTACCCGGCCACGAATTCCCAAACATCACCCAAGCTATTATCGACAAGTGTCAGCACCCGCCATTTCCCGCCACATACGTGGCGCTAGAGGCGTGCGCAAAGTATGAGACTGGCGCTGACGTCAAGTGATGAACGCATTGCCACTCACCCTCCATTCGCCTGCCTAACATGCCAGGCCTTCTCGACCAAGAGCCTATCGATATCCCCTGCCCAGCCTGCGGAAAGGAGTTCCGTGAGACGATCGGTTGGCTCAAGACGCATGACCATTACATCTGCGGATGTAGCGCGCGTATCGAGCTCAAGACGGATGAGTTCAGGCGAAAGATTGCGGAAATCGAGCGATTTTTCGATGAGCATAGCTGATAGTTCATGCAGCATCGCGAGCGTATCGTCCGATTCAAGCTGAATATCCAGGGCGTATGTCGGATTTTTCATTGAACTGGCAAGGACCGATCGTATGCGTTACGAGAATAAGCCTTTTACTGCGGAGCGAATCATGATCGAAGGCAATGAATATATTGACTGCACTTTTGTGGATTGCACGATTTGCTATGCTGGCGGACTGTTAGCCGTCGAGCGATGTAAGTTCGTCAGTTCCATCCAACTGGCCCTCGGCGGGGCCGCCGAGAATACCGCGCGGTTCTTGCGTAGTTTTATGGGAGATCCCCACGGACAGATCGCCGTAGCTTCCGTCATTGGCATCGAAGTTCCGAATACTGGGAAACACTAAATTGGCTGTCACCAAAATAGGCTTGGCTAGTTTGATATTGACCAAGATCATATGACCTCCGCGCCCGCGCTGAGACTTCCTCGATCACTCATGCGTCACTCCCAAGGGTTGATTGCGGTACATTGACAAGACTGCGCAGCGCCGTCCCGGACGCTGCTGGCAGGCGGCAGAAAGGTCACGCACCCATTTGAAACACCATATTTGCGAATCCCGACGGCATCAACACCCGGCCGACCATTGCGACGACGGCAATGAGTGCCATACACCACTGCGCGCGGTCGGATTTTTCCATGATCGATTTCGCCACCATCTTCGCGCCTTCTAATAGTTACCGGCCGCGCGGCATCGAGATAAAGGAAGTTGCCACCGCCGGTTGACGGGGTTTTCTTGGCTGATCGCGGGGCACTGTCCGTCTGATCCCCGCTTTGGCACGATGCACCAATCAAGCTAATTCCATGGTTGCGTCGGGATCGTTCGCAAGACGCGCGCCGAGCGCGGCCCAACGATTTGAATGTTCTTAGAGGTCGCCATAATTCGGCGGTTCAACAAGAAGCTGACCGAGCTGTCGATGCAATTCCTCGAATGCCGATCTGCTTCCGAGCTTGTGGTACGGGTGCGCCTCTCCCCAGATAGAGCGGAACACGGTTTGGAGCGAGACTACGTTTTCTGCAACTTCGACAAGGCGGCTGCGCAGCGCGGCTACCTCGGCAATCTCCGGCGCCAGTTCTTCGATCATGACTTGTGCGATTAGTTCGCGAATACGGTCGTTGACGTTTTCGAGTGCTACCCGTGCATCTTCCTCAGCCTCGCGAAGCGTGGGTAGTGCCTCCTCGGCCCCTGCCGCGCGGCGCTGGGCTGCGTAGGCGGTGCGCTGCGAATCCGCAGCAGCATTCAATTGAGCCAAATCTGCCGGCGCGGAGAGCGCGCCGGACAGTGCCCACTCGCGGGCTCGATCCTCGGCCGCCTTCTCCACCAGTGCCGCCTCCTTCGCGGCCGGCTCTGCGGCAGCAATGACACTGCGGACCCGCTCAATGTGGGCGCGTGCGGCCTCAAGCGCCTGAGCCGCCAGGCCACGTTCCCCGATCGCGGCCTGCAGTTGCGCGCGCAATGTGGGTGGGCCGGCGGGTTCACTCGCCTGATCGACGAGGCGTAGCACTTTTCGCAACGTGGCAATCACCGTGAACGCCCCCCCCGAGACGGCTCGGCCGGGTGCCGCGGCTCAATTCGATTCCAACCAGTGATCCGTAGCGGAGGATTTGTGAACTCGGCCCAGCACGCATTCCGATCGCCGATGAAATTGCTGATGCGCCGGCCGGTGCGATCGGTCGAGATGACTTCTCTCAACGTGCCTCGCGGGACGGACGCGGGGCTTGCCGAATATGCCGCGGTGTCTGCACGTATTTGCGCCTGAGCGATCGACAGGACATCGAGCGTCTGACCGGCAAGCTTCACATTCTTCCACCGGTCGCTATGACGCTGGAAAGGTTCAAGAGCCCGGGCCACGTAAGCGGCCGGAGTCTCCCCGGCAAACGGTCGTGGCCCGCCCACTCCGAGAAATTCTTGATTCATCTCATCGGCGGCGATTTGCGCCCGCTGCATTTCATTACTGCTCATCGTGTTACCTCATTGGCTGGTTTCGTCTTGGTGGAACTGCAGACCACTCCCTTGAGAACGTGGGCGATCTGCGCGCTGCGGCTGCGCGACTCTTGCCGCGCTTTCGAATCGATCAGCGCGATCACGTCGGACGGTACGGTTACGCAGACTCGGGAGAACTCGGACTTCAATTTCGATTTCATGTTGGGTATTCAACCAGCATACTTGTGATTAATAAATTGCCACGGTGGCAACATATTCATCGCTCTTCGCCTTCCGCTTTGTTTTTCTGCACATCGTCGGCGCCGCCGAATGCGAGAACAGTCGCAACACAGAGCGCGCTCAATAGCTCTGATGAATCATCCGGTGTTTCACTTGCTCCGAATCCGAGAAACTGCGCCAACAAATGGTTTCTTGTCACGCCGCGGAATAACGAGACTTTCTCATGCGCGAACCGCGACAGCTTGCACCGCTTGCCAGGCGAGATAAACCGGCCGGCAGCATTCGCTCGCGTAACGATGTCGGGTGCCAATTTGACGTACTTGCCAACGATGTGCGCATCCAAACGTCGCTCCGTCGCTTGAGCGAGAAGTGCGGAGCCGATGGGACTCTCTTCGATCCACATACCGCCGCGGTGCGTTCTTGCACGGGTCTCTGTCCGCAAGGCGGCGAGACGATCCGACACGGCCGGTAGCCATCCCTCGAGCGAATCGCCATCGATCTGATGAATGTCCCAATCGAGTACGATCAAAGACGGCTCTTCAAATGTGCGGGCGAGATAGACGACGCCTATCGAATCGCGACCGGGGCCTGTCTTCAAGGGCGTCCCGATCACGGCCATGCAGCCCGTGCAAACCGAGGGCATATCGACCGACTCGCCATTCACTAGCAAGCTGCGCTCGCGGAAGAATCCGCCAACCGGCAAGCCGCAAAGCAGTTCGGTCAGCGCAAACACCATGGCATCAACGCGATCCGGCGACCCATCGCGAGAGCGGTCCCAATCCGACGTGAACGCCGCCATTTGATCCTCCAGCTCGGGATACCCCCCAACCAGGTGCGCGCGCTTTTGCTCGAATAGGCTGGAAATCGGCTCGGCGCGAAGAACTTTGCCGCGTGAACTCGACACGTCCTTGATCGGCACTCCCGCGTCAATGCTCGACAGCGTCGCCTTTGCCATGTCTCCGCCGTAGTTCCGCTCAACTACAATCTTGTCCGCTTTGAGCGAGTGATATGCAGCGATTGCCCGCCGTGCCCAATCAGTCGGGGCGTAGCGGCCTGACAGGTCGGCAATCACATAGCCCTCGCCATCGGCTCCAAGCGCTGCGGCGATAATTCCGGTTTCGTCGCTTCCCTCCGCGTTAGATCCTGCGGGATCGACGGCAATCACAACGCGCTGCTGGTGGGCGGGTGCGGAGGTAACGCGCGATGCTTCGATTACTTCGCGAGTCCAAAGCGCACCCGGAACGTCCTCAAGCATCTCACCATTCAATTCCTGCCGGCCTAACCTGGTGCCCCCATACCGTGCGGTGATCTGCTGGATGAAGGATGGCGCCAGATTGTCTCGATTCTCGAATGTGCTGCCGCGGGTGATAACAACGTCGCCGCCCTCTCTTGCGATCAAGTCGCGGAGAATCTTGACGGGCCTCGGCGTGGTCGCGACAACGCAGCGGGGATTCTTTCCGAGTCGCAGGCCGAATTGCAGGTTGTCCCATGCGTCTAAATCGGTCCACGCGGCCAACTCATCGCAGGCCGCTGCGTCGAATTGAGGGCCTCGGAGGCGGTCCCCCTCCTCTGCCGAATAGGCCGTTGCAATGGCGCCGTTTTTCCAAGTCACGCGTCTTTTGCTTGGTTCATATTCCGGCCGATTCCACGGGGGTGCGATCGCAAGAAGCCCAGCGGGACCTTCGATTAAGACGTCGCGTGCGTCGGCTGCGGTAGCGGCCACCAATGCAATCCGGCCCGCGAGGTTACCTTCGACCTGCATGCGCACCCATTCACAGATGGTTCTCGTTTTCCCGAATCCGCGACCACTGAGCAAAAGCCAGATAAGCCAATCACCGGGGGGCGGCAACTGATTGGGCCGGGCCATGGCTGACCAATTGAATTGCTCGGACTCGCGCAGCGCGTCGGCGAGACTGCGGTAAAAGTCAGTGGACATCGGAGTGCTCGATCACGCGCCCAAGCAACGGTGCGGCGTCAGGCACGGTGCGGCGGGATAGCTCCTCCAACCCCTCAAGCACAGCCCTTCGAGCGTCTGGGAACGGCGAGAGCGTCCGCAGAAGCATGACCTGAAGGTCCGACACGAACGGCGAGTTGATGATCGCGATGTTGTTTGTGGTTCCGGCCGTGGCCCGGGTCAGTTCGCCCGTCAAGGCCGCCATCAGTCGCAAGCAGTCTAGGAGCCGACCGGCGACGTTGGCCGTGCCATTGCGGTCATCGGCCTCGGATGCCGCCAGGAAGCGCTTCATAAGCGTCGAGCGCACCATGATGCAGTGGTCGAGCAAAGACATCCCTTCGTCGGCCGCCCGTTCGGCAAGCTCCATCGAGGTGAGTGGGCCGGCCACCAGTTGGGCGCGGCGCTCAGGCGGGACGTGATTTGCGCCGTGGCGCCACACAGCATCGCGGCTGACGGTGAACTTCTTGGCAATCGCCCGCGTCGAGACGCCCGAAACGAGGGCGAGTTCGATCTCGTACCGCTTTTCGTTCGTGCAGATGGTGCATTGCTTGCTGGCTTTTCGGCGAGGGGTCGCCATCGTGGTCTCCGCTACAAACGCAATAAATCGTTGCGACATGGCGCGCTTGATTCTGGATGACTTTCGTTGGGCGATGAATTGCCACGATGGCAACGTATCTGCTTCATATGCCAGCGCACGGTTCGCCGCGATGGCACCGGCCAGCACGTGAGTTCCTCCCACACCTCCAGGCCGGTGGGCGACCGTGCAAGCGGTCCGGCGGCAACAGCGAGACGTAGGTAGGTCGCTTCGATGTCGGAGCGCAGTCGCTGCCCGCGCTCGAATGCTTTGACGTTGCGGGCTGTCGCGCGACTTGGTGCGGGTGGAGCGGCGGTCATGCTGCCGCCTTGCCGACGAACGTGCGGCGGCTGTACTCGGCCAGTAGAAGCGCCTCGGCCCGTCCGTGGTCTCGCTTGCGCGCAAGGTCGGCGCCGGGGAACAGCAGCCGCGCACGGTCCAGGGACTTAGCCTTGTCTGCGTCGAGGCCCATGGTTCGCTTCCAGGTGGCCGCAGAGACGAGTTCGAGCGGTATGGCGATACGTTGGCAGGCTGCCAGGATCGAGCCCAGGACAACGCCTCCGGTGAAGGTGCTGACCGATCCTTGCTTGGGCATGGCCTGCGATCGTTCCACCGTGATACGTGCGAGGCGACCATCACGGCACTGCATGAGGAGTTCTGTCAGCCGGTTGGCGTCGATCCAGGCTAGTTTGTTGTTATGGATGACGGGGAGGTCGGCGCAGAGAATGAGTTGCGCCTGGTCGTCGATGGCCGCGATGGCGCCTGTGAGCCCGGGGTCGATGGCGATGTAGATCATGCCGCCACCCCGCGAGCGGCGCCTGAGCGAAGCCAGGCAATGAGGTAATGCACGGCCATTGCGGCGGCGGCGAGGTCAGACATTAGTCACCCCGTGGGTGATAGAAATGCCGCTCTCCGGTCTGTAGAAATGAAGGAACATCGACGGCGTGCGCGAACCGCTAGCCGAGAAAAATAGGTTATCCGTGCAAATCGCTGGATCGGAATCGATGCCAAGTTGCACTTTGAGTTGCACTTCACCGAAGAATCTCGACGAAAAGCCATGAGCAATGCGCGGCGGCGAGCGCAAAAGGAGACGGTCGATTTTGGCGCGACGCGGCCGGGACGTTGGCGCAGGCGAGGATGGCGGTTGCGTCGGTGTATGAGCCTTCCACCTGCAATCCGTGGCTGCGCTCTCTCTCGATTCGATTGCCCTCCGTCCCCGGGACAGGGACAGCCCCTTATATAGGGGCTTGTCCCGTTGTCCCGAGTCCGGGACATGGTTTTGTCCCAGAATGTCCCGAATATGTCCCAGCATTTGTCCCAAGTTGTCCCGGCTCATACGGCCGACTCCGACACCATTCGATAGCCCCGCGGTACGTCACACGAGCGCAGAATCCCCTCGACCACCAGCACCTTAAGAGCCCGCTGTAGCCGCTTGCGCACCTTCTCGGCGCCCTTTGGATCTTTGGTATGCTCCAAGTCGCCGGTCGTCTGTAGCGCCTTCAAAATCGATCCAGACGCAACCACTTGGCCGCTCGCTGCGTTTTTCTCGAAGTAGGTCATTACCGCCATGGAGAGACGGGTGTCGGCTTTGGCGCTCTTCCGGCCTCCAGTGTGCCCCTCGTCGATCGGATCTGAGTCAAGAATGAATCGGCCGCGCTGATATATGAGTGGGATCGTTCCGCCGGATGGGCCGTAGTTGCTCTTTTTGATCTCAATAACGCGCCGGTCGACGATCGCATCAGCGTCGTCGGATTTCGGCCGACGCAGGTAAAGGCGGCTGCGCACCGAGTTGTTCCATGCCGTCGAAAATCCGCCGCCGTCGCCGGTTGCCATAGCCGAGGCCGATGGGTGAGCCAGTAGGAGAACGGCCGTTTCGTGCCGCTTACATAACCCTCCGAGTGCCGTTTTGATAAATTGCCGTACATGGGGCGTGGACATAAAGTCGCCGGCAAAGACGTCGGCCGCGGTATCAATGATGGTGAGGCGCGGACGGTAGCGCGCAAGCGTGGCATCGAGTTGGTGATAGAACTCGCTGAGAACAATACGATCGTGGTCGAAGGAGGCCAGCACATTGTCGTCCCCGTCACGACTGAGTGCGTGGAGATTGTCGAGCGACTCAAGCGCGATGGCTTCGACGTCGGAAATAGTGCGGATCTTGCGTTCGATCTCCGGTTGTTCGTCCTCGCAGAAGAACCCGACCACACATCCGCCAGCGACGGCATTTCCCCATAGCGGCTGGCTTGTTGCTACCGCCACCATGATCTGAGCGGCGATCGTGGTCTTGCCGAAACCGCCATTGCCGATCATCGATATCACCCGTGCCGCAGGTAAGCCTAAACCCTCGCAGATCCAATCTCTATCCGGTGGCGGGTCTCGATCTGCCCATGACGAAGCCGCGGGAATATCAAGCGCGTTCATTTCGGCAGCAGATTGCGCCTCGGGGGATTGGGCCGCCTCATTCCTCGGTCGATTAGCGAGGGCGCGCTGTTCTCGAGGGCCGTCTACGAGGATTCGCAAGTCAATCCAATGCTTGTCCTTGCAGCCGTTGTGTTGGCACTTGAAGCCGAGGCGACCGTTCGGTTGCAGAAACACAGCCGACTCTCCGAAGCCGTGATCCGCGTTGAACGGGCAGCGAGTGAGTTTCCACCGTTGGCCGCCTTCGTGGGGCTCGGGTCCTACTGCCTCGATGCCACCCTTGGTAAGGAAAGCCTGCAAGTCGCCATCGGTCCAGGAGGTCCCGCTGTAAATTTCGGGTCGTGTATCACGCTTGCCCCGCTCGCTCGTGGAACTGCCGCTTTCAGCAGCAAGCGCCTCCAAGTGTTCAATGGCAACAGGCGTGACCCTCTCAGGTATCTCGGTCAGTTTCGACAGCCGCCACGGTGCGGCCGGAATGTTGTCGCCCTTGTTCGCAATCGTTCCATGTAGCTTTATGATCCGCGCTGCGTTGAAAACAGACTGATCGACATTAACCACCGCATCGTCGAATCGACCTGCAAGCGCTTTGAGGCATCCGCTTATCAAGGTTCGACTTGCATCGTCGTTCGGAAGGTTTATCGGATATAAAAGGTGGTATCCGTTACCGCTTTCGGCGGATACCGGCTTAGGCCAGCCCTGCACCGAGAGATACTCCATTACGGCACATCCGCGCTTAATTGCTTGCGCGAGTTGTTCCGGCGTGGAGCTCGTGTCTTTGGGCCTTTGCGCGTCGAGGTCGATCAGGACCCAGCACCGCCGTGTGACATTGTTGTCTGTCGCGGTGGATGACGCGTATTCCTCGACCCGATTCGAATAGCGAGCCTGTAGCTGCTTATCCAGCTGATTTAAATTGAAATAGACAGCGGCGCCAGCGCGATTGAGCCGAATCGCTTCATTCGCGGCGAGTTCGCGGTGGTCAAAATCAAAGCATCCCGCATCGATTCGTTTTCGGCCGCCTTTATAGATAGCGCGAAGTTCTATGATTCCGCCATCTGGGTGTAACGTCGATATTGCCCTCGCAATTTCTTGACCGTTCGGCACAGGCGCGGTGCCGTTGAGTTTCGACCCCGCGATCATGGTGTTTTGCTGTCCGGTATTGCGCCTTCCCCGAGAATCTTCTGAATCGCCTTGACGGCAACACCAGTGATTGAAGAAATTCCATGCACCGTCATGCCGGATCTTGCCAGGCGAACAATGGCGACCCGCTGTTCCGATTCGGTCAATAGATGCCAATGGTGCATTTGCCGAGATTTGAGCGAACTCACGATTTCGCCCGCTTGCGCTCGGGCCTGTACGACCAGTCGCGATGCGTGGCGCCGGGCGGGCGATACCGATCAGATCCGGAGCGCCCGGCATTGAAGCTTGCGAGCGCGTCACACTGCTCTTGCGCCGCTTGAGTTACGCGAGCATTATTCGACGTGTCCCCGTCGATGATCCTGCCGCGAGTCGAGATCGCCACCTCGGCCGCGGCGCTCTGGGAGCGCATCAGGCGGCGTTCTCTTCACGCGCTCCGCGATTCGGCGCGATCTCGAAACCTTCCACTTTGTCCGACTGCTTGGAGAGCCACGAGGAATACCCCGTGCCCAGCACCACCAGATCCCTACCGATGCGGGTCAACGCACCTGCGGCGATCAACTGAGTGCGAAACGCCCGCACAATATATTTCCCACGGTTCGGGCGATGGGGGTAAACGGTTGTCGGCCACTCGTCAACCGCCCATGAGTGGGGGACCATTGAAACTTTACTAACCATGTTGCGCGCTCCTGTGAATCCAGTTGCGCGAGTTTCACAAAATGGCGCCAGCGGAATCTCTGGGCCAACGAAATGTCCGTTTGCAGTTTCAGCGTGGACGCAATCGCCGGACGTGCCTTATGTCGATATTCAACATGATTGCAATCTGACCGGATCGCTTGCGCGATGGAATGTTCGATAGTGCGTTCCAGAGAGTGCTTACTTGCTGCCGAGCGGCATCGCCAAGACGGCCACGCACCGCCGATGCCGCCTCTGTATTCTGAATCAAGACCCATTGCGACGGCTTCATCCCTGGTGGCTTTCGCGCCCACCACGCCAAGGCTTCATCGGCGGCCTTGCGCCCCTTGTCATTTATTCGGCGCAGATAGGTTTGCCGCTCGGGGGGCATGAGCAGTGCCTGTATCCAGGGGTTTCCATTAGCTTGGCGATACACTCGCATTACATCGCGATGCTCTTGCGCGGTGGGGTCGTTGATGAGTCGGGCGCGCTCTGCCGCCCTGAAAGCATCGAGCCGTTTGGTTGCGTCCTCTCGTGTCAGCGGCTCGGTGCGGCTGGAACCTTCGCTATCCCAAATAACGAAGGTGTTCCTGCCCGAGCGCTTGATGGAAAATTCCATCAAGCGCCGCCGAGTAATTTCTCCGCGAGCTTGTCCGCACCTGTCACAGGCCGCCCCGCGACAAGGTGCGCGTACTTCGCCGTGATCGACGGCGAGCTATGGCCCAAGACACTGCCGATCTCCACGAGGCTCGCACCGTTCTGCGCCAGAAACGAGGCGCAGCTATGACGCAGATCGTGCCAGCGGAAGTCGACGAGGCCCGCGGTCTTTCGAACCCGCTTCCAATGAACCGCCAGATAGTCTTTCGTCGCTCGTTCGCCCTCGCCGTCCACGAAAATTGGCTTCGGCCCCACCATGCCGTTGCGCCGTAGCACCTTGAGAGCCGTTATGGCGGGCGCCGGCAAGTGGACGATGCGTCGCTTGGTATTTTTCGAGATCAGCACCACCACCGTTTGGCGCTCGAAATCGACGTCCTTCCATTCGAGGCGCAAAAGTTCGCCCTGACGGAGGCCGGTCGCCAGTGATGTCACCACCGCGGCGTGCATCCAGGGCGCATAGGCCTCGGCGGCGTCCATCACGGCTTTCAACTCGGCGTCGTTTAGGAACCGCACCCGCTCGCGTGGCTCCGTCCGAAATAGCCGAGTCGGCCAAACCTTCTCGGCCGGCACGTATTGCGCCGCCCTTCCCCAGTTCCAACAAGAGCGCAGCGCGCTCAGATACCGGTTGACCGTGGCCGGTGCACGGCCGTTGCTGAGCAGTTCGCGAGCGTCGCGCAGCTTGACCGTCCCGAATTCCATGACCTTCTCGCCGCCGCAATGGTTGACCCACCACGCCAGGAGTTGCTCAAGGTTGGGGAAGTACTTGAGTTGGATGTTTTCGGGGTCCGCCAGAAAAGCCTCGATGAGGCCCTTGAGCGTGAGGCTGGTCAGATCCTTGCGCGCCTCGCCGGTCTTGCGCTGCTTCCGCAACTCCGACTCCAGCGCCTCCGCCCAATCGCGGGCCGCGGTCTGGGTTGGGAATGACCGGCTGGCGGGCTTGAACGGCTTGATGCGTACCCACGCCAAGAAACTGGTCGAGCCGTCGCCGTTCTTTCGCTTTTGAATTGACGGCATGGGCTATGACTCCCGCGCCGAGATAGAATTTCGGTCAACCATGTGAGCACCTCATTTGCTTGTGTGGCCAGGCCTCGCTCGGTGTACCACCACCGTTCGGGGCCGTTTCGTTTGCACGCGCAGTCGCGCGTATGTGGCAAAACCTACGCCATTTCGAAACAAAGTGCAACTTGGAGTGCAACTCAGCACGTTTTGCACTCGGTGAAAACGCGAAAACCCCTATGGTTTGGCGGAAGCGGTGAGATTCGAACTCACGGTAGGGTCGCCCCTACGCCAGTTTTCAAGACTGGAGCCTTAAACCGCTCGGCCACACTTCCGCACCATCGACGGCGGGACAGCGTCGCGCCGGCGCCAGTATATCCGCTTCGCCCGGCGGGTTGAACGCTCGACGGGCGACGCTGACAAAACCCCATGACGGCGTCGAACACCCCATTGATAGCGCCAAAAGTGCCCCAATTCAGCCCGGACCCAGGGCCTTCGGCACACGACCGCCTGGGGTGCTAAAATATACCGACCAGACCTAATGCGTTCACCTGACCTTAAGAGGACTTGCGATCATGGCTAATTTTTCGAGTAACGCTGCATTTCCGCGGGGCGGCGTCGATAGCCGCAGCGTCTTCATCACCCGCACCTACACACACTTGGTGGCCGGCATCTTGGGCTTCATCCTGGTGGAGCTGGGCTTGTTCGAGTCCGGACTGGCCGAACAGATCGCCCGGTTCATGTTCAGCTTCAACTGGATGCTGATCCTCGGCGCCTTCATGCTGACCGGCTGGCTGGCAACGCGCACCGCTCAAACCAGCACCTCGGTTCCGATGCAGTACTTCGCGTACGGCGTCTACGTGGTCGCGGAAGCCCTCATCTTCGTACCGCTGCTCTACTTAGCGGACGCCAAGGCGCCGGGAACTATCGACAGCGCGGTTCTCATCACGGCCTTGGGCGCCGGCGGGCTGATGGTCGTCGCCCATCGCACCCGCAAGGACTTCTCGTTCCTGCGCGGCATCCTGATGTGGGGTGGCATCCTGGCCATCATCGCGATGATCGGTGGTGCGATTTTCGGCTTCCAGCTGGGCACTTGGTTCTCGGTGGCGATGATCGGGTTCGCGGGCGCCGCGGTACTCTATGACACCTCGAACATCATCAACTACTACCCGGAAGATCGGTACGTGTCGGCGGCGATGCAGCTATTCGCGTCGATCGCGCTGATGTTCTGGTACGTGTTGCGCCTGCTGATGGGCAACCGTAACTAGGCGAAACCGTTAAAGGTCGGAGGACCGGGTCGTCCGACCCGGTCCTCTCGCGAACGGGCCGTCCTCACGGGCCTTTTCGCGCAGTCCGGGTCGGCCGCCCTCCTCGCGGCGACCTCCCAAATCCCCGAGCTACGGCGTCAGCGCGTCCGCGCCGCCCATGTACGGCGCCAGCGCTGCCGGAATGACCACGGAGCCGTCCGCTTGCTGGAAATTCTCGAGTATGGCCACCAGCGCCCGGCCCACCGCCACGCCGGACCCATTGAGGGTGTGCACCAACTCCGGCTTACCCGTCGCGGGGTTGCGCCAGCGAGCTTGCAGCCGCCGCGCCTGGAACGTCTCGCAATTGCTGCAGGACGAAATTTCCCGGTATTGTTTCTGCGAGGGCAGCCATACCTCGAGGTCGTAGGTCTTGGCCGCGGCGAATCCCACGTCTCCCGCGCACAGGGCCAGCACCCGGTACGGCAGCTGCAAGGCCTGGAGCACGGCCTCCGCATGACCCGTCAGCGATTCCAAGGCCTCATACGACTGGTCGGGGCGCACGATGTGCACCAGTTCCACCTTCTCGAATTGATGCTGGCGGATCATGCCCCGCGTGTCCCGCCCGGCCGACCCGGCTTCCGACCGGAAGCAGGGCGTGTGCGCCGCGTACCTCATCGGCAGCTGATCCGCGTCGAGAATCCGGTCGCGCACCAGATTCGTGACCGGCACTTCGGCGGTCGGGATCAGATAGAACCCCGGATCGCCACGCACCGCGAACAGATCCTGCTCGAACTTCGGCAACTGACCCGTCCCCTCCAAGGCGGTGGCGTGCACCAGGTACGGCACATAGGCTTCGCGATACCCGTGGTCGCGCGTGTGCATATCCAACATGAACTGAATGAGCGCGCGATGTAGCTTGGCGAGTCCACCGGTCATGACCACGAACCGCGCGCCGGATATCTTGCTCGCCGACTCGAAGTCCATGCCGAGCTTCTCGCCGACGGCCACGTGGTCCTGCGGTTCGAAGTCGAATTGCCGAGGCACGCCCCAGCGGCGCAGTTCGACATTGGCCGACTCATCCCGCCCCTCGGGAACGCTCTCGTGCAGCAGGTTGGGGAGCCCGAGCTGGAGCGCGGACAGTTCCGCCTGGATCACGTCGAGCTGCTTCTCGACCCCCTGCAATTCACCGCCCAGGGCCTCGCCGCGCGCCAGCAACGGCGCCACGTCCTCGCCCCTCGCCTTCGCCTGCCCCACGGCCTTGGCTCCCGCATTGCGCTCTGCGCGCAGGCGGTCGGCATCGATCTGCACGGCTTTGCGCTGCTCCTCGAGAGCCGCAAAGGCACCGACGTCGAGAGAAAAATTTCGGCGCGCCAGCTGGGCGGCGACTCCGGGTAGGTCGCTGCGGAGCAGCTTCGGGTCGAGCACGGTGAATTCCTTAACGCTAAAGGGCGGCTATTGTAGGCCAACCGGCCGCCGGATCACGACCCGCTCGATCGCGCCGACCGGTCCCGGGCCCGGCGCGCCTCCAGCGCCTCGCCGATCTTGATCTCGAGCCCCCGCGGCGCCGGCACGTAATAGCGGCGGTCGGGCATGTCGTCCGGAAAGTAGCGCTCGCCGGCCGCGTAGCCGCCGGGCTCGTCGTGGGCGTAGCGATACCCCTTGCCGTAGCCGATTTCCTTCATCAGGCGCGTGGGCGCATTCCTCAAATGGAGCGGCACCTCGAGCGACCCCAGGCTGGTCGCATCGGCCGTCGCGGCGTTGTACGCCGTATACACGGCATTGCTCTTCGCCGCGCACGCCATGAACACGATGGCCTGGGCGATAGCGAGTTCGCCCTCGGGACTGCCCAGCCGTTCGTAGACGGCGCACGCCTCGAGCGCCATGGTCAATGCCCGCGGATCGGCATTACCGATGTCCTCGCTGGCCATGCGCAGTGCGCGTCGAGCGATGTACAACGGATCGCAGCCGCCCGCCAGCATGCGGCACAGCCAATACAGGGACGCGTCGGGGTCACTGCCGCGCACCGATTTGTGCAGGGCCGAGATCTGGTCGTAGAAGTTCTCGCCGCCCTTGTCGAAACGCACATACGTGCTGCCGATCACCGCCCGCGCGGTGTCGACGTCGAGGCGCTGGCCGCCCTCGCCGTCCGGCACGCTCAAGTCCGCCGCGGTCTCGAGCAAGTTGAGCATGCGGCGCGCATCGCCATCGGCGGCCGCGAGCAGCAATTCACGCGCGCCCGCATCGATCCGCAGCTTCAATCTGCCGAGGCCGCGCTCTTCATCCGCCAAGGCGCGATCGAGCAGTTTTTCCAGGTCGTCCGCGGTCAGCGACTTGAGCACGTACACCCGTGCGCGCGATAGCAGCGCGTTGTTCACCTCGAAGGATGGATTCTCGGTCGTGGCGCCCACGAAAATGAGCGTGCCATCCTCGACGTAGGGTAGAAAGGTGTCCTGCTGCGATTTGTTGAACCGGTGGACCTCGTCGAGGAACAGGACGGTATCACGGGTGCCGCGCAGCGCCCGGGCTTGCTCGACCACGGCTCGAATATCCTTGATGCCGGCAAGCACCGCAGACAGTGCGATGAATTCGGCCCGCGCGCCGCGCGCCACCAAGCGCGCCAGCGTGGTCTTGCCCGTGCCGGGCGGCCCCCACAGTATCATCGAATGCGGCCGACCCGATTCCAGCGCCCTGCGCAGCGGTGCACCGGGCCCCAACAGGTGCGGCTGCCCGACATACTCGTCCAGCGATTGGGGCCGCAATCGATCCGCCAACGGGCGATACGTACCGTCGCCGCCCCCGCTCACTTCGCGTCGCGCCCGATCACGTCGACACCCGGCGGGGGCGTGAACGAAAACAAGCCGGGAGCAAACGTCGCATTGCGCGACGGATGAGTGAAGGTGAGCTGAGTCACTTGATTCAATTTATCGGCGAGAAACATCGACGCCAATTCGCCGTGGTCGAAGCCGATGCGAACCAGCTGGAAGTCGGTGTTCGCCCGCTTCGGGATCAGCTGAAACCATTCCAAACCGCCCTTCGCGGGCAACGCCTTGATGTCGAACTGGGTGCTGACCGATCCGCCGCCCGACAACAAACTCGCCGGCGTATTGGCCAGCGTGCTGTCCATGTCTCGGACATTGGCTTGGGCAAGATCCTTGTCATAGAACCAGATTTGTTTGCCGTCGGCCAGGACGAGCTGCTCCGACGGCTCGATGTAGTCCCAGCGAAACTTCCCCGGCCGTTGCAGATACAGCTTGCCGGCCGCGCTGCGCACCACCTTGCCGTGGCCATCGTCGATGGTCTGCGTGAAGTCGGCGGACCAGGACGCCAGGCCGGCCAAATTCTTTTCGACCTCGTCGGCGGCCGTGGCGTGCGCGAATCCGGCAAACAAACCGAGGACGACGAGCGCCGCCGTCTTCAGAGATGGGTTCAACAAAGCATTTACTCCTGGGGCGGCGGTGCGCCAAAGATTTCGCGGGCGCCATTGGATTGCAAAGGACCCACCAAGCCGGCGGCCTCCATGGCCTCGACCAGACGCGCCGCGCGGTTGTAACCGATCTTCAGGCGCCGCTGCACACCCGAGATCGATGCCTTGCGGGTCTCGGTCACGATGCGCACCGCCTCGTCGTAGAGCGGGTCCGCCTCGGCATCGGCCGTGCTGCCCTCGCCGTCCTCGTCGTCCGGAAAGCCCGGAATGGCATTGCGCGGACCTTCCAGGATCTCGTCGATGTAGACGGGCGGCGAAGCCGCCTTGAGCGCCGCCACGACGCGATGCACTTCCTGATCGGATACGAAGGCGCCATGCACGCGCGTCGGGATGGACGTGCCTGGCGGCAGATACAACATGTCGCCGTGTCCCAGGAGCGACTCGGCGCCGCTCTGGTCGAGAATCGTGCGCGAGTCGACCTTCGCGGACACCTGGAACGCGATGCGCGTCGGGATGTTCGCCTTGATGAGACCCGTGATGACGTCCACCGACGGCCGCTGCGTCGCCAGGATCAGGTGAATGCCGGCGGCGCGGGCTTTCTGAGCCAGGCGGGCGATCAATTCCTCGACCTTCTTGCCGACGATCATCATGAGATCGGCGAGTTCGTCGATCACGACCACGATGAACGGGATGGTGGTCAGGAACGGCACGTCTTCCGCCACGACACCCGGTACGCCCTGCATGATCTTGGCCATGCGGATCGGGTCTTTGATGGGAGTGCCGGCATCGGCGGCGTCCTTCACCTTGCGATTGAACCCACCGATATTGCGCACGCCCAGCATGGACATGAGTTGATAGCGCCGCTCCATCTCGGCGACGCACCAGCGCAGCGCGTTGGCGGCCTGCTTCATGTCCGTGACCACGGGCGACAAGAGGTGCGGGATCCCTTCGTACACCGACAGTTCCAACATCTTCGGATCGATCATGATCATTCGCACGTGTTCGGGCGAGGCCTTGTAGAGCAGGCTCAGCACCATCGCGTTGATGCCCACCGACTTGCCCGAGCCCGTGGTGCCGGCGATCAACAGATGCGGCATGCGGGCGAGGTCGGCCACCACCGGGATGCCGCCGATATCCTTGCCGAGAGCCAACGCCAACGGCGAGGCCACGTCGTCGTAGGGCTTGGACTTGATGATTTCGCCCAGTGTGACGATTTCGCGTTTCTCGTTCGGGATTTCCATGCCGATCACGGACTTGCCCGGAATGATCTCCACGATGCGCACGCTGATGGTCGACAGGGCGCGCGCCAGATCCTTCGACAAGTTGCTGATCTGGCTGACCTTGACCCCGGCCGCCGGACGCAGCTCGAAGCGGGTGATGACCGGACCCGGGAGCACGGCGACGACTTCCGCTTCCACTCCGAAGTCGCGCAGCTTGATTTCCACCAGGCGCGACATCGCCTCGAGCGCCTCGTCCGAATAGGACTGTTCCCGCGGACGCGGCTCATCCAGCAGCGACAGAGCCGGCAACTCGCTCGAGTGGGAGGCCTCGAACAAAGGCACCTGACGCTCGCGTTCGATGCGCTCGCTTTTCTCGATCACGGGCGGCGGCGCCTCGATCCGCGGCGGCGGCCGCGCGGCGACTTTTTTCTGCTCCTCGCGCACCACCACCTGCCGCACCTGCTTGCGCTGCTGCCCCGAGGCGAGTTCGCGCCGCTGCTCGAAGTAGCTGATGGTCCAATCGATGCCCTCGAGAACCCAGGCGCCCAGCTTGTCCATGACGTTGAACCAGGAGACGCTGAGAAACAGGGCGACGCCGGCGAACCACAGGCCCAAGAGCAGCAGCGTGGCGCCGATCCAGTGCAACGCAAGACTACCGCCACCGCCCACGAAGTCGCCGAGCAAGCCCCCGGCCGTCAGAGCGCCCTTCTGCACGCCGTAAGGCGGCCAATTGAGGGTCGCGAGGCCGCAACTGGTCGATAACGTCAAAATGAAACCCACGGCCCGCAACGCGGTGTTGACGCGCATTCGCGGATCGGGCATGAATTTTTCTTTATGGATCAGCCATCCGCAGTACGCGAGCATGAAAGGAAACAAGTAAGCCGGCCGGCCGAATAGGTTGACGAAGAGATTGGCCACCCAAGCGCCTACCGGGCCGATCCAATTCGCCACCGCCGCGCCATCGGCTCCTGTGTCGAATGGCCCCCGATCCTGGGTGTGGAACGACAGGAGAGCCAACAACAGCACGAACGCCACCGCGCCGAACACCAACAAGGTGCCCTCGCGCAATGCCCGCACCACCGCTGCGGAGACTTTTCCGCCGGGGTCGAGCGACGACTTCGATTTCTTGATTGCGGTTGCTTCAGTCAATTCTAGACCCTTAATTAATTTATCCTCTTAACTCACTGAATATTCTACAATATAATCCAGGACCATGGCCGCGCAACGGCCCTCGGGGATTGTTGGTGCGGCGACCTTGTTTGAACTGGCGGGCGCCCACACATACCATGAGGGTCAAGCGACGACACTCGCCGCAGCGACTATTCTAGAAGAGAGGCAAATTATACATGAGCGTTGTCAGGCACAGTCGTCTCCTCATCCTAGGATCCGGTCCGGCGGGTTATACCGCGGCCGTGTATTCGGCGCGCGCCAATCGCTCCCCGCTGCTCATCACCGGACTGGAACAGGGTGGTCAGCTCATGACCACCACCGACGTCGACAACTGGCCGGGGGATGTGGAACACCTCCAGGGGCCGGCGCTGATGGACCGGATGCGTCGCCATGCCGAGCGCTTCAACACCGAAATCGAGTTCGACACGATCAACCGCGTCGAACTGCGGGGACGCCCGTTTCGCCTGTTCGGTGACAACGGTGAATACACCTGCGATGCGCTCATCATCGCCACGGGCGCCTCGGCGAAATATCTGGGACTGCCCTCCGAAGAACTGTATCGCGGCAAGGGTGTCTCGGCCTGTGCCACCTGCGATGGATTTTTCTATCGCGGCAAGGCCGTTGCCGTGGTCGGCGGCGGCAACACCGCGGTCGAGGAGGCGCTGTATCTGGCCAACATCGCGTCGCACGTCACGCTGGTGCACCGTCGCGACAAGCTGAAGAGCGAGAAGATCCTTCAGGATCGTCTATTTGCCCTCGAAAGCTCGGGCAAGGTGAGTTTCGCCTGGAATCACGCCGTCGATGAGGTATTGGGCGACGACGCTGGCGTGACCGGAGTCAGGCTGCGCGCCGTGCACGGCAGTGCCCAGCGCGAGTTGACGGTCGACGGGGTATTCATTGCCGTCGGCCATCAACCCAACACCCAATTGTTCGACAAGCAACTGGAAATGCGCGGTGGCTACATCGTCGTCAAGGGCGGCCTGGATGGCGACGCCACCTCCACCAGCATCCCCGGCGTATTCGCCGCCGGCGATGTGGCGGATCACGTCTATCGGCAGGCCGTCACGTCGGCCGGCACCGGCTGCATGGCCGCCCTCGACGCCGACAAATATCTGGAACGCCTCGACGCCGAGGCTCATACCGCACCGCGCCTCGCCCACGCGTGATCGCCACTCATGCGCGGTTACTGACAAGCATCGCGGAGATCGACGCCGCGAGTTGGAACGCGCTCGCAGGATCGCAGCAACCGTTCGTGCGCCACGAATTCCTGCTCGCGTTGGAGCAATCCGGCTGCGCCGTCCCGCGGACGGGCTGGACGCCACGGCACTTGGTCTTGCAGGATGTGAACGGTCGGGCCGTGGGGGCCATGCCGCTATATTTGAAGGAGCATTCACGGGGCGAATTCGTGTTCGATTTTTCCTGGGCCAATGCCTACGCTCAACACGGGCTGCAGTACTACCCGAAACTCCTGTCGGCCGTCCCGTTCACGCCCGTTCGGGGCCCGCGAGCGCTCGTCGGCACGACGCAGGACGCTCAGGTCCTGACCGACGCGCTCATCCAGACCGCGTCCGCGTACGCGCGCTCCGAGGAGCTGTCGTCCTGGCACGTGCTGTTTCCCAGCGAAGAGAACCTGGGCGCCCTGACACGCGCCGGACTGATCGAACGCCGTGATTGCCAGTTCCATTGGTTCAATCACGGGTACGACTCCTTCGACGCCTTCCTGGCGACATTTACGGCCGAAAAGCGCAAGAAAGCCAAGCGCGAGCGGCGCCGGGTCGCCGAGGCGGGCATCGAATTCGACACCCGGCTGGGCGGGGAGATGGATGACGCCTTGTGGGACACCGTCTACGGGTTCTACGCGGACACCTTCTACCGGCATGGGCATGAGCCATACCTCAATTTGAATTTCTTCAAGCGGATCGCGAAGGCGATGCCGGAGCAGATCATGCTCAAAATCGCGCGTCACGGCGCCGAACCCATCGCGGTGGCCATCTTTTTCGTCGGTGACGACGCGCTGTTCGGCCGCTATTGGGGCGCCGGCGGCAACTACCACAGCCTGCATTTCGAGACCTGCTACTACCAAGGCATCGAATACTGCATAGAGCACAAACTGCAGCGTTTCGAGCCAGGCACCCAGGGCGAGCACAAGGTGCCGCGGGGTTTCGTGCCCAGCATGACGAGTTCCGCTCACGATATCGTGGATCCGCGGTTCGACGCCGCCATTCGCGACTTTGCCGCGCGCGAAACTCGCAGCGTCGAGCAATATGCGGCCGCGGTCAACGAACACGTGCCATACCACCGCGCACCCGACGAGGAGTTGCAGCTCTGAGCCGGCTGGTCTGGCTCGGCGAGCACGTGGAGCCCGACTGGTTTCCGCCCGTCGACCAAGCGCTGCGCGACCCGCCCGGCCTGCTGGCAGCCGGCGGCGATCTGAACCCGATACGCTTGCTCGCCGCCTATGAGCGCGGCGTGTTTCCGTGGTATTCCGCACAGCAGCCCATTTTATGGTGGTCGCCCGACCCGCGCATGGTGCTGTTTCCCAATGAATTCAATGTCTCCCGGAGCCTTCGTAAGACCTTGCGCAGCGGACGCTACACCACCCGGGTCGATCACGCCTTCGCCACGACGATCCGCGAATGCGGGGCGCCCCGGCGCTCCGGACCCGAGACCTGGTTGAATGCCGAGATGATCGGCGCCTATGAACTGATGTTCGCCCTCGGGTTCGGCCACTCCATCGAGACTTACCTCGGCGATGAACTCGTGGGCGGCCTCTATGGCATCCACCTGGGCGGAATTTTCTTTGGCGAATCAATGTTCAGCCGCCAAAGCGACGCTTCCAAGGTTGCAATGGCTCGATTGGTCGACGAGTGCCGCAACCGCGCGATCCAGGTGATCGATTGCCAGGTGGCCAGCACTCATCTGGCGAGCCTCGGAGCGCGCGAGGTATCGCGCAACGAATTCCTCGGACTGCTTCGCCGCCACGCCCGGCGGGAGCCCAGCGTCAACTGGGCAAGCCCTTAAGTTCGCGTGTCCTGCGGGATGTTTGCCGGTAAAATTGCTTTAACAGGGTGCTTTATGCACAATGCGCCCGGCTTATCCATCCCTACGCACCACAAGGACGCATGTCAAAAGAAGAGGCAATTCAATTCGAGGGCGAGGTCGTCGAGACCCTGCCCAATACGACGTTTCGCGTCAAACTCAAGACCGGTCACCTCGTGACTGCGCACATCTCGGGCAAGATGCGCAAGAATTACATCCGAATTTTGACGGGAGACCAGGTCACCGTTGAAATGACCCCCTACGATCTGACGAAGGGCCGCATCGTTTACCGCGGTCGATAAAGCGTCGGGCGGGCCGCACGGGCGCCGCACTGAATCCGCATCGCACCAAAAAAAAAGTCCCCGTCGCTCGGTATTGCGACGAGGACCTTGGTTGCCCGCTCGGGCCGGCTTTCGCCGGCCCGAGCGTCCGTTCTAGCTTTCGCTCTCATGTGACAGCAGAGCGGGCTCGTCCGCGGCTTTCGTTTCCAGCACCAGCTTCTCGCCATCCTCGCTCAGGCTGACTTCCACGTGGCCGCCATTCACGAGTTTGCCGAACAGCAGTTCCTCCGCCAGTGGTCGCTTGATGAACTCCTGGATGATTCGCGCCATCGGCCTTGCACCCATCTTCGGGTCATAACCCTTCTTCGCGATCCAGCGCCGCGCCGGCTCATCCACCGAGATCGATACGTGCTTCTGTTCTAGCTGCGCCTCGGCCTCGACCAGCAGTTTGTCCACCACGCGTTCGATGGTGTCCTGGTCCAGATTGGCGAATTGGACGACGGCATCCAGGCGATTGCGAAACTCCGGCGAGAACAGACGTCGAATCGCCTCCATGCCGTCGGGCGCAGTATCCGACTGGGTGAAACCGATGCTCGGCCGGCTCATTTCGAACGCGCCCGCATTGGTGGTCATCACGATGATGACGTGACGGAAATCCGCCTTGCGGCCGTTATTGTCGGTGAGCGTGCCATGGTCCATGACCTGCAACAACAAGTTGAATACGTCGGGGTGCGCCTTCTCGATCTCGTCGAGCAGCAGAACGCAATGCGGGTGCTTGGCGATGGCTTCGGTGAGCAGGCCGCCCTGATCGAAGCCCACGTACCCGGGAGGCGCACCGATGAGGCGCGACACGGTGTGACGCTCCATGTACTCGGACATGTCGAAACGCACGAACTCCACACCCATCGCGATCGATAGCTGCCGGGTGACCTCGGTCTTGCCGACGCCCGTGGGCCCCGAGAACAGGAACGAACCCACCGGTTTGCGCTGGTCGCCCAGTCCTGAACGGGACATCTTGATGGCGGCCGCCAGGGCTTCGATGGCCTTGTCTTGACCGAAGATGGTCAGTTTCAAGTTGCGCTCGAGATTCTTGAGCACGTCCCGGTCCGACAGCGAGACATTCTTCGGCGGAATGCGTGCAATCCGCGCGACGATGTTTTCGATCTGACTCACGGTCACCGACGATTCGCGATTCTCCACCGGCTTCAGCCGCAGGTTGGCGCCCGCCTCGTCGACCACGTCGATCGCCTTGTCCGGCATGTGCCGATCGTTGATATGGCGTGCCGCGAGCTCCGCGGCCGCCTGTAACGCATCGTCCTCGTACTTCACGCCATGGTGCTCTTCATAGCGGGTCTTCAGGCCGCGCAGGATGTCGATCGTGTCCTGAACCGAGGGTTCGGTGATGTCGATCTTCTGGAAGCGCCGCGCCAGCGCGTGATCTTTCTCGAAAATACCGCGGTATTCCTGGTACGTCGTGGACCCGATGCAGCGAAGTTCACCATTGGCGAGCGCAGGTTTGATGAGATTGGACGCGTCCATGACCCCGCCGGACGCCGCGCCGGCGCCGATGACCGTATGGATCTCGTCGATGAACAGGATCGCGCCGGGCTGTTTCTTGACCTCGGCCAGCACCGCCTTCAGGCGCTTCTCGAAGTCGCCCCGGTACTTCGTGCCCGCGACCAGGGATCCCATGTCGAGGGAATAGATCGTCGCGTCCAGCAGCACGTCGGGAACCTGGTTCTCGACGATCATGCGGGCCAGGCCTTCGGCGATCGCGGTTTTACCCACGCCGGCCTCGCCCACATACAACGGATTGTTCTTGCGTCGGCGGCACAGGATCTCGATCGTCCGCTCCACCTCCAGCTTGCGCCCGATCAGGGGGTCGATCTTGCCCTTGCGGGCCGAATCGTTGAGATTGGTCGCATACTTCTCGAGCGCATTCCCGCCGCCCTCGCCGTCGCGCTCGGCGTCACCGCTGGCGCCGCCCTCTTCCCGCTCGCTGCGCTCCTCGCCGCCGGCCTTCGACAAGCCATGCGCGATGAAGTTGACGACGTCGAGGCGTGAAACGTCCTGCATGCTGAGCAGATAGGCCGCATGCGACTGCTTCTCGCTGAAGATGGCGACCAGAACATTGGCCACGGTCACTTCTTTCTTGCCGCTCGACTGGACGTGGAAGACCGCGCGTTGCAGCACGCGCTGGAAACCCAGCGTGGGCTGGACGTCCCGATCCTCGCCCGCCGGCAGTCGCGGCGTGGTCTGATCGATGAATTGTTTGAGCTCGGTCTTGAGCTTGCCGGTGTCGGCCCCGCACGACTTCAAGATCTCCCTCACCTTCGGGGTATCCAGGATCGCGAGCAGCAGATGCTCGACGGTCATGAATTCATGCCGCGCCTCGCGCGCACTGGCAAATGCATCATTCAAGCAGAATTCGAGTTCTTGACTAAGCACTGGTTAAGCCTCTTCTAGCGTTGCCATCAGCGGATGTTGATGTTGTCGCGCATACGCGATCACCTGAGCCACCTTGGTCTCTGCGATTTCATAAGTAAAGACCCCGCACACCCCTTTGCCCTTGGTATGAACCTCGAGCATAACGCGAGTTGCCTTGGTGCGGTCCATCGCAAAGAAGCGCTGCAGGATATCGACGACGAATTCCATGGGGGTATAGTCGTCATTGATGAGGAGAACGGTATATAAAGGAGGGCGCTTGAGCTTTGGCGCCGCTTCCTCGACAACCAGCCCCGTTCCATCCCGACCACGTTCGATATCGCTCATGAATGATTAGTTTATAGGGTGCGTTCTTGCGCTTTACAAGACGTGTAAGCAAAACCCGCACAGAAAAGCCAATGTCGCAAAACGGTGTCACATTATTTTCACAAGCAAAAACAAATGCTTGAGGCGTCAAGCGCCGCTCCGTATGATGAGCCTACTCGGCAATCCGGCGCGCGGCATGGCCGCCGCTTAAACCTTTAGCTGGAACGCGCACCCCCTGTCTATGCTAGATTCGCGCACAAATCAGTGGCTCTCCCGCCTGCAGGAGAATGGCCCGCACCTGGTGTCGTTGGCCTTGGCAACGCTCATCGTCGCGCAGCTGGCGAGCGTCGCCATATCGATGGTCGGCGGTCACGTCAAGTCTCCGCAACCCGTGGCAGTCCGGGCCTCCGCACCCCAGCAAAGAGCCGGGGTGGATATCCAGAACGTCGTCTCGGCGCATCTGTTCGGCGTGGCGGTGGCGGATCCGACTGTGCAGGATCCGGCCAACGCACCCTTGAGCGCCGCCAATTTGCTGCTGGCGGGCACGATTGCAAGCCAGGACCCGAAGCACGGCATCGCCATCATCAGCGACGGTGGGCCTGCCAAGGTCTTTGCCGTGGGCGAGAACGTCAACGGCGCCACATTGCATTCGGTATACCTCGACCACGTGATCTTGGATCGCGCCGGAATTCTGGAAACCTTGCTGCTGCCGCGCATCCTGGCCGGCACTCCAGAACCGCCGGTGACGCGCCGGGCCGGCCAGCACGGGGATCCGCGTACCGTGGCGGCAGTGGACAACATCCGCCGAATGGTGCAGCAGGACCCCGGCATTTTAGACCAGGTCATGCGCACCGTCGCCTCCTACGACAATACGGCGGGCAAGCTGCGGGGATTTCGGGCCTACCCGGGACGCAATCGGGCTATTTTTAACAAGCTGGGGTTGAAACCCGGCGATTTGGTCACGGCAATCAACGGCACCCTATTGGACGATCCGCAGCACAGCCAGGAAGCGTTCAACACGATCCAAACCTCGGATCACGTGACGGTGACGATCGAGCGTGGAGGTCAGAAACAGGACCTTTCCCTCAACATCGCGCAAGTGGCCGCTCAGGCGACCAAGGACCTGGAGGGAGACGGCGGATCGCCGGCGTCTCCGAATGGTGTATCCCCTGCCGCGGCGCCAAATGGCCAGCCGAGCACGAACGAGAATCAAAATGACCAGTAGCGCCCGGAACTCTATGATGCCGAAGACGACTGAACGATCTGCACGCGTCCGAACGGCGTCGGTCGGCGGTATTGCGATCCTGCTGCTGGCGATGTCCTTCCAGGTGGCGGCGCAGGCGCGCCGTCCGCCGGATGGGCCGACCATCACCCCGAACTATAAAGACGCCGACCTGAGCCAGATCATCCAGGCGGTCAGCGAGGTCACCGGCAAGAACTTCATCATCGACCCGCGGGTCAATGCAAAGGTCACCATGCTGTCGGCGACCCCGATGTCGCCCGCGGCCTTCTACGAGGCGTTTCTTTCGGTGCTGCAGGTGTACGGCTATGTGGCCGTGCCGGCCGGGAAGGTCATCAAGATCATCCCGAACACGGATGCCCGGCAGCTGCCCTCGATCGATTTGCCGAATGACGTGAGTTCGACCTCGGACGAAATCGTCACCCAGATCATCACCATGAAGAACATCAGCGCGGCGCAACTGGTGCCGCTGCTGCGACCCTTGATTCCGCAGCAGGGACATCTCGCCGCCTATCCGAACGGCAACATGCTGATCATCTCGGATCGCGCCAGCAACGTCAGCCGCATCATGAAGATCGTCAGCCGCATGGACGAGAGCGGCGACGAACCCATCGAGGTCATTCCCCTGCACAATGCGAGCGCCACTGAACTGGTGCGCACGGTCAATCAGTTGAGCCAGGGAGCGGCGGCCGAAGGTGCCGGAACGGCGGTCAAGGTGGTCGCCGACGAACGCACCAACAGCGTGCTGATCAGCGGCGAGAAATCATCGCGGCTCAAGGTCAAGGCGCTGATCGTCAACCTCGACACGCCCATGATGACTGGCGGTGACACCCAGGTCAGATACCTGCGCTATGCCGACGCCGAGAAGATCGCCGACAAGCTGAAGGGCCAGGCCACCGCCTCGGCCAAAGCCCAGGGCGGCCCCCAGGCCGGCGCCACCGCCGGCGCGACCGGCAGCGCCAACGTGGACGCCAGCGTCACCATCTGGGCGGACGTGGCCACCAACGCGCTCATCATGACGGCCCCCCCCAAGATCATGAAATCCCTCATGGCGGTCATCGACAAGCTCGACATTCGCCGCGCGCAGGTCCAGGTCGAGGCCATCATCGTCGAGGTGGACGTCAACAAGAGTTCGAACCTGGGCGTGCAGTGGATTCTCTACGGCCAGGGCAGCACGGTTCCCGCGGCCATCACGAATTTCCCGGGCGCGTCAGGCACCGGCATCGTCGATCTGGCGGCCGCGGCGCTGGGCGGTGTGGCCAGCACCGCCAGCACCGCCGCCACAACCACCGCGACCACCGGAGCCTCGGCCCTGGCATCCGCCATCGGCACCGGCGCCACGGTCGCCGTGGGACGGTACGGCTCCTCCGGCACCAACTTTGCGGCCATCATCTCGGCCTTGCGCAGCGACGGTTCGAGTAACATCATCTCGACGCCGTCGCTCATCACCATGAACAACGAGGAAGCCGAGGTCAAAGTGACCCAGGAGATCCCCTTGATCACCGGTTCGTACACGAACAGCACCCAGAGCGTCGCAGGGACCACCAGCCCCTTCGAGACGATCCAGCGCGAGGAAGTGGGCACCATCCTGAAGGTGACGCCGCACATCAACGAAGGGAATTCCGTGCAGCTGAAGATCGAGCAGGAAGACTCCTCGCCCGGTGCGAAACTCACTGATTCGGCCGACATCTCCACGAATAAGCGCTCGATCAAGACCACGGTCCTGATCGAGGACGGCGGCATCATCGTGCTCGGCGGCTTGATGTCCGATACGGTGACGCAGAGCGAGGACCGGGTGCCCGTGCTCGGCGCGATACCGCTGCTCGGCAACCTGTTCAAGTCACGCAGCGGTTCGCGCCAGAAGAAGAACCTGATGGTGTTCATCAAACCGAAGATCCTGCGCGACGCGACGGCCACCGAAGGCACCAGCGAGAGCAAGTACGAGGAAATGCGCGTCGAAGAGAAGCACCTGAGCAAGGGCCACATCACCTTGTTGCCTGGCGAGAAGCAGCCGGTCATTCCGCAGATTCCTCAAGGCGCCGTGCTGCCGCCGCCACCGCCGCCGAACATCACCAACCCGGGCGGTGCGACACCGAACGGGGCGGTGCCTCCGCCGCGGACGCCCAATATGGATGGCACGCTGCCGCCGTCCGCGCCCAGGGCGGCTCCGCCGGGCGAACCGCAGGCCGGCGCGACACCGCCATGAGCGCCGAGCTACAGGAAGCGAATCAGCGCAAGCTGTCGTTTCCCTTCGCCAAGCGCCATGGCGTGCTGGTGCGCGCCATCGAGAACGATGTGGCCGACACCGTCTGCCGCCCCGGCGTGACGCCTCAAGCGCTGGCCGAGGTCAGGCGCTTCGTGGGCGTACCGCTGAAGCTCGAGCGGGTGTCGGTCGAAAAATTCGATTCCATGCTGCGCATCGCCTACGAGGCGGGTTCCGGCGCCGCGATGCAGATGCTGGAAGGGCTGGACGACAATACCGACCTGGCACATCTGGCAGAGGACATCCCCGAATCCTCGGATCTGCTCGAAAGCGACGACGAAGCGCCCATCATTCGCTTGATCAACGCGTTGTTGACCCAGGCGGTGAAGGAAAACGCGTCGGACATCCACGTCGAACCCTACGAGAACCGACTGGTCATCCGCTTCCGGGTCGATGGGGTGTTGCGCGAGGTGCTGCAAACCAAGCGTGCCGTGGCGCCGCTGGTCGTCTCGCGCATCAAGGTCATGTCCAAGCTCGACATTGCGGAACGACGCCTGCCGCAGGACGGACGCATTTCGTTGCGCATCGCCGGACGCGCCGTCGATGTTCGCGTTTCCACCCTGCCCTCCGGGCACGGCGAGCGGGTGGTGCTGCGTCTGCTCGACAAGCAGGCCGGCCGTATCGAACTCACCTCCCTCGGCATGGATCCGCGCACTCAGACCATGATGGATGAGATCATCCACAAGCCCCACGGCATCATCCTGGTCACGGGTCCCACAGGATCGGGCAAGACGACGACCCTCTACGCGGCGCTCGAGCGGATCAACGATAATACGCGCAACGTGATGACGGTCGAGGATCCCATCGAGTACTACATCGACGGCATCGGCCAGACCCAGGTCAACACCAAGGTGGAAATGACCTTCGCGCGCGGGCTGCGCGCGATCTTGCGGCAGGATCCCGACGTGGTCATGGTCGGCGAAATCCGCGATCTCGAGACCGCCCAGATCGCGGTCCAGGCCAGCTTGACGGGCCACCTCGTGCTCTCGACGCTGCACACCAACACCGCGGTGGGCGCCGTCACCCGCCTGCGCGACATGGGCATCGAGCCGTTTCTGCTGTCCTCGAGCTTGATCGGGGTGATGGCGCAGCGCCTGGTGCGGGTGCTCAATCCGGCCACCCGGGTGCCCTTCCAAGCCGGCGAATACGAGCGGCGGCTGCTCAATCTCGACCCCAAGGGAGCGCCGGTCCAGCTCTACCGCCCGAGCAGCGAACCGGGCGTGGGCTATCGCGGTCGCACCGGCATCTATGAACTCATCGCAGTCGACGATCACATGCGGACCATGATTCATGATGGCTCATCCGAACAGGATCTGGAGCGCTATGCCCGCACGGCGAGCCCCGGCATTCGCGACGACGGTCGCCGCAAGGTCATGGAGGGCGACACCACGCTCGAAGAAGTCCTCCGCGTGACGCGCGAGGATTGATGGGCGCGTTCGAATACACCGCGCTCGACGCCCAAGGGCGCGAACGCAAGGGTCTGATCGAGGGCGACACCCCGAAGCATGTCCGGCAATTGCTCCGCGACAAGCAATTGCTGCCGATGGAAATCCAGGAGACGGCCGAGCGGGAGCTGAAGCAGAGCCGGCGCCGCGGCTTTATGCGCCGCGGCCTCTCGACGCTGGACCTGGCGCTGCTCACGCGTCAGTTGGCGACCTTGTTGCGTTCCGGCCTGCCCCTGGAGGAATCCCTGCAGGCCGTCGCCGAACAAACCGAAAAGCCCCGGGTGCAAAGAATCATCCTGGGCGTGCGCGGCAAGGTCGTCGAAGGCCACCCGCTCGCCGATGGACTTAAGGACTTCCCGCAGGCCTTCCCGGAAATTTATCGGGCCACCGTATCCGCCGGTGAGCAGTCGGGCAAACTCGATTCGGTCCTCGAGCGGCTGTCCGACTACACCGAATCGCGCCAGGTGATGGGCCAGCAGGTCAGCAACGCGCTCGTGTATCCCATCGTGCTCATGGTGCTGTCCTTTGCCATCGTCTCGTTCCTGCTGGCCTACGTGGTGCCCCAGGTGGTCGCGGTGTTCGAATCCGGACACCAGGAACTCCCCATTGCCACCCGCATCCTCATCGGCATGAGCGATTTCGTGCGCCATTACTGGTTCTACGCGGTCATCGTTCTGGTTTTGAGCACGTGGGGCTTCCTGCGCTGGCTGAAGGCGCCCGAGGCGCAAATGCGCTTCGACCGGTTTCTCCTGCGGGTGCCGCTGGTCGGGAAACTCATCCGCGGGGTGAACACGGCGAGATTCTCCCGCACCTTCAGTATCCTGACCGCCAGCGCGGTGCCCGTGCTCGAGGCGCTGCGCATTTCAGCCGAAGTCGTCAGCAACATGCCCATGAAACGCGCGGTCGAAGATGCGGCGCTGCGGGTGCGCGAGGGTGCGCCGATCGGCAAATCCCTGGCCGCGCGCAAATTGTTTCCGCCCATGATGATTCATCTCATCAGCAGCGGCGAAAGCAGCGGCGAACTCGAAAAAATGCTGGAACGGGCGGCATCCAATCAGGAACGCGAGATGGACGGCCTCCTCTCGACCATGACCAACCTGCTCGGACCGTTTATGGTGGTATTCATGGGCGCCGTGGTCATGTTCATCGTCATTGCGCTGTTGCTGCCGATCTTCCAGTTGAACGACCTGGTGAAGTAACGGCAAGCGCCGATGCCGTACGCGGGCGACGCGGAACTGTGCGCCAGGGTATTGCGCGCCGGCCACATTTCCGTTTATAACGCGCGCGTGGCAGTTCACTGGTGAAGCGTACGCTTCGGTGGCATGAGCGAAAAACCCGAAACAGACGAGTTTGAGGAGGACGACGTCGAAGACGTCGCACCCGGCAGCGATGACGTCGACGTCGATTACATCATGCGGGATGTCGAGTCGCAGCGGCGCCGGTCTCCGAAGGGCGGCGCGGAACCTGCGTGGCGGCGCCTCGAGCGCGTGATGGAGGATCGCCGTACCGCCGAGCTGCTGAGCGACTTCGACGACTACAAGATCGAGGGAGTCGACGATGAGGGCGAAGAAGTCGTGGACGAGCCGGATACCGTCGATCAATCGGACGAGGATGAAGAGCGGAGCCACGGGGCGGAACGGAAGAAGAAGAAGCTGCGCTGAGGCCGCGCACCTGGCGCCAGCCGCCGCTCCCCGGACGGCTAGGCCGGTTTGACCGGATAATATTCGAAGCCCTGGTACTGCGCGTCGTAATGGCCGAACGGCGGCGCAAAGGTGTGCCGGTCCTCGAATTGGATCATTTTCCAACCCGCTCCATTGACGTTTCCACCGTATTTCGGGGCCGAGAACATTCCCACCAGGGTGAGCATCCGCGTCGTTTCGAAGAACGGCGTTCGATCCACCGTCGTCAAGTACGCAAGTTGTAGCGCGGGATCGGCCGATGCAAACGATCCGCCGCCCGGGTGGGCGGCGCGGAACGCGTTTTGGAAATCCGACAGTCCAGTCCGATAGTCGGGACCCCAGGCGGCGAAGACGGGCGCGAGCACGCGATCGATGAAGTAGACCGCATGTGCCTCGCGCGCCCCGGGCGTCGCACCGCCGTGGCGTTCGGATCATCGCGAAAAGTCTGCGGGCTGATCTTCGGATCGTTGGTGATGCCGCCTGCAGCGCCCGATCCCACCACCACGAAGTCGACGATGTCGTTCGGCTTGACGCGGCGTTTGGAAGAGGCGGACGTCGGGGCATGGATCACGAGCCGATGGTGGCCCGTCGGGAAACGTCAGTCCAAGACTCGCGCAATGAAACAATGGGATACTGACCATCGCATGACACCCAACGATCAATATGCTGAACGACTCGGCAAGCGCGGGAAAGAGCTGGCCGAACTCGATCGGCTGCATGAGCGCATCGGCAGCGCACGACTTCTGCTCATGGGCGCCTTCGTCGTGCTGGCTTGGTTTTGCGCGGTGCGTCGACACCCCGATCCCGCGTGGTTGCTGGTTCCGCTCGGCCTGTTCGGGGCCGTCGTGCTCCAGCACCAGCGGATACGCACGCGCCGCGGGCGGGCGCAGCGCGCCGTCGAATTCTACCGTGCCGGACTCGAACGCCTGCAGGGAAGGAGGCACGGGCATGGCGTCGCCGGCGAGCAATTCATGGACGAACATCATGTATATGCCGGCGATTTGGACCTGTTCGGGAAGCAAGGCCTCTACGAGCGCCTGTGTTCGGCACGCACGCCGATGGGCGAACAGACGCTGGCGCAATGGTTGTTGACGCCCGCCGGCCTCGACATCATTCGCGATCGACAGGCCTGTATCCGGGAACTGCGCGGACGGATGGATCTGCGCGAGGATCTCGCCGTCCTCGGTGAACCGTCCCGCATCGTTCTGCATTCCGAGGCGATCGCCGGGTGGCTTGGCGCCCCCCGCGAACTCGCCGACGCATGGTTGCCGGCGGCGGCCGTGGGCCTCGCCGTGTCGGCGGGCGTGACCGCCGTCGTGTGGGCGGTGTGGGGCATCGCGTTTCCGTTCCTCGCCGTGCTCGCCATCGAGGCCGCGCTCAACCATGCGCTGCGCCATCGGGTGCAACGCTGTGTCGCCGGCATCGAGCACGCGTACGAAGACCTGAAGCTGCTGTCCGTCCTGCTCGCGCGCATCGAAGCCGAGACCTTCGACACACCGGCCCTGCGCGTGCTCAAGGAGAGGCTGTCCTCGCATTCGCTGACGGCGTCGGTGACGCTGTCGAAGCTGGCCACCCTGGTGAACTTCGTCGAGGCCCGCCGCAATCCCTTCCTGACGCCGCTGCTGCTGCCGTCCATGTACGCCATCCAGTCGGCGCTCGCCGCCGAGCGCTGGCGAGCGCGGCATGGGACCGTCGTCGCATCGTGGCTCACGGTGCTCGGTGAGATCGAAGCCCTGCTGTCGATCACCGGATACAGCGTCGAGCGGCCGGACGACACGTTCCCGGAATTCTTGGACGGGCCGGCCGCGTACCGCGCGGTGGGACTCGGCCATCCGCTGATTTCCGCGGAGACGCTCGTGCGCAACGATGTGGATGTCGGCGGTGACACGCGGGTCTTGCTGGTGAGCGGCTCGAACATGTCCGGCAAGAGCACCCTGCTGCGCTCGGTCGGCATGAACACGGTGCTCGCGATGGCCGGCGCGCCGGTATGCGCCACCCGTCTGTCCCTCACCCCGTTGCAGGTGGGCGCCAGCATCCGGGTCAACGATTCGCTGCACGAGGGAAGCTCACGATTCTATGCCGAGATCACCCGGTTGCGGCAGCTGTTCGAGCCGTCGACGTTACCGCTGCTGTTTCTGCTGGACGAGCTGCTCCAAGGCACCAATTCGACCGACCGCCGCATCGGCGCGCAGGGCGTGGTGCGCGCACTCATCGAACGCGGCGCCATCGGCTTGGTCAGCACGCACGACCTTGCCCTGGCCGAGGGAGACGAGTTCCCCCGCAGCGCGCTGCGCAACGTGCACTTCCAGGACGAACTGGAAGGCGGGAAGCTGCACTTCGATTTCAAGCTGCGCGACGGCGTGGTCACCAAGAGCAACGGGATCGAGTTGATGCGGGCCATCGGGCTCGATGTCTAGTGAAAATTGCGCGACGCCACGACCAGCTCGCCGAGCATGTCCGACAGGTTGACGAGCTTTTGCGCCACCACGTGCAGCACGTCCCCCTCACGCTGTAATTTGCCGCGTACCAGGAGTAATCGCGATTCCAGCAACGCCGCGCGCTGTGCCGTGGCCACCCGCTCCCACACGATCAAGTTCACGTAGCCCGTTTCGTCCTCCAGGGTGACGAATGTCACGCCGCCGGCGCTGCCCGGCCGCTGCCGCGTGATGACCAACCCGGCCGCCAACACCAGGCGGCCGTTGGGTTGGTCCCATAAATCCTGGTTCGGCACGACACCGCGCTTGGCCAACGAGTCGCGCAGCAGCGCCACGGGATGACGGCGCAGCGACAAACCGATGCTGCCGTAGTCGGCGACGATGTCCTGACCTTCACGCGGCGCCCGCAACATCGGCACGCCCTCCTCGACCACGGTTTCCACAGGCAACAAGGGCAGCACCCGCTCCACGCCGCTCACCTGCCACACCGCGCGATGCCGATGCCCCGCCATGCTCGTCAGCGCATCCGCGGCGGCCAGGGCTTCCAGATCGCGGCGATCGAGCGACGCGCGTTCCGCCAGGTCGGCGATGTTGACGAAGGCCCCCTTGGCGCGCGCCGCCAACAACCTTAAGCCCCCTTCCTGCGACAAGTGTTTGACCAGGCGCAGCCCCAGCCGCAGCGCCGGGCGACCATCCTCGCGCCGCTCCAGCGTGCAGTCCCACTGGCTGATGCCCACGGCCACCGGCCTGACCTCGACACCATGCGCGCGCGCATCGCGCACCAATTGCGCCGGTGCATAGAATCCCATGGGTTGACTGTTGACGAGCGCCGCGCAAAACGCGGCCGGCTCATGATGTTTCAACCATGACGACGAATACACGAGCAGAGCGAAACTCGCGGCATGCGATTCCGGGAATCCATATTCGCCGAAGCCCAATATCTGGTTGAATATCTGATGCGCAAAACTCGCGGGGTAGCCATTTTTCGCCATTCCGTCGATCAATTGCTTCTGAAAGGGCTCCAAACCACCCTTGCGCTTCCAGGCCGCCATCGCGCGGCGCAGACCGTCGGCTTCGCCGGCCGTAAAGTCGGCCGCAACGATGGCCAGCTGCATGACCTGCTCTTGGAAAATCGGCACGCCCAAGGTGCGTTTCAGCACCGCTTCGACCTGCGAACTGGGATAGGTCACGGGCTCCTCGCCGCTGCGGCGACGCAGATAGGGATGCACCATCTCCCCCTGGATCGGCCCGGGTCGGACGATCGCCACCTCGATCACCAGATCGTAGTAGTTCCTGGGGCGCAGACGCGGCAGCATGGCCATCTGGGCGCGCGACTCTATCTGGAAGACGCCGACGGTATCGGCGCGGCAGATCATGTCGTAGACAGCGGGGTCCTCGCTCGGCACCGAGGCCAGGGTGAGAGCGCCCGCCGCCGTGTTGGGTCCGCCGAACTCGTTGACCAGGTCGAACGCGCGCCGAATCGCGCTCAACATGCCCAGCCCCAGCACATCCACCTTGAGCAATCCCAACACATCGAGATCGTCCTTGTCCCATTGGATGACCGTACGCTCGGCCATGGTCGCGTTTTCGATGGGCACCAACTCGTCCAGACGGCCGCGTGCGATGACGAATCCCCCGACATGCTGCGAAAGATGGCGCGGAAATCCCAGGATCTCCGACGTGAGCGCCATGAGGCGCTGAGTCCTGGGATCGGCCGGATCGAATCCCGAGGCGCGGATTCGGTCCGGATCGATGCGCTGACCATCCCACCATTGCATGCTGCTCGCGAGCTTGTCCACTTCCACGAGGCTCAACCCCAATGCCTTGCCGACGTCCCGCAGGGCGCTGCGCGGCCGGTAGGAGATCACGGTGGCCGCCAGAGCCGCGCGCTCGCGACCATACTTTCGGTAGATGTATTGAATGACCTCCTCGCGCCGCTCGTGTTCGAAATCCACGTCGATGTCCGGAGGCTCGTTGCGTTCCTTCGAAATGAAACGCTCGAACAGCATGGCCATTCGCGAAGGATCCACTTCGGTGATCTCGAGGCAGTAACAGACGACGGAATTCGCCGCTGACCCGCGGCCCTGACAGAGTATTTTCTGTGAACGCGCATATTGCACGACGTCGTGAACGGTCAGAAAGAACGGTTCGAACTTCAGTTCAGCGATCAAACGCAATTCATGCTCGATGCCCTTGCGGACCCCGTCCGGCACGCCCGCCGGCCAACGTTTGACGGAGCCCGCCTCGGTCAACGCGCGCAGATGACTGGTGGGGGTCTCGCCGGCGGGCACGATCTCTTCGGGATATTCATAGCGCAATTCATCGAGCGTGAACGCGCACCGTTCCGCGATCGCCAGGGTTTGCGCCAGCAAGGGCGCCGGATAGAGCTCCTGCAAGCGCTGCATGGGCCGCAGGCAACGCTCCCCGTTGGGGAACAACGCATAGCCCACCCTACTCAAGGGCGTATTCAAACGGATCGCCGTCAGCACATCCTGCAGCGCCCGGCGGCTGCGCCGATGCATGTGCACGTCGCCGGCCGCGACTCGCGGCACATCCAACGTCCTGCCCAACGTCTCGAGAAGCGCCAGGCGCCTCGCGTCGATGCCGCCGGTCAACAATTCCACACCGATCCATAAGCGTCGGGCGAAGCGCTCACGCAACCAGCGTCCGTCATGCTCGTCCTGGGGCAACGCCGCTCTTCCGGCGCGCGGCAACCAGATGACCAAACAACCCACGAGCGCATCGTCGAGATCGTGGCGCTCGAGCCTGTACTTGCCCTTGACGGTGGCGCGTCGCGCCTGGCTCACCAAACGGCAGAGCGCGCCGTAACTTGCCCGATCAGTGGCCAACGCCACGAACTTGAGCCCATCCACGCAAATGAACTCCGCACCGATGATGAGCGGCAGACCGCATTGTTTGGCGGCAACGTGGGCGCGCACCACGCCCGCCAGCGAGCACTCATCCGTGATGGCCAGCGCGCGATAGTCCAGCGCCGCGGCCTGCAACACCATTTCCTCGGGTTGCGAGGCGCCGCGCAGGAACGAGAAATTGGTCAAGGCATGCAGTTCCGCGTACATGGCGGGGGCTCAAGCGAACACGCCATGCAGATACCAGCGCTTGGTCTGGCGCTCTTGGAATATCCACCACCGGGCGCCATGCATTTGGCGCGCAACGTAGTAGTCCCGGGCAACGCCCTTGCCGTCCCACCACCCACTCTCGATGCGTTCGGGACCTCCCTCCAACGCCAAGGCTCCCTGCGCCAATTGTCCCAATTGCGCCGCGGAAAGCAGCAGGGGTTCGGCCAGCAACCACACCGGCCGCGGCATGTCATCCTGCAGTCGCCAATCGCGCACGCTGCCCGTGCGCGCCGCCGGGGTCAGTTGCAATTCATGCACCCTCTGCCATGCCGCCTCGGGCCGGTGCTCGGGAATGCACTCGATTCCATACACCGCGGACTCGCCGAGCCGCGCGCGCAAGCGCTCGACCAGTTCCGGCGCCGTGTCGCGGCCACCGCCGCGCAATCCGGCAAAGGCATCGAGCGAGCTGCCCGAGAGCGGCTGCAAGGATCCCGACAACAGCTCCATGCCTCGAACCGGCGCCGGCAGTTCGAGACGGCCCAGCTTTTCATCGAGCACATCCGCCAATCGACGGCGATCACTCGTGATGCTCGCCAATCCCACGCGCACGCGCGTGACGGACAGCACCCGATGCCGCAGCTTGAGTTCCAGTGCCTGCACGCCCGCTTGACGCTCACGCAAGAATTGCGCGCAATGCTCGATGAGCGGCTCGAGCGCCTTTTGCAGATAGGCGACGGTCTCTATTTCCGTTTCGAAATCGCAGCGTCTGCGAAATCGCTCGCGCGGCACGAAGGCACGGCGCGGCGCGGTCTGTCGGGCCAACGCAATGTCGAGGTCCAAGACCGCCGCAGGACTCAAGCGTCGCGCCACGCCGGCCCGGGGCAATCGCAACAACTCGCCCAGCCGGGTGATGCCCATGGAGCGCAGTGTTTGCAAGCGCTCCGGTTCCCACGCGGTGCATGCGATCGGCAACTCCGCGAGCGCCCCCGCCAACGAGCGGGGATCCTCGATGCATGACGGTATGCCGGCACGAGCCAACCACAGTGCCGCCAGAGTGGTGGGAGCCGTCGCACGTTGGACTCGCCAGGCGAGTCGCTCCCAGACCGCTGCGAGGCCCGCGTGCAATAGCTCCAGTGAACCGAACAGCTTCACGCTGCCTTTGATCTCCAGCAGCAAGGAGTTGGGCATTTCGATGCTGACCAAGGAGGTGAATTGCAGGGCATGAAGGCTCAGGCGCTGCAACGTGACCGCCGCCTCCGAGTCTCCCAAGTCGGGAAATACGACGGCGCACCACAACTGTTTGGGCAACGGTCGGGTCCGTTCCCGCGGGCTGGGCACCGCATGCGGCGCGGCCGCGGGCACCGGAGCCGATACGGGTACGGGTACGGGTACGGGCTGAGAAGCCATCGCCGGCAGCATCTCAGCGAATAAATCCGCCGTGACTGATCGCGCCGCAACGCCACCCATGCGCCGTTTCTGCGCGCTCATGACGCGGGAAATTCGACGGGACCGGGACGGCCGCCTTGCACCTTGATGATATCGAGATGGGTCTCGCGTTCACCTTGCGTCAGTAACAACCGCAAGCTGGCAGGAGAAGATTCGAACCGATGCCGGTCGGGACGAAATAACACGCCGAGTGCGCCACCCGCCTCTGCCGCGAGCTTCAGACGTCTGAGCCAACGATCATCGGTGCCCTGCAGCCAGAGCAATACCGCCGCACAAACGCCGGAACTCAAGGCTTGTTCTGCAGCCCATAGGGCTTCCGTGGCACTCGCCGGACGGACCACCAATAACCGACCGAGTTCGATTCCCTGCTGCGCCAGAGCCGGCGCATAGGGCTCATGCGGTGGAGAAATCCAGACCAGCCAAGGAGCCTCGCCGGCTCTGTTCTGAGATTCCACCAACGCAGGCAAAAATAGCTGGATCTCGCCGAGGCCATGAGTCTCCAGCAATACTTCGACGAGCGACGCCGTCGGCCAACCGCCTCCCGGCAAACGCGCATCGAGCGCGCTTCGACCGGTGGACCAAACCGGACGGGACGGACCTAGGCTGGCCGAGGCGTCTTTTAACTTCCAGACACGCTCATCGGCCAAGATATCCGCAAGCGATGATGTCTCACGCGGCATCCACGTCTTTACCGCGACGCAGCACCCCGACAACCACCCCTTCGATAATCATGGGCTGTTCTTTGAGATTGACCCGGATGGGTTCGAAGTCCGCATTCTCGGGCAGCAGCCACACGATCGTGCCTTCCTGTCGATAGCGTTTCACGGTGACCTCATTGTCCAGGCGCGCCACCACGATTTGCCGATTGCGCACTTCGGGCGTGCGATGAACCGCCACGAGATCGCCGTGCAAGATGCCGGCGTTCTTCATGCTCATGCCCTGCACTTTCAGCAGGTAATGCGGCGTCGGTTGAAACAGTTGGGGATCGATCTGGTAGCGAGTTTCGATATGCTCTTCGGCCAAAATGGGGCGGCCGGCAGCGACTCGACCAATGAGCGGCAGACCCAGCTGCTCGCGCAAAATATCCTTGAGCTGAATGCCGCGCGATGCACCCGGAATCAGGTCGATGACGCCTTTGCGCTGCAATGCACGCAGGTGATCTTCGGCCGCATTGGGGGATTTGAAACCCAGCGTGCGCGCGATTTCTGCGCGGGTGGGCGGCATGCCGCTTTCGGATATGGCGTCTTGGATGAGCCGGAGGATCTGAGTTTGACGGGGCGTGAGGTCAGACATGCATCACCTGTATATGTAGCCAGTGACTGTCATTATATACAGTATCGCTGCGCTGGCAAGTAGCTGGGTGGCGCGGTAACTTGCGGTCACTCCCACCCACTGCTTCAGGAACTCAATGACCGACCCCGCCAACGACAAATCCCGCGACATCGCCTTGGGAATGGACCGGCCCATCACGCGACGCGACTTCCTGAACGGCATCGCGATCAGCGCCACCGCGGCCGCGTCGGGGCCTTTGTTCGCCGCGCCGCAGGGTCCCTCCTCCGGACTGCCGGCGGCCGCCCAGGACGCCTACGGCTACTACCCTCCGCTGCTCAATGGGATGCGCGGCAGCCACCCCGGATCGTTCGAGAACGCACACGCCCTGCGCGACGGCCACACCTGGCCGGCGGCCACCGATACGAGCGAAGAATACGACCTGATCGTCGTCGGCGGGGGCATCAGCGGACTTAGCGCAGCGCATTTCTACCGTGCCCACGCAGGCTCCGCGAGCCGCATTCTGATCCTCGACAACCATGATGATTTCGGGGGCCACGCGAAGCGCAACGAGTTCAACCTGGACGGCCATTTGAATCTGCTGAATGGCGGCACATTGGAGATCGACAGCCCACGTCCCTACGGGCCGGTCGCGGCGGGTTTGCTCAAGACCCTGGGTCTCGACGTGCCGGCGCTCGCCAAGAGCACGCAACACCTGAAGTTCTACGACGCGCGTGGACTGCAGTCCGGCGCATTCTTCGATCGCGAAACCTTCGGCGCCGACAAACTCGTGGTTGGCGTCGGCACCGTGCCGTTCGAGCAACTTCTCGCCGACGCGCCGCTGTCCGAGCGCGCACGCAAGGATATTGCGCAAATCGAAACCGCCAAAATCGATTACATGCCGGGCGTGTCGTCGGACGAGAAAAAGCAGCGGCTGTCGCGCATGAGTTACGAAGCCTTCCTGCGCGATGTCGCTCATGCGGATCCCGCGGTGCTCAAATTCTACAGCGCGCGCACCAAGGGTGAGTGGGGGGTCGGCACCGACGCCGTATCTGCGCTCGACTGCTGGGCTTTGGAAATGCCCGGCTTCCAGGGCATGAAGCTCAAGAAAGGCGCGATCGCGCGCATGGGATTCACCCCCGCGGGCTATGCGGATACCGGCGGGTCGTACCGTCTTCACTTTCCCGACGGCAATGCGACCATCGCCAGGCTGCTCGTGCAAAACCTCATTCCTCGCGCCATTCCCGGCGGCAGCGCCGACATCGTCACCGCGCGCGTCAACTATGCGCAACTCGATCGCAGCCAAACGCCCGTGCGGTTGCGCCTCAACAGCATCGTGACTCGAGCACGCAATATCGGTGATTCACCATCGAGCGGCCAGGTCGAAGTCACGTATCTGCGTGAGGGACAGCCTTACACCGTTCGCGGACGCGGCGCCGTGCTTGCCTGTTACAACGTGATGATCCCGTATCTATGCCCCGAACTGCCGCCAGCGCAGAAGGAAGCCCTGCACAAGCTCGTCAAGACCCCTCTGGTCTACACGAGCGTCGCGCTGCGTAACTGGCAGGCATTCGACAAATTGAAGCTCCACCGGGTCTACGCCCCCGGGAGCTATCACACGTATTTCCACCTCAATGCCCACGTCAATGTGGGCGCCTACCGGAGCACGAGTTCGCCGCATGACCCCATGCTCGTTCACATGGTGCGCACGCCTTGTCAACCAGGGCTTTCCGAACATGACCAGAATCGGGCCGGGCGCGCCGAGCTCCTGACGACCTCGTTCGAAACGTTCGAACGCAATATTCGAGATCAACTCGGACGCACCCTGAACGCGGGCGGCTTCGACCCGGCTCGCGACATCACGGCCATCACCGTGAATCGTTGGCCCCATGGATATGCGCCCGAATACAACCCTCTGTTCGATCCCGAGCTGCCGGAGAAGGACAGGCCCCACGTCGTGGGTCGGGCGCAATTTGGGCGTATCACCATCGCCAACTCGGACGCGGGCGGCGGCGCCTATACCGACTCGGCCATCAATCAAGGGCATCGGGCGGTCATGGAACTGCTTCACGGTTAGCGGCGACGAGCGTCGCCGTCCGCTGTAAAAATTACATCGGCCGGCTCATTCTTAATCGCGATTTAATTTCAATGCCGCAAAATAGGGCAAAATAGGTGCTGCTAACCGACAAAAGGCGCATTTCAGTTGCATTCGCCTCGCGAATTTGGCTTCATGTGCGACTGTGTTGAGACGCACGTGAGCCCGACCTTAAAGACAGGACTCGTTTGCCGCAGCACTTCGGGCTTTCCGAAACCAATGAATTAACCCCAGGGGAATATTGCTATGACACTTTCTACGACACTCAAAGCCTCCTTCGCTGCCGCTTGCGTTATCGCGTTTGCGGGTTGCACCGACTTGAAGCCCATCCAGGCCCAGGTCGATGATCTGAAGTCCCAGGTCACCAAACTGCAGAGCGACACGGCGAAAGCCTCCAGCGATGCAGCCGCCGCCAACAGGGCCGCTGCCAGCGCCTCTTCGGCCGCCTCCGGCGCGCAGAGCACGGCGAACCAGGCCTTGTCGACGGCTCAGTCGAACTCGACCGCCATCGAAGCGATCAACGAGAAGATCGATCGCATGTTCAAGAAGTCAGTGTCGAAGTAATATTTCGCGCATTTGATTTGAACGTAAGAACGCCGCGGTCATCCCGCGGCGTTTTTCTTTAGGGTGCGTATGCTCAAAAGCCGGACCGCGCGAACGCGCGCTCCTCACTCGTCGCTCGTCAATATCGAACCAGCGCCGATCCCCAGGTAAACCCCCCCCCGAACGCCTCGAGCAGCAACAGCTGGCCGCGCTTCACGCGCCCGTCCCGTATGCCGGTATCCAGCGCCAGCGGCACCGACGCCGCCGAGGTGTTGCCTTGGCTCTCGATGGTGACGATGACCTTCTCCATCGGCAGGTCCAGGCGCTTGGCGATGGCCTCGATGATGCGAATGTTCGCCTGATGCGGGATCAGCCAATCCAGTTGATCCCGGCTGATGCCGTTGACGGCGAGCGTTTCGGTGACGAGCGCACCCAAGGTATTGACCGCCACCTTGTAGACCTCGTTGCCCTTCATCTGCACCCCGGCGCGGCCCTCGCGCACGAGTTTGAAGCCTTTCGACACGCCATCCGGATATTGCAGCAAATCCTTGTATTTGCCGTCGGAATGCAACCGGGTGCTGATGATGCCGGGCTCGCTCGAGGGCTGCAGAATCACCGCGCCCGCGCCGTCCGCGAACAGCACGCAGGTGCCCCGATCGTTCCAATCGACGATTCGGGTCAACGTTTCGGCGCCGACCACGAGCGCGCATTTCGCCTCGCCCAGCCGCACGAATTTGTCCGCCACGCTGAGCGCGTAGACGAAACCCGTACAGGCAGCTTCCAGGCTGAACGCCGGGCAGCCATGAATCCCGAGCCGATCTTGCAGCAGGGTGCCCACATTCGGAAAAACCAGGTCGGGCGTGGTGGTGCCGACACAGATCAGATCGACATCCGCCGCCGTCACCCCGGCCGACTCCATCGCACGCCGCGCCGCGTGTTCGGCGAGATCGGTGGTGGTCTGCCCTTCGGCCGCGACGTGGCGTTGCGCGATCCCGGTCCGCGAGCGGATCCACTCGTCACTGGTGTCGACGAGCTTCTCGAGATCGGCATTGGTCAGTATTTTCTCCGGCAGATAACTGCCGGTGCCCGCGATACGTGAATACATGAAGATCCTTCAAGCCCGGTGCGGAGCACCCAGCTGCTCGGCTATTTTCGCAGGCACGCCGGTGCGCGACTCCAGGATCGCAACCTCGATGGCTCGTTGAAATCCAAAAAGATCGGCACCGCCGTGGCTTTTGACCACGATGCCGTTGAGGCCCACCATGGACGCGCCATTGTAGCGGTTGGGATCCAACCGCGTTCGAACCGCGCTGAGCGTCGGTCTCGCCGCCAACGCGCCCAGTTTGCGCAATGGACTGCGCGTGAATTCCTCGCGCAACGTCGCCATGATGAATCGGGCCGCGCCCTCCATGGTCTTCAAGGCCACGTTTCCGGTGAAGCCGTCGGTGACCACCACGTCGACCTCGTCGGAAAAGATGTCGTGACCTTCGACGAATCCCACGTAATTCAGACCGCTGGCGGCAAGGAGATTGTGCGCGGCCTGGACGTTCTCGTTGCCCTTCATTTCCTCTTCGCCGATGTTGAGCAATCCAACCCGCGGCCTTTCATGTGCCCCTGCGAGACCGGTCGCCAGGATGGAACCCATGACGCCGAATTGGCACAGCTGGGCGGGCGTGCACGAGGCGTTCGCGCCGAGGTCCAACATGCAGGTGTGGCCGCCGCGGGAGGGGATCAAGGAAACGATCGCCGGACGCTCGACGCCGGGCAGCATCTTCAGGACGAAGTGCGCCATGGCCATCAGGGCGCCGGTATTACCCGCACTCACACAGGCCGTTGCCTCGCCGGTTTTGACCAGATCGAGCGCGCGCCGCATTGAGGAATCTTTCTTCCGCCGCAGGGCTTCCCGTGGATGGTCCGTCATCTCCACCACTTCAGCGGCGAGGAGGCATGACACATTGGCGGGCAGCGCCCCACCGGTACCGGTGGCGCCCGCGATTTCGCGCTCCAGATCGCCTTGGCGGCCGATCAACGTGAAACGGACATCGGAATGCTCACGCGCCGCAGCCAAGGCCGCGGGTACACAGGTGGAGGGCCCTCGATCGCCGCTCATGGCGTCGATCGCGATGTGAATCAGCGCAGACACGTGCGTCGGAGACACCTGGACGGCGAGCCGCTCGCCGCCCGGGATGCAGGGCTTATTCGTCGCTTTCGCTGGCCGCCACGTCCGCCTTGGTCTGCAGCACCTTCTTGCCGCGATAAAACCCGTCACGCGAAATACGGTGCCGTGAATGGGTCTCCCCGCTCTTCGCGTCGATCGAGACCGCCGGAAGCGGTAACGCGGAATGAGAGCGGTGCATGCCGCGCTTGGACGGGGTCTTTCTGCTTTTCTGAACTGCCATGGGTGCTATGTCCTATCAAGTTTTCTTCAATAAATCCTGCAGAGCGCTGAACGGCTGGCGCATCTCTCCCGCATCACGGGATTGTTCGCCACTCGCATAACTCGGTGCCCTGCCGCAGGTCAGCGGCGTATCGCACATAAAGGCGCGCGGCAAGGCCAGCAATAATTCTTCCTCGGCCAGCTCGCGCAGCGACACCAGCCCATCCACTACTCCAAACAGCTCGCGTTCCGCATCGGCACTTTCCGCCGACTCGCCGGTCGCAAACTCGACTTCGCTGCCGCTCTGGAGCGCGAAGCCGAAACCCTGCATGCAGCGCTGGCAGACCAGAAGCGGGACCGCCCGGACCGTCACCTCCGCGCCTGCGCGGCCCGATGCCGACGTCGAAAATGCGAAAGTCGCATGCACGGCTCCCTGTGGCTCCGCCAGCAAGTCCCTCAGGCGCGGCAACTCGCCGAGCTCATAGTCGCGCTCGAGCACTGCCGAATCCTCGGCAAGGCGTGTGCAATTAACGAGGTCAGTCGAGGCGGCCGCCATGGGCCGCGTATGATAGGGCTCGTGCCCACCCCTGTCAAAAATCAATCGGCCGCAAGTCGTTGTTTTTCAAGTCACCGCCTTTGCTCATTTTAGCCTCCACCTCAATCTATCGCCGGGAACTGCTGCAACGGCTGCAAATCCCCTTCGAATGCGCCGCCCCGGGGGTGGACGAAACACGGCAGGCGGACGAGCAAGCTCTCTCCCTGGTCGCGCGTCTCGCCCTGGCGAAAGCCCACTCGGTTGCGCTGCAACATCCGAACGCTTGGGTGATCGGTTCCGATCAGGTCGCCGTCCTGCAGGCCGGGACGGGAGCCGAACGTATCTTGGGCAAGCCTGGGTCGGTCGCCAATTGCACCCACCAGCTTTTGAGTTGCTCGGGCCAAACGCTGGAATTCGTCACGGCCGTCGCCGTGGTACGGCACCGCGACGCCTTCCGATCCGAGTTCATCGACACCACCCGCGTGACGTTCCGTTTACTGGACGCCGCATGCGTCGAACGTTACGTCGCCAGGGAGTTGCCCCTCGACTGCGCCGGCGGCTTCAAGTGCGAAGGACTCGGGATCAGCCTGTGCGAGGCCATCCACAGCTCGGATCCCACGGCGCTGATCGGATTGCCGCTGATTCGCCTTTGCGCGGTGCTGCGGACGGCCGGCTTCGAACTGCCCTAGACTTCGCAGCGATCGGCCGCTATCGGGCCGGCCTCCTGGCAGGTCGCGGCCCGCGGCCCGCCGGGCCGGGTCCTTTGGCGGTCCACGACGCGCTGCGCGCCCTCGGCGCCGCGCCCGGCGGCCGGGAGGGCCCGCTGCGCTCCCGCGGTGCGGCGCTCTGCGATCGCGGCGTCCTGGTTTGCTCCCGGGTCGCCACGGTCCTCGCTCGCGCCACGTTGCCCCGTTCCCGCCGCGCGGTGCTTTTCACCCGCGGTGCGCTGGGCCGCTCACGAGGGGTCGTCGCTGGCGCTCGGGCGACACTGGTCGGCTCCCGCGCCGAGGCCGACGTTCGCGGCGCGCCGCTCTGCGGCGCTCGTGGCGCGCGGCTCTGGGACCCCGGGCCCGCGGGTGGAACCCGGCTCTGCGACGTACGCGGAGCGGTCGGACGCGGTACCCAACCGGGCGCCGGTGCGCTGGGGGCATCCCTGCGGGCGGGTCGCGCCGGCTTGGCCACGCCACGCGGCGCACCCCGCGGAGCCCCCTTGGTCGCCTTGCGCTTCATCGGGGTGATCTCATCGATCACGGCCGACAATTCGGGCGGCAGCGGCGCGCTCACGTGAAACGGTACACCCGACCCGGGCCATTCGAATGCCACGGACTGGGCGTGCAGGAAAGTGCGCTTCAATCCGTGACTCTTCAATTCCGCATTTCGATCGCGGTCACCGTACTTGTCGTCGCCCAACAGCGGATGACCGGCGAACGACGCATGTACGCGAATTTGGTGGGTCCGGCCGGTGGGAATGTCGACCTCCATCAGGGTCGCAAGCGATCCGAAGAACTGCACCGGCTTGAAGATGCTCACCGAGTCCTTACCCGACTGGTTGACCCGGACGTGGCGCTCCCCGTGCTCGCGGGCATCCGTCGCCAGCGGAGCATCGATACGTTTCGTGCCCAGCTGCCAGCTGCCCGACACCAAGGCGAGATAGGTCTTGTGAATCCCGCCCGCACGGATCAAGGCGTGCAGCGAGACCAGGGTGGAGCGGTCGCGCGCGATGAGCAGACAGCCGCTGGTATCCCGGTCGAGGCGGTGGACGAGTTCCAGCGTTTCACGCGGACGCGAGGCGCGCAGCGCCTCGATGACCCCAAAACTCAAGCCGCTGCCGCCATGCACCGCAACACCGGCGGGTTTGTCGAGCACCATGACATGCTTGTCCTGGAAAATGACCGACTTTTCGATCAATTCGAGGAGGCTGGTCGACGGCTGGCCAGGCTCGCTCCCGGCATCGACGCGAACGGGCGGCAGACGCACTTCGTCGCCGGCGGCCAACCGGTACTCGGCATCGACGCGCTTGCGGTTGACCCGCACCTCGCCCTTGCGCAAGAGCCGGTAAACCCGGGTCCGCGGCACGGTTTTGAAATGCCGCATGAGGAAGTTGTCCACGCGCTGGCCGGCCTCGTCATCGGTGATGGTGCGCAATTCGACGGCACTTTTCGGTACGTGGAGTCGAACCGGTTCGTCAATGGGAGTATTCATATTTCGAGGTCTTCGGTGTGCATTCTAAGGTATTGATTACATTGACCCTGACGGGCTACCGTGATAATGTGGCAAAACCGTGTCAGGCGCTTGAACCATTTTGAGGGACCGCCTAATTCTTGTCCTATACATAGGTTAGGCAAGTGGATACCGGTTTCAGTGGCCCCCCATCCGTTGGGGAGCCGCATATTAGTTGGTTCTGGAATTCCAGACCATCGCTCGGCCGATGAGATTAACGCAAGAGAGCCTCAAGCTCCGGCGTTTACAAGCGGTTAACCGAGAAAAAGGCCCCGGGCTTGCCGAATACGTTTTTGCAGAATTGGGTTGATCTGATGCCGTTCGCTTGGCTCGCGTTCGGTATATCCCTATTCGTCGTCGCGCCGTACGTCGTGGCCCCGGCCTTTATTCTCAAGCTCTCCTCCTCGGCCCCTACAAAATTAGTTGGGGCAAATGAAAAGAATGCTCGTCAACGCGGTTCAAGAAGAAGAACTGCGAGTTGCACTCGTCGATGGTCAGAAACTCTACGACTTATCGATTGAGATACCCTCACGGGAACAAAAGAAATCCAATATCTATAAAGCGCGAATCACCCGTGTCGAGCCCAGTCTCGAAGCGGCGTTCGTGGAATATGGCGCGCAGCGCCATGGCTTCCTGCCTCTGAAGGAAATTTCCAAGGAATACTTCCGATCCCAGCCCGCGGCTGGCGGTCGGCTGAACATCAAGGAACTTCTGCAGGAAGGCCAGGAACTGATCGTTCAGGTCGAGAAGGAAGAGCGCGGTAACAAGGGTGCGGCGCTCACCACTTTCATCAGCCTGGCCGGTCGCTTCCTGGTGCTCATGCCGAACAATCCGCGTGCCGGCGGCGTGTCGCGCCGCATCGAAGGCGAAGACCGCGATCAGATGCGTGAAGCCATGAACGCGCTGCAAATTCCGGACGGCATGGGGGCGATCGTGCGCACCGCCGGCGTCGGACGCACTACCGAAGAGTTGCAGTGGGACTTGAACAATCTGAAGACAGCCTGGGACGCCATCGTGGCCGCCAACGACGACCGCCCCGCACCGTTCCTGATATTCCAGGAAAGCGACGCGGTCACCCGCGGGTTGCGCGATTATTTCTCCGACGACGTCGGCGAATGCTTGATCGACCAACCTGAGGCCTTTCAGAAAGCCCTCGAGTACATGCAGCGCTTCATGCCGCCCGATGCGCAGCGCAAGCTGAAGCTCTACCAGGATCCGGTGCCGTTGTTCACGCGCTACCAGATCGAAAGTCAGATCGAGTCGGCGTATTCGCACAAGGTCACGCTGCCCTCGGGTGGCAGCCTGGTCATCGACCACACCGAAGCGCTCGTGTCGATCGACATCAACTCGGCACGCAGCACACGCGGCGGGGACATCGAAGCCACCGCCCGCAATACGAATTTGGAGGCCGCCGAAGAAATCGCACGGCAGCTACGTCTGCGCGACATCGGCGGGTTGATCGTCATCGACTTCATCGACATGGAGTCCACCGCCAACCAACGCGCGGTCGAGGACATGCTGCGCGATGCCGTCAAGATGGATCGAGCCCGCATTCAGCTCGGACGCCTGTCGCGCTTCGGCCTACTCGAGTTGTCGCGTCAACGACTGCGCCCCGCTCTCAGTGAAACCACGCACATCAACTGCCCGCGGTGCACCGGCATGGGCACCATCCGCGGCGTCGAGTCGATGTCGCTGGCGTTGCTGCGCCTGATCGGCGAAGAAGCACGCAAGGAACGCACCGGACGCGTCATTGCCCAGGTGCCCGTCGATGTGGCGACGTATCTCATGAATGAGAAGCGCGACTGGCTCAACCAGATCGAGTCGCGCGACAAGGTATCGCTGGTGATCGTGCCGAATCCGAACATGCAGACGCCCGCGTACACACTGCGCCGCATTCGCGACGACGAGAAGGAATTGTTGGACAACAACGCCGTCAGCTATCAGCTGGTGGATCAACCTGTCCTCGACGACTCCAACATCGGCAGCCGCGACAAGAAGCCGCAGGGCGAGGCGCCGTTGGTGCCGAGCATCCTTCCCGCGTCCACCGCCCCCATCATTCCGATGCCGATGCCGGTGCCGGTGCCGGTTGCGGAGCCCGCACCTGCTCCGGTGGAAACCGTCCAAGAAGGAGCCGTCGTGCGATTGTGGAAATGGTTGTTCGGCAACAAGCCGGCATCCGCGCCCAGCGCGCCGACGACACCCACGTCGACGCAGACGCAACGCGGCCGGCCTGCCGGCCGGGATAATTCGACCCGCGAGGGCTCGGGACGAGACGCTGCGCCGCAACGCGAGCGCTATCGCAGCAACAGCGGTGGCGGCGGAGACCGCGATCGCAATCGCAGTCGCGACGTACGCCGCGACGGTCCAGGTCGTGACAGCCCGGGGCGCGACAGCCCGGGGCGCGACAACCCCCGCGATGCGGCTCGCGACTCGAATCGCGAGCCACGCCGCGACGGTCCCGGACGCGAGGGCGCGGGACGGGACAGGCCGCAACGCGACAATTCGGGACGGGAGGGCTCACGTGCGCCACAAGGCGAACGGGCCGCTCAAGCTCCCCGCAGCGACGCCAACACGTCGCGCGACGCTCAGCGCATCGAGCAGCCGGCACGTAACGAGCCACCACGCGGCGAGCAAGCAGCGCGCCCTGACCAGCTGGCGCGCGGCAACGAGCAACCGCGAAACGGCGACCGAGACCCGGTAACCGGGGAGCCCAGACCCGCCGGTGATCGACCTGAGCGTACGGGGCGAAGCCGGCGTCGGCGTGGGCGCGGCCGCGGACGAGACAACGGCGAGAACGCTGCGAACAGTCCAGTGACCGGCAACGAAGCGGGCGAGCAATCCGAGGGAAGTGGCGCGCGTCCTGAAGCGGCACCGGGGCACGAGGCTCCGCCGCGCGAGGCCTCGGGGCACGAGGCTCCGCCGCACGAGGCTCCGCTGCACGAGGCTCCGCGAGTCGAAGCGGCGGCCGGTTTCGATGCACCGCGCGGGTACGATGAGCCGCGCCGGTCCGAGGCACCATCACCGTTCGAATCGCCGGCGACGGTCGACGTACCGGATCGGTCGCCGGCACCGCAACTCGAGGCCGCCCGCCCCGAGGCACCACGCCCCGAGGCCCCACGCGAGCCAGCCCCGAGGCTGGAACCCGCGGCGAGCCAAGCGACGCCGGTGGTTCATGCAGCGCCTGCTGAACCTGCACCTCATCGCGAGCCTGAGGCGGCGCCGCGGCCCGAGCCGGCGCAGCCGGCGGCGGTGGCCGCTGGTAATGACGGAAAGTATGTCGTATGGGGCCAGGCTCCGAGCGACAGGCCGCGCAGCGGCTCGGACGACCGCTAGGCAGTTCCCTCGTGATCCGCTGCGCGCAAGCCCTTAGGGGCTTGCGCGCAGCCGACGCGTCAAACAGAGACTGACCACGACCAGTGCCGTGGCAAATCCTCGCAACGCCGCAATCGCCCCGTTGCCGATCAGAAGCGACAGCGACTTGTCCGAACCCCAGGGGTGCCTGACAGCCAGGAACAGGGCGGCCAGCAGTATCGCCGTCATCACATACGACAGGATCCACAGATGCCTTTCTCGGGCCGCCAATGGACGCGCCGGGATGTCCTCCCGCCCCCCGCGGCGCAGGGCATAGCCGACGATGGCGAACACCAGCATGATGCCCACGAGCGAACTACCATCCTGCAGGAGCCGCATTCCTACCAGATGATGCCCCGCGATATCCACGGTTGAATCATCCAAGATCGGAATCATCCGCACGCCCCGCGCGCCTTCGTGAGTGAAGCCGTCCCATACCAGATGCGTGATCGCGCCAACCAAAATCCCGCACCCCGCGAGCAGCCATTGCTTGATGCTGCCGATGTCGGCCGGCGCGGCGTAATGCCGCCATCGTGCATAGGCCGAGTCGGGCAGTACGGCCATCACCGGCTCCTTCAGCAACTGCTGGAACAGCCAGAACGTCATCAAACCCACGGGCAGGCAAAACGTGAACAAGCTCAATGCCATATGGGTTTCGGCACGCGGTGGACGCCAGGGCATCAAGAATCCGAAATCGGGAACCATGCTGCCGATGATGGTCGCCGACAATAGGCGCCATCGAGCGAGGAGGCGGGAAAACGGTAAGACGGCGGCGATGTGGGATATGGTAAATGGCATCAAAACCCTTGGCTTCTCATCCGGTCGTCATACTACAGCGCGGCCGTCGCGCGTACCGGCGAGACGCATCCGAGGGGTTTCGACAGCGCCGAGAGGAGCCCGAAGGAGGCCAACATGGTCAGATCGAGGGCCCTTGCGCACCGAGAATGAGGAGCGCGTGCGACGCGCGATTCACCAATCGACGGACCGGTGGACGGCAATCATCGCCAGCTCGAAACCGGCACCTTCAGAGCGACTCCGGTGATCGTGAAATCACCATTGGTCAGCTCGTGAGGAAAGCAACTCGTGCTGTACTTCAGATCCCGGATGCCGAAGCTCTTGGTCACCAGATCCTTCATCGCCTGGAGAAGTTCGCAATCGCCGTTACCGATGAAGCCCGGTTCGCGATAGTTCACCCGCAGCGGCGTCCACTGAGCCGTCGCGACGCTCGCCACGCTCGGATCGTCGATCTGCGCGGGAACATAGAACTCCGTCTTGACCCAGGCCTGACCGGACGGCACGTCCGGTCCGCGCGGGCAGCTCGCCGACACCTTGACATCATGTCGGGCACCGAAATATTCGAGAATGCGCCCAACCTGGCTCTCCAAGGCATCGCATTCGTAGAACGTGGTGAAGCCTACGTAGTTGAACGTCATGCTGCGGTGCTGCCAGGAAATCGGCACGCCGGCCGCCGACGACACGCCGCCGATGGCCGCGGCGACCAGGATGGCCCGGGCGATCGGTAGGAGGAATTTTTTCAGCCTGTTGTGAGCGCGCATCGCCGGACGACTCTAGCGCTTTGACCGGCCCAAAAAAAGACTTTGATGCAGCCCGTTGCGCTAAGATCGGCCGCAGTCATGCAAATAGATCGCGGATTCGCGGCGCTCCGAAACGCAGCCCTCATGGTCACGTGCGCCGCCATCGGCGGCCTCATCAGCGTGTTGATCGTTTCAACGGGAGGCCAGCACCTGGCGACCTACGCCGCTGCAGTCTTGATGTCGATGCTCGCCTGCTGGCTGTGCAACGTCAGCAGCGCGGCAGTAAATGTCGTGTCCCCCAGATGCGAGTTTGCCTTCCCTCGTGGCTGAGCGGGACCGGACGACTTGAGCGGAAACATGAGGTGCCCGGCGGAATTGGCCGGCTCGCTTGGTCCACACCCCGACGGTATGCGATGCTCCGCACATAAGACGAGGCTGACGCCCGCCCCTTGCAAGGAGAATCCAGATGACGATGATCCGTTCCGCTCTCGCACTGACGTTGGCGGTGTCCATCGCGCCCGCCTTCGCGGCCGACCCGAACGCCGGCAAGGCGTTATTCCGCCAGCAATGCGCTCTCTGCCACAGCGCCGAGCCCAATGACAACGGCGGCGCCCAAGGCCCCAACCTCGACGGCGTTTTCGAGCGGCGCGCCGCCAGCAACTCGGCGTTCAGCTATACCAAGGCGCTGCAGGATTCGCATCTCACATGGGATGAAGCGACGCTCGATCATTTTCTCAAATCTCCCACGGCCGCCGTGCCAGGGACCGCGATGGTCATTGCCGTCCCGCAGGAGACGGATCGGCAAAGCATCATCGCCTACTTCCAGGCGGTCAAGGCCGGCACGTTCAAGGACGCGTCGCCGACGCCGCGCGGCCCCCCGCCCGGCATGTTCCCCGCCAACCCCGGTCCTCCGAAGGGAGTGGCCGACTGGAAAAACGACGAGCCTGGCCGCGTCCACCGGATCGATCTCGCCAAACTCCCGGCACCGTACGATTCGCCGGCGGCCGCCAATTTACCGAAACTGGTCGCCAGACCGGCGGATGCCAAGCTCTCGGTGCCGGCCGGATTCAAGGTCGACGTGTTCACCAGCAAACTGGACGCGCCCCGCGCCATGCGCGTCGCACCGAACGGCGATATTTTCGTCTCGGAGACTCGCAACGGGCGCATCAAGGTGATGCGCCCGTCGGCGGATGGCGCGACGGCCGAGACGGTCGCGACCTTCGCACAGGGATTGTCGCTGCCGTTCGGCATCGCGTTCTATCCCAGCGGCGACCACCCACAATGGCTGTACGTCGCCGAGACCAATCGCGTCGTCCGCTATGCCTACAAGGTGGGTGATCAGAAGGCGAGCGGTGTTCCGGAAATCGTGGTGCCGGAACTCTCGCCGGTGGCCGGCGGCGGACATTTCACCCGCGACGTCGCGTTCTCGCCCGACGGCAAGCGCATGTTCGTTTCGGTGGGCTCAGGCTCCAATGTCGCCGAGGACATGCCGAAGAAGTCACCCGCCGAAACCAAGGCGTGGGCGGCGGAGCACAGCCTCGGTGCGGCCTGGGGCGGCGAAGCCAATCGCGCCGATGTGCTCGTGTTCCCCGTCGGGTCGGCCAAGGGCAAGATCTTTGCGACCGGCATTCGCAACTGTGTCGGCCTGACGATTCAACCGCAGACCGGCGCCTTGTGGTGCACGACGAATGAACGCGACATGCTGGGCGATGACCTCGTGCCTGACTACTCGACACGCGTGACCGAAGGGGGCTTCTACGGTTGGCCGTGGTACTACATGGGCAACCACGAGGATCCGCGCCTGAAGGGTGAACGTCCCGATCTCGCCGGCAAGGTTCTGCTGCCGGATGTGCCCTACCAGTCCCACTCGGCTGCGCTCAACCTCGTGTTTTATCCGGCGAACACGGGTAGCTCGGCATTTCCCAAGGAGTATGTCGGTGACGGCTTTGCCGTCATGCATGGCTCCTGGAACCGGGCGTTTCGCACGGGGCACAAGATCGTGCGCGTGATGATGAAAAACGGCGTGCCGACCGGCGACTACCAAGACTTCCTGGTCGGCTTCATCGTCGATGACGGTGATGCCTGGGCGCGGCCCGTCGGCGCCACGGTGGCCAAGGATGGGTCGCTGCTGATGAGCGACGACGGCAATAATCTGATTTATCGGATTTCGTACGCGCATTGACCCGCGGCGGAAACGCGGTGGCGTTCAAGCACCCGGTGGCGCTCAGCCGCCGGGTGGCTGCCACCGCTTTCCGGTCACCGGATGCGCATAATGAAAGGCGACGACATCGGTCTCGGGCCATAGCACCGGCTGCACCTGCGCCAATTCGTCCGGTCCGACGGGATTGTCGGGAAACGTCGTGGTGAAAAACGGGCCGGGTTGCGGCGGCATGTTGGCCCATCCATCCGCGTACAAGCCTTGATAGACCAGCCAGTAATTCAGGGACTTTATTTTCCACACCCCGTCCTCGCGCACGTAGATATTTTCGTAGATACCTCCTTCCCACCATTGCGAAGGCAACGTGGCCGGTGCATCCTGGCGGCTCTTGTGACTGCCGGCCTGCATCAAACAGCGGAAGCGCGCGAATGCGGTGCGCCGATCCGCCGCCACATCGACGATATCCTGGAGCTGCAGGTGGTCCAGCAGGAAGCCGTACACGGGACCGTTGTGACCGCCGGTGAAATTCCTGCGAAACCGATCGCAGTACAGGCGCCGTATTCCCGCCTTGCCGCAAAATATCCCGCCCATAAATCGCAGCTCGCCGTCATCCGAGAACAGATCCACCACTTCGTCGTACAGGCATTTATCGAGATAGTAGCCGTACGCGTGTTGCAACTTTCGTATCGCCTGGGCATCGCCCAGCAGCGCGACTTCGTTCGCCAGCCGGGCGACTTGGTTCTTCAGCTCGGTCAATTCATCCGGGTTGAGCATTGCAATTCCTTCGATGGACCATGGTTGGCGCGCGCGCGCCCCACCGGAAATATCTCACACGCAATCATCGGGAGGAACTCGCCGTGGCTCAGATACCATTCCAAGGTCGTGTGGCGCTCGTCACCGGCGCGGGCCGGGGTTTCGGCCGCTCCATCGCGCAACGGCTGGCTCACGAGGGCGCAACCGTCTCGGTCACCGCGCGCACTCGCCGTGAATTGGACGAAACCGCCGCCCAGATCGAGGCAACCGGCGGCACCGCAATCGCGGTCGACGGCGACTCGAGATCCCTCGCCGACGTCCGCCGCATCGTTGCCGAGACCGAACGCCGATTGGGGACGATCGACATCCTGATCAACAACGCAGGCGTCGCCGGCCCCTTCGGACCGTTCTCCGAGACCGACCCCGTCGCGTGGTGGTCCGCACAGGAGGTGCACATACGCGGGCCCTTCAATTTCATCCACGCGGTGCTGCCCGGCATGATCAGGCTGCAGCGCGGTCACATCGTCAACGTATCCGCACGGGCATCGCACCTCATCGCGCCGTACCTGTCCGCATACTGCCTCGGAAAGAATGCCCAGGTGAAAATGGCCATGCTGCTCGCCGCCGAAGTGCGCGCCGATCACGTCCATGCCTTCTCGATCGATCCCGGCTTCGTGGTCACGCAACTGGCCCGGGACACGATGTCGGCCGCAGATGCGCGAAAATGGGTGCCCGGCATGGTGCAGCGCCTCGGCGAGCGCGACGCAGCGGACACCGGGAAGGCCGATCTAGCGCGCTGCGCGCAACGTTGCGTGGACCTGGCGTGCGGCCGATACGATGCGCTCTCGGGCAATTACTACGAACTGACGGACGATCTCGATGCCGCCATATCCCGCATCCAAGACCAACCCTGAGTGCGTACGCCGCCAGAATGTCGAGACGCTTTGCGACAACGGCCATCGCCGCGGCCCGAGGCCGACCCAGGCCGATCCTAAGGTGCATCAGGGCGGGCCGGCGACATCGAAGGCGACGGTATCCTGATCCATGTTGAGCACGTCCAGTTCCAGGGGCGATCGGAACTTGTCGGAGAACAGACTCAAGGACGACGCTCGATCGTGATAATCGACGCCGGCCAGGTCGACGAGCGTCTCGAACAAATTGTGAAGTTGGGCCACGGACCCTGCATTCGCTCGAAGTTGCTCGATCCGCCCGGGGTTCGCCTCTTGATACGCCGAGGACATCCAGACAAAAAACGGGATTTCGATCTCCTGGCGGGAGATCGTCGGAAACCCGTGCCCGAAGTCGTTGTCCGTCAGGCCATTGTCGAAGAGCCTTTCGCCGTGATCGGAGAAAAAGACCAGCCCCGACCTGCAATGGCATTGGGCCAGTTTGTCGATCACCGCTCTTACGTTGTGGTCGGTAAAATAGACGGTGTTGTCGTACTCGTCGACCAAACGAGATTGCCGCTCCGGAAGCTGACGCGGCGCGCCCTGCCCGTCTCGGAAGTGATCGAAGCTCGCGGGATACCGGGCGACATAGCCGAAATGGCTGCCCTCCATATGAAGGAAGATGACGGCCTTGCCGCCCTCGGGAATGCGGGCCATTTCCTCGCCCAGCTCGCCGACCAGCTCGGAATCGAACCCGCCCCCGGTGAACCAGACGTGGTCCGCTTCGGCTGCGATCCGCGCGATGGGATTCGATAGCACGGAACGCTCCTGATTCGAGAGCCAAAAAGTTGCGAATCCGGCTTGTTTGAACAAGGTAACGATCGACTTCTCCGACCGGGCCACCCCGCGGGTGGCTGGCGCCGCGCGCGTCAATGCCAGCGGCAGGCTCAAGATGGTATTGGTCGCGTTCGATGACACATGGCCAAACAGCACAAGACTGTCCCGAATCGCGTCGAGCCGCGGTGTCGTGGCCCGTGTGTAGCCAAAGAGCGACCAATTTTCCCGGCGCGACGTCTCGCCGATCACCACGACGTAGACCTCCGATGCTGAGCGACGGGACTCATGGTCGACCAGGGTCACACCCCGAAATTCGAATACGGCGCGGGCAGCGGCGCGGCGGCGAGTGTCGACGAAGTCGATCGCGACGGCGCCGAAGGCGTTCACGACATCCAATGGGAAGGTAGCCTCGGCCTCCGGGAGCATGACGGCCGCCATGCGCCGCGGACCGTCAACGCCGGATGCGCCAATCGCCAATGAGGCAGCCACCATGGAAGCGGAGACGATGCCCATCTGGATGATGCGTCTGACGGGAAGCCGAATGTTCGTGTTCCACGATCCCACCATGGCGTAAATTGCCAGCAGCGCCACCAGGCTGAGGCTGCACGTCAGGATCACATGACCTGCAAGCAGCTCCACCGTTTCTCGCTTGCTCGTTTCCGGCACGGAAAGCAGAAGGCCGGAGGAGACAGGGCCGCCATAAGCAAAGCGATAAAAGAGTTCCAACAAAATGAAAAAGAGAAAAAGGTGAAGCAGTCGCCGGGCCAGGGGCCTGTGATACGCCGCGAGCGCGGCGCTCGCAAGTCCGACGGACAAGCCGACTGTCAATAACCCGTGTTGGACGACGAATGCCGCGCCCCGGGTCACCCCGCCGGGTGGATTATGCAGCGACGCGGCGTCGAATGCCGCAATGATGCTGGGTGCGACCAGGGCGGCGGCGGCGAATGCCGGCCCAATGAAAAAAGCACCCCGGGCGCCTGTGACGCCCGTTGATTGAATTTCGATTGCGTTGTTCTCCCGCCCAGGGCGTGTTTTGGGGGAGGCATTATGACGGGCGGTCGGGCGGACTGCACCTGTCAGCTCATCGGGGCGTCGAAACGAACCGCTTTGCCAGCGCCGGCAGCACCACCAGGTTGAGCAGCGTGGATGAAAACAGACCGCCCAGCACCGTCACCGCCATCGGCCCCTCGATTTCCTGCCCGGGCTTGTTCAGACCGAACGCGAGCGGTGCGAGCCCCAAGGCGGTCACGGCAGCGGTCATCAATATCGGCACCAGGCGCTCGTTTGCGCCACGAATGACCAGATCCAGGTTCCACTCGGACCCCTCCACCTCGACGAGGTGCTCGTAGTGTGCAAGCTGCAGGATCGCGTTGCGTGCGCTGACCCCGAACACGGTCACGAGCCCCACCACCGTCCCCAGGGAGATGCCGAGCCCGGTTGCGGAGATGGCGATGACGCTGCCGATCAGGCTGAACGGCAGATTGGCAAGAACCAGCCAGCTGTTGGCGCGCCAATGAAAGGACACGAACAAGATCATGACGATGAGCGCAAGGGCGAGTCCGGAGTACAGGATCAGTTCGTTGCGGGTCTTGATCTCGGCCTCGGCCGCCCCCGTGAATTCGAGAAACACGCCCGGCGGAAGCGCCACGGACCGGGCAATCGCCTGCTGAGATTCCGCGACGATGCCCTGCAGGGAACCCGCCCCCACGTTGAAGGTCACGACCACCAGACGCTGGCCGCCATCGTGTTCGATGCTGTATCGATCCTGCGTGACCTCGACATCGGCGACCTGGGACAGCGGAACCGGCCCGAACGGCGTCGCGATCATCAGCTTTCCGAGCTGCGTCGGTCGATGGCGCACGGCGTCGGGCAACAGGACCACCACATCCACCGTTCGGGTGCCGCGGAAGGTTTGGCCCACCGTCGTGCCCGCGTAGGCTGTTTGCACCGTATCGAGCACGTCCTGTACTTTCAGCCCGCTCGTCGCCAGGGCCTGCGGCCTGAGGTGGATGGAGATCGCCGGCGTGCCGCTCTGGCGCTTGAACTGCAGGTCGACGATGCCCTTGATCTTGCCGAGCGCGGCGGTCACCTTTTCCGCGCTCTTGTCGAGCGTGTCGAGATCGTCCCCGAAAATCTTGATGGCGACCTGGGCATTCACGCCGCTCAGGCTCTCGCCGATCCTGTCGCCGAGGAACGTGACCACTTCGCTTTGCAGTCCAGGGTAGTGCGACAGAATGTCGCGCAACCTATCCTGGGCAACGCCCTGATCGATCGTGGCATCAGGTTTCAGCTCGACGTGAAATTCGCTGCGATGCGGACCCCACGTATCCTCGCTCAGTTCCGCGCGGCCGACCTGTTGTTCGATGCTCTCCACGTACGGCAATGCCAGAACTTCCCGGCTGACACGCTCTCCCACGCTCAGCATCTCATCCAGCGAGGTGCCGGTCACGGAGCTTGAGACCTGCATGACGAAATGTCCCTCGCGAAAGTCGGGCATGAACGTGCCGCCCAGGAACGGCAGCGCCGTACCGGACGCAATGACCAGGACGACGAGCACGACGATGATCGCGTTGAGGTGCGCCGCGACACCATGGACGGCCGATCCCTGCCACGACTTGAGCCGTGCCAGCCAGCGCGCGTCGGATCTCCCGGCGTGCTGCCTGAGGAATAGAGCACACAATGCAGGGGTCGAGGTCATCGCGACGACCAGGGAGGCGACCACCGCAAAGATGAAGGCAAGCGCCAGCGGACCCACGAAGTGTCCCTGAACGCTCGAGGTGAACAGTTCGGGCAGGAATACCGCAATCACCACGGCAGTCGCATAGATCACGGGGCCGCGAACCTCGAGCGATGCGTCACGGACGATTTCGAGACGGGGTCGTGGAGCTTCGGCCCGGGAATTTTCGCTCAGCCGTCGCATGATGTTCTCGATGCCGATGATCGCGTCATCCACGAGAACGCCAAGCGACACCGCGAAGCCACCGAGCGTCATGGTGTTGAGCGTCAAACCCATGCGCTCCAACACCGCGACGGCTGCCAGCAACGAGAGCGGAATGGCAGTGAACGCAATCAGCGCCGCCCGAATGTCACGCAGGAAAACGTACAGCACGGCCAATATCAAGATCGCTGCGATGACGAGGGACTCCCGCAGATCCGACAATGCGCGCTCGATGAAATTGGCGGGTCGATGCAGGTTCTTATAGACGGTGATGCCCTGCTGGTTCAGGGCGGGCTCCAAATCTGCCAACGCCTTCTCGACCGCGAGCGTGGTCGACAGGGTGTTGGCGCCGAACTGGCTGGCGAGCGACAACATCACACCGTGCTTTCCCATGATGAGGGAGTCGCCGAAGCGCAGCGCCGGCGCAATTTTGATGTCCGCCACATCGCGGAGCAAAATGGGGGCGTCGTTGCGTACCGCGACGACGGCCTGTCCGAGAGCCTTGACGTCGGGCTCCGGCGTCGGAGATTTCAGGAGCACACGCTGCGCCGCGAGGTCGATGAATCCGGCGCCACGCAGCGGCAATGCGGCCTTTGCCGCATCGGCGACCTCGCTGAAGGACAGATTGAAACTGGACAACTTGCGCATGTCGGGAAGAATTTGGATCTGCCGGACATCGCCGCCGAAAACGATGGCGTGTGCCACACCCGGGACCGCCAACAGACGCGGCTTGATGATCCAGTCGGCATTGTCGCGCAGCGTGTAGGCGTCCACTTTGTCGGACAGCAGGCCGATCATCAAAAGGTCCATCGTGCTCGACACCAACGGCGACAATTTCGGCGTGCTCACCCCGGCCGGCAGCGAACTGCCGAGTTCCGACAGGCGCTCCGAGATTCCCTGCCGCGCAATGTGGACGTCAATTCCATCCGCAAACGTGATCGTGACGACGGAGAGCCCGGGAATCGATTCGGATCGCATGGTCGCCAGACCCGCCGATCCGTTGACGACGTTTTCGACCTGCTTGGTGACCAGCTCCTCGACTTGTTGAGGAGCGAAACCCGGCGCCTCGGTTTGGATGTCCACCTGGGAGGGAACGAACTCCGGAAACACGTCCAAGGGCGCCTGCAGAGCGCCCCACGCCCCAAGGATCAGGGCCAGAAGGGTGAGCGCAGTAACCGCGCCATAATGACGAACACACAGCGCGACGAGAGCCCGCATGCGCTACTCCGCGGCCGTGCTCGGGTTGGTTTCCCGCGCCAGCAGCTGTCCGGCCGACTTGACGACGATCTTGTCGCCCGCAGACAGCCCATCTTTTACGAAGTAACCGTCCGGTGTCGGGGCACCGGGATCGAACTCGGTCCGAACGAACGTTCCGGTCTTCGCCTCCACGTAGCACCAATATTTGCCGCCGCTGATGACCGCGGCCGCGGCAGGAATCTCCACACCGGATTCTGCGTCGCCCACCGGCGCCCAAGCCATCAAACGCTCGCCCTCACCGGCGTCGCTGCCCCTCAACATGGCAAAGAAGCTCTTGCCCGGCACGCTGGCATCGGCGGGAGCACTCCATACGGAGGAGGCATGCCAGCCCGGACCGCTTTGGGCCGAATCGATGTGCGCCAATCGGAGCGTCCGAGGATTCGATCCGGCCATCGAACCTAAGGGGAAAGTGACCCTGACCAGCTTGACGTCGCCGCTGGCGAGCGCCGCGAGTTCAGGGCTCTCGTCGTGATTTTTCCAGGGCGGATTCAGGCCGAAGGTTGCCGACAGGCGTCGCGTCGCCAGATCCAACGCCGCATGATCGACCGTCGCCTGCCGTTCGGCGGTCTCTTGAGTGTCCGTCGGCATGGCGCCCGGTGTTCCCGTCAGCCGTTGGCTGCGGGCCAGCGCGGACCGGCTCTGCCGTTCCATTGCTTCGGCGGTGCGCAATTCCGCGACCGCCGCGGCGATCGTATCGTGTGCGATCACCACGCCGAATCCGGGCACTTCCGACGTATGCATGATTTTCGCGGCGTCCGCCGTCACGATCCCCATCTTCGCGACTTCTTCCTGTGTCAGAGCAACGCCCTCGCCCCCTTCCTCCGCGGGCGCCGCGTCCTTGGCTCCGTCGGCCGTCGCCTCCTTCGCGCTGGCCTCCTTCGAGATCGCCTCCGTCGCGGCGTCCTCGCCGGCGACGGGCGCCTTGTGGCAACCGGCGAACAACAGGGTGCACGCCACGAGCCCCAAGATGGCGGTGCGCGGGCAAACGGGAGAGGTCATCGCATTCATCGGTTGATGTTCCATGTCGTTGTTGAGGGCGCCTGGTCGTGCGCCTGTTGCTGGGTCCACCCACCGCCCAGGGCCTTGCACAGAGCCACCAACGCCTGCAGTCGCGCCAGCTTGTATTGAACGAATTGATCGCGCACCGCGTAGACCGTTCGCTGCGCCTCCAACAGGACCAGATAGTCGCCGGACCCGGCTTCGTAACGCAGTTGCGCTCCTTCGAAGGCGCGTTCGCTCTGCGCAACGCTCTCGACCTGAAATTCACGGGCGAGGTCCAGGTGGTGGATGGCCGCCAGGGCGGTTTCGACATCGCTGAGTGCAGCGATGATGGCGGAGCGGTACATCGCCAGCAGTTCGGTGTCCCTCGCCTGCGCCTCATCGCGCTGCGCTTTCAGCCTTCCGTGATCGAATATCGGCTGAATCAAATTGGCACCGAGCGCAAACGAAGGTCCGACTCCCGGGATGGTCAGCACAATGGCGGGTAACGCCGGATTTTGTACGCCGGCGCTGCCGGTCAGGCTCAAGCTCGGAAACATCGCGGCGCGCGCGACGATCAGATCTGCATGGCCTGCTTGAAGGTTCGCTTCGGCCAACAGCACATCGGGTCTTCGCATCAGCAGCTCGGACGGAAGTCCCGCCGTAACCTGTGGCTCGTGCAGCGAGTCGAGCGGGGCACCTTGCACGACGAAGCCTTCCGGGGCCCTTCCCAGCAACAGCGCCAATGCCGCGCGAGACTCGGTCTGCGCCTGCTGCAGATCAGAGATCGCGATTTGCGCAGTGTCGAACGCCGTCCTTTGCGTCGCCAATTCGACCGGGGTGGCGAAGCCGGCGTCGAACCGCGCCTGCACCACGTCGAGGAGCCGCCGGGCGGCATCGCTGTTGGACCGGGCGATCGTGAGGCGCTCCCGCAGCGCGAGCAGCTGAAAGTAACTGTCCGCGACGCCGGCAAGCGTCGTGAGTGCGACCGTATCGCGCTCGGCGCGCGATGCGCCCGCGAGGAATCGCGCCGAATCCGCGGCTGCCCGGTTCTTGCCCCAGAAGTCCACTTCGTAACTGGCGGACAGCATGGCGGACCAATCGAGTTCGTGACCGCCGCCTTGTGCGGAATGCCCCGCCAAAAAGTTCGCGGTGCCCGCACCATCGACGCTCGGCAGGATGGCGGCACCCGCCTGCCGGGCGCGTGCATCGGCCTGGGCGACGCGCGCCCGGGCGGCGGCAAAATCCCAATTATTCATGGCCGCCAAATCGACGAAGGTGCTTAGCTCATCGCTGTAAAAATCTCGGTACCATGCTTGTGCCGGCCATTGCCCGGGTGGCGCAGAGAAGGCATTGTCGAAGGCAGAGGGAACATCCCGCGGCACGGCCTCCATTGTCCGGGCCGGGCAGCCGGTCATCAACACCACGACCGCAAGACAGGCCGTCAAGAAGACGCAACGCGCAACCATGATGCCTCTCGACGAGCATTTGTGAATCAGATTCGACGCTACCACGCGGGCCGAAATCGAATCCATACAGATAGTTATAGGAGCGCCGCGCGGGCGCGCACCCGGCTCCATGTATACGGTTTGGTAACTCATTCTGTAAAAATTCTCTGCTATAAGGTGCTCCCCACGTTTCCAAAGACAAGCGGAGCCGCAAATGCAATCGACGTTCAGGACTCGAATCGCTGGTTGGCTTGCCGCATCGGCATTGGTGGGACCGCTGGCCGCCACCACGGCGTCGTCGGCCGACGTGAAGCCCACCCAGGGCTCACCGGCATACGAGGTGTTGGAGCACTGGAAACTGGGAGGCGGCGGCGGTTGGGACTATATGACCCTGGATGCCGCCGGCAAGCGCCTGTTTCTCAGCCGTGGTGATCATGTGGAAGTCGTCGACACCGGAACCGGGAAATCCATCGGAATCATTCCGGACACCAAGGGCGTGCACGGCATCGCGCTCGCCGAAAAATCGAGGCGTGGCTACACCAGCAACGGCAAGGGCGATTCGATCACGGTATTTGATCTGGACACGCTGACGGTCATCAAGGAGGTTCTGGTATCCGGCCACAACCCCGATGCCATCGTGTATGAACCCGTCAATAATCATGTCTTCACGTTCAACGGTCGCAGCAAGGACGTGACCGTCATCGACGCGGCCAGCCTGTCGGTCGTCAAGACCATCCCGGTGCCGGACAAGCCGGAGTTTGCCGTCGATGACGGAGACGGTCATATTTTCGTCAACATCGAGAGTGAAGTCGGACAGATGGTCGTCATCGACAGCACCAGTCTCGAGGCCAAGGCGACCTGGACGTTGCCCGGTTGCGCACGCCCGAGCGGTCTTGCGCTCGACAAGACGCATCACCGACTCTTCTCCGTCTGCGACGGCAACGTCATGGCCGTCACCGATGCCGCCAGCGGCAAGCAGGTGGCCAAGCTCAAGATCGGCGCGGGGCCTGATGCGGTTGCGTTCGATCCACATCGCGGCCTGGTGTTCAGTTCGAATGGCGAAGGAACTTTGACAGTGGTTCGTCAGGAGTCGGGCGATCGATACACGGTTGCGCAGACGGTCAAGACACAAAAAGGGGCGCGCACGATGGCGCTCGATCCGGCAACCGGGCGCGTGTACACCGTCACGTCCCTGTTTGGTGCGGCTCCCACGCCGACGCCGGAGCAACCGCACCCGCGTCCTGCTCCCCTCGCGGACACTTTCACCGTGCTGGTGGTCGGCATTCACTAGGCCCGCGTGCATCGCCATGCGGATATGACACGACCATGCTGATCGCCGGCGGCGTTCTGCTCATGGCCCTTTGAGAGAATACGCACCCGTTCGTGACTTTGCTCTACAAAGCTCGTACCATCGCCCCTGCATCGGCTCGATCAGGGGGACTCGATGCATCCTCGATGGGCTAGGGAATCCGGCAGATGTACAGAAATCGGCGCAACCAGATCGCCGCCGTGTTGTCGATCGTCACCTTGGCGCCGCTGGCAGCCCATGGCGAAGACGTCTTCACTCTCCACTCCGCGATCGACGACACGAAGCAGTACTTCACCGCCCCGCTGCGTTGGGACCGGGAGGACTGGGCGTACTTTGGCGTGACCGCAGCCGCGCTGGTCGTGGCGCACCAATACGACTCCAGGGTGCGCGATCATTTCGCGGACCCTTCGCGCTCGGATCAAAGCACGAAAGATCCGAACAGCCTGCGGGACGCCGCGCCGCTGGTCGCCATCATCGGCGCCACCTGGGTATATGCCGAATTCATCGACGATAAGGACGGCTATCGCGAGACATGGTCGCTTCTCGAGGCAGGCGTATTCAGCACGGCGACCAGCGAGGTGCTGAAAGTGGCGGCGGGCCGCGAACGCCCGAACGTGACCGACTCGCCCAACCGCTGGCGCCAGGGCGGCGATTCTTTTCCCTCGGTGCACACCACGGCTGCTTTTGCCATTGGGACCGTCTTCGCCGAATCCGGCAACGACGAGTTCAGGTGGCTGAGACGGGTCATCGGCTACGGGATCGCCGGCGGCACCGCCTATGTCCGACTGCGCGAGAATCAACACTGGTTGTCGGACACCGTGGCCGGTGCCGCGGTCGGGATCGCCACCGCCCGGTTCGTGCTCAATCGCCGTTCGGAGGCGTCGGCGTCCGCGGCTGGCGGCATGCTCCAGTTCCAACCGACCAAGGACGGCTGGATGATGAGCTACGTGGTCGATCTGAAGTAGTAGTAAAATCTGCGCCCGGCCGAGCCGTCCAGACTCTGGAACATCGTCATTCGCAAAACTCGTCCCCATGATTTCCGTATAGAAACCGCGGCATTCGTCCTGTTGGGTTGCTTCTCGTTCTGGTTCCTGGTGACCCAGATCGCTCATCGAGGCGCGGCGGCGGCCGAGGCCTCGCATTACGACGTCACGGCGTCGTTCGAGAGCATCGGCAATCTCAAAACTGGAGCGCGAGTGTCCATGGCCGGCGTGGAAATGGGACGGGTGGCTCAAATCAGACTCGATCCCAGCCAACTCCGAGCCACCGTCGTGTTACGGATGAGCGGACGATTCAGGGAGATCCCGACGGATAGCACGGCATCCATCATCACCCAGGGAATTCTCGGCGGGCAGTCCATTGGCTTGACTCCGGGTGCGGCCTCCGGGTATCTCGATGAAGGTGACGAAATTCACTCGACGCATTCCGCCTTCGTCCTCGAGAAATCGATCGGGCTCCTGGTGGCTCACTTCCTCAGCAACTCGTCGCCGGGCGCCGCCCAACCCGCGCACTGACGATCGGGGAAGTCGCAACCAGTCACCCGCCGGGCGTCGCGGTCGCCGCCCGAAAGCGAACTCGGACACTTAAGCCCGGGCCGCCATCCCACAATCCGAGGGTGGCGTCGTGCAAGGTGGCGATCGCGGACGCCAAGCTCAAGCCGAGCCCGCTGCCCGGCGTGCTGCGGCTCGTCTCCAAGCGGTAGAAGCGGCCCAATACTTTGCTGCGCATGGACTCCGGGATCCCGGGCCCATTGTCCGTCACACCGACATCCACCCAGTCATGATCTGCCGACGCGGTGACGGTCAGCGTCGAACCCGGCGGCGAATGCAACGTTGCGTTCTCCAGCAGATTCGCGAAAAGCTGCATCAACAACTCCTTGTCTCCAAACACGACGAGATCGCTCCCGATATCCTCGTGAATGCACTGCTGCTTCTCATCGACGGACGGACGATATACCTCCACCACCGTATTGATGATGTCGGTCAGGTCGATGAACGCGAAGGCGGCCTTTCGGGCTCCGCTCTCGACCTGGGCGATTCGCAGCAGCGCCGCGAAAATCTCGAGAATGACATCCGTCTCCCGCCGTGCAGCTCCGATGGTCTCGAGCAGCGCGGGTGCGTCGGCATTGTTGCGTTGCGCCGACTCGAGCCTGTTACGCAGCCGCGTCAGCGGCGTGCGCAGATCATGCGCGATGTCGGTTGTCACCTGACGCAGGCCATCCATCAGCGTTTCGATGCGATCGAGCATGGCGTTGATGCTGAGGGCGAGGCGATCGAACTCATCGCCGCCATGGGGGACCTGGACCCGTTGCTTCAGGTCCCCATTGATGATGTTGCGGCTCGTCTCGCTCACGCTCTCGATCTTCCGCATTAACCGCCCGCTCATCACGACGCCGCCGGCAAGGGCCACCATGATCGACGCGACCACACCGCCGATGAACGATGCTGCGACGAACGCCTCCATTTCGTTCAATTGCTTGGTGCTCCAACCCACGAAAAGATAGTCTCCGGAGATGTCCACGCCGCGCCCCCGCATGCCCGAATAAGGGTTCTTGCGGTGCCTGTCGGAAACGCTCCATTCACGAATTCCGGCAATCGGGTCCACCGGCGGCAAGTTGCCCGCCAGAGCGGACCCGTCGCGGCCCTGGAACAGGTAGTAAAAGCCGGAAGAATGGCGCGCCATTCCCTGCACCAACGCCTGGATCCCCTCCCGGGTGCGGGACTGGCTGTCCGTGAGGACCTCGTTGAGCTCGTTCGATACGGTGTCATCGATCTGGTGGCGCATGAACCGGGCCGTCGACCAGAAAATCACGCCGAAGAGCAGAAAAAAACTGATCCCCATCAGGCCGGCATACAACAGGGCGAGACGAAAACTCGACGTCCCGAAGATCTTAGGCAGTTGCACGAACGCTGTATCCGAAGCCTCGGATCGTGTGGATCAACGGCGCTGCACGCCCGCGATCGATCTTCCCGCGCAGGCGGCTGATGTGGGTCTCCACCACGTTCGTGTGGGGATCGAAGTGGATGTCCCAGACATTCTCCAGCAACATCGTCCGGGTCACCACCTGGTCCACGTGCCGCAACAGATATTCGAGCAATCTGAACTCCCGCGGTTGCAGGTCGATGAGTTCCCCCTGGCGTTTGACCGTGCGCCCCAGCAGATCCATCTCCAGATCGTCGACATGCAGCGTCGTTTCCAACGCTGCCTTTCGCGGGCGCCGGCCGAGCGCCGCGACGCGTGCCGACAGCTCGGAAAAAGCGAACGGCTTGATGAGGTAGTCATCGGCGCCGGCATTCAATCCATGAACCCGGTCGTCGATGCCGCCCAGCGTGGTCAGGAACAGAACGGCAGTTTCCACGTCGGCGGCCCGCAGAGTCTGAATCAGTCTCAATCCATCGAGCTTTGGCAACATCCGGTCGACGATGAGCAGATCCCACGCTTCGTCGACGGCGCGCGACAAGCCGTCGCGCCCGTCGCGCGCGACTGAGACGTTGTGTCCTTCCGCATTCAGGCCGGTCCTGACGTAATCGGCCGTCTCGCCATCATCTTCTATCAGTAAGATCTTCACGCGCACTCACGCCCGAGGCTGCGCGCGGCTCACGCAGTCAATGATCGCGTCGGCCCCTGGTGATCCAACTCGGCTTCCGCCGCGGCGCCGGCATCGGTCAAGACCTGCTCCAGAACCGCAAGGTATTCGAAATAGCGCTTACGTCCCAGCGCCGTGATGCGGCTCGACGTTTGCGGACGGCTCTGGTCGGTGCTCTTCGTGATGCTGACCAACTTGGCTTCCTCCAGCACCTGAAGATGGCGGTTGAGATTGCCATCCGTCAGCGCACACAATTGCTTGAGTTCGCCGAAGCTCAAACCACGGGCGTGCGTGGCCAGCGAGGTCAACAAGCTCAACCGTGCCCGCTCGTGAATCACCCGGTCGAGGCCGTCATAGGCATAGCGAGGACCCAGGCTCTTCTTGCTCTCATGTTTGTTCAATTTTTTCCTCGCATAGCCGCAACACGGCAGCAACCAACAATTGACCCACTCCGAACGGGACGCCCATGGTCCACGGCAGGAAGACCTTGGCTCCGCTGGCAGCGACGATGCTGCACAGACCGGCAGCGAGATACCATACGCCGACGGCGAATATGGGTCGCGGCAGAAATCGGCACGACGCAAAAACGCCCAAACTGAACACGACCTCCCACAGCCCCGGCAGCATCCAAACGTCCGAGGGAGCTACGCGGATCAACACCGCCGTCAGCAGCACACCGACGACCAGCGCGGGCAGAAACTGCTCGACGGCGGATTGAAGCATTTCCTGGGCCAGGCCGAAATGAACTCGCCGCGCTCGTGCGAAGGTTTCGACACCCGACGATGCGACCGAGACGGCCGCGGTCCCGACCCAGACCAGGAGCGCCATAGGGTCGTGTTGCGCGTGCGAAGCCCATTTGACCTGGCAAAAGGCGACCAGCAGCGCCAAAACGCCGCTAAAGGCGATCGAGGTCGGCCCGTAACCGCGGAATTGAGTTCCCCGGGCGACCTGCGAGCGGATGGAATGGATCTCCGATAGTGCCCGTTGGATATCCTTCAACACAGCCTCTCGATGAAATGGAGCGACGACTGGGCGGGATTATAGGCGAATTATCAAAATAACCTTATTCATCCCCGTCCGGCCCCGGGACTTGCCGGGCGCGCCCGCGACGTATACTTTGTTATACAAAGTTAGTGGGTGTCAAGTTATGGCAAGTGTCGACCAAACCCTGGCGCACATGCGCTGCCTGAGCGTTCATCTCGCGCGCAGCACGGAATTCCATGGATTTGGACCCGCCTCCATCTCGGCCTCGGGCGTCATCGCCTTGGGCGTGAGCGTCGCCGAATGGCGATGGCCGACCATCACCCCCGACTTTCGGAGCTATTTGCTGTCCTGGATTCTGACGGCGGCCGTTTCGGTCGCGCTGACGACCTCGGAGGCATTGCATCGAGCCCGGCGGCTGCATTCGGCCCTGGCCAACAAGATGCTCCTCCGGGCCGCCGGACAATTCCTCCCGCCGATCTTCGTCGGGATGGTTTTGACGGCAGTGCTCGTTCCCGTCGCGCCCCAAAACGCGTGGATGCTGCCGGGACTGTGGCAGCTTTTGTTCAGCCTGGGCGTCTTCGCGTCCTCGAGACACCTACCAGGCCGGATCTTCGTCGTCGGCATCTGGTACACCATGTGCGGAACCGGCTGCCTGGTGGTCGGCGCGCAGACCAGAGCCCTCTTCCCGTGGGAAATGGGGATCCCGTTCGGCCTCGGTCAATTGCTCGTTGCGGGTGTCCTGCATGCCGGATACCGCGACGCGGCACCGCTGCGGTGGGACGGGCGCTGACTCTCGCGCAGCGCGCGTGCGCAGCGTCTGCGGGATGTCCGAGTATCCACCGCACCCGCATCGGGCAGCGCCGATCGCCGCGCGCACGCGTGGACTCATCAGGGCCATGTACTCGTCGACATGACGATATCCCGTCATGGACGGCGCGATTTCAGCGCCCTGCTCCGTGGCGGGGTGCAAGTAAATCTCGCTCACGCCCGCCGGCAAACGCTGGACGACGGCGAGCAACGCGGTCTCCGTCATCGCGCCGCTCGCCGCGATACCGAACACCGCATCGTTGGACGCCACGGCCGCCGCACGCACGCGCTGACGCATGAGCGCGGTCCACGGCTTGAGCAGCAGGCCGCCAGCCGCGGACGACCACCGCCTTTCGTGCAGCGCAACCCACAACGGCTCATCCGGGATGCGCATGGCGGGGCGTCCATAGTCGCGGCCGATGCGCAGAATCATCCCCAGCAGCGTCGGATGCATATGGAAGTGCTTATGCACATTGACGTGATCGAACTCGAGGCCGGTCTTGGCAAAGGCGGCGAACTGCGCGCGAATCTCCGCCTCCAGTTGTCTGCGGATGCTCGGTCGCAGAACGAAACGCACCGAATTGACGAACATGCGACCGTTCATGCGACCGTTCGAGTCGGCGAGAGCCGGAATGAGTTCCGGCGCCAGGGTCGCCGTTCCGTCCGCGAGCACGATATGCAACCCCACCCGAAGCCGGGGAAGCCGCCGAGCCCGGCGTACCGCATCGGCGGTGGCAGGCGAACCCATCATCAAGCTGGCTGCGGATAAAACACCCGCGCGGTTCGCCTGCTCGACGGCTTCATTCACCGCTTGGTGGAGGCCGAAATCGTCGGCCGTGACGATCAAAAACCTCTCATCAGCGCGGACCTTGGCGCTCTTGTACATCGCGTGATTCGAGTTCGGTGGCACGCATTGAGGCGCCCGGATTAACAAAGTACACTCAATCCCCGGAGGAACACAAGCGACGTGCGTCATGCCGGCTTGCGTCATCGCCAGTTACGTTATACTTTGCCTTACAAAGCTAGATTGCGGCGCCGAATTGTTACAATTCGGCGGCACGCGGTCGATTCCACACCACACCTAATGATGAGACCGCCAATGAGTTCCGAGACCGCGACCAACCGACCGCTGAAAACCCTGTTTCTCCAGGCCCCCTCTTTCGACGGATTCGACGGCGGCGCAGGCTCGCGGTATCAGGCAAAGCGCGAGGTGAAGTCATTCTGGTTTCCCACGTGGTTGGCACAGCCGGCCGCGTTGGTCCCGAACTCGCGGGTGCTGGACGCCCCGGCGGACGAACTCACGGTCGACGAGAGCCTCGAGATCGCGCGCGGCTACGAACTCGTCATCATGCATACCAGCACCCCCTCGTTTCCGACCGACGCCAAATTCGCCGAACTGCTCAAGCTGGAGCGACCGGATGTCCTCATCGGCATGGTCGGCGCGAAGACCATGGTCGATCCGGAGGGGTCTCTCAAGGCCACACGGGCGGTGGATTTCGTGTGCCGCGAGGAATTCGACCACACCTGCAGGGAAGTCGCCGAGGGTCTGCCCTTGCGCGACATCTTGGGTCTCTCCTACCGTCGCATCGATGGGCGCATCGTTCACAACCTGCCCCGTCCCATCCTCGAAAACATGGACGACCTGCCGTTTGTCGCCCCCATATACAAGCGCGACTTGAAGATCGAGAACTATTTCATCGGTTATCTGAAACATCCGTATGTCAGCTTCTATACCGGACGCGGCTGCCGCTCGAAATGCACGTTTTGCCTGTGGCCCCAGACCGTCGGCGGACATCGTTACCGGGTGCGTTCGGCCGAGAACGTCATCGCGGAGGTGCGATGGATCAAGGAGAACATGCCCGAAGTGAAGGAGATCATGTTCGACGACGACACCTTCACCGATTCCTCCAGCCTGCCCCGCGTCGAAGCGATCGCGCGGGGGATGGGCGAGCTCGGCGTCACGTGGAGCTGCAATGCGAAGGCGAACGTCCCGTACAAGACGTTGAAGATCATGAAGGACAACGGCTTGCGGCTGCTGTTGGTCGGCTACGAGTCCGGCGATGATGACATTCTGCACAACATCAAGAAGGGCCTGCGCACCGATATCGCGCGGCGTTTCACGAGCGATTGCCGCAAACTCGGGATTCTGATCCACGGCACATTCATCCTCGGACTGCCCGGCGAAACGAGCGCGACGATCGAGAAGACGATCAGATTTGCCAAGGAGATCAACCCGCATACCATCCAGGTGTCGCTGGCGGCGCCGTATCCTGGAACGACCTTGTACAAGCAGGCCGTCGACAACGGCTGGCTGCTCGAGAACGACGCGGTCAATCTCGTCAACGACAAGGGTGTGCAGCTGGCCGCGATCAGCTATCCGCATCTGTCGAAAGAAGAGATCTTTCACAGCATGGAGATCTTCTACAAGCGCTTCTACTTCCGGCCCGGCAAGATCTGGGAGATCGTCAAGGAAATGCTCACGAGCTGGGACATGATGACGCGGCGGCTCCGCGAAGGCGTCGAGTTCTTTCGCTTCCTGCGGGCACACCAGGCCTAAAGCGACACATCGGCCACCCAGGGCTCCCATGCCAACCATTCATCGGCTCATGACGGTTGTCGGCTTCGCAGCTCTTCTGTTCGCGGCCGGCTACGCAAGCTTGAACGTGATCGGGATACTATTCTGGAGAGCCCGGCGCCGGCCGCGGCAGGGAGAGACACTGCCGCCGGTCTCGGTGCTCAAGCCGCTTTGCGGCGCGGAACCGGGCTTGTACGAGCAACTTCGCTCCTTTTGCACGCAGGATTATCCGCAGTACCAAATCGTCTTCGGGGTGCGCGATCGCAGCGATCCGGCGTGCAACGTGGTGGCGCGGTTGATGGAGGAATTTCCCGCCGTGCCGATGGAACTGGTGGTCAACTCGCAACTGCACGGGACGAACTACAAGGTCAGCAACTTGATCAACATGCTGCCCGGCGCGCAACACGACCTGCTGGTCATGGCGGACAGCGATGCATCGGTGGGGTCCGATTACCTGTCTCTCGTGACCGCGCCGTTGGCGGATCGTCGAGTCGGCCTGGTGACCTGTGTATACCGGGGTGTACCGACGCCGACGATCTGGTCGCGGCTCGGGGCTATGTATATCAACGAGTGGTACGTGCCGTCGGTGCTGCTGACCTCGATGTTCGGATACCAGGGCTACGTGTCCGGCCAAACCGTGGGCATGAGACGTGACACGCTGGAGGTCATCGGAGGCCTCTCGGCAATCGCGAATGATTTGGCGGACGACTACCGGATTGGCGAACTCGTTCGCAATCTCGGCTTGAACATCGTGCTGTCGCCCTATCTCGTAAGGGGCGCGCACCACGAACCGTGCGTGGAGTCGCTCACCTCGCATGAAGTGCGCTGGATGAGCACCATCCGCGTCCTGCGCCCCTTAAGTTTTCGGTGGATGTTCCTGACCTTCAGCCTGCCGCTCGCCTGTATAGGTGCAGCTCTCGCGAACGCCGAGGCCTGGGATCCCGGCGCCGCGAAGGCGCTCTTCTGGACGGCAGTCATGGCGCGGCTGGCCCTGCATTTCATCCATCGACTGCGTGACGGCCGCTCGCTGCTTGCGGACCTCTGGCTGCTTCCCGTGCGGGACATGCTGCTGTGCTGGGTGTGGCTTCGCAGTTTTTTCACTTCGCGGATCATATGGCGCGGCGGTGAATTCGATGTCGACGCGCGCGGTGTGATGCGACGAGCGTCTTGAAAACAGCGACCTATGTCGGCGGACTGCTGGGCCTCGGGCTGCTGCTCATCCTCATCGCGCGCGCGGATGGCGCGGCGATCATCGCCACCCTGCAGTTGGCGGGCGCCCCGTTGCTCTGGCTGCTGCCGTATCGCGCGCTGTTCTTTTTGCTCTATGCCATCGGATGGCTGGCGCTTCTGCGCCCCTACGACCCATTCCATCGGGCCGGGCTCGCGTACCTGTTCTGGGTGACGAGCGTCCGGGAAGCGGTCGACCGTCTCCTGCCGGTGGCCAGCGTGGGCGGCAGCGTGGTGGGAATCCGGCTGGTGCGGTGGCGCGGACTTGCCACCGCGCCCGTGAGCGCCACGGTGATTGCCGAGATCGTGCTGACATTGATCGTGGCCTACCTGTTTACCGCGTTGGGCTTGGCCCTTCTGGTCGGTCTGGGCCCAAGCGGCGGAGAATACCGCAGCTTCGTCCTTGCATTCGTCTTGAGCCTGCCGATACCGGTCGTGACCTTCATGCTGTTGCGTCATGGCTCGGTGTTCGAGCGGCTGCAGAAATTGCTGCGGCCGCTGATCGGCATGAGCGCGATGTCCCGGGGCGCCGCGTCCTTGGACCATGAACTGCGTGCGTCGCTTCATCGGCCGATTCTGCTGGGCGCAGGTTTTCTGCAATTCGTGGCGCTGGTCTCGGCCTCGTTTGAAATCTGGTTCGCGTTGAAGTTGTTTGGCCACCCGGTCAGCATCACTGCGGCCATCGCCCTGGAGAGCATGACGCAGGCCGTGCGGCACGTGGCATTCGTGATTCCGGCGGGCCTGGGAGTGCAGGAAGCCGGCCTGGTGTTGTTTGGGCATGTGCTCGGAATCGGCGGCGAACTCGGACTGGCGATCTCGATGGTCAAGCGAATGAGGGAGGTGCTGTGGGGCCTTGCATCGCTCGTATCCTGGCAGTGGATGGAAGGTCGGCGACTCGACAGCCGCGTGCAGGCGTAAGTCGGCGTGCTGTCCATCATTCGCCTTCCCACCAGCTTGCAGCGGAGCCTGAACGCCGCCGCCGGCGGCCTGCTGCATGCCCCGGGCGGCATACGAATCGACTTCGCGCGCCCTCGCGCCGAGCCGGCGCTGGTGCCGCCGGACTCCGTTTCGTGGCGCATTTTCAAGAACCCGATTTCGCTTTTCGTGGGAGGGGTCGCGGGCGTCATTCTCGAGCTGGCAGAACCCTCCGTACGCACAGGGGTATGGGAACACTCTTCGTTCCGGAACGACCCCATGCGCCGGCTGCAACGAACCGGGTTGGCGGCGATGGTGACGGTCTATGGCGCGCGCAGCATTGCAGAGCCGATGATTGCCGGAATTTCCCGCATGCATGCCAAGGTGGCCGGGAAGACGCCCGCGGGATTGGCTTACTGCGCCAACGATGCGCAATTGCTGGCCTGGGTGCATGCCACCGCGTCGTTCGGCTTCGCCCATGCGTACAGCCTTTACGTCGATGACCTCGGCGGTGCCGCGTTCGACGCGTTTTATCGCGAAGGCGCGCCCGTCGCGCGCCTCTACGGGGCGCCGGAGGTGCCGGCCTCGCGCGCCGAATTCCTGGGTCTGTTCGACGGCATGCGTGGGCGGTTGGAATCGTCCCCGATCCTGTTCGAGTTTCTGCAAATCATGCGCGACACACCCGCCTTTCCGGGTCCGCTTCAATGGATGCAGAGCATGTTGGTGCGGGCCGCCGTCGACATGATTCCAGACTGGATTCGCGACCGCATGGGTCTGACCTCACGGTATGGTCTGCGCGTTGGAGAACGGTCCATCGTCAAGCTGGCGGGAAGCCTCGCGGACCGCATCATTTTGTCGGAGAGTCCCGCGGCGCAATCGTGCCTTCGTCTGGGTCTGCCGATCACCTACCTTTATAAGTGACGTCACGCAGCGAAGCCTGAACGCGTCGGCCGTTCTTGGCGAATACCCAGTCGAAGATCTTGCCGGAGCGCGGGGAGAAATGATTGATGCAGCGGTGCCCCGACAGTTCGTCCGGATGACGCGGCTGACCATGGGTGGACAGATATCCCGGCGCCGCCGCTCCACGGAGACTTGCGCCACATTGAGGCGCACGGGTCGGGCGGGCGTGCGACACTGCCGCACTGAATCCGCCGACCCGGTTCCGCCCCACCCCCTGGGCCGAATTTCGAACTGGCACGGATATTGCTGATTATTTAACCAGCGGCTCCCCGGTGGCTTCACGAGATCGACGACTCATGGCTTTACCGTCGTACAAGTTTCTCAGGACCTTCCAGGTCGCGGCGAAGCTCGGGAGCTTCAAAGCGGCAGCCGAGGAATTGTGCGTCACGGCATCCGCCGTCAGCCATCAGATCAAGACCCTCGAGGCTCAGCTCGGCGTCGAGCTGTTCGAGCGCGGCATACGAACGCTCGCGCTGACGGATGCAGGCAGGCACTATCTCGAGCATATCAACGATATTTTTGCAAAGCTCGAATCCGTCACCGAACAGGTGCGGGGACGTTTCGGTCGTTCGATCATCCGTCTGAATGTCCCCCCGTTCTTCGCGAATCAACTGCTCCTGCCGCGGCTATCGGCGTTTTCACAAAAGCGGCAAGACACCGACATCCGCATCGAGACCACGCTGTCGTCACCCCGGACCCATCCGCCCGAAGCCGACCTATCCATCATCGTGGGCACGGGCCCGTGGGAGGGCCTCACGGCGCACGCTCTGTTTGCACAAAGTTTCGTCGCCGCGTGTTCGCCGTTTTATCTTCTCGAGCATCCCATCGACACGCTCGATGACCTCAACGGAATGACGCTGTTGCAGCACGAGGAGCGACGTGACGCATGGGAACGCTGGGCATGGGCATTGGGAATCAACCCCATCACACCGAACCGCCTGATCCGCCTGGACAACATGTCCGCCGTGGTCCTCGCGGCCGAACAGGGCATTGGCATCGCCCTCGTGCCCCCGAAGCTCACGGCCGATCGCTTCGCCGCCGGCAGCCTGGTGAAATTGTTCGACGCCGAGTTGACCACCAACGAAAATTACGTGTTGCTGCACCGGCCCGAGGACGATACGCGCGAAGACCTGCAAGAATTGAGGCGATGGATTTTGGACCAATGCCGCGTTGCCTGAGCGCTCCTGCGCTTAAGCCTTGCCGCGCGCCTGCGGCGGAATGTAGGCGTCGAGCAGAACGTGCGCGGTCGCTGCGGCATTGGCCATGGGTCCATCGGCGGCGCCGAACGTCAGGCGCGTGACGTAGCAACCTTCCATCAGCAACATCAACGCATCGCCCAACTGGGCGGGGTCGGTCAGCCGCCCCGGGTGATCGCCGCCATTTCGGCCATTCGACCCATGCTCGGACTGGGCCACGACTCACGGGTGGCCACCGACCGTTAGACTGCCGGCGACGTCCGCGGCACCTTCACTCCCAGATTACCCCGCAAGGTCGACGCCTCGTAAACGTCGCGGAAAAGGCCACGCCGACGCAACTCCGGAACCACCAGCGTGATGAAGTCATCGAGACCACCCGGAAACAGCGCCGGCATGATGTTGAATCCGTCGGCTCCCGCGCCCCGAAAGCGCGCCTCCATCTCATCGGCGATCGAGGCGGGTGTGCCGATCAGCTGCCAGTGTCCACGCGCCCCCGCGAAATGGCGCGCCAGCTGCCTGATCGACAGACCTTCGCGCCGCCCCATATCGATGATCAGCTGCTGTCGGCTCTGAATGCCATCCGTGGGCGGCATGTCCGGGAGCGGACCATCGAGCGGATGACGGGACAGATCCTTGATGCTGAGATAGCTTGCCAGCAACGCGACGCCGACTTGGTCCGGGATGAGTTCCTGCAGGGCAGCGTATTTTGCCCTCGCCTCGCTCATCGTCGGTGCGACGATCGGTGACAAGCCCGGCATGATCTTCAGGTCGTTCGGCTCACGGCCGAAGGCAGCCAGACGCCGCTTCACATCCGCGTAAAAGGCCTGCGATTCCGTGAGCGTTTGAGCGGCCGAGAACACAACGTCGGCGGTGCGCGCCGCCAGGTTCTTGCCGACGTCCGATGCGCCGGCCTGTACCATCAAGGGCCTTCCCTGGGGCGAACATTGACTGTCGAGCAGACCCTGCACGATGAAGTGGGCGCCTCGATGGTGCACCGGATGCAGCCTGGCCGGATCGGCATAGACGCCGTTTGCCGCATCGACGACATAGGCGCCGGCGTCCACCCCATCCCAGAGAGCGACGGCGACGTCCGCGAACTCCTCCGCCCACGCATAGCGCGCGGCGTGTGGTCGCAGCCCGCTGGAGACGAAATTTTCCGCCTCCAACTCGCTGGCGGAGGTCACCAGATTCCAGCCCACCCGCCCGCCGCTCAACTGATCGAGTGACGCAAAGGCTCGGGCCAGTCCATACGGTTCGTTGTAGGTCGTCGAGGCGGTCGCCACCAATCCGATGCGCGACGTGTTGACGGCAAGCGCTGCCAACAGGCTTAAGGGTTCGAAGCTGGTAGAGCGCGCCGCTTGAGCGGCGAGGCGCGGATCGCGCTCGCGGATGGCAGCCGCATCCTCGACGAAGATCATGTCGAATTGCGCCCGTTCGGCCGATTGCGCCAGTGCGATGAAATGTCGGATGTCCACGCCCGCCCGAGCGTACGCCAGCGGGTGACGCCAGGCGGCGATATGGTGGCCGCCCGCCATCAGGAAAGCGCCCAGCTTCATCTTGGCCGCATCGCTGCTCATGAGCGAAGCAGCCCCAGATGATGGCGCAGGGTCGTTCCCTCGTAGCGACCGCGGAACAGGCCGCGCCCGCGCAATTCCGGGACCACGCAATCCATGAAGAGGTCGAAACAGCGCGCCACCGGCGGCAGGATCACGAAGCCGTCGATCGCGCTCCGTTCGAACCAAACCTGCAGGGCGTCGGCAATCTCCATTGACGTTCCGATCAGAGGACATCCCTGCGGCAGATCCGCGGGCATCGCCGGAAAGTCGCTGAGCCGATCATGAAGGGCCCGTGCCTCCGCCGCCGTCGTACCTACCCAGGGAATGACGTGCGCCAGGATCCGCACCTCCGCGCGGTTTCGTCCGCCCGCCTTCAATCGAAGCTCGACGTCGGCCGCGAGCGTCGCGCTCACGGCCCGGGACCCGCCCGGCAGAAACATCAAATCCGCCGCTTGCACGCCGATCGCCATCGTGTCCGGCGTCATCACATGCGCAATGACGGGCTTGCCCTGCGGCGAGCGATTGACGTTCAGCGGCCCGCGCACGGTGAAATGTTCGCCCCGATGATCGAGCACATGCATTTTATCCGGCATGAAGAGCCACCCACCCGCCTTGTCATAGACGAAGGCATCGTGATCCCAGCTCTCCCATAACGCCCCGACCACCGCGATGTATTCCGAATCCCAACCGTCATCGCGCCCGGAGGCAACCACATTCCAGGCAACCCGGCCATCACTGATGATGTCGAGCGACGCGAAGCGACGGGCGAGATTGTACAGTTCGTGCTGAGCGGCGGCGGCCGTCGCCACGAAGCCGATGCGGCTCGCGAGCGTCGCCAGCGCCGCGGTCAACGTCGTCGGCTCGAACGGGACGGCCTGCGGGGACGGTTCGGTCAACGGGCGACGCGTCTCCCGATCGGCAAGAAACACGAAATCGAGCGCGCCCGCCTCGGCTTTGCGCGTCTGCGCCGCGAGCTGGTTCACGCCGAGCGCCGCAACGCCGCCGGGGTATTCCCGCCATGCGGCCGGATGGTGTCCGAACGGGCTGAGAGACATGCCGATGTGCATCATATGGAAAAAATCGCGTCTCTGGAGAGACGCCCCATCACGGATCCGGTCTCATCGACGACGGCCAAAACGTCGCTGTTCGCGGCGACCATCAGGGCCAGCGCATCCTTGAGATTGGTCGAGGCACCGACGGCGACCGGATTTCCGGGGGGAGTGTCGTGGCCCATCGCATCGATGACGGTGAACAAGCTCAGGCGCTTGATCGCACGATCGATTCCGATGAAGCTCTCCACGAAGCCGTCGGCGGGATGCGACAGGATCGCGGACGGTGTGTCGTACTGGACGATCTTCCCGCTTCGCATGATGGCGATCCGGTCGCCGAGACGGACGGCCTCGTCGAGATCGTGCGTGACCAGCACCACCGTCTTTCGTACGCGCGTCAGGATCTCCCGGAACTCCGACTGAAGCCGCGCTCGCGCGATGGGATCGAGCGCCCCGAACGGCTCGTCCATCAACAACACCGGTGGGTCGGCGGCGAGCGCCCGGGCAACTCCCACGCGTTGACGCTGCCCACCGGAAAGCTGTCGCGGATGGCGCGGAATCATCTCATCGGGATCGAGTCCGACGAGACGCAAAAGTTCATCCGTTCGGGCCGCTATACGGGCCCGATCCCACCCGAGCAACTTCGGCACGGCCGCAATGTTCTCCCCGATCGTCATGTGCGGAAACAACCCCACCTGTTGGATGACATACCCGATATGGCGACGCAGCCGCACCGCGTCGACCTGGGTGATGTCCTCGCCGTTCACCAGTATCCTCCCGCTCGTGGGATCGACCAGCCGGTTGATCATGCGCATCGTGGTCGTCTTGCCGCACCCGGAGGGACCGATTAACGCGACGGTCATGCCCTCGGGAATGTGCAGACTAAGATCGTCGACCGAGGCCGCAGCCGACCCCGGATACCGCTTGGTGACATGTTCCAGGACGATCATGCGCCGGACTCCGATGAAAACAGCCGCCTTTGAGCGACCCCGAGAATCCATTCCGCCCCCAGCGCCAGCAGGGCGATGGGCACCGCCCCGACCAGCATGCGCGACGTGTCCATCATGCTGATCCCGGTCGCAATGAAATCGCCCAGGCCGCCGCCGCCGATGAAGGGCGCCAATGTCGCGCCGGCGAGAACCTGCACCGAAGCCGTGCGCGCGCCGGCGAACATGGCCGGTGCCGCGAGCGACAATCGAATCTTTCTCAGCACCTGTCCCTCGCTCATGCCCATGCCGATGGCGGCGTCGACCACGTCGGGATCGACATCCCGCAGGCCGACATAGGCATTCAGCAGAATGGGGGGCATCGCAAGCACGGTCAGCGCGACGATCGAGGGCCATAAGCCGATGCCGAGCAACGGCATCATGATGGCAAGAATGGCGAGGCTCGGGATCGTCCGCAACGCATTGACACCCCCGACGACGCCGGTCGCGAGCCAGCGTCGATGCACGATCAGGATCGCGAGAGGCAGGGCCAGCGCCAGGGCCAACGTCAGCGAAATCCCGCACATCAAGAGATGCTGTCCGAGCGCGCGGTAGAACTCCGGCCGATGCTGCAGGGCCCAGGTCCATGCGTTGCTCATCGGCCAATTCCCTGCCGCCGCCGCAGCGCCCTCTCGGCGTGGCTCAACGCGAGGTCGAAAGACGTCGACAGCAACGCGGTGAGGGCGCCGCCGACCACGATTTTTTCGGTATAGCTCTGATCTATTCCCATGAGGATGATGGTGCCGAGGCCGCCTGCATCGATGAACGCAGCCACCGTGGCGATGCCGATCACCGTCACCGTGGCGATTCGGATGCCGGAGATGATGAGCGGCAGCGCCAGAGGAAGCTCGATGCGCACGAGCCGCTGCCATGGGCTGTAACCCATTCCGTCCGCGGCATCGAGAACATCGGCGGGGAGGCCGCGAAGACCGGTCACCACGTTGCGCAACAGGATGAGCAGCGTATAGGACGACAGACCGACCAGCGCCGGCTTCATGCCCAGCCCCATGACCGGAATCAGCATGGCGAACAACGCCAGACTCGGTATGACGAAAATGATGGAGGTGATGGTCAGAACGCCGGCGTACAGCCTGGGTCGGCGCGCACAGACGATGCCGAGGGCCAGCGCAATGAGGGTGCCGACACAAACCGACACCAACGAGAGCACTAGGTGCTGCCACAGCGCCGTCAGGATTTCCGGGACGTGTCTTGGGGTCCAGATCAAGGTCGCCGCTCCGACACGTTGCTCTTCAGATGCCTTTGTCGCTCAGGAATTTGCGCGCGACGTCCTTCGGCTCCTCTTTGTCGCGCTCGACGGCCGCATTCATCGAACGCATATTCTCGTTGGTCAACAGCGAACCGACCCTGTTCAGAACCTCCGCGATCCGCGGACTTTTTGCCAACGTGTCCTGGCGTATGATGGGCACGAGAAAGTACGGAGGAAAAAGATGCTTGTCGTCGGCCAGCACGATGAGCTTGTCCTCGACGATCTGCCAGTCCGTCGTGAAGCCGAACGAGACGTCGATGTTCCGCGAGGTAAGCGCGCTGTAGCGGATGCCGAGTTTGGCCAGGTTGCGGAACTCCTTGAAGTGAATTCCGTAGACCTGGGCCATGCCGGGCAACCCATCCTTTCGATCCGTGAAACTACCTTCGGCGCCGAAGCTCAGACTCCCCGAGACGGCCCCCAGATCACTCAACGTGCGCAGCTTGTACTTGGCCGCAGTCTCGGGAAGGACGATGATCGCGTACCCATTCTCGACCCGCGTCGGCTGCAGCAAGGTAAGATGAAGATTCTTCTCGTAATAATCCTTGACCGTCTTGTAGGTTTGCTCCGGGGAACCCGACAAGTCACCCTTGACGACATGCGCCATCGCCGTTCCGGTGTATTCCGGATACAGGTCGATGTCGCCGTTGAGCAGTGCAGCATGCGCGATCAGCGTGGCGCCGAGATTCGTGCGCGTCTGCGCCTTGATGCCGGCTTTTTCCAATGCTTGTGCATAGATTTCGGCGACGATGAACTGCTCCGTGAAGTTCTTGCTGCCGACCTTCACCACCTGGGCATGGGAGACGGCGACGGCCCATACCGCAAGAAATCCGACGAGCAAACGACATTTTCGCACTGCAGACCCTTGATAAAACGCGCTGGAAACGGACACGATACCATTTGTACGGCGCCGCGAGCATCACCGACCAGTGGACAAACAGCTCGCTGCCGGAACTTTGGAGTGCGGATCATCTCGAAACCCATGAGCGCCATGCGCTCCCCGCTTTCTCCCTGAGCGGGCGAACCCGGTTTGTCATCCCCATGCCGGGTTTCAACTGTCTCGGTGGCCGTGATTTCGCGGCCACCGAGGCTTTTTTCAATTGGCCGGTCACGATCGTCGCGCACTCCTGGATCAGCAATCGTGTGAACGAGCCAATCTACAGCGAGCAACTCCATGCCTTGTTCGGCACCGGCATCCTGAGGGCGTTGGCCGCCAAACTCGATCTGATGCCGCGCGACCTGGTGCGCCATCTTTCCCAGGCGCTCCCGCGCGCCATGAACAAACTGTCGGCTCAGCCGGACGCCCGGCCAATACCCTGAGTGGCCGCGTGGTGGTAGTGTAGCGCTGCACTATTTCATCAAAGGCTGGCGCGTGTTCTGGATTTTTGCAGGAATTGCTCTCGGGCTTGTCTTGCTCCCGGCCAGATTTCGCAGGCTCGGCGCGGCCGGCGTGGTCGCCGTCATCCTCGTATTCGTGGCCGTGATCGCGGTGAATCGCCGCTCGCCTCCCGACGTTCCTTCCCCGAGCATCGAGAGAACCGTGCCACCTGCCGGGTCCCGGCGGTTCGACTTCGACCAGTACGAACGCGACAAGAAAGACCGGGCGGATCCAGGCGCCAAAACCCGCATCCCGATATCGGCGCTACGGTTCGATCAAGTGCAGCCGATCACCGGGATCGACGCCGGCTCCATCCGCGCGGTTCGAGCCAGGCTCTACAACGACTCGCACGAATTTCCGTTGACGGACTATTCATTCTACCTCGTGATTCAAGATTGTCTGCCGACGGGTGAGGGGAAGCCCGACCGTTGCACGACCGTCTACGATCAGCGGGGAACCGCCTCGCTGATCGTCCCGCCCGATCAAGCGCGTGACGTCACGATCTCGATTCCGAGAAATCCCCCGAACTCCTCAGCCCCATTCAAACTCCTCGGCACTGCTCGGGTCGAATTGACACCCGTCGAGGCGCGCGCGTATCAGCCGACGCCGGGCTCGTAGCGCCTATTCGCCCCCGCCCGCGATGCGGTTGAGGGCGGCCTCTAAGCTGCCCACGGTGCGCAAGGCATCGTGCAGCTTGTCGAGCCCGAACAAGCCCAGACGAAAGCTGCGGAAATCCGGTCCTTCATCGCACTCCAACGGGACCCCCGCGGCGCTCTGAAGCCCGGCGGCGAGAAATTTCTCTCCGGACTGGATCGCCGGATCGGTCGTATAGCTCACCACGACGCCGGGCGCCTGGAACGCTTCCGCCGCTACGCTCTTGAATCCCCTGCCGACGAGCAGTTCGCGCACCTGTCGGCCGAGTTCCCACTGCTCGTCACGAACCTTGTCGAAGCCGTACCGCTCCGTCTCGAGCATGACGTCACGCACCGTTGCCAGCGCGTCGGTCGGCATGGTCGCGTGGTAGGCATACCCGCCCTTCTCGTAAGCCTCCATGATCTGCAGCCACTTCTTCAGGTCGCAGGCGAAGCTCGTGCTGGTGGTGTCCTCGATGCGGGCCCGGGCGCGGTCGCCGAGTGCAATCAGGGCACAGCATGGCGGCCCGCTCCAGCCCTTCTGCGGAGCGCTGATGAGCACGTCCACGTGATTGGCGGGCATGTCGACCCAGATGGTGCCCGAGGCAATGCAATCCAGCACGAACAGTCCATCCACTTCACGGACCGCTGCGCCGACCTCGCGCAGGTAATCGTCGGGCAGGATGATGCCGGATGCCGTTTCCACGTGCGGTGCGAAAACGACGGCAGGCTTGAATTCCCGGATCGCCGCCAACACGTCCTCGAGCGGCGGCGGCGCAAAGGGCGCCTGATTGCCGACGCCGATGCGGCGCGCCTTGAGAACCCTCGTTTCGGCGGGAATGCTCCCCATGTCGAAAATCTGCGACCAGCGATAACTGAACCAACCGTTGCGCAGGACGAGACAGCGTTTGCCGGTCGCGAACTGGCGCGCCACGGCCTCCATGCCAAACGTCCCGCTGCCGGGAACGATGACCGCCGATCGCGCCTTATACACGGTCTTCAGAATCCGGGAAATGTCCTGTGCCACCCCGCGGAACCGCCGCGACATGTGGTTGAGGGCACGGTCCGTATAGACGACCGAGTATTCGAGCAGTCCTTGCGGATCGGGTTCGGGCAGCAATGCGGTCACGGTGGATTCTCCTGGTCGGTTCGTTGAGTCTAACGCACCCGACGCTAATTCGTCGGCGCCACGGTGGTCAGTTGCCTGAGCACGCAAACCCAATGGCCGTGCTCCTTCGCGAGCACGTCCGTGTTGATTTCATCGTTATGAAAGCCGATACCCTTGTAGGTGCCCCCGCTCTGGATCCGGGCGGTCACCACGGCGAAATTCCCGTGGATCCGAATCGTCTGGCCCTGAGGAGCCATGGACTGATGGACGAGATCGCCGCCGGCCATCACCTGCAGAAATGTCGACCGGGTGATGATGAGCCCGCTGCCGCTCACGATCGTCCAGTCGCTGGACAGATAATGCTCGAGGGCGCCGGCGTCGTTGCGGCCGATGGCCGACGACATCGCCTCCTCGAATGCCTTGATGTCCTTCGTGGGATCCCCGAACAGATGCGCGCCTGCTTGGGCGCTGAGTTGCGCCAGAAAGATCCCGATGATGAGCTGTGCGACGCGGATCCTGCCAACCTGAATCATGCTCACGCCCTCCTCGTTATCAATTCCCGTACCCGCCGCAGATCCTCCGGCGTATCGACGCCGGCGGGTGGCGCTTCGCCCAACGTTACCAGATGCACCCGCATGCCGTGTTCGAGCGCCCGCAGCTGCTCGAGCCGTTCCGTCGCCTCGAGACACGTCGGCGACCACGCGGCGAATTCGAGCAAACTGCGGACACGATACCCATAGATGCCGACGTGACGCCACGCTCCCTGGAAAACGGCCGGGCGTCCATCGTCGGTCAGGCCATCGCGCGGCCAGGGCACCGGGGCCCGGCTGAAGTACAGAGCGAGGCCGTTCAACGCGCGCAGCGCCTTGACGCAATTGGGGTCGAGGAATTCCGTCAGAGATCCGATTGGCGCCACGGCCGTCGCCATGTCGATTCCGGGCGTCAGGGCGGAAGCCACCGCCGCTATGACCGACGCGGGCATCAACGGCTCGTCGCCCTGCAGGTTCACGACCGCATCGGCGGCGCCTAAGCCCAGGACCTTGACGACCTCGGCCGTCCGATCGGTCCCCGATGCATGGGTCGGCGAGGTCATGACACACGCGGCCCCGAAACGAGTGGCTGCCTGGCGTATCCGCTCATCGTCCGTCGCGATGGTGACCGAGGCCGCACCGCTCGACCGGGCAGCCTCCCACACCCATTGGATCAACGGCTTGTCCGCGATCATCAGCAGCGGCTTGCCCGGCAGTCGCAGCGCGTCGTGCCGCGAAGGAATGACGACGTGAAACATTCAGCGATTCAGCAGCGGATCGTCGGCGCCGAGCACCCGCGCCTCATTCGGCAACATGATCGGTATGCCGTCGCGCACTGCATACGCGAGCCGGTCGGGCCGGCAGACCAGCTCCATCGTGGCGCCACCGCCGGCGGTGCGCAACGGCCCCTTGCAGATCGGACAGACCAATAACTCCAATAAGCGCTTATCCATCGATGGGCCTCTGCGATCGAGCATCGCGGTTCGTGATTTTCTTCAGAATGACCTCCAACAACGCACCCGACTCTGCGCCGTCGAAGCACGCGGTCACCGGTACGTACCAATGCTGGCGGCCGCCAAACGCCGCGCATTTTACGGCATCTTTCTCCGTCATGAGCACGGGCTTGTCGTCGCCGAACTCGATGTCGGCGCTGACCAGATGGGCATGATCGGGAAGCGGCCGGCCCGACACCTCGATGCCCCGCGCACGCAACATGTTGAAGAACCTCTCCGGATTGCCGATGCCCGCCACGGCGTGGATCGATTGCCCGACCAACGCGGTCAGCGGCTTGACCATTCCGCCGGACAAGGCCACCGCGTTCTTGGCCTCGAGACGCATGCTGAGCGCACCCTTGCGCAACGCACGCCCGCCGTTCACCACGATCGCATCCGCCGCCGACAGGCGGCCCGGCGGCTCGCGCAGCGGCCCGGCGGGCAACAGCCACCCGTTGCCGAAGCGGCGATCACCATCGATCACCACCACCTCGCAATCGCGGGCCAGCGCGTAATGCTGCAGACCATCATCGCTCACGATCACGTCGCATCCCGCCCGCACCAACAAGTGCGCGGCCGCGGGGCGATCCCGGCCGATGGCCACCGGCGCACCGGTGCGTCGCGCCAGCAGCACCGATTCGTCGCCAACGAGCAGCGGATCGTCGGCGACCGACACCTGGCGGACATCTCGGGCCGAACCACCATAGCCTCGCGTCACGATCCCGGGCTTGTAGCCCCGCTCGACCAGTCGCGCGACCAGCCAGCACACGAGCGGCGTCTTGCCGGTGCCGCCGACGCTCAAGTTGCCGACCACGATCACCGGGCACGAAATCTTCGACGCGCGCGTCACGTGCCTCGCGTACAGCAGGCGGCGTGTGCCCGCGACCGCGCCGTATACCAGGGACAGCGGCAACAACCAACATGGCGGCGAAGCGCGTTCGTACCAGACGTGGTTGAGCCAGGATTGAACCGACATGGCGCTGCCGCGTTTACGCGTTGAATTGCATCCCGTGCAGTGCGGAGTACAGGCCCCCGAGCGCCAGCAGTTCCTGATGGTTCCCCATCTCGACGATGCGGCCCTCATCGAGAACGATGATTCGATCGGCCCCTTCGACCGTCGACAGCCGGTGTGCGATCACCAAGGTCGTGCGGCCCTCCATGAGCAATCCAAGTTCCTGTTGGACGCGACGTTCGGACTCGTTGTCGAGCGCCGCGGTGGCTTCGTCCAGAATCAACACCGGCGAGTCCTTGAGGAGCGCGCGGGCGATGGAGATTCTCTGACGCTGGCCGCCGGAAATATTCTGGCCGCGATCGTTCAATACCGTGTCGAACCCCTGCGGTTGCAGGGCCACGAATTCCATCACGTTGGCGGCGCGGGCCGCTGCCTCCACCTCGGCCTGGGTCCTGTCGACGGCATTGAAGGCGATGTTGTTGCGAATGGTGTCGTTGAACAGCACCACGTCCTGGCTGACGAGGCTCACCTGGGCGCGCAGGTCGGTGAGCCGGTATTCACGCACATCCACCCCGTCCAGGAGCACCGAGCCTTCCTGCACGTCGTAGAATCGCGGCACCAAGCCCACCAGCGTGGTCTTGCCGCTGCCCGAACGGCCGACGATCGCCACGGTTTCGCCGGGATTCACGTGGAAGCTCACGTCGTGCAGCACGCCGCCCTTCTCGCTGCCATAGGTGAACGACACGTTGCGGAATTCGATCTCGCCGCGGGCGCGGGTGATGGCCCGCGGGCCGCCGCCGCCCTCCGTGGGCTCATCCAGGAGTTCGAACACGCTCTGGCCGGCGGCGATTCCCTGCTGGAGGGGTCCGCCCACGTTGACCAGGCTGCGCAGCGACTCCGGGATCAACATCAACGCCGTGAGAAACCCGATGAACTCGTCCACCCGCATGTCATGCAGGAACACCTGACGGATCGACACGAACAGCACGCTCGCCAGCGCGATAGAAGCGATGACCTGAACGACCGGATTGCTGATCGCCTTCGCCCGCACCAACTTCATGTTGGACGCGCGGTTCAATTCGTTGACGACTTCGAAGCGTTCGGTCTGATGATCCTCGGCGTTGAAGATCTTGATGAGACGGGTCGCATCGATGGCTTCCTTCGCCACCCGCGTGATGTCCCCCATGGAGTTCTGGATGCGCGTGCTGTAGCGGCGAAAACTGCGGTTGGCGATCTGCATCAGCCAGCCGATGACCGGAGCGGCAGCGACGCAGAACAACGCAAGCCGCCAGTTCAAGTAGAACAGGTAGGCCAGCAATCCGGCCAACGTCAGGCTGTCGCCGATCAGCGAGATCGCCGCGTTGGTGGCGGCGCCCGCGACGAGTTCGATGTTGTTCGTCAGCTTGGACAGCAGATGGCCCGATTGCTGCCGGTCCAGGTAGGCGGTCGGCAAACGCAGGTAGTGTGAAAAAACGTCGCGGCGCAGCGCCTTGACGACCTGGCGGCCCACCCAGCTCGGATAATAATTGGCGACATAGTCGCCGATGCCGCGCAGCGTGAAGAGGAGCACCACGCCGAGCGGGATTTCCCACTGGATGCTGGGATCCTTGACGACGAAGGCGCCGTTGAAGAACCGCTTCACGAGATACGCCAATGCGGATTGCGTGGCCGCGAACAGCGCCATGCCCAGCACGCCGATCATGAACACGCCGAGGTGGGGTCGCGCATAGCGCAGCAGACGCCGGTAGATCGGCCAGGATTTGCCGGCGGTGGCGGCGGTACTCAAGGCGCCGATCCCTCGTGAACCGTCGCGATGTTGAGCTGCGCGAACCCGAGCTTGCCGGCGACGTCCATCGCCGTGACCACGGCCTGATGCGTCGAGCGGGCGTCGGCGCGGATCGTGATGGGCCCCCGGTCCGGTCCGGCCTCCTTCAAAAGCGCGGCGCGCAACGTGTCGGGACTGGTGTTGATGAGTTCGTGCTCGTTGACGCGGTAGGTGCCTGCGGCGGTCACGGTGATGACGACGGGCTCCTTCGAGCCGCGCGGCTGGGGGAGCTGACTGGCCTGAGGCAGCTGAACCTTCACCCGCCCCTCTTGTTGAAAGGTGGTGGAGACCATGAAAAAGATGAGGAGCACCAGCAACACGTCGATGAGGGAGATGAGATTGATTTCGGGATCCTCCCGGTGCCGTGGCCGCAAATTCATGGGTCAGGCGTCCATGTCGGCGGCGTTGCTGCGCTCATCCAGGGCATCCACCAGTTTCATCGCCTCTTTCTCCATTCGCACGACCAGCCGTTCGACCTTGCCGCGCAGAAACCGATACGCGATCAACGATGGGATGGCGACCGTGAGGCCCGCCGCGGTGGTGATGAGTGCCTCGCCGATGCCGCCGGACAAGGTTCGTGGATCGCCGATCCCGTTCGCGGTGATCGCGTTGAACGCGTGAATGATGCCAGCCACCGTGCCGAGCAGGCCGAGCAACGGAGCCACCGATGCGATCGTCCCGAGCGTATTCAGGAAGCGCTCCAACTCATGCACCACGTGCCGGCCGCCATCCTCCAGCCGGTCCACCATGAGGGCACGCGGCCGGTTCCGATTGACCAGCCCGATCGCCAATAATTGGCCGAGCGGCGAATTCTGCTCGAGCGCGAGAATGAGCTTGTCGTTGAGCTGATCCGCCTCGATCCAGTTCCAGACTTTTTGCGACAGGTCACGCGGAATGACCCTGCTCGTCTGCAGTGTCCACAAGCGCTCCAGGATGATCGCGACGGCCGCAATTGAACATAAAATAATCGGCCACATGAAGCCGCCGCCCGCGCGGATAATCTCCCACATTGCTTGCTCTTTGGTAACTCTTGGTGCTAACCGCATGATACTTGAGCCCAGGCGGTTCAGATACCGCCTGCCGGACTCGGGCCCCTAAGTCATTGTTTTGCATACTGAGGCCTGGGGCATACCGGGACGCCACAGAAACGGCATAATGGGCCGTCGTCCGGGATAATAGAGATCCATGCAAGGCTGGCTGAAAAACATCACCCCCGCGCGGCAGGTGCTCGAAAAGCATTGGTGCCTGAAGCCGTTTGCCAGCCTGGTGGTCAACCGCGGGTGCTGGATGTTCAAGCGCACCAGCGTCATTCACGCGTTCTCGCTGGGCCTGCTGATCGCGTTCGTGCCGCCGACCCCGCCTCTACCCCTGCACCTGGCGCTATGCGCCGTGTTTGGCGTCCTGTTCCGCTTGAATCTTCCGGTGCTGTTCGCCACCGTGTTCGTCAGCAACCCGCTCACCTGGTTTCCCCAGGTCTTAGGTTCGATCTGGGTGGGCGCAAAGCTGCTGGGGCTGGACATCATGCCCTTGTTCCACGAAATCACCCACGCCAATCTTTGGGCGCACCTCAACCAACTATGGGCGCCGCTGCTGCTCGGTGCGCTGGTCTTGGGCCTGCTGACGGCGGGACTGGGCTATGTGGTCGGTCAATGCCTGTGGCACGCACGGGTGCTCTACCGGCTGCGTCGCCGCCTACGATCGGCCCTGCGGGGCGCCGCGCTCTACTAGTACGCCGTCGACGAGCGTCAATATGCGGTCCAAGCGTGCAGCCAACCGCTCGTCGTGGGTCACGATGACCAGGCTGGTCTGCAGCTCGCGATTGAGCTCCAGCATCAATTCGAACACCTGAGCGGCGTTCATCCCGTCAAGGTTTCCGGTCGGCTCGTCGGCCAACACCAGCTTCGGTTGCGTGACCAGCGCCCGCGCCACGGCGGCGCGCTGACGCTCGCCGCCGGACAACTGCGACGGGCGGTGCTCCAGCCGGGCAGCCAACCCCACCCGCGTCAGAATGGCCGCGGCCTGCGCCCTGGCGAGCTTCGGGTTCATGCGCCTCACCAATAGCGGCATCGCAACATTTTCCAGCGCCGTGAACTCCGGCAGCAGATGGTGGAACTGATAGACGAAGCCGACCGCGCGATTGCGCAGATGGCCCCGCTCCGTGTCGTTCAATCGATTCATCGCGGATCCCGCGATCGACACCGTGCCCCGGGTGGGCAGATCCAGGCCGCCGAGCAGCTGCAGCAATGTCGTCTTGCCGGAACCCGATGCACCGACTATCGCGATGCGCTCGCCGGCGCGCACGGTTATCGAGGCGCCGCGCAGCACCTGCAGCGTCACCCCGCCCTGCACGAATTCCTTCACGAGACCCGAGCCTTCGAGCACCTTGTCGCCGTCCATATCAGCCATTTCGGTTTCATCCTCAGTCATTGCGCAGAGCCTCGGCGGGCAGCAGGCGCGCGGCGCGCCAGGCAGGATAGATCGTGGACAGACAAGCCAGAACGAACGCGAAGCCGCAGATCTTGACGACGTCGGAGAGCCTGACGTGCGCCGGCAGGTCGCTCATGAAATACACCCGTGCATCCAGAAATTTGAACCCGACCACGCCTTCCAACGCGTGCACCAGGCTCTGCAGATTCGTCGCGAGCAAGATCCCCAGAATCACCCCGAAGACGATGCCGAGCGTGCCGATGAGGCTGCCTTGAATGATGAAGACCGACAGGATGCTGCGCGGCGACGCGCCGAAGGTGCGTAGGATGGCGATGTCGCGACGCTTTGATTTCACGACCATGACCATGGTCGACACGATGTTGAATGCCGCGACCGCGACCACCGCGGACAACATGATGAAGAGGATTCGCTTGGTGATGTTGATGGAGCGGAAGAAGTTCGCGTGCTGGGTGGTCCAATCCTCCACCAGATAGCTGCCGCCGAGCGCCGTGGCGGACTCCCGCACCACCCGCGGCGCGGCATACATGTCCGCCACGTTCAGCCGGATGCCGGTGATGTCGTCGCCCATGCGCAGCAATTTCGCCACATCCTGCATCGCCACCAGCGCGATGCGCCGATCGTACTCGTACATGCCGACCGAAATGATGCCGGCCACCTCGAACGCCCGCATGCGGGGCACCACGCCCACCGGGGTGACGTCGCCCTGCGCCACGATCACGACCACCCGGTCGCCGACCTTCGCACCGATCTCGTCGGCCAGATCCTTGCCCAGGATCACCCGATACTTGCCCGGGACGAGGTCGTCCAGCGAGCCGCTCAGCAGGTGCGGCGTGAGGTCCGCGACTTTCCGCTCCAGGTCCGGCAGGATTCCCCGCATCAGAATCCCGGCCGACCGGTCGCCATGCGTCACGAGGCCCTGCTCCTCGATGTAGGGAGCGGCGGCCACCACGCCGGGAAAATCCGACAGCTTCCGCTCCGCGGGCCGCCAGTTGGAAATCCGCCCCTCGAGACCCGCTATCGTGGCGTGCGCAGTGAGGCTCAATATCCGGGTGCGCAGTTCCTCCTCGAAGCCGTTCATCACCGACAGCACCACCACGAGCACCGCCACGCCCAGGGACAATCCGATCATCGCAATGGCGGCGATCAACGACACTACCCCGCGTCGCCCCGACGCACGCAGGTAGCGCAAACCCAAAAACCCCTCGTACCAATAGCCCATCATTCGTAGCGCAGCGCCTCCGCAGGTTGCGTCTTCGCAGCCTGCAGGGCCGGATAAATCGTCGCCACGAAGGTCAGTACCAGCGCCGCCAGCGCGATGCTGACGACATCGCTCGAGCGCGTCTCGCTGGGAACGCTCGAGATGTAGTAGACGTCGGGATCCATGATGTGCAAGTTCAGCGCCTGCTCGAGAAACGGCACGTGCAGGGCGATCGCCGTTCCCACGGCCACGCCGATCGCGGTCCCGATCCAGCCGATCAACACGCCCTGGGTCATGAACACCGCCAGCACGCCGCGGGGGCTCATGCCGAGGGTTCGCAGGATGGCGATGTCGGTGCGTTTGTCGCTCACGACCATGACCAACGTGGCGGCAATGTTGAACACCGCGACCGCCACGATCAGCATGAGGATCAGCGCCATCATGGTCTTCTCGATGCGGATGGCGCGAAAGTAGGCCTCGTTCTCCTGCGTCCAATCACGCAGCCGCAGTCCCGGCGTCGCGCGTCCCGCCGCCGCCCGCGCCAGCTCCGGCGCCTTCAGCACGTCGTCGAATTTCAAGCGAATCCCGGTGGGACCCGGCAACCCGCGCAGCTGTTCGGCATCCGCGAGATTGATGAGCGCCAGCGAGCTGTCGTGCTCCTGCAATCCCACCTCGAATATTCCGACGACCTGGAATTCGCGCAACTCGGGCACGATGCCGCCCGCGCCGCCACTGCCCGCTCCCGGCGTCATCACGGTGATCGTGTCCCCCACGCCCACCTCGAGCTGATACGCCAGCATGCGGCCGAGGATGATCCGGTTCTCCCCGGCAACCAGGTCCGACAGCTTGCCTTCCCGCATTTCGTCCGCAATCGTCGATACGCGCGGCTCCATCTGCGGATCGATGCCGCGCACGATGGCGCCGCTCATGGCCGGCTGACGGCTCAGCATCGCGTCGGTATCGAGGAATGGTGCGGCGCCCACCAGTTCGGGGGCGCCGTCGAGCGCCTGTATCTGGCGCCGCCAGTCGACGATCGCGCCGCCGCCCGCAGTCAAGGTTGCGTGCGCGGTGAGACTGAGCAGCCGATCCCGCAGCTCCGACCCCAACCCGTTCATGACCGACAGCACCACGATGAGTATGGCAACGCCCAGGGCGACGCCGAGCAGCGAGACCCACGTGATGAAGGAGACGAAGAAGCTGTGCTCGCGGGCCAGCGAATAGCGCAGACCCACGAAGATTGAAACGGGCTGGAACATGCGCGGCGATTAAACCACAGAATGGCAATGCAATCAGAGTGTTAAATGGGTCACCGATCGCCGCGGAGCGGCAATGGTATTATTTGACCGGTAAGGGTTGCATTCATGCATAACAATAGAGGTGTGCCATGGCCTGTCGAAGCTCAACTGTCGTCGCGGTTCTCGCCCTGAGTGCGGCTGGAATCGCCGGCATGGCCGCATCGACCCGGGCGGAGACGGTGGCGGTGGACTCTGGAATCGCGGTCAAGGAGTCCGACATTGCCACGCCGACGCGCGGGATGACCATGGACCAGGTGGCGAGCAAGTTCGGCGCACCCGTGTCCAAGGTGCCGGCCGTCGGGCAACCCCCGATCTCGCGCTGGGAGTATCCCGGCTTCATCGTCTATTTCGAGCGTGAGCGTGTGATTCACAGCGTCACGGCGAATTCTTGACGACAATCGCGTAAACTTAAGGTTCGTTTCAGCTAGGCCCGCCGCGACCCGCTCGCGGCGGGCGCTCATCGTTTGTCCGTTTGCGAAGAAATGCCCTTAATCGATCCCGCTCTCCCGACCCGTGATTCCCCCCTCGTCAAATGGGGCAAGCTATACGGTGCAGCCCCGGCGCTCGCGATCGCCGAAGCCGCGGCTAAAGCCAGCGGCCCGCTGATCGTCATCACCCAAAACTCCCGAGACGCCGAGGGCTTGAGCGACGAAATCGCCTTCTTTGCCGGCAAGGGCCTGTCGGTACGCGTTTTTCCCGATCTGGAAACGCTGCCCTACGATGGTTTTTCCGCCCATCCGGACATCACGTCGGCACGACTCGCGACGCTCGCCGAACTGCCGCGCGCACGCAAGGGAGTGTGGCTGGTCGCCATCGATACGCTGTTGCAGCGCCTGGCGCCCCGCAGCTACGTCGAAGCCTATTCGCTGAAGGTGCACGTCGGGGAGACCTTGGACATGGACGCCCTCCGGGCGCAGCTGGCGATGGCCGGGTACGCCGCCGTCACCCAGGTCGTGGCGCACGGTGAGTTCGCGGTGCGCGGCTCGTTGATCGATGTCTTTCCGATGGGTTCCGACAGCCCGTACCGCATCGACATGTTGGACCAGGACGTCGAGACCATTCGACATTTCGATCCCGACACGCAACGCTCGGGGGACAAGCTGGACCGGATCCAGTTGTTGCCGGCGCGGGAAACGCCGCTCAACCCGGATGCGGTGCGCGAATTCCGCCGCCGCTATCGGTTGCGCTTCACCGGCGACCTCAGCGAGCAGGCAATCTATCGTGATGTAAGCCTGGGGCAGGCCCCCGGCGGCGTGGAATTCTTCCTGCCGCTGTTCTTCGAACGCACGTCGCATCTGTTCGAATACCTGCCGCCCGACAGCGTGCTGGTCGACATGAACGAGGCCAACGCCTCGGTCGACTCTCTATGGAATGGCATCGTCGAGCGGCACGAGCAGCTCCGCCACGATCGGCATAGACCCATTTTGGATCCTGCGGAACTCTACCTGCCGCCGGCCGAATTTCGCGCCGCCTACGAGGCCTGGCAACGCATCGACCTGCGCACCTTCGAGTGGCCGCCGGGAACCTCCGGACAGGTTCAGAATTTCGCCTCGCTCGCCCCCGCACAAGTCAAGATCGACGCCCGCGCCGAACAGCCGGCGGCGGAACTCGTGGCGCATCTCGCGGGCAGCCCGGCGCGCGTCCTGCTCGCGGCGGAATCCGCCGGGCGACGCGAACTGCTGCTTGAGCTGCTTCGCGGGCGCAACATCAACGCCAAGATATTCGATAATTTCGCGAGCTTCCTCGCCGGCGACCAAAAGCTGGGGGTCACGGTGTCCGGCGCGGTGTCGGGACTGCGGCTGGAACATCCGCCGCTCGAGATTCTCACCGAAGCGCAATTGTTCGGCGACCGTGCGCGGCAGGAACGCCGCCGGCGCCGCGCCGAGCGCGATCCCGCCAAGATCCTCAAGGAACTCACGGACCTGCGGATCGGGGCGCCGGTGGTCCACGAATCCTATGGCGTCGGGCGCTACGTGGGACTGCAGACCATGGACGTCGCCGGATACACCGGCGAGTTCCTGGTGCTCGAATATGCCGACGGCGACAAGCTGTACGTGCCCGTCCAGGCCTTGCATCTGGTGTCGCGCTACACGGGCGCGCCCGCGGAAACCGCGCCGTTGCACAAGCTCGGCGGCGAGCAGTGGCAAAGGGCGAGACGCAAGGCCGCCCAGCGCATCCGGGACGTGGCGGCCGAACTCCTCGACCTGTACTCGCGACGCGCGGCCCGCGAGGGCACCCGCATGGCCTCCGGCGAAGCCGAGTACCGCGCCTTCCAGGCCGGCTTTCGCTTCGAGGAAACCGCCGATCAGGCAAGCGCCATCGACGCCGTGCTCGGCGACATGAAGTCCGACAAGCCCATGGACCGGGTGGTCTGCGGCGACGTCGGCTTCGGCAAGACCGAAGTCGCCCTGCGGGCCGCCTTCGTCGCCGTTCAAGCCAACAAGCAGGTGGCCGTGCTGGTGCCGACCACCTTGCTCGCGCAGCAACATTTCACGACGTTCGCCGACCGCTTCGCCGACTGGCCGGTGCGCGTCGAAAGCCTGTCGCGCTTTCGCACCAACAAGGAAGCCGATGCCGTCGTCGCCGGTGTGGCCGGCGGCACGGTGGACATCGTCATCGCAACCCAGCGGCTCCTGCAGGGCAAGATCAAATTCAAGGATCTTGGCTTGATCGTCGTCGATGAAGAGCATCGTTTCGGGGTCCGCGACAAGGAAAAGCTCAAGGCGCTGCGCACCGAGGTCGACGTGCTGACGCTCACGGCAACCCCGATTCCGCGCACATTGAACATGGCCATGGGCGGCCTGCGCGACCTGTCCCTCATCACGACCCCGCCGGCCGAGCGCCTCGCGGTGAAGACCTTCGTGTTGGAATGGAACGAAACCATCGTCCGCGAAGCGGCCATGCGCGAGATCCGCCGCGGCGGCCAGATCTACTTCGTCCACAATGTCGTCGAGACGATCGAAAAGACCGCACAGGCCATTCGCGAACTCGTCCCGGAAGCCAACGTCGCGGTCGGTCACGGCCAGATGCGCGAACGCGAGCTCGAGCAACTCATGCTCGACTTCTACCATCGCCGCTTCAACGTGCTGGTCTGCACGACCATCATCGAGAGCGGCATCGACGTGCCGACCGCCAACACCATCATCATCGATCGCGCGGATCGCTTCGGATTGGCGCAGCTCCACCAGCTGCGCGGTCGCGTCGGCCGCTCGCACCACAGAGCCTATGCCTACCTCATCACGCCACCGCGCAAGGCGATGACCGCGGATGCGGTGAAGCGGCTGGAAGCGCTGGAGTCGCTCGAGGAACTGGGTGCGGGTTTCACGCTCGCGACTCACGATCTCGAGATTCGCGGCGCCGGCGAGCTCCTGGGCGACGAACAGAGCGGCCAGATCCATGAGATCGGCTACACACTCTACATGGAGCTGCTGGAGCGCGCCGTGGCGGCTCTCAAGGTCGGCAAACAAGCCGACCTGGAAAAGCCCATGGACGCCGGCCCGGAGGTGGAACTGCACCTGCCGGCGTTGATCCCGGAAGACTACGTGCCTGATGTGCATCTGCGCCTGGTGCTGTACAAGCGCATCGCCAGCACTGCGTCGCGCGAGGAACTCGACGAACTGAAGGTCGAGATGATCGATCGGTTCGGTCCCATGCCGCAATATGCGCAATCGCTGTTTCGAACCGCGCAGATCAAATTGCGTGCCGGCGAGATCGGCATCCGCAAGATCGACGCCGCCGCGACGAGCGGTTACATCATCTTCGAGGAACAGAACAAGATCGATCCGAAGCGGATATTGAAGCTGGTCCAGGGCAAGCCGAAGGACTATCGGCTCGACGGCCCCCTGAAGCTTCGGTTCTCGCACGATGCCAGGAGCGAGGAGAACTTGTTCACCCGCATCGAAATGCTGGTCGAACTACTCACCTGAGCGGGGTCGCCCGCCGACGGCGCGCGACCGCCCGTCGGCCGGCCTCCGGCTACTGGATCGCGCCCAGGAAGTCGCCCTTGCCGATTTCCACGCCGCTCTTGCGCAGCAATGCATACACCATGCTTTCATGGAAATAGAAGTTCGGCAGCACGAAATCAGTGACATAGGCCGGCGCGGTGAATTTCCACGCACCGTTGGGGAATTTGATCTCGATCGTGCGATCTTCCGCCCCTTTCAACTGCTCGGGCGTGACGGTCTTCAAGAAGTCCACTGTCTTGGCGATGCGCTTCTTCAAATCGTCCAGAGTGACTTCGTTGTCCTCGTGCTTCGGCACCTCGACGTCCGCAAGCCGGCCGGCAGCGCCCTTGGCCGTGTCGCAGGCGATCTGAATCTGGCGCACCAAGGGATGCATGTCGGGATACAGACGCGCCTGGACGAGAACGAGGCTATCGAACTTCTTGGCGGCGGCATGCGCGGCCGCCTTGTCCAGGATTGCCGACAAATTGGTCAGGCCGCGGATCAGGGCGGGAATGGAAAAATCGTACAGGGAAAGCGTCATCTGGAATCTCCTTGGTACACGGTCGGACGGGCGACACTGTAGCGAAAACAACGCCGCGGTGCTTGCTACAATACCCGCTCCACCGACACCTCCAAGGAGATGCACGTGTTGCCGTTTTCAGAGGCGTGTGAACGCAATAAGCAGCCGATTCTCGAGGTCTTGCGCGCGCGATTCGCCGGCCGATCCCAGGTCCTCGAGATCGGCAGCGGCACCGGCCAACACGCCGTGTATTTTGCGGCGCAACTGCCGCATCTGGTCTGGCACCCCACAGAGCAGCTGCCGTACCTCGAGGGCCTGACAGCGAGGGTGCAGACGGAGGGCGGCGCCAATGTGCGGCCTGCGACCGTGCTCGATGTCCGTCAGAGCGTTTGGCCGGTGCGCAGCGTCGACGCCGTGTTCACCGCCAACACCCTGCACATCATGTCATGGGTGGAAGTCGCCGCCTTGTTCCAGGGAATCGGCGCCATCCTGGCCCCGGGTGGGTTGCTCTGCATCTATGGCCCGTTCCGCTACGACGGGGGATACACCTCGCCCGGCAATCTGGAATTCGATCGCATGCTCCAAGCTCGCGACCCTGAATCGGGTGTTCGCGACATCGGTGCGGTCACCGCGCTGGGCGCCGGCATCGGTCTGCGCCTCGATGCCGACCATGACCTGCCGGCATTCAACCGACTGCTGGTTTTCACCAAGGAACCAGCATGAAAAACGCCCCGGGGATTGGCCGGGGCGTTCGATCTCCACCCTGACTCCGGCACGCGCCGGCGTCATGTCGCCCTATTCGGCAACAGTACTAAGACGCGGTGCGCGGCGTGTACTTGAACTTCTGACCGGCGACCGCCACCTGTCCCATCAGGCCGCCCTTGGCGATCGTGAACACCACGGTGCCTTTCTGGTAGTGGCCATAGGTTGCGGCGTCCTTCTTGCCGCCGCTCACGCCTGCGTCTGTGCCGTTGGTTCCGGCCGAGGCCGAGGCGCCGGCCGTGATCGCAACCGCGCTCGCATCGCCGGCGAACTCGTAGCTGCCGCCTTCGAACTCGTCCAACGAGCGCTTGTCCTCGAAGAAAATGATCTGGCTGAACGCCTTGCCGCCCAACTGGAAGCCCAGGCTCACCTGGTCCATGGTGACGTTTCCGACCCATTTTCCGTGAACGTAGACGTGGCCCTTGCCTCTCGCTCCGCCGATACCGACGGCGCCCTCGCCGATGGTGGGGAATACAGCATAGGCGTAGCTGTTGTCGAAGAATGAGGAGCTTTCGCCCGCGTTCTTGAAAAGATTGATGGTGTCGTGGTAGTTGCTGGCGGCGAACGCAGATACCGACAGAGTCAATGCGGCGCAAACTGCCAATGCGCGGGGAATGAATTTCATAATCCTGGACCTTTGTTGAGAACAGGCAAGACGATAAGCTGCCGTTCCTCGAAGATCTGTAGGACGGCGCCCCCATCGGGCAGGGCACCGTCCCACATGCGCCAGGACGAGAACGTCACCCAAGATTTTGGGCGGCGAACTCCCAGTTGATCAACTTATCCAACACCGCGTCGAGATGTGCAGCCCGCTTGTTCTGGTAGTCCAGATAATAGGCATGCTCCCAGACGTCCAACGTGAGCAGCGGCTTGAGCCCCTGGGTGAACGGTGTCTCGGCATTGGCCGTCTTGACGATTTTGAGCGTCGAGCCGTCCGCCACGAGCCATCCCCAACCGCTGCCGAACTGCGAGACGGAAGTGGCGGACAATTCCTTCTTGCAGGCGTCCACGCTTCCGAAGGCCGCTTCGATCTTTTGCTTCAACGCAGCAGGCGGCTCGCCGCCACCATTCGGGCGCAAGGAATTCCAGTAGAACGTGTGGTTCCACGTCTGCGCCGCATTGTTGAATATTGCCGATTTGTCGGACTTGCCCGCGGTCGCACTGACGATCTTCTCGAGCGGCAAGTCGGCATACTCGGTGCCGGCAATCAACTTGTTCAGATTTTCAACGTAGGTCTTGTGATGCTTGCCGTAATGAAAGCTGATCGTGTTGGCGGATATGACGGGATCCAACGCGTTCTCGGCCCAGGGCAGCGGAGGAAGGGAAATTGGTGTTGCCATTGAAACTCCTTGGTGTTCTTTTCGTCCGACGGCGCGGGAAGTCGCGCGTTCGGATTTGCAATGATACAGGTTACGAGTTCTGCGGGGGGCTTTGCCACGCAGACGCACCCCGGTTGACCGAATCCGGCGGTGTCAGCGGATCCTTCTGCGGAATGCCGCCGCGCGAGTCGCGGGAGTTCTCGGCCTTGCCGCCGGCGGGCGCATGCAGGTCGCCGGATTTCGATCGATCGGTCGGGTGATTGCTGTGATCGAACTTTTCCCGCTCATCCGTCGTCGCTCGATCGGTCATCGTTTCTCTCCGTTGTCTCTCTCCGCTGCATCCACTCTAACCATGCGGTGCCCGCTCACCATGCTTTGCCGCCCCGACCGTTCGTAGGCGGCCACCGACAGCGCTTCACGGCGCACCATCGCGCCGATCGTCAGCCCATCAGTGACTTCAGACGCTGGGTGCGGGTCCCGCTGGTCGCGTCGGCGGCACGTCGCAACAGCGAGCGCGCTTCGAGCGCCGGCAATGCGCGGCTGAACAGGAAGCCCTGAGCCTCCTGGCACTCATGTTCCTGCAGGAACATGAGCTGCGGGACATTCTCCACCCCCTCGGCGGTGACGCTGATGCGCAGCGACCGCGACATCGCGATGATGGCGGCGGCGATGGCGCGGTTGTCGCTGCATTCGATGAGGCTGGTCATGAACGATTGGTCGATTTTCAGCCGATCGACCGCAAAATTTCGCAGCCGGCCGAAGCTCGAATAACCGGTTCCGAAGTCGTCGATCGCCAGCTGCACGCCCAGGTCCTTCAACTGCCGCAGGGCTTGCTCCGCCCAAGCCTCGTCCGCCATCACCACCGACTCGGTGATTTCCAGTTCGAGCATGGCTGGCTCGAGTCCCGATTCGCGAAGGATGGACTCCACGGTCGCCGGAAAATCCTTGAGCGCGAATTGCAGACCCGACACATTGACCGCCATGCGGGTCACCGGCAGCCCTTCGTCGAGCCACGCTTTCGCCTGACCGCATGCCGTGCGCAGCACCCATTCACCGATGGACAAGATAAGGCCGGTCTCCTCGGCGACGGGTATGAAATCGTTCGGCTGCACCTGACCCAGCTCCGGATGAGTCCATCGCAACAGCGCCTCCATGCCGGCCACCGTGCCGGTGCTGACGTCGAATTGCGGTTGATAATTCAGACTGAATTCGCCGCGCTCCAGCGCACCGCGCAGCTTCGCCTCCAGGGTGAAGCGGCGCAGCGCCGACGCGTTCATGGCCGCATCGAAGAATGCGAACATGCCCGGACCCTTGCGCTTCGCGAAATACATGGCCAGGTCCGCGTTGCGCAGCAGCACGTCGACGTCGCTTCCATCGACCGGACTTAGGGCGATGCCGATGCTCGGCGTGATCACCAGGGTATGCAAATCGAGGTGCATCGGCAGCTGCAAATCGGCGATCAATCGCGCCGCCACGGCTGCCGCGTCGTCCGCGCGGCCCACGTCAGGCAGAATCACGATGAATTCGTCGCCGCCGAGACGGCCGATATGATTCGTGTCGGCGCGCAGAGAATGCCGCAGTCGCGACGCCACGAGACGCAGCAACTCGTCTCCGACGGCATGCCCCAGCGTGTCGTTGACCCGCTTGAAGTTATCGAGATCGAGATAGAGCAACGCGACCGATCCGGGACGTCCCGCTGCCGCTGCCAGAGCGCTGCTCAAATGATTGCGCGACTGCTCGCGGTTGGACAAGCCGGTCAGCGGATCGAAGTAAGCGAGCTTGACGATGCGGTGCTCCGCGCGCCACTTGCTCGCCAGCGAAATCGTCATCTGCCGTATCTCGTGCGGATGGAATGGCTTCTGCAGGTAGGACAGTTTCTCCTCGGGCGGCACCAGCCCGCCGATCTCCCCCGGATCGACGTCGGAGTAGGCGGTGCAAACGACGATTTCGATCGCCGGATCCAATTCCCGAATGCGCGAGGCGGCCCACACACCATCCGGGCCGGGCGGCATCCGCATGTCCAGAAACGCCGTGGCGAACGGATCGTCCGCGGCGATGGAAGCACGGACCGCCGCCACCGCGGCTTCGGCATCCTCGCAGAACACCGGCACGAATCTGACATTGCGGCTGGAAAGCTTCCTCGCCTGCTCGCCGCCGTTGGCGAACAACCGGTCGCGCATGCTGCGGAATTTCGCCGCCTCGGCGCTCACGTCGGCTTCGCACAGGATCTGGCGGTACGCGTCCCGCACCTCGGCTTCGTCGTCGGCAACGAGAATTCGAACCGCCATTCGCTTATCGTCTGACATGCTCGGCCTCTTGATCTTCAGGTAAGTGGAATCATCACGTGCACGGCCGCGCCCCGGCCCCGACCCTCGCTGGCCGCCCAGATGCGGCCGCCCAATGCGCCGATGGAATTCGCGCACCAATGCAGACCGATCCCATGATTGGTGGCGGGGGACTTGGTGGAGAATCCCTGTTCGAAGACTCGTTCGAGGTCGCCCTTGGCGATGCCGATGCCGTTGTCTTCGCAACGTAGGTGCAATTGCTCGTGCGGCCCGTCGCGTACGATTTCGGCCGCCACCCGCAAAACGCCCATGTCGCGCCCCGCATCGCGCACCGCGTCCGCCGCGTTGATGATGAGGTTCTGCAGAACCAGGCGGAGAATCGTTCGCGCGACCCGCACCGCCCCGACCCGCCCCAACGACTCGTCGCTCTCCACCATCAAGCGGCGGCGGCAGGCATCGGGAACGATCTCGAGCGTCTGGGACACCAGCTCGGGCAGACGGACGGATTCGACCACGTTTTCGTTGCGCGTGGAGCGCATCAACTCCGCCAGCGCCGTTTGCACGATGGTGGTTTGACGTTGCACCACCTCCAGGTCGGCGCGGCCCTCATCGATCGCCGCCCGCAATTCACCGCAGCACAGACGCATGAATTCCTCGAGGTCGGCATGGCGCTCGCTGCCCGCGGCCTCGGATTTCAGGGCGGAGACGGCTTGCTCGAGGTCCGCCACCGGCGCGGCGCGCAACCCCCCGGACAGCTTGGACAGACGCACCGTCAAGGGCGTCATCGCATTGCCGAGATTGTGCAGCACGCCCTTCGCGAGTTCGGCGAAACCAGCGTCGAACGATTGATCCACCAGCAAACGGCGCGACTCGGCGACCCGGCTCACCATGCGATCGAATTCGCGCGCGAGGACCGACATCTCATCGTGTCCCGGCAGATCCAGTCGCGCGGAAAGATCCGCGCCTTCGCCGATGGTCACGGCGTGCCGGGTGACCCGGTCGAGCGGCGCGAGCACCATACGGTTGAGAATCACCACCAACAGCAACAAGGCCGCGGCGCCCGCGCCGATCAGATAGGCGGACGCGTAGATCACGGCATGGCGACCCCGCTCGGTGATCTTGCGCGGCACTTCCACGCGCAGACTCATCACAGGATTTCCCTGGATGTCCGCAAACGATCGGTACACCTGGGTGGCGTCGTCCGTCTCGACCAGGGCATCGCCGGGTGCCGAACCACCCAGAGCCGGCCCGACCATCAAGAGATTTGCCTGCGCTTGAGAGCCAAGGCGCGACACCTCCAGCGGGGTCAGCAACCGGCCCATGATCACCATGCCTTCGGACGAGCCCGCGCCGCTGCCATCGAGTATGGGTGCAGATGATGCCATCATCACGCCGAGGTTCGTGCGAATCAGGCCCTTCGCCATGACACCGCTTTGCAGGTTGCCGCGCCATGGAAAATCAGCCGGCAGGGCTTTCACCGCGGCGAGATCCAGATCCAGCACGGCGCCCGATTGCAGATCCCGCGCGCTGGAGGACACCACGTCGCCCTGTCGGTCGACGATCAGCAGGACGTTGACCTGCAGCTGCTTCAATGCCGTCGCAGTGACGTTCGCGTTCACGAACGCCGGGGTGGGCCGCTGCACGAAGTCGAAGACGTCCGCCCAGTTGCCCCAATCCGCCGCGCTCAACTCGAGACTGCCCAATGCCATGTCGAGCGCGTACCCGATGCGCGTCATCGAAGTCTTCGCATCGTCCCGTTCGAGTTCCGCGAAACTCGGCATCAATACCTGCTTCTGGACTGCGATCTCCAACAGGATGAGCACCGCGAACAGCAGCGCAAGCAACGATATGATCTTCGTGCGGATCTTCATGAACCACTAAGTACCAGAGTTTTTGCGGCGCAGCCGCACGCGCCGCCGAGGTTCCAATGCCCGTCACAGGAATCAGGATGTAACCGAGAACCCGCTCACATCGAATCCACGCTTCGCCATGGATTCCGGCGAAAAGCGCGGCAAATGGCCGCGCAAGGCCTTCAAACGTCCGCTCGGCGCTCAGGCGGCCTGGTTGCGGCCCGCACTCTTGGCGAGTTTCAATTGCTGCAGGGAGCGTTCCAGCAGCGTCGCCGGATCGACGTTCTGTTCGGCGATGACAGCGCTCACGCCGACGCTGACGCTGACATAGCGAAGGATGGCCGAACGAGGATGATGGATGCGCAATTCGCGCACCCGCTCGGCCATCGTCTGTCCGACCCGGAAGGCCTGCTCGCTCGACAGCCCGGGCGCGAAAGCCAGCAGACTGCCGCCGTCGATGCGTGCGGTCACATCGCTGGAGCGGCGCAGGCACCCGGCGATGCAGTGCGACACCCGCCGGATCGCCGAATCTCCGGCGGCTCGGCCAAAGGTCGCGTTGTACAGATCCAGCGCATCGATATCGACCGAAAACACCGCGATGCTGCGATTCTCCCGGGTTGCGATCGCCCAGTCCCGTTTCAGGAGCTCCTCGAGATACGGCAGTGTGAACAGCCCCGTCAAGCGATCGTCGCGCACCGTGACCGCGGTGGGCAGATGGATGTTGATCGGGGAATCGCGCGAGGGCTTCGGCTCGATGCGCAGCCGCTCTCCGGCATCGCGGTGATGTCCCGCGAAGTGCGTGACACGCCCTTGCGCATCGACCAGCGGAATGACCGACATCTCGTTCCAGAACACCCGCCCATCCTTGCGATGGTTGCGCAACAGCACCCGGCAAGCCTCGCCGCGCGCCATCGCCTCGCGCAGCCGATGACGCGCATCTTGATCGCGATCATCGCCCTGCAAGAGCCGCAGGTTCTTGCCGATCAAATCTGCCGCCGGATACCCCGTCAGCGCCTCGAATGCCGGATTCACATAGATGACGGGATTCTCAGGATTCTGCGCGTCGACCAGGGCAACGCCCTCCGGCGAGCTTTCCAGCAGGCGCCGATAAAAGTCCGAATCCAGGGTCACGGCTGCCCCTCGGTCAGCACGAGCGGCGGTGCCGCCGACAAATCGGCGATGCGTTGCACGGTCTCGCGCCAGCGGGGGTCGGACTGCAGTTCCGAGGGCGCAGGTCCGCGGGCGCGCATGCGCACGGCGCGGGCCTGGGACGCCGCCGACTGCTCGCCCAGCGACGCGTCGCCGGGCCTTTCCTGGTCCGGCCTTTCCTGGTCCGGCCTTTCCTGGTCCGGCCTTTCCTGGTCCGGCCTTTCCTGGCCCGGCCTTGCGTGGCCCGGCCTGAAGTGATCGAGGACGGCCAGAACCGCGGGTCGATCATTACAGATGGGCAGCACGTCGCAACCGGCCTCGTGGGCCAAGCGGATGCGTTCGAGGATGTCACCGAACGCCACCGCTCCGGCCATGCTCAGATCGTCGGCGAACACACAGCCGTGGAAGCCCAGTTCGCCGCGCAGAATCTCCGTGATCCAGCGTCGGGAAAGACTTGCCGGCAGCGTATCCACGGCGGGATAGACGACGTGCGCCGCCATGACACCCGCCAGGTTGTTCTCGATGAGCGGCCGATACGGGCGAATGTCCTCCTCCATGTCGACGAACTCGCGCCGGTCGACCGGCAGGGCGATGTGCGAGTCCGCGACGACGGCGCCGTGACCCGGAAAATGCTTGGCGATTGCCGCCATGCCGGCGTCGCGCATGCCCGACATATAGGCCGCGGCGAGTGCGCCGACGGTGTCCGGATTCCGGTTGAAGGAGCGATCACCGATGATTTCGCTCACCCCGTAATCCAGATCCACGCAGGGAGCGAAACTATAGTCCACGCCGACGGCACGCAATTCGCTCGCCATGAGCCAACCCACGGACCGAGCCAGCACCAGCCCGTCGCGCCGGTCCTCTTCGAAGCGCCGGCCCAAGGCTCGCGAGGCCGGCAGCCGTGTAAATCCCTCCCTGAAGCGTTGCACGCGCCCGCCTTCATGATCGACCGCAATCATCAGATGCGGCGAGCGCAGCGCGCGAATCGACGCACACAGTCCGGAGACCTGGTGCGGATCGCGGTAATTACGGGAGAACAGGATGACGCTGCCGACCAACGGATGTGTCAGGACGTCGATGTCCTCCGACGCCAACTCGGTGCCCGCGATGTCGACCATGAGGGGACCGAGGCTCACGTGGCCCTCTCGAACACCGCGATCGATTCGACGTGTGTCGTATGCGGAAACATGTCCATCACCCCTGCGCCGGTCAGCGTATAGCCGTGGGCGTCGACCAGAACTCCAGCATCCCGCGCCAAACTCCCAGGATGACAGGAAATATACACGACTCGGCGCGGCCGCCAATGCGCCATGCGTTCCATGATTTCAGACGCGCCGGCGCGGGGCGGGTCCAGGAACACCAGGTCGTACGGGTTTTTCGACCATTCGCCGCATCCGGCGGGCTCGAACAGGTTGTCCACGTGAAACTCCACCGAGCCCAGGGCATTGCGCTCCGCATTGGCACGAGCTTTGGCGACGAGCGCCGCATCGCCCTCCACGCCCACCACCTTGCCGGCGCGAGCCGCAAGCGGAAGGGTGAAATTGCCGAGACCACAAAACAGATCCAGAACCGCGTCGGAGGATGCGGGCTGCAATAAGTCGACCGCGGCCGCCACCATGGACTTGTTGATTTCGCGATTCACCTGGACGAAATCGTTGGGCCCGAACTCGAGCACCAGCCGCTCCTCGTCGATCGAATAGGTGAGCGGCGGATAGTCGCTGCGCAGCGGCTTGATGGTCTCGATTCCGCCGCCTTGCAGAAATATCTGCACCCCGTGCAGAAGCCCAAAGGCACCCAGTTTGTCCAGATCGTCGGCGGTGGGCGTTTGCATCACCCGGAACACGAGCGCCGCCGAGTGATCGCCGGCCGCCACCTCGACTTGCGGCAGCGTCTCGCGCACCGACAGGGTTTCGACCAGCGCGGCCAGCTCCGCGGACAGCGTCGCGAACCGCTCGACGAGCACCTCGCAGCGCTGGATGTCGGCGATATAGGGCTTTTCCCGCTCGCGAAAGCCCGCGAGCACCCGCCCCTTCTTGGTGACGAACTTGACCCCGAGCCGGGCACGGCGCCGATACGCCCACACGGGTCCTTCGAGCGGCGCGAACACCTGCTCCGGGCGCACGCGGCCGATGCGCTCCAGATTGTCCAGCAGCTGTCGCTGCTTCGCGGCCAGCTGCGCGGCCGGCGCCAGGTGCTGCAGGGTGCAGCCGCCGCAAACCCCGAAGTGCATGCATTTGGGAACCACCCTGTCGGCCGACGGCGTCACGACGTCGACCAGGCCCGCCTCATCCAGCTGCCTGCGGCGCTTGAACACGCGAAACTTGACCAGTTCGCCCGGCAATGCGCCCTCGATGAACACGGCCTTGCCGTCCACGCGCGCGATACCGCGGCCATCATGGGACAGGTCGACGACCAGCGCCTCCTGGATGTCGCCCAGCTTTACGGTGCGCGCCATGCTGCCGCAAATTCCTTGAAGTGGCCCAGCGCGGAGTCGTCCAGCAGCTTGCGCACACGCGCGACCTCGTTCGCATGCTCGGCCTGATTCAGGTGCCCGCGCAACAGCTGGAAGCGCAGGAATACCAGATAGGTGTTCAATACGTCGGTTTCGCAATAAGCACGGATGCGCGACAGCCCCCCTTGCAGATACACCTCCCAGACCTGGGAGCCGTGCATGCCCACCTTGCCGGGAAATCCGAGCAGCGTGGCCACGTCGTCCAAGCTTGCCCGGCCGCGCCCTTGAAAACCCGAGAGCACGTCCATCAGATCGATGTGCCGCCAATGGAAGCGGCTCAGGTAATTGCTGTAGCGGAAGCTGCTGTCGCCGTCGCCGGTCTCCCAGTAGCGCGCCGCGGTCACGCTGTGCAACAGGCTGCGATAGTGCAGCACCGGCAGGTCGAAGCCCGCACCATTCCACGACACGAGGTCCGGCGTGTACTTGTCCAGGCCATCGAAGAATCTCTCGATCAAATCCTTCTCGGACGAGCCCTCGTCCCCCAAGCTCCACACTTTCAACGAATCCCGGGAGCGCATCACCACGGAAATCGCCACCACGCGATGCTGTTCGTGGGACAGGAAGTCGCTGCCGGTTTCCTGACGACGTTTGGTGAACATGATCTGTCCCACGTGCTCGTCGGACAGACCCTCGAGGCCGTAGAGACGCCGGCCGAGATCGGTATCCGGAACGGTCTCGATGTCGAACACGAGGGTGTTCATGCCTGGGCCACGATCGCTGCCGGCGCGCGACGCATCAACACCGCCACCGCCACCACCAAGCCCGCCTCGTCCGTCAACGTGACGTGCCCGTCGCCGATGCCGAGCCCGTCGCGCACCCTGGCGCCGCGCTCCGAATACACCACCTCGGGCTTGCCCCACGCGTTCTGCACGATGCCTACATCGCGGATCCACACGCCGTGCGCGAAACCCGTCCCCATGCCCTTGACGATCGCCTCCTTGGCCGCGAACCGCATGGCGAGAAATCGCACCGTGCGCTTGGTTCGCGCCAGCTGGACACGCTCCTCCGGCATCAACAGGTGATCAACGAAGCGCTGGCCATGTTTCTGGAAAACGCTTTCGATGCGCTCCACCTTGAGGACGTCGATGCCGATACCGTAGATCATCGGCTCAACGACGCGCCGCGCGCATGAGGTCTTTCATGTCGCGCACCGCCCTTGCCAGACCATCGAACACGGCGCGCCCGACGATGGCATGTCCGATGTTCAGCTCCACGATATCGGTGAGCGCGGCGATGGGCTCGACGTTGTGATAATTGAGCCCATGACCCGCGTTCACCGACAAGCCGAGCGAGGCGCCAAACTTGACCGCCGAGCGCATCCGCTCGAATTCCCGCGCCTGCAGGGCGCCGTCGGCCGCGGCGTAGGCGCCGGTATGCAGTTCGATGACCGGTGCACCCGCGCGCTGCGCGGCCTCGACCTGGGGCGCGTCGGGATCGATGAACAGGGAGACTCGGATGCCGGCGCCACCGAGAACCTTGCATGCCGCCGCGACCCGGTCGAACTGGCCGACCACATCCAGGCCACCCTCCGTGGTGATTTCCTCACGCGATTCCGGCACCAGACAGCAATCCTGCGGCAGCACCTGCTGAGCGATCCGGATCATCTCGTCGGTGACCGCCATCTCCAGATTCATGCGGGTCTGAAGAGCTTCCCGCATCCGAAAAACATCCCGGTCTTGAATATGCCGGCGGTCCTCGCGCAGGTGCAGCGTGATGCTGTCGGCGCCCGACTGCTCGGCGAGCAGCGCCGCGTGCGTGGGATCGGGATATTGACCGCGCCGTGCCTGACGCAGCGTGGCCACGTGATCGATATTGACGCCCAAAGCGATGCCCGCATGGGCCGACGATGCTGCGTTCACGATTGCTCCTCCTCCGGCACTGCCCGCTGTACCGCCGGCCGCTGTACCGCCGGCTCGGGCCGCTGTACCGCCGGCTGCTGTTGCGGCGGCTGCGG